>NZ_JBMYIX010000001.1:0-1923010 GCF_049629585.1 Flagellimonas algicida | reverse complement strand
GGCCCACCCCTTTCCATTCCGAACAGGGAAGTTAAGCCCGTTTGCGCCGATGGTACTGCCACACCAGGTGGGAGAGTAGGTCGCCGCCTTCCTCAAAGCCCTTTACGTATGTAGAGGGCTTTTTTGTTCCTGGAAGTTTATTCTATATTATTGGATAGAGAAGGGGTGCATCAACTTTTTCTTATCGGCTTCCGGTACTTCGGATATAAACACATAATTACCGGGCGCTAAATCAACTTCAAAATAACCTTTGTCCCCTGCAGATAGATTGTTCATGCCGCCCAAGAAGGTAAAGCCTTCAGGAGAGGGGGAGCGTAATCCCCTTGGATTCATCCAATTCATCCACAAAAGCAAGGAATCCATAGAAGCGTTGGTTTCATATTTCACCAAATTTATATCATGTCCCACAAAATGTTCATAGGCTTTTTGGTCTAGAAAATTGGTCTCTATAATCTGTTTTCCAGCAGATAGGCTGTCTTTAAGGATAATGCCATTGGTGCTGGAGATATCAATGGTAGCCGTGGGAGTAGGTTGTGATAGCGTTGTGGCTTTGTCCGTTACCATGAACTCCTTTATCATACCATGGGAAGTATGCCATTCCCCATTGAACATTTTAACGTAACATTCCATGGCATAACGACCGGGTTCTAGATATACAGTACTACGGGCAATGTGCTTGGGTGATATAAATCCTGTGCCACCACAGAACTTTATCTGATGAAACCACTCCGGTAGTTTGCCGAAAGCTGCTACAGCATTGTCCATATCTCCTTCCATGATAAGTTTCATGCCTTCATCAAAAGGGGGTATTACCTCGGCTTTGGTATTGGCAATGCCCTTTCCTTCCGGATATCGGTCAAGCAAAATAAAGTGTACCTCGGTAGACTTGTTGTCATATACAAAGGTATTCCAGCCAGACATTAAGGTGTCTGCGGTAATAAATTCCATGCTTTGGGTGAGGACATGTACTTCACCTTTTTCCAAAGGGGATTCCATTAAGGTCATCTTTTCTTGTTCGGAGGTTTCTTTCTTATTTTGATTTTTACAAGCTAAGATGCTGATTAAAATAATGAGTAATGTAAACGAGATTCTCATGACAGGTATTTTTAGGTTTCTACAAATACCATGGCAAACGGCAATAACATGCCTTGAGATTGGTTGAATCTTGGTCGGAAGGGACTGTACTAAAGATATGAATGTTTTTTTACCGTTGTTTTTTGAAATGTATATCTGGGAGGATAATGTGTATGGTCGATATGTTGCAATATCCTGTGCAAAGGAAAAATTTGGGAATTCAACCTAACCCCAAAAAGTAAAACTCCCTGAGAATAAATTTTCTCAGGGAGTCTCCATAAAAATGGTTTGGTTGGGTATTTACTTGTTATATCAAACCCTTGGCAGGTCGCCTTCTCCTTTTAAAGGAAGATTTGATTGTCCCATTAAATAGGTATCTACGTGGTGGGCTGCCTGTCTACCTTCAGATATGGCCCAAACAATCAAGGATTGCCCCCTTCTTTGGTCACCGGCCGCAAATACGCCAGGGACATTGGTTTTATAATTGACAGCGGAAGCATTAATATTGGTCCGTGGGTCCATTTCAAGGCCCAATTGATCGGCAATGGTAGTTTCGGAGCCTGTGAACCCTAGGGCCAAAAGGGCCAAGTCACATTCCCATTCTTTTTCAGTACCCTCTACTTCTTTCAGAATTGGACGCTGTCCGGGTGCTTTTTCCCACACCACTTCAGTGGTTACCAATCCTTTTAAATTGCCATTGTCGTCACCAACAAATCTTTTGGTTGAAATGCTAAAAACACGTTCAGCTCCTTCTTTGTGCGATGTGCTGGTTCTCAAACGCATGGGCCAAAACGGCCAAGGTTGTCCCTCTGGACGGTCAGGCGTACCTTTTGGCATAATCTCAAAATTCACCACAGAATTAGCCCCATGGCGTATGGAAGTCCCAATACAGTCCGAACCGGTATCCCCTCCACCAATTACAATCACTTTCTTGCCTTTGGCGGAAAGATCTTCGCCTTTAAACGGAATGCCGTCAACCTTTCTGTTGTTCTGGGGAAGAAAATCCATGGCTTGTACCACCCCTTTCAAATCTGAACCGGGGATAGGAAGATTTCTTCGTACCGTGGCACCTCCACAGAGTACAATGGCATCGAACTCATTTTTAAGCTCTTCCGCAGAAACATCCACACCAACATGTACGCCGGTCTTGAATTGAATGCCTTCTTGCTCCATCACCTCCAAACGTCTGTCAATGACATTCTTCTCCATTTTAAAATCAGGGATACCATATCGCAATAGTCCTCCAACTTTCTCATCACGTTCAAAAACGGTCACGGTGTGCCCAGCGCGGTTCAATTGTTGGGCCGCGGCAAGTCCTGCTGGTCCGGAGCCTATCACGGCAACGGTTTTTTCAGTTCTTTTAAGGGGAGGCTCAGGAGTGATCCATCCATTCTTAAAAGCGGTCTCCACAATATTTTTTTCAATATTTTCTATGGAAACCGGGTCTTCGTTGATGCCCAATACGCATGCTTCCTCACATGGGGCAGGACACAATCTGCCTGTGAATTCTGGAAAATTATTGGTGGAATGCAATATCTTGGTCGCTTTCTCCCATTTTCCTTGATATACGGCATCGTTAAAATCGGGAATGAGGTTTCCAAGGGGACATCCACTATGGCAGAACGGAATACCGCAATCCATACAGCGGGCGCCTTGATTTTTAAGTTCAGCTTCTTTTAACGGGTTGGTAAATTCCTTATAGTTTTTGATGCGTTCTTTGACAGGGGCGTAACCTTCATCCTTTCTGTCAAATTCCATAAATCCTGTAATCTTTCCCATATCTCAAATTATAAGGTTTCCATTTTTTCTTGTTCCAAACGAATGAGTGCTTGTCTGTATTCTTCAGGGAATACTTTGATAAACTTGGGAAGGTTTTCTTCCCACTTCTCCAAAATCCTTTGGGCCAATGGGCTCAAGGTGGCATTATAGTGGTTTTCAATCAACTCCCTAAGTTGTTTAATGTCATTGTCCTCTTCCACGGGAAGTAGGTTTAGATCCTCACCGTTGCATTTTCTTTCAAAAGCGCCATCTGCATTGTACACATAGGCGATTCCACCGCTCATTCCTGCACCGAAGTTTCGACCTACAGACCCTAGGATCACGGCGACACCACCGGTCATGTATTCACAGCCATGGTCACCGATACCTTCAACTACTGCTTTGGCTCCCGAGTTTCTAACACAGAAACGTTCCCCGGCCTTTCCGTTGATATACGCCTCTCCGGAAGTAGCCCCATATAGGGTCACGTTTCCGGTGATGATGTTGTCTTCCGGTTTTAGGGTAGACTTGTATGGCACTTTAATGATCAGCTTGGCGCCAGAAAGACCCTTGCCCAAATAGTCGTTGGTGTTTCCATTTACGATCATAGTCAATCCTTTGGTGGCAAATGCACCAAAACTTTGTCCGGCAGAACCGGTGAAGTTCAGTTTCAATGTATTGTCAGGTAGACCATCTGCACCATAAATCTTGGAAATTTCGTTGCTGATGATGGCGCCCACGGCCCTATCGGTATTGTAAATAGGGAAATCCAATGACGTTTTTTCCTTTCTGAACAATGCAGGGTGTGCTTGAGCAATGATGTCAAACTCTATGGACTTGTCTATATCGTGGTGCTGTTTTTCGGTATTAAATAGTTTGGTCCCTTCCGGTACATCTATTTGGTACAGGATAGGACTTAGGTCGATTCCAGCTGCCTTGTAATGCTCAATGGCCTTGTTCCTATCGAGTTTTTGTACTTGGCCAACCATTTCATTAACGGTTCGGAAGCCAAGCTTGGCCATGATTTCGCGAAGTTCTTGCGCCACGAAGTACATGTAGTTGACCACATGCTCTGGTTTACCCTTGAATTTTTTGCGCAGCTCCGGATTTTGGGTTGCGATTCCCACGGGGCAGGTGTTCAGATGGCAAACGCGCATCATGATACAACCTGAGGCCACCAAAGGTGCCGTAGCGAATCCGAATTCCTCTGCTCCCAAAAGACAAGCTATGGCCACATCCCTTCCAGTTTTCAATTGTCCGTCGCACTCCAGAACAACCCGGTTTCTCAAATCATTGAGTACCAAGGTTTGTTGCGCTTCGGCAATACCCAGCTCCCAAGGAAGTCCGGCATGCTTCAAAGAGGTTAGGGGCGAAGCTCCCGTACCCCCATCAAAACCTGAAACAAGGATAACATCGGCCTTTGCTTTGGAAACCCCTGCAGCTACCGTACCCACACCTACTTCCGAAACCAATTTTACGTTGACTCTCGCATCTCGGTTTGCCGATTTCAGGTCGTAAATCAATTGGGACAAATCCTCAATGGAATAAATGTCGTGGTGGGGCGGTGGTGAAATCAATCCCACGTATGGAGTGGAATTTCTTGTTTTGGCAATGGCGGGGTTCACCTTTGGACCGGGAAGTTGTCCTCCTTCACCTGGCTTGGCACCCTGCGCCATTTTAATTTGGATTTCCTGGGCACTGGTCAGGTAGTTGGAAGTAACCCCAAACCTACCCGAAGCTACCTGCTTGATGGCACTGTTTTTCCAATCCCCGGTTTGATTTTTATAAAAACGAGCCGAATCCTCTCCACCTTCACCTGAATTACTCTTACCACCAATACGGTTCATGGCAATCGCAAGATTTTCATGGGCCTCCTTACTGATACTTCCGTAGGACATGGCCCCAGTCTTGAACCGCTTTACGATCTCGGTCCAAGGCTCAACTTCTTCAATTGGAATGGGGTCGTAGTTTGAAAATTCAAACAGTCCACGGATGGTCATTAGGTTTTTGGATTGCTCATTGACCAATTGGGAGTACTCTTTATAAGTCTCCGGCTCGTTATTGCGTACCGACTTTTGAAGTTTGGCAATCGTCAATGGATTGAACATGTGCTTTTCACCATTTCTTCTCCAGCGGTACTCACCACCAATCTCAATATCCAGATTGGCTGCTAATTCCTGTGTCCTGAATGCCTTTTTGTGGCGTTTGGCTATTTCCTTCTCTATTTCGTACAAGCCAATTCCCTGAATACGCGTTGGCGTATTGGGGAAGTATTTGTCCACAACCTTGGTATTGATACCAATGCATTCGAATAGCTGGGATCCCCTGTACGAGTTCAAGGTGGAAATCCCAATTTTGTTCATCACCTTCAAGATGCCCTTGCCAATGGCTTTGTTGTAATTTTTTATGGCTTCATCAAAGGTGTATTCCGTGATGTTGTTCTCTTTCATCTGTTCCCCAATGATCTCGTTGACCAAATAGGGGTTGATGGCACTAGCGCCGAAACCAAAAAGGAGTGCAAAATGGTGTACTTCCCTTGGTTCTGCAGATTCCACGATGATGCTCAGTTTGGAACGACGGCCCATTTTCTGAAGACCGCTGTTTACATAGGAACAGGCCAATAGCGCAGGAATGGCGGCCATTTCAGCGCTTACCATTCTATCGGAAAGGATGATGATGTTGGCACCCTCGTCAATGGCGTTGAAGGCCTGTTGTAAGATGGAATCCAGTGCTTCCTCCAATCCGTTATGGCCTTTGGCCACTTCGTACAGTGCGGAAATGGATACCACCTTGTAATCGGGGCTGGAATCGTAATTTTTGATTTTATCCAAATCCTCTTTGGAAATCACCGGATTTTGGATCTTCAATTTTCTGCAGTGCAGCTCATTGATGTTGAAAATATTTTGGTCACTCCCCAGTGTTAGACTGATATCGGTAATCAGTTCTTCGCGAATCCCATCCAAAGGTGGGTTGGTAACCTGGGCGAACAACTGTTTAAAATAGTTGTAGATCAATTGGGGGCGTTCGGACAGTACGGCAATAGGTGTATCCGACCCCATGGAACCGATGGGCTCTTTGCCGTTTTGTGCCATCGGCATAATAATGGTGTTGATGTCCTCCAAGGTATATCCAAAGGCGGTTCTTCGGGTTTCCAAAGGAAATTCCCCAAAGAAAACGGGACAGTCATTATAAGGGATGTCCTTTAAATGCACCAAATTATTGTCCAACCATTTTTTGTAGGGATGTTTTTTGGCGATGGATTCCTTGATTTCCTCATCATTGATGATGCGTCCTTCCTCCATGTTCACCAAGAACATTTTTCCAGGTTCCAATCTTCCATGGAATTCAATATCTTCAGGTTCCAATCCCACTACCCCGGTTTCAGAGGACATGATCACGTAGCCTTGCTTGGTCACGGAATATCTTGATGGGCGAAGTCCGTTCCTATCCAATACGGCACCAATGTAGTTTCCGTCGGTAAAAGGAATGGAGGCGGGACCGTCCCAAGGTTCCATCAAACAGGAATTGTATTCGTAGAATGCCCTTTTGGATTCTGACATATCCGCGTTCTTTTCCCAAGCTTCGGGTACGAGCATCATCATTACCTCGGGAAGGGAACGACCCGTCATCAACAGAAGTTCCACGACCATGTCCATGCTTGCCGAATCTGATTTTCCGGGCAATACGATGGGTAATATTGTTTTGATATCCTCGCCGAACCAATCACTTTCCATCAACTCTTCACGGGAACGCATACGGGAAACGTTTCCGCGCAAGGTGTTTATTTCCCCGTTATGGCACATGTATCGGAATGGTTGGGCCAAATCCCAAGTAGGGAAGGTGTTGGTTGAAAATCGTTGGTGGACCAAGGATAGTCTGGTGACCACTCTTGGGTCCAATAGGTCTTCGTAATATCTGCTGATGTCCTTTGGGACCAGCAATCCTTTGAAAATGATGATTTTAGTGGAAAGACTGGGTAAGTAAAAGAATTGGCTCTGTGACAATTTACTTTTGATGACCGCATGCTCCGTGACCTTACGGGCAATAAAGAGTTTCAAATTGAATTGAAAATCATCCAAATCCTCTCCTTTGTCAATAAAAACCTGCTTTACAAAAGGCTCGGTCTCCGAAGCAATACGTCCGGGTACGGAACGGTTCACGGGAACATCACGCCAACCGAGTAACTTTAGACCCTGCTTTTCAATATTTTCCTCAAGGACGGAAATACAGAAATCCCTTTGGTTTTCCTTCTGGGGAAGGAACACATTGCCCACGGCATAGGCTCCTGCTTCCGGCAAGGGGAATTTGCAAACTTCCACAAAAAAGTCATGTGGGATGTCTATCAAAATCCCGGCGCCATCCCCAGTTTTGCCATCGGCACTTACTGCGCCCCTATGCTCCAGTTTATCCAGAATCTCAAGGGCTTTATGGATTATATCGTTGGATTTTCTTCCTTTAAGGCTGCAGATAAAACCTGCGCCACAGTTATCATGTTCAAACTCGGGTAAATATAAACCTTGTCTCTCCAATTTCATCATTACGGAATTTCCTCAAAAATATCAAATATGATGAATAAATAATAGGGTTTCGGGACAATGTCAGCTAAAAAACCAAGGTTACGGTTCAAAGGTTAAAAAATATTCAATTTTGGAATTTAGGTAATGTTAAATTATGATAATCACAATATCAATTTTCTGAAAAGGGAATACCTATAAATAATAAGGGTCAACTCATATTTTTAAGCAAATATGAGTATGCATCTACCAATAAGTAGAGGGGAGATGTGGTTTTATTGTCTATTTCGATTGATACCCCCCAATTTTTTAGGGGTGTTTTCCGAAAACCATTCTTTAATCTTTAAGGATGCTCCTGGAAATGACAATTTTTTGAATTTCTGAGGTCCCTTCGTAAATCTGGGTGATTTTGGCATCACGCATAAAACGCTCTACATGATATTCTTTTACATAGCCATTTCCACCATGTATTTGGACGGCCTCAATGGCAGTTTCCATGGCCACTTCGGAGGCGTATAGTTTAGCCATGGCCCCAGAAAGTGTGTAGTCCTTTCCGGTATCTTTGTCCAATGCAGCCTGATAGACCAAATTACGGGCGGCTTGGATTCTGGTATGCATGTCCGCGAGCTTAAATGCAATGGCTTGATGATTGGCGATTTCCGTGCCAAACGCTTTGCGTTCCTTGGAATATTTTAAGGCCAGTTCATAAGCGCCGGCAGCAATTCCCAAGGCTTGGGCCGCTATTCCAATTCTACCGCCTGCCAAGGTTTTCATGGCAAATTTGAACCCAAAGCCATCTTCGCCAATCCGATTTTCCTTGGGTATTTTTACGTCGTTGAAAAGCAAGGAGTGGGTGTCACTGCCCCTGATGCCAAGTTTGTTTTCTTTTGGACCTATTTCAAAACCTTCCATGTCTTTTTCAACGATTAGGGCATTGATTCCCTTATGGCCTTTTTCCACATGGGTCTGGGCAATAACGAGATATACTTCTGCCGAACCTCCGTTGGTGATCCAATTTTTGGTGCCGTTGAGGAGGTAGTGGTCGCCTTTGTCAATGGCCGTGGTTTTTTGCGAAGTGGCGTCGCTTCCGGCCTCGGGTTCGGAAAGGCAAAAGGCGCCGATGATTTCTCCTGAAGCCAAACGGGTAAGGTATTTTTCCTTTTGGGCTTCTGTCCCAAAGTTTTCCAGTCCCCAACAGACTAAGGAGTTATTGACCGAAACCATTACAGAGGCGGAGGCATCCACCTTGGATAGTTCTTCCATGGCCAGAACGTAGGATAGGGTATCCAATCCGCTGCCACCGTATTGTTCGTTGACCATCATGCCCAAAAAGCCCAATTCTCCCATTTTTCTACATAATTCGGAGGGGAATTTTTGGGTTTCATCGCGTTCGATCACGCCTGGTAAAAGTTCGTTTTGCGCAAAATCCTTTGCGGCTTGTTGAATCATCAATTGTTCTTCGGAAAGTGTAAAGTCCATAAAAATGATAAATAGTCAAAAAGAGTATGTAAATATAGCTTTATGCTAGAAATTTTTCACAAAGAATAGTGGTAAAATGAGAAAGACTTAAGGTTTTATACTTTTTTTAGGGAATGGGTTTTCCTGATTTCACAATAATTTATTGGAAGAAGATTATGCCAAAAAAGTCATTTTGAATATCTTTAGCGCAGTTGAGAACTACTTCAAAAAATAAATACCTTAATTAAACCAAACTTTATATGGAGACCCTTTTAGTAGTCATTTTTGTCGTTGGATATTTGGCCATTACCCTTGAGCATAATTTAAAGATAGATAAACTTATTCCCGCATTGGCAATGATGGCCATTATGTGGGCGCTCATGACCTTTGGTCTGGACAGCTTTACCACCTGGTTTGATTCAGGGAACCATGCCCTGTTGGAAAACTTTGGAGCTTTTGGACATGAGGAGAAAATGCACCTTTTGGAAGAAACCTTGCTCCATCACTTAGGAAAGACCTCGGAAATATTGGTCTTTCTGTTGGGGGCTATGACCATTGTGGAAATCATTGATTATTTTGATGGGTTTGCCACAATCAAAACCTTTATAAAAACCAGGAGCAAGAAGAAAATCCTTTGGATTTTTTCTTTCTTGGCCTTTATTCTTTCTGCGATCATTGATAACCTTACCGCAACTATCGTATTGATATCCATCCTTCAGAAAATCATCAAGGATAGGGAAACAAGATTGTGGTTTGCAGGTCTAATTGTTATTGCGGCCAACGCTGGAGGTGCCTGGTCCCCCATTGGAGACGTTACCACTACCATGTTGTGGATCGGTAATAAGGTTACCACGGCCCTATTGATAGAACATTTGTTGCTACCTTCTTTGGTGTGTATGGTCATCCCATCATTTATTGCTTCGTTCCTTCCGATATTCAAAGGGGAAATTGATGTTGAGGATGAGGAACCTTCCAAGTCCAAGTTTGGTTCCACTATGCTGTATTTGGGATTGGGAGCGATTATTTTTGTACCCATTTTCAAGACCATAACCCATTTGCCTCCTTATGTGGGGATGATGTTGTCCTTGGCCATTGTGGCCACGTTTGCTGAGATTTACAGTAGTTCCAAGTTTTCCATTTCCAATGTGGATGGGGAAAGCGATGCGGCATCGCACCATAGTCCGGTGCATAGTGCCCTTACCAAGATTGAGTTGCCCAGTATCCTATTTTTCTTGGGGATCTTGATGGCCGTTGCGGCATTGGAGTCTTTAGGGATGTTGTTCAACTTCGCCGAAGGTTTGAAACAGGGAATGCCTTTGATGGGTACTGAAATGGCCGGTACCAAAGTTTCCGATTTGGTGATACTTTTGTTGGGTATCGGTTCTGCAGTTATAGACAACGTACCCTTGGTGGCGGCGAGTTTGGGGATGTTCTCTGAGCCAACAAACGATCAGTTGTGGCACTTCATTGCCTACTCTGCAGGAACAGGCGGTAGTATGCTCATTATTGGTTCTGCGGCCGGTGTTGTGGCCATGGGAATGGAGAAAATAGACTTCTTTTGGTATTTGAAAAAGATTTCGTGGTTGGCACTTGTTGGATTTATTGGAGGGGCCATATGCTACATGCTCATGCGAAATTTGTTCTAGAAAAATACTTTAGCTCGAAAATCTCCGTTATTATTGCAACTTAAATTGGGGATTTTATATGATTATTTTTCAAGATTTAGCGGAAGGGGCTGAAGCAACCGCTTCTATTTCGGAAGAAAAGACCCTTTCCGTCATCGATTTGATTGTTAACGGAGGAACGGGTAGCATTGTTATCATCATAGTGCTATTTATACTTCTATTTACCGCACTCTACATTTATTTTGAACGAATCTTTGCTATAAAGGCGGCGTCCAAGATCGACAAAAACTTTATGAACCAGATTCGTGACCACATCATGAATGGCAAAGTGGATGCAGCCAAAATTCTATGCGCCCAGACAGATTCGCCAGTGGCACGTTTAACGGAAAAAGGGGTTTCCAGGATTGGTAAGCCTTTGGACGATATCAATACGGCCATTGAGAACGCGGGCACCCTTGAGGTGTACAAGTTGGAAAAGAATGTGAGCGTTTTGGCCACTGTGGCCGGTGCTGCGCCCATGATCGGGTTTTTGGGAACCGTAATCGGTATGATTTTGGCTTTCCATGAAATGGCAAGTAGCGGCGGACAGGCCGAGATGGGCTCGTTGGCATCAGGAATCTACACAGCCATGACCACAACGGTGGCCGGATTGGTGGTGGGTATCATTGCCTATATAGGGTACAACCACCTAGTGAACCGGACGGATAAAGTGGTCCATCAAATGGAAGCTACTGCCGTTGAGTTTTTGGATTTGTTGAACGAACCCATTTAAGATTTCAATATGAAACTGAAGGGGAGAAACAAAATAAGCCCGGAGTTTAGCATGTCATCCATGACGGACATTGTGTTCCTGTTGTTGGTGTTCTTCATGCTAACGTCCAATGCGCCCAACGCCTTGGATTTGCTTTTGCCAAAGGCAAAGGGGAAATCCACCAATACACAAAATGTCTCGGTGACCATCAACAAGAATCTGGAGTATTTTGTGAACAACGAGAGAATCAACAAAGAATACATTGAAATTGAACTAAAAAAAGCACTTGAAGGTCAAGAAAAGCCGACAATCATCTTAAGGGCAGAGGAAAGCGTTGCCATCAAGGAGGCGGTCAACGTTATGGATGTTGCCAATAGGAACAGCTACAAGGTCATCTTGGCGGTGCGGCCAAAATAATGCCGTTTTTAGATACGAGACACAAGAAAAAATCATTTACGCTCACAACCCTCATTTTGAGCGTATTCCTGTTATTGCTTTTTTACATAGGTCTTACCTATATGGATCCACCCATTGAAAATGGGATTGCCGTGAATTTTGGCACCATGGATTTTGGGAGTGGACAGGTGCAGCCTATGGAAAGGGTTCGTTCTGAACCCAGAAATGTAGAACGACCACCCGCAGAGCCTGTGCAACAGCAACAACAGCCCCAAGAACAGGAAGTACAGGAAGAGCCTGTGGAAGAAGTCCTGACCAGTGAAACCGAGGAAACCATACGGATAAGACAGCAGCAAGAAGCCAAGCGAAAAGCGGATGAAGCTGCTAAAAAGGCCCAAGCCGAAGCGGAACGGATAGAAAGGGAGAAAAGGGAGGCCGAAGAACAAAAAAGACAGGAGCAGGAAGCCAAGAAAAAGAGCTTGGACGCCTTGATAGGCGGTATTGGTAAATCAGATGGTACTGCCACCGGAAGTGAAGGTGATGACAATAGAGCAGGTGACAAGGGACAACCTGATGGTGATCCCTATGCCACATCGTATTACGGAGCTCCTGGAAGCGGAAGCGGCGGTGGTGGATATGGCCTTAACGGAAGAGCGTTGGTCAATAGCGGTAAAGTACGTCAAGAATGTAATGAGGAAGGCAGGGTTGTGGTGCGGATTACCGTAGATAGGACGGGTAAGGTAATCAAGGCCGAGCCCGGTGTAAAAGGAACCACGAATACGGCCCAATGCCTTTTGGAGCCTGCTAGACGAACTGCACTTCTTCATAAATGGAACACCGATTCCAATGCCCCATCCCAACAAATTGGATTTGTGGTGGTCAACTTTAAACTGGGACAATAGTGACCTATAAGGAAACGCTGGATTGGATGTTTTCCCAACTTCCCATGTACCAGCAGAAAGGGATAGCGGCGCTCAATGCCAAAATGGACAATATCATCCATTTTTCGGACTTTTTGGGAAACCCCGAGAAGAGATTCAAAAGCATCCACGTAGCCGGTACCAATGGAAAAGGTTCAAGTAGCCATATGTTGGCTTCCATATTGCAGGAAGCCGGTTATAAGGTAGGTCTTTATACTTCCCCTCATTTAAAGGATTTTAGGGAGCGCATAAAAATTAATGGCCAAGTGGTCAGCAAGAAGTTCGTCAAGGATTTTGTGCGAGATCATAAAGCCTATATGGAAGGACATGAGCTGTCGTTTTTTGAAATGACTGTTGGGATGGCCTTTACCTATTTTGCGAACGAGAAGGTTGATGTCGCCATCATTGAGGTTGGTTTGGGTGGTCGATTGGATTCAACCAACATCATTGTTCCGGAAGTATCCTTGATCACCAATATAGGATTGGACCATACCCATATTTTGGGGGATACCTTGGAGAAAATTGCTTTGGAAAAAGCAGGGATCATTAAAAGAGGAGTTCCAGTGGTCATCAGCGAAAAACAGCCTGAGACAGAAGCAATATTTAGCTTGATAGCCCATCAATTGGGTTCGGGCATCGCTTTTGCGGATGATATGGATATTCCAGATTATGGCACAGATTTGCTTGGGGATTATCAGAAACGAAACATGAGAGGGGTGGTGGGTACCATTAGATCTTTGAAAGGCTTTGAAGTATCCGAGAAAAATATTGTTGAGGGGTTGAAGAACATTGTCAAGAACACCGGGCTTATGGGCAGGTGGCAAATTTTACGGGAAAAGCCCTTGGTGGTCTGTGATACGGCACATAATAAAGAAGGACTTCAGTGGGTCGTTAGGCAAATAAGTAGGCAGAAATACAATAAACTGCACTTGGTGCTCGGGTTTGTGAATGACAAGGATGTAAAAGGAGTGCTGTCCCTTTTTCCCAAAGAGGCCACTTTCTACTTTGTTAAACCCAACATGCCTAGGGGAATGGGGGTTGAACAATTAAAAGAGATTGCTGGCGAACAAGGTATTTTTGGAAATACGTATGGCACAGTAAAAAAGGGTGTAAAAGCAGCAAAATTGAATGCTAAACCTGATGATTTGATCTTTATTGGTGGCAGTACTTTTGTGGTTGCTGAAGTAGTGTAATTTTTTTTCTGATTATTCTTGTTTGTATAAAAAAAATGGTGCTATATTTGCACTCCCAATTAGGGAAATGAGTGGGGCTCTTAGCTCAGTTGGTTCAGAGCACCTGCCTTACAAGCAGGGGGTCACTGGTTCGAATCCAGTAGGGCCCACATCAAAACAGAAAGGTTGTATCTTAAAAAGGTGCAACCTTTTTTTATGTCTTTACATTAATGTCCTTATCAAATAGGGATACTCCACCTTTAACCCCAAAATCCAAAGTGGTTACGGGATAGGCTATTGAAATGTTCTCTTGTTCAAATCGATTTTTTATTCTCATGATGACATCACTCATTCCTCGACAGAAATCATCATTGGATTCAAATTTTACCCAATACCGAAGCATAAAGTTGTAGGTAGAGCTGTCTATTTTGGTAAAATAGAAATCAATGCCTTCTTCCGGAAGTAGTTCATCAATTTTTTTTACTTCATCCAAGGCTACAGTCCTAACATGGTTCAAATCATCCCCATAAGAAACACCGCTTTCCAGAATGATCCGTCTTTTTCCCCAGGTTGAGAAATTTGTAAAGGTGCCATTATATATAATCTGATTGGGAACGAAAACCTCTTGTCCCGGTACTGTTTTAATTTTTGTGGTCAGCCAACTGATATCCATGACCACACCATATTTCCCATCTATTTCTACCCAATCCCCCACTTTATAGGGGCGCTGGACATCCACTAAAAGTCCAGAGAACATGTTGGAAGCAATGTCCTTAAGTGCAAACCCAGCAATGATTCCAATAATTCCGGCTCCAGCCAGCATTTTTTCAAGAGGCTTATCAAGTCCCAGAATGTGGAGTGCCAAAAAAATACCAATTGCAAAAAAAAGCGCATAGAACATTGATGCAATTATGCGTTCTATGTTCAGATAGTTTTTTCTGAAGACCCTTTTATAAATTTTAACGCACAGGTTTTTAATGATGTTGGCTATAAGGGCAAAAAGAAGAATCACTATGATGGCCAAGACCACTTTGGGAATATGGTCAATTACGCTTTGGTGGAACTCAAGCCAGACTTGTTGTACGTTTTCTGTTATTTTTTCCATACTCGACTTGTGTTTAATGGTCGTCTTTCCTTCTTTTTTTATAGATCCATTCCACTAAAAAGCAAAAGAGCATAATGGCCACGGAAACCAATACTCCTGTTAGGTTGGATTGCAGCTGTTGATGGATAAGAATGATCAAGGCCACAATGCAAAGCACAAAGCCCGATATGGGTATTATTTTGTTTGCCTGCACTTCATTGGATAGTTTAAACCCTACAAAATTCACAATGCCGAAAATGAGTATGAACCCTACGCTCCCTGCAGTGGAGATACTTTCAAGTTGAAGGACGTTCACGAGGATCAACGTAGTGACTGCGGTAATCAACAGACCAATGGGCTGTCCCCAGAGTTTGGCCAAAAAGTGATGCGGCAATTCATCATCTTCCGCAATCTCATAATTTACCTTGCTTCCCCCGTACAGTGAAGCGTTAATGGCGGAAAATGTGGAAATTAGGGCGGCAATGGTGATTATGGTAAACCCAAGCTGTCCCAACATGGGTTTGGCCGCTTCGGCCAATACATAGTCTTCTGCTTTTGCAATCTGTTTAAAAGGTAATGACCCCACGGTGACCACGGCTATCACAATATAGAGCAGTATCACAAAAATTACGGAGAAATAATAGGCCCTTGGGATGTTCTTTTCTGGTTTTTCTATGTCCGGGGCGGCATTCGCAATCAATTCAAACCCTTCATAAGCCACAAATATGACCATTCCCCCTGCGAACAATTTTATGGGGGTTTCCCAATTTTCCAAAGCCAATTGATCTAGATTGGGATTTCCCATAAGTCCATAGGCGCCAACGCCAATGAACCCAAGAAGAATGATGAGTTTAATGATCACGGCATATGATTCAATCTTGCCCACCACTGCAATACTATAATAGTTGATGCCTGTTGCCAAAAGAATGATGGCACTTGCATAGATATGGAAATCTACGGTTTTGTTTGAGGTAATTTCCCATAGATTTGGGGCGTAGGAACCAAAAGCTGAGGCGTACAAGGAGAGCATTACAATATAGCTTACCCATAATAGATTGTTTATGGCTCCACTAAAGACGGTTTTCCCGAACCCTTGGTTGATGAATTTTACGGTTCCGCCACGATCGGGATATTTTTTGGATAGCTTCACGTAGCTGTATGACGTAAGTAGGGCTAGAATTCCGGCAAATAGAAAGGCTACAGGTGTACCACCTTTGGCGAGGGAAGCGGCCAAACCCAGTACCGCGAATATACCGCCCCCAACCATTCCGCCAATTCCTATGGAGATGGTATCCTTGAGACTTATTTTCGGGGTATCTTTCATTTTTTTGGTGTTAATCCGTCCTAATTGGAATCTGTACGTTGAACGATGAGCCATCCTTTCTTGGTCCTACGTTTATAAGGGAACAGGCCCCGTACAGGACCAACGGGTTCCCTATATCATCCAATAAAAGCTGCGGTCGCTCCAGATGATGTACCTTAATGGTATCGGAATTCTTTAAGATGACTTCCTTGGCCATGAAAAAGGACGACTCTGGTTTGGTCCAATCCATCCCATCCAAGGATTCAAGTACGGCCAATCCAGGTTCTTTGCCGGTAATGTTTCCGGTAAAATCCTTAAAGACAGCATAGAACCTTTTATGTTTTTGGTGATACCAGACGTAAGGGTCCTCCGCAGAGCTTATTTTGCCATTTTTATCCTTAATATCAAAAACAAAATCATCTGAAGGGATAAAAGGACCCGTTGGGGAGTCGGAGATGGCAACACCGTGAACCCCTTTCCAATGGGGCTCGTAGAGATTTCCTTTGAAAAACAACAGAAATTTTCCGTCTGAAGGTCGTTGGACCACAGCCGGATTGACAACAATAATATTATCGGGCATGGCTTGGGTACCTTCGGGGGAAGGGTCTACAATGTCGTTGCTTTTTACCCGTGTTCTGGGTGACAATAGAGGTTGGTCCGGTCTTTTAAAGTTGCCCGACATCAAATCTTGAAAATTATTGAATGCAATGACCCCGATTTTTTGGGACTGCTGTACTCTATTTCTCTTGTTTACATTTTCTCCCTTTGAACCTTGTGGCTGTGGGCCGGGATCTTTGGAGCCGATATAATACAGGTAATAGGTTCCATTGAATCTTTTTAGGTGGGGGTTGTGCACCATTTGTGCATCCCAGGCCAAGGAATCGCCTTCAAGGGCCCTTCCTTGTAACACCACTTTTTGGAATTTAAAATCCCTATCAGGATGGTCAGAGACCGCATAAGCAATTTTGGAATGGAGCACCCATGAATCCCCAAATTTGGGAAGGGAATCCCCAGACTCCCAAGTACTGTATAGCATGTGGTATTTTCCATCGTCTCCTTTGAGGGCACTTCCACCCCAAACAAACCTATCAGGGTCGTTCAATACGGATGGCCCTTCAAGAATATCTCCCTGTATAGTGGCATTAATGGGTAAGGGGTGAATAGTAAGTGTAGGGGATTTGTCTTCATGGCAGCTCCATAGAAACGCATTTGCCAGTAGGAGCAGTAATATGTTGGTGGTCGGGGTTATCTTTTTGTTCATATGGTTTTTCGTCGGTTGGTCTTTTTTAAGATGAGCTCTATTTTTTTTCCTCTATTGACTTGAGGGTGTATTTGTCGTAGGCCATTACATCAAATATTTTTGATTGCCCTGTGTTCAGCCATTTTTTGTAAATGAGCTTCCCGTTCATGTAGACGTACAACTCATTGTCTTTTGTTTCTTCTGTATAAACCATAATATCTGTTTATCCGTCCCAAACCGAAAAGTCGGAGACTCTGTTATTATCATCAAAGAGAATGGTAAGTCTGCCTGTGTTGATTCCCCGTTTTGAAGCTCCCAAATAATAATCAAACTTGTTTTTTGTCTTGGATTCAGGCTCACCCAATAGGTCAAGGATCTCTGTTTTTGTCATTCCTTTTAACAGGTGCTTCTCTAGCAAACTGCTCATCATGTTCCAGCGTAAAGAAGGTTCAGATTCAGACTCAACCCAATTTTTCCATCTATCCGGTTCAAAGGATTCGTGGTCAACATTTCCCCTTAGAGCCAGTCCAATCATGATGGTCGCTCCGAAAACCAACAGGCCATATGTAAAAACCTTTCTCAATAGTTATCGCTTGGGTGCTTCGCATTTATTTCCATCTAAATGCCTCTGTATCCAACAAGATAGTAATCTTTTGGAAAGCGTCCAATGGGGATCTACGCTTTGATGAAATGGGTGCGGGGCAGTTTGCGGAGAATATCTGCCGCTTGTTCTGCGGTAATATCGCGTTGGGGATTCGCAAACATTTCGTAGCCTACCATGAATTTCTTTACCGTGGCCGACCGCAATAAAGGGGGATAAAAAGACATATGGAAGTGCCACTCTGGGTGATCTTGCCCATCGGTTGGCGATTGATTGATCCCAGCCGAATAGGGAAAACTGGTTTCAAAAAGGTTGTCATAGAGGGTAGTCACCTCCTTGATGACTTGGGCAAAGGAGTTTCTTTGCGCATCATCCAATAGGGATATGTGGGCCAAAGGTTCCAAAGGAACAATCATGATTTCATATGGCCAGACCGCCCAATACGGTACCAAGGCAACAAAGTGGTTGTTCTGTACAACGATACGTTCCCCTACTTCAATTTCTTGGGATATGTAGTCGGACAGTATGGTTTTTTGATGTTGTTCCCAATAGGAAGCAAAGGCATTGTTTTTTTTCTGAACCTCTGTCGGAATGGATTGTTGCGCCCATATTTGGCCATGGGGGTGGGGATTGCTGCAGCCCATAAGCTCCCCTTTGTTTTCAAAGATCAGTACATGGTTGATATTGGGGAGTTTTCCCAGTTCATCATACTCCTTTTGCCACAGGGTGATGACCTTCTCAATGTCTTCCACTGTCATCAAGGGTAAGGTAAGGGAGTGGTCAGGGGAAAAACATACCACCTTACAAATACCGCTTTCACTCTTGGCCTGGGTCAATCCTTCTTTGAATACCTCATGGGGCACATCGGGCAACAAAGCGGCATAATCATTTACAAAGGAGTACGGCTCGGTGTATTCCGGATTGGCGGCACCACTGGCCCTAACATTTCCCGGACACAGGTAACAAGAAGGGTCGTAAGGCTTTTGCGGCGCAGCAACGGTCTTTTCATTCTTGCCCTGCCAAGGACGTTTGGTGCGTTGCGGCGATACCAAGACCCATTCGTTGGTAAGAATGTTTAGCCGGTAATGGGGTTTTTCATAGAGCTGCATCCGAGAGTTTTCTTAGGGTTGTGCCATTGCTTGTGCGTACCGGGATGGCACCTAGGTCTATGCCAAACTCCTTTTTGTAGACCTCCGAAATTTCTTTGATATAGCGCTCCATGTGGTCTCCGTGCACCAAATGGATGGTGCAGCCTCCAAATCCGCCGCCCACCATCCGGGCTCCCGCCACATAATCTTGTTCTTTGGCGTAGTCTACCAAAAAGTTCAGTTCGGGACAGCTGATATCATAAAGGTCTCTGAGCCCTTCATGGCAGGTATATAATAAACTACCCAATTGCTCAATGTCTTTTGATTTTAAGGCCTCAGCAGCATCCAGTACCCGTTGGTTTTCCTGGACAATGAATAAGGCCCTTTGGTATTGGATATCGGTCAACAAAGCTTTGGATGAAGTCAATAGGTCCAAGTCAACATCCCGAAGGGATGTGATGTGGGGATGTTGCTTTTGTATTCGTGCAACGGCCTCAAAACATTCATCCTGTCTAGAATTGTACTGTCCGTCCGAAAGCTGGTGCGATATATTGGTATTCAACAGGAGCAACTCATATGGGCCCATGGATGCAGGTACGTACGCATGATGTAAGTTGGAGCAATCCAAAAAAATAAAATGGCCGGATTTTCCATGGACCGATGAAAATTGGTCCATGATACCACACTTGGTCCCCACAAACTCATGCTCTGCCTGTCGGGAAAGGGTAATGATCTCCAATTTTGAAAGTCCAAGTTCGAATAATGCATTGAGTCCGGAAGCAAGCCCACATTCCAAAGCAGCCGAAGAACTCAACCCCGATCCAATGGGAAGGTCGCTCTCGATCTCGCAATCAAATCCTTCAAGGGAATGTCCGAGTTTTTGTATTCCCGCAATCACTCCCAACAGATAATTTTCCCATTCAATGGAGCTTTTTTCAACCTTTTGCAGGTTAAGGCGTAGAGGTGTCCCATACCCCTTGCTATGGATATGGCACATTTGGGCAGAACCATTTTTCTTGAGCCTGAAAGCGATTTTTTTATCTATCGCAGCCGGAAGGACGTAGCCATTGTTATAATCGGTATGACCACCAATTAAATTGATTCTGCCGGGAGAATCAACCGCTATTTCATCCAAGGTATGGGCCATTATACTATCCATAGTGCAATGATACAAAATAAAAGTAAAAAAAACTTTTATTTTTCTGGGCCAATGGAAGAAAAAATTGGATGCCGCAGATGGAACAAAGTGCTTATATTTAAAAAAGGTAAATAATTCATTTTGGTATATTTGGAAACATTTTTATCAACCTATCCGCACATATCTTGACCGTACATAAGTATAGACCCGAACAAAGTATTGCAATCGCTGTGGATTGTATCATATTTGGTTTTGATTCCAAAGATTTGAAACTTTTGTTGTTTCGGCGTAAAACTGACCCCCTCAAAGGGTCTTGGTCCTTGATAGGGGAATTGATAGATAATGATGTGTCTTTGGACCAGAGTGCCAAAGACATATTGTACAGGTTGTCTGGTCTCAAGAATGTTTTCCTGAAACAGCTCAGAACCTATGGTTTGGTAGATAGGGACCCCTTGGAGCGCGTGGTTTCCGTGGCCTATTACAGTTTGATCCGGATTGATGAGTTCAACCTTCAATCTTTGGAAAACCATGATGCCAAGTGGTTTGATTTTGACCAGATACCCGATTTGATCTTGGACCATGGCCAAATGGTGGATGATGCCATCAAAAGCCTACGATCCAGTGCACGATACAATCCGCTGGGCTTTGAGCTTCTCCCTGAATATTTTACCATCCAACAGTTGCAAACGCTTTACGAAAGCATATACCGGACCGCTTTTGACCCGGGCAACTTCAGAAAAAAGATGCTTTCCCTTGATATTTTGGAAAGAACGGGCGAAAAGGACAAATCAGCGTCCAAGAAGGGAGCTTACCTGTATCGTTTCAAAAAAGAAAATCTGAAACAGTTTCCAACCCAGACGGGGGATTTTGAAAGTATAAAGGAGGTGATAAAGTTCTAAATACCAATTCATTGAAATAATAAAAGTTTGGTTTACATTTATTATTTCTATATTGGAAGCCAAACATCCCCTTGGGGATAATTTGAAATTATGGATTTTGCCAAACTGGATTTCATTGTTTTTATTGGATACTTGGTCATGTTGGCCAGTATAGGTATTTGGATTTCGGTCAAGAATAGAAACCGGAACGAACAAGAGTATTTTTTGGCGGGGAAATCCCTTCCTTGGTGGGCCATTGGGGGCTCGTTGATTGCCTCCAATATTTCTGCGGAGCAATTTATAGGGATGTCCGGATCAGGCTATGTAGTGGGCATGGCAATTGCCTCCTATGAATTGATGGCGGCCCTGACCCTTATCATTGTGGCCAAGTTCTTCCTGCCCATCTTCTTGAAAAACAACATATACACCATGCCCCAGTTTTTGGAGCGCCGCTTCGATAAGCGTGTCAAAAGTACCATGGCGGTGTTTTGGGTGTTGCTCTTTGTGTTCGTAAACATTACTTCGGTACTCTACTTGGGTAGTTTGGCCCTGAAGACCATATTGGATATTGATATGCTGTATGGGGTAATAGGGTTGGCATTGTTCGCGGCTACATTCTCCATTTTTGGGGGCTTAAAAGCGGTAGTATGGACCGATGTCATCCAAGTGGTCGTGTTGGTGTTTGGCGGACTGGTCTCCAGTATTTTGGTGCTTGAGGCCTTGGGAGGAGATTTTCTAAACGGATTTATAACCTTGATCGAAAAGGCCCCGGAGAAATTCGATATGATTTTGGACAAAGGCCATCCCGAGTATAAAAATCTGCCTGGAATCAGTGTTCTGGTTGGCGGTTTGTGGGTGGCGAACCTGTATTACTGGGGAACCAATCAGTACATCATTCAACGTTCCTTGGGGGCCAAGAATATCAAAGAAGCGCAGAAAGGAACCATTTTTGCCGCCTTTCTCAAAATTTTATTGCCCATTATCGTAGTGGTGCCCGGTATAGCGGCCTATGTCTTGGGTGCTGATTTGGATTTGCCGGACGAGGCCTATCCATGGGTGTTGAAAAATTATGTGGGAACCGGACTCAAAGGATTGGCGTTTGCTGCATTGATTTCGGCTATTGGATCTTCCCTTAGTTCCATGGTCAACAGTGCCACCACCATTTTTACCTTGGATATCTACAAACCGTTGTTCAAGGAAGAGTCGAGTAAAAGACTTGTTTTCATCGGAAAAGCTTTTGCAGGGCTATCATTGCTCTTGGGTGTGATTGTTGCCCCGATGTTGGGTGGGTTGGACCAGGCATTCCAATACATACAGGAGTATACCGGTTTTATAAGCCCAGGGGTCGTGGTGGTATTCTTGTTTGGGATGTTTTGGAAGAAGGCTTCCGCCAATGGCGCCTTTTGGACCATAGTGTTCTCCATTCCCCTTTCGGTTGTTATCAAGTATGCGTTTCCCGACTTCCCTTTCATGGATCGTATGGGAGTGAGCTTTCTGGTACTTACAGCGGTATTGGTGATTATTTCACTGGTGGAGAATAAGGAAGGGGATCAAAAAGCGATTTACATCAATCCGGAACTCTTTAAGACTTCAAGGGCCTTCAACATATCCACCTTCATCATTATTGGAATCCTTGCCTTCCTGTACGCCATCTGGTGGTAGCATTCAAAGATTGATCACAGCATCGGTAGAAAATTCTGGAACGCAGCATTGTCATTGGTTTTGTTCCAGACCGCAAAGAGATTGGTTTTTTGTTTGATGTTGTTCAGTTCTATAAATCGGATGTTGTAATTGTGCTCGTCGCGCAATGAATTGGGCACAATGGAAACGCCCATGCCATTTTCTACCAACATAAAGATGGTAGGGCCATGAATGGAACGGTGGGAAATCTGCGGAACAAACCCATGGAAGGCACACATATTTAAGATCTGCTGGTAGTAGAGGGGGCTTTTTTCATTAGGAAAAAGGATGAAGCGCTCTTGGGCCAACTGCCCCAGATTTTTAAAATTTTCTTGGGTGATGGGATGCTCACTTGGCAATACCAAGGAAAAATTTTCTTCATAAACGGATTTGATGTTCATGCTGTGAGCTATCTGGTTGGATCGCATAAAACCAATGTCCAAATCCCCACTCTTAAGGGCTTCGAGTTGTTCCTCGTTGGTAAGTTCCTCAAGGTGGAGCTGTATGTGGGCGTGGCTGCGTCCAAATTCCTTTAATAAGGGAGGCAGATAACATTGCATGGCGGAACCCACAAAGCCAATGTGGATTTCACCCTGATTTCCTTGGTGTTCGGATTGCCAACGCGCAATGGATTTTTTCAATTGGGCCTCCACCAACTGAGCTTCCCGTAAGAAAAGTTGCCCGGCCCGATTAAGCGCTACGCTGCGGTTGGTCCGATCAAACAAGGTGGTTCCCAGTATCGCCTCGAGCTGTTTAATTTGTTGACTTAACGCAGATTGTGAAATATGTAAGGTTTCTGCGGCTTTCCCAAAGTGTAAGGTTTCCGCCAAAGCCAGAAAACTGCGCAGATGATGAAGCTCCAATTGATTAATTATTCTTATCATTTCATTAAAAATAAGAATTGTTTAGAATCAAAGGTACAGCTAATTTTGATATCCTGATTATTGATCATACGCTATGAAAACAACAGATACAAAAGATTTGCAGCAAATTCTCAAAGCCCTGATGGATCCTTACAAGCAAAGGGTGCCCGATGTGGAAAAGATCACTTCCGCCATGGTGAAGAACGCCATGATAGGGGACACGGATGATATCGTAAACGACCATATCGCCTTTCGGACCTTGGGGGTGCCCCATTTGGGAATCGCTTCTTTTGAAAAAATCTTCTTGCATTATGGATACTCCAAAAAGGACTACTACTATTTTGAAGGGAAAAAATTGAATGCCTATTGGTATGCGCCGCCCAATCCCGATTTTCCAAGAATCTTTATCAGTGAATTACGAGTGGGTGACATGTCCGAAGAAGTTCAGGGCATCATCCATAAGTATGCAGGGAGTCTTAAAGGAGACCCTGTGGATCAACTGGACTTGGATAATCCCCAAGAGGTGGGAGATTTCTTTTACAAACCCCTTTGGCAATTGCCCACCTTGTCCGATTTTAATACACTTGCCCAAGAAAGCGAATATGCGGCTTGGGTCATCTACAACCGCTATTACCTGAACCACTACACCATAAGCGTCCACGATTTACCGGAAACGTACAACACCATTGAAAAGTTCAATATGTTTTTGGAATCCATAGGCGTACAACTGAATTCCTCCGGGGGAAAGATCAAAACAAGTGAGGATGGATTGTTGAAACAGAGCAGTTCCATAGCACAGATGATCGATGCGGAATTTGCAGATGGTGAGACTTCCAAAATTGCGGGGAGCTATGTGGAATTTGCCGAACGCTTGCCGTTACCGGGCCATGTAAAACAATCAGGATTGGTGGACCGTGCCCAACGGAGGGATGGCTTTGAATCTGCCAATGCCGACAAGATTTTCGAAAGCACCTATAGTGAGCAGACCAACACGCTCAAATAAACGGTTTGGTTTAGAGAGATTTACCACTAAAAAATACTCTGCCCATCATCAGTGATGATTTAATAAAAGTTTTTTGTACTTTTATTCTGCACGTAAAAAGGGTCGATGTCAGTTTTGCTCGACCCCTCAAAACAAAACAGATATGATTCGTACAAAGACCATGGTCAGCGGCATTTTAATTCTTTGCTTTTTGGCCCTTTCCCAATTTGTGGATGCCCAGGAGAGTTCTTCAGATTTAAAGACCCAGTGGGCCAGTCAGCTAAATGTTGATGAGCCTTTGCCAGAGTACCCACGGCCCCAATTAAAAAGGACTAAATGGGAAAACCTAAATGGGCAATGGGACTATGGTATCACGAATCAGGCTGGTGAAGCACCTGTAACTTATGATGGGAAGATTACGGTTCCCTTTGCGGTTGAATCCTCATTATCCGGAGTCAAAAAAAGGGTAGGGAATGATGAGGCGGTCTGGTACCGTACAAAATTCCAAGTACCGGCCTCATGGAAAAATCAAAATGTGGTATTGCACTTTGGTGCAGTGGATTGGGAAGCCACGGTGTATGTGAACGGCAAGTTGGTGGGGATGCACCAAGGCGGGTATGACCCCTTTTCATTTGATGTCACCGCTACCTTGAACCGTTCAGGTTGGCAAGAACTGGTGGTTAAAGTATGGGATCCTTCCAGCGACGGTACCCAGCCCAGGGGCAAGCAGGTGACAAAGCCCAGCGGCATATGGTATACCCCGGTAACGGGAATATGGCAAACCGTTTGGATGGAACCCGTTCCCAAAAAATCCATCCAAAATATAAAAATCACCCCCGATATTGATCAGTGCACACTGATGGTAAAGACCGTAGGCAACGGACAGCTCGGAGACGGGTATTCGGTACAGCTTACGGCACTTGATGGAAGCACAACGGTAGCTTCGGCAAAGGGTTCCGTTGGACAAGATGTGGCACTGAATATCAAGGACGCCAAACTATGGTCGCCGGACAATCCGTTTTTGTATGACTTGAAGGTGGCCTTGTTGCGAAATGGCAAAAAAGTGGACGAGGTGGAAAGCTATTTTGGCATGCGAAAGATTTCTGCGGTGAAGGATGCCAATGGTCATATGCGAATGGCCCTGAACAATCAAGTACTTTTTCAATACGGCACCTTGGACCAAGGCTGGTGGCCCGATGGTCTGTACACGGCCCCATCGGACGAAGCTTTGGCCTATGACATTGAGGTGACCAAAAAACTGGGGTTCAATACCATCAGAAAACATGTGAAGGTGGAACCTGCCAGATGGTACTACCATTGCGACCGATTGGGCATGTTGGTATGGCAGGATATGCCCAATGGCGATAAAAGTGCCGATTGGAGAGGACCATCCGGCTATGACGGAAGGGAAATGGAGCGAAGCGCACAGTCGGCCCATCAATTTTATAAGGAATGGAAAGCGATCATGGACGCCAATCACAACAAACCCTCCATAGTCATGTGGGTGCCCTTCAATGAGGCATGGGGGCAGTTCAATACTGTTGAGGTCATCAATTGGACCATGGAATACGATCCTTCCCGCTTGGTCAATGGACCCAGCGGAGGGAATTTCTTCGCGGCTGGCCATACCGTGGATGAGCACAGATACCCCGGACCCTCCATGCCCCAAAGAAATCTTCACGCCCCGGACATCATCAACGGAAGGATCCTTTTGTTGGGTGAATTTGGCGGACTGGGATTGCCATTGGAAGGACATTTGTGGCAAAAGGACAAAAACTGGGGGTATAGAAACCTTACCGGAAGGGACGAATTACTGAGTTCGTACAAAGAGCTGTTGGTCAAAATCCCCGCATTGATCAAGGACGGACTTTCTGCGGCCATCTATACCCAGACCACGGATGTTGAAGGCGAGGTAAATGGTCTCATGACCTATGACAGGGCCATCATCAAAATGGATGTGGATGAAGTGCACAAAGCCAATTCAGCCTTGTACAAAAACTAGGGGCCATGAAAAGAATATTTCATTTAATAGTAGTTTCTTTACTCCTTTTTAGCTGCGTGAAACCTCAAGAAAAGACCATAAAACGGATAGACAAGAAAAATTTCGAGAAGATTGTAGATGGCAAGCAAGTTAGCCTTTACGTTCTTGAAAACGAACAAGGTACGGTGGCCGAGATCACCAATTATGGCGGCAAGGTCGTTTCCTTGTGGCTGTCCGATAAATCGGGTAATTATGAGGATGTGGTCCTTGGGCATGAAAACATCGATGATTTTCTCAATGCCAAGGAAAAATATTTTGGTGCCATTATTGGGCGTTATGGCAATCGGATCGCTCATGGAAAGTTCACCTTGGACGGCAAGGAGTATACTTTGGCCACCAATAATGGGGACAATTCCCTTCATGGAGGGAACAAAGGTTTTGATGCCGTGGTATGGGATGCCAAACAAGTGGATGCACAGACCTTGGAGCTGACCTATCTCTCCAAAGATGGGGAAGAAGGGTATCCGGGGAATCTATCGGTACGGGTGTTGTACCAATTGACGGATGCCAATGAACTCAAAATAGAGTATTGGGCCACTACGGACCAAAGTACCGTGGTGAACCTCACCCACCATTCGTTCTTTAACCTGCATGGCGCGGGCAATGGTACGATCAATGACCATCTCCTTCAGATACATGCGGCGCATTATACGCCTGTGGATGCGGGATTGATCCCGACTGGGGAGATCGCAGCCGTGGAAGGCACTCCGTTCGATTTTCAGGAATTAAAACCCATCGGAGCGGAATTGGAGGTGAAAAACCAACAGTTGGACTACGGCATGGGATACGACCATAATTTTGTGCTTGAGCAAAACGGCGAAGGCCTCAACTATGCGGCCAAGGTGGTGGAACCCACTTCTGGTAGGGCCATGGAAGTATATACCAATGAGCCCGGGATGCAGTTCTACGGAGGTAACTTTTTGGATGGTTCCATTGTGGGCAAGGAGGGCAAGGCCTATGAATTTAGGACGGCATTTTGTTTGGAGACCCAACATTTTCCAGATAGTCCCAACCAACCTGATTTTCCCTCCACCCGATTGGACCCGGGCGAGGAATATTATTCCATTTGCGTGTATAAATTCTCCGTGGAATAATAGGCCCTACTCGCTTATCAAAAAGGTATAGTCGCCTGCAGTAAGGGGAATTTCGTATACCCCTTCTTGGGTCGGTTCCATGGATTTTCCGTTCATGGTGATGTGCCCCCCGTGCAGTACCACGGTGGCGGTGCTGTTCGGTGGGATTGTACAGGAATATGCTATCGGTTCGCCCTTTCTTTCCCATTGGGAAACGATCAATCCATAGCTACTTTGAAATTCCGCTTCAAAATTGGTGAGGCCCTCCACAAAGTTGGGTTTTAGGGTAAAGTCCTTGAATCCGGGAGAGTCTTCATTGGGCAAAATGCCCCCGATTCCCTTGTAGAACCAAGCACTGATGGCTCCGAACATGATATGGTTCCGAGAAAGGTCCGAAGACGCATCAATGTCCCAGTTTTCATAGAGGGTGGTGGCCCCGTTCTTGATCCACCATCCCCATGAGGGATAGGTTTCCTGAGAGGCGAGCACATAGGCCAGGTCTGCATGGCCATTTTGGCTCAAGGCCCCTAAAATGGTCTTTGTGCCCAACAGGCCCACATCAATATGATTGGTTTTTTTGACTTCCCGGGCCAGTTGGTCCGCCACTTTTTGTTTCAATGAATCTGGTACAATGCCCCAATACAAGGGGGCACTCAATTCCGTTTGAAAACCACTGCCGTACAGACCCGTCTCTGGGTTTAAATATTTGGTATTGATGGCATTTTTGATATTTTCGGCCAGCGTTGCATACGTTTTATAATCCTCTTCCTTACCAAAATGTTGGGCCGTTTTGGCCAAGATGGTGGCATCCACATAATAGTAAATGGATGAGGTGAATTCCTTGGGCGTAACCGATTTTACGGGAACCCAATCTCCAAGACCCCAATCCGTGAGTCCGCCTTCATAACTCAGCGAAGTGATATGGTCCACATATTTTTTTAAGGGTCCGTACATCTCGTGCAAAGCACGGTCATCGCCATAAAACTGGTACAGCTCCCACGGGATGATGGCAATGGTACTGGTCCAATCCGGGCCGTTGCCCCAATCGTAGCCCCATCCGCCCCACGTGGGAATAATGGAGGGGAGCACCCCGTTTTCCTGCTGCTCGTCCCGGTGGTCGTCCATCCATTTTTCATAAACACCCAGGGCATCAAAATTATAGAGCCCCGTTTCTATGTTGATGTGTGCATCGCCCGTCCAACCGTTCTTTTCCCGTTGCGGGCAGTCCGTGGGGTAGCCCACCAGATTGGATAGGTAACTGGCATTGGTGGCTTCCCAGATTTTGTTGATGGTCTCGTTGGAGGCGTGGATCTTTCCAATGGGTTTCACATCGCTGTGGATAAAATGGGCCGTGATGTCCTCTAGGGAGAGGTCAATGGGCCTGTTGCTTTGGACCTCCACATATTGGAACCCTTTGTAATTGAAGCGTGGCCTGAACATTTCCTCATCGCCACCCTTAAGGGTGTAGATATCCGTTTGGAAAGGGTCCAAGCTGTCTTTGGGGCGGTAATGCACAATGATGTTGGATAGGTCCAGATTGCCCAGACTGTCCAGTTGTTCGGCATGCGTGACCCTAATTTCTGTGCCTTTTTCCCCTTTCAGTGCCAGTTCGGTGACCCCGGAGATATTTCGGCCCAAATCAAAAATATAGCGTTGGTCGCTCCGTTTGTCCATGCTGGCGAAGGGCAGTTTTTTTCCGGTGATGGCGGGGAGGGACTGTGCCGTAATCTGCTCCGAGGGCGCTTTGGCCTCCAAGGCATTTTTCCATTGGGAATCGTCAAATCCTGAAGTGTTCCAGCCCGGGAGTTCCAGTCGGGCATCGTAGTGTTCTGCCGTGTAGATGCTGTTGAACACCACCGGGCCCAAGGTTGTTTTCCATGTGTCGTCCGTGCCCCATACTTCGGTGGTGCCATCGGTGTACCACACTTTTAGGTCCATCAGAAAACGGGGACGGTTACGCCATCCTGCTTCGTGAAAGTTCCAGACCGCGGTGGATTGATGGTTGTACCACCCATTCCCCAACAACACCCCAATGGCCACTTCGCCTTCCTGAAAAAAGGAAGTGACATCATGGGTCACATAGAGGTTGCGACGGTCAAAGCGGGTATAGATGGGGTTCAGCCAATGGTCGTCCACTTTTTGTCCGTTCAGGTAGAGTTCGTACAGTCCGGCGGCGGTGATGTAGGCCCGTGCCTTCACCACTTTCTTTTCGGGTGCGAATTCCTTTCTAAAATAAGGGGCAGGTTTTAGGTCCATGTCCTCCACATCGGTGATCCAAGTGCCTTTCCAGTCGGAAGTTGCCATCAGCCCCGTTTCAAAAGAGGAAACGGTGATATCGCTCTGGCGGCCATCGTCTGCAGTGATCTGCACTCCCCAATAGTATTTGGTATGCGCCTCGAGCGGTTTTCCGTCGTAGGTCAACAACATACTGTCCGATGTACTGTGCTTTTCCCAAAGGCCGCCCTTGCCCTGGGCCACGGCTACGGAATCCACATCCACATACATATGGAATTCCTGCTGATGTTTCACGCGCTGGTCCCCTGCGGCAATCCGCCATGAAAACCGGGGAAGGTCGGTATCCAATCCCAAAGGCTCTACCATGTGCTCGGTGCGAAGGTCCGTCAAAGCAATGGGGCTCTTTTTTGGGGTACAGTGGATAAGGATGGTGGCAGAAATCAGGGTAAGCAACAGCAATCTGAGCATGGTCGGGTTTTTGGTCTGTGCTAAAATTACGGGAACGGATCGGTAAAACGGCAGCTTGCCCGCTTTTTTCATAAAAACGAGGGTTTCTTAAAAAACCTGATTAATTTTGCAGCCTCGGAGGGATTTTGATGCATCCCTTTGTTAAAATGATCTGCGGTATGATTGCGACAATATGTAGAAAGGCCCATTTCAATGCAGCGCACCGGCTCCACAATCCCAAATGGAGCCAAGAGAAGAACATTGCCATGTTTGGCAAATGCAACAGCCCTAACTATCACGGGCACAATTTTGACCTTGAGGTGCGGATCAGGGGAGAGGTGGACCCGGACACGGGCTTTGTGATGGACCTGGCCGTACTGGGCGAATTGATCCGGGCGGAAGTGGAGGAACGCTTTGACCATAAGAACCTGAACGAGGACTGCCCCGAGTTTGCGGACCTGCTGCCCACCACGGAGTATTTTGTGAAGGTGATCTACGATATTTTAAAGCCCAAACTGGCCCAAGGCCAATTGTTGCACATTACCCTGCACGAAACGCAAAAGAATTCTGCGGAATATGGGGATTGGTAAGAAATTTCAAGCATTGCAATTTCCTTTTTTGATGTTAAAGCTGGTTTATTGGATTGTTGGTTGGGTTGAAGTCGCCGCACCTTTTTATTAATGCCTCCATTTTTGCAAAATCATGATCTTTAAGCTATGTGTCTTTTTTAGTTGAGATTTTGATTTCTGGCCATAATCAGTGGTTAGCAATACCCTTTCATTTTTTCATCCGTCAATTCATTTGGGGCATTCATCAATTGGTATACCCTCTTTCTGTGCATAGTCATTATTTTACCGGTTAAGGTTTTGAAAGGATAATGGCTGGTTTACTATGAAAGATATATTTCAAATTTTTTTGCCAAATCGAAATATTCGGTTTTCTGAAGATGAAAATGGATCTGCCCAGAAGTATGAAAAATCCGGCCTGACTATTGAGCAGGCACTGAGAATCAAAGAGAAGGTTGAAATGGCCCTTAAGGTTGATAAGCTATACAGGAACAATGCATTGGGACTCAATGACCTGTCCTATTATATTGAGGAGGACAGGTACAAGGTCTCCCAGGTCTTGAACGAACACTTTGAGAAAAATTTTTATTCATTGTTGAACCATTACAGGATTCGTGAGGCGAAGGATCTGTTGTTGGAACAATCCTCTTTAAGTGTAAAGGCTATAATGTACGAAGTTGGGTTTAACAGTAAAACCAGTTTTTACAGCGCGTTCAAAAAAGAAACAGGAGTAACGCCAAACGACTACAGAAGCATAGCAGAATTCGCTTCATAAACTAGTTTTGCCTGCCATTTCTTACTTACCCCTTCACCTAACTTCTAATAAATTCATTGAAGACTTCTTGTATAACTTTCCGAAGTGTACTCATGCTTTTATTGGGGAATAACCAAAATGATAAATAAGAGCCGATAAAATTCTGTTAAAAAAAGTTCCTCTTCTTGGGCAATTACTTTTTTGAAGTTCACCCCGTTTTAAAAGAACTGTTTCTAAAAAATCATATAGTTGTTTTGTCCCTGCAATTGTAAAGGTAAGGTGGTGAGATGCCTTACTACTTTATTAAAAAACTTTCCATTAAGTTTTGTTTTCGTACTAAGGATATTATTTGAATTAGCTATCAAAACATTCTCCCACCTGCCTTTCTCAGTTGCACTAACTCAAATCTACTAACAAAACTGTTAACTCTATGAAAGTAACAAGACTGTTTGGGACATTGGCATTTCTTATAGTGTTCATGACATCGGCATGGTCCCAAGAAAAAACAATTACAGGTACTATAGTTGATCAGGATGGATTAACACTCCCAGGGGTCAACATTGTAGTTGAAAACACTGCCAATGGTACCCAATCTGACTTTGATGGTAACTATACCATTAATGCAAGCACAGGTCAGACACTCATATTCACGTATCTGGGACAAAGAACCGCAAGGCGCACAGTTGGTGCGCAAAATGTAATCAATGTCCAGATGGAAGAGGACACCCAAGCTCTTGAAGAGGTTGTGGTTACTGCCCAGGGCATAAAGGCCAAGCCAAGATCTTTGAGTTATTCTATTCAATCTGTTGAGTCTGACGATATACAAAAGGCTAAAGAGACCAACTTGGTAAATGCGTTAAGCGCAAAAGCCGCTGGGGTTCAAGTAACATCATCTTCAGGTTCAGTAGGGGCGTCGGCCAATATCCGAATCAGGGGAAACACATCGATTACCCGATCAAATTCACCCTTGTTTGTTGTTGATGGTGTGCCAATAGACAATTCATCGTTTTCTGAAGATGCCACACAGTCATTCAACAACTCAAGCTTGGGAGGTAGTGACTTTTCTAACCGTGCCATCGATATAAATTCGAATGATATTGAGTCAGTGAACATCCTTAAGGGAATTGCTGCCCAAACACTCTATGGTTTACGGGCAGCAAATGGTGTTGTTCTTATCACGACCAAAAAAGGAAAGGCCGGTAAAACCAGGGTATCAATAAACACTAGCACTTCATTTGCCGAATATAACAGGGTTCCGGCCCTACAAAAAGTTTATGCGCAAGGTCGTCATAATGCAGACGGTAGTGGATTTGAATATAGGGGACCCGAAACTTTTGAAGGAGATTCATGGGGCCCAAGAATTGCAGATTTGGAGTTTGACGGGGCAACAGACTACCCCTTTGATAGGAATGGTAGGTTGGTTTCTGCAGGCACTGGAAATGGAATTTCTGCAAGGGCTTATGACCATTATGATTTCTTTAAGACCGGTTTTACGACCGATGTAAACCTTTCCGTAAGCGGTGGCAACGAAAACATCAATTATCGCGCTTCCATTGGAAGGTTAAATCAACTAGGTATTGCACCAAATGAGAAATTCGAAAGAAAAACCTTTCGGTTGGATTTAAGGGCAAAATTAACAGAAGCTATGACTCTCGATGCTTCGGGGCAATATGCCAACTCTGGTGGAAACCGAGTGCAAAGAGGATCTAACATTTCAGGGATTATGTTGGGTCTTCTCAGAAATTCGCCGACTTTTGATATGGGCAACGGAAAAAAAGGTCAAGCCGCGGCCAACGACCCAGCTACGTATTTTTATGATATTCCCGGAGCAGAACTACCAGGGCACAGAAGTTATAGGGATGGGATATATAACAGCCCATATTTTGCAGTCGCCCGTAACAGAAACAATGATGATGTCAATAGATTTATTGGAAAGTTGGGGTTGACTAATAACCTTAATGATTGGTTATCTTTTTCAACCACGGGCTCCATTGATAGATATACGGACACTAGAAAAATCGGTTTTGACATATTAGACGCCTCTTTTGGAAATGGTAGGGTCATCAATGATGTAATTGCCAACCAAGATGTAAACTGGAATGCTGTCCTTACCGCAAATCATGATTTTAGCGATAAGTTTGGACTGTCCGCAAACATAGGTTATGACGGTTACTATAACAAAACCAATAGACAGTCCGTTATAGGGGATGGCATGACCATACCTGGTTTTTTTAACCTATCAAATGTAAGCACTACTCAAGCCCAAGAATTGTCGACCAAAAGAAAACTTATCGGGGCATTTACAACTGCTACCTTAAGTTACGATAACATGCTGTTTCTTACGCCCTCGTTCAGAAATGACTGGTCTTCCACTCTTCCGGTCAACAACAACACCTTCCAGTCCTATTCCTTAGGGGGTAGTTTTGTTTTTTCAGAATTATTGGGAGAAAGTTTCATGAACTATGGTAAGGTTCGGGCTGCTTACGGTGTAGCCGGTAATGATGCGCCTGTTTTTGCAACAATCACCAATTTTGGAGGCACCACGGTAAGTGGGGATGGGTTTATACAGAATGTTATTTTCCCTGCGTATGACGCTACATCTTTTGAAAGATCGGCTCGTGCAGGAAATCCAAACTTGACCCCTGAGAAAACAACCGAATTGGAATTAGGTGTTGAATTGAATATGTTCAACAGTCGGTTGAAATTAGATTTCACCTATTACGATAAGGAAACAGAGGATCAGATCATTTTTGTTGATGCTGCACCTTCCTCAGGTTTTATTGACAGGTATGAGAACGTTGGCCTTGTAACCAACAGCGGTTATGAAGTATCATTGGGAGGCACTCCTATAAAAAGTGACGATTTTGAGTGGAACATCAATTTAAACTGGACAACCTACGAGAATGTGGTCGAGGAACTGGTTGATGGGGTCGAATCCATTACCTTGAATGGTTTCTCCAGTACCAGCTCCAGAGCTATTGCTGGAGAATCGTATGGTGCTATCTTCGGCCAAAGATATGCCAGAAACGATGCGGGTGAAATCCTGATCGATGATGAAGGGTATCCTCTTGTAGATGCAGAAGACGGTATTATTGGCGACCCAATTCCAGATTGGTTGGCAGGTATCGGTAACACGTTCCAGTATAAGAACCTGGGGTTGTCAGTTCTTTTTGATATTCGTCAAGGGGGTGATGTTTGGAATGGCACCAAGGGTATCTTGGATTATTTTGGAGTATCAGAAGAAACCTTACTAAGAGATCAAACTACCGTTTTTCAAGGAGTGGTAGAATCATCAGGGCAACCCAATACTTTGGAGGTTCCTTATTCAGACCCAACAATCAGTGAAAACAACAACTTTTGGAGAAGATATGGTTTTGGGGATGTTGCCGAAGGGAATGTCTTTGATGCCTCATGGATACGCTTAAGGGAAGTAACCTTGAGCTATAGTTTGCCCCAAAAATGGTTAAAGAATACAGGAATCGAGGAGTTGTCTTTTTCTGCGTTTGGAAGAAATCTATGGCTTGACACGGATTACCCCGGAATTGACCCTGAGACGAATTTGACAGGGGACACAAATGGTATTGGTCTGGATTATTTTAACCAGCCAAACACCAAAAGTTATGGCCTAAATGTTCAACTTAATTTCTAAAAAAGTTATGAAAAATATAGCGATAAAAATCTGTCTATTAACTATTATTTCACTTGTTTCGTGTGAAATAACTGATGTAAACGTAGATCCTGACAATCCTTCGGCAGAACAAGTCAACGTTGGGGCTATTTATCCAGGTATGATTTCCCAGACACACCGCAATTTAGTTGCACTGGGAGGAAGGATTGCTGGAATAGTGGTGCAGCAATTTGAAGGATTGGATGCACAACAGATTGCGTATGGTCAGTATAACATTGGGGAAAGCGATACAGACGATCTTTGGGATTTTGGTCTGTATGCGGGATCTATGAAAGATGCATTTGTGATAATGGACAATAACCCAGGGGAGGCAAGTGCCTTGGCCAAATTGTATATGGCTGTAAATTTGGGAGTGGCCACCTGCACATGGGGCGATGTTCCTTATAGTGGGGCATTCACAGGAGATCAGGGAAACTTAACACCCACATACGACTCCCAAGAATCCCTATATCAAGTCATCCAAACTTTACTTAGTGAGTCCATTTCGGAAGGAGTGGTATCTGGCATAGGGGCATTTGCTGGCGCAGGATCTGCTGATAATGTTGATTGGGAAGGTGTGGCCCACGCATTGAAGGCAAGGTATTACCTTCATTTAACGACGGTGGATGCATCTGCGGCACAAAATGCTCTTGGTGAAATACAACAAGCTTTCTCAAGTACCGCCGAACAACCAGATTTTATTTACAGTACCCCTGCTCAAAATGCCAATCCATTATTTTTATTTGATAACGATAGGCCCAGCACCTTAGGCTTTTCCCAAGTTTTGTATGCTGAAATGGAGGCGAAAAATGATCCAAGACTACCCTTGTACACGGCGGATGGTGAAAGTTTTGCAGGTGTAGATGGTCTGTTTTGGGGACAAGCAGCTTCTCCTACTCCACTAATTTCATATTGGGAAGTTAAATTTATAGAAGCAGAAGCAATTGTTCGGACTGGAGGTTCTGATATTGATGCCCTTGCAGCACTAAGGGAAGCGGTAGTGGCCAATATGCTTTATATGGGCGTATCCCAAACTGATGCAGACTCTTATGTAAATTCTATAGCCTTTGGCGCTACCCAAGAAGAAAAAATTGAAACCATTTTAAATGAAAAATGGGTTGCTCTATACGGCAATGCGCCTATCGAGAGCTGGGTGGACTATAGAAGGACTGGGTATCCTGACCTATTGCCAAATCCAGATGCGGTGCCAAGTGTAAACCCTTCAGGAGTTATACCCAGAAGATATCTTTATCCTATTTCCGAACGTCAGACCAATTTAGAGAACTATGAGGCTGCAATAAACGCCCAAGGAGGCCATTTGTTGGATGATGATATCTGGGCATTCCCCAGTAATTAACGGCTGCTATACAAGTGGTATATAGTTGTAAAAACCACCTTAAAACGAAGTTCCCCCAAATTGTGTCCTAACCTTTTGGGGGTATTTTTATACCTATGGTCCTATATATAAATTATAGCTAACGGGACAGTAGCTATACGATTTTGATACTTTTAGGGGGATTGCCAAATAAAATAATTTTATGAAATAGTCATCTAAAATATTTTAAAGCCCAAACTGGCCCAAGGCCAATTGTTGCACATTACCCTGCACGAAACGCAAAAGAATTCTGCGGAATATGGGGATTGGTAACAATTTTTCCGATATTGCACCGCTTTTTAATCGAAAAGAATTCCTCGCGGCTTGCTGCGGGGTTTCCGATAAAATTGTCATTCCCGTGAAAACGGGAATCTAAATAACAGAAATTAGGTTTTTGACCTTTAGGTCAAAAAAAGAACCAGCCAAATACCCATTAGCTTGCTATGGGGATAGTTGGTTCCAAAAAGTCTTTAATGGGATATTAGCTCAGTTGGTTTAGAGCGCTGCCTTGACAGGGCAGAGGTCACTGGTTCGAATCCAGTATATCCCACTTTCTTTGGCCCCTTGGCCGTTACCGCCCGATGTCCTTCGGGTATTTTTTTACTCGTATTCCGCGATTTTGCTCCTTAGTTTTAGGTTGTCCCGTACCAAACGCTCGTTGCGCAGTTGTAGGAGGTCCATTGCTTTTTGAAGGATCTGGAGGCTCTCCAACTGTAGGCCTATGATCTGTTCCAGGTCGGATTTGGTGTAGGTTTTGCTCATAATTATGTTTTTAATTTCTGAGAAAAAACTTTAAAAGTTTATTTATCTCCCAATAAAGCATATCAAAGTTATATAAAGATTTTTAAAACTCCTAATAAGGTATATTTTAATGCTTACAGTATTTATTTCTCTTGGTTATTTTTATTGTTGAATCATCGCATTTACTATGGATAAACCATTTTATAATAGAGTTAAAGCGGTTTTAGCTGAAAAGGGAAAAACCAATAAATGGCTGGCTGAACAATTGGATATGAATACAAATACCATTTCAAAATGGTGCAGAAACGAAATGCAACCGAGGGTAGAAAATCTATTTCAGATAGCCGAGGTTTTGGATGTGAATGTGAGGGAGCTTCTTGTTTCGACCAAATAAACGATGATCAAATACATTAATTGTATTCCATTTTGGGGTGTATGGATGTGTTTTATATTTATATAAACAAGTTAGCTACAATGCCGAAACAAACTTCATAGATGATTTTATTATTTCTATTTATAACTTTAATCATAGTTCTTATTTATCCTGTTTTGGCGTGGAAAATGTTTAAAGCCTTAAAGGAAAAAAACAAACCGAAATTTTATCGACTTTCGACAATACTTTTAATTCTGATTATGATTCCAGGCTTTTATTGGAAAGTACTGCCAGGTTCAAATCTATTTTGGAATCCAATTGAGAAAGCCGAAGAGCGCAACTACAATTTCGAACTGACTGGATTTGAATTTAACGATGGCGAACTGATTTATGAATACGAAACCGAAAGAGCTTTTAATGGAGATGGATATTCAATTTGGATTTACAAAATTGATGACCAAACATCAAAATATTTTGAAAATCCAAAAGCGGAATTCTTTACTAAATATCCAAGTGAGGAATTAAGGAGTCATTGGGAAACTGAATTTTGGAAAAAGACACCATTTGATAAGCAGGAGAAAAAGTTTTTGGACTTTGCCCACAGCACTCTTGAGGAATTAGAATTTGAATTAGAGGACTTACTTTATGAAAAAGGGAATTACTATGCGTATAAATACTATATGCACAGGTATGGAGTTGGAAATATCGACTTTTACATAATTTGTCCGAATAGACAATTAATTGTCCGAATAAACCGTAACACCTAAAAGCACAGTAGCTAACAAAGGCTATAATTCATTGCAAGAATACAAAAACCCATAGCTGAGAGTGTTGGTAAAGTTCAAATAAACGATTGAATGATAAAGAGTTTAGAAAAAATATATGATGAGTTGAAAGATTCACTGGGGTCGGATAATCTTATGTTCGAATACTTTAATCCTGATGAATCGGAAATTCAAGGGCTTGATGTAGATGAGATTTTAAATAGAATGCTAAGCAAGGTTAAAGTCACATATTTACCATCTCAAAAAATATTTCTTGGAACAGAACACGGGAGTCAAATAGAAAATGCAATAAGCGCAATGCAAAAGATCAAATTAAGTTTAAAAACTGATTTGAATAAACTTTAACCTCAAGTAAACGATGTTGGAACAATAGCGGAATTTCTAGATGTGATGTGAGGGAGCTTCTTGTCTCGACAAAATAAAGTTTGATTAAGCAGTGTTTTTTAAAAAAGACATACAACAGAGAATAAAGCATGATTTCAATGATTCGGCAGATAAAGCGATCGATATCTTGGGCAATGCTATTTTAAAGACTGATTATCTGAAAACTGACCGAGTAATTCGATGTATCGTATTCTTGGCAAATGGAGATTTAAACAAGCTGAAAAAGTTCATTGACAACGCAATCTTAGATACAAGAGATGTAATGCTTTGGGCGGAGTACGAAGAACAAGAAGGAAATTTTAACTTTAAACGGATTCGCAATTTCAATAAAACATTTGACCAAAACAATGTCTGCAGATAAAACAAAGGACTTTTCTCATATTAAATTCGGGTTTCGAGGAGAAGGAATTTTATACAAACTGAATGGAAAAGAATATGAATTAAATTCTACGTGGATAAATGGAATTAGAATTCAGTTTGATGATTTAACAAATACGAACTTAAACGAAAAACAGAAAACCAAAATGTTTGCGGAAATTATTCAGTTCGTGAACCAAAAGGATAATGAAAAACCAATAATCTGTTATAATTCTGACTATAAAGACGCTGAATTATGGAAAAGACTCTCGACTGAATTTCGCTCAGAAATTAAAAATGTAGAGATAAGCGATATCGAAAAAGACAATATTGCACTATATAAAACGATGTCAGAAGATTTAAAAACTGGAATGGCTGAAATTAATATTAGAGGTCTGAAATTAAAAACAGTTAAGGATTTAGACAAACATTGGAATAAAATAAAGTTCACAAAAGATGGAGAATCAAACGAAAAAGTCACCTTTTGGGACAAATTAAAAGCAAAACTGAATTAAAAAACGTTTTACAACAAAGGCTATAATTCATTGCAAGAACACAAAAACCCATAGCCGAGAGCGTTAGGCTTTATTTGAGAAAAATATGAACACCCCTAAATTTTTATTCCATTATTACGAACGTGACAATGGACCATTTAGAAATATAACGGAACATGGGTTGGAAAAAGCGGAAAGCATTCAAAATAAAATATCCAAAGGGTTTAACAGCAAAAGGCCAGACAACTATATGGGTCTGAGGTTTTCGCTGGAGAAAAGAATTAAAGAACAATTTATCTCTAAAGGTGGAAAACCAAATAGGGACGACCCATTCTATTTCACTTTAGGTGAATGCGATTGGGCAAAATCTTGGTATGAAAACCCTGGAGTAATAAAAATACCATTGACCGACTTTAGATCTGACCAAATCAGTTTTACCTATCCTGACAGTATGGTTTCATTTCAATTTTATGACCAACCAAAACTGGCAACGTATAGAAAGAATTGTAATGGACAGGTTTTTTTGTTAAGTGAGATCAGTGATCTGATCAATGCGTATGGACTTCCAACAGAAGAAAAATCCCAAACCCACGAAAGTTTAAGATTCGATAAATACATAGAAGCTCAAGTGTGGGATGATGAAATAATAAAGGAATATAAAAAACAAAGTAAACCAAACCGATAACTGGAGGTTATACGAGAGTGTTGGTAAAGTTCAAGTAAACGATTGTAAATCCTGATTTATATCCAAAATTCAATGATAACAAGAAATTCAATTGCCGTTCTTCTGTTAATTTTATCATTGATGTCATGTGACTTCTTCAAAAGTCAAGATCGCCCTCAAGGTTATCCGGATTATGACTTTAGTTTACTTGAGAAGGTTGTTTATTTTGATATGGAAACCGAAGAACAGCTTTTCATTGATGATATCTCAACTATCGAAACAGTTAAAGAATACTTTCAGGACAAGGGTAATTATTTTAAAGATGAGTTGAGGAAGTTTAATGGTGTTAAGCCAAATTTCTCTTTAACGTTAATTAGCTCAATGGATACTTTGGTTTTAAGGTCATATCCTCTATCGGGTTTGAAAGGAAGGATAGAATTTGATTTCACAGAAAAATATGATCCAAATCATCCAATGAAACCAAGAAAAGTTCATCGGTTTTATATAAAGTCAGAATTGCTTGATTTGTTAGGGATGTAAGTTCAAATAGTCGGTCGGTTTAAATTAACTCCAACACCCGTTCCAAGGCCATGCCCCGTGATCCCTTGATCAGCAAGGTGCCCTTGGGCAGGGGATTTTTAGTCAGATGTTGCTTTAGGTCATTAAACGATCGGTAGGTGTTCAAAGTGGTTGTGGTCCCAAAGAAGTTTTCGCCTACTAGATACACCGCGTTAAAATCCAGCCCGGCGGCCAGATCGGCAATGGTCTGGTGTTCTTCCGCAGCCGTTTGGCCCAGTTCAAACATATCTCCAATGATCAGTACCTTGTTTGGGGCCTCCATCAGGTTAAAATTCTCCAATGCGGCCCGCATGCTGGTAGGGTTGGCGTTGTAGGCATCCAGAATAATGTGGTGGCCGTTCTTCTCCATGATCTGCGAGCGGTTGTTCTGTGGGGCGTAGGCTTCCAAGGCCGCCTTGATGTCCTCCAAGGGCACATTAAAATATTTGCCCATCACAATGGCGGCACAGCAGTTGGGGAAATTATATTTTCCAATGAGTTGGGTCTGCATTCGGGTGCTTTCGGCCTCCAAGACCACATAGGGGTTGGCCCCCACATATTGGATGTTGTAGTACTGGTGGTCTTCCGTGCTAAAGCCCATTTTTTTTACGTAACTGGCCAATTTTTCCGCTTGTATGGGGTCATCGGCATTCATAAAAATGTACTTGTCGTGGGTCATTAAATGGTCGTACAGTTCACTTTTTCCCTCGATCACGCCTTCCACGCTGCCAAAACCCTCAAGGTGGGCCTTTCCGAAATTGGTGATGTAGCCAAAATCCGGCTGGGCAATATTGCTCAAAAAAGCGATTTCCTTTTTGTGGTTGGCCCCCATTTCCACAATGGCAATTTCCGTATCGTCCGTAATGGACAAAAGGGTGAGGGGCACGCCAATATGGTTGTTCAGGTTGCCCTGGGTGGCAATGGTCCTATACGTTTTGGAGAGCACGGCATTGATAAGCTCCTTGGTTGTGGTCTTGCCATTGCTCCCGGTAAGCCCAATGATGCGGGCCTTGCTCTGCCTTCTGTGGTACAGGGCCAGTTCTTGGAGGGTTTCCAGTACATTTTGGCAAAGGATGTATTGACCGGAAGCGTTGTATTCCTCTTCATCGATCACGGCGTAGGCGGCTCCTTTTTTCAAGGCATCCTTGGCAAAGGCATTGCCGTTGAAGTTGGGTCCCTTGAGTGCGAAGAACAGGCAGTCTTTGGTAATCTTTCGCGTATCGGTACAGATAACGGGATGCTCCAAAAAGAGCTCGTGAAGCTGTTTCATTGTCATAAATCGAAGATAAAAAAAAGCCCCAACTAAACGTCAGGGCCTTTTAAAAATACTCTAGCTATTATTATTTTGCTTTCTTGTGCCTCACACTCTTGTTCTTGGACTTGGATTTAGACCCGACCCTAGACATGGCACATCTGAAACCGATGTCGTCCGTGGCCATATATTGAGGCAAATATCTTCGTTGTGCGGGATCCAACCAGAAGGCGCGGTCTCTCCACGAACCTCCTTTGTATACCCGTACCTCATCATTGATCAATGAAGTCCTGTAGTTGGAGGTGTCGTACTGACGGATAAGGTTTCCTGTGGAATCACGCTCTACCTTATGCTTTGGTGAATCGTACATTTTTCTGTTATCGGATTCATCACTGAACCTTTGGAAGAATCGTGAAGAACCTGGGTCACCATCACGATAACCACGGTTGTCACTATGGTCAAAGTTGGTCCTTAGATAGGTTTCTTCCTCGCCAACCGGTACTTCCTTGATCTCTCCGGGAAGGTTTACGGCTACGATTTTACCATTAGGTAAGGTGTCATATACGATTTGGTCCTCAAGGATCTCCACTTTTCCATCCTCGCCAATGGCCTTTTTCATGAACACGTTTCCACGGTAGTAGTTAAAGTCGCTGATTTCGTCATCCACAATGGGACGATATACATCGGCAACCCACTCGCTTACGTTACCGGCCATGTCGTATAGACCAAAATCGTTGGGTTTGTATGATTTTACTTGGGCGGTGATATCGGCACCGTCATCGGACCAACCGGCAATACCGCCGTAATCCCCTTTACCTTGCTTAAAGTTGGCCAACTGGTCTCCACGACCTACACGCTGACCGTTACGGGTGTAGTCCCCTTCCCAAGGATATTTTTTTCTACCTCTGTAGTTATTGTACTCTCTGGTCCCAACAAGGGCCTGTGCGGCATATTCCCATTCAGTTTCGGTGGGAAGCCTGTACTCGGGCATGATCACACCGCTACTTCTTTTGGCGAAGGCGTTGATGGAATCACGTTTTTGTTTTCCTTGCAAGGAGTCTATTTCGCCACCGTACACGGATTCAGGATTGTTCAAATAAGCCTCTGTGCTGAACGTACCGCCTATATCACCGTTCAATACCTTGTACTTGGCATCTTCGGCCAGATAGCCTTCTCGTTCCAACATGACCTCGTTGACCCTATCGGTCCTCCACTCGGCATATTGGGAAGCCTGTACCCAGTTTACCCCAACCACAGGATACTCGGCATAGGCCGGGTGCCTTAGATAGTTGTTGGTCATGGTCTCGTTAAAGCCCAATCGGTTTCTCCAGACCAAGGTATCGGGCAATGCCCCTTTATAGATATTGGCGTAGTTGGGATTGTCCGGAGGGTATACCGCTTTCAGATAATCCAAGTACTCGAGGTACATTACATTGGTCACCTCGGTTTCATCCATGTAGAACGATTGCACGTGCTGTTGCGTGGGCGTATTGTTCCAATCATGCATGATATCGTCCTGTACCTTTCCTTTGGTAAAGGTTCCACCTTCTACGAATACGGTTCCCGGAGGAGTTTCCTGCTCCTTGAAGTCCGAATTGTATTGAAAACCTCCTTCCTTGGCATTTATTTTCCATCCCGTGGCTCTGGATACATTCTTTGAAGAGGATGAGGAGTTTTTACAACTTGAAAAACTTGCCATCACAACGGCGGAAGAAAGTACAACTTTAATAAAGTGTTTTTTCATAATTTGGGCTTGAGTACTTTAAAAATTAAGGCTTTTTGCCTTCAGCTACTTCAACTGGTTTTGATTATTTTAATCCTTACAATGGCTTAAAACGATGTTTTTGCCATAATATTTTGCGCTCTTAAAATAATTGTGACAAAGGCGTTGTTCACCTTTGCTACACTTTTTTAACGCATGCACTGCCAAAATAGTATGGATACCACCGAGTTTTAACGGTTTTGTCCAATCATAGACCTTTAATAATACTTTAATGTATACTTTTAGTGGAACGTTCAAGTAAAAAAAGCGGGTACGATCACACGAATTTGGTCAAAAACCCGTTTACACATGTAATATGTTAATAGCTGGAAATCTCAAATCTTTTCTAAGCATTAAAAGACAAGAATGAAAAAGTTACTTATAGTGGTAGTGTTGCTTGCTATGGCCCCATGTGTGAAAGCACAGCAAGAAAGGGTGATCACTACGGCCGTTCCATTTTTGACCATAGCTGCGGATGCTCGCGCATCGGGTATGGGAGATATGGGTGTGGCCACATCAGTAGATGCCTATTCACAACAATGGAACCCTGCCAAGTACGCATTTGCGACCCAAAAAACAGGTGTGGGAATCAGTTATACCCCTTATTTGGAAAGCATCGTCAACGACGTATCCCTTTTGAACGCCAATTTATACAATAAACTTAATGAGCGAAGTGCCTTTGCCTTCAGTATAAGATATTTTGGATTGGGGGAAATAGAGCTCAGGCAAACCATAGATGAGAACCCAACCTTGGTAAAGCCCAATGAATTTGCCATTGATGGGTCCTATTCCCTGAAACTCAGCCAGACGTTTTCCATGGCCGTGGGGGGGAGGTTCATAAGCTCCAATCTCAGGTTTCAGGATGGTACGCAAGATTCCCGGGCGGCCAATGCCTTTGCAGTCGATGTTTCCGGTTTTTTCCGTTCCAGGGAAATTGCCTATGAAAGTTTCGATGGACGTTGGAGAGGTGGATTCAATATATCCAATATAGGAGGTTCCCTTCAATATGATGAAGGCGGTCAGGAAAACTTTTTGCCCACCAATCTTAAATTCGGGGGAGGGTTCGATTTTATTTTCGACCAGGACAATGTATTGGCATTGAACACAGAGTTTAACAAACTGTTGGTGCCCACTCCTAGGGATTTCAATGGGGACGGTGTCATTACCGCAGAGGATAATGACGAATATCAGAATATTAGTTTCTTCAGTGGGATTTTTGAATCTTTTGGGGATGCTCCCGATGGTTTTAGCGAAGAGCTCAAGGAAATTACTTGGGCGCTCGGCGCAGAGTACCGATTTAGGGAAACTTTTATGCTCCGAAGTGGATATTTTAATGAAAGCCAAGAAAAGGGCTCCAGAAAGTTTTTTACGTTGGGGGCCGGATTCAAGTTTAAAACAGCACAAATAGATTTATCATACTTGTTCTCTACCTCCCAGGTGAAGAACCCTTTGGAAAACACATTGCGGTTCTCGCTTACTTTTAATTTTGGGGAAGAGTTTTATAATGATTGATCAACAATACATAACATAGAAGAAAAACCTGTCCATGGACAGGTTTTCTTATTTTTGGGAAACACCTATGGATCAATATGAAAAAAGCACAGATAGGATTTGAACTTTTGGTTTTTGAGGACACTGCCGAGTTGTCACAAAACGAACAAAAATTGTTGCACATGGCTGAACAGGCCCGAGAAAATGCCTATGCGCCGTACTCAAGGTTTAAAGTGGGAGCGGCTGTTTTGTTGGAAAACGGGGAAGTGGTCATAGGGAACAACCAGGAAAATGCTTCCTATCCATCAGGTCTGTGTGCGGAGCGGGTTGCGGTGTTCCAGGCCGGGGCTAGATATCCCGGAGTGACCCTTAAAGCAGTGGCCATCAGTGCTGCATCCCAAGACCATATACTTCAAATGCCTGCTGCCCCATGTGGTAATTGCAGACAGTCCATCATGGAATACGAACAAAAACAAAAATCGCCCATAACCCTTTTGATGAAGGCGGAAAAGGGCCCAGTTTATAAATGTACTTCCATGACAGATATTTTGCCGTTGGCCTTCAATAGCTCATTTTTGAGCGATTCTTAAACCAATACTTTTTCCAAAACAGATATATATGTATTTTTGCTCCTCCCCACCACAGGGGAATTTCACATAATTGTATCATTGATGAAAAAAATCACCAAAGAAGTTTACTTGAAATGGTATGAGGACATGTTGTTCTGGAGAAAGTTCGAGGACAAATTGGCTGCTGTATATATCCAGCAAAAAGTTCGCGGATTCCTTCATTTGTACAATGGGCAGGAAGCCGTTTTGGCTGGGTCTTTGCACGCTATGGACCTTACCAAGGACAGAATGATCACCGCGTATCGTAACCACGTTCAACCCATAGGTATGGGCGTAGATCCAAGACGTGTTATGGCGGAGCTATACGGAAAAGTTACCGGAACCTCCAAAGGTATGGGGGGGTCCATGCACATTTTCTCCAAGGAACACCGGTTCTATGGTGGGCATGGAATTGTTGGTGGTCAGATTCCTTTGGGAGCTGGATTGGCCTTTGGCGATAAATATTTTAATAGGGATTCCGTCACTTTGTGTTACATGGGGGATGGTGCTGTACGTCAAGGTTCCTTGCACGAAGCATTCAACTTGGCCATGTTATGGCAGTTGCCCGTAGTTTTCATCTGTGAAAACAATGGTTATGCCATGGGAACTTCTGTGGCCAGAACCTCGCATTCCACTGAAATCTGGAAACTGGGATTGGGCTATGAAATGCCCTGCGGTCCTGTGGACGGAATGGATCCTTCCATTGTGGCCAAGGAAGTGGACAAAGCAGTGGAACGTGCCAGGACAGGAGGAGGCCCTACTTTCTTGGAAATGAAAACGTATCGTTATCGTGGACATTCCATGTCGGATGCACAACATTACAGAACCAAGGAAGAGGTAGAAGAATACAAAAAAATTGATCCCATAACCCAGGTAAAGGACGTTATTCTTGAAAAAGGATATGCCACTGAGGATGAGATCAAGGCAATTGACAAGAGAGTGAAGAATTTGGTTTCCGAATGTGAGAAATTCGCGGAGGAATCAGATTTCCCACCCAAAGAGCAATTGTACGATATGGTTTACGAACAGGAAGACTATCCATTTTTACAACATAAATTATAAGTAGATGGCAGAAGTAATCAACATGCCCAGATTGAGTGATACCATGGAGGAAGGTACTGTGGCAAAGTGGCTCAAGAAAGTAGGCGACAAAGTGGAAGAAGGCGATATTTTGGCCGAAATAGAAACAGATAAGGCCACCATGGAATTTGAATCCTTTCATGAAGGAACCCTACTCCATATTGGGATTGAAGAAGGGGATGGTGCACCGGTTGATTCACTTTTAGCCATTATTGGGGAAGAAGGTGAGGACATTTCTGCCCTGCTCAATGGGGGTGCCGCTCCACAAGAAGAAAAGGCAGCTCCTGAAGCGCAAGCTGAGGCCTCTGTACCTGCCCAAACGGCAAGCGAGCCTGCGGCCCTGCCAGAAGGCGTTGAGATCATTACCATGCCACGATTGAGTGATACCATGGAGGAAGGTACCGTGGCCAGTTGGTTGAAAAAAGTGGGTGATACTGTGGAAGAGGGTGATATCTTGGCCGAAATCGAAACCGATAAGGCTACCATGGAGTTTGAGTCTTTCTACTCAGGAACCTTGTTACATATTGGTATTCAAGAAGGGGAAGGAGCCCCGGTTGATTCACTTTTGGCCGTTATAGGTCCAGAAGGAACCGATGTGGATGCGGTATTGAAAGCACAATCCGGTGGAGGTACCACTGCCAGTGCCCCAAAAGCCGAAGCTCAACAAGAACAACCAAAAGCAGAGGAAACCACAAAAGAAGAAGTGGTTGCCACGCCAAACGGACAGCGTATTTTTGCTTCTCCATTGGCCAAGAAAATAGCAGGGGACAAAGGAATTGATCTAGCCCAGGTAAAAGGTTCCGGTGATGGCGGAAGAATTGTGAAGAAGGATGTGGAAAACTATCAACCTTCAAAAACAGCCGCGCCTGCTGTTGAAAAAGCAGCTGAAGCATCCGCGCCTGTTGCACCCATAAGTTTGCCCGTTGGCGAGGAAAGTATGGAGAAAGTGAAAAATTCAACCATGCGTAAGGTAATTGCCAAGCGTTTGGGAGAGTCCAAATTCTCTGCACCACATTACTACCTTACCATTGAGGTGGATATGGACAATGCCAAGGCATCACGTGCACAGATCAACAATCTACCCGACACCAAAGTGTCGTTCAACGATATGGTATTAAAAGCCTGTGCCATGGCTTTGAAAAAACATCCCCAGGTAAATACGTCATGGAATGGGGATACCACGGTTTACAAACACCATGTACATATGGGGGTAGCCGTAGCGGTGGATGAAGGTCTTGTAGTGCCCGTGATCAAGTTTGCCGATCAGCTTTCATTGACCCAATTGGGGGTTGCCGTAAAAGATTTGGCAGGAAGGGCTCGTAACAAGAAGATCAAGCCCGATGAAATGGAAGGGAGCACCTTTACCGTTTCCAACTTGGGAATGTTCGGAATATTGGAATTTACCTCTATCATCAACCAACCCAATTCGGCCATTTTATCCGTTGGGGCCATTGTGGATAAACCCGTCGTGAAGAATGGGGAGATTGTAGCGGGAAGCACCATGAAGATCACTTTGGCCTGCGACCACAGAACCGTGGACGGAGCTACTGGGGCCCAATTCCTTCAAACCTTGAGGGCTTATTTGGAAAACCCTGTGACCATGTTGGCATAGTGCCTTTTTGGAGCAATAAAAAGCATACCTATGATAAGAAGCATCCTTTTAAGGATGCTTTTTTTATCTTTAGAAAATTCAAAAAACGAAAACAATGAAATCCATTTTATACACTTTTGCTTCCTTATTGGTGCTCAGCTGTGGTTCTACCCAGATACAGGAAACCACCACTTTGGTATCCCCTACCTCGCAGGCAAGCACAGCAGCATCCGCAGAACCATTGACTACTTCGCCAAAAAATGGCTCGGATACCTTTTCCAATGTCGACAGGATTGGGTCGATTATGAACTTTATGGCCTCGGATGAGTTGAAAGGACGTGATTCTGGAAGCGAAGGGATAGAGATGGCCGCAAAGTATATCGAAGATTATTTTGGTTCGTATGGAGTGGCTCCCTATTTTAAATCGTATCGCGATACCTTGGCCAATTTTGAGGCTCCAGCCTATAATATTGTTGGAATTGTTGAAGGCAATGACCCTACATTGAAGAATGAATATATTGTGATCGGTGCCCATTATGATCACATAGGGACCGTTGCGCCGGAAAATGGCGATGGGATTGCCAACGGGGCCAATGACAATGCCTCGGGAACGGCTACCGTGATGGAATTGGCCCGATATTTCGGGACCAAGAAAAGAAACAAGCGAAGCCTGATTTTTGCACTCTTCAGTGCAGAGGAAAAAGGACTGTTGGGATCTGAACATCTGGCCAAAAAATTGAAGGAACAGAATCTGAACCTGTATGCCATGCTCAATTTTGAAATGACCGGTGTGCCTTTGGTGGACAAGGATTATTTTATGTATATCACGGGTTATGACAACTCCAATCTTGCTGAGGTATGCAACACCTATGCCAAGGAAAAACTGGTTGGGTTTTTGCCAACGGCCAAAGAGTACAATCTCTTTCAACGGTCCGATAATTATCCGTTCCACAAAGAGTTTGGAGTACCCTCTCATACGTTTTGCACCTTTGATTTTACCAACTTTGACCATTATCACAAAGTAGGGGATGAGGTAGATATCATGGATTTTGAACATATGGCAACCTTGGTGAACAAGTCCATCCCTGTTTTGGAGGGGATTGTCAATGCACCCACCCAAGAAATACAAGTAGCAGAATAGAATGTCATTTCGAACCCCCTTTTAGGGGTGAGAAATCTATTTTTAGTTATGTGGGTGGGGCAATTGGATATGGAAGTCGAGGTTTGGGTTTTTCATGCCTATTTGTGTCAGACTAAATGAACAGTATTTAAATGAGTAATGGATTCCCGCCTTCGCGGGAATGAAGGTTTAATTATGGCAAACATCATCATTACAGGAACAAGTAGGGGAATTGGGTTTGAATTGGTCAAATTGTTTGCCCAAGAAGGGCATCAGGTATTGGCATTGTCCAGAAATGCCCAACCCATAACCGATTTAAAACTTTCCAATGTCCATGCATTCCCTTTTGATTTGGGAAACCCTTCGGATTTTGATAAAGTGGATGAATTCCTGAAACAGTGGGGGTCCGTGGACGTCCTAATCAACAATGCCGGACGTCTGTTGAACAAACCTTTTTTGGACATCACTCCGGAAGAATTTGAGGCCGTTTACAAAGTAAACGTGTTCGGCGTGGCCGAGATGACCAAAAGAGTGCTTCCCAATATGGGCAAAACAGGCCATGTGGTCACCATCAGTTCAATGGGTGGGGTACAGGGCAGTGTGAAGTTTCCCGGATTGTCTGCCTATAGTTCCAGTAAAGGAGCGGTCATTACCCTGACCGAACTTTGGGCCGAGGAATTCAAGGAAACCGGCCCAAGTTTTAATGTACTGGCCTTGGGGGCCGTGCAGACCGAGATGTTGGAAGAAGCCTTTCCGGGCTACCAAGCCCCAGTGACCGCATTGGGCATGGCTTCGTACATCAAGGATTTTTCCCTCAACGGACAAAAAATGTACAATGGGAAGTTGTTGCAGGTAAGCAATAGCACCCCTTGATTTTTTAATGCTCCAATGTTTTTTTCAGCAGACTGGACCCCAAAAAACATTTTCCAAGATAAAATTTATAAAAGACACTTTCTTTGGTCTATCATTTTTTGATTTTATTTCGAACCTTCCCTTTTCTTTATTCCATCTCATTAGTACGGACATGAAGTCTAATTGTGAATAGATATCGTAGGCGTTTTTTATGATCCTTAGTTTTTCGGATAGTTCGTCAAATGATTTAAAATGGCCCCATGAATCACTTGCAATGATATTTTGTTCAATATACTTTTTGTCATCTTTGTTGATATGGTCATATTCTTTCTTCAATAAGAAGGTAAGTGTGCTCTTGTTTACAATATTATTTGCTAGAAGCTTTAATTTATAAAAAGAATCCGTTATGGTATTTTGACTGTCTTCTCCTGAACCATTCTGTGAATAATTGAAGGTGATCAAAGCATTCTTTTGCTCTTTTAAAATCCCGAAAGGAATAAGGTCTAAAGTTAGCTTAGTGTCCGTTCCTATTCTTGGAATATCAATGTCCAAGAAGAACACAGCATGGTCGGATTCGGGTATTGCTTTATTTGTAGAGAAAATATTGATATTGAAATTTTCAGGCAATACTTCATATAGACTTTTATTTGAAGAGATTGATTTTTCCCACTTACATGAGAATTCTTCTTTTTGTAACAGAGTATAGTTCCCATTAATATCTTTATATGCTCCAACTGTTGAACTACACGTACAGCCACATGCGGGATATTCACCAAAAACCTTAAGGTATCCATTTCTGGTATCATCGATCTTGTTGTATTCTGGAATGTCATTTTCATCAATATTTTGAAGTAAAGAAGAACAATTTTGGACTCTTTGCCAAAGCATTTGATTTAGATTATCGTTCTTTTGAGCAAAGAAAATGAGAGGTAGGATATTTATTAGTAGGTAGGTAACGGTTTTCATTGGTTTTAATTTTATGAAAATGTAAAAAAGACTTTTGATAAAAAATGCCATTAATTGACGAATGCCTATTTTCGTTTGACGAATGATGGAAACCACCCTCCAAAAATATTTACCGGAACGAGCTGTGACTCCTTGTTTTGAGTTGATCAAGACCCACGGGGTACATCTTAAAATTGTAAGCCACAGGGTTACCCGTCATGGAGATTATCGAAGAATGCCCAACGGACTCCACCAGATTACCGTAAATGCCTCACTGAACAAATACCGGTTTCTGATCACACTCGTCCACGAGATAGCGCATTTGGTCGCCTTTGAAACGTATGGTCGCCGAATAAAACCCCATGGCGAGGAATGGAAACGTACCTTTCAGCATTTGATGGTCCCTTTTATTAGGCCTGAGGTGTTTCCATCACAGTTGTTGCCCATTATTGCCAACCACTTTAAAAACCCAAAGGCCAGTAGCAGTACAGATGCCCGTTTGTCCATTGCCCTTAAGACTTTTGATATGGAAGAGCGAAAACATAGCTATGTGTATGAACTGCCCATGGGTAGTGTTTTTAGACTGTACAATGGCAAACTGTATAAAAAGGGAAAGAAAAAAGTAAAGCGATACGAGTGTGTGGAATTAGCCACGGGCAGATTATATTTGTTTCAACCTAATGCTGAGGTGGAATTGGTAGAATAATTGTCACCTTGAGTGGAGTTGAGAGGTAAACAATAACTCCAAATTGAGTTTTTTATATAAAAGAAAGTAACGTCATTTCGAAATGAGCAAAGCGATTGAGAAATCTCGATTTGATTGTTTCTTAGATTTCTCACATACGTTCGAAATGAAAACGCGAAATAAATTAAAATGAACCAGAACTATTACGCAATTTTAATGGCAGGAGGTGTAGGGTCACGGTTTTGGCCCGTGAGTACTACGGCCCACCCCNACGTTCGAAATGAAAACGCGAAATAAATTAAAATGAACCAGAACTATTACGCAATTTTAATGGCAGGAGGTGTAGGGTCACGGTTTTGGCCCGTGAGTACTACGGCCCACCCCAAACAGTTCCATGATATGTTGGGTTCTGGAAAGACCTTGATCCAGAAAACCTTTGATCGCCTGAATAGATTCATACCTACCGAAAATATTCTGATCTTGACCAACGAGCGATACAACGACTTGGTTTTGGAGCAGTTACCAAAGGTGAAACCAGAACAGGTGGTTTTGGAACCTGCCATGCGAAATACCGCTCCCTGCATACTCTATGCTTCCTTGAAAATCCAAAAGATGGACCCCAATGCGGTGATGATCGTGGCGCCCAGTGACCATTGGATTGAGGATGAAGAGGCCTTTGAACAGGATGTCATTACCTGCTTTCAAAAATGTGAAAAGGAACAAGTACTCTGTACTTTGGGGATTCAACCTACATTTCCAAACACCGGTTTTGGGTATATCGAATTTGAAAAGGGAAGTGACCAAAATCTGAAAAAAGTGTCCCAATTCAGGGAAAAACCGGATTATGAAACGGCCAAGGAATTTTTGGCCCAGGGCAATTTCTTGTGGAACGCCGGTATTTTTATGTGGAGTGTGCAAACCATTGTGGATGCCTTTAAGGAATATCAGCCTAACCAGTATAAACTGTTCGCGGACGGAGTTTCTGCTTACAATACCAATTTAGAGCGGGATTTTATACAAGAAAACTACGCCAAGGCAGAAAACATATCCATAGATTATGCTATCTTGGAACAATCCAAATCCATATATACTTTACCGGCCACTTTTGATTGGAACGACCTAGGTACTTGGGGTGCGCTCTATGATAAATTGGATAAGGATGATGCTGACAATGCCGTGGTCAATGCCAAGACCCTTTTGGACAATGCCAAAGGAAATATGATTCGCTCTCCCAAAGGAAAGATTGTTGTGGTTGATGGATTGGAGGATTATATCATAGTGGATAAGGAAGAAGTACTGTTGATTTATCCCAAAGAGAAACAACAGGACATCAAAAAAGTACTGGAACAAGTCAAGAACAAGTTTGGAGATCAGTTTGCATAATTTATGGACGAAAATCAATTTGCAGGGGCTACACCCCCACAACATGACAGTGGGGAGGATGTAAAAAAGGATTTTAAGGGATTGTTGGGAAGTGTCCGAAAGTTTCTGTCTGAACTTTTGGAGATTCGGACCAACACGGATGCCGTGGCTACCAAGGAATCCATTATTGCGGATATCCCCTTTAAGGGGCATACGTCATGGATTTTGATCTGTTCCATTTTTATAGCCTCCATCGGGTTGAATGCCAACTCAACAGCTGTGGTAATCGGAGCCATGTTGATTTCTCCCTTGATGGGTCCCATCTTGGGGATGGGCATGTCCTTGGCCATTAATGATATTGATACCCTGCGAAGATCACTTAAAAATTTCACTGTAATGGTGGTGTTGAGTGTAATTACGGCCTTCCTGTTTTTCTATCTCTTCCCGCTACGGGACGAATCCTCTGAGCTGTTGGCCCGTACCAAACCGGATATTCGCGATGTGCTGATTGCCTTCTTTGGTGGATTGGCCTTGGTCATCGCACGGGCCAAAAAAGGTACCATAGCCAGTGTAATATTTGGGGTCGCGATTGCAACCGCCCTTATGCCGCCTTTATGCACCGTAGGTTTTGGTTTGGCCATCGGTAAGCCTTGGTATGCCGCAGGGGCCATGTACCTTTTTATCATCAATACCATATTTATAGGGCTGGCCACTTTTCTGGTCATCAAATTTTTGAGGTTTCCAATGGTGCGCTACGCCAATTCGCAAAGACGAAGGTTTATTGCCAGAGTGGCTTCCATAACGGGTATTTTGGTGATGATTCCAGCAGGATTTACCTTTTATCAAGTATTTCAGGAATCCCTTTTTACCAAACAGGCCCAAGAGTTTTTGCGGGAGACCATTGAGGTGTATCAATTTAATGGCGCAGGAAGGTATGTGGATAATTTAACCAAATTGGAGTATAATGACGGGGAGGCGCCGTTGATAGAGTTGGTCTGTATGGGTGATGAGCTTATTCCGGAAAATGTGGTGAATACGTGGAGGACCCAAAAAAGTCAATATTCCAGACTAAAGGATGCCGAGCTGCACATTATTCAAGGAGGTAAGGACGATTCCCAGGAAAAGTTCAATTATGTAAGTGAGCTCTACGAAAAAAATAAGGCCGAGTTGTTGAACAAGGATGAGCAAATCCGATTATTGGAGGAGGAAGTGGCCAGTCTGACCCGAAATGTTGGAAAACAGATTCCCTTTAAAGAAATCAGTGCCGAGGCCAAAGCCAACTACGAAAACATAGCAGGGCTTGGTTTTTCATACCAGATACAGACAGATTTCAACAAATTGGATACCATCCCCGTGTTTGAGGTGCAATGGAAAAAGGCGGTGGCAAACTCCCAAAAGGAGGCGGACACCAAGAAAATATTGACCTGGTTGAAGCTGAGACTCCAAGATTCGACCTTGGTGATCAAAGAGGTAGACTAAAAACTACTCTTTGAACAGCATGCCCGATCCAGGGACATCATTTTTACCATTCCATGCAGGAAACCAATAGTGGGTAGTGGCTCCTTCGTCATCCGAGTCAAAATCATAATAGCCCACACCCAAACGTAAGGATGACCATTCCCCTCCATACATCTTATTTAAATACGCTATTGGGATGGCCACTTCCATTTGGGCACCTGTTTCGGTCTTTTTTACGACTGATTTGACACCCTCTGGGAGTAAATCTTCACGATAGATAGGGTCATTTTCCTTGAAGGTTCTTAATAAGGCAAACCAATCCTTTCCTCTCCCTGAACCGCCATTAAAGGCACTTGCTTGGAGAGGTCTTGCATCCAGGCCAATCACAATGGCATCTTGGGCCGAATGGGAGGCTTCTTCATCAATATAAAGGTCGTTGTCCTTGAGGTCGACCGCCACATAAAAGTGGTCATCGTCGTAAGCTGTGGCAAATTTCATTTCAAAGTCCGATGGACCATCAAAATCAAAAGGAGCGCCATCCATTTGTTTCACCGAGTTCCAATCTGCTTTGGACCACTCCTTTAAATTACCATCCAGCTTCACTTTTTTGGTTTCCCCAACAGCATATTTGTAGAAAGGCAGATAATTTAAAGTGGATGAAAATTCCACATTGGGTTTTTCCTCGAATAAGTAGGTGATATCCACTTCAATCTGCATGGTGGATAGGTCCTCCAATGTTTTTTGGTCAACATTCTGAATGGTCAAATCCAAAACGGTAACATCGTTGGGTTCCACTATGATGTCAGTCTGTTCAAACTGATACAATAGATCATCATTGGAAATGCCTTTGAAGCGTACCCGCATCCGAGTATCGGAATGGTTGGTGGCCCTAACCTTGCCAACCATATTTTCCGCATGTTGGTCATCAACATAAACCGGCTCTATTTTAACGGGGAAGGGTTGGTTGCTGACGAGGTCCACCAATTCTTCGGTAACCACATCTTCGTCCCAGATGCCATCCAAGAACAAGTTGGCCAGAATAGGGCCTTCCTCGGTCATGGTGACCCAGACCACATGGTCAAATTCACCATAAGCTTTGCCTCTCAAGGCGCTGCCTCCACCTGTTGTGGCCAAAGCTATATATTTTCCATTGTTTCTTTGTGTTTTCCAGTACCGGTGGTAGTGCCCTGCAAATACGTTATGGGGTCTGCCCTGAAGCAATTCTTCCACATCGTTCCATCGTTTAGTATCTTCTTGGACCCACAAAGGTTGGTGTAAAAAAGCAAGGGTCCATTTTACATCCTTGTTCTCTTCCAGCACTTTTTTAATGTATTCGTACTGTTCATCATCTATGGTGCCTCTGCCAGCTCCACGAATATTATCTTCTGAATTCAGGCAGAGAAAGAGAACATCCTTATACACGAAATGGTAGTAAGATACCCCGAACATTTCTTTCCATTTCTTTTCCATGACCTCGTTGGTGATGTCATGGTTACCCGGCACATAAAAGAAAGGAGCCTCCAATTGGGAGATAAAACCATTGAACTCCTTCCACTCTTGGTTCAGCCGTACCGTATCTCGAGTATAGCCTTCAATCAAATCGCCAACGCTCATCACAAACTCGGGCTGTAAGAGGTTGAGCTTTTTTACGCCTGTTGGGAAAACTCCCGGCCTATGTCCCCCAGTGCGGTCCGTAACGATGGCAAATTGAAATTGTTCCGGCGAAGCGTTCCAATCAATATGGTTCCAAGGTTTTTGTTGGGTGGGAATATCAATATAGATGGTGGGCTTGTCTTGGGCCACAGAAATTGAAACGGATAAAAAGACTAGAAAAATGAATGTGAAACGAGGCATGGTTGGTTTTTTTTGAAAGTTGGTAATTTTCAGTCAATAAAAGCCACCTGCACAAATTAAGGTTAGGTTAAGATTGTGGGAGTCAGATATCCGATACCAGATGTCTGACATCTGAAGAACTAGTTGCGTTCTTCCAAATACATCTGTCGCACTTTTTTAAAGAGTTCTGAGGAGTAGACAAAGTTGGTGACCGCCTTGTTGTCCGTTTTGAAGATTTCCTTGTTAGTGCCTTCCCATTCTTTGTAACCGTCCTTCAAAAAAAGGATTTTTTCCCCTATTTCCATGACCGAGTTCATATCATGGGTATTTATGATAGTGGTGATGTTGTATTCTTGGGTGATTTCCTGGATCAGATTGTCGATTAGAATAGCCGTTTTAGGGTCCAACCCTGAGTTGGGCTCATCACAGAACAGGTATTTGGGGTTCATAACGATGGCTCTGGCAATGGCTACCCTTTTTTGCATTCCCCCGGATATTTCCGATGGATATCTTGTATGGGCGTCAATGAGGTTTACCCGTTTCAATACAAAATCCACACGCTCCTGCATTTCGGCCTTGGACTGTTTGGTAAACATCTCCAAGGGGAACATCACATTGCCTTCCACGGTCATGGAATCGAACAGGGCGCTTCCTTGGAACACCATGCCCATTTCCTGTCTAAGATCGCGCTTTTCATTCATGGTAAGGTCAGAATAGACACGCCCATTATAGCAGATTTTCCCCTCTTCGGGTTCAAAAAGGCCGAGAAGGCATTTCAGGAAAACCGTTTTTCCGGAACCACTTTGCCCAATGATGAGATTGGTCTTGCCTTGTTCAAAACGGGTGGTTATCCCTTTTAGAACATGGTTGTCACCAAACGATTTGTGTATGTTGTCTACTTCGATCATCAGCCTAGGAGCAATTGTGTTAGAACATAATTCAGGATAATAATGACCACACTGGTCCAAACAAACGAGGTGGTACTGGCCTTGCCCACTTCCAAGGCACCACCCTTCATATAAAAACCATGGTAGGATGGTAATGTGGCAATGACAAAGGAGAACACAATGGTCTTTATAAAGGCATAGGTAACATGGAACGAATCAAAATCCAGTTGTAGGCCTTTTATGAACTCACCACTGGGGGCATACCCGCCAAAAACCGCGGCAACCCATCCGCCCAAGATACCCACAAACATGGAAATGGCCACGGCAAAGGGGTACATGAGCATGGCAATGATCTTTGGAAAAACCAAGTAGTTCAAGGAATTGACCCCCATAACATCCAAAGCATCTATTTGCTCCGTGACCCGCATGGTTCCAATACTCGAAGTAATGTAGGAACCCACTTTACCGGCCATAATAATGGAGGTGAAGGTCGGGGCAAACTCCAAGATCACAGATTGCCGGGTCGCAAATCCAATAAGGCTTTTAGGTAAAAACGGACTGTTCAGGTTCAAAGCAGTTTGTATGGTGACCACCCCTCCAATAAAGAAGGAAATAAAAATGATGATGCCCATGGAACCATAGATGAGTTCATCGATTTCCTTTAGGATCAGGGTCCTCATGATGGGCCACTTGGTAGGCTTTTTAAATACTTCACGAATCATGATGAAGTATTTCCCAATCGCTTCAAGGTAGTTCATGTGCTAAAAAAATAGACTTGCGGCCATAAAAATAAGAATATTGTAACGCTTTTAACCTTGAATTAAAATTTTAAAGAATATAAATGAATAGTTTTGTATCCGTTTGAAACAAATTCCATGAAAAAAACCAACCTAGTACTGGTACTGCTAATGCTATGCATTGGTGGCGTATCCTTCGGTCAACGAAAAAAGAAAAACAAAGATAAAGTGGTTGCTGTAATGCAGCCAGCCCCGATTGCCCAATCGCCAAAATTGGTGGTGGGGATTGTGGTGGACCAAATGCGGTACGACTATCTTACCCGATTTTGGGACCAATATGGTGAAGGAGGTTTTAAACGCTTGGTAAACGAAGGGTTTAATTGCAAAAACCATCATTTTAATTATGCGCCCACCAGTACAGGCCCGGGGCATGCTTCTGTTTATACGGGAACAACACCAGCCACTCATGGTGTCATTGGAAATAATTGGTACGATAAAGTTACAGGGGAAGAGGTTTATTGTGCGGGTGATGACAACTACCAATCGGTGGGTACCACCTCGGATGCCGGTCAAATGTCGCCCCACAGAATGCTCACCACTACGGTAACCGACCAATTGCGATTGCATACCCAACAAAGGGGCAAGGTGATTGCCGTGGCCTTGAAAGATAGGGGAGCAGTGCTTCCTGGAGGCCATATGGCCAATGCGGCCTATTGGTTTGAAGGAGGGGAGCAGGGAAACTGGATTACAAGTTCGTACTATATGGATGCCCTACCACAGTGGGTGAACGATTTTAATACTTCGGATGTGGTTGAATCGTACAAAAAACCATGGGAAACCTTGAAGCCCATTGAAGCCTATGTGCAGAGCGGAACAGATGACAGCGTCTACGAAGGAAAGATTGATGGAGAAACCAGTACCGCGTTTCCCCACGATCTTCCAAAACTTTGGGAAGACAATGGAAAGTTCGGTTTGTTAAGGGTAACTCCCTATGGCAATAGCATTACAGCAGATTTTGCGTTGGCAGCCTTGGAAGGTGAAAATCTGGGTGCGGATGCCATTACGGATTTCTTGGCCATCAGTTTTTCCAGTACGGATTATGTAGGACATTTTTTTGGGGTGAATTCCAAGGAAATTCAAGATACCTACCTAAGATTGGATAGGGATTTGGCCCGTTTGTTCGCTACTTTGGATGAAAAGGTGGGGGCAGGCGAATACACCGTTTTCTTGACTGCGGACCATGCGGCCATACATGTGCCAGCCTATTTGGAAGATCAAAAGATTCCAGCAGGTTATTTGGATATGGGAGGTATGCGCGAACAGCTCATGGAGTTTTTAAAATATAGGTTTGGAACCACGGATGTGGTAAAGAACATCTCCAACTACCAATTGTTTTTGGATCATAAGGTGTTGAACAATCTGGATATAGACTTGGACGATGCGGAAGAAATCATTGCCCAAGAAGTGTTGGGGTACGACGGTATTTTTAGGGTGTATACGGGCCACCAGATGTGGGAAGGCGATTATACCCACGGTATTCCTTACATTTTACAGAACGGCTACAATCAGAAACGCTCAGGAGATGTGCTCATGGTACCCAGACCTGGTTTTGCTTCCTACGGAAGAACGGGTTCTACCCATGGATCGCCCCATATTTATGATACCCATGCTCCTTTATTGCTCTACGGAAAGGGCATTAAACAGGGCAGTACCGTAAACCGTACCGAAATACCGGATATTGCCCCTACCATTTCATCCCTTTTGGGCATTGCGTTCCCCAATGGGACCACCGGCAAGCCGATTGGGGAGGTGTTAAAGTAGTTTTTTTCTGATTAGGTTCCAGCGATACGCTCGAATAAAGGTGCCTTCTTCTTTGGAAACATAACGCTTTTGCTGTTGGAAGAATGCCTTTAGATAACCCAACATGGTTTGAAGATACAGTTTGGGACTTTTGGCTTGCCAAGCCATTTTTAGGGCAGCAATCTTGGTGAGCACGAGACCGTAACGCATACGGTATAGGGCTTCGCCCTTAGCCTGATAATTTTTGATACTGTACCCATGCCCTGTTGGGCGGAGGTGCTTTACCTTCAGTTGGGGCAGGGTTTGGGTGTCAAAACCATGGTATTTGGCCAAAAGGGTGTCCACAGTGTCCCAACCCACACCGGGACGGAGACCACCCATTTTATCAAAACAAGCCTTGTGGTACAGTTTTATGGGGCCGCGGATATGGGATTTGTCCGCAATGTTCTCATAGACCCATTCGTTCCCTTTTTTAATGTAGAGCAACCCAGAGCACATGCCCAATTTCCAGTTGGACTGGAATGCATTCAAAACGGATTCAAAATAGGTAGGGGGCAAGATGATGTCTGCGTCGAACTTGCCAATTAAATTATAGTTCGTAGCATGCTGGAGTCCAAAATTGAACGTATCCACCACCTTTTTTCCAGGGATGTGTTCGTCTACGGATTGTCGTTGCACCACTTTGATACAAGGGTGCTTTTTTGCATAGTCCAAAGCAATGGTATAGGTGTTGTCCGATGAATTGTCATCCACAACAATGACCTCGTCCGGAACATGGGTCTGTGCCACAAAAGAATCCAAACAGTCTTTGAGGTAAGCTGCTTCGTTGTGTGCAGGGATGATAATGCAGATTCGCATGTGCTAAAATTCCAAAAAACAAACCATAATTCCCAATATAGTTTTGTGGTTTCTGTCATTCTGAAGGAACGTAGTGACTGAAGAATCTCCTTAGGAATGGATATTGAAACTCCATACAGATATTTCTCGACTGCGCTCGAAATGACAATACCGAATTCAACATTGATAATTGTCTATTGTAAATTGATGAGAATCACCGTTCGGCATAGACAATATAGTACCTCGGTGTGAAAAGGCGTAAAAGGGGGCGTATCCCAACTTTTTTGGTGGGGTTGGTCCATTTGGCGGAATCTTTAATGGTCCATCCCGCTTTTTCCAGCAACCAATCAAATTGCCAATCCTCAAATTCGTGGTAATGTCGGTCCCACGGATCTGTCTTGCTCTTATAAGCCGATGCAAACCAGAGCCGCATAGGTATACTGGCCACCAATTTTTGGGCCTTGATCTCCTTGAGTACGTTGAATGGGGCCACCAAATGTTCAAATATTTCAAAGGCTGTGACCACTTGGGCACTTGATTGGGAAACCACGTCAAAATTCACGTCCAAATCCTCTCCTTGGGTATTTTCCACCTGAAACCCTTGGGATTTCATGATTTCAGAAAAGGGATTTTCAACGCCCAGATCTAAAATGGATTCCGAGGTATTCACGTGTTTTTGTAAAAACGCCAAGGTATGTTTGTAGCGTTTGTTGGGAAAGTTGTTCTCGTACATTTAGTATCTATAAGCAATGGCATTGATGTTCATTCCAGCACCAACGCTTGCAAAGATAACAACATCTCCCTTTTTTAATCGATGTTGTGGCAGTTCGCCTTTCAATACCATATCATAAAGTGTGGGAACTGTGGCCACAGAGCTGTTTCCAAGTTTTTGGATGCTCATGGGCATGATGTTTTCAGGGACCTCTTCACCATAAAGCCTATAGAAACGCTTTACAATGGCTTCATCCATTTTTTCATTGGCCTGATGGATGAATATCTTTTTCAACTCATCAATCCCAATACCGCTTTGGTCCAGACAATCTTTCATGGCCTTGGGAACGTGGGTGCAGGCAAACTCATAGATTTTTCGCCCTTGCATTTTAATGTACCGGGTATCCGTACAGCCTTGGGCCGAGTTGGTCTTATCAAAATAGAGATAATAGGCCTCCTCATTGGCATAAGTAGCCGATACATGGGAAAGTATTTCTCCGGAATTTGGGTTGGCTTCAATGATGGTGGCACCGGCACCGTCGGAAAAAATCATACTGTCCCTATCATGCTGATCTACAACGCGGGAAAGGGTTTCTCCTCCAATGACCAAACACTTTTTGGCCATTCCACTTTTGATGAAGGCGTGGGCCTGTATGGTACCCTCTATCCAGCCAGGACAGCCAAAGATGAGGTCGTAGGCCACGCATTTCGGATTTTTGATCTGTAACAAATGCTTTACACGGGTGGCCAAGCTGGGTAAGGTGTCGCCTTGGATTTTTCCATAGGTCATGTCCCCAAAATTGTGCGCAAAGATGATGTAGTCCAGACTTTCCTTGTCCACTTTGGCATCCACAAGAGCCTTTTCGGCAGCAATGAACCCTATATCTGAAGTCTTTAGTTGAGGGTCTGCGTAACGCCGTTCCTGGATACCGGTAATGGCCTTGAATTTTTCTATGGTCACAGCGTTGTCCTGACCAAAGGAAGAACCGTCCGCTTCCAAAAACTCATGTTCCAAAAAGTCTTCGTTCTTGGTGACCAAGGAAGGGATATGGCTTCCGGTACCAGTGATGCCTATTTTCATGTTGAGGTTTTAATCTGTATAAGGTACTACTACCTATCTGTTTTTACTATGCATGCATAACAAGGAATATGATGTCCAAGATGCGGTTTTAAAAATGGGGTAAAATGAAAAACCCTGATTCTCAAATTGAAACAGGGCTTTTTATCAATGCGTACAGCGGTTCAACTATGCTTCTGCGTAGGCCTCAATGGGCGCACAGGTGCACATTAAATTACGATCCCCAAAAGCTTCATCCGTTCTTCGGATGCTGGGCCAAAACTTGTTTTCGGCCACATAGGGCAATGGGAATGCTGCTTGTTGTCTGCTATACGGAAACTCCCAAACGTCATGGGTGATCATGCCCAAGGTATGTGGGGCATTCTTCAAAACATTGTTGGGATTATCCGCGCTGGCTTCATCAATCTCATTTCTGATGGATAGCAAGGCATCGCAGAAACGATCTAGTTCGGCCAAGCTTTCACTCTCGGTTGGCTCGATCATAAGTGTTCCGGCCACAGGGAATGAAACGGTAGGGGCATGGAATCCATAATCGATCAACCTTTTGGCAATATCGGTAACTTCAATGCCATTGGCTTTAAAAGGTCTGCAGTCGATGATCATTTCGTGTGCGGCCCTACCACGTTCCCCGGTATAGAGCACATCAAACTTGCCTTTGAGGCGATCTTTGATGTAGTTGGCGTTGAGGATGGCTGCTATGGTGGCATTGGTAAGGCCACCTGTTCCCAACATTTTGATATATCCATATGAAATCAAGCACACCAAGGCACTTCCCCAAGGAGCGGCAGAAATTGCAGATATAGGTGTATCTCCCCCTGTTTCGATCACAGGGTTGGTTGGTAAAAACGGTTTTAACTGTTCCGCCACACAAATAGGACCTACTCCGGGTCCACCACCTCCATGTGGAATGGCAAAGGTTTTGTGAAGATTTAAGTGGCAAACATCGGCGCCAATGGTAGCCGGGTTGGTGAGTCCAACCTGTGCATTCATATTGGCACCATCCATATACACTTGTCCACCATTTTCGTGGATCAATCTTGTAATTTGTTTTATGGAAGATTCAAAGACCCCGTGAGTAGATGGGTAAGTGACCATCAAAGCAGCCAAGTTTTCGGAATGCAATTGTACCTTTTCTTCCAAATCGGCCACATCAATGTTTCCTTTTTCATCGGTCTTGGTCACTACCACCTTCATGCCTGCCATGACCGCCGAAGCAGGGTTGGTTCCGTGCGCCGAAGCGGGGATAAGGCATATGTTCCGATGCCCTTCACCACGCGATTCGTGATAGGCCCTGATTACCATAAGCCCGGCATATTCTCCCTGAGCTCCTGAATTGGGTTGTAGGGAGGTAGCGGCAAAGCCGGTGATCGTGTTCAATTGGGATTCCAAAGCCTTGAGCATTTCTTGATATCCTTGAGCCTGGTTTAGGGGTACAAACGGGTGGATGTTTCCCCAGTGCGCCCAACTCAAGGGTAGCATTTCAGAAGCGGCATTCAGCTTCATGGTACAGCTTCCCAAGGAAATCATGGAGTGGTTCAGCGCCAAATCCTTGCGCTCCAATTTTTTGACATAGCGCATCAACTCCGTTTCGGAATGGTAGGCGTTGAACACCTCATGTTCCAAGAAGGGGGTTTTGCGCTGTAATGCATTTGGAATGGTCCCTTCTGAAGCAAGGGGAACTGCGTCGTGTGTTTTTATATCGTGGGCCTCCGCAAAGCAGAGCACAATGGTCTTAAGGTCTTCCTCGGAAACGGCTTCGTTGAGGGATATGGAAACCGTATCGGCATCAATATAATTAAGATTAATGCCATGTCCTTCGGTGATTTCCCGCAGCGCGATGCTATTTTTCACTTTTACCCTAATGGTGTCAAAGTAGCAGGAATTCAATTGTTCAAAACCAAAGGACTCCAATGTTTTGGCCAATTGTGCGGCTTGGCCATGTACTTTGTTCGCAATATATCTTAATCCGTTGGGGCCATGGTAAACGGCATACATTCCTGCCATTACGGCCAAGAGTACCTGGGCTGTACAGATATTGGATGTAGCCTTGTCCCTTTTAATATGCTGTTCCCTGGTTTGGAGGGCCATACGTAGGGCTCGGTTCCCATCCGTGTCCTTGGTGACTCCTATGATTCTGCCGGGTATATTTCTTTTGTATGCTTCCTTGGTGGCAAAAAATGCGGCATGGGGTCCACCGTATCCCAGTGGAATACCAAAGCGTTGGGTGGTGCCAACGACCACATCAACACCCCATTCACCTGGAGGGGTAAGAAGTACCAAGCTAAGGATATCGGCAGCAACGGCCACTTTAATTTCATTGGCCTTGGCTTTTTGGACAAAGCCGGTATAGTCGTTCACTTGACCAAATTTCCCGGGGTATTGGAGGATGGCCCCATAAAAATCATCAGAGAAACCAAAGGTTTCGTGATTCCCGACCACCAATTCTATGCCCAACGGAATGGCCCGAGTCTGGAGCAAGCTCAAGGTTTGGGGAAGAATTTCTTCCGAAACAAAGAATTTTACGACTTCATTTTTTTTCTGTTCCCTTGACCGAAGTTCAAACAGCATGGTCATGGCTTCTGCGGCTGCGGTACTTTCATCCAAAAGGGAAGCATTGGCCAATTCCATCCCGGTGAGGTCGCTTACCATGGTCTGGAAGTTCAGGAGAGCTTCCAGCCTTCCTTGGGCTATCTCCGCTTGATAGGGGGTGTATGCCGTATACCATCCTGGATTCTCCAAGATGTTTCTTTTGATTACGGATGGGGTCAGGGATTCGTGATACCCCAATCCAATATAACTTTTGAAAATCTGGTTTTTTTCCGATAACTTTTGGATATGGGCCAAAAATTCATGTTCACTTATCCCTTTTGGAAGATTTAAGGGCTCCTTAAGTCTAATATCATCGGGAATGGTTTCATAAATCAATTGCTCCATATTGTCGACCCCAATGGTCCCAAACATTTTGGAGAGGTCTTTTTCAGCAATGCCAATGTGTCTGGCGGCAAATGTTTCTGTGTTCATGTTCAATCCAATAAAGTGCACAAAATTAGGGATTAATTCAATGAAAATAAGCAATTTTGGTAGTCTCCAAACCAAAGTTGTTAACCACTGGTTAACCTTGGGTGGGGGGTGTTCCTATTTTGTATAATGAGAAGCCTAAAATTCATCTTTGATTTCTATCTGGATGCCAGTGTGCATGTGGCCCTTGCCGTGGTTTCACTTATGGGGGTCACGTTTGATCTTTTGGAAGCTCCTTGGGATTTTTCCTTGATGGGCTTCACCTTTTTTGGGGTGATAGTATGCTATAATTTTATCAAGTATGGGGTAGAGGCCTATAAATACCTGATTGTGTCCAATGTGTACCATAAATACATACAGGTTTTCAGTTTTCTGTGCTTTGGACTTGCTGTTTATTTCTTGTTTCAATTGGATCGTGACATGTGGATGGCCATTGCGATTTTAGGTCTTATATCCACATTGTACGCGGTGCCCTTGCTGCCAGAGGCCAAAAACCTGAGAAATTTGGGAGGATTTAAAATTTATATTGTGGCCTTGGTCTGGGTTGGTTTTACGGTGCTCTTACCTGTTTTGGATGCCAAAGTTCCTGTAGGGTGGGATGTGTGGATATGGTTCCTGCAACGTTTTATTTTGGTGGTGGTCCTCATATTGCCCTTTGAAATACGAGATCTTGAATGGGATGATGAAAACCTCAGGACCCTGCCTCAGGTTTTGGGCGTAAAAAGTACGCAACAGTTGGGAATGGTATTGGTGGTCCTTTTCTTTGTACTGACTTTTTTCAAGGATGAAATCCATCCCTATGAAATAGTAATGCGATTAATTTTGGGTGTTGTATTGGTTGTTGTGCTAAGGTCACACAAGAAGATGCAAGAACGCTATTTTGCTTCGTTTTGGGTAGAAGGACTTCCCATTTTGTGGCTATTGCTTTTTTGGGTGTTGAATGGACTTTTTTAAAGTCTTTTTTCCAAGTCTTTTTTCATGCATTCCTTGTCCTCTTTGGAAAGGACGTTCAGTCCCGCCTTATCGCACAAAGACGTAAGGGTGCCGTTACGCTTGGAGTAATGTGCACAAGTCTTGCAATACAGTATATGCAAGCGAAGCTTTAGGATTTCCCAAAAGCTGGCTTCCTTGTACTGTGATTTGGTGCAGATATGTGATGCCTCTTCACATGAAATCTTCATAACTAAAACCAATTATCATTTAAACAACCCATAAGTGCCGTTCTTGCCCTGTGGATCATTACCCATAGGTTGGACGGATTAATCCCCAATTCATTACAGATATCCTCAGTGCTCATGCCTTGAATCGTTTTCATTTGAAAGACCATGGCCTGCTTACGGGGCAATTTGGAGATACATTCCTGTATGGCCGACCCCAGTTCTTCGTTCTCAAGTGCATTGTCGCCATCCTGGCTAAAAGGGTCCGCTACCTGTTCCTCGATCCAATCTCCTTCCGAATCGGAACTGGCCGCATAGTTCACCCTAACTTCAGCTTTTCCTTTTTTGGAATTAATTTTTCGGTAGTGGTCAATGACTTTGCGCTTTAAGATAGCGATCAACCATGTTCGCTCCGCTGCATCACCTTTGTAATTTTTGGCGGAATTGAGTCCGGCAAAAAATGTCTCCTGTACCAAATCCTTGGCAATTTCGGCATCGCTGACACGCGCCACTGCATAATTGAACAGATAATCTGCGTACTGGTCTACCCAATTGTCCGGATGAAGTTGATGTTCGGCCATAGTTGTTAGAAGTGTCAAAAGTAATGATTTTACCGAATGATCTTATACCCAATTTGTTGTAAAACATTCAAAGGAAAGGTATTGGAGACAATTACGCTATTCCTTTAATCCAAGATTAACACGGGTTCCATTTTTGGTCCTTGGACAAAGTAGTGGACCGCAGGTGTGGGTTTTATTTGTAAATTTATGAAAATCAGCAAGTAACCATTTATTAGACGCTTCGGTTATGGTCAAAATTGCATGTGTATTGTCCATTTTGATGTTGTTCAACAGTTGTTATACCTATCAGCAACTCAATACCGCTGATTTCGACTATGTGGTCGGGAAGCGATATGAAATCAGGATGGGGGACCGCGAGATGGAGAAAGTGCTTATCAAAGCGGTGACCGATTCGACCTTGGTGGTGGTGCAGGACAAAACGGAAATGACCATTCAGAAATCCATGATCACCGAAAGCCGGATGCGAAAATATTCCGTAGGAAAAACCATTGTGGCCTCGGCACTGGGAGCGTTTGTGGTCATTGCCACCATTGGAATCATTTCCTGGTCCAGTGGAAGCAACAAGTCGTTTATTGAATGTTGCTAGTCTTTTGTTTCCAGTAGTCCGGCCCGTTCCAATAAAGCATCGATTTTAGGCTCGGAGCCCCTAAAACGTTTGTACAGTTCCATGGGATTTTCCGTGCCTCCTTTGGAAAGTACATGTTCCTTGAACCTGTCCGCAATTTCCTTGTTGAAAATCCCTTTTTCCTTGAAATAAGCGAAAGCATCCGCATCCAAAACCTCGGCCCATTTGTAGCTGTAATACCCGGAGGAATATCCACCTTGAAAAATATGGGAGAAAGAAGTGCTCATGCAGGTTTCGGGGTTGTCCGGGAACAAAGCAGTGCTTTCAAAGGCTCTGGTTTCGTAATCTTTTACATCTTTTATATTGGATGGGTCCGAACCGTGCCAGACCATATCCAAAAAGCCAAAACTCAATTGTCGGATGGTGGCCATGCCCTCTTGAAAAGTGGCGGATTCCTTTATCTTTTCAACCAATTCCATGGGAATGAGTTCCCCCGTTTCATAGTGAAAGGCAAAAAGTTCCAAGGCTTCTTTTTCATAGCACCAGTTTTCCATTACCTGACTGGGCAGTTCCACAAAATCCCAATACACCGAAGTTCCGGAAAGACCTGGATAGACCGTGTTGGCCAACATCCCATGAAGGGCGTGCCCAAACTCATGGAACAAAGTGGTTACCTCATTGAAGGTAAGCAACGAAGGTTTTGAAGCAGTTGGCTTCGTGAAATTGCATACGTTGGAGACATGGGGCCGACTATTTTTGCCGTTACGGGTATACTGTGGTTTGTACGAGGTCATCCAAGCCCCACCACGTTTCCCGGGACGGGGATGGAAATCGGCATAAAAAAGGGAAACAAAGTTGCCCGAGTCCCCATAGACTTCATAAGTTTTTACCTCATCATGGTATTTGTCCACATTAAAAACCTCCTTGAAGGTAAGGCCGAACAATTTTTCAGCGACTTGGAAAACTCCGTTGATGACATTCTCCAGTTTAAAATAAGGTTTCAATTTTTCATCGTCCAAATTGAACAGTTTCTGCTTTAATTTTTCAGAGTAGTAGGCACTGTCCCATTTTTCCAAATGATCAATACCATCCAATTCTTTTGCATAGGCCTCCAACTCCGCAAATTCCCTCTCGGCGGCAGGCTTGGCCTTCTCCAAAAGTTCGTTCAAAAACTCAAGCACTTTTTCAGGGGTTTCGGCCATGCGTTCTTCCAGGACAAAATGGGCATGGGTAGCGTAACCCAATAGGTTGGCGCGTTCATGGCGAAGGGCGACAATTTGCAGTACATTTTCTTGATTGTCCAATGCATCATTATGGAATCCCTTACTGCCAAAGGCCAAGGACAATTCTTTGCGCAACACCCTATTTTCAGCATATTTCATAAAAGGGATATAGCTGGGGTAGTCCAAGGTGATCAGCCAGCCTTCCTTGTTTTTGGATTGCGCCAATTGGGCGGCCGCTTCTTTGGCGCCCTCGGGAAGACCTTTTAAATCTTCTTCATTGGACAATAACATTTCGTATTTGTTGGTTTCGGCAAGTACATTTTCACCGAATTTCAGTTTTAGTTTGGACAGTTCGGCATCAATTTCCCTAAGTCTTTTTTTATCCGCTTCGTTTAGGTTTGCCCCGTTTCTGCTAAAGCTTTTATAGCGCTTTTCCAACAAAGTCTTCTGCTCAGGAGTGAGGGAGAGGTTTTCTCTTTGTCCGTAAACCGTTTTGATGCGTTCAAAAAGCGGTTGGTTCAGGGTAATGTCATTGCTGAACTCTGATAGTAAAGGAGAGACTTCCTGCGCAATTTTTTGGATTTCCTCATCGGTCTCGGCAGAGTTGAGGTTGAAAAAGACGCTAGAAATACGGTCCAATTGTTGTCCTGAAAAATCCAAGGCCTCCAGCGTGTTCTCAAAGTTGGGCGCTTCGGGGTTTTCCACTATGGCGTCAATCTCTTTTTTGGCACTTTCAATAGCCTCCAAGAAGGCAGGCTTAAAATGTTCGTTCTTGATCTTTGAAAATGGAGCTTGATTAAAGGGCTCCAAGAGAGGGTTATTATTGGGCATTTCTGCGTAGGTTTATTTTTTGTTGCGAACTTCATCCGCTCCTTTGATTACTTTTTCTTTGAGGCCTTGTTTGTAGTCCACCATTTTGGATAAAACTTTTTGGTCTGAACTCCCAATAATTTGGGCAGCCAAAATCCCAGCATTTTTGGCGCCGTTCAAGGCTACGGTAGCTACGGGAACCCCACCGGGCATTTGCAGGATAGACAATACGGAATCCCAACCATCTATGGAATTGCTGCTTTTTACAGGGACTCCAATAACAGGTAAGGGAGACAAGGAGGCTACCATTCCGGGAAGGTGTGCAGCACCACCGGCCCCGGCTATAATGACCGAGTATCCATTTGTATGGGCGTTTTTGCCAAAATCAAAAAGTTTTTCTGGAGTTCGATGTGCGGAGACAATGTCCACATCCACTTCAATATTGAACTCTTTTAAAATATCGATGGCGTCCTGCATAACAGGCAGGTCGCTGGTACTTCCCATGATTACGGCTACTTTGCTCATATTCTTATTTGCTTACAACGTTGATGGTTTCTTTTACTTTTTGGGCCACTTCACGGGCTCTGGCCATATCTTCGTCCACAATGGTCACATGTCCCATTTTGCGGAACGGACGGGTCTGTTTTTTACCGTAGATATGGGGTGTTACCCCATCCATCTCCAAAATGGTATCCATATGTTCATAGACCACATCCCCGGTATGGCCTTCGGCTCCGACCAAATTTACCATGATTCCAGCCACTTTGCTATCCGTCTTTCCCAAAGGCAGGCCCAAAATGGCCCGGATGTGCTGTTCAAATTGGTTGGTAAAACTGGCCTCAATGCTATAATGTCCGCTGTTGTGTGGTCTTGGAGCCACTTCGTTGACCAGAATTTGGTCATCCTGCGTTTGAAACAATTCCACGGCCAATAATCCTACGGGTTGCAGATGTTCAGCCACTTTGAGAGCCACTTCAGTAGCTTTTTGTGCTACGGAAGCGTCAATTCTGGCCGGACAGATAACATATTCAACTTGGTTGGCCTCTGGGTGAAACTCCATTTCCACCACAGGGTATGTTTTTACTTCACCTTTGGTGTTCCGTGCTACGATAACGGCCAATTCATTTTTAAAATCCACCATTTTTTCGGCAATGCACTCCACATTGGGAAGACCGTTTAAATCTTCTATTTTCCGAACGACTTTCACACCTTGGCCGTCATATCCAAATTGGGCACTCTTCCAAACAAAAGGAAGTTGGAGGCCTCCGTTGGAAATACTGTCCTCTATCTCGGATGTATAGGCAAAACGCATGAACGGGGCAGTTGGAATATTGTGGTCCGTATAGAACAGTTTCTGGGTTGCCTTGTTCTGTATAGTCCGCAAGGCTTTGGTCGGAGGATAGACTTTTTTACCCTCATGTTCCAATTTCTCTAGGGCGTCCACATTCACATTTTCAATTTCAATGGTAAGGACATCCACATCCTTTCCAAAATTGTAAACGGCGTCAAAATCCATAAGGCTGCCTTCCACAAATTCATTGCAGGCAATTTTGCAGGGCGCTTCGGGTGAAGCATCCATGACCTTGGTATGAATGTCCCATTTTCGGGTTTCGTAGAGCATCATTTTGCCTAATTGCCCACCCCCTAAAATACCGAGTTTAAAATTGGAAGAGAAAAAATCCATGGATCATTAAATTGGAATGACTGCAAAAATACATGAATTCCTTGAAGGGATGAAAGATGCTGGGCATACCACCCCCAAAAAATGCTATCTTTGCCAACCTGACCAAAATACTGATACGTTGATCAAGCTAAACAACAAGTTGTTTAAACCTTACTTAAAGGAAGAGCAAATCCTTGCGGCCATAGAAAAAATGGCGGCGGAAATCGCTGAAGATTATAAGGATGAGACTCCCCTTTTTGTAGGTGTGCTCAACGGAGCCTTCATGTTTGTGGCCGACTTTTTAAAGGCGTATCAGCATCCTTGCCAAGTTTCTTTTGTACGGTTGAGTTCCTACCAAGGTTTGACTTCCACGGGGATTGTGGAGACCTTGTTGGATGTGCAGGAAGATATGGAAGGAAAGAGCGTTATTATTTTGGAGGATGTGGTCGATACGGGAAGAACATTGAAACAATTGGTACACCTGTTCTCCCAGACCAATGTGAAGGAATTTAAAATTGCTGCCCTTTTTTACAAGTCCGAAATCTACAATGGTGAATACGCCATTGATTATGTGGGATTGGAAATCCCGGATAATTTTATTGTGGGCTACGGTTTGGACTATAATGAAATGGGTAGAAATTTGAGGGAAGTATACCAATTAAACCAAGCAGATATGATCAACCTAGTGCTTTTTGGAAAGCCAGGAGCAGGAAAAGGGACCCAAGCCGGGTTCTTGAAAGAGAAGTACAATTTGAAACACATTTCCACAGGGGATGTGTTCCGATACAACATTAAAAACGGAACGGAATTGGGCAAGTTGGCCAAATCCTATATCGATAAGGGCGACTTGGTCCCCGATGAGGTTACCATCGATATGCTAAAGGACGAAGTGGAGAAAAATCCAGAGGCGTCAGGCTTTATTTTTGATGGTTTCCCAAGAACAGCGGCACAAGCGGAGGCTTTGGACAATTTTTTAGAATCCAAGGACATGAAGGTGAACGCCACCATCGCTTTGGAAGCCGATGATGAGGTGTTGATTGCCCGTTTGTTGGAACGCGGGAAGAGCAGTGGACGTTCCGATGATCAAGATGAGAGCAAAATCCGTAATCGTTTTGATGAATACAATGAAAAAACAGCCCCTTTGAAAGCGTATTACGAGAAGCAGGGGAAATTCCATTCCGTAAACGGAATTGGGGACATTGCAGAAATCACCGAGCGTTTGGGCAAGGTAATAGATGCTTTGGACTAAGACGGAGGTAGCATTTTACCCTTCACCTTTCTGCTAACAAAACCATTGACATGACCGAAGGCAATTTTGTGGATTATGTGAAAGTGCACGTATCTTCCGGGAACGGAGGCAAGGGTTCTGCGCATTTACATCGGGAAAAGTATGTTGCCAAGGGAGGTCCGGATGGTGGTGATGGTGGCCGTGGAGGTCACGTGATCGTGAAGGGGAACAAAAATCTGTGGACCTTGGTCCATTACAAGTTCAAAAAGCATTTTAAGGCGGGTCATGGGGAGCATGGCAGCAAAAATAGGAGTACCGGTGCCGATGGGGCCGATACCTATTTGGAAGTTCCCCTCGGGACCGTGATACGGGATACCGAGACCAATGCCGTTCTTTTTGAGATTACCGAGGACCAGGAAGAGAAGATTGTCCTGGAAGGCGGAATGGGAGGTCGCGGCAATTGGCATTTTAAAAGCCCTACCAACCAGACTCCTAGATATGCACAACCCGGAATCCCGGGGCAGGATGCCCAGATAACCTTGGAACTTAAGGTTTTGGCCGATGTGGGTCTTGTGGGATTCCCCAATGCCGGGAAATCTACCTTGCTGTCCGTGATGACCTCGGCTAAACCCAAGATCGCCAATTATGAGTTTACCACCTTAAAACCCAATCTGGGTATTGTGGAGCATCGCGATTTTCAGAGTTTTGTCATGGCCGATATCCCCGGAATTATTGAAGGTGCAGCGGAAGGCAAGGGTCTGGGCCATTATTTTCTGCGTCATATTGAACGCAATGCCACCTTACTTTTTCTAATCCCTGCCGACAGTAAGGACATCAGTCAGGAATATGCCATTCTTTTGGATGAGCTGAGACGGTACAATCCGGAGTTGTTGGATAAACAGCGCATCGTGGCCATTTCCAAATGCGATATGTTGGATGAGGAGCTCATTGAGGAAATGCGACAGGAAATGAAGCCCGATTTTAAGGATGTTGATTATCTATTTATCTCATCGGTAAGCCAATTGGGCATTCAGCAGCTCAAGGATAAGCTGTGGGCGCTATTGAACGAATAAAGGCGCCTGTTCTCCCACCCAAGCCAAATAATCCTTAATTTTAAGCTAATCCAGATTTATCTGCCATGCGAAACCTATGGATTATTGCACTGTGTTGCCTATTGGCCTCTTGTGTCTCCATTCGGGTCAATTACGATTACGATAAGGGAACGGACTTTAGTAGCTATACCACCTACAATTATTTCTCCGATTTGGATTCGGGTCTGACCCAATTGGACGAAAAGCGCCTCATTCGGATTTTGGATTCCACCCTGCAGATAAAAGGATATCGTTTGGCAGAGGAACCCGATTTTTTCATCAACATTCAAAGCAGTGAATTTCGTAGTCCGTCTAATAGCGCTGTAGGTGTTGGTATTGGTGGTACGGGCAGAAATGTGGGCGGCGGAGTTTCCGTTGGATTGCCCATTGGAAATTCTGGAATACAACGTCATATTCTATTTGATTTTGTGGATGCCCAACGTGATGCGCTGTTCTGGCAAGCCTCCACTGAAAGTGGCTATCGCGATAACGCTTCCCCAAGTGTTCGTGAAGAAAGGTTGAGGGCCTTGGTTAAAAAAACATTGTCAAAGTTTCCCCCAGAAACAAAATAAAGACAAGAATGAAATCAACCTTGGGGTTGTATGTTGGTGGTTGATTATCAGTTTTTTGCTGGTTTTTGTAACAAAGACAGATACGGACAGTCTAATTTGTTATAACATCATTTTTTTCAAAAGAAACACTTAATTCAACACGTATGAAAACAACACAAAGGATCAAATGGGTCTGTGGGGTTTCCCTATTCATGTTTTTGGGAGTTGCCCTTCATGCCCAAGAAAAACCTGGCGATACCACTTTGGCCAGTTCCCATGACGAATTGGTTTCCTTGGCCGCATTGGATCAAGGGGATTACCGGTACACCGTGGAAGATTATTTTGGAAATCCCAAGGGGTTCACGTTCCGATTTTCCCCGGATGGAAAATACTTGTCCTACAGGGAAAGCGATGAGAATGGCAAACGTCATATTTATGTGAAGAACCTGGAGACCAACGAGGTTAAAAAAGCCATTGAGGAAAAGGATGAGTTGGTCAGGATTTATGGCTGGTTAAACAATACCAGACTATACTTTTCCATGGATAAGGGAGGCAATGAAAACTATCATATTTATGCAGTGGATTTGGATGGGAGCAACTTGAAGGACCTCACTCCCTTTGATGGTGTGCGGGCAGATTTCACAGAGTTGTTGCGTGATGATAAGGAGCATATCATTGTTTCCATGAACAAGAACAATGCCCAGGTCTTTGAGCCCTTCAAGCTGAATGTGGTCACAGGGGAATTGACCCAACTATATACCAATGATGACCCGGCCAACCCTATCTTGGGGTACGATTTTGATAGAAACGGGAAACTGAAAGGATTTACACGTCTTCGGGATGGAGTGGAGCAGGATACCTATTATGAGGATGGCAAAGGAGGTTTCCAAGTCTTGAAACAGCTAAATTGGAAGGATAACTTTTTTATCACCAGCTTTAACTATGCAACGGAATATCCGCATGATGCCTATGTGGTCTCCAATCTGGACAATGATAAGGCGGAAGTGCAACTGTTCGACCTTAAGGAGAACAAAACCATAAAGAAGGTCTTTTCCAATGATCAATACGATGTGCAGAACATGGGGCTCTCCAGAACCAGAAACCATGAAGTGGATTATTTTACCTACGAGGGTGAAAAAAGTATGGTGGTTCCGGTGAGTGAGGTCTTTAAAAAATTGGATGCCAAGGTGAAGAGTGAACTTCCCGGAATGCAGTACAGTATATTGGATAGCACTGAAGATGAAAATCTGTACATGCTCTATGTGGACAGTGACCGGGTGTATGGCATGTACTATGCGTACAATGTGGCCAAGGATGAACTTACCGAGTTGTACAATACCATGCCGCAGTTGAAAAAGGAGGATATGGCCGAAATGCGCCCCATAACCTTTACCAGTAGGGACGGTATTACCCTACATGGGTATATTACCTTGCCCAAAGCAGCTTTGGCCGGCCAAAAGGTGCCCGTAATTGTAAACCCACATGGAGGTCCGCAGGGTATCCGGGATTCTTGGGGCTTTAACCCGGAAGCGCAATTGTTTGCCAGTAGGGGCTATGCCACACTTCAAGTAAATTTTAGGATTTCCGGGGGGTATGGTAGGGAATTCTTGGAATCTGGCTTTAAACAGATTGGAAGAAAGGCCATGGATGATGTGGAGGATGGTCTGCAATATGTAGTGGAACAAGGTTGGGTTGATCCAGACAAAGCCGCTATTTATGGAGGTAGCCATGGTGGGTATGCCGTATTGAGAGGCTTGACCAAAACTCCTGACCTGTATGCCTGTGGAGTGGATTATGTGGGGGTATCCAATTTGTTCACCTTCATGAAGACCATACCACCATATTGGAAACCGTACCTAAAAATCATCAAGGAAATATGGTATGATGAGGACGTTCCAGAGGAAAAGAAGATTATGGAAGAAGTTTCCCCGGTATATCAGATTGATAAAATCAATAAACCTTTATTTGTAGTGCAGGGAGCGAACGACCCAAGGGTCAATATAGATGAATCGGACCAAATTGTGAGTGCGTTGAGAGGGAAGAGCTATGATGTGCCCTATATGGTAAAATATGATGAAGGCCACGGATTTGGCAAGGAAGAGAACCGTATTGAGCTCTATAAGGCCATGATGGGCTTTTATGCCAAACATTTAGGGCAACAGGAAATCCCCCAGCCATTGAAAGATTGATTTATAGAACTGATTTTCAATTTAAAAGGAGCTTTTTTAGCTCCTTTTTTATTTGTTGCCTCTTTTGGGAAATTACGGTTACCGTTCACTAGGTCTTTTTTACCACTGCCCATAATTCAGGTGTACATGAATGGAAAGCCCTGTAATTTAGTGCCGTACAAAACCCTAAAACCGAAACAATGATAGCACTTGTACGATTGATGATAACCTTATTGGTGGATATCTTCCTGTAAAAAATAATCATGAACCTTTAAAAAATCAGACAATGAGAAAATTGAGTACAACGCAGAAAGCTATTTTGGTCATGGGAATCATCGGGACTTCAATAGGGCTTTATGGAAAATTCAATGGGTGGGAATATGATTCGTACTTTGTATTCTTTTATACAGGGATGACGTTAATGTGGGTGGCATTTTTAAATAGCGGCAAATCATACTGTAGACTTTTCTGGAAAAAGCAACCACAAAATCAGTAAGGGGCATTCCCATAGGTTGAACTGCTTAAAGTATATTTGGAATACCGTAGACCATATTCATGGAATTGAACAATAAAAAACGCGAGTACGCTTTTTGGGTCCTACAGATTTTCGGATGGGGTTTCATTAACCTGGTTTCTGTTTTTGTGGTAAAGCAGATCAGTATATCCCTGCTTATCTATTCGGTGATTATGGGTACAGTACTTGGTATTGCGGTGACTTTTTTGTTGCGGCTGTACCTAAAAAGAGCTATACAGTTTGATGGCTTCGGGATCAAGGAGTTTATAAAGGTTTTACTTTCCTTTCTAGTCGCATCCTTTTTGTTCGCTGTCCTGAACTTTATTTTTGGATATGTATATGTTGAGTTTGGCCCGGCATTGACCCCTTCAGAGCTCCAAATGTTCAAATATCACGACAATGTTGGGATACAGGTGCTCAATTCCCTGTTTCTTATTGGAGCTTGGACGGTAACCTATTTGGTGATCAAGTTGCTTCTTAAGCTTAATCGGGACCGAATAGAACGCTTGGAACTCAATACCCACCTTAAACAAGCACAGCTAAATACCTTAAAGGGTCAGATAAACCCCCACTTTATGTTCAACAGCCTCAATAATATCAGGGGATTGATGTTGGAAGATGTGGAAAAATCCCGGGAAATGCTCACCAAACTTTCGGAAATCTTGCGGTTCTCACTGACCAAGAACAGCAACAATGCCATTTCGGTCCGGGAAGAATTGGAAATGGTGGACAATTATATAGCGCTATCCAAAATCCAGTTTGAAGATCGTTTGGAATTTGTCAAGAATGTGGATAAGGATACCTTAGATCTACAAATCCCACCCATGATCATACAGCTATTGGTGGAAAATGCTACCAAACACGGTATCTCTAACCTCAAAAGCGGAGGAACCATTGTATTGAACATCAAGAAAGAACAAGAACTCTTGATATTGGAAGTCCGCAATACGGGCAAACTCCAAATAGCCAAGGATTCTACCCAATTGGGGTTGCAAAACATACAACAGCGGTTAAAACTCCTTTATACCAATAGGGCATCCTTCAATTTGGAAGAAGTTGCCGATGAGGTGGTGGCCAATATTAAAATCCCACTGGTATGAACATCAAAGCTGTCATTGTGGAAGACTCCAGATTGGCCCGGAACGAGTTGAAGGAGTTGATCAAAAAGTATGATGATATTGAAATCCTGGGAGAGGCTGAAAATGTGGACGCTGGGTTTGAGCTGATCCAGAGTACCTCGCCAGACCTCTTATTTTTGGATATCAACATGCCTGAAAAAGATGGTTTTGAGCTTTTGGAAATGTTGGATGAAGTGCCCATTACCATATTTACAACGGCTTTTGACGAGTATGCTATAAAATCCTTCGAGTACAATGCCTTGGATTATTTGCTGAAACCTGTAAGTGAAAAGCGTTTTCATATGGCCATGGAAAAAGTGCGGACAAAATTGGAATCTAATCGCATAGGAGCCGATATGTCAAAAAAACTTAAGGAGAGCAGTCAGATTTTTATCAAGGACGGGGAATCATGCTGGTTGGTAAAAATTGGGGATATTTCCCATTTCGAGATTGTGGGCAACTATACCCGGGTATTTTTTGGGGATAAAAGGCCATTGCTGTACAAATCATTGAACCTGATAGAGGAAAAACTTCCCGAAGCATCCTTTTTTAGGGCCAACCGTCAGCAGATCGTGAATACCCATTTTATTGAAAGTGTGGTGCCTTGGTTCAACGGAAAACTCAAACTTATCATGCAAAATGGGGAAGAAATAGAGGTTTCACGAAGACAATCCTACATTTTTAAGGACCGTATGAGTCTATAATCAAAAAGCGAAGAGGAAAGATGTTGTTTAATGTCAGTTCGAGCGGAGTCGGGAGTTTGTTCAATACATCCCGACTTCGTTCGATATGATAAAATCACCAATACATCAAGGGCGCAAAAGGTCCTTGTATCTATCCTTATAGCCGATTAAGGCCAAAATATTCAAGACTAATAGACCTAGTCCGGGGCCTATACCGGCTGGAGCTAAGGTGGCATGGAACAGTACGGCATTGACCGATACACTCATCAGTATCACAGCCATAAGTGCTCCATATTTGTTCAGGATAAAGGCAAGTCCTGCCAAAATTTCTACAACTGCAACTAATTTAAGGGTGTAGGTTGATGAAACTGCGCCGAAATAGCTAATGGCCGCATCCGGCATGTCACCTGGAGGAGGTAAGAAGTTCAGGAACTTGTTGAGCCCAAAAATCAGAACAAAAAGCCCCAATAGGATTCGAACTGCCAAAAAAACTTTTGAATTCATGGGTATGATTTTTATTGGTTGAACAATAAAAATACCTAAAAATTGAATATATGATAATTTAACCCTAAAAATATTTTGTTATAAATAAAAAATTTCTCATAAAGATTTTAGGAGCCCTCCGTCAATGGGGATGTTGGTCCCAGTAATGTACGCTGCCCTGTCAGAGGCCAGAAATGCGACTAGATATCCATATTCCTCGGGTTTTCCAATCCGTTTCATGGGTACCTGTTCCTCCATGTTGGAACGTACTTCTTCTGGGGTGACTCCCATTTTTTCTGCCTTTTTTGTATTGAGCTGGGCAATGCGGTCCGTATCAAAATATCCGGTCAGGATACTGTTGGCCGTAATGTCATCTTGGGCAATATCGTAGGCCAAACTTTTGGACCAAGTGACCACCGCTGCACGGATGGAATTGGATAACGCCAAGTAATTCAAGGGTTCCTTGACCGAGATGGAGGCCACATTGATAATGCGTCCCCACTTTTTCTTTTGCATTTGTTTTAAGGCCAGTTCGGTGGTCAGTACAACCGATTTAAAGAGCAGGTCAAAGGCCTGCTGGTAGTCCTCAATGGATTTTTCCAGTGCACCTCCGGCAGAAGGCCCTTGCGTATTGTTGACCAGAATATCTACCTCGTTTTGATCAAAAAATGAAGATATAGTCCGTTTAAAAGCTTCAAAATTGGAGAAATCAACAATCAAAAATTGGTGTTCTTGCCCAAAGGAAGTGTCCATTTCCTTGATGATGGCCTTCATTTTTTCCTCATTTCTGGCCATTAGGGTAACACTTGCACCACTCGCGGCCAATTGTCTGGCTATGGCCGCGCCAATTCCTTTGCTACTGCCGCCTACAAGAGCGGTCTTTCCTTTAAGGGATATATTCATAACTTATTTATATTCTTCCCGAACGGGGCTAAAAACATCCATCAATCTGCAGGCTGTCAAGGCTTTTCCACTATGAGGGGTGTTGGAGGGAATTACGACCACATCTCCGGGATGGTAGATGGCCGTATTCCCATCAAGGGTAAATTCAAAATCCCCTTCCACCACGTGCATGATCTGTTCATGGTGATGGGAATGTTCCGGTACCTCGGCATCTTGTTTCACACTCCAAAAGGCCCAGGAGATGGTATCTCCATGCACCAATTTCCCATGATAACCCGGCATAATTTCCTTGGATTGAATTTGTGATAGATTCATCGTGTTCAATTTTTTCTCAAGATAGAAATTAATAAGATTGGGTGTTTGTTTGGATTGGTTTTGTCAATACCTATTTTTGAAAGATAAATCAATTTGATGCAAGTACACTTTATAGGTATAGGGGAAGCTATCCTGAGTGATTTGGCCCTGACGCTTCGCAACAAAGGGCACATCGTTACTGGCAGCGATAGCGGTGCGGAAGAATCCTTGAAAAATAGATTGGAGCCTCTTGGACTTCTTCCTGAAACCATGGGATGGAATCCTGAAACAGTCCACGATCAATTGGATGCTGTAATTTTAGGAGCCAATATACCATTGGATAACCCGGAACTGTGTAAAGCGCAGGAATTGGGATTGCAGATTTTTTCGTATCCGGCATTCGTGTTTGAGCAATCCAAATACAAGACCCGGGTGGTGGTGGCAGGGCATGGAAAAGCCGATATAATCCCCATGATCTTACACGTATTGCACTATCATAATGTTGAGGTGGATTATATGATGGAAACCCCTCTGGAAGGATTTGAACGTCGCGTGCACCTGACCGAGGAGAATGACTTTGTAATATTGGAGGGGGACGAGCACTTTTCTTCTGTAATGGACCCAAGGCCTAAATTTCATGTGTATCAGCCTAACATTGCCTTATTGGGTGGGATAGCAGATGAAACTCCAACTTTGGAAAACCAGGTGGGGCAGTTCCGGATTTTTGTGGATGGTATTATCAAGGGAGGTAGCATTACCTATAATGAAGAAGACCCTGAAGTGAAGAAAGTGGTTGAGGCCACAGAAAACCCTATCCGAAAATTTGCATACCAATCGCCGGATTACCAAATTGAAAACGGTATGGTTCTTTTGGATACCCCTGAAGGTGAAATGCCCTTGGAAATTTCAGAAAACAGGGCCTTGGACAATTTGATCGGGGCCAAATGGATTTGCCAACAAATGGGGGTGGATGAAGATGATTTCTATGAGGCCGTAGCCTCTTTCACAATGCCAGCCCAGCTACCATAATGGGTTAAACCCCAAATTGCCGTAAATGATGGTCCAAATGCTTGTACTGTATTTGTCCCCACTGATCATAAGTGAGGTCCCCAAAAGCAGGGTGGGGTCCCCGGTCTTTAATATGCCTCTCCCCATGAAAATCATTGATAAGGGTAACCAAGGCTTGTTTTTCCTTTGGAAAATCTTTCCTGTCCTTGACCCGAAACCCCGGTGCAGTGGGTAAATTGTGTTTCCAAGGGTTGTCATTATACATGCTCTTTTTAAAAACTTTGAACATGAGCTTCATAAAAGGATTGGGTTTTTTTATTGTAAGTTTGCCCAAAGCCACCTTTAGGGGAAACTGACAATGGTACAGCATTTGTCCAACCTCCATTTTGCCCCATTGCCTCTGGGTGGATTCCGAAAGTTTATCGATTCGGGAAAGGATTTCAGCATGGGCCTCAGTGTTGAACAATGATTTCATAGGATAAGATTTACATTGAAAATTACATAAATTTAATCTCCTATCTTTAGAGGATGCAAGAAAAATTGGTTTCCTTTTCGATCAAAAATTGGGCGGATGACGACAAGCCTAGGGAAAAACTGCGCCATAAAGGTAGTTTTGTCCTGTCCGATGCGGAATTGATCGCCATTCTCATTGGTTCAGGGAACCGGGACGAGAGTGCCGTGGAACTGTCCAAGCGGATTTTGGCCTCGGTGGGCCACAATTTAAGTGAGATGGGGAAACTTTCGGTAAACCAATTGATGAAGTTCAAGGGAATTGGGGAGGCCAAGGCCGTTACCATTGCTGCCGCGTTGGAGGTGGGAAGGCGAAGACGAATGCAAGATACCGGAAAGATTACCAAGATATCCGGCAGCAGGGATGCTTTTGAACTTTTGTACCCGATTATGGGAGAGTTGCAACATGAGGAATTCTGGATTGTATATCTCAACAATTCCAATAAAGTCATCCATAAGTCCCAATTGAGCAAAGGAGGTATTACGGGAACCCTGGTAGATGTAAGACTGGTTTTAAAAGAGGCCCTTGAGCTTGGTGCCGTGGGGATTATCCTGGCCCATAACCACCCTTCCGGAACATTGAAACCCAGTGCCTCGGACAAGCATATTACCGAGAAGCTGAAAAATGCTTCAGAGGCGTTGGACATAAAAGTATTGGACCATTTGATTTTGACACGACACCATTATTTGAGTTTTGCCGATCAAGGCATGTTATGATTATCGCCATTTATGCTATTGATATTTACCCATAAGATCACCAATCGACTCACGTACACCGCCCGTCAGCTTTTCGAGAAGATATTGGGTGTGGAAATTTCGTTCACCACAAGGGTAGAGGACTTTATCAAACATTCAGGTCCCAAAATGACCTATTCCAAGCAGCCCTTACAGAACGAATTTTTTATTAGGAGCAACGACCTTTTGTTTGAACAGGGTATCAACGACCTGGAAATTAAAGTGGGTGATTGGGACGGTATCCCCTGTTTTTTTATGAGCGGAGAGAAAAGCTCCATCCCTTATGATATTTTTTCGGCAAGCTTTTTCCTTTTGAGTAGGTATGAAGAATATCTCCCCCATGTGAAGGATAGCGTAGGAAGGTTTCCGGTAAAGGAAAGCTTGGCATACCAGAACAATTTTCTGCAACTCCCCGTAGTGGATATATGGGCTTATAAACTTCTGGATGCCCTTAAGGAACGATTTCCGGATATGGAAGTTGGGCAGAGGGAGTACAGTTTTACATCGATTATAAACGTGACCGCCTCGCACTGTTATGCCATGCGGGGCTTTATGAGAAGTCTGGGAGGTTTTTTGATTGACTTGGGCAATTTTAAGTTAAGGGATATCGCAAAGCGGTTTTCGGTTTTGTTGGGCTTCAGCAAAGATCCCTATGACAATTTTTACGAGTTGGTGGAAATCCATAAAAAAATGCCCATTAAGACCATGTTCTTTTTTCAGTTTGCCAAGCATTCGGCCCATGATAAGAACATATCCCCCAACAACAATAAGTTTCGATATCTTATAAAATCGGTGGCGGATTATAGTACGGTCTCTTTGAGTACTTCGTTTTTATCCTCCACGGACAAGTCGGTCTTGAAAGAGGAGAAAAAACAATTGGGCAATCTCATTAATAGGCCCATCAATTATGCAAGACTTCGGTATAACAGGGTAAGTGTGCCCACTACGTATCGGAATTTGGTGGAGACGGAATTTACGGATGATTTCTCCATGGGATATACCCATCAAATAGGGTTCAGGGCTGGTACATGCACCCCTTTCCATTTTTATGATATCAACATGGAGGTGCGACAACCCTTAAAGGTGCACCCTTTTACGGTGCATGATTATGCGTTGACAAATTACAGGAATAAAGAGGAGATATTCGAAAAAATGGACAGCGTATATAGATGGATAAAGCAAGTAAATGGGAATATGACCATTGTTTTCTCCAATGAACTTTTGGGGAGTGGTCATATGGTTGATTGGATGGAGCTATATCAATCGTTTCTGAAGAGATATTATGTTTGAGCACAGGATCACCGATATTTTTTTTGACTTGGACCACACGCTGTGGGATTTTGAAAGGAATTCTGCCCTTACTTTTGAGAAGATTTTCAAAGCGAACGGGGTTTCTGTTGTGTTGGAAGACTTTTTGAGGATATATGCCCCCATCAATCTTGAATATTGGAAACTCTACAGGGAAAATAGGATTGATAAGTCAGAACTGCGTTTTCAAAGATTAAGGCGTACGTTTGACGCTATGGAGGCTGCGGTGCCAGATAAACTAATCCATGAACTGGCCCATGAATACATAGCGTATCTGTCTTCTTTTACCCATCTGATGCCCAATGCCCTGAAGGTGTTGGAGTATCTTGAGCCCAAGTATAGGTTGCATATCATTACCAATGGTTTTCACGAGGTGCAGGAAAAAAAGCTCAAAGGAAGTAACATCCATCATTTTTTTGATCATGTGGTCAATTCTGAAATGGCTGGGGTAAAAAAACCAGACCCCTACATTTTTAAGTTGGCATTGACCAAGGCCAAAGTAGAAGCTAAAAACACCCTGATGATCGGCGATAGCCTTGAAGCGGACATCATTGGCGCCAAAACGGTTAAGATGCAGGCACTTCACTTTAATTCCAACAAAGAACCTGGGCACGATCATTGCAAAACAATTAACGATCTCATTGAAATAAAAAACATTTTATAGAGTTAACATAGGGTACGGCATGCCCCATTGTTTCACTTGAAAATGAATTTTAATCTATGAAAGGATCACGTTGCCGTTTGCTAGTGGTACTCATATTTTTCCCGTTCCTGTTCAATTCATGTTCCGAAAAGCAGGATTTTGATCAGTTTGAAGACCTTTCCATAACTCCTACCTTGGCTTCGGGTATTTTTTATCTGGAATCGGACGAAGCAACTATTAACGCTGCGGGTGATGTTGGAGTTTTTTATGTACAGACGATAAATTTTGATGCCTTCAATGAAGAGTTTGTTGCCGAACGACTTTTGGAAGGGACCATCCAGTATGAGCTTGAGAATACCACCACTAAACGAATAGGGATTGCCATTGAGTTTTTGGATGAAAATGGAGATGTATTGGATGTTGAGTCCTTTATCGTGGAACCCAATATGCCTGAAGTTTTTACCCGGGATGTATTTTATGGGCCAGGTGGGAGAAGCATAGATATATTGACAACAACTTCAAGTCTTCGGATAGCTGTGGGGAATTTAAGCGACAGTACCAGTGTTTCTACAACATCAGACCCTAAGATAAAGCTAAGCTCTGGAGCTGAATTTTTATTCCGATTGAAATGAGGAAAGGGATTAAGCTCATTTTTGTCATTTGGTTTGGAATGCATGCGCTCTACGCGCAAAACAAACAGTTGCTGTACGATTTTAATGAGATTCCACAGTCACTTATGCTAAACCCAGGGGTAAAGACTTCAGAAAAGTGGCATGTGGGAATACCTGTATTGTCGGGCCTCTCTTTTCAGGCAGGTACAAGCGGTGTTACCGTGAACGATTTGTTTGCAGATGACGGAATTGACTTCACCACGAAGGTTCGGGAACGCGTATTGGATGCAATGACACGTAAAGACGATTTTAGCACCACCAACCAGATAGAAGGATTTTATGTTGGATTTAGGGGGAGAAACAGACCTGACGACTATTATTCCTTTGGAATGTACGGAGAGATGGACATCATTGTCTATTGGCCTAAAGATTTGGCGTTACTTGCTTTTGAAGGGAACGGAGGCGCCAATATCGGGAGGAGCTTTGACCTTGGTGATCTTAATCTAAGAGGGGAAATGTTGAACGTCTTCCATTTCGGTGTCAACAGGAAACTAAGCAACGACCTTACCGTAGGGGCACGGGCCAAACTGTATTCCAGTATTTTTCAATTTCAATCCATACACAACTCGGGTTCTTTTAGGACCAGCCCGGGGCAGAACAATGTCTATGTGAGTAGTATTGTTGCCGATATGCAATTGCAAACTGCCGGGGTCAAGGGCTTTTATGATATTTTGGACGAAGATACGTCCACCACTACCAAAGACTTGACCAGTCTTTTTACCAAAAGGGTTTTATTGGGAGGCAATCTGGGTTTAGGCTTCGATGCCGGTATCAGCTATAACCTAAATCCCCAAACCACCATTACTGCGAGTATCCTTGATGTTGGGTTCATCTACAATTCGAAAGACATCCAGAACTATACGCTTCGCGGAAACGCCAGCACAGAAGGAATTACAGTATTCTTGCCCGAGGATATCAATGATGTCAACAATGATCTTTGGCAGGAATTGGTGGACGATATAGAAGAAACCTTGCCTTATGAAGAAAACAATTCCGGGTATATATCCCTGAGACCCGTAAAGGTTTATGGGTCCATTCGTTATGACTTTGGTGAAGCTAATGGACGTTCCATGGAAAACTGTGGTTGCGGGGTCAATATGGAAAGGGGAGGAGGAAAGTCCGGTATCTATAGAAACAGTGTAGGAGGGCAGCTGTTCTTAATGAAAAGGCCGAGGGGTATTCAACCTGCCTTGACCGGGTTTTATCAAAAAAGATTGGGAAGAACCTTGTCTTTGAAGACCACCTATACCGTTGACAAATATTCATGGACCAATGTAGGGTTGGGGCTCAACCTTCAGGCTGGCCCGGTAAACTTTTATATATTGGGAGACAATCTCTTGAGCTATAGGAATGTTGCCGATAGCCACTATGCTTCTTTACAGTTCGGATTTAATATCATATCTTGGAACGATAATTGAGCATACACACTATATGAAATCTAAACTATTGTACATATTGGTGTTTGTCCTTGGGGCAAGCAACTTGGTGAACGGACAATTGAACGACTATAAATACATTATAGTTCCAAAGAGATTTGAAGGATTTAAGTCCGAGAATCAGTACCAGACCAGTACCATTGTAAAATATCTTTTCACGAAAAAAGGATTTACTGCGGTATATGATGATGCACTGCCGGAAGATTTGGCCAACAATAGATGTCTGGGACTAACGGCCAGCTTGGTGGATGAATCTCCCATGTTTTCCACCAAAGTAAGTATAGCTTTGATAGATTGCCAGTCCAAGGAAGTCTACAGGACCATGCAAGGCGTAAGCAGGATCAAGGAATACCAGCCAGCTTATAGGGAGGCATTGGAAAAGGCCTTTGTTTCATTTGATGGGATGGACTATAAGTATGTTCCCAAAAAAGAAGCCCCAAAGGAGCAGGTGCAAGAAAAGCCTATTACGGTAAGTTATAGGAACGATGTTCAAACTTTGGATGAACCCGCTCAATCCAAAGTAGTTCAGCAAGAAGCCACGCCAGACAACCAGAGCTATAAAAGTTTGGAGCCTAAACCCTCGGGTATGGTAAAGGCAGAGGAAAAAGTAAAGGGGCAACCACTCACCTTTGAGATGTTGTATGCCCAACCCACTGGTAATGGGTATCAACTGGTGGACAGCACCCCAAAAGTGGTATTAAAACTTGAAGAAACATCTATTGAGAATGTCTTTTTAACCGATTATGCCGGGAATGCCGTGGTCTTTCAAAAGGACGGAAAATGGTTTTTGGAATACTCGGAAAATGGGGAAAAGAAACTAAAAGAACTCAATATCAAGTTTTAAAACCCGTATTTGTCCTTCCAGCGTTTTTTTAAAAACTCCCTCATGGCATTTTCCCTTGGATTGTTGCCGGGTTGGTAGAAGGGAGTTCCCTTGATTTCGTCGGGTAGAAACTCATGGTCCACAAAGTTGTTTTCATGATTGTGGGCATAATCGTATCCCTTTCCGTATCCTAGATCCTTCATCAGTTTGGTAGGGGCGTTCCGTATGGCCATGGGAACAGACAGGTCGCCGGTCTCCCGCACTTTTTGTTGTGCAAGGTTGATGGCCATATAGCTGGAGTTGCTCTTTGGGGAACTGGCCAGATAAGTGGCACACTGGCTCAAGATGATTCGAGCTTCTGGATGCCCAATGGTGTTTACCGCCTGAAAAGTGGTATTGGCCATAACAAGGGCGGTAGGATTGGCATTTCCGATATCTTCCGAAGCTAAAATGACCATCCTTCGGGCAATGAACTTTACATCCTCGCCCCCCTCGATCATACGGGCCAACCAATAAACTGCAGCATTGGGGTCGCTCCCCCGGATAGACTTGATGAATGCGGAAATGATATCGTAATGCTGTTCCCCGGTTTTATCGTAAAGAACCGTGTTCTTTTGGACCTTGTTCAATACAGATTCGTTGGTAATGGTCACTTCCTTTCCCATTTCCGAATTGACGATCAGCTCAAAAATGTTCAAAAGTTTTCTGCCATCACCTCCTGAAAGCCGTAATAGGGCCTCCGTCTCTTTCAGTTGTATTTTTTTGTTTTTTAGAGAGGTGTCGGTTTTTATGGCACGCTCCAAAAGAGCTTCCAAATCTTCTTTGCCAAAAGGGTTCAATACATAGACCTGACACCGGGACAAAAGGGCGGGGATTACTTCAAAACTTGGGTTTTCCGTTGTGGCGCCAATCAGGGTGACCCAACCCTTTTCAACGGCACCCAACAAGGAATCCTGTTGCGATTTGCTAAAGCGATGGATTTCATCAATGAACAAAATGGGGTTTTTGGAAGTGAACAATCCACCACTTTGTTTGGCTTTTTCAATGACTTCCCGTACATCCTTGACACCACTGCTTATCGCACTCAGGGTGTAAAAAGGTCTTTGGCTTTCATGGGCAATGATATTGGCTAGCGTGGTCTTTCCCGTTCCCGGAGGACCCCAAAAAATCAATGAGGGGATAACACCGTTCTTGATTTGGTTGGTCAATGAGCCATGGGGACCTATCAAATGCTGTTGACTGATATAGTCCTCTAGGGTTTTTGGACGTATGCGTTCTGCCAAGGGTTCGTTCATAAGGGTAAAAATAAAACAAATTTGGAGGGAAGCGAAGCTTCTTTGAGGTAGTACTTTTTTTGGAAACATGACAATTTGTGTAATTTCAATGATATGGTCAGAAATTTGATTTTAGCATTTGCATGAAAACAAGCGAACATTTCAGGTTTTCGGATGGGGTCCTGTTGGCTCCATTGGTGGCAGTGCTCTCCATTTGGATCGTTTTTTGGGTTGAAGTCCAATACGGGGTCAATTTTAATGGCTATGGCATATACCCTAGAAAACTGGAAGGGTTAAGGGGAGTTTTGTTCAGTCCCTTTATCCATGGTTCGGTGGAACATCTCTATAACAACACCTTGCCTTTGGCCATCTTAACGGCATTTCTCTTTTATTTTTACAATAGGGCCGCTTTGAAGGTACTGGTATTGGGAACCCTTACCTCAGGATTGCTGACGTGGGTCATGGCAAGGCCGTCGTACCATATTGGGGCAAGTGGGGTCATCTATGTTTTGGCAAGTTTTATCTTCTTCAAGGGGATTTTTGCCAAACATTTTAGACTGGTGGCACTTTCCTTGGTGGTGGTTTTTATTTATGGGAGTATGATCTGGTATATTTTTCCGGTCAAGGACAACATTTCTTGGGAAGGGCACTTGGCAGGATTTCTAACAGGACTTTTGTTGGCATTGACCATACGGGTAAAGGTTCCCCTTGAAAAAAAATACGATTGGGAAAGGGAAGATTATCGTGAAGAGAACGACCCGTTCCTACAGCATTTTGATGAAGACGGGAATTTCATCGAACAGAAGGAGGAAACCGATGAGCCCATCAAAATAAAATATCACTACAAAAAAGATGGGGAGGCATAAGGTTATGACCTTCTTTGCCTGACCACTTCGTACAAAAACACCCCGCAGGCCACGGAAACATTCAAGGAACCAATGTTCCCCAAAAGAGGCAGTTTTGCCTTATGGTCCACCATGCTAAGGATGGAGGAGGAAATACCCTTGTCCTCGGAGCCCATAATGATGGCGGTGGGTTGGTCAAAATCCACAGCGTAGATTTCGTCCTCGGTCTTCTCTGTAGCGGCCACTACCTGTATGTTGGAAGATTGCAGATAGAACAAAGCATCCTTTAAATGGTCCACTTTGGCAATGGGTACCGTAAAAGCAGCTCCGGCCGAAGTTTTTACCGTATCGTCCGTAATGGGTGCCGCTCCATTTTTGGGTACAATAATACCATGTACCCCACAGCATTCCGCGGTCCGGATGATGGCCCCAAAATTTCGCACATCGGAGACTTGGTCCAAAAGGAGGAAAAAAGGTTTTTCTTCTTGGGCAAGGATATTTTCGACCAAGGTTTCAAATACATGGAACTTGACCGGGGAAATCTGGGCGACCACTCCCTGGTGATTGTTCCGGGTAAGGCGGTTGAGTTTCTCAATAGGAACATAGGAGGTGCTGATGCCATTTTTTCGAATGGTTGTCTCCAATTCCTTGAAAAGTTCACCCTTAAGTCCTTTCTGGAGAAATATCTTGTTTATGGGCTGTTCGGCGCCTATGGCTTCCAGAACTGCCCTTATGCCGTAAATTTGGTCACTCATGTTATTGTCTCAAAGTGCAAATATATCAAGAAGAGACCTTGTGAATGCCCATGGGACCATTATTTGTTGTGTTCAATAGGAAAGTTCCCTGGTTTGTGCCGATCCATTCAATACTTTTTACATTACCGTTCATGAAAAGTCCGGAATTTTGATAGGGAACACTGATGTATCCATCTTTGCCATTTGAAAGGAGGATTACCCCGGAGAGGGCATCCAGTCTAGGGGTTTCAACCTCGGTCTCATAAATGTTGCCTGCGGCAATGATGTCCTCAAAACCGTCATGGTTTACATCGGCCACCACGGCATCCAATATGGGAAAGGTCTGTGAGGCCACAGGTAAGGCATGTTTTTCAAATACGAGGTCACCTTTATTGATCAGCACCATGGACCTAAGTTCGGTGACGCTGTTTTCATAGGAAGTTTTTAGCTTATCACCGTAAATGTCGACTAAGCTGGCGTTGGCAAACTCGGAATAGGTTTCAAACTTTTCCTTGATAAAGGGCATTTGCTGCGAAGAACATTCCCTTCCCCGCACAGGGACGTATGTGCCGTGGTATTTTTTGCTGAGAACAATATCGTTGGTACCGTTCTCATCAAAATCCGTGGCATACACTTTAAAGGGCTTCTCTTCCGATGCCTTGAACTTGATGTTCAACCCTACATTTCCCAAAATATAGTCCTTGAGTCCATCATGGTTTACATCGGTTTCGGTCACTGAGAACCACCATCCTTTTTCGCCCAAGATGGCATCTTCTTTTCCAATGTTCTTGAAAGTTCCTTTTTGATTCACGAATACCCCGATTCCAGTCCATTCACCCACGGCGATGAAATCTGGCCAGCCATCATTGTTGATGTCCGTAGTCTGTAAATCGTTGACAATGCCAAAATCCAAAAACTCGGGAGCCACTTTTTCGGTAACGTCAACAAGTTCACCACCTATATTTTCATAAAGTACAGAGGTTTGGGGTTTGGGGTATTGTTTGGGAACCACACGGTTCCCTACCAAAATATCATTGTCCCCATCCTTGTCAAAATCTATGATGGCAACCGATTTGCCATTTTTGGGAAGCTTGGACAGTACATCGCTTTGCGACCGGGAAAATTGACCCTGACCATTGTTAAGGTAGATACGGTCTGTATGGTACGAAGAGTTTTCAGCAAATTCGTTGCCTCCGCTCACCACATAAAGGTCCAAGTCCCCATCGCCATCAAAATCAAAGAAAACGGACTCCATATCCTCAAATTGGGCATCGTTGGCGAGGGCAGGGGAGCTGATTTTGGAAAATCCACCGTTGGATTGCACATACAACTGCCCAGATTGCCCAGAAGCGCCCCCTATGTGGATATCCATCAGTCCATCACCATTGATATCACCTTTTGCGATAAAGGGGCCCATATTGGATTGTTTGTAAGGCAATAGGATTTCTTCCTCAAAATCGTCGTAAACATTTTCTTGGTGCACGAAATCCAGTCCCCTGATTTGACTTGGGGCAAAATATTTTATTTTTCCTTTCGCCGGTTGGATGCGTTGCGTGGCATCTGCTTTGGTGAAGGTTAGTGTGGTATTGGCCGGGACATTGAGTTTTTGTTCCATCATGCCCGATTTCCAGTATATGGTAACGGTGTCCACCGTTTGATTCTGGCCCAGACCAAAGAGTGCACTGTTCTCTTGGGCCGAACGGTACCCACGCACCCTCTTTATTTCTATTATTTGGGACTGGTTGCCCACGTTGATTTTTACCTTGGCAAATTCCTCGGAAGTATCCCCTTTGGTGATTACCTTTAAAAAATTGCCCAATTCTTTTTCCACGGAGAGATTTTGATATACAAAGGCTTCTTGATCCATATTGTTGATGATGATATCCAGGTCACCATCATTGTCCAAGTCTCCGGAGGCTGCCCCGTTACTGAAAGAGAAATCGGCCAAGCCCCAATCTTTGGCCACATCGTCATAAATGAGTTCCGAGGTTTTTTTGTACATGATATTGGGCAGTTTTTCGGAAGGCATGGACTCATAGAGTTGCTGTTTGACTTCCAAGGGCACATTTTGCCCGTATTTTTGTCGAGCTTCAAAGACTTTCATTTGTAGGTCATTGTCCAATGCATAACGCCGATAGCCATTGGTAACGTGGATTTCCTTGTTTCCGTCAAGGTCAAAATCGTTCATGAGCACGGACCAGCTCCAATCCGTGTTGGCCACTCCGGATAGTTGCGAAATATTGCTGAACTTGTTTTGGCCCATGTTCTTTTGTAAAGAGTTGTACATGTATTGATAGTGGTACCCCGCCTTGTTGACCAAATAATCAAACCGTTTGGTGTTCATGGATGCCATCAATGTTTTGGAACGGACATGGTCGTTGGCGGCCATATCCAACACAAAAATGTCTTGCAGGTCGTCATTGTCCAGGTCGGCAATATCTATTCCCATACCGTAAAAGGAAATCTGGTCGGTTGCTTCCTTTATTTGATCGGAAAAGGTGCCGTCATGATTGTTAATGTATAGTGCGTCAGGTAAATAATAGTCGCTTGCCATATAGATGTCCATCCACCCATCTTCATTGATATCGGTAACGGCAAGGCCCAATCCAAAGATGGGTTTGTCCAGTCCTGCGGCTTTGGTGATGTCGGAAAAAATTCCGTCATCGTTTCTATACAGGTGTGAGGAGTTAAAATAGGCGGTCTCCTCATTTGAATTGACATATTGGTTAAAAGAAATGGGGTCCATGCCATAAAGCTCGTTCTCGTTCATGACAAGGCAATCAAGGTCACCATCTTTATCCAGGTCAAAAAAAACAGATTGGGTACTGATACCCATATCTGCGAGGCCATATTCTTCCGCTTTTTCTTGGAAGGTCCCGTTTTGTTGGTTGATGAACAGCAGATTTTTGCGTTTGTCCCTTGTGTTTGGTCCACCTTGGGACACATAAATATCCATCCATCCATCAGTATTTATATCAACGAAGGTTACTCCGTTTGACCATACTTTCCCTGCATTGATGTTTGCGGGTTCCGAGACATCTTTGAACGTTAGGTCGCCTTGATTTAGGTACAGCGTATTGTTGACTTGGTTTCCGGAAAAGAATATGTCCAGAAGACCATCATTATTTAAATCTTCCACACCAACACCGGCACCATTGTAGAAGTAATCGTAGTCAAAAAGATTGCTTAGACTGCCCACATCATGGGTAATGTTGTTGGCAAATGAAATGTGACTGGTATTGGGGTCGACTTTTTGAAATATGGCAATACTTTCTTCTGAGGTATCCTTGGTCGATGATGTGGAATCATCTTTTTTTTGATTGTTGCAAGCAATCATTAGAATACTCAGAAGGGCAGGTATTAAGGCTCTATTCATTTTAAGAAAATTTTAAGGTAATATATCATAAAATTCTCTTAAAAGCCAATGTTGTTCCTTTGGATTGCTCACTAATATGATATGAGTGAAAATTATGGAAGTTGTTTTTGTACCTCCTAAAAGAACAACTATCATTTTACGCTTTTAAAAATGGGTAATCTGCCAAGTGGAATAGAATAACAGCTACGAAGAACCATTGTGGTATAACAGAGTAGTATCTCAATTAAAATAAAAAAGGGCATCGTTAGATGCCCTTTTACATATGATAATGAATGTGCTATAAATTATTCACAAACCAATAGTTCAATTGGTGTGTCTGCCACTGCACTTTCAACAGCGACACTAGCAGCTGGTTTATCATTTGGATCATAGATAGTGAAACCACATTCTATGTCATAATCACCACCTCTAAAGAATAGTTCCAAAGTAGTAGTTCCTTCAGGAACAGTGAAATTGGCTAGTCCTTCTTCACCATTTTCAAGGGTGTAGTTTTGAGGCTCACCACCATCAATGATCACTTCAATTGACGCTCCATTCCATCCATCTCCCCAATCATCGATAAAGGCAATGGTGTACTCGCCTGGATAAGGCTCATCGGCATTCAATTGGATACATTCAAATACATCGTAAGTGAAATAGTATTCAGTATCTGCTTCTGTAGTTGTAATGATACGTCCATCCGTGGTCATGATTTCATAACGCAGACGGAACTGGTCATTGGGCAACAAATCTTCGAATGCAAGATCTGGACCATACAGTTCAGATTGTGTAAAACCATACTCCATGGTCAAAACACCTTCTGTATCGGTGAAATCGGTTAAAACAAATTCATCAAAAACAGTTTCTTCTTCTGACATATCTTCTTCACCTTCCAAAATGTTTCTGTCCGAAAATGAACGATATACGGTAACAGACTCTAGATAATCAGCTTCAGCAAAGGCTGGGTCGCTCATATCTATACTAATAGTGAACAAGAAGTCATCGTTAGTGGCGCCTTCGGTAACATCAACTATGTTTCTGTTTTCGTCGGCTACTTCAAATTCAATACCGTCATCCAAAGACTCTGAATACTGGAACGGCGAAGTAAAGAATGAACCACCGGATACGGTACCATTGGCATCGTTGGTGAATACTCTACCGTCGGTCAATTCAGCTTCCACTCTGTAAAAGAAGGTATCCCCGGGTAGCACATCGGCAACAGTGATCCCTGCAGTGGACAATGCCTCTGCATACGACAAGGAAAGTACTCCGGTTGGCAATCCAAACTCACCTGGTGTTGAAAAGTGTGAAGCAGGGTAGGTTGCCACCAAAGCCTCTGTTGAAGTATCATCAGAAGGTTCATCATTGTTGTCAATGAAGGTAAAATACAATCTAACTTCAGATAGTGTGGATCCATTTTCCTTATCCTGTATTTCAACTTCCATGTCCCAAGTGGGTGAAGTATCAAAAATGTCAAATGAAATGGTATCTGGATCGGTCAACGTTCTGACCACAATACCAGATGTGGTATCGTTGTAGATCTTGTCTATAAGTTTTTCTTCGCTACACGAAAAGGCAATGCAAACGAAAAAAAGCAATGTGATATGTTTTTTTAATTTTTTCATGATTTAATTTTTTTACGTTCTGTGCCTATTAGTTAGAGAAAGGGAATCCACTTGCTGGATTGGTATCCCAGAACACAGGTACTGTCTGATCGGACTTCTGTGTAATGTTCGGATTACTGGTAACAGCTTGGTTAGGGTAGTACATGGAACGGATGTATGCTCCGGGTTCTGGTTCCCTATTAGGCTGCATGGTACTTGGATACCCTGTTCTTCTATAGAAATTGTATGTCTCAATACCATTGCCATAGTGGCTCACCATATACTGTTCTCCAAATACATCCCATTTCTCACTTCCGGTTGCATCGTTGAATGCGGTAATGGTAGCAAGAACGAAATCATTGATCTGTCCTGTTGTTGGTTCAAAAGATAGGTCTGCATTTCCATCGTTGGCCACATAGGATTGAACCTTGGCGATTTGCTTTACAAGGGCATTCTCAAAATGAGTGGCCGCTACTCCTGGGTTATTGGCTGCCAAAGCCATTTCGGCTCTCCAGAAATCAACCATGTAGGCATCCAAAATAGGAGTGATTCCTTTTCCTCCAGCTCCAAATGAAGCAGGATTGATTGCTTGTGCAATGGCTTGGAAGCTATCATCATCGAAACGTCCACCGGCAGGATATACACCAAAAGTGGTTTTCAACAAACCGTCTGGTGGGCCACCTTCGTCATCACCATGGTCTCTACCCCAGTATCCGTTAGGCAAGGCGCAGAAAGTAAATCCTCCTGTAACATAGTGTGCTGGTGCGGTTTGCAATGAACAGGTCAAAAGTTCCTCGTTTGCAGGGAACCCTGACTGTCCTGGTACATTGATGGTCTGACGATAGAAGTAGTACCGTAACCTTGGATCATCTGAGGTGTCCATTATATTGGCCAACCAGTTGGATATGTAATGCGCGGCACCGGCCGAAGCGTAGTTGATACCATAGTTAGGGTGTCTTGTGTCTGGTTGGGAAGCACTAGTTCCAGGCCAATTCCAATCGAAATCCTCAGAAGTGTCCGTAATGTAGTTTCCTGAAGCAATGATAGCATTGAAGCTAGCTGCTGCAGAAGCATCCACTAAACGGGTCTGAACATAAATCTTCAATTTCAAAGTATTGGCTGCCTTTACCCACATTTCGAAGTCACCTCCATAAAAGTAATCGGTTGTTGGGGGAGAAGCCGTTTCATTGGTGAAATTTACAATGGCTTGATCTAATAGGGACAATGCCGCTGCGTAAACAGATTCACCGCTATCCAAATTAGGATTCACGATTTCTGGAGCTTGCAAAGCCTCGGAGTAAGGTACATCCCCGAAGAAATCCACCAAGGTTACCAAAGTATAAGCTTCAAAGAATTGGGCCATTCCCAAATGTCTGGATAAACCAGCTTCTTCGGCAAGGGGGGTCATGGAGCGAATGTCGAACAATATTCCTCGATAGGCATTGTCCCACTCATCGTCTGTATCAATATCTTGATAACCACCTCTATAATCCCGTGAACCGAAAGGCATCAAACGGGTCAATTCGCTTCCCAAGATGGAGAATCCATCACCGGTTACGTTACCACCTGTGGTAAAGTTGTCGTTGGGATCACCAGTGGCCTCCCCATCAATCTGTCTTGCGAAATCCTCCTGAATGGAATTCAGAAAGAAATCGGGGCTTGCCTGTTCAGGAGTCAGAAAGTTAGGGTCCTGAGTAAGATCCAGCTCGGTGGATTCACAGGATACCATCAATGACCCAACAAACAAGACCGATGCTATATATGTGCTTATGTTTTTCATTTTTATAACTATTTTTTTCATCTTAGAATGTTGCTTTAACACTAAATCCATATCTCCTGGAGCTAGGTCCGTTCAAGAAATCAAATCCGAATCCGTTACCAACACCAGTACCAGATGTGTTAGGATCAAAGTTGGCACCGTCTGGAGTGTTTATGGCATCATACCATAGGTTGAATCCAGAAACTGTGAAAGAAAGACTTCCAAATGGAGTTTTGTCCAAGAACTTCTTAGGTACTGAGTAACCCAAGGAAACTTCCTGAAGTCTTAGCAAGGTTGCATCGTAAACTTGCAGTTCACTAGGACCGAAAAGAACGTTTGTGAAGTAGTAGTCAGAGTTGTTTATCTGCACATCGTTCACCCGTCCATCGCTCTGTTGAACACCAGGAAGAATGAATGTATTTTCCCTATCAACAGTTTCTTCGATCAAACCTCTACCCAACAAAGTTGCGATTGTACCGGAGTAGATGTCACCACCTTGCGTCCAGTTGAACTGGAACCCAAAGTTGAAATTCTTGTATGAGAACTGGTTGTTAAAGTTCATCACGAAATCCGGGTTGGGATCACCAATGATACCATCTTGGGAATCGAACACGTAGTCACCAGCAGAGTTAACCACAAGGTTTCCTGCGTCATCCCTTAATACCCGGCTACTGTAGATTACCCCAAGAGGCTCACCTTCGATAGCTGCGTTACCCAAGTTTGAATAACCGGAGTATACGATCAAATCGGTATCGGCACCTAAATCTTCAACTGTAGTTTCGGTGGCACTGAAGTTTATGTTGGAGTTCCAGTTAAACCCATCGCTATCGCTACGTATTAGATTCAGACCCAAGTCAACCTCTACTCCTTCACCTTTAATTTCACCCACGTTGGTGGTGGTTCTATAATATCCGGATGATGGATCCAATGGTTGTGTTACAATAAGGTCTGTAGTGGTCCTTTGATAGATGGAAGCATCCAAAGTAACTCTTCCGTCCCACCATCTGGATTCGACCCCTAGTTCAATTTCTGAAACCTGCTCAGGTTTAAGTTCAGGGTTACCCAAGTTTAGAGGGGTTGTATTGGTCACGATGTTTCTTCCGGTATTATCTTGGAAATCCTGTGTATCCAAAACCAATCTACTGGCTACAGGGTAAGAATCAGAGTTTTGATCAGGGAAACCGGCGGAGGTTCCGTAACCAGCTCTAATTTTCAAATAGTTCAACACATCGCCTTTCAATCCGTCAAAAGCGGTTGTTGGAACGAATGACAAACTCGCACTGGGATAGAACAAAGAGCGGTTGGCTTTATCCAAGTTGGATACCCAGTCGTTTCTTCCTGCCAAAGTGACGAAGACGAAATTATCATAATCAAATTCCACCTGTCCATACAGACCGATTACATTACGTTCTGAGGTTTGTTGGATTTCATTATTGTTCAAGAAGTTGAAGTGGCGAAGTACACCAAACACTTGCTGACCATCACTGGAAACACCGGTTTGGTTAAATACTTCCCTTCTACCATTGAAACCTAGGTTGAAAGTACTTCCAACGGTTTCGGTCAAATCAAAATCACCGTTGAACGCCAAGTTGTGGTCCCAAATGGTATTGGTGTTGTTCCAAGTTTCGTAGACACCGCTCTGAAGTCTAATGTCATTACTGTTACTGTTTACACCACCTTTGTTCTGGTAGTTAACGTTGTTCTCGCTATAGTTGTCAATACCAACACGGTAAGAAAGGTTTAGGTTCTCACTTAGGTCATATTGTATGGCCATATTACCGAACACCCTGTTGGTCTGTTGTTGTGTACCAGAGTTGTTTACGGTCCACAATGGGTGCTGGATGGAGTTGTTTTGACGATAGTAAACACTTCCTCCGGTAATGGGGTCTTGGTAAGGTAATCCAAGAACGTCAACCGAACGAGGTGTAAAGTAAAGGTCTCCAAATACTGAGGAACCGCTACCCGTGGCACCGTTACCCAAACTCAAGGCAACTGGTGGGGAGATAAACTTGGTCCTTGCGTAGTTTAAAGTACCTGAAACCGTGAACTTGTTGCTCAATACGGCTCTACCACCTACACCAAAGTTGTTCCTGTTAAGGCTGTTCCCGGGGGTGAACCCTTGGTCTTTCAAATAACCGTAGTTAACATTATAGGAAATCTTTCCATCTGAAGAGGCTCCCGCAACATTGATGGAAGTATTGGTAACCGTACCGGTCTTAAAGAAGTTTTCAAAACTTTTATATGGTCTCCACACATATCTGGCACCTTGATACTCCGGAAAGGCTGCCTGAATGGCATCAGTGGAAGTTGAATAAGGGTGAGGTAGTGTTCCGTTGGCATCAAAAGCGGAGCTGTTACCCCAGCCAGAAAGACCTTCCCTTCTAAAGCTTGGCCCCCAGTTACTGAAGAACCAACCAAAGGCTTGGTCAAAACCGTTACCGTATTCGTTTTGGTATTTTGGTGTAGAGGCTATTTCATTGAAGAACATGGAGGATGTGACCGTAATCTCGGTCTTTTTGGCTCCTTCCCCTCCAGATCCAGCTTTGGTGGTGATCAAGATCACACCGTTTCTACCTAGGGACCCGTATAGGGTGGAGGCAGCAAGACCTTTCAATACGTTCACGCTTTCAATACTGTTTGGATCCAAATCCAAGAACCTACTGGAACCGTTGTTACCGTTGATGAAATCGTTACGGCTACCTTGTCTACCAGATGGGTTGGTGTCACCGTTGAACGGCACACCATCCACAATGAACAAGGGTTGGTTACTTTGGCTAAAGGAGTTGAAACCCCGTATAATGATGTTGGTACCAGATCCGGAAAGACCACTCTGTTGGGTAATGTTAACCCCGGAGGCCTTACCCATAAGTACACGTCCCAAATCACCTTCGGCTTTTTCCTCCAGTTGTTCGGAACTTACTTCGGCAACCGCATATCCCAAGGCTTGTTTCTCCCTCTTGATACCAAGGGCTGTAACAATTACCTCTTCAAGGGCTTGGGTGTCCTCTTCCATCTGAACGTTGACCACGCTTCCTGCACCAACAACCCTACTTGTGGCTCTTTGCCCTATATAAGTGAAAAGTAGTGTTTGACCTTGACTTGCACTGATTGAATAGTTTCCATCAAAATCCGTTTGGGTACCGGTGGTGGTCCCTTCGACGACAATGTTGACCCCAGGTAGCGGAAGCCCATCGGCATCCGTGACAGTACCTGTAATCGTCTTGTCTTGTGCAAAGGATAGATGCACAACAAACGCCAATAACAGCGTTAACAATCCATTAAGTTTTGTTCTCATTTTTAAATTATTTGAATTAGCTAGGCGCTAAAATCATAATTTCATGTTAATAATCCAAACTAATTTTATTAAATTTTTAAGATGATGTTAGCAAATGCGTTAACAATAAAATGAGTGTGTGTATTTAAAAAACTTGTTAATTTTAACCTATAAAAATTAGATGTTGTTAAAAAAACATCCATTTAGTGTATTGAATAGGGTGTTTTGCAACAACATCCTTAATTCTGTTCCTGAAAATGGAGTTTAACATTTTATTAGTATACCTTAATATATATGTACTGCCAATAGTTTCTTTGGAACGGGCTGAGCTAATCCAAGGTTTGGCTTAAAATGGCGTTAGGGAAGGATGATGGCTTTTGGTTTTTTGGTACGTAAATAGATTGGGTTTGGGGTTGCCTTTTAAATAGATCTAAGGATTCCTATGTTTAACTCCTTAATTTTTATATATTTAACTTGAATCAAAAACCATAGAAGTAAGATGAAAACTTGTTATGCCAAGAAAGTCCGCACCTTTTTCTTTGCGCTATTTGCATTGATGGCTTCATTTGCAAGTGCCCAAGGAAACATCCATGCTCCTGGTGAGGGTGGTGTATTTACCCAAAATAGGTTGGCCTTGATGAAAACTTATGCCGAAGAAGCGGATATTGGCAACAATCCTTGGATGATGGACCTCTATAATGATATGCGGACCAAAATGGGCCGTTTGGGAGAGGATGTCAACCTTACCTTGGAAGATATAGACGGAACCATATATCTTGATGAATCCTTTCAGCTTGGAGGGCTTTATCAAAATGGGGTTGCCTTTAAGAGAATGTATATGCGTTTTGATGCGTATAATGATGAGGTGGAATTAAGGGAAAGTCCTGATTCCGAGGTCACCAGGTCCATGGTCAAGAACGAGGAATATTCCTGTTCCATCAATGGGGATGAATTTTTATATATGCAATATACGGATGATAAAGGCGCTACTGCCAAGGGGTATCTTTCTCCCTTGGTAAAAGGAGGTGGGGAGTATGTGCTCTATGAGAAACGTATAAAAGTCTTCAAGGAAGGTAAGCCAGCGAAAACCTCCTTGGATAAAGGATTTCCCCATAGGTTCTTGGATAAAGTGGAGTACTATGTATCTGTAAACGGAGGTGTGCCAGTATACATGAGGGCCAAAAAGTCTGAAGTGCTTGAAGTGTTTTCCGACGAGGATCAAAAAAAGGTCAAACAGTTCATAAAGGATAGGCATATCAATTTGGGGGATAACATGGGTCTTATGAACTTGTTTGCTTACGCGAATACGCTCTAAACAACTAAAGAAGCGATTATGGGAAAGATATTTGTCACTGCAGGATGTATTTTGTTTGTAGCAATGGCTGCTGTGGGTCAGGTCAAGGTCCAGTCCTATAGTGTCATATCCGGAGTTACCTGGAATAAGGAACAGTCGTTCGGGAACAATCCTTCCATGGAAAACCTGTACAATGATATGCGGGTTAAATTTGGGAGAATGGGGGAAGAGGTCAACCTTACTCTTGAGGATATCGATGGGACCATCTATCTCAATGAAAACTTCACCTTGGGTACGCTTTATGATGAAGGTGTGGCCTTCAAAAAACTCTACATGCGCTATGATGCCTACAATGATGAAGTGGAGTTGAAGGAAAGCTTGGGTGCTGATGTGGTTAGGTCCATGTTAAAGCATCCGGTATATTCCTGTTCCATGAATGGCAATGACTATTATTATACCATATACACTGATGAGGATGGGAACTCCCAAAAAGGATATCTGACGCCCGTGGTGACCGGAGAGGGGTACAATCTTTTTGTGAAGCATAAAAAAGTGTTCAAAGAAGGTAAGGAGGCCAGAAACTCCTTGGAGAAATCATTTCCACATCGATTTTTGGACCGGACGGAGTACTATGTTTCCCGTACAGGTGAGGTGCCAGTTTTTATGAAGACCAAAAAATCCGATGTACTTTCCATATTCTCAGAAGGGGATCAAAAGGCTATCAAGGGCTATATGAAAGAAAAGCGTCCCAATGTGAACGATAGTGCTGATCTGCAGAATCTGTTCACGTATGCCAATACCTTATAGTGGAAAATCAATAAACATCATTCAAGATCGGTGTCCATCGGTTTTGGACAAAGCTGAATATTACGTAAAACCGAATCCTCCCCTTTTTTCTTGAAGACCAAAAAATCCGTGGTCATTTCCATATTCCCCGAACCACACTGAAGTACGGTTAAAGATGTATCAATGAAAAGTTTATGAGTGTAGGGCCCCCATGACAGGTTGCTTGATCTATTCCGCAAATGGGAATCTATTACAATGGGGATTGTATTTACATATAAATCAGTATGTTATATTGAAATTTTATGTAAATTGGAAGGGAATAAGAATTGTGATATTTGGCAATGGCCGGATGCGAACGTTTCATGGAAATTGAAACGTGGATTTTTTTAGTGAACATAAAATAAAGAAGAATGAAAAAGCAACTGATTTCTTGTGTTCTTTTCATGTTTGGGATGTCGGTTTTTGGTCAATACCAATTGATGAACCCTGCCTTTGCTCCAGGAGGCGATAAGGCAGGCAGGGCCGGACTGGGTCTCTGTTGTACATCCCAGGCCTCAATGGGAAACAACCCTACGGTGATGAACTTCTTCTCTGACTTGAAGAACAAGTTTGGTGATGTTAGTTTTACTAAGGCGGATGGTTATGCCAAGGTGCAGGGAAGTGCATATTATGTAAAGGAGTTTAAAAAGGCCGCCATTTATGACAATGGGGAGGAAGTGGCAGAATTTTATGTGCGATATGATGCTTTTAATGATGACTTGGAGGTAAAGCGCAACAAGTACAGTATTACTACGGAATCACTTATTCGGGATGAGGATGTCTCTTGTGTGGTGGATGGACGGGAATATAAATATATCTCCTTTAAGGACGATAAAAACAATATAAGGAGGGGTTATGTGGTCTCTATCTATACCGGAAATACATATACCGTCTATGAGAGATTGCGCAAAACCTATCGCGATGGGAAATATGCAAAGACATCCCACGGGACTGATTTTCCGCCACGCTTTTCGGACAAGACGGAGTACTATGTTGCAGTTTCCAATGATACGCCCATGTTTGTTAAGCTAAACAAGAAAAAAGTATTGGATTTTTTTAATGACCCTTCTAAAAAGGAGTTGGCCAGGTATATCAAGAAAAAAGGCATAGACTTTAAAAGTGGGGGAGACTTAGTTTCTGTTTTTAGAAAAGCGGACTTGATGGGAAGTCTTGTTGCTGTGGCCAGTAATTAAAAGGATTAAGTTATTGGGAAAAGCACCTTAAAGGGTGCTTTTTTTATGCCTAAAATGTCTGCTTACGCCATTTTTTGAGCATCGGTAAATGTTTTAAATGGTGTAAAATCCAATGAACAATAAAAAATATTTGAAATTAATCTATAAGGGATTTGATTACTAATGAAATATCACTACATTTGCAGCCCTCAAAATGGGGGTTATTTAGTTTTTAATAGGAATTTTAATGCCAACAATTTCACAATTAGTACGAAAAGGAAGGGCCACAATTACCAAGAAGAGTAAATCGGCTGCTTTGGATTCGTGTCCTCAAAGAAGAGGGGTTTGTACGCGGGTTTACACCACTACGCCAAAGAAACCAAACTCTGCAATGCGTAAAGTTGCAAGGGTAAGGTTGACCAACGGTAAAGAGGTGAACGCATACATCCCTGGAGAAGGTCACAACCTCCAAGAGCACTCGATAGTATTGGTTAGAGGCGGAAGAGTAAAGGATTTGCCTGGTGTGCGATACCACATCGTTCGCGGGGCGTTGGATACTGCCGGTGTGGCGGGAAGAACGCAGCGAAGATCAAAGTATGGTGCTAAGCGTCCCAAAAAGTAATCAACTTTAAGAAGAAGCAATGAGAAAAAAGCAGGCAAAGAAAAGACCACTTTTACCAGACCCAAGATTTAACGATCAGCTTGTTACGCGTTTCGTGAACATGATGATGTGGGATGGTAAAAAGTCAATTGCATTCAAGATTTTCTACGATGCAATTGATATCGTTGATGAAAAGAACACGGACGAGGAAAAAACCGCTTTGGAGCTATGGAAAGACGCGCTTTCCAATGTTATGCCACACGTTGAAGTAAGAAGTAGAAGAGTGGGTGGTGCAACATTTCAGATTCCAATGCAGATTCGTCCAGATAGAAAGATATCCACTGCCATGAAGTGGTTGATTCTTTACGCAAGAAAGCGTAACGAGAAATCCATGGCGCAAAAACTGGCCTCTGAGATTTTGGCAGCTGCCAAGGAAGAAGGTGCGGCAGTGAAGAAAAGAGTAGATACACACAAAATGGCCGAGGCCAATAAAGCATTCTCACACTTTAGATTCTAATCATTACAATGGGAAGAGATTTAAAATATACAAGGAATATAGGTATTGCAGCTCACATTGATGCTGGTAAAACAACTACTACAGAGCGTATTCTTTTTTATACAGGTGTGAGTCACAAGATTGGTGAGGTGCATGACGGTGCAGCTACCATGGACTGGATGGAGCAGGAGCAGGAGCGTGGTATTACCATTACTTCCGCTGCTACCACTTGTACATGGAAGTTCCCTATGGAGAATGCGCAGCCATTGCCTGATACCAAAGATTACCACTTCAATATTATTGACACTCCCGGACACGTGGATTTTACCGTTGAGGTAAACCGTTCGTTGCGTGTTTTGGATGGTTTGGTGTTCTTGTTCAGTGCGGTGGATGGTGTTGAGCCACAATCCGAAACCAACTGGAGATTGGCCGATAACTATAAAGTGCCTAGAATTGGATTCGTGAACAAAATGGACCGTCAAGGTTCCAACTTCTTGAACGTGTGTAAGCAAGTTCGTGAGATGTTGGGCTCCAATGCGGTGCCAATTGTATTGCCAATAGGTGAAGAGGCAGACTTTAAAGGGATTGTTGATTTGGCCAAGAACAGGGCAATCGTATGGCACGATGATAACTTCGGGTCTACATTTGATGTTGTGGATATTCCTGCTGATATGTTGGATGAGGTGAAGGAGTACAGAGCTGCCTTGATCGAAGCTGTTGCGGAATATGATGAAAATTTGATGGAGAAATTCTTCGAGGATGAAGATTCCATCACAGAAGAAGAAGTGCATGCTGCATTGCGTGCTGCGGTAATGGATAGGGCCATCATTCCTATGGTTTGTGGTTCTTCCTTTAAGAACAAAGGGGTTCAGTTCCTTTTGGATGCCGTTTGTCGCTACTTGCCTTCTCCTTTGGATAAAGATGATATTGTAGGAACCAATCCTGATACTGGTGAAGAAGTTACCAGAAAGCCAGACCCCAAAGAGCCCTTTGCGGCACTTGCCTTTAAAATTGCTACCGATCCTTTCGTAGGTCGTTTGGCTTTCTTTAGAGCGTACTCTGGTCGTTTGGATGCAGGTTCTTACATCTTGAACAACCGTTCAGGTAAAAAAGAGCGTATCTCCCGAATCTATCAGATGCACTCCAATAAACAAAACGCCATCGATTATATTGAGGCTGGTGATATTGGTGCAGCTGTAGGATTTAAAGATATCAAGACTGGTGATACCATGTCTGCTGAAAATGCGCCTATCGTATTGGAAAGTATGAACTTCCCCGACCCCGTTATTGGTATCGCGGTTGAGCCAAAAACCAAGGCGGATGTGGATAAATTGGGTATGGCTTTGGCCAAATTGGCCGAAGAGGATCCAACGTTCCAGGTAAAAACAGACGAAGCTTCAGGACAGACCATTATTTCTGGTATGGGTGAGCTTCACTTGGATATCATCGTGGACCGTTTAAGGCGTGAGTTTAAGGTAGAGGTAAACCAAGGTCAGCCACAGGTTGAGTACAAGGAAGCCCTTACTGCTACAGCGGATCACAGAGAAACATATAAGAAACAAACCGGTGGTCGTGGTAAATTTGCGGATATCGTATTTACGATGCAACCTGCAAGTGACGAGACCAAGGCCGGATTGGAATTTGTCAACGAAATTAAAGGTGGTAACATTCCAAAGGAATATATCCCATCTGTAGAAAAAGGTTTCAAGGAAGCTATGAAAAACGGGCCATTGGCTGGTTTTGAAATGGATAGTATGAAAATTACCCTTAAGGATGGATCTTTCCACCCTGTGGATTCTGATTCCTTGTCCTTTGAGTTGGCTGCGAAGCTTGGTTACAAAGTAGCTGCCAAGAAAGCCCGTGCCGTTCTAATGGAGCCCATCATGAAATTGGAGGTGCTTACACCAGAAGAGAACATGGGTGATATTGTAGGTGATTTGAACCGAAGAAGAGGTCAGGTGAACAACATGGATGATAGGGCTGGTGCCAAAGTGGTAAAAGCAGAGGTTCCACTATCGGAAATGTTCGGGTATGTAACTTCCTTGAGGACATTGTCTTCAGGTAGGGCTACTTCCACCATGGAATTTTCACACTATGCCGAAACTCCTTCCAATATTGCGGAAGAGGTGATTAAAGCAGCTAAAGGAGTAACCGCTTAATTTCAGCAAGATGAGTCAAAAAATTAGAATAAAATTGAAATCTTACGATCACAATTTGGTGGACAAATCTGCTGAGAAGATCGTGAAAACAGTAAAAACGACCGGTGCTGTGGTAACTGGACCCATTCCATTGCCTACGCACAAGAAGATATTCACGGTTTTGCGTTCACCCCACGTGAACAAAAAATCAAGGGAGCAGTTCCAATTGAGCTCTTACAAGAGACTTTTGGACATTTACAGCTCTTCTTCAAAAACCATCGATGCCCTTATGAAGCTTGAGCTTCCCAGTGGTGTTGAGGTTGAGATCAAGGTCTGATAAAAGTGATAGGTGTTGAGTTGAAAGTTTTGAATTTCGTTATAGGTCATTTATAACTTTCAACTTAGCACTTAAGACTAAAAAGTACATGTCTCGAACGATGGTTCGGGAAAAACGGTGAAAGAAAAAAATCTGGGTCAGAGCAGAATGTTTTTCTTGACCCAATTTTTTTGCCAAGAAATTGGCGTAAATAAAGAAAAGTAAACAATTAATAATTAGTTAAATATGTCTGGGTTAATAGGAAGAAAAATCGGTATGACCAGCATCTTCGACGAGAATGGAAAGAACGTTCCATGTACCGTCATCGAAGCTGGACCATGCGTGGTTACCCAAGTCAGAACCGAAGAGGTTGACGGGTACAGTGCCCTTCAACTTGGTTTCGATGACAAGGCAGAAAAACGTGCTAACAAGGCCGAAACAGGTCACTTTAAGAAAGCAGGTACTTCTCCAAAGAAACAAGTCGTTGAATTCCAAGATTTTGAAGGTGAATACAAATTAGGGGACGTCGTAGGTGCGGACCTATTTGTGGAAGGTGAATTTGTTGATGTAATTGGTACATCAAAAGGAAAAGGATTCCAAGGGGTTGTTAAGCGTCATGGTTTTGGTGGAGTTGGTCAAGCGACCCACGGTCAGCACAACCGATTGAGAGCTCCTGGTTCCATTGGTGCTGCATCATATCCTGCCCGAGTTTTCAAAGGAATGAAAATGGCCGGTAGAATGGGTGGCGAGAGAGTAACAGTCCAAAACTTGAGAGTATTGAAAGTGGTTCCTGAGAAAAACCTTATCGTAGTGAAAGGATGTGTTCCAGGACACAAGAATGCTTACGTAACAATTGAGAAGTAATGAAGGTTGCAGTTTTAGATATCAAAGGAAAAGAGACCGGAAGAAAGGTAGACCTTTCTGACGATGTTTTCGCCATAGAGCCCAATGAGCATGCCATCTATTTGGATGTAAAGCAGTATTTGGCGCATCAAAGACAAGGGACCCACAAAGCTAAAGAGAGAGCTGAGATTGCCGGGAGTACCCGTAAGATCAAAAAGCAAAAGGGAACTGGTACCGCAAGGGCCGGTAGTATTAAATCCCCTGTTTTTAGAGGTGGAGGTAGAATCTTCGGTCCAAGACCAAAGGACTATACCCAAAAATTGAACAAAAACGTAAAGCGATTGGCCCGTAGGTCGGCCTTGAGCCTTAAAACCAAGGAGAAATCCGTAGTGGTTGTGGAAGATTTCAATTTTGAAACTCCAAAGACCAAGGATTTTGTGGCTTTCCTAACCTCTTTGGGTCTGGAAAATAAAAAGTCCCTTATAGTGTTGGGCGATACAAATAATAACGTATATTTGTCGTCGCGTAATTTGGAACGCTCCGAAGTTGTAACTGGCTCAGAATTAAATACTTACAAAATAGTTAACGCTAATAGTTTAGTATTGACCGAAAGCGCTTTGGAAGGAATTGAATCGAACCTAAAGAAATAAAAGTATCATGAGTGTGTTGATAAGACCGATAATTACGGAAAAGATGACCGCTGACAGCGAGCTTTTCAACCGTTATGGTTTCTACGTTCAGCCTGGGGCTAACAAGTTGGAAATCAAAGAGGCGGTAGAGGCTACTTATGGTGTTTCTGTGGAAAAGGTGAGAACCATGAACTATGGTCCAACGCGTAAGAGTCGTTATACAAAAACCGGAATCCAGCACGGAAAGACAAATGCCATGAAGAAGGCAATTGTTGATGTGGCTGAAGGTGATATTATTGATTTTTACAGTAATCTATAAAGACGAGAAATGTCAGTTAGAAAATTAAAACCGATAACCCCTGGACAGCGTTTTAGAGTAGTAAACGGATTTGACGCGATTACTACTGATAAGCCGGAAAAAAGCTTGCTTGCTCCGTTAAAAAAGTCGGGTGGTAGGAACAGTCAAGGAAAAATGACCATGCGCCATAGAGGTGGGGGTCATAAGAGAAGATATCGAATCATCGATTTCAAAAGGGATAAACAAGGAGTTGAGGCCACTGTGGTTTCAATCCAATACGATCCCAACAGAACTGCATTTATCGCCTTGGTAGAGTACAAGGATGGTGAAAAAAGATATGTGGTTGCCCAAAATGGTTTGCAGGTAGGACAAAAAATCCAATCCGGAACAGGTTCTGCCCCTGAAATTGGAAATGCGCTTCCGTTGAGCGAGGTTCCATTGGGTACCATTATCTCTTGCATAGAATTGAGACCTGGTCAAGGAGCGATCATGGCGAGAAGTGCCGGTACATTTGCCCAGTTGATGGCAAAGGACGGTAAGTTCGTTACCATTAAGTTGCCTTCTGGTGAGACCCGTATGATATTGGCCACTTGTTTGGCTACCATCGGTGCGGTTTCCAACTCCGATCACCAATTGTTGGTGTCCGGTAAAGCTGGTAGAAGCAGATGGTTGGGTAGAAGGCCAAGAACTAGGCCAGTAGCCATGAACCCTGTTGATCACCCAATGGGTGGTGGTGAAGGAAGGGCTTCCGGAGGTCACCCAAGATCTAAGAACGGTATTCCTGCAAAAGGATTCAGAACCCGTTCCAAGACCAAGGATACCAATAGATACATCATAGAACGTAGAAAGAAATAAAAGAAAAAGTAAATGGCACGTTCGTTAAAAAAAGGACCATTCGTTCATCATAGTCTGGAGAAGAAAGTCCAAACCAATATAGAATCAGGAAAGAAAACGGTTATCAAAACATGGTCTAGAGCCTCAATGATAACGCCGGATTTCGTAGGACAGACCATCGCGGTCCACAACGGTAAGCAATTTGTTCCCGTTTATGTTACCGAGAACATGGTAGGTCACAAACTTGGAGAATTTTCACCTACACGATCTTTTAGGGGTCATGCAGGAGCCAAAAACAAAGGTAAAAAGTAAGTAAGCTATGGGAGTTCGTAAAAGACAAATGGCCGAAAGGTTAAAGGAAGAGAAAAAGCAACTTGCTATTGCAAAGCTTAACAACTGCCCAACATCTCCAAGAAAGATGCGTTTGGTGGCAGATTTGGTAAGGGGAAAACAAATCGAAATGGCTTTGGCCATCTTGAGGTTCAACTCAAAGGAAGCTTCCAGAAAAATGGAGAAACTATTGCTTTCTGCCATTGCCAACTGGGAGGCCAAGAATGAAGATGCCAGCATTGAGGATGCGGATCTTTATATCAAGGAAATCCGTGTTGATGGTGGAACCATGTTGAAACGTTTGCGTCCCGCTCCTCAAGGAAGGGCTCACAGAATCAGAAAGCGTTCCAACCATGTGACCATGATTTTGGAATCCAATAACAACGTTCAAAGCTAGAAAATAGAATATGGGACAGAAGACCAATCCAATAGGAAATCGCTTGGGAATTATCAGAGGATGGGAATCCAACTGGTACGGAGGAAACGATTACGGCGATAAGCTGGCTGAGGATGATAAAATTAGAAAGTACGTGCATGCACGTTTGGCCAAGGCCAGTGTATCACGTGTTATCATAGAGAGAACCTTGAAATTGATCACCATCACCATTACCACGGCAAGACCTGGTATCATCATTGGTAAGGGAGGTCAGGAAGTTGATAAACTTAAGGAAGAGCTTAAGAAGATTACCAACAAAGAGGTTCAGATCAATATTCACGAAATCAAGAGACCTGAGCTTGATGCCAATTTGGTCGCTGCCAGTGTGGCAAGACAGATTGAGAGCAGAATTTCATACAGAAGAGCCATTAAAATGGCCATTGCCGCGGCAATCCGTATGAATGCCGAAGGAATCAAGATCCAGATTTCTGGACGTTTGAACGGAGCTGAAATGGCGCGTTCTGAATCTTACAAGGAAGGAAGAATTCCATTGTCCACTTTCCGTGCCGATGTAGATTATGCATTGCACGAAGCTCACACTACCTATGGTAGATTGGGTATCAAAGTTTGGATCATGAAGGGTGAGGTCTATGGAAAAAGAGAGCTTTCCCCATTGGTAGGATTGAGCAAGAGTCAAGGAGGAAAAGGCGGTAAACAAGATGGTGGTAAAAAACCACGCCGTAGAAAGTAATAAGATAAAGTAAGGTAAGATGTTACAGCCAAAAAGAACAAAATTTCGTAAGGCCCAGAAGGGGCGTATGAAGGGTAACTCACAAAGAGGACACCAACTTTCCAATGGAATGTTCGGTATCAAGTCCATGGATTCCCACTTCATTACTTCCCGTCAGATCGAGGCTGCGCGTATTGCTGCGACAAGGTACATGAAAAGACAAGGCCAGTTGTGGATCAAAATATTTCCGGACAAACCCATCACCAAAAAACCTCTTGAGGTACGTATGGGTAAAGGTAAGGGTGCTCCAGAATATTGGGTAGCTGTTGTGAAGCCTGGAAGAATCATGTTCGAAATTGCTGGGGTGCCAATGGATGTGGCCAAAGAGGCCCTTAGGTTAGCCGCCCAGAAATTGCCGGTCAAAACCAAGTTTATCGTAGCTAGGGATTATTCCGCTTAATTTTTAATTGAGAAGAAAGATGAGACAATCAGAAGTAAAAGAACTTTCAATTGAAGAGCTAAAGGAGAAGTTGGCCGAGTTCAAGAAACAACATGCCGACTTGAAAATGGCTCATGCCGTTACTCCTTTGGAAAATCCTTTACAGATCAGAAAGGCAAGAAGGACGGTAGCTAGACTTGCAACAGAATTAACTAAAAGGGAATTACAATAATTGGTTCTGCCTTATGGAAAACAGAAATTTAAGAAAAGAAAGAATAGGCGTTGTTACCAGCAACAAAATGGAGAAATCAATTGTGGTTTCTGAGGTAAAGCGAGTAAAACACCCTATGTACGGTAAATTCGTTTTGAAGACCAAGAAGTATGTTGCCCACGACGAAAAGAACGATTGCAACGAAGGTGATACCGTTAAGATAATGGAAACCAGGCCCTTGAGTAAGACCAAGTGCTGGAGGTTGGTAGAAATCCTTGAAAGAGCTAAATAATTATGGTACAGCAAGAATCACGATTAAAGGTTGCGGACAATACTGGTGCAAAAGAAGTTTTGACCATCCGCGTACTTGGAGGAACAAAGAGAAGGTATGCTTCATTGGGTGACAAGATTGTTGTCACGGTTAAGGAAGCTACTCCTAACGGTACTGTAAAGAAAGGTTCTGTTTCCACTGCAGTGGTTGTTCGAACCAAAAAAGAGGTCAGAAGACCCGACGGTTCTTACATCCGTTTTGATGACAATGCCTGCGTATTGTTGAACCCTACTGGTGAAATGAGAGGAACCCGTGTCTTTGGACCGGTTGCAAGGGAGCTTAGGGACAAGCAGTTTATGAAGATTGTTTCATTGGCACCCGAAGTGCTGTAAAAGAATACAGAGAGATGAAGTTGAAAATAAAAACAGGGGATACAGTAAGAGTCATTGCGGGAGACCACAAAGGCAGTGAAGGTAAAGTGCTTCGCGTATTCCGTGAAAAGAACAAAGCTATCGTAGAGGGTGTCAATGAGGTATCCAAGCACGAAAAGCCTAGCGCACAGAACCCTCAGGGAGGTATAACCAAAAAGGAGGCGCCAATACATGTTTCCAATCTTTCCTTGATCGATCCAAAATCTGGTGATGCAACCCGAGTTGGGTACGAAGAAAGAGATGGAAAAAAAGTAAGGGTTTCCAAAAAATCCAATGAAGTAATTTAGTCATGAGTTATATACCAAGATTAAAGCAGGAATATAAAGAGCGTGTAATAAAGGCGCTTACCGAAGAATTCGGTTACAGTAACGTAATGCAGGTTCCCAAGTTGGAAAAGATTGTGGTAAGCCGTGGTGTTGGAGCAGCAGTTTCCGACAAGAAGCTTATTGATCATGCAGTGGACGAGTTGACCAACATTACAGGTCAGAAAGCAGTTGCCACTCTTTCCAAAAAGGACGTTGCTACCTTTAAATTGAGAAAGGGAATGCCCATCGGAGCCAAAGTTACCTTGAGAGGTGAGCGTATGTACGAATTCTTGGATAGATTGATCACATCTGCCTTACCAAGGGTAAGGGATTTCCAAGGAGTTAAAGCTACTGGTTTTGACGGTAGGGGTAACTACAACTTGGGTATCACTGAGCAGATCATCTTCCCAGAGATCAATATAGACAGGATCAATAGGATCAACGGGATGGACATCACGTTTGTTACATCGGCACAAACCGATAAAGAAGCAAAATCATTGTTAACCGAAATGGGAGTACCCTTTAAAAAGAACTAGTATGGCCAAGGAATCAATGAAAGCCCGTGAGAGAAAAAGGGCAAAAATGGTTGCAAAATATGCCGAGAAAAGAAAGGCGCTAAAGGAGGCTGGAGATTACGAAGCTCTTCAGAAGTTGCCTAAGAATGCATCTCCGGTACGTATGCGTAACCGTTGTAAATTGACAGGAAGACCAAGAGGTTATATGAGAACTTTTGGAATATCAAGGGTTACTTTCAGGGAGATGGCCAATCAAGGTTTGATACCAGGAGTTAAAAAGGCAAGTTGGTAATTTAGATAAAGAAAAGAAATGCTTACAGATCCAATTTCAGATTATTTGACCAGAATCAGAAATGCCAACATGGCAGGTCATAGGGTAGTGGACGTTCCCGCTTCCAATCTAAAGAAACAAATTACCAAAATATTGTTTGATCAAGGCTATATTTTGAGTTACAAGTTCGAGGATGACGGTGCACAAGGGAACATTAAAATAGCCCTTAAGTACGATAAGTTTTCCAAAGAGCCCATTATAAAGAAACTGCAACGGGTAAGTAAGCCTGGTCTGCGCAAGTATTCAAACTCTAACGATTTGCCTAGAGTATTGAACGGTTTGGGAATAGCCATTGTGTCTACATCCCACGGTGTTATGACCAGCAAGCAAGCCAAGCAGGAGAATGTAGGTGGTGAAGTATTGTGCTACGTATATTAATCGAGAAAAGAGAAGAAAATGTCAAGAATAGGTAACAGTCCAGTTGCAATTCCAGAAGGGGTCACCGTAGAGGTGAAAGATACCTTGGTTACCGTAAAAGGTAAAATGGGAGAGCTTTCCCAAGAATTCTCTGGAGTTGATGTAAAGGTTGAGGATGGGAACGTATTGGTGGAAAGACCCTCTGATTCCAAAGAACACAAAGCAAAGCATGGGTTATATCGTGCCCTTTTTGCCAATATGGTAAAAGGAGTCTCTCAAGGATGGAGCAAGGAATTGGAGCTTGTGGGTGTTGGATACAGAGCCAGCAACCAAGGTCAGAAATTGGACTTGGCCCTAGGATTCTCTCATAACATCGTTATGGACATTGCTCCAGAAGTGAAAGTTGAGACCGTCTCCGAAAAAGGGAAGAACCCTATCATAAAACTAACATCCCACGATAAGCAATTGGTAGGTCAGGTGGCCGCCAAGATACGATCCTTCCGTAAGCCAGAGCCTTACAAAGGAAAAGGTATCAAGTTTGTGGGTGAACAATTGAGAAGAAAAGCAGGTAAATCAGCTTAATAATTAAGACTATGGGATTATCTAAGACTGAAAGAAAATTACGCATCCGAAGAAGAATACGAAAGGTATCCTTCGGAACTGAGGCAAGACCAAGATTGTCTGTCTTCAGAAGCAATAAGGAAATATATGCCCAGTTGATCGACGACAACAAGGGAGTAACTTTGGCGGCAGCCTCATCAAGAGATAAGGATGTGGAAGCCAAAGGAACCAAGAGTGAGGTCGCAACCAATGTGGGTAAGGCCATAGCGGAAAAAGCGCTTAAGCTAGGGGTTGAGACCGTGTCTTTTGATCGAGGTGGAAACCTTTATCACGGAAGAGTTAAATCATTGGCTGAAGGAGCTAGGGAAGCAGGACTAAAATTCTAATAAGACTATGTACCAGAATTACAAGAACGTAGAAATAGTAAAGCCAGGAGGACTTGAGTTGAAAGACCGTTTGGTTGGTGTACAACGGGTTACCAAAGTAACCAAGGGTGGTAGAGCTTTTGGTTTTTCAGCCATAGTTGTTGTTGGTGATGAAAACGGTGTTGTTGGACATGGTTTGGGAAAATCAAAGGAAGTAGCCACTGCAATTGCAAAAGCTATCGAGGATGCCAAAAAGAATTTGGTTCGTATTCCTTTGACCAAAGCTACACTTCCCCACGAACAAAAAGGTAAATATGGCGGTGCAAGGGTTTTCATTAAGCCTGCATCACATGGTACCGGGGTAATCGCCGGTGGAGCTGTAAGGGCCGTATTGGAAGCTGTTGGGGTACAAGACGTATTGTCCAAGTCCCAAGGTTCATCCAACCCACACAACGTGGTAAAAGCTACCTTTGATGCCTTGTTGCAGTTAAGGAGTGCCGATACCGTGGCCAAGCAGAGAGGAGTTTCTTTGGAAAAAGTCTTTAAAGGATAAACACGAGGATATTATGTCAAAGATTAAGGTTACACAAGTAAGGAGCGCTATCAAAAGGACACAAGACCAAAAAAGGACTTTGGAAGCCCTTGGACTGCGCAAGATCGGGCATGTTGTTGAGCATGAAGCAACACCTAGTATCCTTGGAATGGTAAATAAGGTAAAACACTTGGTTTCCACAGAGGAAGCTTAAAATATAACGGAACATGGATTTACACAATCTTAAACCAGCGGAAGGCGCTGTTCACAAAGAGGGAAAACGCTTAGGTAGAGGAGAAGGCTCCGGTAAGGGAGGTACTGCCGCCCGTGGACACAAAGGTGCCAAGTCCAGATCAGGATATTCCAAAAAGATTGGTTTTGAAGGAGGTCAAATGCCTTTGCAAAGACGTGTCCCCAAGTTTGGGTTCAAAAACATCAACAGAAAGGAATACAGAGGAATCAATCTTGGTAAACTACAAGAATTGGTGGACAATGGAACTGTGAAAAAAGAAGTTACTTTGGACACTCTTGTGGAAAACGGATTGGCCCACAAAAATGACTTGGTTAAGATTTTGGGCGACGGTGAATTGAAAGCCGGCCTAAAAGTATCTGTACATAAATTTACGGCTTCCGCCAAAGCTGCCATTGAAGCTGCAGGAGGCGAAGCAATAAGTTTATAAGGAATTCGTATAGCATGAAGAAATTTATAGATACCATATCAAATATCTGGAAGATTGAGGAACTGAGACAACGTATCATCCTTACCCTAGGGTTGTTGTTGGTATACCGTTTTGGTACCCGAATTGTCCTTCCTGGTATTGATACTACGCAATTGACCCAATTGAATACGGCCGCCGAGGATGGTATTTTGGGATTGCTTAATGCGTTCACCGGAGGAGCTTTTGCCAATGCATCAGTATTTGCACTGGGAATTATGCCTTATATCTCCGCATCCATTGTGGTACAGTTGATGGGAATTGCCATTCCTTATCTGCAAAAATTGCAGAAAGAAGGGGAAAGTGGTAGAAAGACCATCAATCAGATTACACGATGGTTGACCATTGGTATCTGTATTGTTCAAGCTCCTGCATATTTGTATGGACTTGGAGCATTGGGAGTTCCAGATAGTGCCTTTGTATTGGGCAAAGGGTTGGACTTTATTGTTCCAGCAGTGATTATTTTGGTGACCGGATGTGTTTTTGCCATGTGGTTGGGTGAAAAAATCACGGATAAAGGTATCGGAAACGGTATCTCCCTATTGATCATGATCGGTATTATTGCCACCATGCCACAGTCCTTTGTTCAGGAATTTGTTTCAAGGACTACCAACAACACAGGAGGTATCATGTTTATGTTGATTGAGGTCATTGTATGGTTCTTGGTCATCTTGGCCAGTGTACTTTTGGTGATGGCCGTAAGACAGATTCCGGTACAATACGCCAGAAGAACAGCTTCAGGTGGATACGAAAAGAACGTAATGGGAGCACGCCAGTACATTCCCTTAAAATTGAATGCCTCTGGGGTAATGCCTATCATTTTCGCACAAGCTATTATGTTTGCACCAAGTTTATTGGGAAGAACATTCAACAATACAGCGGTAGGACAATGGATGGAAGTTCAGTTTGCCGATATATTCGGATTGGCCTACAACATCTTGTTTGGAGTATTGATCATCATTTTCACATACTTCTATACAGCCATCACCGTGCCTACCAATAAAATGGCCGATGATTTGAAGAGAAGTGGAGGTTTTATTCCTGGTATCAGACCTGGAAAGGAAACTGGTGATTATTTGGACAAGATCATGTCATTGATCACCCTTCCCGGTTCCGTGTTCTTGGCACTATTGGCCGTTTTGCCGGCCATTGTGGTAAAGTTGATGGATGTACAGGCCGGATGGGCACTGTTCTACGGAGGAACATCATTGTTGATCATGGTTGGTGTGGCAATAGATACCGTACAACAAGTGAACTCGTATTTGTTGAACAGACATTACGACGGTTTGATGAAAACCGGAAAGAATAGAAAAGTAGCATAATTTATGGCAAAGCAGCCAGCAATAGAACAAGACGGATCTATCATTGAAGCATTGTCCAATGCAATGTTCAGGGTAGAATTGGAAAACGGACACGTGGTAACGGCACACATCTCCGGAAAAATGAGGATGCACTACATCAAGTTGCTCCCCGGGGATAAGGTAAAGTTGGAAATGAGTCCATACGATTTAACGAAAGCAAGAATTACTTATAGATACTAATTACGATGAAAGTAAGAGCATCAATAAAGAAGAGGAGTGCCGAATGCAAAATAGTTCGCAGAAAAGGCAGATTGTACGTAATCAACAAAAAGAATCCTAGATTTAAACAAAGACAAGGGTAATTATGGCAAGAATTGCAGGTGTAGATATACCTAAACAAAAGCGTGGCGTTATTGCACTTACCTACATCTTCGGAGTAGGTAAAAGTAGGGCGCAAGAGATTTTGAAGACCGCCCAAGTAAGTGAGGATACAAAAGTTTCTGAATGGAACGATGATGAGATCGGTCGTATCAGGGAAGCTGTTTCCGCTTATACCATTGAAGGTGAACTTCGCTCAGAGACCCAATTGAACATCAAACGATTGATGGATATCGGTTGTTACCGTGGAATTCGCCACAGAGCAGGATTGCCGCTTAGGGGTCAGCGTACCAAGAACAACTCTAGGACCAGAAAAGGAAAAAGAAAGACAGTTGCCAACAAGAAAAAAGCAACTAAATAATAAGCAGTAACAGTCATTAGTTAGTATTTAGACGTTAGAAGAATCTGTTTGAAATGTAAAAGTCTAGGATTCCAATAACTAAGAGCTAACACTAGAAACTAAAAAATATGGCAAAGGCAAATACCAAGACAACGAAAAAACGTAAAGTGATCGTCGAATCTACTGGCGAGGCACACGTTGTTGCATCTTTTAATAACATCATCATATCGCTTACCAACAAAAAAGGTGATGTGATTTCATGGTCTTCCGCAGGAAAAATGGGATTCCGTGGTTCCAAGAAAAATACCCCTTATGCGGCTCAGATAGCAGCAGAGGATTGTGCAAAAATTGCCCACGAAGCAGGTTTGCGCAAAGTTAAGGTATACGTAAAAGGACCAGGAAACGGTAGGGAATCTGCCATCCGTTCCATCCACAATTCAGGTATTGAAGTTACCGAGATTGTAGATGTAACACCACTTCCACACAACGGTTGTAGACCACCCAAAAGAAGAAGAGTTTAATTTTAGTATATTCAACGGCCCATTAAATAGGGTCTTCACCGAAGGTGCAGTTAGATTATCGAAGGATAAGCCTTAATTCATAATCGCACTTTCCAATTTTTAAAGAAGATGGCAAGATACACAGGACCAAAAACTAAGATCGCTAGAAAGTTTGGAGAAGCGATTTTCGGGGACGACAAGTCTTTTGAAAAGAAAAATTATCCTCCAGGACAACACGGTAACAACAGACGCCGTGGTAAAAAATCAGAATACGCCGTTCAGTTGGCCGAAAAACAAAAAGCAAAGTATACCTATGGTATTTTGGAGCGTCAGTTCCGTAACCTTTTTGCCGAAGCCAAAAGAAAAGAAGGAGTAACCGGTGAGGTGTTGCTTCAATTGTGCGAATCCCGTTTGGACAATGTGGTCTACAGAATGGGAATTTCTCCTTCTAGAAGGGGAGCGCGCCAGTTAGTATCGCACCGTCACATTACCGTTAACGGTGATGTAGTGAACATTCCTTCCTATAAATTGAAGCCTGGTGATGTAGTAGGTGTTAGGGAAAAATCCAAATCCGTTCAAGCTATCGAAGATTCATTGGCAAACAATAGTAGTGTTTACGAATGGATTACTTGGAACTCGGCTACAAAAGAAGGAACTTTTGTGACTGTTCCAGAAAGACTTCAGATTCCTGAAAACATCAAGGAACAACTGATTGTCGAATTGTACTCTAAATAAGAATTCAACATTAATCCAATTATGGCATTACTTAATTTTCAGAAGCCCGATAAAGTTATAATGATAGATTCAACAGATTTCGAAGGGAAATTTGAATTTCGCCCTTTGGAACCTGGCTATGGATTAACAGTTGGGAATGCGTTGAGAAGGGTATTGCTTTCCTCTTTGGAAGGTTTTGCCATCACTTCTGTGCGCATAGATGGAGTTGAACATGAGTTTTCTGTTATCCCAGGCGTTGTTGAAGACGTAACTGAGATCATTTTGAACCTAAAGCAGGTTCGTTTTAAAAGACAGATTGATGATGTTGAGAGCGAGACTGTTTCCATTTCCGTTAGTGGAAAGGAACAGTTGACCGCCGGTGATTTCCAAAAATTTATCTCAGGATACCAAGTGCTCAACCCAGAGTTGGTGATCTGTAACATGGATCCCAAAGTGAGCATCAACCTTGAGATCGTTATAGAAAAAGGACGTGGATACGTTCCTGCCGAGGAAAACAAAAAATCCAATGCACCTTTGGGAAGCATTGCCGTGGATTCCGTTTACACTCCGGTGAAAAACGTAAAATACAGCATTGAGAACTTTAGGGTAGAGCAAAAGACCGATTACGAAAAATTGGTTTTCGAAATTCTTACCGATGGTTCCATCCACCCAAAAGATGCGTTGACCGAAGCTGCCAAAGTTTTGATCCATCACTTTATGTTGTTCTCCGATGAACGCATCACCCTTGAGGCTGATGAAATCGCCCAAACAGAGACCTATGATGAGGAATCTTTGCACATGCGTCAGTTGTTGAAGACCAAATTGGTGGACATGGACCTTTCCGTAAGAGCCTTGAACTGCCTTAAGGCTGCCGAAGTGGATACTTTGGGAGACTTGGTTTCCTTCAACAAGAACGATTTGATGAAGTTCAGGAACTTTGGTAAAAAATCCTTGACCGAATTGGAAGAGTTGGTCATCAACAAAGGCCTACAATTTGGTATGGACCTTTCCAAATACAAATTAGATAAAGATTAATAATCATATTTTGCTCTCCCAATAACGTAGGGATTTGGTAGCAAGATGATAAATTGAAACAATGAGACACGGAAAGAAGTTTAATCACTTAGGAAGAAAATCGGCCCACAGAAAGGCAATGTTGGCCAATATGGCATGTTCCCTTATTGAGCATAAGAGAATCAACACCACAGTGGCTAAAGCCAAGGCTTTGAAACAATTTGTGGAGCCCTTGATCACCAAGGCCAAGACAGAGAACAACCAAACTGCCGAAAAAGGCATGCACAACAGAAGGATTGTTTTCAGCAGCCTTAGAAACAAGGAGGCCATTACAGAACTTTTTGGAAGCGTAGCTGAAAAAGTTGCTGATAGACCAGGAGGATATACCCGAATCATTAAGTTGGGTAACCGTCTAGGGGATAACGCCGATATGGCCATGATAGAATTGGTAGACTTCAACGAACTGTACAACGCAGGTCAGCCTAAGAAGAAAACCACAAGAAGAAGTAGAAGGGGAGGAGCTAAGAAAGCTGAGCCGGTTGCGCCAGTGGCCGAAACCAAAACCGACGATTCTGAAGAATAAGAACAATGTTATTAACTATTGTATTAGTGGAAAAAGGATAAGTGAGAACTTATCCTTTTTTTATGTTTTTTTGTCAAAACTGAAATTAGAGCACACAAATGAAGTATCACGCGAAAAAAAGAGCATTACTATTGTTGGCCGATGGAACCATTTTTTATGGTAAGGCCGTGGGAGGAAAAGAAGGCACCGCTGTAGGAGAGGTTTGTTTTAATACCGGGATGACCGGTTATCAGGAAATTTTTACCGACCCCTCTTATTTTGGGCAACTTATGGTGACCACCAATGCCCATATAGGAAACTATGGCACACACGCCGATGAGATTGAGTCGGACTCCGTAAAGATTGCAGGCCTTATCTGTAAAAATTTCAGTTATGAATACTCTAGGCCCAGCGCCAATATGAGCCTGTTGGAGTTCTTGGACAAGAACAATCTGTTGGCCATTTCGGATGTCGATACTAGAGCCTTGGTAAGTTACATCAGGGACCATGGGGCCATGAACGCCTTGATATCTACCCGTGTGGATGAAATAGACGCCCTAAAGGAAAAGTTGAAGAACGTTCCAAGTATGGAAGGTTTGGAGCTTTCCTCCAAAGTGTCCACCAAAGAGCCTTATTACTATGGTGATGAAAATTCAACATACAAAATATCCGCTTTGGATATTGGGATCAAAAAGAACATCCTGCGAAACTTGGCGAAAAGGGGAGCTTACATCAAAGTTTTTCCATACAACGCCTCTTTTGAAGAAATGAAGGAATGGAACCCAGACGGGTATTTCATCTCCAATGGACCTGGTGATCCAGAACCGTTGACGGATGCCATCGCCGCAGCCAAAAAAATGATCAATTCGGACAAACCGCTCTTCGGGATTTGTTTGGGACACCAGGTGTTGGCCTTGGCCAATGGGGTTTCCACCTATAAAATGTACAATGGGCACAGGGGAATCAATCATCCAATCCTCAATTTGGTGACCGGGAAAGGGGAAATCACTTCGCAAAACCACGGTTTTGCCATCAACAGGGAAGAGACCGAGGCCCATCCAGAATTGGAAATCACCCATATGCATTTGAACGATCAAACGGTAGCTGGGATTCGGATGAAGGATAAAGAGGTGTTCTCGGTACAATATCACCCAGAGGCAAGTCCTGGACCACATGATGCCGATTACCTTTTCGACCAGTTTTTTGATGCGATCAAGACTGGGAAAAACTAAAACGTTATAGTTTATTTTTAGGTTATTTAGCACGTTTTATGGGCGGTAAGATGGCGTAAAAAGAGACACCTTTCGTATCTTAGCCCAATTAATAAAAACCACAAACATTTAGTTAAAAATGAGCATTATTATCAACATTCATGCAAGACAGATATTGGATTCAAGAGGTAATCCTACGGTAGAGGTAGATGTAGTTACCGAAAATGGAATTTTGGGAAGGGCTGCCGTACCTTCAGGCGCCTCAACAGGAGAGCATGAAGCTGTTGAACTTAGGGATGGAGGAAATACCTATATGGGTAAAGGTGTCGCCAAGGCTGTGGACAATGTCAATTCTATCATTGCCGAAGAATTGGTGGGTACCTCTGTGTTTGAGCAGAACCTTATAGACCAGACCATGATAGAATTGGACGGAACCGCCAACAAATCCAAACTTGGTGCCAACGCCATTCTTGGGGTTTCCTTGGCTGTGGCCAAAGCTGCCGCCAATGAGTTGGGCATGCCCTTGTATCGTTATGTAGGTGGGGTAAGCGCCAACACGCTTCCTGTGCCCATGATGAATATTATCAATGGTGGGTCACACTCAGATGCACCTATTGCATTCCAAGAGTTTATGGTAATGCCGGTCAAGGCCAAAAACTTCACCCATGCCATGCAAATGGGTACCGAGATTTTCCACAACCTGAAAAAAGTATTGCACGACCGTGGTTTGAGTACCGCTGTTGGTGATGAAGGTGGTTTTGCCCCTACTTTGGAAGGTGGTACCGAAGATGCTTTGGACACCATTGCAAAAGCGGTTGAAAAGGCTGGATACAAATTGGGTGATGATGTCATGATCGCTTTGGACTGTGCTTCTGCGGAGTTTTATGTGGATGGAAAGTACGACTACACCAAGTTTGAAGGTGATAAAGGAATGGTAAGGACTTCTGAAGAGCAAGCCCAATACTTGGCCGATCTTTGTGAAAAATATCCAATCATCTCCATCGAGGACGGAATGGATGAAAACGACTGGGATGGCTGGAAAATGCTTACCGATAAGGTAGGTGACAAGGTGCAGTTGGTTGGGGACGATTTGTTCGTGACCAATGTAGAGCGTTTGTCCAGAGGTATCGAAAACGGTATTGCCAATTCCATCTTGATCAAGGTAAACCAAATAGGTACGCTTACAGAGACCATTGCTGCCGTGAACATGGCCAAAAATGCCGGGTATACTTCAGTAATGTCGCACCGCTCCGGGGAGACCGAGGACAATACCATTGCCGATTTGGCCGTGGCCTTGAACACTGGTCAGATCAAGACCGGTTCAGCCTCAAGGAGTGACCGTATGGCAAAGTACAACCAATTACTCCGCATAGAGGAGGAGTTGGGAAGCGTAGCCTACTACCCTAAGGAAAAAGCCTTCAAGGTAAAATAAATCATAATGTTTTTTTAGCATAGGAAAGCCTTTCTCAACAGAGAAAGGCTTTTTATTTGTAACCGTGGCAAACTTTATATAAATTAATGTTTGTAACTGAACAAACTGAAACGTACCTATGAACAATTTCCTTTTTGTTGCTGCGGAAAATGATGGATTGGCCAATTGCAAGGCCGGAGGAATGGGTGATGTGGTCCGGGATGTGCCCCGGATGATTTCCGAACGTGGAGACAAGGTACACGTTGTAGTACCTTCCTACGGAAGGTTACATCATGGAGAGCTACTCAGGACCAACCTGAATTTTAGCCTAAGGGGTCTGGGATACATGGCGGAACTTTATGAAGTGAAACCCAAAAAGGAGTACCCAAATATTGTACACTATGTGTTGCACCACCCAGAGATTGAGTCTGGGGATATCGCCCATATTTACCATAATGACCCCGAAGAACCTTTTTATACCGATGCCATTAAGTATTTCATTTTCTGTACCGCAGTGGCCGAGGCGATTAAAAAAGGAGCTTTTGGGGATTTGGATGTGGTCCATTTGCACGATTGGCATTCCAGTCTCTTACTGTTTTTAAGGCAATATCATCCCGAATACAAAAACCTAAAGGATCTTCGGTTTGTATATAGTATCCATAATCTGGCAATTCAGGGGATACGACCCTTTGATGACAACTATTCATCCGTGAAAAATTGGTTTCCCAATGTGCCCATTGATTATAAGGCACTCATGGATTACAGATATAAGGACTGCATCAACCTTATGGCCGTGGGAATCCGTTTTGCCGATGCGGTACACACCGTTTCGCCTTCTTATAAGGAAGATATTTTGTTGCCCAGCTCACCTCCTGAATTTATAGGGGGAGAGGGACTGGAAAGAGATTTACAAAAGGCCGATGAGGAAGGAAGGCTCTTCGGGATACTCAACGGCTGTAATTACAAGAATATCAATAAAGAGTCAAAGGGATTCATTTATAGGAATACGGTCAAAGCCCTCTTTAGATGGCTGCAAGAAGAATCCAAAAAATACAAGGCAGATTTTCTGGCCCATACGGGTGAGAAGATTATGGAATTTGTGGATAATAGGCCTAAGTTCATTGCCTCCAGTGTGGCCCGGTTAACGGAGCAAAAGTTCTATTTTTTTATGCGTTCCCCGGAAGCCTTTGTGGAAATCCTGAAGAAGCTTGAAAAAGTGGACGGTATTTTTATGCTGTTGGGTACCGGTGCCCCGGAATATGAGGAGCTCTTCCGAAAGTTGAGCTACGAGCACAAAAACTTCATTTTTACCAACGGGCAATCAGAGAATTTAATAGACTCCATTTATCTGGAATCCGACCTCTATTTTATGCCCAGCCTTTTTGAGCCTTGTGGCATTAGCCAGATGTTGGCCATGCGCAATGGAAACCCTTGTTTGGTGCACAATACAGGTGGACTGAAAGATACCGTGAAACACATGAAGACCGGTTTCAGTTTTGACGGCGAGAACTATGAGGAAAAGATAAAGAACATGTTGGAAACCCTGGATGAAGCGTTGGATGTGTATCAAAACGATAAACCCACTTGGAAGAAAATCCAGACAGCGGCCAAGCGCATGCGCTTTACCTGGAAGAAGTCGGTGGATGAGTATTACAAGGTCCTATACCGATTAGAATCATAACAATTTTTTTGCAATTGGTATTTTACTGTTAATACCAACACAAATAGCGATTGTAAATTGTTAATGGTTCTGCTTTTTCGTATTTTTCCGCCTCTATTTTTACTAATCTATTAAAACATAAAATGTCGGATACAGCTATACTCGAATATGGAGGGAAACGGTATGAATTTCCCGTGGTGAAAGGTACTGAAGATGAATTGGCAATTGATATAAAAAGCTTGAGGGCGGAAAGTGGGATAGTGACCTTAGATCCAGGGTACAAGAACACCGGTTCTTGCGAAAGTGCCATTACCTTTTTGGACGGCGAAAAGGGGATTTTACGGTATCGAGGGTACTCCATTGAAGAGCTTGCAGAGAAAGCCGACTTTTTGGAAGTGGCATATTTGCTGATTTTTGGCGAATTGCCCAATAAAGAACAATTGGAAAAATTCCACAGCGATATTAAAGAGGAGTCGCAAGTGGATGAAGAGATGAAGAAAATCTTGGACGGTTTTCCAAAGTCGGCACACCCCATGGGTGTCCTATCGTCTTTGACGAGTGCCTTGGTGGCTTTTAACCCAAGTTCTGTGGATGTTTCTTCGGAAAGTGCCATGTACAATTCCATTGTACGCATTTTGGCCAAGTTTCCAGTTTTAGTGGCTTGGACACAGCGCAAGAAAAAGGGGTTGCCACTGGATTATGGTGATGATAGTTTGGGCTATGTGGAGAATATCCACAAAATGATGTTCAAAAGGCCTAACCAAGAATACAAGAAAGACCCTATTGCCATCAATGCATTGGACAAACTATTGATTTTGCATGCAGACCATGAGCAAAACTGTTCCACATCAACCGTACGTATTGTGGGCTCATCCCATGCAGGGTTGTTCGCTTCGCTATCGGCGGGAATCTCTGCGCTATGGGGACCATTGCACGGTGGGGCCAACCAAGCGGTTTTGGAAATGTTGGAAGCCATACAGGAAGATGGCGGCGATACCAAAAAATATATGGCCAAGGCCAAGGATAAGAACGATCCTTTTAGATTGATGGGCTTTGGACACCGCGTGTACAAAAACTTTGACCCAAGGGCAAGGATCATTAAAAAAGCTGCTGACGAAGTATTGGGCAACTTGGGGATAGAGGACCCTATTCTGGATATCGCCAAAGGTTTGGAAAAAGAAGCTTTGGAAGATAAGTACTTTGTAGATCGTAAATTATATCCCAACGTGGATTTCTATTCCGGAATCATTTATAGGGCGTTGGGCATCCCAACCGAAATGTTCACCGTGATGTTTGCTTTGGGTAGATTGCCCGGGTGGATTGCACAATGGAGAGAGATGCGCTTGCGTAAAGAACCTATCGGAAGACCACGTCAGGTCTATATTGGCGAAAACTTGAGGTCTTTTGTTCCCTTGGAGAAAAGATAGTCAACAAAATAAAAAGGCGATTGAATTTTCAATCGCCTTTTTTATTGGACCTTTAATGGAAATTACCTGAATCAAGATTTAGGAGCCGGTCATGGTCATAGCATATCCGCATGATTTCGCGGTGGTAGTATTCTTGTGTTTTGGAGATATCATCATGATTCAATATAAACGCTTCGGATTGTTGAAACCGTGTGTGTAAAAATTCGTGCGCGTCTATATAGCTCAAGTTTTTTAAAGTAGAGTCAAGAGAAACCTTGAATTTTTTAAGGGAAGCTTGGACCATCTCCATATCCCTGCCACTTTCTTCAAAAGCAGCTTCATATTTTGAGGGTTTCTTTTTGGGGAAATCCTTGATATCGATACATTCCTTGAATTTTGCAGAATACACCACAGGCTCTTTATGTTCAGCCTTGGTGTCGTCTGAAAAGAGACCTCCGTAATGCTTGGCATTGATTTGACCAAGGATGGCAACCAGCCCTACAACCAATATGGAAGAAAAAAACACTTTTTTCATTTGTAAGAAAAATCTTAGTACAAATGTAATGATTAAAAAAGTAGTCTTCACATTTATAGGGTAAAAAAACGCATGAAGTGGTTGTTTTTAATGACATGATAATCAAAATATTAAGATTTTGTCCAATTGCTAATTTCAACTAAGGGAAACCCGTAAAAAGACTATGGTTTTTTCTTTTCCTACAAATGGAAAATAGATGGTAAAACACTAGATTTGCCTTAAAATTTTATGGGAAACCCCATGTATCTTGATGCTCATGTATCAATAATAGCATAACCCGGTATGATGCAATTGAATATTGTGGATGAAACCAGCCCCTTGAAGGCTGTAATTTTGGGTACGGCCAAAAGCTGTGGTCCCATACCCAGTCCTGATGAAGCCTATGATCCCAAATCCTTGGAACATATTTTGGCGGGAACCTACCCCAAGGAAGCCGATATGATCTTGGAAATGGATGCCTTTGCCCAAGTGTTCCAGAAACATGGAGTGGAGGTATATCGCCCAGAAGTGTTGCATGACTGCAATCAGATTTTTGCCCGTGATATTGCTTTTGTGATTGAGGACAAGCTTTTTCACGCCAACATTCTCCCGGATCGCGAACGGGAGTTCGTGGCCATTCGTGAGGTGTTGGACAAAATAGACCCCAACAAGATCATTCGACCTCCGGAAGAAGTTCATATTGAGGGCGGGGACGTAATGCCCTGGAACGACCATATCTTTATCGGAACCTATACCGGCCCGGATTACCCGGATTATATCACGGCCCGTACCAATAAGGAAGCCGTGGAGTACATCCGACAGATGTTTCCCCACAAAACCGTAAAGTCTTTTGAACTACGTAAATCCAACACAGACCCCAAGGAAAATGCCCTGCATTTGGACTGTTGTTTTCAACCTGTGGGGAAGGATAAGGCCATTTTGCACAGAAATGGATTTCTGTTGGAAGAGGAATACCAATGGTTGGTGGACTATTTTGGAAAAGACAATGTTTTTGAGATCAACAAAGACGAAATGTATCAAATGTTCAGCAACGTATTTTCAATTTCCCCTGACGTGGTGGTGTCCGAAAAAGGATTTACCCGACTCAATAACTGGTTACGGGAACAAGGTTTTACCGTAGAGGAAATCCCCTATGCCGAAATTGCCAAACAGGAGGGATTACTTCGGTGCAGTACCATGCCCTTGATTCGGGAATAATACTCACCTTTGTCTAGAAAACTTAACAAAACAAACATTGAGGACACAGATTACCAATACCATTCTCATGATTCGTCCGGTGGCTTTCCGGATGAACGAACAAACAGCCGTCAACAATTATTTTCAGGAAGACCTTGACCTAAAGAACACGGAGATCAACCAGAAGGCACAACAGGAGTTTGACGCTTTTGTGCAGGAGCTTCGGAATCACGGGGTCCAAGTGGTCGTGGTGGACGATATCAAGGAACAGGACACCCCGGATTCCATTTTTCCGAACAACTGGGTCTCCTTTCATGAAGATGGGACGGTATGCGTATATCCGATGTTCGCGGAAAACCGAAGAAAGGAACGCCGGGAAGATATTTTGGACATTCTGGAGCAGCAAGGTTTTGCCATCAACAATGTCATGGACTATACCGAAGCTGAGGAAGAAGGCGTGTTTTTGGAGGGAACGGGAAGCATTCTTTTGGACCGTGTCCATCAAAAGGCGTATTGTGCGCTGTCCGAACGGGCCCATGAGGAACTTTTCATTGAGTTCTGTGAGGATTTCGACTGTTTCCCCGTCATTTTTACGGCCAACCAGACCGTGGACGGGCAGCGTTTGCCCATTTACCACACCAATGTGATGATGGCCATGGCCGAGACCTTTGCGGTGATTTGTTTGGCCACTATTGATGATAAGAAAGAACGCAAGAATGTAGTGGACCATCTTAAGATGGATGGTAAGGAAATCATCGACATTACCGAGGAGCAGATGTACCACTTTGCTGGGAACATGCTCCAAGTAATCGGGGCCAACGACCAACGTTTTATGGTGATGAGTTCAGCCGCATACAACAGTCTCAGAAATGATCAGATCAAGGCTATTGAGAAACATTGCACCATCATCCACAGCCCGTTGGATACCATTGAGACCTGTGGGGGTGGCAGTGCCCGTTGTATGATGGCGGAAGTTTTCCTCCCAAAGGCTTAATACCAAGTCATTTCGAACCTTGTCCTGAGCATAAGGCGAAGGAGCTGTGAGAAATCTATGGGCGGGTTGGGATTTCTCAATCGATGCTTTGCATCTCATATCGAAATGATGTTTTGCTTTTTTGTCACATCGAGCGCAGTCGAGAAATCTCATTTTGGTTGGACACTAATTCCACAAATTATCACGAATGCTCTAGGTCATTTCGAACGAATGTGAGAAATCTCTTTTTTGTTGCACACAAATGGCACCAATTTCTTCGAATGCTTTATGTCATTCCTGCGAAAGCAGGAATCCATTTTGTTTTGGGGTGGTGGATACCCGCCTGTGCGGGAATGATATTGATTGTTCTAGGTCATTTAGAACCCTGTCCTGAGAATGGCCGAAGGAGCTGTGAGAAATCTGTTGATTGAGATTTCTCAATCGATGCTTTACATCTCATGTCGAAATGACAAGATAGGCATTGGTCATTGCCCATTGTTAATTGATTATTGAGTATTGCCTTTGAATCCACTTAAGAACACCGCGGCCATAAATACCATAAAAAAAGCGAAGGGCAGGGAAGTGATGATGAGCAATTTCTGAACGGCGGTGAGCACATCCATGTTCGGTTTGGCATTGCCCAACAGAATGAGCGCCAAAGTGGCCAGCAAAATAAAGATGGACCAAATCAATCGATGTTTACGTTGTGGGTTGGGATTACCCTTGTCCGTAAACATGCTCAGGACAAATACGGCAGAATCCACCGAAGTGACCAAAAAACTTGCCAAAAGCAAAATGGTGATGCCGTTGAGCAGTCCCGAAAGCGGATATTCCCCAAAAAAGATAAAAATGGAGGAAAACACACTGCCAAACTCATTGTTGTAACTGCCCCAACTTTCAATAATTTCAAAGGCCGAAGTGCCAAAGACCGAAAACCAAAAGAAGGTCCCCAGCGAAGGGATGATCAATACCCCCAACAGCATTTGCCGCAAGGTGCGACCTCGTGAAATCCGGGCGATGAAAATACCGGTAAAGGGAGCCCAAGCCAACCAGAAGGCCCAGTAGTAAAACGTCCAATCAGTGAGGAAGTCGATGCCGGGGTTGTAGCGCCCCACTGCGATGCTCATCGGAACAAAATCCATGAGGTAGTGCCAAGAGGCCTTTCCGAAGGAAAGCAGGATATCCCCCATATTGCTATTGACGAACACAAAGGCCAACAACAGCAGTGTCACCAAAATATTGAATTTGGAAATCTGTTTGATACCCTTGTCCACCCCCAACCACACCGAGACAAACGCAATGGCGGAAATCAACAGCGCCAATAGCAGGGTAACCGTCACCCCCAACTCGGATTGGAACACATGGTTGAGCCCTCCCGTAATCTGGGCGGTGCCCAGGCCTATGGCGGCGATCAACCCGAAAACAGTGGTGATGATGGCTAAAATATCCACCGCATTGGCGCGTTTGGTGCCTTTGAATTTTTGAGGGATGGAACTGCTTACCAGTACTTTTTGGTGTTTGGCAAAGAGCGCATGGCCAATGATCAGGGCAAACAGTCCATAAAAGGCCCAAGCGGTAAAGCCCCATTGGTAAAAGGTGAACTCCAGTGCCAAGATTTCTGGGGTGGTATTGGTGGCAAAAGGCGGGTTTTGCTGCATAAAAACAGGCTCCTGCACGGCCCGGAGCAAAATACCGGCTCCCATGCCGGTGCTGTAGAGCATACTGGCCCATGCCCAAGTGGAATGTTCGGGTTTTTCGTTGGGTTTTCCCAGTTTGAGCTTTCCCCAAGGCGATACGGCAATGCCCAAGAGCAGCAATACACAGCCGAGGCCCAGATATAGGTAGAAATACCCAAAGTGGCTCCGCACCCAGAGCGAGAGCACCTCAATGGATTGGTAGCTCCACTCCGTAAACAGGAACACCACTGCCGAAAACAGTAACAGCAGCCCTGTGGAGACCGCCAATAGTGGGTTATGTTTTAAGAAGTTGTAAATGCCGACCTTATTTTGTCATTCCCGCGCAGGCGGGAATCCATTTGTTTTTTCGAAGATAACAGGAAATCTGCACTTGTCATTTCGAGCGCAGTCGAGAAATCAATTTTGATTTGACACGAATTACACGAATTATCTCGAATGCTCTATGTCATTCCTGCGAAAGCAGGAATCTTTTTCTTTTGGGCTGCTGGATTCCCGCGTGCGCGGGAATGACAGTAAGAATGGTTATGGTCCTATCACTTGGCATTCTGAGCCCTGTCCTGAGCGAAGTCGAAGGAGCTGTGAGAAATCTATGGGTGGGTTGGGATTTCTCAATCGTCCCGAGGACTATCGGGACTCATGTCGAAATGACGATTTGCTTGGTTTTATCATTTCGAGCGCAGTCGAGAAATCTCTTTTCGGGGTTGACACGAATGGCACAAATTTACTCGAATGCCTTATGTCATTCCTGCAAAAGCAGGAATCTTTTTCTTTTGGGCAGGTGGATTCCCGCGTGCGCGGGAATGACAAGATGGCCATTGTTCATTGAATAGTGTTTATTGCGATTTGTCAATGGGTATAAGCTTTCTCGCTATACCTTGTAAGATAATTTGGCGAAAAATATTATATTGGTCTAACTTTTAACAACTTCCCCCAAAACCTTTTTTTGAAATGCCGTCCTAGGAATGGGACATGGCCAAGGATGTTCTACCGCCCCAAACCGGAGACTGGAAATACCCATGCATAATGGCAAGCTTTTTTTTTGACGTTCTGTTCCAAAAGGAACAGAACATAGCGTAGAAAAATAGAGTAACGTTTTAAAGCATTGAAGTATGAAACCAAAACCAAAACGCGTTGTAGCGGTCTGCACCCTGATTTTTGCTGTGTGTACCTTTGGGCAATCCATTAAAAAGGACTCCATATTGGATTCCGTGCCCCAAGCGGTGCAAGAGGTCTTGCCCTCGGAAGAGCCCAACGAGGTCCCGGAAACCAAAACCACCAATGCCCCAAGCAGCATAAGTTGGTACAACAGCCTTGACGAACCTTTGGACACAACCTTGGCGGCCACAATGGCTGCATTGGCCATTGCCGTGGTAAGTTTTCTTATTTCATTTACACATGCCGAAATGGGTAGGATAAACACCATTCTTACCAATGGAGGTCTTCTCACTGAAGACGACATACATTATGCGAAGACTGTGAAAAGGGGCATAGAGCAGATCATGCTCTCATTTTATTTTTTCTTGGTGTTCTTGGTTGAATCCTTGACGTTGGACGAATGGGAAGAGCCGTATGGCTGGCTTGGCCAATACGATTGGGCCAATGGATTGGACCTGGCCTTGGCGAGTGGAGCCTTTGCTGTTGGATTGGTGCTGTTGACATTGGGCGTGGGAACCATGAAATCCATGGTGGATTATAAGGTATGACGAAAAGACAGCCAAAAGAAAGGGCTAAAGTTTGACCCTTTGTATTTTTTAAAAAGCGTACCTATTGAAACCGCTATAGGCTTTTTCGCTATACTTTGTAAGATATTTTGGTAAAAAATATTATATTGGGTTGATATTTAGAAGTTTCCCTCCCCGAAACATGTTTTTTTCCGACGACTTTTATTCACATTGAATAGGGCTTCATGTTACTAAATATTTTAAAATGGCAACGGTAAATCAAGTACTTAGATCATATGGTGCTGCGGTTCGAAGAGCTGAAAGAGAGCAGCAAAGAAGGGCACGAGAGGCAGCAAAAAGATTTAAGGAGCAGCAAAAGTTTCAATCTATTGAAGATGCAAGACAAGCGGTTTCTGATTATAACTACTATGTGGAAGTGTTACAATCGGTACACAAGAATTGTACTGAAACAGTGAGTTGGGAAATGATAAGAAATGAACCAAAGCCTTCTGAACCAGAAATTTCGGATACTTTTGAGATTGTCGCTAAAAATAAATTAGACTTGTTTAAACCATCATTTATGGATAAGATGTTTGGTTCTTCAAAAAAGAAAATTGAGCGATTAAAGAAGGAAGTTGAGAGGGCAAAGGAAAAAGATAAAAAGAAGAACGACCTGAATTTTGAACAATACAAAACAGAATTGGAAAATTGGGAAGAACTTCAAGAAATATGTAGTGGGGTTGAAGGCAAGGACACGGAAAGCTATAAACAAGCAATAGAGTATTTTGACCCTTTCTCAGATATTGGGGAATTGGGTTCAAAGTTAAACATTTCTTTCTCGGAGCGTTTTATTGATGTAGACATACATGTGAACAGCATAGACATAATTCCTGACTATGTACTGACTCAAACTTCGACAGGTAAACTTTCAAAAAAGAATATGCCGAAATCGAAATTCAATGAGTTATATCAGGATCATATTTGCAGTGCGGTGATTAGAATCGCTAGAGAGGTTTTTGCCTATTTGCCCGTAGAATATGTTAGAGTTAATGCGGTGTCAAATCTCTTGAATTCAAAAACAGGACATTTGGAGAAAACTTCTATTCTTTCTGTCATCATGCCACCTGAAACCATCCAATCGCTAAATCTTGAATCAATAGACCCTTCGGATAGTATGCAAAACTTTGTTCACAATATGAAATTCACTAAAACAGGTGGGTTTAAGGGCGTGGACAAGGTAGTCTTAGAAAAGTAATTAGAATTAAATTTTTTAAAAATGAAGACTTCTTGTGAATCAGTATGACATTAAACTTACTGCAACTTCAACACAATCCCCTTCATCGCTTCCACTACATCTTGCACCTCCCTTCGGGAGAAGGTGTCTTCTTCCAAAAAGAACAGCATAAAAATCCCCAACTCTAAAATTTGGGCCAATTTTTCAGGAGAGCCGTAGCCGTCTACAATCCATTCTTTAAAAGTCTCGTCTTTTTCCATAATAGAAGCAAGAAAGACGTTTTTCGGCAACGGGTACATGTCATATATGACAAGAGGGGTAAAAGGTGTTGGGTGAAGGGTAAAAGACTTTAGCGGGAAATTAAAAACTCAACACTAAAAACTCAACCCTTACAACTATTCTTCCACAGTAAACTCCCGTATGGCTTGGTTGGGCTCCATAATGGTATGGCCTTGCCAAAACCCGGGGTCGTAGGTGGGCATATAGGTGGCGCGTACGGTCTTGTCCTCTTTAAAGTTGGTAAACCGGTCTTCGGGCACCACTTCTTGGTCAAACACCACCAGTTCCCATTTTTGGGTGGGGCTCATCCTAAAATCTATGTTCAGCGAGAGTTCGTTCTGCTTGCGGCGGCCCTTTACGTGCTTGTTCTTTTCAATCACCTTTAGGGGGCGGTCCACGGCAAAGTAGCGGCCAAAGGTAAAGTCCATAAAGCGGAGGTCGTACTTGCCATTGGGCAGTTGGGCAAAGCGCATGGTGCCCTTGTAGAGCACTTCGCGGTAGGTAATGCCCAGCAGCCTAAAATTGCGCAGGCGCTCGGTGTTCTGTACATCCAGCCGCATAATGGCAAAGTCGGAGATGTTGATGTAGAGGCGGCCCTTGAACTCGGCACTGCCCCGCTTGGGCTCGTAGTCGATCACGTAGACCCCGGCATCGTCCATTTCGGCATAGCCGGCCAGGGTAAAGGCGTATTTTCGGGTCTTTCGGGTAAGGTCCAGTTTGCTGTCCTCTTGGTAGTAGAGTTCGTTCAGCAGTTCCTTGAACGCGCTTCGCTGGGCATCCACCAGACCGGAGATGGTGTCCTTTTCCACTTCGTCCTGTAGGTTTTGGGCCTCTTCCTCTGCCATTTCGCTGAGGATGGAATCTACCTGCACCTTTTGGCTAAAGATACCCGATTTGATCTTCAGGTAGGAGTCCGGTTTTATGTTCTGGGTAAAAATGGTCTGCATGCGCTCACCCAGTTCCTCAAAGGAACCCACTTGGTTCTTATCGTACAGGTCGGCGGCCTTGATGATGTCCAGTTTGTATTTGCCGTTGTGTTTGTAGAGGTCGCCCAGACTTTCGGTATAGGTTTTGGCATTTTTGGGGATGCTCGCCGCAATACTGTCCATAAGCCCCTTATTGAGCTCCGCAATGCTGGATTCCTCAAACCCGAAGTCCACCTTGGTGATGGTGGCCAACTCGGACTGCCGTAAAAAGAAGCGCTGTTTCACGGGTTCCTTGTTGATGTTCTGCGGAAGGCGCTCCACCATTTTCTCGATGATCTCGTCCACGGTAAGCTCCTTGTCGAACACGTACACGCCGCTGAGTTCTATGGCCTTGGGTTGGAGAAGCACCACACTGTCCTGCAATTGGGCAAAGGCAAAACCCTGTTTGGCGTACCCCATGGAGGAGATATGGATGGAGTCGGGTGCCGAGGTGGCTTCCAAAGTAAAGCTGAAACGGCCTTCATCATTGGTGATTACGCCCTTGTGCTCGCCATACTGTACTGTGGCATACGGAATGCCTTTTTTGGTCTTTGCATCCACTAATTTGGAGCTGATGGTCTGGGCGGTCATGGGCAGGGCCATGAGCATAAGTAGAAGAATGAAGATCTTGGTGTTGGACAAGGTCATCTGTTCGTTTTTTTGATGTGTTTTGTATAAAGACAGGGCAACTGCTAAAAGGTTGCACATGGGTTAGACGATTTAAGAGGGGATTTGTAACAGGGTATTTGGGTTTTGACACGAATGCCACGGATTTACTCGAATTTCCCATGTCATTCTGAGTGAAACGAAGAATCTCTTTTGGGTTCAGATTTCTCAATCGATGCTTTGCATCTCATATCGAAATGACGATTTGCTTTTTTTGTCATTTTGAGCCTTGTCCTGAGGGTGGCCGAAGGAGCTGTGAGAAATCTCTTTTGGTTTGACACGAATGCCACGAATTTTCTCCAATGTCTTATGTCATTTCGAACGAATGTGAGAAATCTATGGGTTAGTTGGGATTTCTCAATCGTCCCAACTGCTTTCGGGACTCATTTCGAAATGACGATTTGCCTGTTTTGTCATTTCGAGCGCAGTCGAGAAATCTCTTTTGGTTTGACACAAATGCCACAAATGCCACAAATTTACTCGAATTGAACCTAGACCTCTTTTCTTGCCACCACTACCATTCTATAGGCGTAGTAAAGCGGTAGAAATCCATTGAACACCCATAGGGCGATCAGAAGCTTCACCTCCAAGGTGTCTACCCAGCCCTTTAGTTTTAGGAGGATGATCCCGGTGGTGATTAAAAAGCCTACCACAAAACAGAAGTTCATCACCGCCAGCATGCGAAGGGCCAATGGATATAATTTGGGGGCATTTTCCTCGGTGACCTTAACGGGGTAGTTCATGAGCCACGGTTTCAGTTTCATGACAACAAGTCCCATAAACAGGTGTAGCACGGCACTGAGAATAGGTATCACCCAAAGGGTGGATTTATGCCCGTACCCGTCCACTTCGCCCTGAAAGTTGAAATGGGTGGGGATGGTCTCCGGTAGGTCCATGTAGACCGCAAGGACCAAAACCGTATTGAAGGCCACGACCATCCATCCCGCACGGTGCAACTTTTGGTCAATGTGCGAGGGCTTTATGTCGACTCTTGGATTTTTTTTAAAGAAACTCATAGGTCTTCAATAGAGGTTGGTGCATTGTTTGCTTTATGGTCCAGCAACTTTTTGAAGAACTTTTGAACGGCCTTGGTGTCGGACATGACCTTGATGAAATGATGGTCCATATGGATGGAGTGTACGGCCATTTCGCCTTTGTACAGGGTCAGTTTGTAGTAGGGGATAATGAGCCCGTAGGTTTCCAACAGCGAACGGAACCGCACAATGATGCCCTTGGGCCGCAGTTCTATGTTGCAGGAGTTGAGGTTGTTGTCCAAAATGAGGAGATTGTGGATTTCTATGCTGGTCTCGGTGATAAAGAGTTTTGGGGAGCCAATACCGCCCATGGAGAACCTTTCCCTTAAGGGAAAAGGCTTGCCTACCGACTCGTCAATTTTTCGGGTGATGTCCTTGTTGGAGTAAGAGACGTTCAGAAGCATGCTTAAAAATACTCAAAATTGTGTGTATGTGATACGCTTGGAGGAAGGAATCCTGTGACAAAAGCGCAAAAAATGTGTAGTTTTGCGGGCTGAAATGCTTTAGAGATGAGTTTGCAGAACGATTTGAGCCTGAAGGTCATTGCGGCCGTAAAAGAACTGTACCAAGTGGAACTTCCCACAGTGGAGTTTCAACCTACCCGAAAGGACTTTGAGGGGGATATTACCGTAGTGGTGTTTCCCATGTTGCGCCATATCAAAGGGAATCCTGTACAGATTGGCACCCAAATCGGGGATTATCTGCAGGAGCATGTGGACGAGGTGGCCAAGTGCAACGTGGTGCAAGGCTTTTTGAACGTCGTTATCGAAGATGGCTACTATCTCGATTTTTTCAACAACATCAAGGATGTAAAGGATTATGGTTATGCCGAAGCGGGGTCCAAGGATGCCGTGATGGTGGAATATTCCTCACCCAATACCAACAAACCGTTGCATTTGGGGCATATCCGAAACAACCTATTGGGATATTCCGTGGCCGAAATCTTAAAAGCTTCCGGAAAGAAAGTATACAAGACCCAGATTATCAATGACCGAGGCATCCACATCTGCAAGAGTATGTTGGCCTGGCAACAATTTGGTGATGGGGAAACCCCGGAATCCTCTGGACTGAAAGGGGACCATTTGGTGGGGAAATACTATGTGGCATTCGACAAAGCCTATAAAGAACAGATTGCCGGATTGGTTGCTGATGGAATTGCCAAGGACCAAGCAGAGAAAGAAGCGCCCATTTTGTTGGAAGCCCAAGAAATGCTCCGTAAATGGGAAGCGGGTGATGCCGAGGTGGTTTCCCTTTGGAAAAAGATGAACAGTTGGGTATATGCCGGTTTTGATACCACCTATAAAAACCTTGGGGTGGATTTTGATCAACTCTATTACGAAAGCGATACCTATCTGTTGGGTCGTGATGTAGTCAAGGAGGGTCTGGAGAAGGGAGTCTTCTTTAAAAAAGAAGATGGCAGTGTGTGGATCGACCTTACCGATGAGGGACTGGATGAGAAGATTGTACTGCGCTCCGATGGTACCGCGGTCTACATGACCCAAGATATCGGTACCGCCATTCAGCGGGTAACGGATTTTCCCGATATCAACGGGATGGTCTATACCGTTGGAAATGAGCAGGACTACCACTTTAAAGTGTTGTTCCTCATCCTGAAGAAATTGGGATATACTTGGGCGGAACAATTGTACCATTTGAGCTATGGTATGGTGGACCTCCCCAGCGGCAAGATGAAGAGCAGGGAAGGCACTGTGGTGGATGCGGATGACCTCATCACCAACATGGAGGAGACTGCAGAGGCCATTTCGGCCGAGCTGGGTAAACTGGAAGGCTATTCCGAAGAAGAAAAGCAGCAACTGTACCGAACCATTGGGTTGGGTGCCCTAAAATATTACATCCTCAAAGTGGATCCCAAAAAACGGATTTTGTTCAATCCGGAAGAGTCTGTGGACTTTCAGGGCAACACGGGACCGTTCATTCAATATACGTATGCCAGGATTCAATCCATTTTGCGAAAAGCAGAAAATGTCAGGTCGAGCGCAGTCGAGACCTCTTTGGAACTGCACGAAAAGGAAAAGGAGTTGTTGAAAGGCATTCAGCAGTTTCCTGAAACCGTGCAGTTGGCCGCGGAAAACTTTAGTCCGGCCTTGATTGCCAATTACACCTATGATTTGGTGAAGGAGTTCAACTCCTTTTATCAGCAGGTGTCCATTTTGGGCGAGCCCGATGAAACCAAAAAACAGTTCCGGGTACAGTTGTCCCAAAAAGTAGGAGAGGTGATCCAGTCCGCTTTTAGACTTTTGGGGATTGATGTTCCTGAGCGGATGTAGTTTTGGGAGTCACTGGGGTTGACATATTTGCCATAGCCTGTATTCTCTTTATACTTTCCTATTTGGTTTATATCGTCAATTATGCCATTGACCTCTATGAGCTAAATCCTTTTAATAGACCAAAGCCACTTACCCCAAAGGAAATTTTTATCATTCAGTCCAAAATCCCCTCGATCAATAGGTTGGATTTGGAACAGCGTGAAAATTTATTCACAAGGGTTTCTTGGTTCAGGACAAGAAAACATTTTACTTTTAGAGGTCCTGTTGCTCATAAACAGGAATTAAAACTTTTGGTCAGTGCTGCTGCATGTTTATTGACACTGGGGATGAGAAATTATAAATTTCGAAGGTCCGTGCACCGTATAGTGATCTATCCCTCGGAATATTATTCCTTGATCAATAGAAAGCATCATCTAGGGGAGTATAACGTTGGTCTTAAAACTGTTGTTTTTGCTGCGGATAACTTACAAAAAGGTTTTGAGCGATCGGATGACAATGTTAATCTTGCAATTCATGAGTTTTCACATGCCTTGTACCATGAAACAAAAGGCAGGAATTCATGGGAGTCCTTGAAATTTCAAGCTGGATTCAGAAGGATGGAAAGAATGTTCTCGGATGAAAGTTTTATATCGCGGATGGAGTCCACAGGTTATTTTAGAGACTATGCCAAGGTGAACATATTGGAATTTTTTGCGGTGGCCTGTGAAAATTTTATGGAAACACCGGAACTTTTTAAAAGAGATTTTCCAACACTATTTGAAACATTCAAGAAGATGTTCAACCTTGATTTGGACAATCTTTCTTAGAAACTCACCCTAAAACTCACATTGGGGGTAATGCCCAAGGAAACACTTTCCACAGCTTCAATCTGGTTTTCATCATTAACACGGTAATACCGGTTCAGGCTATTTTTTCGGTTGGTCATATTTAAGAGGGATACCCCTGCATTGGCACGTATCCTTCGGGAGAGATCAAAACTGTAGATGGCAGAGGCATCGGCCCTGAAATATTCGGGAAGACGACTGCTGTTGGGGGATCTATAATTGATTCTGGCCGGGAAAAAAGAGTTGTCCAATGCCTCATCCCCATCCAAGGGTTCGGTATAGGGTTTTCCGGTCCGGTAATTGATCCCCAGACTCAATTTTAGGTTTTGGTAGTTGTAGGTTCCCGCAAAGGAGACGGTATGCCGGATGTCCAGATTGTTGGGGAAGCTATGGGGCACAATGGAGTCAAAAGTGTAATCATTTTTGTTGTAGGTATAGCTCAGCCATGTGCTATAATGGTCGCCTCTTTTGTTGATGAGGAACTCAATCCCCTTTACATCATAGCTACCTATTTCCCCACTGAATTGATTTTGGTTCTGGAAACCTTGGGTGCGGGTGCTGATCCCATCCACATTCTTATAAAACCCTTCAAGGCCCAGATAAAAATTGTTCTTTTCGTAATTGATGCCCACCGAACCTTGCATACTCTGTGTCACAGGAAGGGTGTCATCGTTGGATAAGGTCCATCGGCGTTTTTCAATCCCCAAAAAGTTTTGTTCCAAATCGATGATCTGGTTGGTGGTCTGACTTTTAAATTCCCCCAGCACTTGGGCACGCAGATAATTGGCCAACTTAAAGTTGAGGTTGATGCGAGGTTCCACCAATAGTTTGTTGAACGTGTACAGGTTTTCGATAAGGTTGACCCGGGCGCCAAATTTTCCAATGAATTTGTTTTCGTAAGTGCGGTATCCAATTTCGGAATAGGGTGAATGAATACGAATGACCCCCTTGATGTTCGTATCAAAACTGGGTTGGGTCACAAAAGCCCGATTGATAACCCCTGTTTCAATATATTGAAAGCCGTTAGTCCATTCTAGCTGGTCCGAGAACTGATATTCGGTGTTAAGCTTAATGGCCCTTTCGTCCACAATGTTTTTTTGTTCCAATTGTTGTATCTGGTTGGCATAGATGCTTTGGGCATCCAAATTGTACCTGGAATAATACAGGTTGAGGTGAGTGGAAAACCTATCGGACCACTGACTTAGCAATTGCCCACCAACGGAAATATTGGTCTGTTCCAAAATACTCTGGGTGGTTTCGTCATTGGTTTCATCAGTTTCCACATATTCCAGATTGTTGTTGATGTGGATGGCACTGAACCTTACTTTGTGATAATCATTGATGTCATAGAGCAATTTTCCGGTGAAATCATAGAAAAAGAAATTCTCGTTCCGGGAAATGTTGTCGTCCACCGTAACATTATTCTCGTCGATGACTTTACTGTCCTGAAAGGCCCTGTCAAAGAATTTGCTGTAAGTGGGGGTATTCAGAAAATCTGTAGTGGAGCGTCTCGCGGAAAACTGAAGCCCGATTTTATCGTTCAACGGAAATTGGCCAAAAATATCCCCACTGATAAAGTTGAAACCTGCACCACCTTCAAAACCGTCGGTGATGTGGTTGTTGGTCTCCATTTGAATGACGCTGCTCACCCCATCACCAAAGGCAGCGGGCGTCCCATTTTTTATAACGGAGACCTTATCGGTCAGATAAGGGTTAAAGGCAGATATCAACCCAAAAAAATGCCCAAACTGATACATTTTTATGCCGTTCCACAGTACGAGGTTCTGGTCGTTGGTGCCACCCCTCACATTGATGTCGGATACGGTCTCATCAATACTTTTTATACCGGGCAGCGCCTGAACGGTCTGTAACACATCGGGTTCTATAAGTCCTGGCAGGATTCCAAATTCAGCGGTGTTCAAGGTAATACTCCCATCTTGTTCTTTGAGGATTCCCGTGGTCAAATACTTGTATACAATGACCTCATCCAATTGTTCGTAGTGCGGGGCCATCAGGATTTTTGCACACGATTCTTGGCGGATCAAATCTTCAATGGGAATGTACTTGGTGAGATAGCCCAAATATCGAATTTTAAGAGAGGCATCCCTAGGTATGTTGTTCATGGAAAAACTGCCATTGGTATCCGTGGTCTGGGCAATCTTGGTTCCTAAAACCTCCAAGGAAGCACCGGGAATGGTATTTTCGGCAAAGTTGTCCAGTACCGTTCCGCAAAGGGATACATGGGAACTCTTGGTCAGGGTATAGTAGCGTTCATCAAGTTTTTCTGCCCGTATCTGAAATTTGGACTCGATATAGTTTAGAATGTCCTCCAAACTGACTCTGTTCTCCGGAACGGAGAGCTTGAAATCGTCCAAATCCTCATTGAGATATGAAAATTTGATATTGAACCGATCTTCCAAGGTTTTTATATAAGAAATAAGGTCAACAGGGGTTTGCTGTTTTTCCTGGGCGGGTAGGGTGAGGAAGAACAGTAAAAAGCCCAACAAAAGGCAGAACTGGCTATTGCGGAGTGTTCCCAGCATAGAAAAGTACATTATCACCCTCAAGTTTGTAATGGATTTGGGAGGGGGTACTTATACTTTTTAACGCCATATTGAGGTCTGTGTTGTTGAAAGTGCCTGTAAAAAGTAATGCTGTGTTTATATTCTCAGTTTTTACATGGACATTGAACTGTCTTTCCAGCTCGGCGAACACATATTCCAGGGGAATGCCCTCAAAGCTACTTTCATTGTTCATCCAAGAAGGTTGGGCTTCCTTGGGTTGGGATGTGTCCACCAATTTTCCATTGATAACCAAAAACGAAGAACCGGCGGGCAGTTTGGTCTCTTGGTTGTTGAACGCAACACTTACCAATCCTTCATAACAGGTGACCTCAAAAAAACCCTTGCGGTTTTCCACATTGAACTGGGTGCCCAATACAGCTACGGTTCCATGGTCTGTTGCCACAGTGAATTTTTTTCCTTTGGCCACCTTAAAGAAGGCCTCTCCATTCAAGGAGACGTTTCGTTCCTTGTCCCAATTCTTTTTACTGTAGGAAATCTGGGAATCGGCATTGAGGAAAATCTCGGAGTTGTCGGGAAGAGTCACCTCTGTGCGTTCTGCAAATTGCGTACTGATGGATTCATCCAAGGTGTTGAGGTAGAAATAGGAACCGGCAAGCATAATGGCAATGACGGCAGCCACCTTAAGGAATTTCTTGAACGGGTTAAGGGTAATGACCTTCGGGGTTTGGCCCATACGCTCCTCGTTGATGCGCTCAAAAGCTTGGTCCATATCAAAATCAGGAGCTTTCAATGTGCTTGAAACCTCCTTGAGTTTCTGATAGGAAGCATACTCGTCGGACTTTTTAAATTCCGCGAGTTCTTCCTCGGAAAGCTCTCCGTTGAGCCATTTTGCCAAGTAATTTTCTTGCATGGTTTCTATGCTTTACCTTATTATAACAACACTCTTCTAAAAAACCCTACTTTTTCAATTTACAATCTTGCAATGAGCAATGTTCAATAATAGTTAACCGCAATTGATTATTGCTAATTGTGAATTGTCCATTGTATCATATCCCATCAATCTGTTCCCTCAGACTTTTTAGGGCCAAATGCATTCGTTTTTCAATAGCTTTTATACTTACGCCTTCCATTTCGGCAATTTCTGCATATTTTTTCCCATCGATCCTATTCAATAAAAAAGTGGTGCGTTGGTTTTCGGGAAGTTCGTTCAGCGCATTTTCCAGTTTTTCCCTGTATTGCTTTTCCTCCATCAAAAATTCCGGGGAGAGATTAGAGGAATGGTCATCCACGGAGTTCGCATACTTCAACCGCACTTTTTCGGCCTTGATTACATTTAAATATAGATTGTTGGCCACTGTATAGACGTAGGATTTCGCCTTTTCCGGGCTTACCTTGGCGCAATTCTCCCAAAGCTTTACAAAAGCTTCCTGCACGGCATCATTTGCTTTTTCGGCATTGCCAAACTTATAATAGATGTAATTGAATACCGTTTTGGAATGGGCCTTGAATATGGAACTGAAGATCTGATCTTCGCAAACATTGCTCATAGGAAGGAGTTTGTTTCCTTCTCAAAGATATTTTAAAAAATTTAAGAAAGGGTAGGGTTTTTTTTTTGAGAGTTGTTTTAGGAATGAATTCTAACCCCAAAATTCAAATTGTTATGAAAAAGTTGATAAGCAACTTCTTTTACACCGGCCTTTTTCTTTTGGCCCTTAATTTTACCGCCTGCCAAGATGAGTTCGAAGAAGTTGGAGGCCCCCAAGAACAAGAAACTATCATCGCCAATTCCAATACGGCCCAATTGATCCAAAAAACATCAGCGAAAGATGGCTCGTATGACAATATCGTTGATCGCGCCAGTTGTTTCGCCGTTAACTTCCCCTATACCGTTGAAGTAAATGGTATTCAAATCACCATTGATTCCAAGGAAGATCTGCATACCATTGAAGAAATCTTTGATGAGTTGGAAGATGATGACGATATTTTGGATATCATTTTTCCCATTACCATTACCCTTTCCGATTTTAGTGAAATTGTAATCCAAAGCAAGGATCAACTGGAAGAAATGGCCAGGGATTGCCTTGAAGGAGGTGACGATGACGACATTGAATGTATCGATTTTGTCTACCCCATCACGCTCTTCACTTTTGATGTGAACAACCAATTGTCCGGTGAGGTCCAGATTGAAAGCGATGAGCAAATGAGAAAGTTTTTTGCCGAACTTGAGGATAATGCCTTGGTGAGCATAGATTTTCCCATTACCCTAAAAAAATATGACGGTACCGAAATTGTTGTCGAGAACAATACGGCACTGGCCGCTGCCTTGAGCAATGCCAAGGACGATTGTGACGAGGATGATGACGATGACTACAACGATGACGATTTTACCGAAGAGCGATTGGATGCCTATTTGGTGGAATGTCCTTGGGAAGTACGTGAAGTGATTCGTGATGATGTGGACCAAACCGGTCAATATTTTGAATATTTGATGACGTTTGCCGAAGATGGTACCGTAGCAGTAAAAGTGGCCAGCGGAAATACCATTAATGGTACATGGAGTACTAGCCAGTCCGATCATGGGCCCTTGTTGACCTTGGAATTTGATACCCTTGTTGATTTTAATTTGGAATGGGTGGTCTATGAAATTGGTGAAGGCAAAATCAAGCTTTATGCTGAAGGCGGCAATAGAATTGTCCTAAAACAACGATGTGACATCAATCCTGGGGAAGAACCAGACCCTGATACGTTGAGAGCTATCCTAAGTGAGTGTGAGTGGATCATTAAAAAGGTGAAAAACCAAGGGGAAGAGATTGAAAGATTGTTGGGCTATGAATTCAAGTTTATGGCAGAAGGTGTGGTTACCTTGAGCAATGGCGTATCAACTTCTGAAGGTACTTGGGAAATAGGTCTTAACAGCCAGTTGGTGTTGTCGCTTATGATTACTATGGGTGATGAACCTGGGGTCAGCTTTGAATGGCCTTTGAGGGACCTTGCCAATGATAGGCTTAAGTTCGATGTAGAGGATATCGGATATGAATTGATCCTACAACGGGTCTGTAATGATAATGCCGATGATGAGGACGTGGCCGAAATCAGAAACATCATGATGGGTGGACCATGGATGGTTGCGCAGTATAAAGAAAACAATGAAGACCTTACCAGTGAATACGCTACTATGGAATTCAATTTCGATACCATGCACCAAGTAGGGGTATCCATAAATGATGATCCAATTGCCGAAGGACTTTGGAGAGTATTGAGAAACCATGACGGGGTACTCAAATTCTACCTAAATCTGGGCGCAGAAGGCTCTTTGGGAGAGCTTACCGAGGACTGGTACATCAACATGGTTGAGGCCAACAGAATTGAACTGGTACACGAACAAGAGAACTCAACGGAGATTTTGGTCTTCGAAAAACCATAAAATTACCCCAATCTGTTAGTTTGAAAAGGACGGCTCTCCCCAAAGCCGTCCTTTTCTTTTTAATTATTCTTAAATTTGTCCCTCTTTTAAACTGAAGTAAGAACATGTTCGACAATTTAAGCGATAAACTGGATAAGGCGCTCCACGTCCTCAAAGGACATGGACAGATTACGGAGATCAATGTGGCGGAGACCCTTAAGGAAGTTCGTAGGGCCCTTTTGGATGCCGATGTCAACTTTAAGATAGCCAAGGAATTTACCAATACCGTAAAAGAAAAGGCATTGGGTCAGAATGTACTGACCACCCTGCAGCCTGGCCAGCTTATGGTCAAGATTGTCAAGGACGAGCTTACCCAGCTTATGGGTGGCGATGCCGAGGATATAGACCTGTCAGGAAATCCATCCGTGATTTTAATGTCCGGTCTGCAAGGTTCCGGTAAGACCACCTTTTCCGGAAAATTGGCCAATTACCTCAAAAACAAGAAAACCAAAAAACCATTGTTGGTAGCCTGTGATGTGTACCGTCCCGCTGCGATTGACCAGTTGCATGTGGTCGGGGAGCAAATAGGGGTAGAGGTATATTCCGATCGGGAGAACAATGATCCCGTGGCCATTGCCAAGGCCGGTATAAAACACGCAAAAAGTTTAGGTTGCAATGTGGTGATCGTGGATACTGCAGGTCGATTGGCCGTGGATGAACAGATGATGACCGAGATTGCCAACATCCATAAAGCCATTGAGCCCCAAGAGACCCTTTTTGTGGTGGATTCCATGACCGGTCAGGATGCGGTGAATACCGCCAAGGCCTTTAACGATGTGCTCAACTTTGATGGGGTTATCTTGACCAAATTGGATGGTGATACCCGTGGGGGTGCAGCCATTTCCATTAAATCTGTGGTGGACAAGCCCATCAAGTTCATCGGTACCGGTGAAAAAATGGAGGCCATAGACGTTTTCCACCCTTCAAGGATGGCCGATCGTATTTTGGGGATGGGAGATGTGGTTTCCTTGGTGGAACGTGCCCAAGAGCAGTTCGATGAGGAACAGGCCCGCAAGATCCAAAAGAAAATTGCCAAGAACAAGTTTGGTTTTGACGATTTCCTAAGTCAGATTCAGCAGATCAAGCGGATGGGGAACATGAAAGACCTTATGGGGATGATTCCCGGTGCAGGAAAGGCCCTGAAAGGTTTGGATATCGATGATGATGCCTTTAAGCATATTGAGGCCATTATCCATTCCATGACCCCAGATGAACGCTCTACACCATCCAAACTCAATGCCAGTCGTAAAAAGCGTATTGCTGCAGGTAGTGGTACTTCCATCCAAGAAGTGAATCAATTGCTGAAACAGTTCGACCAAATGAGCAAAATGATGAAGATGATGCAAGGCGGAGGCGGCAAAAAGATGATGCAGATGATGCAGAACATGCGATAATTTTATCAGACATCAGACATCAGACATCAGACATCAGACATCAGACATCAGACATCAGACATCAGACAATAGATAAAAGAGCCATTATTTAATTACCCAACAAAACCAAAACCAGACCATGGAAATCCTTGACGGAAAGAAAATATCAAACCAAATCAAAGAAGAGATCGCCGTTGAGGTGGCCCAAATGAAAGAAAGAGGGGAAAAAGTACCCCATTTGGCCGCTATTTTGGTAGGGAACGATGGTGCTAGCCTAACCTATGTGGGCAGTAAAGTACGTTCCTGTAAAAAAATAGGTTTCGAATCCACCTTGGTCCACCTTCCCGAAGACACCACGGAAGATGCCCTATTAAAGCAGGTAGCGGAACTTAATGCCAATCCTGATATTGACGGATATATTGTACAGCTGCCCCTGCCCAAACATATTGATGAGGAAAAGGTATTGTTGGCCGTTGACCCCAATAAGGATGTGGACGGTTTTCATCCCACCAATTTTGGTAGAATGGCGCTCGATATGGAGTCGTTTATTCCCGCTACTCCCTTTGGTATTATGGAGCTGCTGCGCCGATACGATGTGGATACCTCTGGAAAACATGCCGTAGTGATCGGGAGGAGCCATATTGTGGGAAGGCCCATCAGTATTTTGATGAGTCAGAAAGGAAAAGCGGCCGATGCCACGGTCACCTTGACCCATAGTAGGACCAAGGACCTTAAATCGATTACCTTACAGGCCGATATTGTGGTCTCGGCGTTGGGAGTCCCCAATTTCCTTAAGGCCGATATGGTGAAGGACGGCGTAGTGGTCATTGATGTGGGCATTACCCGTGTTCCTGATGAAACCAAGGAAAAAGGGTACTACATCACCGGTGATGTCGATTTTGAAAATGTAAGCAAAAAAGCATCGTACATTACCCCGGTTCCCGGAGGAGTGGGCCCCATGACCATTGCCATGTTGTTGAAAAACACCCTTTTGGCCAGGGAAAGGCACAAGACCAAAGAAGCCTAATTCACATTTTCGGCCTCCATACTTTTCAGTAAGGTCTGTTGCTCCTCATCAGGAGTGATACGATCAAATTCGGTTTCGCCCTCTTCATTGGTGCAACTGGTTACCGCCATAGATGAAAAAAGGACGGTGATCAAGAGTAATATTATTTTCATGATGATAGATTTGGGAGGCACAATGGCCGGTTCATCACTGTATATAACGATTTAGGTTTTTGATTCTTGTTTTTTCAACCAAATATTCGATAACTTACCTGTCTGAAAATCAAAAGGTATGGCCGCTATGGTTAGAAACAGGGTAGCTTGGATAGTATTCGCTTTATTGGCCATCGGTATTGGACTATACCCTTTGGCCTATGTGTTCTCATCTGGGGATTTTGGTCTATTGGCAGGGAAAACCAAGGAACTTTTGGCCAATCAAATATGGCGTACCGCCTTCTACGGGCATATTTCCTTTGGTGGGTTGGCCCTTTTGATGGGTTGGTCGCAGTTTAGCAAAAGCTTGCGATCCAAACACCTGAAGCTTCATCGAACCTTGGGAAAGATTTATGTGGGTTCAGCCATCATAAGCGGAACCTGCGGAGTATATCTGGGCTTTTTCGCAACAGGAGGTATTGTTCCAGCACTTGGATTTATAGGGCTGGGATTGATATGGTTGTACACCACGGGACGGGCATACGTGGCCATTAGAAAAAAAGACCTGTCCTTGCACCAGGGAATGATGATATACAGTTACGCGGCCTGTTTTGCTGCAGTAACCCTTCGAATTTGGCTGCCGATACTGACATTGATTTTTGGTGAGTTCTTGATTGCCTACAAGATTGTGGCCTGGCTTTGCTGGGTGCCCAATATGGTATTTGCCCATTTGTGGGTGAGGAGAAAAGGGCTCACTTTGGAATGAGTTCTTACTCCTCAAGAATCTTTAACTCCACTTTCCTAAAATCTATGGCTTGGCCTTCACTTTGAAGCGCAATGAATCCTTCTTTTAGAGGGGTCCCATCAATTTTAATGGATTCGTCATAGCGATTGGCCACACCACCGCCAATCTGGGGTTTGCTATATTCCAGCACCTTTTTGCCATTGATGGTGTGGGTAATCAAAGAATCGGCATGTACAATCAGCTCTGCACGTACCCATTCCCCAACGGGATAGGTGTCGCTGGAAGAACTAATGCAGTGCCTCGGATCAATCTGTCCTTCATAAACCACATCTGTGCCCGGGGAACACATGTTTCCGGTTGGTCTGGATTCTCCTTTGTTTACTTCCGCAAGAAACTGCATCTCCACGGAAATGGGCCAATCTTGCTCCTTGGGCATGGTTCTGGGGTCTTGGGAGTGGAACATGACCCCACTGTTTAGCAATGTATAATCTGGTGCTGTCCCGTACCATCCCTTCACAAACCGATATTCCACAACCAAATGATAGTTGGAAAAAGGCTGGTCGTAATACAAATGACCATAGCGTTCATTGAAATGGCCTTTATAGTTATCATACCTCACCTGAAGAATACTATCTTTTACCCTAAAGGTATCCCCAAAATTATCCCCAACCTCATAGTGGTGAATTTTTGCAGTCCAATTGTCCAAATTTGCCCCATTGAATAGTTGAATCCATTCACCTTGGTCTTTTCCAGTTTCCTTGTTTTTTTGCTTGCAGCCGAGGGCGAATACTGTTATTGCCAGTGTTGAAGCTAGCAGAAAAATGGGCTTTACGTTTTTCATGGTTGGCTTCTATTTGGCGAACAATTGTCCCATATCTTTAAAAGCCTTGAACTCTAGGGCATTTCCTGCAGGATCCAAAAAGAACATGGTGGCTTGTTCCCCAACCTCTCCCTTAAAACGGATATAGGGCTCAATGATGAATTCGACTCCTTTATGCTTCAATTTTTCAGAAAAGGATTCAAAGGTTTCCCAAGGCAATACCACTCCATAATGGGGCACGGGAACATTTTTGCCGTCTACCGGATTGGTATGGAGGTCTTCTTCCGATTTGGGTTTGTAATGGATGACCAACTGATGACCAAAAAGATTAAAATCTACCCAATGGTCACTGCTGCGGCCTTCTTCACACTCTAGAACATCCCTATAAAAAATCCGGCAATCATCCAGATTATGGACGGGAATGGCAACATGGAAAGGGGTAATTTGCTGCATGGTGATTTTTTCTGAAAATTAGGGTTTCTTCCCTAGGCTTCCAAAAATTCTATGATTTGATTGTTCACATCATCTTGGTGCATGGAATGGCCCAGTCCTTCGGTACTTACCAAAGTGCTTCCGGTCCATTGCTCATGTACCGCTGCCGAGGCATGGTACGGGGCAACGGCATCCAGCACATCATGGAAGAGCAACCCTTTTTTTTGGTTGGATTGGGCAAATTTGGATGTGGAAAATTCCTCTATATGGAACCCAAACCGGTCTAGGATATAGCTGTCCAAGGATTTCATGACACGGTCGTTGAACTTCAATATATTTTGAAAGTGGTCCATGATTTCATGGAATTCGGAAGGCGATCCAATGGTGATGATCTTTTCAACTTTTGGATTGGGGTTTTTGTATTCATTGTACATCAAGGTCATACCCCCAACCGAATGTCCGATAAGGTGTTTGGGGTCGTGTTTTTTGACCATATGGTGCACAGCTTGTTCATAAAGGGGTACATAAAGAAGGTTGCCGGTGGAGTGACCGTGCGAAGGAGCATCAAAGGCAATGATATTAAAATTGGCCTCCCGGAGTTTCTTGATGAGGTTTCGCCAGCGAAACGTATTGCTCTCCCATCCATGGACCAATAATACCGTTTCCTTTTCACCGGGCCAGTGATAGGACTGTATTTGATGTCCTGCCACTTCTTCGACCGTATGCTTGGCCTCTTCCAGATATTGGGCCTGTTGGGGCTGTACGCGTCCTTTTCGAACCGTACAGAACAAGCAAAAGGCCTTATGTGCTGCTTTTTTAGGGGCTACAAGGGTATAGACATTGAAATATTGTCCGTAGGCCAAGGGAACTATTTTGTTCAGCAGTTTTTTCATTCTGGTTACTTTTTGTAACTTACTCTTTAATGGAAACTAAAATTACAGATTCATTTCCAAAGAAAAAAGAAGTCACTCAACCCCAACTAAGTATGGAAACAGAAACTATTGCTGAAAATCAGAAAGTTAGGATGTCAAAAAAGTTGGAAAAAATGTTCGGGCACATCGATTATAAGAATCCGCCCGAGCTATGCCCGGTGCGGGATGTGATGTCCGTGGCCTCAGACCAATGGAGTACATTGATCATTCTATGGCTGGGCTATTTTCCGGAACTGCGTTTCAATAAGCTCAAAAAATATGTATACGGGATTTCCAATAAAGTCTTGAGCCAACGCTTGAAGGTGCTGGAGGCCGATGGTTATATTTCCCGAAAGGCCTATGCCGAAGTACCCATCAGGGTAGAGTACAGACTCACAGAATTTGGACAATCCTACGTGGAAAAATTACTGGAACTTACCGAATGGATGCAGGCCAACAGTCCAAAAGTATTGGCCAACCGCGAACGCTATGGATTGATTTGACGCATAAGGCTATTCCCAACCGAGCATCAAATATTTTATTTTGGCCTCGTTGGGTATTTGAACGGCCTCGATATCTGTTGTGGTAAAGCGTAAGTCGGATGGCAACTCTTCTTTCCCAAGGGTGAAATACAGGTTGCTTTGCTTTGGAAAGATCACGATACTGTTCAACGTGGTCACGATCTTTTTAATAGGATATTTCTTCTGAATCTCCCCAAACGTACTCTGCAGGCCAATGCCCTTGTCCGAAAGGTATCTGGGATCCATGATCCTTACATTGGAAATGGTGGGAATGCTATCGGTATTTGGGGTGAGTGTCAGCAAATGCTGTCCCCCTTTTTCAAAGACCTCTATCTTTTTGTTACTGGAACCCAACTGTGCCAATGCAGTGTCCCTTACAATGGAATCCCCGGCAAATAGGGTTTCCAGTTCAGAAACGGGGGAGCTTTTCTCCAGTGGCCCTACACTGTTTTCCGTGATAAGGAATGTGGTGTTTTTTTCACAGGATAATATCAACAAGGTGCCCAAAACGGTTAGGGCCTGTAATGTTCTTTTCATAAGTTGTTATCGGATTACTTTTTTCAATACGCCCATGACCCCCCTAATAAAGGTGGCACTGGTCAATACTTTGACCACGGGGTTCATCCGTGTGCTCCTTCGGGTAGAGGATCTACTGGAGGTAGTTCTTTGTTCTTTTTCCTTTTCGGCCTCTTTTTCGGCTTTTTCAATTTTTTCATTGAGGATTTCGTAGGCACTTTCCCTATCGATTTCCTCATTGTATTTTTTGATCAATTTGGATTGGCCCAAAGCTTCTTTGAGCTCGGCATCCGTTAAAATATCCATTCGGCTCATGGGTGCCCGCATCATGGTGGCCGCCAAAGGGGTGGGTCGTCCCTTTTCGTCCAATGCAGAAACCAAGGCTTCCCCGGTTCCCAATGAGGTGAGCACTTCCGCAGTATCGTAAAACTCTGAAATGGGGTAGTTTTGTGCGGTGAGCTTTATGGCTTTTCGATCCTTGGCGGTAAAGGCGCGGAGCGCATGCTGTACCTTGAGGCCCAATTGAGCCAGCACATCGTCCGGTACATCGGTGGGATTTTGGGTGACAAAATAGAGTCCAATCCCCTTGGAGCGAATCAACTTTACAATACTTTCTATCTGGTCCAACAGTGCTTTGGAGGCATTGTCGAAAATTAAATGGGCCTCATCGATAAAGAGGACCAATTCGGGGCGTTCACTATCGCCCTGTTCCGGAAAAGTGGAATAGATTTCGGCCAATAGGCTCAACATGAATGTTGAGAACAATTTGGGTCGGTCTTGGATATCGGTCAATCGAATAATGTTCACATAGCCCCTTCCATTTTCATCGATACGCACCAAATCTTCCACATCAAAGGATTTTTCCCCAAAGAAAATATCGGCCCCTTGTTGTTCCAATTCAATGATTTTCCGCAGAATGGTACCCGTAGAGCTAGTGGAGATACGGCCATAGGCTTTCTGGAATTCCTCTTTGCCCTCTCCGGTGGCATATTGGAGTACTTTCTTGAAATCCTTCAGGTCCAACAGCGGAAGCTTGTTGTCATCACAATATTTGAAGACTACGGCCACAATACCTTCCTGGGTTACCGAAAGGTCCAAAATCCGGGACAGTAGCACGGGTCCAAACTCGGAGACCGTGGCCCGTAGACGTACCCCATCCTGTTCGGAAAGGGACAGGATTTCAACAGGAAACCCCTTGGCCTCAAAAGGGAGCCCAATTTTTTCATGTCGTTCATCAATTTTGGGATGTCCGGGACTGGGTTGGGCAATTCCACTAAGATCTCCTTTGAGGTCCATGAGCAGAACCGGAATACCCTTATCGGATAGGTTTTCGGCAAGCACCTGCAAGGTTTTGGTCTTTCCCGTACCCGTGGCACCTGCAATGAGACCATGGCGGTTAAGGGTTTTCAAGGGAATTTTGATAAAGGCGTTGGTAATGGTCTCCCCCTCCAACATACCTGCTCCAACGGTAATATAGTCGCCTTTTGTAGTATAACCCTGCTCTATTTGTTCAAAGAATTTTTCTTTGTTGTCCATTGCGATGAATTTGAGATAAAAGTAGGGGAATTTATGGGAAAGAGAAAAGATGAGGTGAACAAGACTATGCCTATCTTTGCACTATGGTTGAAGACAATGTTATGGATTTGGTGGACAAGGGCTTGATGCTTCCCTTGATGGAAGAATTTTATACCATTCAAGGTGAGGGGTACCATAAAGGTACGGCCGCCTATTTTATACGGGTAGGGGGTTGCGATGTGGGATGCCATTGGTGCGATGTGAAGGAAAGCTGGAACGCCGAGACCCATCCTCCAACGGCCGTGGACCATATTGTGGACCATGCCGCAAAATATTCCAATACCATAGTGGTCACGGGAGGCGAACCTTTGACTTGGGATATGGGTCCCTTGACCGAGGGATTGAAAGCAAAGAACCTTCAAACCCATATTGAAACTTCTGGGGCCTATCCCTTGACCGGGATTTGGGACTGGATTTGTCTTTCCCCAAAAAAGAACAAATTACCTGAAGGTGAAATCTACGCAAAGGCAGATGAGCTAAAGGTCATTGTCTACAATAAACATGATTTTATTTTTGCCGAGGAACAGGCTGCGAAGGTCAAAGAGGATTGTATCCTTTATTTACAGCCGGAATGGAGTGTGCGTGACAAAATAGTCCCCATGATCGTGGAGTATGTAATGCAACACCCCAAATGGAAAGTTTCCTTGCAGACCCACAAGTATTTGAATATCCCTTAATTCTTGGTTGTCAGCGTCCCCCGTTGGATTGAAGGTCCAAGATGCATTCCGCGTCCAGTTCCGGTATTGCGGCCAAGCCTTTGGAAACATTGCTACGCATCATTTTGGCCAAGGAACCGCCAAATTGTAGTTCGGCGCGCATAAGGCATCCCTCCACATTGCAATGGTTATTTCCAATTTCACCTTGGGTTTCATCCACCTCAGTATCTTCGTGGTCAGGGTTTACTGGATCGCTGCCCAAATTAACAAGCCCCAATAAATGGCCAAATTCGTGATTTAGGGTAGCGGCCTCAACATCGGCGACACTGATGGTTACACTGTTTCCGACCAATTCGCGTATAGTGGCTTCATAGATGACCATGGAGGTATTTCGGTAAACCGCGCCAAGGGTCACCAGACCTTCACTTTTGTCATCGTTTTCAGAGGGTGCGTCTGCAAAGTAAATATATAGGGCCATAGTATTGCCTGTATTGTAGGCGGTCCTGTTTTCGCTTTCCATTTCAGCGATTTCCTCGTTGGTCAGCGACTCTTGGTTGGGGGAGGAAAGTTCCTTGTACGTAAACTCAACGGATTCCTTAAAGGTTCTGGCCCTCAGAAACGTTTCAAAGGTGGCAATGGCCTCCGCGGTTGGTCTAAACCCGGACACATAGCCTATCTCAATCAATAAATTGCTGTAGTTGGTATTGGCCAACAAGTCATTGGCCGATGCTCCCGTGGCCAATAGGTTGGCCGATTTGTTCACCCCGTTGGAACTAGGGTCGTTGTTTTCTGCATCTTTTGAGCAGCCCAAAAATAAGGTCAAAGCCCAAAAAAAATAAAGAGTGATTTTCTTTTTCATAACGGTGAATATAAGATAAAACGCTGCATTACAGAATCTAGTATCATTTTTTGGTGATTCGGGCCAGATAATCATAGTGCTTTCCTGAACTCACCAGCTCGCAATTGAGATTGTTGGACAGGCATGCATTGGACAAGGTATTATAATCCAAATAAAGCCATGTAAAAGAATCACTTTTATGTCCTTTATAGGTCATGGCAAACTCAACCTCCCCATAATATTGACCAGTATTGGGAATCCAATATCCCCCATCCTCATCTTGGTCGAACATATAAATGATATCGCTGGAATCCAACAATATCTGTCCATTGGGCAGCAATAATGAAGCCAAATGTTGTAAAAACTTGTCCAAATGGTTCAGTTTTCCCGTCAAACCTATGCCGTTCATGAGTAAGAGCAAGGTATCGAACCTTTCATCTGCATAATCGAGGATGGCACTGTTCACTGTTGATTTTACCCCACGTTCTTCACAAACCGTAATCGCCCCGGCAGAGTAATCCAAGGCAGTGACCTCCAAGCCCTTTTTTTGAAGGTATAAGGAATGACTGCCCGCTCCACAACCAATATCGAGCACTTTTCCTTTGGCCAAGGCAAGTGCTTTTTTTTCCAATGGGGGCATTTCTCTATAATTCCGGAACAAATAGGGAAGGGGAATGGTGTCTTCCTCATCCAAGGAAGAATGGGTGATAATGTCCTCTGTGTAGTTTCCTTGATGGTAATCCATCAAGGCCATTCCAAATACATCTGCCATGATTGGGATTTATCTGTTACAAAGGTGTGACTTTAATTGCAGAGTAAGGTTTAAAATGGATAAGTTTGTTTGTTATGGATGAAAATCTTGAAGAACTGCCCAAGCGGGCCAAGGAAAAACATGCCGAAAACAAGAAATTCTTCGCCAAACTAAAAAAGCGACCTCCCAAGGATTTGGACTACACTATGCAACAACTGCATGCTGAGGAGTTTGAGCGAACGGACTGTCTTACTTGTGCCAATTGTTGCAAGACCACGGGACCTCTTTTCACCAATGCTGATGTTGAACGCATTGCCAAACATTTTAGATTGCGACCGTCACAGTTCATTGACCAATATCTTAGGGTAGATGAGGAGAACGACTATGTTTTGCAGGAAGTGCCCTGTGCTTTTTTGGGAGCGGACAATTATTGTTCGATCTATGATGTCCGGCCCAAGGCGTGCCGTGAATTTCCACATACGGACCGGAAGAAGTTTCAGCAGATCAGTAACCTTACGCTGAAGAATGTGGCCATTTGTCCTGCCGCTTTTCATATTGTGGAAGAAATGAAAAGGCGTATCAAGCTTTGATGATTTTTCATATCTTGGGAATATGGAACAGTTAATGGCCTATTTTGAAACCATTCCCTCTTGGCACCGAAGCCTTATTTTGGTGGGTGGAATTACTTTTTTCTGGATTTTGGAAGGCATCATGCCTCTTTTTAGCGTACCGTATAAAAAATGGCGGCACTCCATTCCCAATTTTTTCTTTACCATGACCACCATTTTGGTGAACTTTCCTTTGGCCTTTTTACTGTTGAAAACTTCGGATTGGGCCGTGACCAATGATTTTGGGATCATCAATTGGCTCCCGGAAATGCCCTTATGGCTCTATGTAGTCCTTGGGGTCATGTTTTTGGATTTAATCGGTGCCTATACCGCCCATTGGGTGGAGCATAAGGTAAAACCATTTTGGATGGTTCATTTGGTGCACCATTCGGACCATAATGTAGATACCACTACGGCCAACAGACACCATCCTTTGGAAAGTTTGATTCGATATACGTTTACCTTGATCGGAGTTTTCGTGGTTGGCGCTCCCATTGGCATCATCATGTTGTACCAAAGCTTGTCGGTGGTGCTTTCGCAGTTCAACCATGCCAATATTAGACTGCCCAAAAAAATGGATATGGCCATAAGTTGGGTCATTGTAAGCCCGGATATGCACAAAGTGCACCATCACTACCAATTGCCCTATACCGATTCCAACTACGGCAATATTTTCTCCATTTGGGACCGTCTGTTCGGCACCTATATGGCCATGGACACTGACCAAATTGTGTATGGCGTGGATACCTTTCCGGATGAAAAGGAGAACAGTAGCATTAAAGGATTGCTAAAGCAACCCTTTCATAAATACAGACGACCGACCACTGAGGATTAGTCGTAAATCAGATATTTTTCCCGGATTTTTTTGAAAGCGGTAAGGTCATCTTGCCATGTGGCCTTGATCTCAGCTTCGGAGAGCCCTTGCTCTATTTGCTGCTGAAGCAAAGGTGTGCCGGCATGTTTGGTGAAGCCACTGGTGCGGAAAAACTTGGACTTGTCCAAGGTATTGTTGTACGCATCCATGACCCATTTCACGGAAACCTCGTTCATCCGTTCCATTTTGGATAGGTCTTTTCCATAACAGGTTTTCCCATCTTCCTTAGGGGTTTTGGACCCAAAATTAGGAGCTGGGACATAGCTGAAATCATATTGGGTACTGTCCATAAAAGAAGCCCCATACCGTTGAAACTGAAACTCCGTTCCCCTACCGGCATTGACGTGGGTGCCCTCAAAAAGTCCTAAACTGGGGTATAGGGTAATGGCCACATCACTGGGTAGATTGGGGGAAGGTCGTATAGGAAGGTGATAATCGGACTCGTGGGTATAGTTTTCAAGGGTGATAACGGTTAAATCGGCCTTTCTTCCATCTTCCAACCAATTTTCCCCATTCAACATTTGGGCATATTCACCAATGGTCATCCCATAGACCAGCGGAATGGGATTAAGGCCCAGATAGCTTTTGTGTTCCTCCATCATCGTAGGTCCATCCACATAATGCCCGTTGGGATTGGGCCTATCCAGTACAATAATAGGGGTATTGTGTTCGGCACAGGCTTCCATCACCAGTTGTAGGGTGGCAATATAGGTGTAGAACCTGACCCCAACATCCTGGATGTCAAAAATCATTACATCCAATTGGTCCAACTGTTCTTTGGAAGGCTTTCTGTTTTTTCCGTAGAGGGAAATTATGGGAAGCCCGGTCTTGGCATCAACCCCGTCCGTGACGTGTTCGCCGGCATCCGCCTCGCCTCTAAATCCGTGTTCGGGGGCAAAGGCCTGTTTTACATCGACCCCAAGTGAAAGCAAGGAATCCACTAAGTGGACATGCCCTTTATCATTGAAGACTACACTGGTTTGGTTGGCCACGACCCCTACCTTTTTGCCTTGGAGCAAAGGGAGGTAAACTTCCGTTCTATTGGCAGCCACCTTGATTTCGGGAACAGGCTCCGTTTGAACCGTTGCAACTTCTGGATTCTCCTTTTTTTGCTGTTCCCTACAGGAGGAAAGCACCAAAACCAACAATAAAACTGTACTTTTGAAAATAGATAAAATGGGCATTCGTTGAATTTAGAATTGTTTATTACTAAGCGCCTGATCACAGGGAAAGAAGATAAAATTAGCATTTCTGCCCCTATAATAAAAATTGCCATTGCCGCAATTGCCATTGGCGTGGTCATGATGCTCATTGCTTTGGCTACCGGCGTTGGACTGAAACGCAAGATACGGGAAAAGGTGGCTGCTTTTAACGGCCATATCCAAATTTCCAATTACGACAATAACATTTCCGAGGTTTCCCTCTCGCCCATACCGCTCCAGCAGGATTTTTATCCCGAGTTCAAGAATGTGGAAGGCGTAAGGCATGTGCAGGCCGTGGCCACCAAAGGAGGTATTATCCGTACCGAGGACACCTTTGAGGGGATGCTGGCCAAGGGTGTGGGCAAGGATTACGATTGGTCGGTCTTTGCCGAGTACATCGTTGATGGCAAATTGCCGGATTTTACCGGAAAACTGAATGAAGAAGCGTTGGTTTCAAGGACTATGGCCAATCGCTTGCAATTGAAAGTGGGCGACTCCTTCTTTTCCTTTTTCTTAAAGGATGGGGATGCCAATCAAGTACCCAATAACCGAAAGTTTGAAGTCGTTGGAATTTACGACAGTGGTTTTGAAGAGTTCGATGCTACCTACGTTTTTGTGGATATCCGGCATATCCAGCGCATGAACAAATGGGATGGGGACCAAGTGGGCAATTTTGAGGTTTTTCTGGACGATTTTGACCAGTTGGAGGACAAAAGCAATGAGATTTATGGCAAAACCATTTCCAGTTTGGACACCCAGAACATCAAGTCCAAATATTACCGGATTTTTGAATGGATCGGGCTGTTCGATTTTAATATTGCCCTGATCATTGGTATCATGATCATAGTGGGTGGAATAAACATGATCACGGCCCTTTTGGTGTTGATTTTGGAACGTACCCAAATGATCGGGATCCTAAAGGCATTGGGGTCCGCCAACTGGAGCATTCGAAAAGTGTTCTTGTACAATGCCGCCTATTTGATCACCATTGGATTGTTGTGGGGCAATGTCATCGGACTCGGTGTTTTGTTCCTTCAGAACAAATACCGCATGTTCAAGTTCCCCAATCCCGAAGAGTACTACATCGACTACATTCCCGTGTATTTGGACGCACCCATGGTCCTGCTGTTGAATCTGGGCGTTATGGCATTATGCCTATTGATGCTGTTGGTTCCCTCGTACATCATCACTAAAATTACCCCGGTAAAAGCCATCAAGTTCGAGTAAGGCAATCCTCTTTTTTACAACTAAATAGCGCAAAGTATAGCGGATTATCCAAAAAACTATCTTTGTAGGGACTATGGATTATGCAAACAACATTCTCGAGACCATCGGAAACACTCCAATGGTGAAAATCAACACATTGGTGTCCGAACTACCCTGTCTGGTTTTGGCCAAATACGAGACCTTTAACCCCGGAAACTCGGTCAAGGACCGTATGGCCCTTCAAATGGTGGAGGATGCCGAAGCTGCTGGAATCCTAAAGCCTGGCGGGACCATCATCGAAGGAACTTCCGGGAATACGGGGATGGGGTTAGCCCTAGCTGCAGTGGTAAAAGGGTATCAAATGATCTGTGTGATCAGTGACAAGCAATCCAAGGAAAAGATAGATATTCTCAAAGCCATGGGGAGCAAGGTGTATGTTTGTCCTACCGATGTGGCCCCGGACGACCCCCGAAGCTATTATTCCACAGCAAAGCGATTGTCCACTGAAATTCCCAATTCGTGGTATGTGAATCAATACGATAACCCAGGCAATACCAAGGCCCATTATTTGACCACTGGACCTGAAATCTGGAAACAGACCGATGGCAAGATCACTCATTTTGTGGTGGGTGTAGGAACAGGGGGCACCATTTCAGGAGTAGGGAAATACCTCAAGGAACAAAACCCAGATATCAAGGTTTGGGGAGTGGATACCTATGGCTCGGTCTTCAAAAAATATCATGAAACTGGCATTTTTGACCAGAACGAAATCTATCCATACATCACAGAAGGGATAGGGGAGGATATCCTTCCCAAGAATGTGGATTTTGACATTATTGACGGTTTCACCAAGGTAACGGATAAGGACGCGGCCATATACACCCGTCGTTTGGCCCGCGAAGAAGGCATGTTCTTGGGCAATTCTGCCGGAGCGGCCATTAAAGGGGTACTGCAGTTAAGGGAGCACTTCACCAAGGACGATGTGGTCGTGGTACTCTTCCATGATCATGGCAGTAGGTATGTGGGCAAAATGTTCAATGACGATTGGATGCGCGAAAAAGGGTTTATCGAGTAAAATTTGATAAATTCGGGGCAAAACATCGTATTATGAGCCTCAAGCACTTGGCAACTTTCATTGCCCTTATCGCAACATGTTCCATCACTGCACAAAAACTTTCCCGGACTGAAAAGAAGATCATCACTTCCATTGAAAAGAACAATACGGAAGCCATTCAATTTTTGGAGAAAGTGGTGAATATCAATAGTGGTACCCTGAATGCCGAAGGGGTCAGGGAAGTGGGTATGGTTTTCAAGGATGCCTTCGATGCCATCGATTTTAATACCCAATGGATAGAAATGCCCAATGACATGGACAGGGGCGGTCATCTATTTGCCGAAACCTCGGGCAAAAAGGGCAAAAAACTGCTTCTTATTGGGCATTTGGACACTGTTTTTGAGGAAGACAGTCCCTTCCAGACCTTTGAAATGGTGAACGATAGCATTGCCCATGCACCGGGCGGAAACGATATGAAAGGAGGAGATGTGATTATGCTATATGCCCTCAAAGCATTGCAGGAAAACGGACTGTTGAAAGATGCCCAAATCATTGCAGCCTTCACAGGGGATGAGGAAAGTACCGGAAAACCGCTGTCCATTAGCAGAAAGGATTTGATTGAAGCGGCCCAACGAAGTGATATTGCCCTTGGATTTGAGACTTCAACAGGATTCAACAATGCCACCGTGGCCCGAAGGGGCGCCTCGGGATGGGCAGTGGAAGTAGAGGGTAAACGGGCGCATTCCTCCGGGATTTTCAATGAAGATGTGGGGGCTGGGGCCATTTTTGAAATCTCACGTATCCTTCATCAATTTTATACCGATGTCAAAGGGGAGGACCTGTTGACCTTCAACCCCGGAACCCTTTTGGGTGGAACCTTTGTTAATTTTGATGCTTCCACAAGTAAAGGCGATGTGTTTGGAAAGACCAATGTGGTGGCACAAAAGGCCATGGTAAGGGGTGGACTTCGGTTCATTTCTGAAGAACAGAAAGAACGCGCCCGAAACAAAATGCGCGAAATTGTGGGGCAGAACCTACCACATACATCGGCCACCATCAGTTTTACGGATAGTTACCCCGCCATGAAGCCCACCGAGGGCAACCTCCAATTGTTGAATACCCTGAACCAAGTAAGCTTGGATCTAAAGCAAGGTGAAGTATTGGCCTATGACCCGGGAAAACGAGGCGCGGCCGATGTTTCCTTCGTGGCCCAATATGTGGATTGCTTGGATGGTCTGGGTACCATGGGTACAGGGGCGCATACCCCCGAGGAAACCGTTAACCTTAACACCATTGAGGCTTTGACCAAGCGTACGGCCATTCTTATTTACCGATTGATAAACCAATAATCCATGGTCCAGTTAAAAAGTAAAAGTGCCGTCGTAGGCATAGATGCCGGTGAATTGGTAAGTTTTTTGGTGGACGGCCATGAGTTCATCCATCAAAAAGGAAGTCCGGGATGGCGAAGTTCGGATACCGAAATGTTTCCCATCATTGGTCCCATGAACGAGGCAGGTTACCGTGTTCAAGTGCCAAATGGCATTGCCATTCAGGATCAACATGGATTGCTTCGGGAATTGGAATACCAGTTGCTTTCCCAGACCGAAGACTCGGCGGTTTTTGTAAAGGAATATAAGGCGGACACTCCTGTAAAAAATTCCAAATACCCAGAAAAGTCCCCCGAACCGCAACAGGTATGGCCCTATAGTTTTGGGTTTAAAAAATCTTTTTTGTTGAAGGGAGATACTTTGGAAATTACCTTCACAGTTTCCGGGGAAAGGGATATGCCCTTTATGCTGGGTTACCATCCGGCTTTTAAACTTCATACAAATTCCCCTGTCATTCTCGCCAATGGCAAGGAAATTTCATTGGATGATGTATTAGAGGTAGGGAACCGAGCCTTTCATGTGGAAGATTGTAGCAAAATCATGCTCAAAGATGAAAAGGAAATCACTATTGAAACAGAAGGCTTTGGTCAGTTCATGTGCTGGACCGAGGTACGCAACATGCTCTGTATTGAGCCCATCTCGTTTTACCCGTATTCGGTAGATCAACGGGAACTGTATTTGGGATTTCAATACTTAAAAGATACAGACGCTGTTTTTAAGGTCCGCATAACAGCTTGAGGTTACCTACGTTGTCATTTCGAGGGAGCTTGCGACCGAGAAATCTCTCTTTCATTTCAGATTTCTCACCCCCGATACATCGAGAGGTTCGAAATGACGGTAAGAGCATTCAGGCTAATTTGTGCAAGCCGTTTCAAAACCATAAAAGCCTAAAGAACAAGTTCAATGATTTGGTCCTAATAGGAAGATATTGGTCATTGTTGATTGTCCATTGAACATTGAAACCCCCATCCGTCAACCCAAAAGGGCCATCCGTCAATTCACTGCCCCAGATCACCTTCAAAATGGGCAAATTGTGGTTTTAATCCCAATAGACCCATTTATCATGAAAATCAAAAATCTGTTCCGCACTCTCCTTTTCGCATTTTTGGTGATTTCCTGTGGCAAGGAAGATGACCCAAAGCCACCAACCGGCACCAATGAGGCCCCCACCATTTCCGCGCAGGCCTTTACCGCCAATGAGAACATTGGAAGCGGGACTTCTTTCGGAGCGGTTGCTGCCAGTGACCCGGATGGTGATGCATTGGAATTTTCCATCACTGCGAACGACAACGGTCTTTTTGAGATTGGAAAAACGGATGGCAAGCTGACCCTGGCCAGCGGCAAGCAACTGGACTATGCCACCAAGGCGCAGCACAGCATCACGGTAAAGGTGGACGACGGCACGGACAATGCCCAGGCCAAGATGACAATCAACGTTACCAAGGCGGACCCAGAGAACCAAGCACCGATATTTGTTGAAGCCGAGTATAGCTTCTCGGTTAATGAGAACATAACAGATGCCGATGAAATAGGCTCAGTAATGGCAACGGACAATGAAGACAACGACCTCCAGTACTCTATCGTTCAAAACGTTTCCGGGCTTTTCAAAATTGGGGCCACGGACGGCAAGCTGACCCTGGCCGCAGGCAAGCAATTGGATTTTGAGACTACAGATACCTACATGATTACCGTACAAGTGAGCGATGGGGAACTTTCAGCAGATGTTGCAATTACGATCAGCGTACAGAATATCAATGAGATGCCTGTAATCACCAATTCTATGCCCATTACGGTAACAGTCAGTGAAGCTATTGCTGATGATGCGGTAATAACTACGCTTATGGCAACAGACCCTGAGGGAGGCACCTTGGAGTTTTCCATCGCAGAAGATGTGGACAATCTCTTTGAGATTGGAATGGCCAATGGGGAACTAAGCCTGCAAACGGGCAAGATAATGGACTATGAGACGGCTATCGAACATACCATATCTGTACAAGTAAATGATGGAGAACTTTCTACATATACAGAAGTGACCATTTCTGTAAAGAATGTACTGGAGGCGGACCCCAACGATGAGGTTGCCTTTGTGACCACGTGGAAGACCACATCAGCAATGGAAGAGGTGCAGATTGGAGTTTACATATATGCAGATTATGATTTTATTGTGAACTGGGGAGATGGTACTATTGAACATTATATTTTAAATGATCAAACCTTTTTTTCCCATGTCTATGAAAACGCGGGAACCTATAAAGTGGCCATAGAAGGTGATTTTCCTCATATTAGAATGGGCAGTGTTGATGATGTTTTCAAGGGAAAACTGGAGAGCATTGATCAATGGGGCAATTTGGCATGGTATTCTTTTGAACAAGCTTTCTTTGGATGCACCAATATGGTATATAATGCCACTGACGTTCCTAACCTATCCGAAGCTGTAAATATGGCCGAGATGTTCAGGAATGCAACAAAATTCAATGGGGATTTAAACTCTTGGGATGTTAAAAATGTGTGGATAATGAAAGGAATGTTTCAGGGAGCTTCTTTGTTCAATGGCAATATAAGCAGTTGGAATGTTTCTGCGGTTACCAATATGTGGGGTATGTTTTATGGAGCTTCCAAGTTTAATGGAGATATAAGTGAATGGTCCGTGGGTAATGTTACCACTATGAGGAATATGTTTTTACTTGCGAGTGATTTTGATGGGAATATTGGGGGATGGAATGTAGAAAAAGTTGTAGACTTTGGGAATATGTTTTTTGGTGCTACCTCTTTTAACCAAGATCTCAGCGAGTGGGTGTTCAATACCCATGAAAGTATAGATATGTCATCTATGTTCAGTGATGCAACGGCCTTTAATCAGGATTTGGGGAATTGGAACATTACAAAGGTAACCGATATGGCAAATATGTTTAATGATTCCGGTATGTCTGCCCCCATGTATGGCAATACCTTGGTTGGTTGGTCCCAGTTGGCCAATATTCCCCAGGATATAACCCTTAATGCCCTAAATGTTGAATATTGTGATACGCCAGAAGTACAGGGAGCAAGAACCCTATTGGTGTCAGCTGGTTGGACCATCACTGGGGATGCCCCTGTAAACTGCAATTGATCATGATTCATTTTTGTTCATTTAAGTAGGTTAAGTGGGAGGCTTTACAGTCTCCCTTTTTTATACACATCGGTTTCATGCCACATCGAGTTGATATCCAGAGCGTACGAAGGTGCAATCAAGATGTGCTTACTGGTACTGTCATTTCGAAATGAGCGTAGCGATTGAGAAATCTCTTTCCCATTTTAGATTTCTCACGTCACCCTTCGACTGCGCTCAGGATGACCGTTCTAAATGACCCAGAAAAACGAGCTGTCATTCCGCACTTGATGCGGAATCCACCGCAGTGCCTTGTCATTTCGAGGGAGCTTGCGACCGAGAAATCTCTTTTCCATCTTAGATTTCTCACAGCTCCTTCGCCAAACGCTCAGGACAGGATTTGAAATGATGGTAAGAGCATTCAGGCTAATTCGTGCAATCCGTGTCCACCCACTGTACTGCGATGCTGAAACCAGTTCAGCATGACGGTCGGGACAATGACTTTAATCGTGTAATCTTTGTTCCTCTGTCATTTCGAGGGAGCTTCGACTGAGAAATCTCTCTTTCATTTCAGATTTCTCACCCCCGATACATCGAGAGGTTCGAAATGACGGTAAGAGCATTCAGGCTAATTTGTGCAAGCCGTTTCAAAACCATAAAAGCCTAAAGAACAAGTTCAATGATTTGGTCCTAATAGGAAGATATTGGTCATTGTTGATTGTCCATTGAACATTGAAACCCCCATCCGTCAATCCAAACAGGGCATCCGTCAGATCAGGACCAGTATTCCTAAAAATAAGTACCTACTTGCCGTACAATAGTAATTAAAAAAGAGCATTTATGGACTTGAAAAGTTTTTTCACGATGATTTTGATGATGGCCCTTGTGTGGTCGTGTGGCAAGAATGACGATTCGGGAGCCCCGGAGGAAGAGAATACGCCTCCAATGGTCAATGCCAAAATTTTTAGTGTCAGTGAAGCTATTGGGCCAGAATACGCAATCGGTATTGTCGATGCCTCGGATGACGAAGGCGACGACTTGGTCTTCAGTACGGCGCATGAGCTGTTCGAAATCGGAAACGTATCCGGGGTTTTGAGCCTAAGAAATGGCAAGAGCCTGGATTTTGACCTTAAAAATCAACACATTTTGGAAGTCAATGTCAGTGATGGAAAAGCTACTTCCAGTGCCAATATGACCATCAATGTGATGGAAGTAGGTGGCACCAATCAACCTCCAACTATAACTGCGCAGGTATTTGAGGTGTCTGAGGACATCACGGATACAGATGAAATTGGAACGGTGACCGCATTGGATGAGGAAGGGGACGATTTGGAGTTCTTCATTACGGAAGATCTATTGGGTCTCTTTGGAATCACACCGGAAGGTGGACTTACGTTATTGCAAGATAAAAAGTTGGATTACGATTTAGCTACGGAACATGTCATCACCGTTAGTGTGTTTGATGGGAATAGTATGGCAAGTGCCATCATCACCATCAAGGTTACGCAAGGAAATCAGCCCCCTGTTGCGGAAGCCCAAATATTTGAAGCTTCGGAAGATATCACGGATGCAAATGAAATTGGAGTGGTGACTGCATTGGATGAGGAAGGGGACGACTTGGAGTTCTCTATAGTTGAGGATGAATCCGGTCTGTTTGTGATGAGTACTTCCGGGGAGCTCCATTTAGCGGAAGGCCAACAGTTGGATTATGAGACGGCCATCGAACATACTATTACCGTTGGGGTGGACGATGGCATTCATACCATACAAGTAGATGTGACCGTGAATGTGCTCAACGTAATCGAGAGCATGCAGGAAGAAGACACTTCTTTTGTCACCACATGGAAAACCATGAACAATGCGGAGACCATCTCCATTGGCACAAACGCTGCTTATACCTATGATTATACTATAGATTGGGGCGATGGCACTGCAGTGGAGCATATTACCTCATCAGAAGATGCAGAGCATATATATGACACTGCCGGCACCTATACCGTGGCCATACAGGGGGAGTTCCCAAAAATCAGTATGTCATTAAATTCAAGTGCTCCTAAATTAATGTCCATAGAGCAATGGGGCAGTATTGTATGGAAATCATTTTCCCACTCCTTTTCGGGTTGTACTTTCATGATGTACAATGCCAAGGATGACCCCATTTTGTCCAATGTTACCTCCATGACCAGTATGTTCAGGGATGCCAGTTCTTTTACAGGCGAAAATTTTGAAGATTGGGATGTTAGCACTATAGAGAGCATGGATCTCATGTTTGCTGGGGCCACCAACTTTAATGGGGATATTAGCGGATGGAATGTTACAGTTGTGGAGTTTATTAGCAGTATGTTTGAGGATGCCACCTACTTTAACCGTGATCTTAATGGTTGGGATGTAAGTAATGTAACGAACATGAATCGGGTTTTTAGAGGAGCCACCAGTTTCAATGGAAAAATCGATGAATGGGATGTCAGCAATGTTGATGATATGGAAAACATGTTTCAAGGGGCAACTTCCTTTAACCAAAGTCTTAAGGGTTGGGATGTGTCCGGAGTGTATCTAATGGGGAATATGTTTGAAAATGCAACGGCTTTTAATGGGGATGTTAGCGATTGGAAACCAATCCAAGCAGATGATATGGGAGATATGTTCCATGGGGCCAGTAGCTTTAATGGCGATGTCAGTGGTTGGGAAACCCCAAAAGTTAAAAATATGGTAGGTATGTTCGAAGGGGCTAGTAATTTTAACAGTCCCATGGGCGGATGGGATGTAAGTAATGTAGACGATATGCGAAGAATGTTCGAAGGGGCTACCAGCTTTGACCAAGACCTTACAGACTGGGATGTGGGCAAGGTGCAAAGCATGGGGCGTATGTTCAAAGGGGCTACCAGTTTTAATGGGGATATTAGTGGATGGAATTTGACCCAAAACGAACCAGAGGTTGAAATGTATAGAATGTTTGAAGGAGCCACCAGCTTTGACCAAGATCTTGGGGGCTGGAATATTGAAAAAGTGAGTACCATGAACTATATCTTTGACAATTCTGGAATGTCCAAGGAGAACTATAGCGCCACCTTGGTGGGCTGGTCAGCACAGGATAATGCATTTGGTGGAAACAATATAGGTGCCTTGAACATAGCATATTGCAATACCGCTGCGGTTATGACCGCAAGAACAACATTGGAAAGCAATGGCTGGGAGATAGTGGGTGATACCCCTGTAAACTGCAATTGATCATGATTCATTTTTGTTCATTTAAGTAGGTTAAGTGGGAGGCTTTACAGTCTCCCTTTTTTTATACACATCGGTTTCATGCCATATCGAGTTGATATCCAGAGCGTACGAAGATGTAATCAAGACATGCTTACTGGTACTGTCATTTCGAAATGACCCAGAAAAACGAGCTGTCATTCCGCACTTGATGCGGAATCCACCGCAATACCTTTGTCATTTCGAGGGAGCTTGCGACCGAGAAATCTCTTTCCCATTATAGATTTCTCACGTCACCCTTCGACTGCGCTCAGGATGACCGTTCGAAATGACCATGGGTATATTCGTGACAATTTGCGTAATTTGTGTCCAGAAAGAGATTCTTCGCTCTGCTCAGAATGACAGTAAAAGTGTCATGGATATTTGTGGAATTCGTGCAATTCGTGTCAATCACTTACAACACAAAAGACTCCAACTTGGGTAACAAGGCCTCCACAATACGTTGCGTTTCCAAAGTGTGTTTCTGTGGAATGATGTGCGCCTCAATATCCTTCAAAGAAGACACCTCCAGCTCTTGATCAATAAAACCATACCCTTTGTACACCCCTTCAGCAATGAGGACTACGGCACTTTCCTCTGGGTTTCTACCTTTCTCCTTGATGACCCTGACCTCTGTTTCCAAGGATTTGGTTTCTAGAATGGCGTTTTTCACTTTTTGGTTGTAATCATCGATGGATTCTTCGCCTCTACATATCCCCTCACAACTGGTAATCTCATGATGCGAACAGGCTGATTGCGTTTGTTGCAGATGGCAATACTTGGGACATAGCGCAAAATTTTTGCACATTTCATGCAAATAGGCCCTGCAATCGGTTTGGTTGTAAAAAATCTTTATGGGGTTGGGTGCCCCTTTCATGGAATTATAGGCCAAATGGGTGATTCCATTTCTATCCTCATACTGAAAAATGGCGTATTGCCGTACCGTTCGCTTTTGGGCCCGGTTGTATAAGGGAAATAAACGTTTAATTTCCGCTGATTCCATAAGCAGCGCCACCAATTCACTTCCTGAAAGTTTAAAATCGATATCGGCTGTTTCGCTACAGAGCTGGATTTCCTTGGTGCTCTTGTCGTAAAAATGGCCAAGCACCCTTTTTTTCAGGTTAATGGCCTTTCCCACATAAATGATTTCCCCATTTTGGTTCTTAAAATAGTAGATGCCCGGTTGGGCGGGGATTTTATTGAAAACCGATTTGGGCAAGTGAGGCGGCAAAGTGGCCTCTTGGCTTCGGGCATTGAGAAACTTTTGGAACACCGGTTCCGAATTGGGGGTGTTCAACAATTTTTGGAACAGCAGGGTAGTGGCATGGGCATCGCCCCGGGCCCGGTGTCGGTCCGTTAATGGGATTTGAATCGCGGAGCAGAGCTTTCCCAAGCTATAAGATCGCAATCCGGGAATGAGTTTTCGGGACAAGCGAACCGTGCACAGTTTTTTTCGGGTAAAGTCCATCCCTATGCTCCGAAACTCCTCCTTGATTACCCCATAGTCAAAATTCACGGCATGGGCCACAAAGATGCAGTCTTGCGTTAGGGCCAGAACCTTTTCTGCAATTTCAGGGAAAGTGGGGGCATTTTGCACCATCTGGTCATCAATTCCCGTAAGTCCGGTGATAAAATATGGGATGGGACATTGCGGGTTCACCAAGGAAGTGAATTCCTCTACAATCTGGGTGCCATCAAACTTAAAAATGGCAATTTCGGTGATTTTGTTCCCCTTGATTCCGTTCCCAGTGGTCTCTATGTCGATGATGGTATACAACTTCGCAAAAGTTCGAGCATTAAAGTTAGAACTTTTTTAAAGTAAACCCCAAGCAGAAATTTATGGTTACCCTTCGTTTTGTTGTCGTGCCCGGTCCATTTCCTGTTGGATTTCGGACTGCCTTCTACGAACCGGCTGTACCGACTGTTTTCCAAATCGCCAAGAAATGGAAAGGGTGGCGTAACGGGTGTCCCGGTAGCTGGTGAAGGAATCGTCCAGATTGCCAAAAGCGGTCCTTCCAGTGGGGTATTGGTTCCAGAAAATGTCATTGATATTGAACCGTAGCGTCATGGCATCCTTGAACAAGTTTTTCTGGAGTCCCACGGAAAAGGACGAAATGGTCTCGGCCCGGGTAATGCTTCCATAGTGGGGGAAGAGATAAAACGCCCCGGCCTGTAATCGGTAACCGTTCCCCAATCCAAAACTGTGGTTGGTGTTGAGACTTACCACAGGATTGCTGCGGTCAAAATTGAACCCATTGATCTCTCCATCAAAATCATTGATGGATGCGTTGAGGTTCCAATTGCTCTGCCACCAATTGCTGAACTGTATGGGAAGACTGGCCACAAAGGAATAGCTTTTCAGTCTGTCGATGTTGATGGGACGCACGATGACCACCTCTTGGTCCCCATCCCGAATGATGGCCATGGTCAAATGGTCTTCTGTAATCCCTACATTAAATGCAAAATAGTAACGCTGTTTGAAGGTGTAATTGACCTCACTTACCCACGTGAACTGGGGTTGCAGATAGGGATTTCCCTCACGGTAGGTATTGGTGTTCACAAAGGTGCGAAAGGGATTGAGCTGGCCATAACCGGGACGGTCAATACGCCTGCCCGCCGATACACCCAAGGTATGCTTTTCGTTAAACGTATAGTTGTAGGAAGCTGTGGGAAACAGGTTCAAATAATCCATTGTATTGACCGTGTTGGTGGTAATCTGGTTGCCAATAACAGAAGTGTTTTCGGCCCGTAGCCCCACTTGCGCATTCCATTTTTCACGGTTGATGTTATAGCTCACATAGCCCGCATATATATCTTCATCATAGATGAAATGGTTGCTGAGGTTGGTGTTTGGGGTGGTGACCCCGTTGTTCTCATTCACATAGGCCAAGTCGTTATCCGATTTCACCCAAGTGTTTTTCCAACCGGCCTCAAAACGATCTCCATTTTTAAAGGGCAGTTCATAATCCACAGTGATTCCGGTGAGGTTCAGGAAACCGTCCACATCCCCCAAAAGAATGTCTTGGGCAGTGGTATTGCTTTCAAAAAAGTCGAAATTGGAAACAAACCTTTGGTCGGACCAATTGCTGTAACGGGCATGGTCAAAATTGAAGTTCAGGGCACTTTTGTTCACAAAGTTGTGTCTGGCGTTAAGGTTGGCTGTAAACTGGTTCCATTCGGAGGCGATGTCCGTAGCGGTGTTCTCCTCCGAAATTAGATCCCAGTCCGTGTTGTACCCTAATACGTTGCTGGTGGAAATATTTTTGGTGTTGTTGTTGAGTCCGGTGAACAGAACCCCGAGTGTGGTCTTCTCGCTTACCGTATAGTCCAACCCTAACCTTCCGGTATGGGTTTTTAAAGGCAATTCAAAATCATTTTGAAGGTCGTAATAGCCTTGGGGCTCGTCTCCATTCAAGAATATCCTATCAATGACAATTTCTTGGTATTGATTGCGGTCGGTATAGGAATACTGACCGTAGAGATTCAATTTTTCGGTTCTGTGGTTAAAGTCCATGGCGCTGTTCCATCTGAAATAACGCCCGTATCCCGGGCTCAGGGTAATACTTCCATTGGTACCATACAGTTTCCCTTTTTTGGTGACAATATTGATGATACCCGCATTGCCCTGTGCCTCATAACGAACTGAGGGATTGGTAATGATCTCTATTTTCTCGATATTGGAAGAAGGCAGGCTACGCAGTAAATTGGCCAATTGTTCCCCTTGTAATCGGGTGTCCTTGCCATCCATATAGATTCGTACCCCGGTGCGACCACTGAGGGATATAACATCATCTTGATCTATGATGACCCCTGGGGCTTTTTCCAACAACTCCATGGTGGAGTTTCCCGTGTTCACGATACTGTTCTCTACATTGAGTACCAGCTTGTCCTGTTCTTTTTGAATGAAGGGTTTTTGACCTACCACGGCAACTTCTTCAAGCGCTTGGGTCTGGTCTTCCAAAGTAATGTTGCCCAAGCTAGTGTTGGATAGGTCGGTCACGGTTTTGGTCTGAAAACCTACATAGGAAATGGATAAATAGCTGTTCTGTGGTTGTTTTACATCAATGTTGAACACCCCATCCATATCGGTGATGGCACCTTTTAACAAGGTCGAATCGGACTTGCTCATGGCCACCACATTGGCAAAGGCGATGGCGGCATTATTGGAATCCACTATTTTTCCCTTGAACGAAGTTTGTGCAAACGCTTGACCTACGACTGCAAGAAATAGCAGTACCCCTATTTTTTTAACCATACCTGTGTAGCTATAAGAACTAAAGCCAACTTAAATAGTTGGCTTTAGCATAAATCATCAAACAAAACCATTGTTTTGAAAACTGTTGCTAAACTCGGATTTTCTAAACGTAATTGGATAAAATAGAATCTGTTGACCATGTATTTGATGTGAATGACTTTTAAGGTGCATTGAATGTTCTAGGTCATGGGAATGGTAATCACTGTCTTTACCCCATGGGGCATATTTTCAAAATGAAAATCGGATTTTCCATGATATAGTGCCTGTAACCGTTCCTTGATGTTGATGATGCCAATACCACTATTGGAGTAAATGGGGTATTTAGGGATTTTTTTTCCATTGTTTTCCACGGACAGCAAAATGGAGCCTTCCTTTTTCTGAATGGACAGGTGTATGTTCAATTTTTTGTTTTCCTGGGAGAATCCATGCTTGATGGAATTTTCAATGATGGGCTGTATCAACAGTCGGGGAATCTGTTTATGCAGAATGGACTCCTCTACTTCCTGTGTGATGACCAGGTCTTCTTGAAAACGCTGCTTTAAAATATTGGTGTAATACTCCAAGATTTCCAGTTCTTCGCGAATGGTGATGAAATTCTTGTCATCGATACTCAGGAACTTTCGCAATAGAAAACTGATATCGGCCACCATATCCTGGGCGGTATCCGGATTTTTGGGGATTAGGCTGGAGATACTGTTCAGGGTATTGAACAGAAAGTGGGGGTTGAGCTGGCTTTCCAAGGTTTTCAGTTTGAACTTGATCAGGCTGTTCTCAAGGACCTTATTCCGTATCTCCTGATTTTTTACCTGTTGCAGATAGAAATAGGCATAGATAATCAAGATCATGGAGCTGTAGAGCAAGATATTGGTGGTGACATTGAACAAAAAGGTATGGGTGACCTTTTCAAAAAAGCCAAGTTCAATGGTTATCAGTTCGTAAGTGAGCAACAAAGGTGAGATAAACCCAACAAGGTAGCTCTGCAAAATGCTCAGCACAATATGCAATGGGATGATCTTTGTCCAAGATACCCTTTTTATCAGAAGGTATTTGGTCAGCAAGGAAACGGAGCACATAAAAAGGATTACAAATGCCCAATCAACAACACTTACCAAAACCAATCCGGTAAAATCGTTGGTGACCCGTCTTGGACCACTGTACAAAAAGTAAAAGTTCCGCAGAAAATCCACAAAGGCAATAAAGGTGTAAAAGACCACCAAATAGATGATCAAAGGTCTTTCCCCGTATTTCTTCAAAAGCTTCTTCATGGTGCCAACCCCAATTTTTTAAGAAAATCCTTTTTGTATGATTTACTGATCCGGAACAGTTCCTGATCTTGCATCCGAACATCCATTTCGTTGTAATCCGAATGCACCAACTCCAACATATGGTCCACATTGATGATGGTAGATCGGTGAATCCGTACAAAATTGGAGGTATTCAACTGTACCATTAAGTTCTTGAGCGAATCCCTTACCGTATATTTTTTCTCAATACTGTAGATATCCGAATAATAGCTGGAGGCGCAGATATATTTGATGTGGTCCTTGTTCAAAAAAACCGTTCGGTTGTTCTCTCGAATGGGAAACCGGGAAGCCATGGTGTTGGGAGGATTTCCAAGATTTCCTTGGATATCCAACAAAAACTGCCTCATGTCGGTCCCGTAGTTATTGAGTTTCATTCGTTCCTCAATACGGTCCAAGGTTTCAAAAAAGCGGTGGTTCTTAAAGGGCTTTAGCAGAAAATCCAGCGCATAGTTGTTAAAAGCCTGGATGGCATAGCTATCGTAAGCGGTAATGAAAACAATGAGTGGGACGCTTTGGAGAGATAGGCTTTGGAGCACATCAAAACCGGTGAGGTCTTTCAGTTCCACATCCAAAAAAAGCACATCAGGGGCCAAGGTGTTGATCTGTTCAATGGCTTCCTCCCCATTGGCGCATTCTGCCTCAATCAGGAATTCCTTTCTTGTGCCCAACAGTTCGGTAATCCGTTTACGGGCCAATAATTCGTCATCTACAATGATTACCCTATATGCCATCGATGCAATTTAGGCGAAAATAGGAAACAATTGGGGTACGCAAACTGAAAATTGATTTTTCCATTTCAGGATAAGGGCATTTCAAATCAGATACTTGTACACTCATATCAAAATAATAGGCATCCAATTCTTTTTGGAAAGTTGGAAGGGGGCATCGGTTAAATTTAGCCGGAAATGTCAATCAAATCAATCAAAAAACGACAGTCATCACCTATATCAAAAACAATCCATCCGGATTGAAGTCAATGCAGGCTGGTGCGTAAAACAATCACATGGGAAAGATTTTTTTGTGGCCAGCTGTTTTGCTGGCTTCTATCCAGGTCTTGGATGCCCAGATCATTGAAAAAAAGAAGTATACCACCATGGCCATTGAAGATGGACGAACACCGATCATTGATGGGGCCATGGACGATCCAGTATGGGATATCGTGGAGTGGGGCGGTGATTTTATCGAGGTCCGACCAGATGAAAATACCCCACCTAGCTTTCAGACCAAGTTCAAGATCATTTACGATGCCAAATACATCTATTTTGGCATACGGGCCTTTGATGCGGCGCCGGACAGTATTGTTCGGCGCATGGGCCGTAGGGATACCTTTGATGGCGATTGGGTGGAAGTGGAAATTGACAGCTACCACGACCTACGAACTGCATTTTCCTTTACGGCAACGGTGGCTGGGGTGCGGGGGGATGAATTTATCTCTAACAACGGAGATGATTGGGACAGTAGTTGGAACCCCATTTGGGTAACCAAAACCCAGATTGATGATGAGGGTTGGATCGCCGAAATAAGAATTCCATTGAGCCAACTGAGGTTTAATGCTGATAAGGAACAGGTGTGGGGGCTTCAGGTGCTACGGCGTTATTTTAGAAATGAGGAGCGCTCCGTTTGGCAGCGCATTCCCCAAGATGCTCCGGGCTGGGTCAGTGAGTTTGGGGAACTCCATGGATTAAAAAACCTTACCCCTCAAAATCAGTTGGAAATACAGCCTTTTACGGTAACGCAGCTAAAAACCTATGAAAAAGAGGAGGGAAATCCCTTTAGGGATGGCAATGATTTTAAGTTGAACGGGGGAGTGGATGCCAAGATTGGGGTGACCAATGACCTTACGTTGGATCTCACCGTGAACCCCGATTTTGGACAGGTGGAGGCCGACCCTTCGGCCATTGCCTTGGATGGCTTCCAGATATTTTTTCAGGAACGGCGTCCCTTTTTTGTAGAGAACAAGAACATTTTTGATTACAGATTTTCGCATGCCTCGGACAATCTATTTTATTCGAGGCGCATAGGAAGGACCCCGCAAGGATACCCCAGTGTGTCTGGTGACCAATATGTGGACCGACCGGGAAACACTACTATTCTTGGTGCGGCCAAATTTTCGGGAAAGACCAAGAATGGGTGGTCCATTGGGGTTATGGAGAGTTTAACGGCCAAGGAGTATGCTGAAATCGACACCAATGGGGAGCGAAGCGAGGAATTGGTGGAACCGCTTACCAATTATTTTGTGGGGCGATTACAGAAAGACTTTAATAACAACAATTCATACGTAGGGGGTATCGTAACGGCCACCAATCGGTTTGATGTACCCGACCAACTCAATTTTTTGCATACCGATGCCTATTCGGGTGGGTTGGACTTTAAACACCAATGGAGCAACCGGAACTACTACCTCATGGGCTATTCCATTTTTAGTAAGGTAAAGGGGAGCAGGGAGGCCATTGCCGCCACCCAAAATACCTTGACGCACTTGTTCCAACGCACGGATGCCGATCATGTGGAGGTGGATTTCACCCGAACCTCCTTGGCGGGAACCGGAGGGAAATTGGAGTATGGAAAAGTAGGCGGTGGTAATTTGCGATATACCATTGGCGCTTTTTGGAAATCCCCTGAACTCGAGATCAACGATATTGGATTTTTGAGGCAGACCGATGAGTTTCGCCAATACAATACGGTGGCCTACGAATCTACCCGCCAAATGGGAAAGTTTAGGAGAGTAGGAGCCAATTTTAATTACTTCAACAGTTTTGATTTTGAGGGGAACCGCAATCGCATGCAATACCAATTTGGGGCCGATGGCACTTTTTTGAACAACTGGGGCTTTGATGTGGGCGGGGGGCATATTCCCATTAATTATCGTACAGCGCACTTGCAGGGTGGTCCACGATTCAAGCTCTCACGGGAAAATTTTGTCTGGTTCATTGCCAATACCGATTTACGTAAAAAACTACGGTTTAGTGCCGATCTGCTCTATTCGGAAGCCAAGCAAGGCCACTTCACCATTTTTGAATTTACCGGCGGGATTACCTATCAGCCCTCCAATGCGTTGAGCGTATCCTTTAGTCCACAGTATGCCAGATACCCCCATAGAACCCAATATGTCACGGAGACCCAATTCAATGGGATGCCCAGATACATTACTTCGGAAATAGACAATAAAACATTGAGCGCGGCCATTCGGGTGAACTACACCATAAATCCCAACCTCACCATTCAATACTATGGGCAGCCTTTTATTGCAAGGGGGCGGTATTCCCATTTCAATTACATCACCAATCCAGTGGCGGAAAATCTTTTTGATCGCTATGAATTGTTGGAAGAAGGGCAGATAGTTAGGCAGTCCGATACGGAAATGTATGTGGTGGATGAAAATTTGGACGGCACTGTGGATTACAGTTTCGATGATCCAGATTTTTCCTTGGTGGAGTTTCGGTCCAATTTGGTGGTACGTTGGGAATACATCCCGGGGTCGGAGCTGTTTTTGGTCTGGTCGCAGGGGATATCCAACTTCATGGACCCATCAGCCAGTTTGACCCGCGGATTGGAGTCGGGCATTTTTGGGCAAAAACCGGAGAATATTTTCTTGATGAAACTCACCTATCGATTGGCTTTATGATCATATCAAACCAGAAAAAAAGAGCTGAATGAGAAAGACAATAAACATAATCTGGGCAGTACTGATGCTGCTAAGTTGTGGATTGAAAGTAAAGGCACAGCACACCCAATATGCCATGGGTATTGTGTTCCGGGAAACCCCTTTTGCCGATATCAGAGGAGCCAAGATGGTGGCCAGGGAGGATGCGGGCAACAAAAAACATTTTGAATTGGATTATGATGAAAAGGGAAGGTTGGTGGAGTGCCGCTATGTACTCAATGATCAACTGGTTTCGTTTTCGGACCGATTTGTACGAGCGCCCAAAATTAAGGTCAGCTATCAGGAAAATAAAGAAATACGCACATTTTACAACGAGTTTGGTCATCGAACCTTGGTCTCCGGGGATGTGTATGAAGCACGGTTTGTTATTAATGAGAAAGAAGAGAGAACAGGTCTGACCTTCCACAATATTGCAGGGGACATCATTGATAATGATTTTGGCATCGCCAAATACGTTTGGGAGACTTTGCCCAATGGCGATGTTATGGAATGGCGTTACAATACCAAAGATGAGCTTGTCCGAAATCGGCCGGAATTTCAATACTTCGTAACCCTGTTCTCCTACAATACACATGGTCTACTGGCCCAAATGACCAATTTTGGAAAAGAAGGCAAGACCCCCACGCCCGATGAGGCAAATGTGGTCACTACCAAAGTTGGATACAACGCTCACGGACAGTTTACGGAATGGTCCAACTATGATGGGGAGGGCAGATTGACTCGGGGTATGACCAACATTGCCAAAATAGCCTATATCCCTTCCGATTTTTTTTCGGAACAGGAAGCTGCTTTCATTGATGAAAACAATGGGCCACAACTCACCAATTGGGGAGTTCATAAAGTAGTGTATCGTTTTGATGAACACGGCAATGAAGTAGGACGGGCTTTTTTGGATACGGAAGACAGGCCCACCAATTCCAATAGTGGTATTGGAATCATCAGAGCCACGTATAGTTCTGATGGAAGGTTTTTGGCTACAAGGTCCTTTTTTGATAAGGATGGAAACCCTATTGGATTGGGTGCGAACAAGATTCACGAATATAAGACCCAATTTGACGCAGAGGGGCGACCTATCCGCGGGTTTTACCATGATCTGGAAGGAAAGCTTGTCAATGGGTCGGGAGGTTATGCCATAGAAGAAAACCATTATGATGAAAGAGGAAGGTTGGCGGAGCGTAGCTATTTGGATGCTGATGAAAACCCGGTCAACAATACCCAAATAGGGGTTCATAGATTTGAATATCAATATAAAAATGGAACCGATTTGGAGGCGGTCAATACGTTTTTCGTAAATGGGAAAAAGGCCCAGCCCAATTGGAACCCCAACCACTAAAAATTGAAGTCATGAAAATAGTCAATGTATGTAGTGTATTGGTCATGGTACTGCTCATGGCATGTGGCCAGACCCAAGAACCACTTCCCCAAGTTTTGGAGACGTGGAAACAACAAATTGCCGATTCCGAGACCGCTTTTGCACAAATGGCCAAGGAAGAAGGGATGAACAAGGCCTTTCTGGCCTACGCCGCCGAAGATGCCGTTCTCATGAGGAACAATCAACTCATTGAGGGCAAGCAGGGTATTGCCGATTTTATGCAGAACCAAACCTCAAAAGGATTGGCTTGGAAACCGGAATTTATCGAAGTCTCCAAATCCGGGGACCTGGGCTACACCTATGGGTACTATACATTTTCCTATGAAGATGCCGAAGGCAATCCAGCAGAGGCCAAAGGCGTGTTCCATACCGTTTGGAAGCGCCAAGAGGATGGCACATGGAAATTTGTTTGGGATTGATATCGAAAAAAAACAGCAACAACTCAAAAAACGAACATATGAAAAACAGGATGATGGCAGTTTTAGCCCTAACGGCTACAACCATGGCCTTTGCACAGGGGAAACAACAGCTCCAAGACGATTTTTATACCTACGTGAACCACCAATGGTTGGACAGCACGGAAATCCCTGCGGCCTATGGCTCTTGGGGTAGCTTTCATGAGGTCTATTTTGCAAATCAGGACCGAATCAAGGGCATTTTTAAGGAGCTTACGGAGAGCAATACAACCTACGAAAAGGGTTCAACGGAGCAAATGGTGACCGATTTCTATGCCAGCTGTATGGATACCCTACGATTGGAAAATCTGGGGTTGAAACCCCTTAAAGCGTACTTGGACAAAGTGGAACAAATCACCACCAAAGAGGATTATTTAGCACTGACCGCACAGCTATATACCAAAGGTATTCAGGCGCCCATTGGGACCTACACCGTTCTGGATGCCAAGAACAGCTCCGTGTATGCCCTCTATCTAAGTCAGTCTGGCTTGAGTCTGGGCAACAGGGCCTACTACTTGGAAGACAATCCACAGTATCAGGAGTTTCGGGACAAATACCTGGAATTGATGACGGATATCTTCAAAATGCTGCAATTGCACCAAGGCAAGGAGCGGGAAGCGGCCCAAAAAATCTTCGAAATGGAAACCCGGATGGCCCAAATCCATAGAAGTCCGGTCCAACTTCGGGATTCGGAAAGGAACTATAACAAAAAGACCATGGCCGAGCTCAACCAACTCACATTCAATGTGGATTGGCCCAAGTATTTTAAGGATTTGGGGTTGAACAAGGAAGTGGACTATGTTATCGTGAACCAACCCGAGTTTTTGGCCATGTTCGACCGAATGTTGGATGATTTCTCCATTGCCGATTGGAAGACCTATATGCAATGGAAGGTGATTCGGGGAACAACCCCCATGTTGAACAATGCCATCCGAGATCGAAGCTTTGCTTTTTACCAAACCACATTGAATGGGGTGGAAGAGGAGTTTCCGCGTTGGCAATTGGCACAAAACTCTACAGACATAAATTTGGGTCAACCTTTGGGCAAGCTCTTCGTGGAAAAATACTTTCCCAAGCGGAACAAGGACAAAATGATTGGCCTCATCGATAATTTAAAGCAAGCGTTCCATCAACGGATAAATCGGTATACATGGATGACTGAAGAGACCAAAATCCAGGCCCGCCATAAACTGGATAAAATGGGAGTAAAAGTAGGGTACCCCGATAAATGGTTGGATTATACTGCGGTGGACATCAAGGCCAATGATTACTTTGGCAACGTAATCAGGTTAAGGGAGCATGACTATTTGCGGCAATTGAACCGTTTGGGAGACTCAATTGACCCCAATGCGTGGGGCATGACCCCGCCCACGGTCAATGCGTATTTTTCTGCCTATCGGAATGAAATTGTCTTCCCCGCAGGGATTCTTAACCCGCCTTTTTTTGATTATGATGCCGATGATGCCACCAATTATGGTTCTGTAGGGGTTATCATTGGGCATGAGATCACCCATGGATTTGATGACAATGGCAGTCTGTACGACGCCGATGGAAACCTGAAGTCCTGGTGGACCCCCGAGGATAGGGAACGGTTTGAGGCAAGGGCCAAAAAGATAGAGGAACAGTTTGATGCCTACGTGGTACTGGATTCCATCCATGTGAACGGCAAGCTCACTTTGGGAGAAAATATTGGCGACTTGGGCGGCTTGGCCATTGCCTTTGAAGCCATGAAAATCAATCAGGCCGAAAAAGGTGCCCAAGTCATCAACGGACTAACGGATGAGCAGCGATTTTTTCTCGCTTATGCCAAAATGTGGCGAGGTAAGTATCGGGATAAGTCCTTGGAAAACCTAGTAAAAACAGATACACATTCCCCTAGTTTTTATCGGGCCAATGGAGCATTGTCCAATTTTGAGGAATTCATCAAAGCTTTTGATATTCCCAAAGGCAGCAAAATGCGGCGTGAGGAAATCATAACTATTTGGTAGGGTTGTTATTTATGTTCATGGAAAGGGTCCGGCCATTTTGGTTTGGGTCCTTTTCTATTGAAATTGTCCCCTGTATTGGGTGGGAGTGCACCCTTTCAGTTCCTTGAATTTTCTATTGAAATTGGCCAAGTTGCTAAAACCACAAAGTTCAGAAACCAAGGAAATGGGAAGTTCGGGTTGGTAGATGATTCGTTTTCCGGCATTCTCTATCCGTATTTCAATCAAAAACTGAAAGAAGGTCTTGTTGGTACGCTTTTTAAAATACCTACAAAAGGCATTTTTGCTCATATGGGCTATTTCCGAAACCTCTTGCAAGGTAATTTGCTCGTGGTAGTGATCCATGACGTGATCGAATACCTTGTTCAAGCGTTTTCCCTCATCGTCCGAAAAAGCCTTGTTGTATACAAATGAAGAAAGAGGTTGGGTTTCGGATTTTGTTATTTGGTTGATAATCAAAAGTAGGGAGGCAATCTGTTCCAATTTGTTCTGTTGCCGTAACTGCTTAAAAAGAGCGATGGTATTTTCCTTATGGGAAACCACTTTCATCCCGTATACCGATTGTTGAAAGAAGGGGTGGGTGGCCGCGAGGTCGGGAAGAGCGAAAAAATCTTTTCCAAAGGAATCCTGGTCAAAAAACAATGTGCGCATGACGGATTTATTCGTGGTGTTGGTATCACTCCGGAAAACATGGGGGACATAACTCCCAATCACTAAAATGTCGTTGGTCTTATATTCATTGAAGGAATCCCCAACAATAAGGGTGCCTGCTCCCTTTTCAATGTAGCTTATCTGGATTTCGGCATGTTGATGGAGTTGATCATAGAAAACCTTTTCCCGGTCCTCTTGGTACACCAAGGCTTCATCTTTGGGTTTGGGTATTTTAAAGGGTAGTATTTTCATAAGAATGATACAAAAATCATCATAAAATACATAAAAAATATGTTTATAGGATAATATAATATTGGAACTGGGTAATTTTCAGACCGAAGATTGGGCTTGTCTCTTCTAATTTTGTGATTAAAACATATCGTTATGCTACAATGGAAAGGCGTAATGCCAGCAGTTACCACAAAGTTCACCGCTAGTGACCAATTGGACCTTGACATGTTTGAAAAGAACATCAAAGCGCAGATGGAGGCAGGGGTCCATGGAATTATCTTGGGAGGTACCCTAGGGGAAGCCAGTACCCTTGAACCGGATGAGAAAGAAACCCTGATCAAAACCTCATTGGCCATAGCGGATGGAAAAATACCTGTGGTCATGAATGTTGCGGAGCAAAGCACCAAGGGAGCCATTCTCATGGCTCAACAGGCTGAAAAGGCAGGTGCAGACGGACTCATGGTATTACCTCCCATGAGGTACAGGGCCACCGATTTTGAAACCGTGACCTACTTCAAGGCCATTGCCAACAATACTTCACTGCCCATAATGCTCTACAATAACCCTGTGGATTATAAAATTGAGGTAACTTTGGATATGTTGGAAGATTTGCTGGAATGCAGCAATATTCAAGCGATAAAGGAATCAACAAGGGATATTACCAATATCATCCGATTACAGAATCGTTTTGGGGACCGTGTAAAGGTGTTCACAGGCGTGGATACCTTGGGTCTGGAAAGTTTGGCCATAGGGGCCGATGGTTGGGTAGCCGGCCTGGTCTGTGCCTTTCCAGCCGAAACGGTTGCGATTTACGAATTGGTTAAAGCGGGAAGGATCAACGAGGCCCTTGAAATCTACAGATGGTTCATGCCCTTGTTGGAACTGGACATCAGCCCACAATTGGTGCAGAACATTAAATTGGCCGAAGTGGCCACGGGCATCGGTGCGGAAAATGTGAGGCCACCTAGATTGCCCTTGCAGGGTGGGGAAAGACAAAGGGTATTGAAAATCATCGAAACAGGCCTAAAGAATAGACCCACATTACCCGATTATAAAAAACTCAGTAGCAACGCATAATGATTACAGGCAAAAACTACATTGGAAACAACTTGAGTGGGAAAGGGGATGTGAAATTCACGACCTTGAACCCAAAATTGAACACGGAGAACCCTTCAACTTTTGTGGAAGCCACCACTGAAGAAGTGGATATGGCCGCTGAATTGGCTTGGGATGCTTTCAAAACATTCAGAAAGATTCCCGGAAAGCAACGGGCGGCGTTCTTGAATGCCATTGCAGACCATATTTTGGAGTTGGACGAGGAATTGGTGGAAAGATATACTTCCGAAACCGGACTTCCCGAAGGAAGGGCCAAAGGCGAGCGAGGACGGACCGTTTTTCAATTGCGGTCTTTTGCCGAGTTGGTTGCCCAGGACGATTGGCGGGAAAATACATTTGATGCGGCTGAACCGGACCGAAAGCCTATTCCCAAAGTGGATTTAAGAAAAACCTTGATTCCCATGGGACCTGTGGCGGTATTTGGGGCGAGCAACTTTCCGTTGGCCTATTCCACGGCAGGCGGGGATACAGCAAGTGCTTTGGCGGTAGGGTGTCCTGTGATTGTGAAGTCGCATCCCATGCATGCGGGTACCTCGGAATTGGTGGCTTCTGCCATTGTCAAGGCGGCCCAAGAGACAGGAATGCCCAATGGGGTATTTTCCTGTGTCAACGGAGGTGTGGACGTGGGAGTGAACTTGGTGAAACATCCCAAGATAAAGGCAGTAGGATTTACCGGAAGTATCACAGGAGGTCGAGCACTGTTCGATTTGGCCTCACAACGGGAGGAACCCATCCCGGTATTCGCGGAAATGGGGAGTATCAACCCCGTGGTCATCACGCCCAAGGCCATTTCCCGAAGGGCCGATGAAATTGCGCAAACCTATGCAGATTCCATAACATTGGGAACAGGACAGTTTTGTACCAATCCGGGATTGCTGTTGACCATCAAGGATTCCAATACCCGAAATTTTGTCGAAACATTGGCTGAAAAGACCGTGGCCATTACACCACAGTGCATGTTGCACCCCAATATTAAAAAGGGGTATTTGAAGAATGGTGGGGAGGTGACCTCCCAAAAAGGTGTGGAAAGTATTTCCAAAAGGGATGAAGATGTGAAGGTCAATGATGCCCCAGCGGAAGTTGCCACAGTTTCAGGAGCCGATTTTTTGAACAACCCCAAAATGCACAAAGAGGTTTTTGGGCCTTTTTCTTTGGTGGTACAGTGCAAGGATGAAGAAGAACTCTTTCAGGTCATTGAAAACTTGGAAGGCCAGTTGACCGGAACCTTGATTGCTGAAAAAGATGATGATTTGGATTTGGAAACCTTGGTGGATGTGCTCCAAAACAGGGTAGGGCGTATCATTTACAACGGTGTTCCCACTGGGGTTGAGGTGTGCCCGTCCATGCAGCATGGCGGACCTTATCCGGCATCTACGGATTCGAGGTTCACTGCGGTGGGCATCCATTCCATCAAAAGATGGGCAAGGCCGATCAGTTACCAATCCTTTCCAGAAGAATTGTTGCCCACTTACTTGAAGTAAGGTTGTATTTTTAAGCACGATATAATTTAGTTGAAGCGCTAGCCGTGGCAAGAAAGACGTTTTTTTGTGTGGATGCCCACACCTGTGGAAACCCTGTGCGTTTGGTAGCAGGAGGAGGTCCCATCCTTTTGGGACGGAATATGAGTGAAAAACGACAGCATTTCCTCAAGGAATTTGACTGGATTCGAAAAGGGCTTATGTTTGAGCCAAGGGGCCATGATATGATGAGTGGCAGTATCCTCTTTCCGCCACACGAGCCCGAAAATGACATTGCAATTCTTTTTATTGAAACCTCAGGCTGTTTGCCCATGTGCGGTCATGGGACTATTGGGACCATCACCATTGCTTTGGAGGAAGGATTAATTCAGCCTAAAATCCCTGGAAAAGTTAGAATGGAAGCCCCTGCGGGTTTGGTCGAGATCGAATACCAACAGACGGGCATGAAAGTGGATTGGGTGAAATTGGTAAATGTGAAATCCTATTTGGCGGCCGAAAACCTGACCGTGGAATGCCCGGAGTTGGGAGAAATCACCTTTGATGTGGCCTATGGCGGGAACTACTACGCCATTGTGGACCCGCAGGATAATTTTAACGGAGTACATGATTTTTCAGCATCCAAGATCATTCAGTATTCCAAGGTGGTCCGGGAACGAATCAATGCAAAATATCCCGATAGATTCATCCATCCTGAGAATACGACGATTCGGGATGTCAGTCACATGATGTGGACAGGAAACCCTTTAGAGCCAACCTCGTCAGGGAGAAATGCCGTGTTTTATGGAGACAAGGCTATTGATCGTTCGCCTTGCGGCACGGGAACATCGGCCCGTTTGGCGCAATTGCATGCGAAGGGCAAGTTGAAGGTAGGGGAAGACTTCATCCATGAAAGTTTTATTGGGAGTAAGTTTATTGGCAGGGTTGAAAAAGAGACTACTTTGACCAATGTCAATGCCATTGTACCCAGCATCCAAGGGTGGGCACAAATAACAGGGTATAACACCATCATCATAGATGATGACGATCCCTATGCCCATGGATTTCAGGTTTTGTAGAGCTTACTGTGTTGATTAAGACTTGATTTTCTTGTCCAATAGTATCTGAAGCTCACTTTTTTTCAATTGACTATTGAAATTTTTGACTTCTACGTTCATAAAGGTTTTGAATTTGTCATCAACGTCTTTGAGCCTTTTGTTGAAAATGGAGTAGACCTCCCCTTGTTGGTCAGTGGGTCTAAAGTCCAAACCGTTTCCGGTGATATCGCTGGCAAGGGCACTTAAACGACCGTATAGTTTCATCGGGGACCGAAAGGCATCTTCCCGGGCACCGGTCAAATGAATGTCATACAGGGAAGCAGCAATAGCTTCGGCCATGGATTGGAGCTGTTCTGCCTTTTTCTTATCGTTTTTGTTTCGCAACTGTGGAATGATCTCATTCAGTTCGGCCCGAATGGATTCAATATCATTGATCATGGTCACCGCCAAGTTTATGGCATCCCTGAGCTCTAGGGAAAAGGCCACTTGTTTTTTGATGTCCTCCAAGGTTCCTTCGGTGGAAGGGTCTTTCAGGACTTCCACTTCCCGGACATATGCTGTTTCCCCAACAATCAGTTTTACTTTATAGGTATCTGGCACCACTCTGGGACCGTATTGTCCCCGCATCAAATCCAAGTCCCAGGTGACCAAGGGACGCCAACCCTCACCGTTCAGTTGTACCCAAGGTCGGCCAGGGGGAGTGGATTGCAATTTGGGTTTGTAAGTGGGTTCGTATCTAAGGTCCCACATCACCCTATGGATGCCGGCGTCATTCTTTCCTTGGAGTGTGCGCACGATTTCATCATTGGAGGTAAGAATCTGGATTTCCACTTTTTGGTCGGTACTGTCTTTTAAGAAGTAGTTGATGTCTGCCCCATAGGCAGGATTGGTACCGGAGTTAAGACTGGGTCCGTCGGTCTTTATGCTCTGTTTTTCCTGAAACCGATAGGAGGGCCGTATGCTGAACAGATGGGCATCCTTGCCTTGGGCATTCATGTCGTATTCGCGTAGAGGCGAAATATTGTCCAGAATGTAATACCCTCTTCCGTAGGTTCCCACGACCAAATCATCAAACCGCTCCTGGATTTCCAACCAATATACCGGTGCTGGGGGGAGATTGTTTCGCAGGCGCATCCAACTTTGCCCATCATTGGTGCTCACATAGATACCATTGTCCACACCCAAATAGAGCATGCCCTCCCTTTTGGGGTCTTCCTTGATCACATGGGCAAAACTATGGACGGATTTAGGCACTGTGCCGCTGACCAGCTTCCAGCTTTCGCCATAATCCGAAGTTTTGTACACATAAGGGTCAAAATCGCCCATTTGGTGAAGGTCCACGGAAATGTATGCCGTTCCCTTCTTGAATCGGGAAGGCTCTATATTGGCAATGGTCCCCCATTGGGGAAGGTCTGGAATGTTTTGGGTTACATTGGTCCAAGTTTCCCCTCCGTTTTGGGTTAAATGTACCTGCCCGTCATTGCTTCCGGTCCAGATGTGTCCCGGTTCCAATTTGGATTCTGCAATACTAAAGAGCGTGGCGCCATCAAAAGTCATTAGGTTATCAATGGCCACCCCGCCTGAATTTTGTTGGTGTGTCTTGTCGTTTAAGGTCAAATCGGGACTAATGACCTGCCAACTTTGTCCGTCATCATCACTTTTATGCACAAACTGGCTCCCTACATACACCCGATGTGGGGTATGGGGCGAAAAAGCCAACGGAAAGTTCCAATGCCATCGGTACTTTAATTTGCCAGGTTCCCATCCATATCCGGCTTCGGGCCAAACGCGCACATCACGAGCATGGCCGGTTCGGGCATTGTACCGTTGAAGTCCACCATCATAGCAACCGGACCAAACTATATCATTGTCAAAGGGGTCAGGTTGGGCAAATCCACTTTCACAACCTCCCACACCTTCCCAGAGACCTAGGGGAATATAACCTTGAAGACTGTTGCTGGGCCCTTTGTACGAATACCCATCCTGACGGTTTCCATATACATTATACGGGATTTTGTCATCAACCGCGGCGTGGTACATTTGGGCAATGGGCAGGACGATTCGCTGAAAGCTTACCCCGTGGTTTAGGGTGATGCTCGCGCAACCGTCATGGGCGACCATCATACGGTCTGCATTGGTGGGGTCCAGCCAAATATCGTGATTGTCCCCGCCTGCGGCATATCCTCCGGATATGGTTTTTCCGGCATCTGTTGAGGTGCTGAATTTTACACTGGCAAAATAGATTTCGTCCGGGTCTGCCGGGGAAACGGCCATACGGGTGTAGTACGGTGCCCTTTCGGCAATATCATGGTTTCGGGTTTGAAGGGTCCATGTATTACCAAAGTCCTCGGAACGATATAGGGCCGGGCTGTCAATTTCAAAAAGGGCATAGACTACATCAGGTTGGGAAGGGGCAATGGCCACGGCTGTTTTCCCAACGGGTTGGTCTTTTCCTCCGGGCAAGCCGTATTTGGATAGCGCTTCCCAAGAATTGCCGCCATCGGTGGTGCGGTACACACCGCCTCCCGGTCCACCACTGTTCAGACCCCAGGTATTGATGTGAATCGACCACATGCCTACGAGCAGTCGGTCTGGATTTTTTAGGTCGATGGCCAGTTCTGCCGCTCCTGTATGCTCATCTATGAACAAGATCTGTTTCCAAGTTTTTCCACCATCAGTGGTTTTGTACACGCCACGTTCCTGTTGGGGGCCATAAGTATGGCCCAGTGCAGCGGCATAGACAATGTTCGGATTAGTGGGGTGAACGATTACCCTCCCGATACGTCCAGTTTTTTCAAGGCCCATTCTTTTCCAGGTTTTTCCTGCATCTTCAGACTTGTAGATGCCATCACCCATGGCGTGGGCTGGACGGATGACAAAAGTCTCACCCGTTCCTACCCATACGATGTTGGGGTTTGAAGGAGCCAAAGCCACCGATCCAATGGAGGAAACCTCTTGACCGTCAAAAATAGGATTCCAGTTGATGCCTCCATCCATGGTTTTCCAAAGGCCACCTGATGCTGCACCAATATAATTGACCATGGGGTCGCCCGGCACCCCTGCTATGGCAATGGCCCTATTGCCTTCGGGCCCTATAAACCGAAATGTAAGATTTTCAAAAAGCGTTGAATCTACTTGGGACCACGAAGTGGTGGTCTGTAGACAGAAATAGGATAACAACAGGAATAGGATTCTCATAAAGGTCTGTTTAGATGGGTCGTGCGAACTAAGATAACTAAAAAGGATGGTGCCGGGGAGGTATAGGCCACAAGAACATTTTTAGTGCAAAGGACTTTATTTAAATCCATTGACTAAATATGCGCGTTTAATGCAGTTATTGAATTTAAAAGAAAATAAAAATGCATAAAAACAGCATAAAATGAATTACAAAAGTACATTGAATGTATTTTTTGCTTAAATTGTGCACGTTGTTAAAGAAATCAAGAGGTATGGAGGACGATAAGAAGGTGGTGATCGGCATTGATCTAGGGGGGACCAAAGCGGCTGGAGGGCTTTTCCGGCTTGAGGGTGCCCTATTGACCAAAAGAGTAAAGAAGCTTGAGGGAAGAACGGGTGAGGCTGTTGGGGTCTTGATCGTGGATTTGATAAATGGGCTTTTGCGAATTGCAAAGGAGGAAGGATTGCAGGTGACCGCTATTGGAATTTGTGTTCCCGGAATATACAACGAAATAGACAACACGGTTTGGGCTCCAAATATTCCCGGATGGGAAGAATTTAGATTGAAGGAAGTCATTGAACAAGGTATGAGTGCTGCCAGAATACCGGTGGCTATCGACAATGACCGTTCCTGTTCCATTCTTGCTGAAGTTTGGAAAGGAAAGGCCAAAGGTTGTAGACATGCGTTGTTTGTTACTGTGGGTACGGGGATAGGCGTTGGTATCTGGGCCAATGGTATGGTCTTGAACGGTGCCCATGGAATTGCCGGTTCCATTGGATGGATGGGAATGGACGTAGCGCTCTCTTCCACCGACCGTCAAAGAGGGAATTTGGAACAATATGCGTCGGGAAGTGGAATTTCGAGTCATGCCGCCAAACTTCTCGAAGAATCCCCTGGGGTTGAGAGCAGTCTGCGAAGAATCCCCAAAAAGGCCCTTTCCGCAGAAGATGTATTCAAAGCTTATCAGGCAAATGACCCGATTGCAGTTTCTGCTTTGGAAACGGCCATTGCCTATTGGGGTGTCTTTACGGCCAATTTGATAAGCACATTCAACCCGGAGAAAATCATTTTTGGAGGAGGTGTTTTTGGTCCCGCTTCCCAATTTATGGATAAGATCGTATCGGTGTCCGAACAATGGGCCCAACCCATCAGTTTTGGCAAAGTGTCCATAGAGGCTTCTACCTTGGAAGGTGATGCAGGACTGGTGGGAGCGGGCTATTTGGCACTTAAGTCATTGAAGAATAAAGTTTAATTGTGGTAATGGAAGGCTCAAAATACAATTACAAAGTGGTTTTTGTGGCAGCATGTCTGGGCATGTTGCTGTTTGGGGTCGTGATGATTTCCTTGGGGTCATTGTTGCCTTCCATTTCAAAAAGAATCTATCTCAGCAAGCTAGAAACAGGGGCTACCCTGTCTTTGTTGCCCTTTGGTATATTGCTGGGGTCCATGGTCTTTGGTCCCTTGGTAGATCGGTTTGGGTACAAGTTTATATTGATTATTGGAGGGCTACTTTCATTTTTTGGATTTGAAGGCCTTGGTATTGCGGCCCAGTCTAATCATTTGAATTGGGCCATTGTTGTGATCGGACTGGGAGGTGGAATTTTGAACGGTGCCACCAATGCCTTGGTTTCGGATATCAGTAAGGATAAGCACAGTGCCAATTTAAGCCTGTTGGGCGTCTTCTATGGTGTGGGTGCTTTGGGTGTTCCTGCCATGGTGGGCTTTTTGCAAAAATATTTGGAACTGGATGTGCTCATTTTTTGGATGGGTATGGGGATGTTATTGCCCGTGATCCTTTTTGTCATAACCGCTTTTCCGAAACCAAAAAATGCCCAAGGGTTTCCTATTGCCCAAGGTTTTGGAATGTTGAAGGATCCCATTCTGTTGCTATTGGGCTTTGTCTTGTTTTTTCAAAGTGGACTGGAAGGGATAGCCAATAATTGGACCACAACATTTTTGGAATCTGAAAGGCAGTTTGAGGCAGCGGATGCTTTGTTTACCCTGTCCCTTTTTGTGGCCGGACTTTGTGTTGCCCGATTGCTGTTGGGGAAAATATTACGGGTGATGAACCCATATACAGTATTGCTTTTAAGTGTCTGTGTTCTTATGGCAAGTGCATCCGTTATCTGGATTTTTCAAACCCATTTACTTTCCTTGATTGGCCTTGTGGGCTTCGGATTTGGTCTTGCAGCTGGTTTTCCGGTGGTGTTGGGCTACGTAGGAAAAATGTACAAAGAATTAACGGGTACCGCCTTTAGTCTGGTCATTACCATAGCGTTGATCGGAAATGTATTGAGCAACCATCTTATGGGGTGGGTTTCCCAATACTTCGGCATAGGGTTTTATCCGGTGCTTCTGATGCTACTGGTATTGGTCATGGGTGGACTTATACTCGGATTGCGAAGAAAATTAAATCAATTTTAATATTAAATATATCAGTAATGTTAGCAAAACAGTGGCTTAACAATGCCAGGAATGTAATGTCCGAAATCGAGGAAACCCAAATGGAGAACATTCAAAAAGCGGCCGAGATCATGGCCGATTCAATAGAAAAGGGAAAATGGGTACATACCTTTGGGTGTGGCCACGCCACGCTGCCCATTGAGGAAATGTATCCCAGAATTGGTGGGTTTGTGGGCTTTCATCCCATTGTGGAGCTACCCCTTACCTTTTTCACCAACATTGTTGGTCAGATGGGGGTGGATCAGTTTATCTTTTTGGAGCGGGTGGAAGGTTATGGCCGTGAGATCATGAAAGGGCACAATTTTGACAAGGAAGATACCATGTGGCTGTTCTCCCATACCGGGGTCAATGCCGTAAACATCGATATTGCTTTGGATGCCAAGGAAAAAGGCATGAAGGTCATCGTGTTCGGTTCAGCGGCCGAAGCCAAAGATAAGACCACCAAACATTCCTGTGGAAAAACATTGTTTGAACTTGCCGATTTGGTGGTGGACACCTGTGCGCCAGGTGAAGATGCGTCAGTGCCATTGAAGAACCATGTGGACAAAGTGGGCCCGGTTTCCACTATGGCGTTTATCACGGCGGTGTGGATGACCGTTACCACAGTGGCCGAAATATTGGCCGACAGAGGGGTCAAACTCCATATCCATCCATCGCACAATGTCCCCGGGGATTCAACCTCCAAGCAGCGGTTGGCAGATGCGTTGAGTGAATACAAGAGAAGGATTGCAGGGGTTTAAGATTGAAACATGGCGTACTTGATAATCAACGCGGATGATTTTGGAATGAGCGATCATTTCAATGGGAGTATCATCCAACTTTTGTTGGAAAAGAAAATCACTTCCACAACGGTGATGGTAAACCGAATTTCGGATAGCCAGGCCGCAACGGTGAAGGAGCTAAAATATCTAAATGGATACAGTGATATCAGCGTTGGTCTGCATGTTGAGTTCACGTATGACAAGCATAGGGAACAAGTGGAGGGGCAATACCAGAAATTCATCGATATTTTTGGTATAGCTCCTAGCCATTTGGATGTGCACAAAGAGCATTTGCACACCAAGTACCACTCCATTGTGGCAAAGTTTTGTCGCGAGAAAGGATTACCGTTCCGGAATCATGGTAAGGCTTTTAGGGGAGTGGTGATGCCGGACAAAAAATATTTTTATGGTTCCGTGGAGGATTTTTTGGAAATAGATGATTGGCTAAAGGGACTGAAAAAGGGAAAGACCTATGAGTTGGTCTTTCACCCCGGTACCTATGACCCCAGTTGCTATTCCAGTCTTAATAGGGACAGACAATGGGATATTGACCATATTGGGAGAATCCATAGGGACTATTTGAATTATAATTTTGATTTGATCAACTTCAATGACCTTAAAAAGGATTGATTGGATCGTTAAACTACTTTTTGATATGAAAAACAGGCAGCTGTTGGTTCTTTTTCTTTTTTGCTTGACCTTGGGTAGTGCCCAAGAGGAAAAATCTTGGATACGGATAAATAATTTGGGGTATTTGCCCCAATCCATAAAAGTGGCGGTATTGGGGTCCAAAGCAAATATGGACGTAATATCATTTTCCTTGGTGGATGCGGTTACGGGAAAACAGGTGTATTCATCCAAAAAAGTGACGCCCAAGGGTGCTTACGGCCCTTTTGAATCATCGTATCGGTTGGATTTTAGTGACTTTGAGGGAACTGGAAAGTATTTTGTTCAGGCCAATGGCATTACCTCCCCAGAGTTTGATATCAACGCCGATGTTTACGACAACACGGCGGATTTTCTTTTAAAATATATGCGGCAACAGCGCTGCGGATACAATCCATTTTTAACGGATTCGTGCCATTTGGATGATGGTTATATCATCTATAACCCCAAAAGGGAAGGGGAACGCATTGATGTCACCGGCGGATGGCATGATGCTACGGATTATTTGCAATACACGGCTACTTCGGCCAATGCGGTATACCAATTGTTGTTGGCCTACAGGGAAAACCCGGGAGCATTCGGGGATAGGTTCCAAGCCAACGGACTCCCGGGAAAAAATGGCATTCCCGATGTGATTGATGAGGCCAAGTTCGGGATGGATTGGCTCAAAAAAATGAACCCTTCCCCAGAAGAGTACTACAACCAAATTGCGGATGACAGGGACCATGCTGGGTACCGTTTGCCCAACAAGGACACTGTGGTTTACGACGAGAACAGAAAGGGTAGGCCAGTCTATTTGGCCTCTGCTGAAAAGCAAGGACTTAAAAAATATCAAAACCGCTCCACTGGGGTGGCTTCCACGGCCGGTAAGTTTGCCTCTTCTTTTGCCATGGGAGGGATGATATTGAAAGAATTCTACCCAGATTATACCGAGGATCTTCTTTCCCGGGCGGTGGATGCTTATAAGTATGGCAAAAAGAATCCAGGGGTCAGTCAGACGGCACCGTGCAAGGGGCCTTATTTTTATGAAGAGGAAAACTGGTATGATGATATGGAACTGGCTGCCGGGGCCCTGTACAATCTTACAGGAGATGATAGGTATAAAAGGGAAGGGATTGATTTTGCCGATCAAGAACAGGTTTCCCCATGGATGGGAAGGGATACCGTTCGGCATTACCAATATTACCCTTTTTTGAATGCTGGACATTTTGAGCTAGGTGTTTCAGGAAAAAAAGAAAAGGCCAAGGATATGGCCGCACTCTACAAAAAAGGTCTGGAGGCCATTCGGCAACGGGGAAAAGACAATGCTTTCCTCATAGGAACGCCCTTTGTGTGGTGTTCCAATAACTTTGTCACCGCCGCGGTAACACAATCGCATATGTACCATGAACTTACCGGGGATGACACTTATTTGGAAATGGAAGCAGCGCTCAGGGATTGGTTGTTCGGGTGTAATCCATGGGGAACAAGTATGATCGTTGGGTTGCCAGAGCACGCCGATTCGCCTGTAAAACCCCATTCATCCTTGACCGTGCTGGAGGGATATGCTACCTATGGAGGGTTGGTGGATGGACCTGTGTATGGTTCCATTTTCAATAGCCTTATCGGTATCAAGTTGGAAGAGGATGATAGTTATGCAGAGTTTCAGTCCGATTTGGTGGTCTATCATGATGATGTTGGGGATTATTCCACCAACGAGCCCACCATGGATGGGACAGCCTCTTTGGTATATTATTTATCTTCCATGGAATCCAAAAGCCAAAAAACTGGGCATCAAAAAGCGAATTTCACCTATGATGATAGCGGAGCTTTGATACGTGGGAACACTTCCGAAAAGAAAATCAACCTAACATTTACCGGAGATCAATATGCCGATGGGTTGCCCACTATATTGACGGTGTTGGACAAACATCAAATCAAGGGATCGTTCTTTTTTACAGGGAATTTTTATCGAAATCCAAAGTATGCAGGCTTGATCAAGAAACTAAAGGACGGAGGACATTACTTGGGAGCACATTCGGATAAGCATTTGCTCTACAATGACTGGTCTGACCAAAAGATGCTGTTGGTAAGCCAAGAAGAGTTTCAGCAAGATTTGTTGGACAATTATAAAATCATGGCGCAACATGGGGTGCAAAAAGAGGATGCTCCCTTTTTCTTGCCTCCTTACGAGTGGAACAGTAGTGAAATTACGCAATGGACCAACCAATTGGACCTGAGTTTGATCAATTACACGCCCGGGACCATTTCCCATGCGGATTACACCACTCCAGATATGAAAAACTACCGGGGCAGTGATGAGATCATGGAATCCATTTTAGCTTATGAAGCAAAGGAGGGGTTGAATGGTTTCTTGCTTTTGACGCATGTGGGCACGGACCCCAAACGCACGGATAAACTGTATGCCAAGCTGGAAGAGCTTATAATTGCCTTGAACGGTAGGGGCTACGATTTTGTGGCCTTGGCCGAGGTGTTGGATAAAAAGAATCCGTGACGACGGAAAGTGTTTTTATAGTTCTAGAGTAGTGTAACGCCTGTGGCCCGGTACTCGTCCAACCTCTTGTCCGTAGGGTCCAAATCGGTGATAAGGGTGGAGATTTCATCAATGTCACATACAATATGACTCTGTTTTCGGTCGAGTTTGTCCGAGGTAACCAAGGAAATGGTCTGGTCCGAAGCGGCCACAAACTCCCGTTTAATGCTGGCTACCTCATAGGAGCCTTCGGTAATGCCGGATGGGGTGATGCTCCCTGTTCCCACAAAGGCGTAATCGACCTTGAGCCTGGAGATTTTTTGTATAACGTCCAAACTAATGGTGACCAAAGAGTTTTTGTTGATTTTTCCGCCCAAAAAGAAAAGTTCAATATTGGGGCGATTGGCCAATTCCATGGCAATGGGCAAACAATAGGTGTAAACGGTAGCCCGGATATCGTTGGGCAGAAAACGTGCCATGGTCAGGTTGGTTGTGCCGTCGCTTATGATCATGGAAGCGCCATCATCAATAAGGGTCACCGCCTTTTTGGCAATCGATTCCTTTTTGTCGTTGTTGATGATAAGGTTGTGATTGTAGCTGTAATATTTTTGGGTCTTGCTGATGGCTCCGCCATGCACCTTATTAATGAGACCTTCGGCCGAAAGGCTGTTCAAGTCCCTTCGTATGGTGTCTTCGGAAACATTCAGCTCCATGGCCAATTCATTGGAATACACTTTTCTTTTGGAATTGACCAGATTGAGAATGATGTCTTGTCTTTTGTCCTTGTTCATTGCGTGGAATAAAATGCTAAACTAAGGATTTGCAGGACTATTTACATGGAATACGTGCATTTTGATGCGATTTTGATGGTCATTGCATATGATTTTAGGGAAAATACATCAATATTGCGCAGATGATGCGGGTTTTTGGGTATTGTCAACAATTCAAATAGATCTATTAAATGGATTCTTTTATGGCGGACCATGTGTGGGGTGAATTGTATATTTTAGTGACTCGGATTATTTGGAGTCGCCTTGATGCCACATTTCTCCCGACCTTATAAATAACTCACTTAAACTTGATTGAAGAATACTAAAAACTTTTTATGGGAAAACAAGATTCAAAGCGTAGACAATTTATGAAGAATGCCGTGCTCGGTGGAACGGCTTTATTTGCAGAACCGTATTTAAATGCCTCAGAGCCTGGGGTTGTCCATGAAGAATCAAATTTGATAGTTCCGAAGCAACAGGGGCTACAGATAACGGGCACTTTCTTGGATGAAATATCCCATGATATTCCCCATCAGAATTGGGGTGAAAAGGAATGGGAAAAGGATTTTCAGCATATGAAGGCAATTGGGATAGATACGGTGATCATGATCAGGTCCGGTTACAGGAAGTTTATCACCTATCCCTCGGAATATCTTCTTTCAAAAGGGTGTTATAGGCCTTCGGTAGACTTATTGGAGTTATTTCTTCGGCTTGCGGAAAAGTATAAAATGAAGTTCTATTTCGGTCTATACGACTCAGGAGAATATTGGGATACTGGGGATCTGACCAAGGAAATCGATTCCAATCTGTATGTAATCGATGAGGTTTGGAAGAACTATGGTAGTCGGTACAAAAGTTTTCAGGGCTGGTACTTAAGTGGTGAGATCAGCAGAAGGACCAAGGGCGCCATTACATCTTTTCACAAGTTGGGCAAACAGTGTAAAGAGGTCTCTGGCGGACTGCCCACATTGATTTCCCCTTGGATAGATGGAAAAAAGGCCGTGGCCGCGGCTTCGGGAACTCTGACCAAATCCGAAGCGGTGTCCGTTGTGGAGCATGAAAAAGAGTGGGACGAAATATTTTCCGGAATCCATGAAGTCGTGGATGCCTGTGCCTTTCAAGACGGGCATATTGATTATGATGAATTGGATGCCTTCTTTGAAGTAAACAAAAAATTGGCCGATCGCTATGGAATAGAGTGTTGGACGAATGCTGAATCCTTTAGTAGGGATATGCCCATAAAATTTTTCCCTATAAAATTTGATAAGCTGAGAATGAAGCTCGAAGCGGCGCAACGGGCAAACTATCATAAGGCCATTACCTTCGAGTTTTCGCATTTCATGAGCCCGCAATCGGCATATCTCCAAGCGGGTCATCTATATAACCGATATAGGGAGTATTTTGGGATATAAACTTTGGGAAGACGAGTGTTGCGGTTTTGTGTATTTGAATTTGTAAAAAAAATTATTAATAAGGATTATTATAAAAATAAATATCATTAAGTTGCAGTTCATTAAGCGTGTATTATGAATCTTGATCAAATCGGCAAAGAAGGCAATCTGGGGTATGTGGTTTTTATTTCGGCTGTGGCGGCCCTTGGGGGGTTTCTTTTTGGCTACGACACTGCGGTGATTTCGGGAACCATAACCATGGTGACTTCGCAATTTGAACTGGATTCCGTCTTGCAAGGGTGGTATGTAAGTTCAGCTTTGATAGGTTCTATTGGTGGAGTGTTGGCCGCCGGCTACATTAGTGATTTGATCGGCAGAAAAAAAGCCATGTTGATTTCCTCCGTTTTCTTCTTCGTATCTGCGGTAGGTTGCGCGTTGGCAACGGATATGCTCCAGCTTGTCTCGTTTCGGATATGTGGTGGGATTGGTATTGGGATGATATCGATCATTTCCCCAATGTATATTTCGGAGATAGCTTTTGCAAAATACAGGGGGGCAATGGTCACCTTGTACCAATTGGCGATTACCGTCGGTTTTTTGGCGGCATATCTTGTGAATTTCGAGTTGCTCGATTTTTCGGATAGCGTTGGCCAACTTGAAGGAGCTCAATGGAATAAATTGCTTGTGGAGGAGGTATGGAGGGGAATGTTGGGCATGGAAGCGTTTCCTGCGCTGCTCTTTTTATTGATGGTATTCCTTTTGCCGGAAAGTCCCAGATGGTTGTTCTTTAGGGGTGATGAAAATAAATCGACAATGGTGCTGGGTAAGATTTACAGTTCTCCTTCGAAAATTCAGGAAGAAGTACATGAGATGAAGGTTTCTTTGGGTGAGGCGGATAAAGGAAATTGGAGGCTGTTGTTGAAGCCCAATTTCTTGAAGGCGATACTCATTGGTGCCGCAGTGGCCATATTGGGACAGTTCATGGGTGTGAATGCCGTGCTGTATTATGGTCCCACTATTTTCGAACAAAGTGGGATGTCTGGTGGGGATGCTCTGTTTTATCAAGTATTCGTTGGGGGTGTCAATGTACTTACCACTATTCTCGCGTTGTACATCATTGACAAGGTGGGGAGAAAGAAACTGGTGTATTTTGGTGTGACCGGGATGATACTTACGTTACTGCTGATCTCGGGCTACTTTGTTAAAGCTTCTGAATGGAATATCCCATCCTATGTGTTGTTGATCTTGTTCTTGGCATATGTTTTCTTTACGGCCATTTCCATTTCCGCAGTAATTTTTGTGCTGCTTTCCGAGATGTACCCAACCAAGATTCGCGGTATGGCCATGTCCATTGCGGGATTTTCGCTTTGGACGGGAACCTTTATCGTAGGGCAGTTGACACCATGGCTTTTGGAGGTGTTGAGCCCCCAGGGAACCTTTGTGTTATTTGCGGTAATGTGTTTCCCTTACATGTACATCATATGGAAACTGGTTCCGGAGACAACGGGCAAGACCCTTGAGGAGATAGAGCGGTTTTGGGAACAATAAAGTTAGGAGGGGTTTGGATTCAAAACCTTGTGTTTTGCCAAATAACAGGCACCCAGTACTCCGGCTCCCTCGTCACCTTTTGATAGCTCCAATTGTGTGTCGGCCCTTACAATGCTTAGGGAGTATTTGTTGACGGTCATTTGGAGGGGTAGAAAGAAATGGTCTTTGGATTTCGCCAAGGCACCTCCAAAAATGATGAGTTCCGGATTGTATAAATGTATCAGGGTAGTGATTCCCTTTCCGAGTTTTTCGGCCATGATTCCAATAAGTTCAATGCTTAGGGTGTCATCATTGTTGGCTGCTTTGATAATGTCGTCCATTCTGATATTATCAAGATTCTCAAAGCTATGCTGCAGGGATGAGGATTGCCCTTCCTTGAGTTTGTCCTTGAACTGTTTTTCAAGGGCCCTTCCTGAAACTTCCGTTTCCAGGCAGCCTTTTTTACCGCATATGCAGATAATTTCGTTATCGAAAAAAGGGATATGCCCAAACTCTCCTGCATAGCCCGATTTTCCATACAAAAGCTTCCCTTGGGCAAGTACGCCCAGTCCCAGACCATAATCTGCATTTATGTAAAGGATGTTTCCGCTGTCCTTGGATTTGTGGCTGTAAAATTCATAAAATGCCCTGGCCCGAGTGTCGTTTTCAATAAAACAGGGGATTCCAATTTTTTCTTCAAGGATGCTGCTTAATGGGGTTTTTGTGAAGTTGAAAAAATTGTGGCTATATCCGCTTAAATGGTTTACACGGCCGGAAAGGTTGACGCCGATGCGTACAATTTTGTTCCTCCAATCGGCATTTTTGTCTATAAAATGGTTGATGATGTCGCACAATTGAAGCAAGGACTTTTCTGAGTTTTCCAAGTTGAATTCAATGTCCTTGGAAAAATGGATGGGATTCTCATTGAAGTCCATTAGTCCAATTTCTATGGAGTTGTGTCCTAAATCAACCCCTAAAAAATACATGGAATCACCAATGAGCCCATAAAGGTGGGGGCGTCTGCCTACGTCGGTCTCTGCCTTGCCAAGATCTTCAATGAGCCCTTCATCTATGAGCTCTTGGATGAGTTTGTTTACCTTGGGGGAGCTGGAATTGAATTTTTTTGAGATGTCGTTGATCGTTGTGGCTCCTTTTTTGTCCAGCAGTCGAATGATCTTTTTTTTAAGCTGATGGTTTTTAAAAACGACACCGCTTTTTTGCTCGTCCGGAATATCGTTGAAAATACTATGCTTGTTTTGTTTCATTCTTTCTTTTTTGGACCGGGAGCGATGATAAAAATAGTAAGAAAACTATAATGACAATAAAAACGGACTATCTAAACAGGGCGGTTTTGTTGGTGGGTTTTCATGGGTGGTTGCTAAGATGTTAGCGGGTAGTGTTTTAAAAGGATTGTCAAACGAATTTGATTTCATCTCACACAATTATATTAATAAAATAATTTATTAACTATTGGATAATTAAGATTAAAAATTTAATATTGTTTGGTGTCGCTCAAGAAATACAAGAAAAATAAAATTAAAGGCTACAGGTTTTGGGTATAGGAAAAGAAGATTTTGGAAAGTACAAGGAGATTTACAAGGAAAATTTATTGGGGTATGTCCTGCCTTTTTGGGAGAAACATTCCATTGACAAAGAGGATGGAGGATTTTACACCTGTTTGGGTGTGGATGGGAGTGTGTATGATACGGATAAGTTTGTATGGCTTCAATGTAGGCAGGTGTGGATGTTTGCCAAACTTTACAATGAGGTTGAACCTAGGGGGAGTTGGCTTGATATAGCGCTCCATGGTGCCGACTTTTTGCAGAAATTCGGTAGAAGCGATTCTGGACGATGGTACTTTTCCCTGGATAAAAAAGGAAGTCCTTTGGTGCAGCCCTATAATATCTTTTCGGATTGTTTTGCATCCATGGCATTTGGCCAGCTGGGGAAAATCACGGAAAAAACCGAACACACTGCCATAGCAACCCAAACTTTTTATAACATCCTTGATGCACAGGATAATCCAAAAGGAAAATACGAAAAGACATATCCAGGTACCAGGGAGCTGCAAAGTTTAAGCTTGCCCATGATCCTGAGTAATTTAGTATTGGAACTCAGCCATATTCTGGATGCCAAGGTGGTGGACGATCAGCTTAACAGTGTCAAAAATAAGATCCTATCCTATTTTTATAAGCCGGAATACGGCCTGATCATGGAGAATGTGGGTAGGGACGGTAGTTTCAGCGATACATTTCAAGGCAGACTTGTCAATCCGGGGCATGGACTGGAAACCCTATGGTTTTTAATGGACATTGCCGAGCGGCAAAATGATAGGGAACTCATTCAAAAGTGCACGGATGCCGTGATATCCACATTGGAGTACGGTTGGGATTCAGAATACGGAGGGCTGTTTTATTTTATGGACCTCAAAGGCCACCCTCCCGAGCAATTGGAATGGGACCATAAACTTTGGTGGCCCCATATCGAAGCCATGATAGCCTGTGCAAAAGGGTATTATTTGACCGGTGATGTGCGTTGTTGGAAATGGTTGATGACACTACATGAGTATACATGGGCACATTTTGTGGATGAAGATCAAGGGGAATGGCTTGGTTATTTGTCCAGGGAAGGTAAAGTGACACATCACCTGAAGGGCGGAAAATGGAAGGGGTGTTTCCATGTGCCAAGAGGGGTGTTGTATTTATGGGAATTGATGGCCAAGTTGGAAAACCAAATAAAATAAAAAACCTGCAAATCAGAGATTTACAGGTTTAATGTTTTGTGGAGCCGGAGGGATTCGAACCCTCGTCCAAACAAGCAATAACTAGGCTTTCTACATGCTTAGTCCAAGTTCAATTTTCGATGCACGACCGACCAAGGACCGCCTATCGTACACTTAGCTTCTTTAGTTTAGGATTCTTGCCGAAGCCACAAAAATCCGGTGTTGACTTTTATGGTGCCCCAAAAAAGGTCGCCATCAACAAGGGCTACCAAGGGACATTCAGCTTTCCCGCCTTGCGGGACTAGGCTTGGACTTACTATAATTCAGTCAATTAAGCAGCTAAAGCGTAGTTAGACTCGCCATTTAAAAAAGTTGAGACATTGAATTAACGAGCATCATTCCCATAGCTCGACATGCTTACATAGCCATTGGTCTCGCTGTCAAAACCAGTCGGCCCCGTAATGAGATTTCATTCCTGCGTAGGCAGGAATCTTTCTCAATTTTTTCAAAGAACTAATACTAGCGTTTCCACCTTTCGCTTCGCTCTAGGCGGTCGGGCTATCGGCTATACTTGGTATTTGCCTCTATCCCTAACGCGGTTGGCAAAGGTAACTTATATCTTCAAAAGATAAAAAGTTTGCTTACCCTGTCCAATACTCTTATTTTGGTCAACAATTATACCAAAGCGTAGTATGAAGTTCGGAATTATACGTGAGCGGAAAAACCCGCCAGATCGTAGGGTAGTCTTGTCACCTGCGGAATGTCAAAAAGTCTTGGATAGCTTTCCTGATGCCCAAATTGAGGTGGAAACCTCCCCCATAAGGGTCTTTTCCGATGAAGAATATCAAGAGAAGGGCATTCTCGTAACCGATACCATGCAAGACTGTGATGTATTGCTTGGTGTAAAGGAAGTGCCCATTGAAGCCCTTCTTCCCCATAAAAAGTATTTCTTCTTTTCGCACACCATAAAAAAGCAACCCTATAATCGGGATTTGCTGCGTGCCGTTCTGGAAAAAAATATTGAACTCTACGATCACGAAGTGATCACCAATGTCAAAGAGCAACGTTTGGTGGCTTTCGGCCGGTATGCGGGTATCGTGGGGGCCTATAATGGTATCAGGGCCTATGGACTAAAGCTTGGTCTGTTTAACTTGCCCAAGGCTGAGAACTTGGAGGACCAACAAGCATTGATCAAAGCATTGAAAGGAATTAAACTGCCCGCCATCAAAATTGTTTTGACCGGCAGGGGAAGGGTAGGTAATGGTGCCCGGGAAATGTTGGATGCCATGGAAATAAAGCGGGTCAATGTTTCCGATTACCTGAACAAAACCTATCAAGAGCCCGTATACTGCCAGATTGATGCATCTGAATACAACAAACGAAAGGACGGGGTGCGTGGCAATAAGGTCGATTTCTTTCAAAATCCTCAGGAATATCAATCCAACTTCTTCCGTTTTGCCAAAGTGACCGACTTCTATATTGCAGGACATTTTTATGGGGATGGCGCCCCATATCTCTATACAAGGGAAGATGCAAGGCATCCTGATTTCAAGATTAAGGTGGTGGCCGATATCAGTTGTGATATAGATGGTCCCGTGGCTTCCACTATACGACCATCAACCATTGCCGATCCCATATATGGCTATGACCCCATTTCGGAAACGGAAATTGACTTTATGGATGCCAAAGCCATAGCGGTCATGGCGGTGGACAACCTTCCTTGCGAATTGCCAAGGGATGCCAGTAATGGTTTTGGGGAGGCGTTCTCCAAATATGTGATCCCAGCTTTTTTCAATGGGGATGAGGATGGTATTTTGGAACGGGCCCGGATGACCCAAAATGGAAAATTGACGCCCCGATTCGCCTATCTCCAAAAATATGTGGATGGGGTGGAATAGCCCATTTCATCGGTATACGGAACACGTTGTGGAACATAGCGTATTTTTTAGTATATTGATTCTCTTATTCTGCTGAAAATGAAGTTCAATTGGATATTGTCAGACCATGCCGATTCCTCCGATAAACGGGCATGCATAGACATGGAATATAGGCTTAGGCCCAGAATTACCAAGTTTCTGCTATCCAAGTTCGATGGGGATTGCTGTACCGATTTTTCCTGTTTTCATTTTGATGTGGATATGAAAAACCAATGGGTGTGGATTTCGGACAAGACCCCAGCGGACCACATTGAAAAAATCCGTATCGATTTTGATACGGAAATCAACGGACACGAACTCTTTTCCGTGGCTTAATCCTTGTTTTCAACGGTAATGTCCCACTGAACGATAGGATGCTGTTTGGGTGCTACATAGGCTCCCAACGCCTTTAGGTTTAAGGATAGGGAATCCAGTTTTTCCAAGGTTTTTATTTGAATCACTTTAGTGCCCTCTGCTGGAACGGTGAACACTGCAGGACTGGAGTAAAAGGTATACGGCATCTGGTTCTCAAAGATCAAATCACTGCTTGATAAATTCTTTAGGGTAACCTTTAAAATGGAGGTTTTGTTGATGTATGTGGCTTCCTCAATGGAAATGCATGCTTTGAGCAGGGGCAATAGGTTCTCTTCCTTCCCGACCAAAAGGGAGTTGTATACGGCAACGGTACGTCCTGCAAACAACGCTTCTTTAACCGATTCCGCTGTTTTTTCTTTTGCAAAAACCAAAGTAATGGGGCGATTATGGCCTTTTTCAGTATAGTCCCAATCAATTAAACCATGGATGTCACTGGTGCCCATAATGGTAAGATTGTTCTCTAGGGCCAAGGCCAAGGATTCTTCCGCGTAGTCTCCCATATTGATGACCTCTATACCCTGCAATTCCCCGTTTTTGATACGTTCTTTTTGGAAATCGCTTAAAATGGGATTTCCTTTTGGAGATTGCGGATACCATGCCGGGTGGTTCCAAAATACAAAGGCCCCTTGTTTTTTGGCTTCCCCAAAAACAGTTTCCGCCTTGTCATGCAACAACTTATTGGCATCTTGGATAAAAATGGCATTGTTGTGACCCATGGGGGCGCCGCGGGTGATTTCAGAACCATTGATGATCAAAAGGTCATGGTCCTTTGCTTCGGCCAAGGCCAACTCAAAAGAACGGTTTCTATCGGGATGGGGAATATCCTCCTTATGCGGTTGATACTCCAAATGCTCGGTTAAGGAAATCACGTCCAAATTTTCCCGTAGGGCTTCCGATACCCTAATGGTGGGCCAAACATTTCCATCCGAGAAAACCGTGTGCTGATGGAAATCTGTTTTTAGGGTTTTATAATTGGGAACATCTGGGAAGGTCATCGCTCTTGAGCTGGTGTGCGAATGCTCTTGGGCAAAAATCACAATGGAGGCAAAGAGGAGTAAAAAGAGAGGTTGGAGTTTCATGGTTTTTGGTTTTTTCAAATGTATGAAACAGCTGGGTATTATCACTTTGCAGGAATAATTATTTGGGTTAAGAAATGGTGAATTGAAATCAAATTCTGATTTTTGACACATGAATCCAGCTGAAGATTATATCATCAACCAAGAGGAACCTTTTAAAAGTATATTACTGCAACTGCAGGTTTTGGTGGAGAGCGAGGTACCTGATGTGGAACTCAAATACAAGTATCGCATTCCTTTCTATTATCTGAAGGGGAAACCATTTTGTTACCTAAATGTGTCCCCTAAAAAAGGCTATGTGGATGTAGGTTTTTGGAGTTCGGCACACCTTAGCGTTCATTTGGATAAAATGGTCACCGAGGGTAGAAAAGTAATGCGTTCACTTCGGTACCATACTCTGGAGGATCTTGATGCTGAAGTCTTTGTAGCCGTTATCAAAGATGCAGAAACCGTGAACCATAAGGGTTTTTGGAAATGATCAACCTTTGGTTGGCGTCAGTTTGGCCCTTTTTGTACTTAGTTTGAAGAAAGCGATCCAAAGTGAGGCAATACCCAAAACCAGCCAAAGCAAATCCACCAAAAGAATATGTTGATATCCATTTTGATAGGCTATCCACATCCAATTGCCTGTTGTGATTCCATTGGCAATCGGAACCAATAAGCCCAAAATGCCACCAGAGATCAAGGTCCATTTATTGGTAAAGGCAATATCCTTTTTAAGGATAAAGAACACGCTTGCGACCAACCAAATTGGAAAATAGGTTTGGTAGAGGAAACCCATATTTACTGTGGGTGCAAACTTTACGATGATAAATTCCAAAGCGGTAACGGGCAACAAGGTAAGGCAGATGGCCATATACCAATTCGCCACTTGTTGGTTAAACTTTCGGCGTTTTTCCGGGATGTTCTTTTTATCTCGTGCCACCAACCAAATCATAATCCCAGAGAGGATGACAAAGCAAGAAACCAGTCCAAGAATAAAGGAGATTACTCGTAAGCCATAGCCTGCGTAATCGCCAAAATGGAGACGGAACATCATATTTTTTACCCCATCCAAATAAGAAGTTTGGGCAATAGGTACTTTCTCCTGTTCTATGGAACCATCGGCAATTTTATAAATACGGTATCCCAGACCGTTCAGTTTGGTGTCATACCCAAGATATCCGCTAATGGCGGCGTGCATGTTTTGGTCGCCATAGTTGAAAATATGGGTCTCCGTAACCCTAAAATCACCCCATTCTTCTTTCATCTCGGCAATATATTGGTCCAAGTTGATGGTTTGGTCCAGTTTTTCGTTCTGGAATTCGTAAACCGGGTGGTTGTATTCCAAATCTTCAAACAATTGGTTTTGGTCACCATCGTAGAGCCCCGCTACAAGAGGAAGCATCAATATGCCCTTCAACAGGAAAAAGGCCCCGGTAACGGCATATACAAACTGGAATGGAAATCCTATCACCCCAAGGGCAGTATGGGCATCGGTCCACATTGCTTTTATTTTGGCCCAAGGGCGAAACACATAAAAGTTGGAGACAATTTTGTTCCAATGTACCAGTATGCCCGTAATGATCGCAAACAGAAAAAAGAAAGCCACCAATCCAGCCAAGTAACGGCCATAGGGGTATGGAATCTGATCGAGAAAGTGAAGTCGGTATAAGAACTCCCCCAAATGGTAATTGCTAGCGTAATTATTGGTCTTGGTCTTGGCCTCGGGGTCCAAATAGAAAAATACGGGAGTTTTTTCCTCTTCTGATGCCAATGAATCCTTGGAAGCCCCCAAGTTTACGGAAATACTTCTTTCGTTGTAATAATGTCGCAGTTCCACATCCCGACCGTACAAATTGTACTCTTTGGAAAGGTCGTTAAGATGCCCATCCATGCTGCCGGGCAATGCATCTTCCTGACTTACGGAATGTCCACGTTGCCAATTGGCAATTTCATCCCTGAAAAAAGAGAAAGATCCCGTAAAAAAAATGACATAGAGTGCCACACTGATCACAATACCACTCACGGTATGCGTATGGAACAAAATATTGTAAATGCGGTTTCCCATAGTTTTAAACAAGAGGGTTGGTTTGGTTTCCAAAATAAAATATGACAAAGAGCACTAAACTGGCCAAGAGATACATGCCCCAGACCTTCCATCCGTTCTTGCCCAAAAAAGCCAAGACCATCAGTACGGCCCAAAGGATGAAAGCGGAAAATGTACTGGTAATAATAACAGCTACGTGGTTGAACCAACTGGCCAAGGCCATATGGAACATAATGGCCACCATAAGACCTCCCAAAATGGCAGCGGTTATTTTGGCAAATCGTTGCGAGGGGGATGGGGTCAAATATTTTTTGTTGGCTGGCATAGGTTAAAACAATAAAGTTTCAAAAAGGATGGAACATAAAAAAAGGATACCCAAAAAGCGATAGTTCAACAAGCGTAAGGGGGCCAGGAGAATCACCAAACTGGCAACGGTCATCAAAAGGATGAAAAAAGTGAAGGTTCCGGAACCAAGACCCCATAAAAAACAGCTAAGCCCCAATGAAAAAATCATTAGGGCCAAACTGGCTGATTGAGCTATTTTTTTATGTTCACCTGTCCATTTTTCAGTGCCCAGTTCACCTATGGCGGCCATCTTTTTAGAGGTACCGTAAAGCAGATAAAAGGCCATAAAAGTGAGCAATGAAATAAGGGTCACCATAGCTTATGGTTTTATGCAATAGGTGGCGCAATGCCAAATAAACTCATAGTCATCCCCTTTGTATGTGCCAGGAACTTCTTCTTTGGTCGTGGTCTCCACAATGTACTTGGTGTTCCAAGGCAGGGCAAAGGATACTTCGCCATTGTCATCGGTGTGCAAGGTCTTTGACCAAAGGTCCGCCACATAGACTTGCAATTCGTTTTTTGCCAAAGGTTGGTCTTTGTACAGTACTTGAAGTTTGACTTCATTCCCATTATTGGCCAATTGCTTTACCACAATACCGTTGGGATTTGCTGTTTTGGTATCGGCATCCGTACTGCCTATCCGGACCTTGGCGGTTGAGTGATAATGGGTTTTGAAGATGCCAAAATCATACTGGGTGTAATCAATGACATCAATCTCATCATTGTTCATTACCACTGTGTACACACCATTCTTGTTTGGAGTGAAATGGGCCAGATAATGGTCTTTCTTGGGAGTGGTGTTCAGTTGGGTTTTAGTGCCATCGGGAGCAATTACCCAAAGGGTAAACTTTGAAACGGCTGGGAAAGCTTCCCCTTCCACCTCTTCAATAACCCCATAGGTGTATTCCCCAAAGTGCACACGGACTTCATGGGGCTGGCCCAAGGTTCCGTTGCCCTCGGTCTCTATCCATAGGTAATGGGCGTTGGCAGAAGCCAGTCCAAAAAGGAAGAGCAATAACGCAATGCAATTTGTTTTCATGATATCAGGTTTTTAAAGGCCCATATATGCAATGGGCCCAATGTTATGGTTGCTTAAAAGGTGTATGCTACGGTTACCCTACCGTTGATTCCCGGTTCTGATTGCCAGTACAGATAGGTTCCATAATCAGACCCGGAATACAGGTATTCATCAAGGATATTGTTGATGTTCAATTGAACCCTGAAATGGTCATTTCTCCATGATAGGGCCCCATCTAACCTGAAATAGTTGGGTAGGTCGGATTGGTTGTCAGCGGCCCAAGCCCATGTGGAACGGTCCAATTGGTATTGATATCCCAAGGATGCCCCAAATCCGCTCAATGCCGATGTCTCGGAAAAATTGTAGTTCAACCATCCATTGGTCACATGTTTGGAGTGGCCGGCCACAAGGCTGCCCGATTTATCTTTTACATTGGTGTTGGCATAGTTGAGAATGATGTTCAATTCTGGGGTAATCTGCCCTTGTGCATCAAATTCAATTCCCTTGGATTCGATTTCACCGGAGTAGATGGAGAAATTATCGTTGGGATAGGCTGGGTCGCCCACCAAGATTTTGTTTTTGTTGATTTTATAAACACCCAATGACGTCCGCAGTCTCCCATCAAAGAAGTTGGCCTTGATACCTCCTTCAATGTCTTTTCCTTCCACAGGGTCATTAAGCAATTCGCCTGAGCTGTTCACGCCACTTTGTGGTAAAAAGGATTGGTCGTACAATGCGTAGGCGGTCAAGGTGGGAACAATATCCACACTTAAACCTACCCGCGGGGTAAAAACATCATCTGTTTCTGTTTTGCCAAGGGTATAGAGATTGGTGTATCTACCAGCCAATGTAAATCGGATATGGTTATCGAGGAACCCAATCTCATCTTGGGCATAATAGGCCCTTACGGTATTCGCACCATAAGGAGTGCCACCATTACGATATTGAACAGAGGCAGAACGGTCAAAAACAGGCTCTGGACTGGTACCATAAACCGGATTGAAAATATTGAACGGGGTAGTGGTATCCACTACGGAAGATTCAAACCAATCGGCCCAGTACGACTTGTCACTATAGTCAAAGCCTCCCATGACCTTATGGGAAACACCACCCGTATTGAAATTTCCATAAAGATATACTTGTGCATACTTGCCCAAGGAAAGCGCATCCCATTTGGATACATAGCGATAGGCATCCCCATTTTCCTGAAGGGAAAGCAACCAGGTTGAATTACCTACTTGATCATAGCGCAAATACCCCAATTGTCCTTCCATACTCCAATTATCGGAAAACTCATGCTTTAGGTTGGCAAAGAAGGTCACCTCTTGGATGTCCGTTACTGGGTAATCGTTATTGGTGAATTTAAAATCCCTGTCCAAACTGGCATATCCGGCACTGGAGGGTGCAAAAACATAGGCAGAACCAATGTAAGATTCGGCTTGTTGCAGGTTCATTTCCGCGGTAACGGAAGTCCGGTCTGAAAATTTGTAGGTAAGAGAGGGGGCTATACCGTATCGGGTAACATCCTCATTGCCCCTATGGCTATCGCTGGTTTGCAACATGGCATTGAACCGTCCCAATAGTTTTCCATTTTCGGAGAGTTTTCCGCTAACATCAACAGTACCACGGTAAAAATCGAAACTTCCGACACTGAAAGAAGCATTGGCAATAAATTGCTCGGTAGGCTTTTTGGTGACTACGTTATAGAAACCGCCAGGTTCACCCGCAGACATCATAAATCCGGCAGGACCTTTGACAAATTCAATGCGTTCCACGGTGTTCATATCTTCAGACAATGGTCCCCAGCTATCTTGAACATTGATACCATTTCTGAAGGCAGGCAAACGAAAACCGCGCATGTTGATGCGGGCAAAATGTCCCCAGTGTTCCAACATGGTCACTCCACTGACATTACGGATAACGCCATCCATGATGCTTGTGGCCTGTTGGTCTTGAAGGATTTCAGAACTGATGACCTGTACATTTTGGGGCAGCTCCACCAATTTGGTCTTTAACCGTAAAGAAGTGGAAGGCTCATTTTCCACGTACTTGTTTTGATGGCCTTCAACAATCACCTCGTTCAATTGTTCGTTCTTTTCAATCAAGGCAATGGTGGTTACAGAAGTTGTTCTGTTGGCCAAAACATTTGCTGAAATGGTCTGGCTTTCATACCCTATCATTGAAAAGGTAAGGGTATAGGAGCCAGGGGACAGATCCTGAATCAGGTAACTACCGGAATCATCCGTAGTGGTACCCAGACTGGTATGTGAAATGGCAATGTTTACGTTGGATAGTGGATTGTTTCTTGAATCGATCACTTTGCCTTTAAGGCTTCCAGTTTGTGCGTGCGAAGCAAAACATACCGCAAAACTGAGGAGGAGAAATATATTCTTCATGAGGTTATTTATAATTGGTCTAAATAAATTTTGATTGCAAATGTATAAGCCGATGCCTACTTACGCAAGGAATATTTAGACTAATTAAAAATAAAGTTGAAAAAAAATTCTAATCACATGATTAACAATGGGTTAATCGTAGCACTTTACTTAATTTCTATGTTAGAGGGAGTTAATGGTACGTCGGATGGCCGTTAAATCGGTCAGTAATTTTTCCAATAAGCTTAGATCCAGCATGTTTGCACCATCACTTTTGGCATTGGTTGGGTCAAAATGGGTTTCCATAAAAAGACCGTCCACACCAGCTGCGATACCCGCGCGGGCCATGGTGCCGATCAGTGCTGGTCTACCCCCGGTAACCCCAGAGGATTGGTTGGGCTGTTGTAGGGAGTGGGTCACATCCAATACCACAGGTGCGTACTGCTTCATAGTGGGAATGCCCCTAAAATCAACAATCATGTCCTGATAGCCGAACATGGTACCTCTATCTGTAATAATGGCCTGTTCGTTGCCTGTTTCCGTAACCTTGGTAACGGCATGTTTCATGCTTTCAGGGCTCATAAACTGCCCTTTCTTTAGATTGACCACCTTTCCGGTTTCTGCAGCGGCGACCACCAAATCGGTCTGGCGTACCAAAAATGCAGGTATTTGAAGCACATCCACATACTCGGCGGCCATCGAGGCATCCGAAATTTCATGGATGTCGGTAACCGTGGGCACCTTGAAGGTCTCGGAGACTTTTCTCAGGATTTTCAATGCCTTTTCATCCCCGATTCCGGTAAAGGAATCAAGGCGACTTCGATTGGCCTTCTTAAAACTTCCTTTGAACACATAGGGAATTTGCAGTTTATCCGTGATGGCCACTGCCTTTTCCGCTATTCGCATGGCCATTTCCTCGCCTTCAATGGCGCAGGGACCGGCCAATAGAAAAAAGTTGTTGCTATCTGCATGTTTTATTTGGGGAATGGCATCTAATCGCATGGGCATATATTTTCAACAAAAATACTATTTTGAAAAAGTAAATGTTATAAGAATACCAAATTAACCTACCATGCGTCGTTTTCTTTATATGGTATTCTTGTTTTCCGGTATTTCTTCCTTTGCCCAATACGGTATGAATTGCGAGATTCGGCAAATCAAAATCAACATTTTTAACCCAGGGGTGGAGTACGAAATGGGTTTGGGAGTGAACAGTACATTGGATGTACGGGTAGCTTGGCAGATGGCTTTGGAACCCGCCAGTACAGCACCTATGGAAAATCTTGATTTTTTCCCCGCCATCACGGTCCAGAACCGATATTATCACAATTTCAATGGGAGACAGCGAAGAAGAAAACCCATCTATGGGAATTCCGGGAATTACTTGGCCCCTTCGGCGGCGATATTTTCACCCGGGAGTCGTGTGGTGGAGAACAGGATTGTGGATGGGGTTCATGGCTATGGAGGTCTGGTATATGGGGTACAGCGCAGCTATGATTCCGGAATAAGTTTCTCCATTGATGCCGGAGCAGGGTACTATGTGGGGCCTTTTAAAGGGGGCATTTATCCCGTGGTAAATTTGAGCTTGGGCTGGATTGTGAGTGAAAAAAGATGGTGTGTGGGGCGTTGACAGCATCAATAAATATGTTTTTTGGCGTGATGTTTGAGGAACCAAACCATACTCAATCCAACATCCATGAAAAACATTGCTTCCTTACTTTTTGTAGTATTCTTTGGAAACCTTGTTGTGGCCCAATCCACAAAGTATACTGAAGACCATCAATTGACCCTGAATTTCTTGCTTCCAGGAGTTGTGTATGAATATGGGGTTTCCAATAACTCTTCTTTGGCGGCAGAAGCAACTATTGGGTTTGCATATCGGGAATCCACCTTTTTTGATAGTGGGATCGGTATTTATCCAATTGGGCGCATACAATATCGGTACTACTATAATTTTGACAGACGTTTGAATAAGGAAAAGCGTATTGAGGGCAATACCGGAAATTATATTGCCCCCACCTTTGCCATTCAAGGGGGAAAGGCCGTAATCGGAGATTTGGACTACGTTTCTGACTTTTTTGGTGGCGTAGGCGTGGTGTATGGTCTTCAGCGGACTGGACAGAAAGGACTACAGTTTCGATTTGAGGTTGGCCCCGCCCTTTTTTTTGATGAATTCGACACTGGTCCCGGAATGTTGATGGCTCTAAAGCTCGGTTGGGTGATTCCAAAGAGATAAGGTTTTTGAAACTTTCTCAAAATCAATAAGATAAAAATAACACTTTAGCGTATTGACAAGTAGAAAATAGCAGTATCTTTGCGGGCTTAAAAAATAGGTTATGTCCAAAATCAAGAACATCGCAATCATTGCCCACGTAGACCACGGTAAGACTACTTTGGTTGATAAAATTATGTATCACTGCCAGTTGTTTCGGGATAATGAGAACAAGGGCGATTTAATTTTGGACAACAACGACCTGGAGCGGGAGCGCGGAATCACCATTGTTTCCAAGAATGTTTCCGTTCAATACAAAGACACCAAGATCAATATTATAGATACCCCTGGGCACGCCGATTTCGGTGGGGAAGTGGAACGTGTCCTCAACATGGCCGATGGGGTATTGTTGCTGGTGGATGCCTTTGAAGGCCCTATGCCACAGACCCGTTTTGTATTGCAAAAGGCCATTGACCTTGGATTGAAACCCTGTGTGGTGGTCAACAAGGTGGATAAAGAAAACTGTACGCCCGAAGAGGTACATGAAAAGGTATTTGACCTTATGTTTGAATTGGGTGCCGAGGAATGGCAATTGGATTTCCCAGTGGTATATGGCTCTGCCAAGAACAACTGGATGAGTACCGATTGGCAAAAACCTACCGAAAATATTGAACCACTTTTGGACATGGTGGTGGAACATATCCCGGAATTTAAACCTGAACAGGGTTCCACTCAGTTGCTGATCACATCCTTGGATTTTTCATCCTTTACCGGGCGAATCGCCATTGGTAGGTTGCAACGTGGTACTTTAAAGGAGGGACAACAGATTTCATTGGTGAAGCGGGACGGCAGCATTGTAAAGACCCGTATCAAGGAGCTGTTCACCTTTGAAGGTCTGGGCAGACAAAAAGTTTCGGAAGTAACTGCTGGCGATATTTGTGCCATTGTAGGTATGGAAGGTTTTGAAATAGGGGATACCGTAGCGGATTTTGAAAATCCTGAAAAGTTGAAGACCATCGCCATTGATGAACCCACCATGAGCATGTTGTTCACCATCAATGACAGTCCATTTTTTGGAAAGGATGGAAAGTTTGTTACCTCAAGGCATATCAAGGAAAGATTGGAAAAGGAGTTGGAGAAGAACTTGGCCCTTAGGGTACAGGAGACCAACAGTGCCGATAAATTCATGGTGTTTGGCCGTGGGGTATTGCACCTTTCCGTTTTGATCGAGACCATGCGTAGGGAAGGTTACGAACTTCAGATTGGACAGCCGCAGGTAATCATCAAGGAAGTGGATGGTGTAAAATGTGAGCCCGTGGAGCACCTCACCATAGATTTGCCAGAAGAGGTTTCCGGAAAGGCTGTGGAAATGGTTTCCGTAAGAAAAGGGGAAATGATCAGTATGGAGGCCAAAGGCTCCAGAATGGTATGTGAATTCATGATTCCTTCCAGGGGGATCATTGGATTGCGAAACCAATTGTTGACCGCTACTGCCGGTGAGGCCATTATGGCCCACCGATTTAAGGAATACCAACCCTTGAAAGGGGACATTGCACAGCGATTGAACGGTTCCTTGATTTCCATGGAAAATGGAACCGCTATTCCTTATTCCATTGATAAATTGCAGGAAAGAGGTAAGTTTTTCATTGATCCGGGAGAGGAAATCTATGAAGGTCAGGTAATTGGTGAAAACTCCAGGGGAGATGACATGACCATAAACGTGACCAAGACCAAGAAACTTTCCAATGTTCGTTCCGCCGGTGCGGATGACAAGGCCAAAATTGTACCGGCCATCAAGTTTTCATTGGAAGAAGCCTTGGAATACATCCAAAAAGATGAGTATGTTGAGGTAACTCCCAACCATCTTAGACTTCGAAAAATTTATTTGAAGGAAGTAGACCGTAAGCGAAACAAGGCAAGCTAAGGAGTCAAGACGTTTTTAGCGTCCCTTACTGGAGATTGCCAACGGAATTGTCCACTGGCGGTGGGTTTGTACTTGAACTTGATTCTTACTGGATCAATGCAAGTGCCCGTGATGCTGTTCGCGCAAACAACCTACGGCAGCCCCAATGATTCCGGCATGGTTCATCAGTTCCGCTTTTACCACTTTGGTTTCAACATCGATCAGATGTTTAAACTGATCCCAGTCCTTTGACGTACCTCCGCCAACAATGATCAGGTCGGGGTTTACGATCAATTCCACCAAATTCAGGAATTTATTGAAACGCTTGCCCCACTTTTTGTAGCTGAGCCCTTCGCGCTCCTTGGCAGAGGCCGCGGCCCACTTTTCAATCTTCTTGTATTTTTTATAGGGAATCTGTCCCAATTCAAAATTGGGAAGTAGAACGCCATTGTAGAAAGCTCCGCTGCCCAACCCGGTACCAATGGTGATCATGATTACAAGGCCATCCTGACCCTTTCCGGCACCGTAGTTCATGGAGGCATAACCAGCGGCATCGGCATCGTTCAAAACGGTAACCTCGTGCCCGGTGGCTTCGGTGAACAATTCATCAATGTTGACGCCTACCCAGCTAGGGTCCAAATTACCCGGGGATATACAGACTCCGTTTTTTACAATGGTAGGGAAGCCACAGCCCACAGGTCCACTATAATTGAAGTGTTCCACAATTTCGGCTACAACTTTGGCCATGTCCTTCGGTTTTCTGGACTTTGGAGTGGGAATGCGATACCTTTCGGTTAACATTTCGCCAGTTTCTGCATTCACCAAGGCTCCTTTAATGCCCGATCCACCAATATCAATACCAAGAATTTCCATAAATGGAAGGAATTTTTGTTTGGGCAAAGAAACAAAAAAGTTTTTGGGAATGATAATAATGTGTTTTGAAGACCATATGGTTTAATAGCAAAAAGACCAGAACAGTTACTTTTGGTAACAGTCTGGCCTTTGGGATCAAAAACAAAACCAAGTCAACATGAATTATTTTCTTCCACTATCAAAACAATGGCATTTTCTGAAAGAGCCTCCAGCTCCAACAGTCTTGTATGGCTTAATATCAAGCTATCCCTAGATTCCAACAACCGATTTTGTACTTCAAAAGCACCATTGATCACAAAGGTCAGAAGTATGTTTTCTTGTTCAGTGGTGGTAAAGAAGCCTTCCTTTCTTCCATCAAAAACCCCAAATAGGATATTAACGGGCTTCTTTCCATAAATGATGTTCAGTTGGTTATGGGAATAGGTGTCAAAAGTTATTTTTTCCGGGACCAAGTCCATTTTTACCCAAATCTGAAGATAGTTGACCAGAACATCTTCGTTTTTATTGGTAATGCGGAAAGCGTTTCCCTTTTTAAGGTTAATGACCTGCAATTCCTCTGGAAACGTGTGCAATTCATTTGAACCATTGGAACAATAGGTAATGCTACCTACCAATGGGATCAAAATAAGGGAAATGTCTTCCTCGGTAGTAAAAGATCTGGATGCTCTTGGAGCCAAGGTCTCATCGGAAAGCCGTACAACTTTTTTAAGCTTTTTATTGTTTTGTAGTGGTACGGAGAGGCATCTGTATTGTTCGGATCGATCACATGCTCTTTTGTGGCTCACAAATAGTTGGGCAGGGTGCTGGACAATCATCTTCAAAATGGTTTAGGCATTGACGTATATATCGTGGGTAAGAGTAAATCCTTCAGAAACACTGCCTCCAACACTGGCCAATTCTTCATCTACGCCATCGCTAAAAACGTTGTCTTGGGAATGGTAGGTGTACCCGTTCATACCCTTGGTATATCCATATTCACTGGCGGCATTTACGCGTACCACTGCACTGTTCTCTCCTTCCGGAAAAGCAATCTGGGTAACCAACAGAGAATTGCCATCCGCATCATAGATGTGAACGTGTATGTGTGTTGATCGTCCGTTGTACCATCCGGGAAAGATAGTCGCGAATTCTACAGTTCCACTGGAATTGCTTACCTGTCTGCCGCGTAAAAAGCTGGTATTGGTATAATTGGTGGACTGCATGCCACTGCCTCCATATTCTGAATAATTTCCATCCTTATCGCAATGCCATACATCCACTATGGCGCCTTCGAGCGCATTACAGCTATCATTGACGTTGCGAATGGTGATGTTCATGTCCAAATCAATTCCAGTACGGTCCCCAACAATGTCCACGCGTTCCAAATCTTCCGGGTCGTGGGTTGGGAATGGTCCTTCGGTCTCGCTTGGAGTTACCCCGCAGTCTCCAGAGGTGTTGTCATCGGTGGTAGACCCCGTATCACTTTCTGAAGTAGTATCAGTGCTTGATTCATCATCTATGTAAAGGGAGTCTTCATTGTCTTTTGAACAGGAGGTCAAAAGCGATAAACTGGTCACGGACAAGCCGGCCAACCCCATGCCTTTTAGAAATTCCTTTCGTTTCATATCACAATATTTTAATGATTATGGGGTAAATCTATATAGGCACCAAAGCTGATGGTAATTATTGCGGTCAATGCCTTGAAAGGTGAGGTGAAAGGAGTAGGGTTGTTAAAGGTTTTCTAAAATATTGGCTTTGTATGATTTACCCAATGGAATGGCGAATTCACCAATTTTAGCCACATCTTTATAGATGCCGGTTATTTTTTTTGTTGGGACGATGTAGGAGCGATGTGCCCTTAGAAACATGGGTTTGGGGAGTTTTTCATAGATGTCCTTCATGGTGGACCTGGCCACAATTTTAGTATCGTCCTCCAAGATAATCTTCACATAATCGTCAAAGGCCTCGATCAGTATAATATCCTCAAGGGGAATATGGTGCAGTTTATAGTCGGCCCGGATAGATAGGTGCGTTTGGACATTGGGGTTGGCCCGTTCCAGCTCCAGTTGTCTTTTGGTTTTTTCCACGGCGGTCTGAAAGCGTTGGAAGGAAAATGGCTTTAATAGATAATCAATGGCGTTTACATTGAAACCTTCCAAGGCGTAATGGTCATAAGCAGTGGTAAATATAACCTTGGTCTGCTGTTTCAGGGATCTATAAAGTTCCAGTCCATTCAACCCTGGCATTCGAATATCCAGAAAGAGTAGGTCTACATCGAACTTGTTGAGATAGCGGATGGCCTTGCCTTGTTCGGTAAAAGTATGTGCCAAATCCAAATATTCGATTTGGTCACAGTAGGCTTGAATGATTTCCAGTGCCAATACTTCATCGTCCAATGCCACAGCTTTTATCATGAAAGGTCGATTGAAAGGTTCACCATATAAAAATTGTCTCTTTGGTCTATATGCAATTGGTATTTTTCAGGATAAAAGTAATCCAGTCGCTTCCTGGTGTTTTTATTGCCCTCTGTTGTTGGTTCCATAAAGCTGCTATTCTTTACGGTGATTTTATTCTCAACGATAAGCTCAACATTATGGAATCCAATATTGATAAAAATACGGATATTGGAAAGTTCGTCCGGGTTAACTCCATATTTGAAAGCATTTTCAACATAGTTGATCAGTATGATAGGAGCGATTTTTTGGCCTTTGGGGTTTCCTTGTATCTCATAAACCAAGTTGGCATGTTTGCCTATTCGAAGCTTCTGTAGGTCTATGTAATCCGTTATGTACTGAATTTCACGTTCCAAGGATACTTTTTCGGCATGGCTTTCCGTGACCACATAACGCATCATTTCCGATAGCTTTAATACCGCCCATGGCGCCTCATCCGATTTCTTTAAGGTAAGGGCATAAACACTGTTCAGTGTATTGAACAAAAAGTGAGGATTGATTTGGGCTTTTAGATAGTTCACCTCGGCTTTCAATTTCTCATTTTGAATGGCATTGAGCCTATTGTCCAATCGAAGCAAAATTGAAAGGAAGGCAATCATGGAGAACTGGACAATGAACGTGTCCCTGAAACCAAAAAGGTCAATGGGAGCCGTTTTGTGGGGTGGAGTATTCGGAAAGGGGAGTGTAGATGGAGGTTTTGGGTTGTTTATAATGAGATTGGGGGTGAAGGAAACAACTATAAAGCAAGCCAACAGAAGAAATGCGTAGATCCATCTTTTTTCCTTTGAATAAAATTTGGGTATCAAAATATAGTAGTTCAGATAGAAGAAGGCAAATAGCAGAAAATATGCCAAAAGACTGCGTTGGAAACCAGGTGCCTTGGCCATATTCTGGAATGAGCCAAAATCCGGAGAGGTCAGTATGGGGACACTCAGTAATCCCATACCGATTAGGAAGTTGATCCAAAGGTTGCGATTTTTCAAATGTTTACGTTTAGGTTAACGATTAAACCTAGTCCAATGAGAATCAAAGATTAAAAAAATGAGGTGAACACCTTCCAGTGCAGGGTTAATGTCATTTTTTGGTCCTCAAAGAACTCAAACTGCCTTCTGTACAACCTCAAAAACCTTGCTTCCGTCACATTTCAAGGTTTTATGCGGGTATTTCAAGATCAATGCGTAGTCATGGGTGGCCATGATTATGGTGCGACCATTCTGGTTGATTTCCTGAAGCACTTTCATGACCTCCACGCTGGTCTGTGGATCCAGGTTTCCAGTGGGCTCGTCTGCCAAGATAAGTTCTGGGTCGTTCAAAAGGGCGCGGGCAATGGCAATGCGTTGCTGTTCCCCGCCGGAAAGTTCATGGGGATACTTGAATCCTTTGGATTTCATGCCGACCTTGTCCAGAACCTCTTCGATTTTGGCATTCATTTTTGACGGGTCTGTCCAACCGGTGGCTTTGAGCACAAAAAGAAGATTGTTGTTCACGTTGCGATCAGGGAGCAATTTAAAATCCTGAAAAACAATGCCCAGTTTTCTACGTAGGTAGGGGATGTTCTTTTCCTCGAGCTTTCTTAGGTCAAAATCTGCCACTTGGCCATTGCCTTGTTTCAGGGGAATATCGGCATAAAGTGTTTTCATAAAACTACTTTTACCGCTGCCCGTTTTTCCAATGATATATACAAACTCACCTTTTTTTACTTCAAGGTCAATGTTCTGCAGGACAAGGTTCTCATTTTGGAATACGGCTACGTCCTCTAATTTTACAATGGTTTCAGGCATAATATCTCTTCAGGAAACAATACAAAAGTATTTGAATTTACTGTAATAGTATCAAAATAAATCGTTAATGCAAGTTTTGGTGGGCAAACAAGGTCATTGTTTCCAGATTTTGGTATTCAGGTTCAAATCCTCCACAATGCCCATGGCGGCGCTGATATCTTCATAAAAGAGCTCAATGGCGTTGGACGTGGTCAAGTTCTTGCTGTCGTTCAAACTGAAAAAGCCATAGGGATGATGTACTCCCATATACAGCTTGTTTTCTTTGAATGAAAGCATGATCGGTTTGTTCACCTTTCTTTTTAGGTTGGTTATTCGTTCCATTAGGGAAGGGGTCAAAATATAGCGTGCCTCCACCTGATCGGTACTGTAGACCACAAACTCTTTTTCAAACTCAGGGTTTTCAAGGTTGACCAAAGGGTCTCGGTTCAGATTCAATTGTTGGATGGTCTTTGCAAGGTACCCCACTTTTTTTTCAAGCTGATCGGGAAGGACAATGGTGGTACCATTGAATTTTTTGTTGAAGTCCATGATGGCAAACATGCCTAGGAAACTGCTTCCGGTCTGTTCAAAGCTATGCTTTTTGGAAAGCCATGGTCTCAGGTAGGTGGAGAACAACATGAAATGGGTGAAAAAGGGAATATACATAAGATAGGAGCCATAAAGGCTTTGATTGAGGATCTTTACATCACCCATCTTTATGGAAGTCTCCCGTATTTTTCCCGATAAGAGGCCAAAGTTGAGATTGTGGACTTTGGGTCGTGTGTGATGTTTTGATGAATTGACCTGGAGATAGCTTGGGATGAGTTTACTGGCCTCTATTTCCTTGGAGGTGATCTGTAGGTTTTCATTGAATGCAAACTCAGGAGCTGTTTTCTTGAGAAGGGTTTTTAGAATTTCCCTTTCTGCCCCTTTATACTTGTTTTTCAGGTTTTGTGATGCTGTCAAGAACACAAAAAATGGAATCCAGTACAACACCATGATGGTTTGGAAGGAAAACCATGAATGGGCTTGGGACAATTGGCTCATCCATTTGAGATAACTGGCACTGCTGGTATACATGAAGATAGGCAAAGAGGTAAAGCCAACGAGTATGATGGCAATGAAGAATGCATTGCCAACCTTAAAGAAACGATAGCGCTTGCGTAGTTTCTCAGCCTTTGTCAGTAATGGCAGGAGTTCCTTTTTTAGGGTTGTAAAATCCATCATCCTAAAACTTTAGTCAAAGGAGATTGATGGGAGTTCCGCTTCCAAGGGGTCGATGATAAAAAAGGTTTTTGGGGAATACCCCATGATTTTGCCCACAAGATTGGAAGGAAACATTTCCAGGGCATTGTTAAAGGAGTTTACGGATGCATTATAAGCCCTTCTTGCGGCAGAAATTTGTTCTTCCACCTCGTTTAAACTGGATTGGAGTAGCAAGAAGTTTTCACTCGATTTCAGATCAGGATAAGCTTCAACGGCTATCTGGAGTTTCCCCAACATTTGGTTCATTTGGTTTTCTAGGTTCAACCGCTCTTCGTTGGTATGGTCTTGGGTCACGATTTTCTCTCGCAATTTGGTGATTTCGGTCAGGGTTTCCCGTTCATGGACCATATATCCCTTAACTGTTTTTACCAGTTGGGGAATCAGGTCTGTTCTCTTTTTCAGCATAACATCTATACTGCTATAAGCTTCGAGGGTCTTGTTTTTTTTGGCGATTAAATTGTTGAACAAAAAAATGATCAATAAAAGAAGTACAATAAAAAGAATAATGGCATAAGTCATGGCTCTGCATATTGGATTAAACATCAGATGAACAATGTGTTTGATCAAAGGCAAAAGAGGTTGTGGCCCTTGATCGGTACTGTGAGGTTGAACTGTGAAAACAAAAAAATGCCACAGATTGTCCTTGAACTTGGACAAGATGTTGATGACATTGTTATTTTTGAGGTATGAAAGCTCTAGAGGTAATCGAGCTTTGAAACCAAAAGTAGTAATTCTTGAAAAACCACCAAGGAATACCCAATGTAAATTCGACATATTACGATCTAAATATACTTTGGCTCAAATTTTGACGTTATGGTAAAAGTTAGTCGAGAACAGCGTAGAACACTATGAATCGAAAAAACCTCCTCCTTATTCCCATGGTATTGGGAACTTTTTTTGTGCTTTCGGCACAGGAAACCAAAGTATATACCCACGAAAACAAAGCATACCAAGACGCTCTGGCCTTGTACAATAACCAACAGTACCAAGCGGCACAGACCATCTTTGAAGAGGTGAAGACCAGCACCAAGGACCAAGAGACCGAGGCCAATAGCGCTTACTACGCTGCCAATGCCGCCATTCGTTTGAACCAGCGCGGAGCCGATAAAATGATGGAGGATTTTGTGGAGCGCTATCCCACCTCCACCAAACGGAACTCTGCATTTTTGGATGTGGCCGATTACTATTTTGAGACTGGAAAATACCCTTACGCCCTAAAATGGTACAAGAAAGTGGATGAATCCGCCATGGCCTATTCGGATAGGGAACGGTTTAACTTTAATAACGGATATGCCCTTTACGCTTCCAAAAGACCACAAGAGGCAGAACGCTATTTGAACAAGGTGAGCACATCCCAAAAATATGGGTCGCAGGCCAAGTACTATTTAGGCTATATCGCCTATGAGCAAGATGACTATGATCAGGCCACCGCTCGCTTCGACCAAATCACCGACCAAGATGTGCTAAACGAAAAATTATCGTATTACCAAGCGGACTTGAATTTTAAACTGGGCAAGTTCGAGGAGGCCATTGCCATGGCCAAAAAGCAATTGCCCAAATCCAATAGGCAGGAAGTTTCCGAACTCAACAAAATTATAGGAGAAAGCTATTTTAACTTGAAGCAATATGCCGAAGCTATTCCCTATTTGGAAGAATACAAAGGCAAACGGGGAAAATGGAGCAATACCGATTACTACCTTTTGGGCTATAGCCATTATAAGCAAGGTGACTATGAAAATGCAATCCAACAGTTCAATAAAATTATAGGGGGCAACAACAACGTGTCGCAGAATGCCTATTACCATTTAGCGGAATGCTACCTGAAGCTGGACAAAAAATCGGAGGCCCTCAATGCATTTCGGAATGCTTCCCAAATGGACTTCAGTCCGGAAATCCAAAAAGATGCTTTTCTCAACTACGCAAGGCTCAGTTATGAGATAGGCAACGCTTACGAACCCGTTCCACAAGTATTGACCTCTTATCTTGAAAAATATCCAAAGGATAAGTACCAATTGGAAATTCAAGAGCTTTTGGTGGATTCGTACATCACATCCAAAAATTTTGAGGGAGCCATGCAGCTGTTGGAGGAAAATAAAAACTACGCGAGTAAGGAGACCTACCAAAAAGTGGCTTTCTATCGTGGGGTGGAACTCTTTATCGATGGGGATTACGAAGCTGCATTGGAACGATTTTCCAAGTCGTTGAGGAGTGCGGAAAATAAAGGATTTGAAGCTAGGGCCCTGTATTGGAAGGCAGAATCGGCCTATAGATTGAACCGTTTTGAGGAAGCCTTGGTGGATTTTGTGAAATTACAAAGTCTTCCAGCAGCCCGATCCATGCCGGAATATCCAGAACTGGATTACAATCTGGGATACTGCTATTTTAAGTTGAAGGATTACAACAATGCCATTGCCTATTTCAAAAATGTGGTGAATTCCAATACCCTTGATGCCCAACGGAAGAACGACGGCTATTTGCGATTGGGGGACAGCTATTTTGTGACCAGCAAATACCAATTGGCCATGAGGGCCTATGATGAATCCTCCAAAATGAATGGCCCGGAACGGGATTATGCTGCTTTTCAGAAAACACTCAGCAGCGGATTTTTGGGGAACAATTCGGCCAAAATTGAAGGTTTGAACGAATTTTTGACCCGATATCCTACCTCTACCTTACGCGACGATGCCCTTTTTGAACTGGGGAACTCCTTGATTAAAAATGGTCAGGAAAGCGAAGGATTGAGAACCTATGACCGATTGGTCGCGGAGTATTCACAGAGCAAATTCGCTCCTCGTGGAATGCTAAGGCAGGGATTGGTGCACTACAACGCTAGTAGAAACCAACAGGCATTGGACAAGCTCAAGGAAGTGGTCCAGAAGTATCCCAACACCCCAGAGGCCAAACAGGCGGTGGCCACGGCCAAATTGATTTATGTGGACGAAGGAAGGGTAAGTGAGTATGCCGCTTGGGCCCGTAATCTGGATTTCGTGGAAGTTACGGACGCTGAACTGGACAATGCCAGTTTTGAATCGGCCGACCGGAAATATGTGGAAGGGAAAACCGATGCCGCCATTCGGGGATATGAAGATTATCTAAAGGAATTTCCCAACGGACTCCATGCCCAAAACGCCAATTTTTCATTGGCCCAATTGTACTTCTCCAAAGGAGAAAAGGACAAGGCCCTGCCCAAATATCAAACGGTGGCCAACAACGGAAATGGCGAATATACCGAACAGGCCCTTACCCGGGTCTGTGAAATCTATGTGGAAAAACAGGATTACAAAAGTGCCATTCCCTATCTAAAACGATTGGAAAGCAGTGCGGACATTGTGGAAAACCGAACCTTTGCCCAATCCAATTTAATGAAAGGGTATTACGGACAAGAGGATTACCGTCAGACCATTGCTTATGCAGAAAAAGTGTTGAAAGCACCCAAAATTGATGACCGCATCAAGAGCGATGCCCAAATCATGATAGCGCGATCTGCCATCGCAACAAACAATGAGGCCCTGGCCAAGACCGCATATCAGGATGTGAAGAAAATTGCCACGGGTGAGTTGGCGGCCGAAGCTTGGTATTACGACGCCTATTTCAAGAACCAAGAACAGGATTTTGAAGGCTCGAATGTAGCCGTGCAAAAATTGGCAAAAGACTATTCGGCCTACAAGAAATGGGGAGGCAAAGGACTGGTGATCATGGCCAAGAACTTTTACAATTTGGGTGATGCTTTTCAGGCCACCTATATCTTGGAAAGTGTGATCAGCAACTTTGCCGAGTTTGATGATATCGTCGCCGAAGCCAAAGGGGAGCTCACCGTGATCAAGGCCAAACAGGCCGAAAGCAATTCTTCAGTAGACCCCAACGGAAACTAAATCCAGACACAGCATGCAAAAGAGAACCTATATATTTTCACTGATATTTTTGAGCCTTTATGGAATCGTTGTCGCCCAAGAAACCGATGACATTGGTACGGAAACGGTAACGGTGGTAAAACCGTATTCCCCCACCGTTTCGGATGCCTTCAAAATAAAGTCGGCACCCAACCTCAATGATTCCATAGTACTGCAAAAGAAGAAAATCGATTACAGTATTTTTTCGGTCCCTGTGGCCTCAACCTTTACCCCGGCCAAAGGAAAAGCCTCTGGAGTGGAGCGGACGCCGCCCCCCACCTTGTACAATTCCTATGCTTCGGTAGGATTGGGCAATTACAATAATGCCCTTGTGGATGTATACACCAGTCGGGAATTTAATCGGGGGGAGGATTTGTTGGATTTTGGATTGACCCACCAATCTTCCCGTGGAGATTTGGATTCGACCCCCTTGGAAACCGATTTCTACAACACCAAATTGAACGCCTCCTACGCCAAAAAGGATCGGTACATGGATTGGGGTGCCAGCATCGGATTGCAACATCAATTGTACAATTGGTACGGTATTGAGAATGATGCGTTCGATGAAACTACCGTGGCTGCCATGGACGAACAGCAAAACTATTTCAATGCCGAGGCCAAGGCACATCTCAACATGGAGGATTCATTCTTCAAGACCGGAAACATCTTGTTGCGCCGGTTTTGGGATGCCACAGAGTCCGCTGAGAATCGGGTGGTCATCAATCCTACTTTGGAATTGCCCATTACCGAAGAATTGGTGACGATTGGGGCCAAGGTGGACTTTGTGAACGGGAATTTTAAGAATGCCTCCCTGAACAATACGGCCAATGACGGCGAAATCAACTACAGTCAATTGCAAGCAGGGGTCACACCCAGCCTTTTGATCTTGCGGGATGACCTTACCGTAAACCTTGGGGCCAGTTTTGTGTATGGATTGGATACAGAGAACAGCGACAGTAATTTCTATATCTACCCTGCGGTTACTGCTTCTTATAGGGTATTGGACGAAAACGTGATCGCCTACGGAGGAATCGAGGGCGAACTGAAACAGAATTCCTATCACGATTTTGTAATGGATAACCCCTATGTGTCACCCACATTGAATATAATGCCCACCGACCAACAGTATGAGGGCTATGTGGGACTCAAAGGACAGTTGACTTCCAATATCGGCTATAACATCAAGGGGTCGTACACGGCAGAGAACGGGAAACCACTTTTCTTTTTGAATCCACAGAACCTGCTTCGGGATGATGAAAAAAGCTACTATTATGGCAACTCCTTTCAGGTTTTTTATGATGATGTAAAAACCTTGGGCATTTTTGGGGAGTTGAACGTGGATGTGAATCGTAACTTTAGCTTGGGCGTCAATGCGGAATTTTATGATTATGATACCGAAACGGATAACCCTGCTTGGAACCTGCCCACCATCAAAGGGTCTTTGTTCATGGATTACCAAATCAATGATCAATGGTATTTTGGGGCCAATCTCTTCTATGTAGGGGAACGCGATGATTTGGTATCGCAGGCAACTGTGGGAGCGGAACCGTTCGAGTTTCCTTCGGCCATAGTTACTTTGGACAGCTTTTTTGATGCCAATGCCCATGCCGGGTATCACATCAATGAGCAGCTTTCGATTTTCATAAAGGCATCCAATATCGCCAACAGCGATTACCAGCGATGGGCCAATTTTAGGGTACAGGGCTTTCAGGCCTTGGCAGGGGTGTCTTACAAGTTTGACTTCTGATTTGTAGGTAAATACGCAATAATTTGTTAAAAATGGCGTTTTAAACCTTGCGCCAGTCCCAAATGTGTACCATGATTGGTTGCTCCAATTCAATTGGAAACCATGCAGCTACGACGCTTTCACATAGTGCTTTCCATTGGCTTTGTGCTAATGTTTTCTTCAACAAAGGCCCAGAACTTAGTTCGTAATGGGGGTTTTGAGGATTACAAGACCTGCCCCGTTAAAATGAGCAACCTGAACAAGGATGCGGAACATTGGAGTGCACCTACCTTGGGAACCACGGACTATTTCAACGAATGTAGCAGGACCAAATTGGGTATTCCCATGAACTTTAAAGGGAAACAGGAGGCCTTTGAGGGTACTGCTTATGCAGGAATGTATCTGTATGCCCCAAAGGATTACAGGGAATATATTCAGATACACTTGACCGAAACCTTGCAAAGAGGACATCGATATCGCTTGCGACTGGTTATGAGCCTTTCCGAAAAATCTGATGGGGCCGTAATGGATATGGGGGCCGTATTTGCGGAAAAACCTTTGTCCATTCACACGAAAAGACAACTTTCCCACAGGGCTTTGACGTCTCAGATTGTACAGACCACCCATATTAAACAGTTCTCTGCACCCCATTTTTATGATGACAAGCAAAATTGGACGGAACTTACCATGGATATTGTGGCTAAAGGATTTGAAACACACCTCATTCTGGGGAATTTCATGAGCAATGCCGCTACGCGTTATCTCGATTTTAAAAACAACAATCCCAATGCGGAAGGCTATGCCTATTACTATTTGGATGATATTTCGTTAACCTATCTGGGTCCCGAATACCAGCCCAATGAAGTTTATGTATTGGATCATGTCAATTTTAAATTTGACCGATTTGATTTACAGCCCAAGGCCAAGCAAAGCCTTCAGGATGTGTTTGAATACCTGGAAAAACATCCCAACCTCAAAGTGTCCATCAGTGGGCATACGGACGATTTGGGTTCCGATTCCTATAACGATGTCCTATCCAAGGAACGGGCCAGTAGCGTTGCCAAATATCTTATGGGTCTCGGCCTCGAAAAGAACAGGATTACCTACAAAGGATATGGGGACAAAGTTCCCTTGGATACCACCCTTACGGATAAAGCCCGAAGAAAAAACCGCAGGGTGGAATTCGTGATGACCGAGTTTGTGGATGAGTAACCCCTGAATATTCCCTACATTTTCTATTTTTGGAGGAAACCATCCGTTCCATGAAAAAGTATATCCTCCTGTTCTCCATAGGTTTATTCTTTGCCTGCAATCCAAAAGAAGAAGTAGATTTAATCGTTTACAATGCCAATATTTATACGGTTGATGGCGATTTTTCCAAGGCCTGTTGCATGGCCATCAAAGATGGAAAATTTGTGGCCGTGACCGAAACGGCTGATATCTATCAAAAATATACCGCAAAGGAAGAACTGGATGCCAAAGGGAAGACCATAGTTCCCGGTTTCATTGACGCCCATTGTCATTTTTATGCACTGGGACTGAACCAACAGGTAGTGGATTTGGTGGGGACCACCAGTTTTGAAGAAATCTTGGATAAGGTTGTGGCCTTTCAGGAAGAACGCCCGTCCGATTTTGTTTTTGGCAGGGGATGGGACCAGAACGATTGGGAAGTGAAGGAGTTTCCCACCAAGGACAAATTGGACGAAATATTTCCGGATACCCCTGTTGTACTGAGTAGAATCGATGGACATGCAATTTTGGTCAACCAAAAGGCTTTGGATTTGGCCGGAATCACTGTGGATACCAAAGCTGTAGGGGGTGATATCATCAAAAAGGATGGAAAATTGACAGGAGTTTTGGTGGATGGCCCCATGGGAATGGTCTACGCCATTATGCCCCAACCCGATAAACAAGCACAGGTACAGGCACTAAAAGATGCCGAAAAACTATGTTTCGATTATGGATTGACCACAGTGGATGACGCCGGTTTGGATCGGGAAACCATTGAGCTTATAGACAGTTTGCAGCAAGCTGGGGATTTGTCCATTCGGATATACGCCATGGTAAGCAGTTCTCCTTCGAACCTGGATTATTTCCTGAACAAGGGAATCTTAAAAACCGAGAAGTTGAATGTGCGCTCCGTAAAAGTATATGGAGATGGCGCATTGGGATCTAGAGGGGCGGCGTTAAGAGCGCCTTATTCCGATCAGCCCGGTCATTTTGGGGCCATGGTCACTCCGGTGGATCAAATTGGGGCGTTGGCGGAGCGTATTGCCGCATCGGACTATCAAATGAATACCCATGCCATTGGGGATTCTGCCAATGTAGTGGTATTGCGAGCCTACGAAAAAGCTTTGGAAGGAAAACAAGGCCGTCGTTGGAAGGTGGAACACGCACAGGTAATCTCTCCCGCGGATTTCGATTATTTTGAAAAAGGAATCATTCCATCCGTACAACCCACGCATGCCACCAGTGATATGTATTGGGCCGAAGACCGTTTGGGACCAGATCGCGTAAAAGGGGCCTATGCCTTCAAAGAACTATTGGACAAAGCGGGAACTGTAGCTTTGGGAACCGATTTTCCCGTGGAGCAAGTGAGTCCGTTCTTAACCTTTTATGCTGCGGTGGCCCGCAAGGATGTCAATAACTACCCTGAGGGAGGATTTCAAATGGAAAACGCCCTGTCCCGCGAAGAAACCCTGAAAGGAATGACCATTTGGGCGGCCCATTCCAATTTTGAGGAGCAAGAGAAAGGAAGCATAGAACCTGGTAAACTTGCCGATTTTGTGATTCTGAGCGAGGATATTATGAACGTTCCCATAGAGCAGGTTCCCCAACTGACGGCAGATCAGGTATATGTTGCGGGGAAGCAGGTAAAATAACGACTTCTTGTCATTCTGAACAAAGTGAAGAATCCATTTAAATCCTGGTTCATCAAAACTTTATTTGGGAGTTTTTTGTTGCTTGCCGCTTCCAATTGTAAAAGTGACCCGTCACCAAGATATGAGGATTTTGATGAGGAAGATTTTCTAATGGTACCAGGAATTGTTATCAAAAAGACAAGAACTCCAATCGTTGGAGGTCGTGGGTGGTATGAATATAATATTCATTATGCCTATAACCTTGATTCAGACACGGTGTTGGTTGGCAAGGAAATGGATGTGGAACTGGCAGTGAGTGAAGGGGATGGAATCTATGTTTTGGTGCACAAGGAAGATGAAAATGTAAGTTTTCTTGCCGGGGGGAGAATCTTACCAAGTCAAGAGCACATTATTGAGAATTATCTGGAAAAATCAAAAGAACACGGTGTTAAATATTATGGAGTTCAGATAGAATAAAAAAAGGAGGCTTATGCCTCCCTTTCCTTTTTCATAGCAATAAATTTTAGAAACTGATGGGTAGGAAAACACGGGTGGTTCCCCATCCTAAGACCATATCACCTTCATCTTCAAAGGTGATGGAAAATGCCTCCAACTCCTCATCATCGGTACCGGCCTTTGCCGTAACCCTTGCAACATCGGCGGCACTATCATACGAGTAAGCGCCCCATTGGTTCAAATTACTGTTTAGGATAACTGTCCATTCGTTGTCACCGGGAATAGTGAAAAGTGAATAAGTGCCCGCTTTAACGGCTTTTCCACCAATGTTGGCGTCCTTATACAGAATGATTTCCGTGCATTCATTGGCTCCGGTCCGCCATACCTTTCCGGCCGGGGCAAGCTCTGAAATGCTACGTCCTTTCAATTGTGGACGGCTGTAAATAACTTTTATGGCTTTGTCGGATTCCCTATAGCTGGTAGGGTAGGTGGCAATATCGGCCGGACTTTTGTCCAATCCGCTGAAGTTCTGTGCCGTTAGCTCAGAAGTAAAGACCAACGCCAAGGTTAAAAAAGTAAATAAGAATACATTTTTCATGATTGCGATTTTAGTTGTTTTCAAAACTAGGATGTAAAAAGATGCTGTTTTAATAAAGAGACGTTAAAATTTATGAACCTTACAAAGTGTTCAATATTTTAATGAAAACACATTTTATACTTTCAATACGTTTTATAAATCCATATAAATATGTTATAATGAAATTAAAAATGTATTATTTGTTTTATTTAAAAACATATAGGGTCATATTTGCATAGAAATTGTTACTAATACTCGATTTATGTGTGGAATTGTATGCGCATTTGATGTGAAGGAAAGTACAGAGGTACTTAGACCACAATTACTGGAGATGTCAAAAAAGATAAGGCACAGAGGTCCGGATTGGAGTGGAATTTATGCAGATGACAAAGCTATTTTGGCCCATGAGCGATTGGCCATTGTAGATCCGGCTTCAGGAAAACAGCCTTTATTCAGTGCCGATGGCAAGCTGGTTTTGGCTGCCAATGGTGAAATATATAATCACAGGGAACTCAGAAAGCAGTTTGAAGGGGAGTACGAGTTCAAGACGCAGTCCGACTGTGAGGTGATTTTGGCACTCTATCAGAAAAAAGGAATGGACTTCATTGATGAAATGAACGGCATTTTTGGCTTTGCCATCTATGATAGTGAGAAAGATGAATATTTCATCGCCAGAGATCACATGGGAATCATTCCCCTATATATTGGATGGGACAAGAACGGGACCTTTTATGTGGCTTCGGAATTGAAAGCCTTGGAGGGAACCTGTTCCAAAATAGAACTTTTTCCTCCCGGACATTATATGCACAGTTCGGATGGGGAGTTTAAAAGATGGTACAAGAGGGATTGGATGGAGTACGAGGCCGTCAAGGAAAACGAGACCAGTATTGAAGAAGTGAAAAAAGCTTTGGAAGACGCCGTGCATCGTCAGTTGATGTCCGATGTGCCCTACGGGGTTCTGTTGTCCGGGGGATTGGATTCCTCGGTTACCTCGGCCATTGCCAAAAGATATTCCCAAAAACGTATTGAGTCCGGGGATACTGCCGATGCATGGTGGCCCCAGTTGCACTCCTTTTCGGTAGGCTTGGAAGGTTCGCCGGATTTAGCCGCCGCACAAAAAGTGGCCGATCATATTGGGACCGTACATCACGAGATAAAATTCACCATTCAAGAAGGCTTGGATGCCATCAAGGATGTGATCTATAACCTGGAAACCTACGACATTACCACGATCAGGGCTTCCACGCCCATGTACCTTATGGCCAGGGTCATTAAGTCCATGGGGATAAAAATGGTCCTTTCGGGAGAAGGTGCCGATGAGCTTTTTGGAGGATACCTATATTTCCACAAGGCGCCAAGTCCAAAGGATTTCCATGAAGAGACCGTACGAAAATTGGATAAGCTCCACATGTACGATTGTCTTCGTGCCAACAAATCCTTGGCGGCATGGGGTATAGAGGGCAGGGTTCCGTTTTTGGACAAGGAGTTCATGGATGTGGCCATGCGAATCAACCCAAAGGATAAGATGATCAATGGAGAGCGTATGGAGAAGTGGGTAGTGCGTAAAGCATTTGAATCCTACTTGCCCGAAAGTGTGGCTTGGAGACAAAAAGAGCAGTTTTCAGATGGTGTGGGATATAGCTGGATAGATACGTTGAAGAGTTTGGTGCAGGAAGAGGTGAGCGATGAGCAATTGGCCAACGCCCACTTTAAGTTCCCTATCCAGACCCCAACGTCCAAGGAAGAATACTATTACCGTTCCATTTTTGAAAGTCACTTCCCTTCCGATGCGGCAGCGTTGAGTGTGCCACAAGAACCATCAGTGGCCTGTAGCACCAAGATTGCACTGGAGTGGGACGAAGCCTTCAAGAACATGAACGATCCATCAGGTAGAGCTGTGGCCAATGTACACACGGATGCCTATATTAAATAAGAATTTTAAGATTATGTAGAAGGAAGATGTTGTTTTGTTTCATTTTCAATTAGTCGGAAAAGCCCCTTGGAGAAGGGGCTTTTTGTTTTTGTTACGCTTTGGATGCCCAGAGCGGGAAGTTGTTGGTTTTCCACATTTTTTTGTTGATAACTTAGGGGGTTCAGGGGGCTTCTAGGGCCTATTTCATGGGGGTATTACTTATATTTGTAGGATTTGAAAATTTGAAGGCAAACACAAGAATATATGAGCGAAGAAGCAAATAAAAAACAGTACTCGGCGGATAGTATCCAGGCTCTTGAGGGCATGGAGCACGTACGTATGAGACCTTCCATGTATATTGGCGATGTAGGGGTCAGAGGGTTGCACCATTTGGTATATGAAGTAGTGGACAACTCCATCGATGAGGCCATGGCTGGATATTGTGATACCATTGATGTGATCATCAACGAGGACAATTCCATCACTACCAAGGACAACGGTAGGGGTATCCCTGTGGGCTTGCATAAAAAAGAAGGTGTTTCTGCCTTGGAAGTGGTTATGACCAAGATCGGTGCCGGGGGTAAGTTCGACAAGGACTCGTACAAGGTATCCGGGGGTCTTCACGGGGTCGGGGTATCCTGTGTGAACGCACTTTCAAAACATTTAAAGGCAACCGTCTACCGTGAAGGTAAGATTTGGGAACAGGAATATGAAAGGGGAAAAACACTGTACCCGGTCAAAAGTGTTGGGGATAGCAATGAAACCGGTACCATCGTCACTTTTGTGCCAGATGATACCATTTTCTCCCAAACCACGGAGTATAGCTACGAGACCCTATCCAATAGAATGCGTGAACTGGCCTATCTGAACAAGGGCATCACCATTACATTGACGGATAAACGGAATAAGGACGATAAAGGAGAGTTTATTTCCGAAACCTTCCATTCCGAAGAAGGATTGAAGGAATTCATCAAATTCTTGGATGGCAACCGTGAACCATTGATTCAAAGTGTCATCTCCATGGAAGGAGAGAAAAATGGCATTCCTGTTGAAGTGGCCATGGTCTACAATACAGGATATACCGAGAACCTGCATTCCTATGTGAACAACATCAATACCCACGAAGGAGGTACGCACTTGTCCGGTTTTAGAAGGGGTCTTACCACCACACTAAAGAAATATGCCGATAATTCCGGTATGTTGGACAAATTGAAGTTTGAAATATCCGGGGACGATTTTAGGGAAGGACTTACGGCCATTGTGTCCGTAAAGGTAGCAGAACCCCAATTTGAAGGTCAGACCAAGACCAAACTGGGTAACCGTGAGGTAACCAGTGCCGTTAGTCAGGCCGTTTCTGAAATGTTGACCGATTATCTGGAAGAGCATCCTGAAGATGCCAAACAGATTGTAGAGAAAGTAAAGCTGGCCGCGCAGGCAAGGCATGCGGCTGCCAAGGCCCGTGAGTTGGTACAGCGCAAAAACCCCATGAGTGTGGGGGGGTTGCCTGGAAAACTTTCAGATTGCTCGGAACAGGATCCTACCAAGTGCGAAGTGTTCTTGGTGGAGGGAGATTCCGCGGGAGGTACGGCCAAACAAGGTAGGGATAGGAACTTTCAGGCCATCCTGCCGCTTCGGGGTAAAATCCTGAATGTTGAAAAAGCCATGCAACACAAGGTCTTCGAAAATGAGGAAATCAAGAATATTTATACCGCCCTTGGGGTAACCATCGGTACCGAAGAAGATAGCAAGGCGTTGAACTTGGACAAATTGCGCTACCATAAAGTTGTGATCATGTGTGATGCGGATGTGGATGGTAGCCACATTGAAACCTTGATTCTTACGTTTTTCTTCCGATACATGCGTGAGTTGATCGAGAACGGACACGTTTATATTGCCACTCCGCCATTGTATTTGGTGAAAAAAGGAGCCAAAAGACGCTATGCTTGGAATGACAGGGAAAGGGATGAAATCATTGAGTCCATGAACGGTGGGGCCAGCATCCAACGTTACAAGGGTCTTGGTGAGATGAATGCCGAACAATTATGGGATACCACCATGAATCCTGAATTTAGGACCTTGCGCCAAGTAACTATAGACAACGCCACGGAATCTGACCGAATTTTCTCCATGCTGATGGGTGATGAGGTGCCTCCGAGGAGGGAATTTATAGAGAAAAATGCTGTTTATGCCAACATAGACGCATAGATATCAGCTGTTTCACAACAAAAACTCGCCCCTCAAAGGCGAGTTTTTTAGTTTTAGGTAAAAATTTTACAAAATGAAAAAAATAATTCTTTTGGTGACATTGTGCAATTTTTCCTTGGCAATGGCCCAATCCAATCTTAACGACATTCTGGCCGCAGGTCTTGATGATGCTGAACGGTTTACCACGGCATGGTTGAATCCGGTTACCGAAGCCGGGGTTTACAGCATTTCCAATGGATGGTACAATACCGCCGATGCGAAGCCCTTGGGCGGTTTTGAGATTTCCATTGTAGGAAACCTTACGGGATTCAAGAACAAAGACAATAAAAAAGCGTTCACCCTGGATACGAACGATTATGAAAATCTCCAGTTTGAAGATGGCAGTACCTCCAAATTGGTGTCCACTGCTTTAGGGGACATTGAAGGTGTAGGAGTCTATGTGGAAGCAGAGATAGCCCCGGGTGTTACCGAGCGTGTGGACTTTGAATTGCCGTCCGGTTTGGCTTCTGAAAATCTTAATTTTGTGCCTTCAGGGTATATTCAGGCCAGTGTGGGGCTCATTAAGGGAACCGAAGTGAAAGCGCGGTTTTTGCCTAAAATCAATACGGATGATGTGAAGATCGGTCTCTTCGGATTCGGGATACAGCACGATTTTACCAAGCACCTTCCAGCCGATAAGATACTTCCCGTTGCCATTTCCGCGGTAATCGGGTATACCAATCTGAGCGGGGAATACGATTTTACCGATACCGATGTCATTGATGGGGAAAACCAACGTATCGATGCCAAGTTCAGCTCATGGAATTTCAGTGCTGTGGCGTCCACACGTTTGCCAGTGATCAATTTCTATGGCGGATTGGGATACATCACCGGAAAATCCGATACCGACGTTCTGGGAACTTATCAGGTGCAGTCTGGACCTTTTCAGACCACTTACGAAGACCCGTTCAAAATCAGTAATAAAGTTAGCGGAGTAGTGGCCAATGTCGGCACCAAACTGAAGCTGGGGTTTTTTCGACTCAATGCTGATTACAACATAGGGGAATTCAACACCTTTACCTTTGGTGTAAACTTTGGATTTAGGTAAGACAGAAAATATAACCGACCATTAAAAAGGCCCCAACAAAGTTGGGGCCTTTTATTCTCATATAGGTAGTCTTGCCAGTTAATCCCTGGTGGCAAAGACCGAACCATTTTCCAGGGTTAAAATCTCAGGGTCGCTTGCATGTTCTAAATTGACCGTGATATCGGTAACCTGTGGGTCACCGTAAATTATGGTGTAGGTGCCGTTTTCTTCGGACCACTTAAAATCGGTATAAAAAACCAGTTTGGAATTGGAATAGCTTTGGTATCTTCCTAGGTAAACATCATTGAAAATCCATTCTTCGCGGGTGGTGTTGGAACTTTTTCCCTCAATGGATGAGGTTTGTGTTTTGGCCCAGATGCCCAAAATAGGGTCATTGTTCTCTGGGATTCGGCTACAGTTGCTTATGGCAACAAGGCCTATTATGGACAGCAATGAGAAGAGCTTCTTCATAGGTCAAGTAGGTTAAAACAGATTTTGGGACTATGAGAACGTTAATTTGTAGGAAAGTATTGCGTGAGGGATGGGGCTTACATCCAATTTGGACCATATCTTCGATGAACTGCATATTTTGTTAACAATTCAATGGATTTTGTCCATTTGTGTTATGTGTCAAGATTTGAAGCACTAAAACTGGTGAAAGTCAGTTTTTTTCTGGGCTAAATGCCTTATTTTTGAGCGATTAAAATTTAAACCTATAAACATGAAAGTTACCGTAGTTGGAGCAGGCGCAGTTGGAGCAAGCTGTGCGGAGTATATTGCAATGAAAAATTTTGCATCAGAAGTTGTTTTGTTGGACATCAAGGAAGGATATGCCGAAGGAAAGGCCATGGATTTGATGCAAACAGCGTCCTTGAATGGTTTCGATACCAAGATTACCGGGACCACCAATGATTATTCCAAGACAGCGGGTAGCGATATTGCGGTAATCACCTCTGGAATTCCACGTAAACCGGGAATGACACGGGAAGAACTTATAGGAATCAATGCAGGAATTGTAAAGACTGTGGCTACCAACCTTTTGGAGCATTCCCCAAATACCATCATCATTGTGGTGAGTAACCCTATGGATACCATGACCTATTTGGTGCACAAGGCTACAGGTCTTCCCAAGAACAGGATCATTGGTATGGGTGGTGCTTTGGACAGTGCCCGTTTCAAGTACAGATTGGCAGAAGCGCTTGAAGCACCCATCTCTGATGTGGATGGAATGGTAATCGGTGGCCACAGTGACGTGGGTATGGTGCCCCTAATTGAACATGCCACACGTAATAGTGTAAAAGTTTCGGAATTCCTTTCCGAAGATAAAATGCAGTGGGTCGTGGAAGAGACCAAAGTTGGTGGCGCCACGTTGACCAAGCTATTGGGAACCAGTGCTTGGTATGCCCCCGGAGCTGCAGTTTCCGGACTGGTACAGGCCATTGCTTGCGACCAAAAGAAAATGTACCCATGTTCCACATTTTTGGAAGGAGAGTACGGATTGGACGATATCTGTATAGGAGTTCCCGTGTTGTTGGGTAAAAACGGGATTGAGAAAATCGTTGAGATAGAGCTTAGCGATGCCGAAAAGGCCAAGATGCAGGAAAGTGCTGCCGGGGTTAAAAAAACCAACGGACTGCTTCAACTGTAATTTAGGTCAGGATACCATATAAAGTGTCATTTTGAGCCAAAAAAGCGGTGGATTTCCCGGAAATGATTCTAGGATTTCGCCTCTGGTTCAAAATGACATTTTTTGTTTTTATGGCGTAACCGTAAAGTAGAATTGCAATTACATCAATTTCTATTGGCAAATCTTATCGGAAATGATATATTTGCACGCTGTTTAAGAAAACTTCTAAAAATTTAATAATCCATGCAGAATAAAGGACTTATAAGGCTTTTCGCGATCCTTTTTGGCTTGGTGAGTATCTATCAGTTATCCTTTACTTTTATTACAAGTAAGTTGGAAAAGGATGCTGAGACTTACGCTGTTAGCCAAATTTCGGAAGCTGAGGAAGATTATGTCGCCAAGCGTGAAGCTTTAGAGGCATCGTATTTGGATTCCATCAGTGACAACACTGTTTTGGGCTTTACCAGCTATGATGATGCCAAGAAAAAGGAGCTGAACAAGGGGTTGGACCTTAAAGGAGGGATCAACGTTACCCTGCAGATTTCCGTAAAGGACATCTTGAAAGGTTTGGCCAACAATACCAAAAACCCGGTTTTCAACAAAGCATTGGCAGATGCCGATAATGCCTCCAAAAATAGCGATGCTACCTATTTGGAGCTGTTTTTTGAAGCTTTTGACAATATCAAGGGAGATACCAAACTGGCCTCTCCGGATATTTTTGCCAATAAGGGCCTTAGTGATGATATCAATTTTCAAATGACCGATGATGAGGTAAAACCTATCATCAGAAGAAAGATTGATGAGTCCATTGTTTCTGCATTTGAGGTACTCCGTGAGCGTATCGATGGTTTTGGGGTAACTCAACCAAACATTCAGCGTGAAGGAAACTCTGGCCGTATTTTGGTCGAACTTCCAGGCGCAAGGGATATTGCCCGTGCACAGGAATTGCTGTCCAGTACCGCCCAGTTGGAATTTTGGGAAACCTACGAGCAAGGAAACCAAAGTTTGGGGGCCTTCTTGGTAAGTGCCAATGAAAGATTGAAAGAGATTTTGGAGCCAGAAGTGGTTGAGGAAGTCATTGCCAAGCCAGAATCCGAAATAGATTCCTTATTGTCCGATGTGGCCCAAGATTCTTTGGATATGACTCCGCAGACGAATCCATTGTTGGGCAAATTGATTCCTGCCAACCCAGGAAGCCATGCCATAGCAAGGGCTTTGGTATCGGATACGGCGGAAATCGGTGGGTATTTAAGAATGCCCCAGATCAAAAGATTGGTGCCTAACGACATTCAGTTTGTCAAGTTTCTTTGGGAGAGACCGGCCCAAGATGCTGAAGTAGTGGAATTATATGCCCTTAAATCCAATAGGGACGGGGTTCCAAGAATCAGTGGTGATGTAGTTTCTGACGCTCAGGACACTTTTGACCAATATAACAAGCCTGCGGTGAACATGACCATGAACACTCGCGGTGCCAAGGAATGGGAGAAACTTACTGGGGATGCCTATGGTAACCAAACCGGTATCGCCATTGTTTTGGACAATAAAGTATATACAGCTCCCGGAGTTTCCACAGGACCCATTTCAGGTGGACGTTCTGAGATCACGGGAACCTTTACCGTAAACGAGACCAAGGATATTGCCAATGTATTGCGTGCGGGTAAACTTCCTGCATCTGCCGAGATTATCCAATCCGAGGTGGTTGGACCATCATTGGGGCAAGAGGCCATTGACAGTGGTTTTATGTCGTTTATGATAGCCATGGCCTTCGTGTTGGTATGGATGATTTTCTACTACGGAAGAGCAGGTGTCTTTGCAGACATAGCCCTAATATTCAACATTCTGTTGATTTTTGGGGTATTGACAAGTTTGGGAGCGGTATTGACCCTTCCCGGTATAGCAGGTATCGTGTTGACCATTGGTATGTCAGTGGATGCCAACGTGCTTATTTTTGAAAGGATAAAAGAAGAGTTGGTCCGAGGGAAAGGAAAGGCCCAAGCCATTGCTGATGGTTTTGGAAATGCATTGTCCTCTATTTTGGATGCGAACATTACCACTGGGTTGACCGCGATCATTCTTTTCGTTTTTGGTTCAGGACCCATTAAAGGATTTGCCACTACCTTATTGATAGGTATCGTAACATCTTTGTTCACGGCCATTTTTGTAACTCGATTGATGATTGAGGCCTATACGGCCAAAAAAGGTAGACGTTTGGATTTCTCCACAGCGATTACCAAGAACTTGTTCAGCAATCTGCATATTGATTTCTTGTCCAAAAGAAAGATAGCCTACATTATTTCTGGAATTTTGTTGGTGGTAAGTACATTTTCCCTATTCACCAATGGACTTCAGCAAGGGGTTGATTTCATCGGGGGACGCTCCTATCAGATTCGTTTTGAGAAAGCGGTGAACCCTTCAGAAATTGCTTCAGAATTGAATGAGGTATTTGGTAGCGGAACCAATGTGAAAACTTTTGGGGATGCCAACCAGATTAAGGTGACCACTCCATATAAAGTGGATGAGGAAGGTGTGGAAGTTGATAGCGAGATTCAGGACATGCTTTACACCACACTTCAAAAATACTTGCCCGATGGTACTTCCTTTGAAGACTTTACCGTAGGGGCATCTGAAAAATCCATAGGAATCTTGCAGTCGGTAAAAGTAGGACCTACCATAGCGGATGATATCAAGAAAAACGCCTTCTTGGCCATTCTGGGATCATTGGCGGTAGTATTCCTTTATATCCTATTGCGATTTAGAAAATGGCAGTTCTCATTGGGTGCCGTTGTAGCGGTGTTCCACGATGTGGTGATCGTATTGGGAATCTTCTCACTAACCGGTAGCGTGATGCCTTTTAACATGGAAATCGACCAAGCGTTTATTGCGGCCATTCTTACGGTAATCGGTTACTCGTTGAACGATACCGTGGTGGTATTTGACCGAATCCGGGAAATAGTGGGCCTTAAAGGTTGGAAAGCTGGTGAGAATATCAACGAGGCTTTGAACAGTACTTTGAGCCGTACATTGAATACATCCTTGACCACGCTGATTGTATTATTGGCCATCTTCATATTTGGAGGGGAGAGTTTAAGAGGATTCATGTTCGCCATGATCATTGGTGTGATTGTAGGTACCTACTCATCCGTGTTCATCGCAACACCTGTGATGTTCGATTCTTTGAAGAAGAAAATTGCTGGAGTGACAGCATAGATTAAGTTTTAGATTATATGAATAAAAGCCGCTCATTGAGCGGCTTTTATTTTTTGTATGGGTTATACTTTGCTTAGAGGAGTTTTTTACCCATGGCATGAAACTCAAAATGCTCGGCCCCAATTTGAAAAGAGTGGCTTCCAAGGAATGAAAAACCATTCTTTTCATAAAATGCAATGGCTCTTTTATTTTCCTTGAGCACAGAAAGCCAGATGTGTTCAAAACCATCCGATTGGGCTTTTTGTAGGAGTTCGGTCTGGAGGGCCAAACCTACTTTTTGGGATAGAAAATCCTTGAGGACATATATCTTTTGGAGTTGGCACACATTTTTGGAATCAATAAAAGGGGAAGGGGAATGCAGTTTGAGTTTTGCATATCCCACTGGAAGTCCATTAATATGGGCCAGCCAATAAGTATTGCTATTTTTTTGCAAACTCTTGGCCAGCTTTTCCACGGCAAAGGTTCGATTGTAATAGTCCAACAAATCGGTCTTGTCCTTAAAGAGATGACCAAAGGTCTCGGTAAAGGTAAATCTGCCCAAAAGGGCAATACTGGTGGCGTCTGCCTCGGTAGCTCTACGGATTTTCATAATGGATTACCTTTCCAACCGAACCTGTGGGTTTCATATTCAGTACATAGTTGAATTGGGGATTCAACCCGGCTTCGGTTCTATGTGAAACAAAAATAATAGTGGTATGGCTTTCTTGGGCAATTTTATTGACCAATGCCACGAAAAGGGCCGCACCGGCATCGTCCAGTCCGGCAGTGGGTTCATCCAAAATAAGAAGTGGAGGGTGTTTGATCATGGCGCGGGCAGTCATGACCAACCGTTTGTTCCCTGCAGAAAGCTCTCGAAATAGTTGGTCTCTTTTGTCGTACAGATTCAAAACCTTAAGCCATTCGCGGGCCAATAGTTTTTCGGTCTGTGTGGGCAGCACATATAGTCCAATGGAATCGTGAAGTCCTGAGATGACCATATGTTCCAGGGTGTGGTACCCTCCAAATTTGTCGGTCATGGCCGGAGTGTAATAACCAATCTTTTTTTTGAGGTCCCAGACACTCTCCCCACTGCCTTTTCTCTTGCCAAAAAGCGAAAGTTTTTCCCCGTACCCTTTGTGGCTGTCTCCGGTAATCATGGATAAAAGTGTGGTTTTTCCACTGCCGTTGGGGCCTATCAGTTGCCAAAACTCTCCCTGTTTTACTTTCCATTGGATGGTATCCAGGACTTTTCGGCCGTCAAAACTGACCGATACGCCATCAAAATGAACCAGGTCCAAATCGTCAAGGGGGATGGGGTCCAAAGGAGGGGGGATTGACCCGGAAAATGATGTGGTATTCTGTTGATTGGCTTCCCAAAAGGATTCTTTGGAGGTGTACTGAACTAAGGTATTTCCTACAAGCTTAAAAAAGTCCGTGGTAATAGGTAGGATGTCCTCCGACCGGCTTACCAGTTGAACCAATATTTTAGTTGTCCCAATAGTGCAAAATTCTTCCTTTAAATAGGTTTGCGTAGCCGAGTCCAAATTATCAAATGGATTCACCAAAACGAGAAAATCAGTGTTTTGATCCATTAAGTGGTTAAGCAGTGCCTTTTTTTGCTCCCCACTGCTCATGGATTTTAAAGACTGATGAGTGGAATGGGTCAAGATTTTGAGATCGTGCCGTTCTTCTTCGTCCATGAACCGTTCTATCTCCTTTCGTGAAAACAATGCTCCTTTTTTTTGGGTCAACTCTTCAAAACCTTCCACAAAAACTTGATGCAATAGATTGTGGATCAAGCTGGATGTGTTGGAGGCATTATTGATTAAAACGGCAAAATTTCTGGTGCTTTGCATGCTTTGGAGGAAAATCTATATTCAAGGCATGAAATTAGAGATTATGCCCGATCTACCCTAAAAATATGTACTGGATTGTTTTTGTAGGAAGTGGTCTTTTGTAAATGCATGCCATTTTTTAAGGCCACTTTTTGTGAAGGAACATTGTCTACATGGATGATGGAAATCAAGGAATCGGCAAAATGATGTTCAAAAGCAAATTCCTTACATTTTTGGGCCGCTTCAATGGCAAAACCCTGTTGCCAAAACTGGGGCAATACGGAATAGCCTATTTCCAGTTCCTCCATCTGGTCGACTGTTTGGACAAGTAGGCCGCAGATGCCCACCAATTGCCCGGTTTCTTGAAGGACCAAGGCGTTCATGCCGCCCAAATCATTTTCATAGCGTTCAAAAATACGATCAAATTGTAACTGGCATGCTTCAACGGGGTCTGAGGGAAGACCGTCCCAATACTGGATCGATTTGGGCTCATGGTAAAACGGCAGCCAATCATCAAAATCCGATGGTTGGATACTGCGAAAGAGCAATCGCTCCGTAGTTTGACCTTCCAGGAGATATTTCGACATTATTTTTTGGTAAAGGAAATACTGTCGCCCACTTGCAGTCCCAGCTTGTCCGAAAGCCCGGCATTAACTTCCAAGACGTATTTGATAGGGACCTCTGAGGAAAGACTAGTTTCATCATTGGGTCGTGCATTTTTCTGAAAGCTGGCAATTTTTAGAGCATCATCAATATAGATGATGTCCAAGGGAATCTCGGTGTTCTTCATGTAAAAATAATGCATGGCCACATCGGGGAAGATAAAGAGCATTCCTTGATTTTGTTCCATGGATTCCCGGTACATGAGGCCGGTTTGGGTCTCGTAGTCGGTATCGGCAATTTCAATGTCAAAATGGACCAAGAGGGAATCCGTTTCACGTTGCAGAATGGAAAGTTCTCCCTCTTTTTTGAATTCAATCGTAGCAGTCTTTATTTCTTTCTTGTTCTCCGTTTTGCACGAAACTACGATGAGGAAAAAAAAGACAATGGGCAGGTAACGCATAATCAGTGATATCTTGTTGAGGGTATCGGCTTGTACATGAAAAGAATCCCAAGAACGATCAAGGGGATGCTTAACCATTGCCCAGTGGAAAAAAGTCCTAGGTTTTCCTCAAACCCTCCTTGACTTTTCTTGAAAAATTCCACCGCAAAACGAACCGAGAACAAAAGTGCCAAGAACAATCCAAAAAGGAACCCTCTTTTATTTCCTTTGTTCGTTTTCCAATAGAGCAGATACAGGATAACGAATACAAATAGGTAGCAAATGCCTTCATACAACTGTGCGGGATGCCTGTAGGGTATAGATTGCAAAACATCGATGAATTCAGGGTTGTTTTCAATGGCATTGTATGCGGCCTGTTCCGTTTTTTCTTGGGTCAAGGCGATGGCCTTGTGTAAGGGCATGTCATCGGAATCCCGGATAAATCGAGTGGCCAGAAAAAAGGACTTGTCCACAATCTTTCCATTGATCTCGGAATTGAAAAAGTTGCCGATACGGACAAAGCAGGCACCAATGGCAGAGGGAATCACCAAACGGTCCAACAACCATACCACCCCTATATCATCCCATTTTCTGCAATAGAGCCATACCCCAATGATGGCGGCAATGGTGGCGCCATGGCTGGCAAGCCCTGTAAAACCTGTAAACTCATACCCGTTTATAAAGCCAAACAAGGTGCTGTTCGCACTCTCCCGAATGGGTAAAAGAATTTCCAACAAGTGTTTTTTGTAATACGCCCAGTCATAAAAAAAGACATGTCCCAAACGGGCGCCCAACATAATGGAAACCACGGTGTATATGAAAAGGGAGTCCAGTTTTTCCATGGACTTTTTCTCTCTTTCGAAAATCCTTTTCATAATAAACCAACCCACTACAAAGGCGGCAATCCAAAGTAGGTTGTAATATTTTATCTGAATGAATCCTATTTTGAACAGTGTTCCTTCGGGATTCCAATTAAAACCAAGAAAATACATCAAACTAATTTTTGGACTAATATAACTACTTTGAGTGGACGGGCCGTTGGATTATTGCATTTTTGACCCCTGTTGCTGTTACGACTTATAAAAGTTTACAGGCATTGCGAATTTATGGTTGTAGTCACGGTACAGGGTCATATCCTTTACCGCCCCATGGATTGCAGCTTGCTATTCGTTTTAAGGAAAGCCATCCTCCTTTGAACAGACCATGCTTCTTTAGGGCTTCCAAGGTGTATTGCGAGCATGTGGGGGAGTATCTACAGGTGGCGGGGAGGTAGGGTGAAATAAGGAGTTGATAGGCTCTTACCAGCAATACAAAAGGGGCTATCAAAATTCGTTTCATTATAGGGGATAAGGAGGTGCAAGGTAAAAAAAAGCCCCGACTTAAGCCGGGGCAAGAGTCATACTTCTTCTGACGCCAAATGAATCGGGGTCAAATGTTCCCGTTCCTGGTCCGTGAACATTCGGGATTTGATTACGAAACGGATGCCCAAGGGAATTTCCAAACTAAAGCTGGAACCACGCCCCTTGGTCACATCAACGGTAAGTTGGGTGTGTTGCCAATAGTCAAATTGGTCTTTACTCATGTAGAAATCACAGTCATGGATAGCCCCCAACCACACATCGGTCTCATTGAGCATCAACTCCCCTTTTGGAAAGCACATGGGAGAGGAACCATCGCAGCAGCCTCCACTTTGATGGAACATGAGCTGGCCATGTTCTTCCCTTAGCTGGTCTATGATTTTCATGGCATCTTCCGAAACCAAAACGCGTTCTGTCATCATCTGTGTTTTAGAAAAAGCCCAAAGCACTTTTGTCGTAGGAAATCAGCATGTTTTTGGTTTGTCGGTAATGATTGAGCATCATTTTATGGGTTTCCCTACCAATACCTGATTTTTTGTATCCCCCAAAGGGAGCATGGGCAGGATAGGCGTGGTAACAATTTATCCAAACCCTACCGGCTTGTATTTCCCTTGAGATTTTGTAGGCCTGGTGCATGTCGCGGGTCCATACCCCGGCGCCAAGTCCGTAGAGGGTGTCATTGGCTATTTCCAAGGCCTCGGCTTCATCCTTGAACGTGGTAACGCAGACCACGGGACCAAAGATTTCCTCTTGGAAGACCCGCATTTTGTTATTCCCTTTTAAGATGGTAGGCTGAATATAGTATCCACCCTCGAGTCCTTCGTTATAGGCAGCATCACCGCCGGTAAGCACCTCGCAGCCCTCTTCCTTTCCTATATTGATGTAGTTGAGGATTTTCTCATACTGATCGTTGGAGGCCTGGGCTCCCATCATGGTGTCCGGGTCGAGTGGATGCCCCAACTTTACTGCTTTGGTACGTTCAACCACACGTTCGATGAACTGGTCAAATATGCTTTCCTGAACCAGCATTCGGGATGGGCAGGTACAGACTTCTCCTTGGTTCAAAGCGAACATCACGGCGCCTTCCAGACATTTGTCAAAGAATTCATCATCGGCATCCATGATACTTTCAAAGAACACGTTGGGAGATTTGCCACCCAATTCCAAAGTTACGGGGGTGATATTTTTTGAAGCATACTGCATGATCAATTGCCCTGTAGTGGTTTCACCGGTAAAGGCCACTTTGTTGATACGCGGACTGGAGGCCAAGGGTTTTCCGGCTTCAACCCCAAATCCGTTGACAATATTGAGTACCCCGGCAGGAAGGATATCCTCGATCAGTTCCATGAATACCAGAATGCCCACAGGGGTCTGTTCTGCAGGTTTTAGTACCACGCAGTTCCCGGCGGCCAGTGCAGGGGCCACTTTCCATGCGGCCATTAGTAAGGGAAAATTCCAAGGAATAATTTGTCCCACTACGCCCAAAGGTTCCAAAATGTTCATGGAGACCGTGTTCGAATCCAATTCGCTGACCGAACCTTCCTCGGCGCGGATCACTCCGGCAAAATACCTGAAATGATCTATGGCCAATGGAAGATCGGCGGCACGGGTTTCCCTTAACGGTTTTCCATTGTCCCAGGTTTCTGCTCGGGCCAATACTTCAAGATTCTTTTCCATGGCATCGGCAATCTTCAACAATAGGTTGCTGCGGTAGGTGGCCGATGAGCTGTTCCATTCTGGTGCGGCTTCCCAAGCGGCATCAATGGCTTTCTCGATATCCTCGGCCGTAGATCGTGCAATTTTGGTGAACGCTTGTCCATCTACCGGAGAGATGTTGTCAAAATACTCACCTTTGGTAGGTGGGGTCCACTTGCCGCCGATATAGTTTTCATACTGGTTTTTGAACGTAGGTTTTTCCAAAACGCTACGTTCCGTAGTTTGTACATTGCTCATAATACTGGGTGTTTGTTGTAATTAATTTTTAGAAGGACATAAGGTCCAATGTGTTGATTCTAAAAGTATTGAATTTGATACCCGCTCATCTGACGTATTCTATTATTCTAGTGAACAATACTGTTCGTGGTTGTGTTTTTAACAATTAATGCAGCATAATTTTTTATATTTAATAAGTATTAGGTTGAAATTTTACGAAGTAGGTATCGATATGCAGCTTTCCGAACGATTTTTTAAGGATCGAAAACTGGAACATTTGGTGGAAAACCAAACTTCCTATACCCTGAACAATGCCGCCATGCATGTTTTTGAAACGCATCTGCAGGCGGAACGGGTCTTGCTTCAATTTGACCAGCCTGTATTGGCCTCTATGCTCATTGGAAAGAAGGTGATGCATCTTCGAGATAAGAAGTCATTCGATTTTTTACCTGGGGAATCCTTGATTTTGCCTTCCAATGAAATGATGTGCATAGATTTTCCCGAGGCCGATCAAGATAACCCTACCCGCTGTTTGGCCATGGCCATATCGGATGAGAAGATACGTAGGGTCATTGGGCTCATGAACGAGACCATGCCCAAACATGATGGGTCTGAATGGACCTTTGTGGATTACAATTTCCATTTTACCAATGATGCCAGTATCTATGGTATTATCCAGCGGTTGCTCTATCTTTTCACCGAAAACCACCCCTCCAAGGATTTCTTTGTGGACAATATGTTACAGGAGCTGATTGTTCGTATTCTTCAGGGGAGCAGAAGAGAGACCATTGGACAAAATGCTTCAAAATTGGCGGGTCATAACCGATTGGCCTATGCCATTGATTATATCTCCAGTCATTTGCATGAAAACCTATCGGTGGGTGAACTGAGTAAAAAAGCCTGCATGAGCGAATCCCATTTTCATAAGACCTTTAAAGAGGAATTGGGGGTAACGCCAATCGAATACATCAACAGTGAACGGATTAAAATGGCTGTAAAGCTTTTGCAGGACCCCAATAAAAAGATAAAGGAAATCTACTTGGAGTGCGGTTTTGAAAACCGTTCCTATTTCAATCGACTGTTCAAACGAAAAATCAAAGCATCTCCCGGAGAATATCAGTCCAAGTTTATGGGTTGATCCTATTAATTAATGCTGAACGTGGTGCCGTCCTTTCCATCCTTTAATTGGATGCCCAAGGTGGTCAATTCATCCCTAATTTTGTCCGAAGTGGCAAAATCCTTGTTGGCCCTGGCTTCATTACGTAGTTCAATCAGCAATTCCATGACACCGTTCAAAGCGTTGGAATCATTTTGGCCCATGGATTGGTTCTCAATACCCAGAACATCATAAACAAAACTGTTCATAGTGGATGCAAGCAAAGCTTTGTCCGCTTCAGTGATGGTTTCGTCACCTTCCTTAATCAGGTTGATGTGTTTTACGGCATCAAAAAGATGTGCAATAAGGATGGGGGTGTTGAAATCATCGTTCATGGCATCGTAGCATTTTTGCTTCCATGCTTCCACATCAAAATTAGAGGACGTGCCCGTTTTTAAACCTTCCAAACAGTTTAGGGCATCCATCAATCGGTTGTATCCCTTTTCCGAAGCCTGGAGCGCATCATCACTGAGGTCCAAGATACTGGTGTAGTGGGCCTGCATCATGAAAAAACGTACTGTGGCAGGGGAATAGGCCTTGCTCAAAATGTCGTTGTTACCACTTATGATTTCAGAGGGATAAATATTGTTGCCCGTGGATTTGGACATTTTCTTTCCGTTAAGGGTAAGCATATTGGCATGAAGCCAATATTTTACAGGAGATTTTCCTGTGCTGGCCTCGGCCTGCGCAATTTCGCATTCGTGGTGCGGAAATTTTAAATCCATTCCCCCGCCGTGAATATCAAAGGTCTCCCCCAAATATTTGGTACTCATGGCAGTACATTCCAAATGCCAGCCTGGGAAACCATCGCCCCATGGTGAAGGCCAGCGCATGATGTGCTGCGGTTCGGCTTTTTTCCAAAGGGCAAAATCCTGCGGATTTTGTTTTTCATCCTGGGCGGTAAGCTCACGGGTGTTGGCGATCATATCTTCCAACTTCCTTCCGCTCAACTTTCCATATTCGTGGTCTTTGTTGAACTTGACCACATCAAAATACACGGAACCATTGACCTCGTAAGCAAATCCTTTTTCCAGGATTTCCTTGATGATCTCTATCTGCTCAATAATGTGCCCTGTTGCCGTGGGCTCTATGCTTGGGGGCAATAGGTTGAATTGCTGCAGGGTGTTATGGAAATCCACGGTGTAGCGTTGTACCACTTCCATGGGTTCAATCTGCTCCAACTTGGCTTTTTTGGCAATTTTGTCCTCCCCGTCATCGGCATCGTTTTCCAAATGCCCTGCGTCAGTAATATTCCGAACATAGCGAACTTTATACCCCAAATGTTTAAAGTACCTGAAAATCATATCAAAGGACATAAAGGTGCGGCAATTGCCCAAATGTACATTGCTATACACCGTTGGGCCACATACATACATGCCCACATGGCCTTCGTTTATGGGTTGAAAAACCTCTTTTTTTCCAGAAAGTGAATTGTGTACTTTTAGATTTTGATCTTTAAAAAGTTGCATTTAAAAAGGTAGGATTAAAAGTCGGTATCCAGGTTAATGTAATCCAAAAACTCCCGTCTTACGGCTTCATCTTTGAATTTTCCACCATATTCAGATGTCACTGTGCTGCTTTCAATATCACGGATTCCCCTTGAATTTACGCAAAGGTGTTTTGCATCAATAACACAGGCTACATCTTCGGTGCCCAGTACCCTTTGCATCTCTTTCACGATCTGGATGTTCAATCGTTCCTGTACTTGGGGCCGTTTGGCATAATAGTCCACAATACGGTTCATTTTGGAAAGCCCTACCACCGTACCGTTGGAAATATAGGCAATGTGTGCCCTTCCCACGATGGGCAATAAGTGGTGTTCACAAGTGGAATACAGCACAATGTTCTTTTCCACCAACATTTCGCCGTACTTGTATTTGTTTTTGAATGTGGAGGATTCCGGCTTTCTTTTGGGATGCAATCCACCAAAAACTTCCTTAACGTACATCTTGGCCACTCTTTTAGGTGTTCCGGCCAAGCTGTCATCATCCAAATCGAGGCCGAGAGTCAACATAATTTCACGTACACTTTTCTGTATCCGTTCAATTTTTTCCTCATCACTCAATACAAAAGCATCTTCCCTCATAGGGGTCTCGGTTGAAGAGCCAACATGATCGTTGCCCCTATCTTCATACTGTTCTTCCAATGCCTGCTCTATTTTCATAGCTGTTTCTTCAAGAAAGCAAAGATATACATTAATGAACTATTTAACATCTGATAGCGGGGGTTTGACAACATAAATTATTGTTAAGGAGGGGGACTTTCTACTTTTATAATGCCCAAACCTACAGTCTTTTATGGTAAAACCCGTTTTAAAGATTCTATTATGTTGTCTGTTCTGGCAATTTGGATATGCCCAAGTATCGCCGGATTGTGCCACCGTTATTCCCATTTGTAACAACACGCCCATTAATGGGGGGACCAATGGTTTTGGTACGGATGACTTCTATGGGGCCGCTTCTAGCGGTTGTTTGGAGCAGACTGTCTCGGGAACCATAGAATCCAACTCGGCATGGTACCGTTTTCGTACTGGGGCATCAGGGCAATTGGGGTTCAATATTGGACACAATAGCTCGGAAGACTGGGATTTTGCACTCTACCAAGCCAGTGATTGCAGCTCATTGGGAGAGCCTATTCGATGTAATTTTTTTGATAATAGCGACTCCAAAAGGTTTATTGGAGTGGGGGTAGACCCAACGGGTGATGAGGAATCCGTCCACTATGAAGATTGGCTCCAAGTGGAACCTGGACAGGATTACTATCTGTTCATCAACAACTTTAGCAATGTCAATTCTGGATTTTCCATACAGTTTACAGGCGATATTTGGTTGACCAATCCCTATGATGCCTTGGACTGTTCCATCATCAACAATCTTTTGGGGCCACCGATAGCTGCTTGTGCGGATGAAACCGTGGTGTTGGATGCCACCACCTCTGGTGCGGTAAGTTATGAGTGGTACAGGGATGCGGGCAGTGGATTTCAATTGATCTCGGGAGCAAATGCTTCTACCTATACCGTGCCGAATTCTGCGCAATACCGGGTTGTGGTCGCAACCGGGACGGGTACCATTATAAGTGATGTCCAAGTGGGGTTCAATGCCATTCCTGTCACGGGAACCATGGGTGATGTGGCTTTTTGCCATACACCCGATACCATTTTTGACCTAGAAACAAAAGACGGGGAGGCCTTGGGTTCCCAAAGTCCAAACGATTTTATAGTGAGCTACCATAGTTCGCAAGCTGATGCCGATGCAGGAATAAATCCTTTGGAAAAGCAATACGCTAAAAGCCCTGGGCAAGAAACTGTCTATGTACGGACCACCTCATTGGCCAATCCGGATTGTTATGATGCTTCCGTGAGTTTCCTGTTGGACGCCATTGAGGTCCCGGAACTGACCTTTTCGGAACAGATGGTGATTTGTGAAGGAGCTGGTGCCATCGTCATTGGGGAGACCATGCCTAATCCCAATTATACCTATCAATGGAATACAGGGGAGCAAAGTCCAAGTATCATGGTTTCCCAAGAAGGGGAATATACGGTCACCGCTACCCATACCTCCAGTGGTTCCTCTTGCGAAACCACCAAGACCATTACCGTGAATATTTCAGAATTGCCGGTGATAACGGATGTGGAAATCGATGACTTTAAACCGAGGAATACGGTTAGAATCATCACTGAAAGCAATACCGAATTGGAATACCGATTGGATGATGGGGATTTTCAGTCCAGTAATACCTTTGAAGATGTCCTTCCCGGAAGGCATGAAGTCACCATGCGCGATATTTATGGGTGCGGTGAGGTCAAGGAAGATATTGTGGTGGTAGGCTATCTGTCCAGCTTTTCGCCAAACGGAGATGTGCTCAACGAACAGTGGCATGTGGAAGGGCTTTCAGAATTGAGCTCGCCCATAGTCACTATTTATGACCGCTATGGTAAATTGATCAAACAGATGACGGAGTTTGATGCTGGATGGGACGGAAACTTGAATGGTCAGCCATTGCCCTCCACCGATTATTGGTTCAAATTGTCCTATTTGGATGATAACGGTAATAGAGTGGACGCCAAATATCTTCAGAGCCATTTTTCTTTGGTACGGTAGGTGAAATGCATTTCATCGATTAACGGCATATTTTTTCGACAAAAAATACTAAAAGGGCTTACTATGGAGTTATAGAGGTTATATGTAGCATAACCTTTAGCCCCAAAAATTCTATGAGAGCTCTATTTAGCGCTGTATGTTGCTTTTTACTTTCCTTTTTGGCAGCAAGCGCTCAAAACTCCCCAGATTGTAGAACAGCTATTCCTGTGTGTGCAGATGCCCCTATTATGGGAACCACTGATGGGAGTGGAGATATTGACGATTTTGACCCCGAGGTAATCATCCAGACAGGTTGTTTGGAAAAAGGGAGCAATAGCTCGGCCAATATTGAGCACAATACGGGCTGGTACGTTTTTAGGGCAGGTACCGATGGGCAAATTGGATTTGATATTGAAGCGCTTCCCAGTCCGGGTGGTATTATTACGGCAGAGTGGGATTTTGCGGTATACGGACCTTTTGACCAGACCACGGGACAAAATTTTTGTACCATAGTGGGTGATGGAACCGCCCAGCCCATTCGATGCAATTACGAGACCAATGATACCGGTTTTACAGGAATTGGGGTCAACCCCGTGGATGGTAGGGAAGGAGCTCCCTTTGTAAAACAGAGCCAAAATACCTATGATGAATGGCTGGATGTCACCGCGGGTGAAATCTACTACCTGTACATCAACAATTATAACACCAATTTTGATGATGACCCAGAGTCGTTTATCCTGACATTTACCGGTACTTCGGTGGATAACGATCAAGATACGGCCTTGGATTGTACGCTTCGGGATGAATTTTTGGGCTTGGATATTTCGGCCTGTGAAGGTGACCCGGATATTGTATTGAGTGCACTAAACTCTCCTGCCGGTCCAAATATTACCAATGTGACTTGGGAGCTTGATGCCGATGATGACGGAACGTATGAAACCGTTCTGGCCAGTGGACCCACTGAGGTGGAATATACAGTGACCAGTCCCAATTCTGGACGATATCGAGTAACCATTGAACATACCTTTGGTGCTCCTATTACGGATGATATTTTAATCACGTATTATGGTATCCCAAGTTTAACGGTAACCATTTTGGATGATTTGGTATACAGCGACCAAACGGACCCCTATAACGTTGAGTTTGTACCCGATGGGGATGGGGATTATGAATATGCCATCAATGGCGGGGAATTTCAGGACGACCCCATTTTTATGGATGTACCTCCCGGAATGAACGAAGTGGTCATCAATGATAAGAATGGATGTGGCATGTCGGACCCGATTCCGTTTTTGGTGGTGGGCTATCCCAAATTCTTCACACCCAATGGGGATGGAGTGCACGATAGCTGGAATGTGTATGGTATTGACCAGTTGTCCAATCCAACGGTATTCATCTTTGACCGCTATGGTAAATTGTTGAAGCAGTTGGATATCAATGCGGGTTGGGATGGTACGTTCAATGGAAGGGACTTACCTTCTTCGGACTATTGGTTTAAGTTGGAATATGATCGTGATGACCAAGGGGTATTGGTGGCGCGGTCCGTTCGCAGACACTTTTCCTTGGTGCGCTAAAAAGAAAAAGGCCGGAATTCCTCCGACCTTATATTTTTTCAAAATGCTTTATGTTAGAACTTGACCGTATATCCCAAGGAGATATTGGTGTTGATTCTATTGATCATGGCTGCGTTGTTGATGCCGGAATCAAACAGGAAGGTATTTACATCCTGTTCTGTTCGGCTAAAGGCCAAGTCCAGTCTGCTTCCGCCAAAGCTGTAGCCAATACCGCCGGAGAAACCATTTAGGTCCCCGATGATCTCCCCATTTTCATAAGGACTTTGCTCGTAGCGATATCCTGCTCTTAAACTCACTTCATCAATACGGAATTCCCCACCCAATCGATAGGTGTTTACAACACCCAAGGCGTCAGCTATAAAATCGTTTTCCGAAGAAAAATTTGGATCTGATGTAGGTCTGAGCTCCGCCTGGGACATGTCTTGGTATCCATAGTCAAAACTCAACAGGCCATCCTGTCCAAATACAATCGCAACGCTTCCGGTAAGTTTACCCGGGGTCTTGATTCGATACTCTTCGTATAGGTTCACGATACCAAAGTCAATAAAATTGATGTCGGACACCGCCAATGAAGAGTTGATGCGCTGTGATGTGTCATCCGTCAACTCATACCAAGTAGGGGATTGATAGCTACCGCCAACACGGACACTTTCGTTCAATTTGGCAATGGCGCCCAAACTGAAAGAAAATCCATATCCCTCTGTGTGCAAAAGATTGTCAAAGGTGGTGAATTGCACGGGTGAATCCTGATCGTATCCAGTTTCATCCATAAGTGTGACTCTATCGTACAAAATATTATGGAAGTTCAGGGAAGCCCCTAAATAAAGGTTTTCTTGGTATTGCCCAGCAAAGTTCACGGTGAACTTGCTGTTGTAACCGCTAGTGCTCTGTCGGTATTCCTGATTGACACTATTGTATTCCGCATTGGAAAAATAGGAAGTGTTGTTATCATCGTCCACGGTAGGTTCAATAATACCTGCTTGAAACCCGAGAAAGGCTTGTTGGGCACCAAACCCAAGACCGGAACCAATGTCCAGATAGGCGTCCTCGATAAATTCGCCCTGTTGTACACGCAAGGGGCCAAGGGCTTGTCCTTGCGCAAAGTTTAAGAAGTAGTTGTCTATGCCCAAAGCGGTATTTCCTTCGGCAACAAATCTGTCATCAAAGTTTTGGACCATGTCATAGTTAAAGGCCAATGCAAGTTTCTGCCATGGACTGTTTGCGGATTTGAATACCAAAACCCCACCAATCTGATTGAATTCCAATGAGTTATCCGTTGTATTTCGAAGGCTGTTCCCAAAAAGGGCATCATTGTTTCTGTGATAGTTGGACCCGGTGACGCTCAGTTCACTAAAATTGAAGACCGCAGAGCCGGCAGGGTTCACATTCAAGGCCGATAAATCGCCACCAAGTGCGCCAAATGCACCGCCCATGGCTTGGAATCTGGCCGTTCCTTGAATATTTTCGGTACTGTACCGCAAAACGTCGTCTATGGTTTGCGCCGTTGCAAAAGTGCATGCCAATACCATTATGAAAGTTGAGATTCGTTTCATTTTCAATTTTTTAATGAGTTAAGATGGATTTCTGGGATTTACTGTCTTCCGCCACTTCTTCCTGATGAGCGCGAGCCGCCGCTAGATCTACCTCCAGAACTTCTGGAGCTACTACCGGAACTTCTGTAGCTTCCACTGCTTCTGGAACTGGAGCCACTGCTTCTATAGCCACTGCTTCTTGAGCTTGACCGAGAAGAAGATCTGCTATAGTTGCTTCGGCTTGGAGCACTACTTCTGGAAGATTGGTAACTTCTTGTGCTTCTTCCGGAGCTGCGATAGCTTGGTGAGGAAGAGCTGCGGTTCACGGTCCCACTTCGTCTGTAGGTGCCACTGCTTCTTGTGGAAGGAGAGCTTCCGTAAGATCTGTATGTGCTTGAGCCACCGTTGCTATATCTTGGAGTGGTCCGCGTACTTCTGCTGCTTCTGTAATCCCTGTTCCGTGCCATGGCATCGGCGCTTACGGTTCGTCTTGAACCCAAACCGCTATAGGTTCTGGAACTTCTTGAGGTAGTAGCCGTTCTTCTACTTAAATTGGAGCGTCCACTGTCCGTCCTGTATCTTGAGGTGTATCCGCTTGTTCTGGTCCTGGCGGCCAAATTGGAACTTCTTCTAAGAGTTGTTCCGGGAATGGTATTGTACCCTCTTCGAGTACGGTTATAGGCATAATTTCTACCGTAATGGTTGTTGTTGTAATAGGGTCTCCAGCCATAGTTGTAGTATCCACCCCAACCACCATAGTAGCCTGCATATCCCCAGCCACCATAGTATGGGTAACCGCCCCAACCGTAGTATCCGCCCCAGCCCCAACGGTTAAATCTCCAAGGTCTGTTCCAGCCCCATCCCCAGCCGTAGTAAGGATAGCCCCAGCCAAAATTCCAATAAGGGTCGTTCCAGCCGTAAAAGCCACCCCATCCCCAATTGTTGTCATATACATTGATGGTAAGGCTGGTAGGGTTGTCTCCCCATCCGGGGTTGCCATTATAGGTGTTGTTGTAGGCGAAATAGTCGGTTTGCTCACCCAATGGAATGGTGTCGTTTTGCATTTGACTGGAATAGCTATCAATATCGGTGAAGATTTCCTCGTCCAATATTTCGGCATATTCATCAGCCTTTTGGCCAAAATAATCGCCATATATGTTTTGTTCCTGTTCCTCAATGCGCATGGCCTCTGCAGATTTTTTCTCTACACGGACTACGCGGTCACCGCTTGAATAAATGCCATCTTCGTAATAGGAAGCTTGCTGATACGAACCACAGGAAGCCACAAGGAGGGTGGCCACTGGGAGTATGGCAAGAGCTTGAAATTTTCTGTGGGGTATTAACTTTATCATTGCGCAATTTTTATTGTTGAACATATTAAAAATAATTAGTTTTACCGAATTATTTCGCTAATAAAATCACAAGTTTTGTGCCAAACTATAGTAGATGGGTAAAAATTTAACGAGTAGAGCAGAGGATTATTCCAAATGGTATAATGAACTTGTCGTAAAGTCAGATTTAGCTGAGAATTCGGGAGTTAGGGGATGTATGGTCATTAAACCCTATGGTTATGCCATATGGGAAAAGATGCAGGCCCAATTGGATAAAATGTTCAAGGAAACGGGTCATGAGAATGCTTATTTCCCCTTGTTCATTCCTAAATCTTACTTAAGTAAGGAGGCAAGTCACGTAGAAGGTTTTGCGAAGGAATGTGCAGTGGTTACCCATTACCGATTGAAGAATGCGGAGGACGGTAGTGGGATCATCGTGGATGAGGATGCCAAGTTGGAAGAGGAGCTCATTGTGCGTCCTACTTCCGAAACCATTATTTGGGATACGTATAGAAGATGGGTGCAGTCCTACCGCGATTTGCCCATTATGGTGAACCAATGGGCCAATGTGGTCCGATGGGAAATGCGTACGCGGCTCTTTTTGCGCACGGCCGAGTTTTTATGGCAAGAAGGGCATACGGCCCATGCCACTCGGGAAGAAGCCGTGGCCGAAGCGGAACAAATGATGAACGTATATGCCGAGTTTGTTGAAGAGCATATGGGTGTTCCGGTAATGAAGGGAACCAAGACCGCCAGCGAGCGTTTTGCAGGAGCGGAGGAAACGTACTGTATCGAGGCATTGATGCAAGACGGAAAAGCACTCCAAGCGGGAACCTCACACTTTTTGGGGCAGAACTTTGCCAAGGCATTTGATGTGAAATTCGCCAATAAAGAAGGAAAACAGGAATATGTATGGGCTACCTCTTGGGGGGTTTCCACACGACTCATGGGAGCCTTGGTCATGACACACAGTGATGACAATGGTTTGGTGCTTCCGCCTAAACTGGCACCCATTCAAGTGGTGATTGTGCCTATTTATAAAGGACTGGACCAGCTGGATGCCATTTCTGAAAAAGTGGAACCTTTGGTGAAGGAGCTACGTTCCAAGGGTCTTTCAGTAAAATACGATAAAAGGGATACCCATAAACCGGGATTCAAGTTCAATGAGTATGAACTGAAAGGAGTTCCCGTGCGTTTGGCCGTTGGGCAACGCGATTTGGAAAATGGGACCTATGAAGTGGCTCGAAGGGATACCATGCAAAAAGAGTCCGTAAAGGCGGAAGATGTTGTGGAAAAGGTGGTGTCCCTTATGAACGAAATCCAAGAGAACATTTACAATAAAGCCCTTGCGTATAGAAAGGAGCATATCACCCAAGTGGATACCTACGAGGAGTTTAAGCGTGTGATTGAGGAAAAGGGTGGATTTGTCTCCGCACATTGGGACGGAACGGCCGAAACCGAAGAGCGGGTAAAAGAGGAGACCAAGGCTACCATTCGCTGCATTCCATTGAATGTGGAAAAGGAAGAAGGAGTCTGTATGGTAACCGGAAAACCATCAACCCAAAGGGTATTGTTTGCAAAGGCTTATTAAGTAGGTGCAAAAAATAATAATTACTGTTGCAAGACTTAAAAATAGTTGTATTTTTGCATCCGCAATTGTGCAACCTTATGGCCCGTTCGTCTAGGGGTTAGGACGCCAGGTTTTCATCCTGGTAACAGGGGTTCGATTCCCCTACGGGCTACAAAGTTCAATGGAATACTGGAAAACACTGGTCTTTGATCAGGTTTTCAAATTAATTACGGCCCGTTCGTCTAGGGGTTAGGACGCCAGGTTTTCATCCTGGTAACAGGGGTTCGATTCCCCTACGGGCTACAAAAAAAGGATTTAGAAAGTATAAATTTAGGCAATGGCAAACCATAAGTCAGCATTAAAGAGAATCAGAAGAAACGAAGCAGTACGCTTGCGTAATAGGTATCAGCACAAAACCGTGCGTAATGCCATCAAGAAATTGCGTAGCGAGGAAGACAAGAAAGCTGCAGAGGCTTTGTTGCCTACTGTTGTTGGAATGATCGATAAATTGGCGAAGAAGAATATTATCCACGCCAATAAGGCTTCCAACTTGAAAAGCAAATTGATGAGCAGAGTTGCAGGAATGTAACATTTGCCATAAATCAGTATAAAAAAAGCTCCCGATAAGGGAGCTTTTTTTATGGTCTAAACTTTTTTATTCTTCTTTGGATTGTGTTCAACGGAAGGCTTTTCTCTGTCCTAGCAACAAACCAATGATAAAAAAGGAATACAAGATTAAAATGAGAAAAAGTAAGGCGCTTCGCAAATGTAAATAGAACCATAAGTTGGCATTGGTGTGGCCAATCAGTAATATATAGGGTACTGTCAGGTAAAAGATAAAACTGCCCACACTTATCCAAAACAACAAATTGTTTTTTTGGGGATAGGGATTGATTTCCTGTCTTTTTTCCTTAAAGTAAAAAATGATGCTCATGATCAAAACCCAAGATCCTACAATGTCTCCATAGAAGAGGCCTTCATAAAAGGGGTTTTTAAAGAAAATGTTTACCACATACCCCAATAGCATCACCATGACCCCGTATCGTATCCATTTTTTATACTGCTTGGATTGAATGGTTTTGTAGTATATCCGACAGAAAAACAAAAATGTAATGATCTGGTAGATATTATAAATGATGATATTGCGCCAAGCGTACCGCTCATCCGAAAAGAACTGGAAATCTTCATAATATTTAATAAAATAGCCGAGCAACTCCGTAAAGAAGGTGTAGGCAATGAACATGGGTAAGTATTTTAAGACGGTGTCAAAATACCGTCTATACGTAAATACCGATATCAGCCATGTCAATAAGTACAAAGGAAGATAGTACTGATCCTTTAAAAAAGTGTAGAGCTCTTGGACCATGACGGTCTATTAATTAATAATCAGTCCATGGTGGAGGGGATGAGTTCCCTCTGTTCAGGGCAAGGCTTTGTTCTCCTGCGGCACTTGCGGGGCTACTGAGACTGGGCACGAAACTGGCTTGCGATTTTTGTTTGTTGTCCAAGGTACTACCCACTTCGGTTTGCCCTACGGCATTTTTGATGAGTTTTGCTTTGCCATCGGCACCAATATAGAATCCGTATTCACCGCCATCTGCTTTCATGGCAGGAACGATAAAAATGGAATTCTGTCTGGGATGCACAATCTTTTTTCCATCAGGGAAATCTTCCTGATCTGGATAATTGGCAAAATAAAAACGAAGTGAGGAAATGTCCACTTGCGCATTTTGGGCTTCTTGCTCCAAGAAAGCCATGTATTGTTTGATCTCTTCGTAGCTGAATGCGGTGAACCGGGCAACTTCAAACTTGCTTTCCGGGCTGCGTTCTGCTTCAAACTGTTGAATGATTTCAGCCCTGTTCTTGGTGTAATTATCGTACAGGGACTTTGATTCTTCCAAGGAAATGATTCCTTTGGGGGGCTCAATCCTTTCTTGGGATTGTTCAGCGGCATTGGATTCTGTGGATTCTTCCTTTTTTGGAGCTTGCTGACAGGCCCCAAGCATTAGTAAAAAAGCACCTAGAGCAATAGCTGCTATTTTTTTGTTTTTTTTCATCTTTTCAAAGTATTAAAGTTCGGTTTTGAGGAAACGATTTAAAGATATGCTTTTTCTTTAAAACGGGTAAAGAAAAAACCCTCAGGAATTTTCCTGAGGGTTTTTAAATTATTGAATTACAGTATATTGAAAAATAACTATTCATTCATGGTCAATAGGAACTCTTCGTTGTTCCTGGTTTGCTTTATACGCTGCTCCATAAACTCCATGGCTTCCACAGGGTTCATGTCCGCCAAATACTTGCGCATGATCCACATCCGTTGAATGGTATTTTCATCCAACAATAGGTCATCTCTTCGCGTAGAGGAAGAAATAAGGTCGATGGCAGGGAAGATCCTTCGGTTGGAAATACGTCTATCCAACTGAAGTTCCATATTGCCCGTACCCTTGAATTCCTCAAAGATAACCTCGTCCATTTTGGAGCCGGTCTCTGTCAATGCCGTGGCGATGATGGAAAGAGATCCACCATTTTCAATATTTCTGGCCGCACCAAAGAACCTTTTGGGCTTGTGTAGGGCATTGGCATCAACACCTCCACTCAATACCTTTCCGGAAGCAGGCTGTACCGTATTGTAAGCACGGGCCAAACGTGTGATGGAGTCCAAAAGGATCACTACATCATGACCACATTCCACCAATCTTTTGGCTTTGTCCAATACAATATTGGCTACACGCACGTGCTCGGAAGCCTCCTTGTCAAAGGTAGAGGCAACCACCTCGCCACGTACATTACGTTGCATGTCGGTAACCTCCTCAGGACGCTCATCAATCAAAAGGATGATCTGGTATACCTCGGGATGGTTGGCGGCAATGGCGTTGGCAATATCCTTCAAGAGCATGGTCTTACCCGTTTTGGGCTGTGATACGATCATACCACGCTGTCCCTTACCAATAGGTGAGAACAAGTCCATGATCCGTGTTGAGATAGTGCTTTGTCTTTCTGCCAATTTGAATTTTTCCTTTGGGAACAAAGGTGTCAAGTGTTCAAAAGCAACACGGTCACGGACCACTTGGGGATCCAAACCGTTGATTTTGTTCACCTTGATCAAAGGAAAATATTTTTCACCTTCTTTCGGAGGTCTAATGTTTCCTAAAACTGTATCTCCAGATTTTAGACCAAACAATCTAATTTGGGATTGTGACACATAAATATCATCGGGAGAGGAAAGATAGTTGTAGTCCGAAGAACGCAAGAACCCGTATCCGTCCTGCATAATGTCCAATACCCCTTCGCTCTCAATAATGCTGTCAAACTCAAACTCAGGCTCTTTATACCTGTTTTTCAAGTCTTTGTCAAAATTGCTGTTCTTTTTGTCGTGCGAATTGTTTTTTTGGTGTTGGTTGTTTCTCCTATTGTTTTGTCCCTTTTGTGGACTATTTTGTTTGTGCTCTTTTTTGGGAGCATGTCCTTTGGTTTCTTCTTTTTTCTCCTCGGAACCAGTTTCTTTTACATTCTCAGTGGTTTCTTTGGGGGTGTTTTTTTGCTCCTGGGCCGGAGCTTGCGCCTTGGGGCGTGGAGTTCTTTCGCGTCGGGGTTTTGGAGCTGCAGCTTTTTTCTCGGGAGCAGCTGCGGTCTCTACTACCGCTTTTGGGTTGGATGCCTGTACATCAAGAATTTGGTATACCAAGTCCAATTTTTTTAAAGACTTGAATTTGGGGACGTTAAGACCCTTTGCAATTTCTTGCAGTTCAGGAAGCTTTTTAGCTTTTAGATCTGAAATCTCGAACATTAAGTGATGAATAAGTTAAACGTGTCTAAATCTGAAAATAATTGAAGTAAAAGTTATTGGGGTGCTACTGGAGGAAAGATTTCCTGGGTAAGTACTTCGCTAATAACGCCACAAGTATACAAATTATTTTTTAAGAATATGGGCTCATTTTTCAAAAAGACGCCTATTTTTGCATTTCCAAAGCAATTTGCACAATGATTCAACGGATTCAGACGTTTTTTTTGCTGGTAGTCGCCCTGTTGACGGGTGTACTTCCCTTTTTTCTGAATTTGTGGGTAACGGTTGATGGTGCGGAAATCTATGCCCAAAACGAAGTGTTGGTCAGCATTGTGTTTTATGTATCTGCGGTCTTGGCCGTAGTGTCCATTTTAATGTATAAAAACAGACAAAATCAATTTGTGGTAAACAGATTGAATATGATATTGAATCTTTTTTTACTAGGATTTTTCGTTTATCGGTCGCTAAGTCTATCCGGAGAGACCCAGGTCTCTGAGAAGGGTATTGGGATGCTGATTCCTGTATTTTCTATCGTTTTTCTGGTCCTGGCCAACAGGGCTATCAAAAAGGATGAAGATCTTGTAAAATCTGTTGATCGCTTACGTTAAACCTAACATCTTAGTAGTATTAGTGCGAAGAAAATCCCGGCCTTGGTCGGGATTTTTGTTTTTCGGCTATCGTTGTCCCAATTCAATTACCTCCAAATCCGAGATTTTATCCCCGTCTATCACAAACCTGAGCATGGTTCGTATTTGATGAAACCCATGTTTGCCGCATGCGCCGGGATTCATGTGAAGCAACCCTAGTTTTTTGTCGTTCATCACCTTTAAGATATGGGAATGCCCACAGATGAATAGTTTTGGGGGATTATTGCGAATCTCATCCCGTACCCTGACATTATATCTGTTCGGATAGCCCCCTATATGCGTGATCCATACATCCACACCCTCACACATAAACCGATTGTTTTCTGGAAATTCCTTTTGAATCACATGGTCGTCAATGTTGCCGTGTACCCCACGAACAGGCTTTAAGGCCTCCAATTGGTCGGTCACCTCCAAACTTCCAATGTCCCCTGCATGCCAAATTTCATCGGCCTGCGCCGCATACTTTAAGATGTTGGAATCTATATGTCCGTGGGTGTCCGAGAGTAAAAGAATCTTGGTCATAACGCTAAAAATATGCTAAAAAATAGAGCTTGGGTTCGTGTTGGGTGGGATTGGATTATCTTTAACAACTTAAAAGTAAGGGATCCCTTTGAGATATTTTATCCAATTTTCCTATTTCGGGAAAGCATACCACGGATGGCAGAACCAACCCAATGCCATTACCGTGCAGGAAGTGCTTGAAAAAGCCTTGTCCACCCTTTTGCGACAGAAGTTGAGCGTCGTGGGAGCGGGCAGGACCGATACCGGTGTGCATGCGAAGGAGATGTTTGCCCATTTCGATTTTGATGAGATTAGGGACAGGGAAGAATTGGTGTATCGACTGAATGCTTTTTTGCCCGAAGATATTTCCGTTCAGGGGATATTTCGAATGGTTCCCGAGGCCCATGCCCGGTTTGATGCGGTTGAACGTACCTATGAATATTGGCTGGTTCAGAAAAAGAGTCCTTTTTATTTCGATTTTGCCCATTATGCAAAGCATTCCCTAGATTTTGAAACGATGAACCAAGCCGCTTCCCTTTTATTGGGGCATAAGGATTTTGAGTGCTTTTCCAAATCCAACAGCGATGTAAAGACCTTTTTGTGTGATGTGAAAGAGGCTGCTTGGGAAAAGAAGGACGATAAATGGGTGTTCACCATCACGGCAGATCGTTTTCTAAGGAACATGGTGAGGGCCATAGTGGGAACGTTGTTGGATGTAGGGATGGGGAAGATAAACCCTGAGGATATCAACACGATATTGGAGAGCAAGGATAGGGGTGAGGCAGGGGTATCCGTCCCGGCAAAAGGATTATATTTGACCAAGGTTTTATATCCAAAAGAACGATTTGATGAGCAAAAGTGACGAAATAGGAAAAGCATTTGATTTTGGCCTGTTCAAACGGGTTTTTGCACACACCAAACCCTACAGGGGCATCTTTTGGGTAGTGGCACTTGCGGCCATACTTTCAGCAGCTTTTGCAGTGGAAATTCCCATCTTGGTGCGTGACATCGTCAACGAGGCTTTGGAAAACAAGGACAGTCAAAAATTGTTGATCACCATACTTTTTATGTTGGCGGTATTGGTGGGGCAGGTGGTCACCCAACTCTTGTTCAGCTATTACGCCAACCTTTTGGGGGAATCCGTGATCAAGGATATCCGTATCCGTCTTTTTGAAAAGATGATGAGCTTTAAAATGACCTATTTTGACAACTCCTCCATTGGGGTTTTGGTCACAAGGGCCGTGGCCGATATGCAACGTATCGGTGAAATTTTCAGTCAAGGATTTTTTATGATCGTGGCCGATGTCCTCAAAATGTTATTGGGTGCGGCGATTATGCTCTATACCAATTGGAAGCTGGCTTTGATCGTTTTTGCCATCTTACCCGTGATCTTGATCGCTACGCGTTTGTTTCAGCAAGCCATGAAAGTGGCTTTTATTGAGGTTCGGGCGCAGGTGGCCAACCTCAATTCCTTTGTGCAGGAACGCATCGCGGGAATGAAGATCGTACAACTTTTTAACCGAGAGGAAATCGAAAAGGAAAAGTTCAGGGTCATCAATGAGAAACATCAAAATGCATGGCTCAAGACGGTTTGGTACAACTCCATCTTCTTCCCAGTGGCCGAGATATCCTATTCCATAGGAATTGGTATGGTGGTTTATTTTGGGGTGATCCAGAATATTGAAAATGTGGCCCTCAACGATACAGGTTCCATTTTTGCCTTCTTTTTCCTGATGGACCTTTTGTTCCGTCCGTTGCGACAGATTGCCGATAAGTTCAACACCCTTCAAATGGGAATGGTGGCTGCCAACCGGGTGTTCAAGATTTTGGATACGGATAGCCATATTGCCGATGAAGGCGATGTGGAAAAAGCAGAAGTCAAAGGAGATATCGAGTTCAATGATGTACGGTTTGGCTACATTAAGGATGAAGAGGTGCTCCATGGCATTTCTTTTAAGGTGGATGCCGGTGAAACCGTGGCCATTGTTGGGGCAACCGGAGCTGGAAAATCCACTATCATCAATCTGCTCAACCGGTTTTACGAGATCAATTCAGGTTCGATTTTAGTGGATGGTATCAATATTCAAGAGTACACCCTAAAATCCCTGAGGTCCCATATTGCCATTGTATTGCAGGATGTCTTCCTGTTTGCGGACACTATAGCCCATAACATTTCATTGCGTGATGAGTCCATAACCGTGTCCCAGATAGAGGATGCCGCCAAGCAAATAGGAGTACATGATTTTATTTCCAGCCTTCCCGGTGGATATCAATACAATGTGAAGGAAAGGGGTTCTATGCTTTCCAGTGGACAGCGCCAATTGATCGCCTTTTTGAGGGCCTACGTAAGCAATCCAAGCATTTTGATATTGGATGAGGCCACCTCTTCTGTGGATACGTATTCCGAACAATTGATTCAACAGGCCACGGACAAGATTACCGAAGGAAGAACGTCCATCATCATTGCCCATCGACTCGCCACCATTAAAAAGGCCAGCAAGATCATTGTCATGGATCAAGGGCAAATCGTTGAAATAGGCACCCATAAAGAGCTTTTGAAAAAAGGAGGGTACTACAGCGACCTATATGAGGCGCAGTTCTTGGCCGAAGAAGTTGCTTGATTTTTATGCTCTAAAATCCTCTAGGGATACTCGTCCCGTGGCCAAGGAAACGAACAAAATTAGTGTTCCAATGACCAGCATGAGTATGGTAAAGAGAATGAGGTAGATAAAACCACGGAGAAAAGCACTCCAAAAACCAATTTGATATATTTTTTTGAATACATAGAATTGGTAGGTTACTGTCAGGAGCAAAAAAATCCAGGTAAAAAGGTCATATCTTAGGTTTGTTAACCCAAATAACGGTAGGCAAACAATCACTTGAACCATGGAAACCTGGCCGGTGATATAGGCATTGGCCACCAAATGTTCCGTGAAATTCATTTTTTTCTTGTCAAAAAAAAGGAACCACGTCATCAAGGCATACATCGGGACGATCAAATAGGTAATGATACTCTGATAGTCGAATATATAATCCATATTCGGTGTTTTCCCATTGCGGGTGATGTTGCCCGGTGTCAAATCAATGTGATATACATTCCGAAGCACAAAAAACAGAATTCCCACCAACGTTATGGCTATGGCAAAGTAGCTAAAGGGACTCATGTGTTTTTTTCTGGTTCCAGAGATGTAACCAGTGATGACACGCTCTGGTTGTGTGAAGAGATGCCTGAAAGTTTTGAATAGGGTATTGTCTAGATTAAAGACCAGATAGACTAAATCCTGAGTAACGCTTTTAAGGGTGAGTCTATCGCGAACTACTTTCGCGCCACAAGAAGGGCAATAACCATAGTCAGGATGTAAACTGGTTTGGCAATTTTTGCATTCCACTATTCAAGGTCTTTTTTGATGAGGGCAATTAACTCTTCCACATTTTTAAAAGGAATGAATTCCCCATTTTTGATGTAGGAGATGGAACCGGTTTCCTCACTCACCACCAGACAAACAGCATCTGTTTTCTCTGTAATGCCCACGGCGGCTCTATGCCTCAAACCAAAACGCAATGGAATGTTTCGATCATTGGAAACGGGCAAAATTACCCTTGTGGCTGTAATAAAATTGTCCTGGATTACTATGGCGCCATCATGGAGTGGGCTGTTCTTGAAGAAAATACTTTCCAGAATAGGTTGGGTGATCTCAATGTTCATGACATCTCCAGTAGACTTGACGATATCCAAGGAATTGTTGCGCTCTATTACAATGATGGCCCCTGTCTTGGTGTCGGCCATACGGTCGCAAGCCCCAACAATGGCGTCCACGTCCGTGTCCGAGGGCATGGCTTCCTGTTTCAAAAACTTGAAATGACGGATAAAGCTTCGCTTGGAAGCCAGATTGGTGGAACCGATCATCAATAAGAACTTCCGGATTTCCTGCTGGAACACAATGATCAAGGCAATAAGCCCAATATTCATGAACCCACCCACCATACTGCTGATCATTTTCATTTGCAGCAGTTCCGTGAGCTTCCACAAGGCCCAAACAATGACGATTCCAATAAAGATATTGATGGCCACAGTGCCCCGCACCAATTTGTACACGTAGTAGAGTAGCGCGGCCACTAAGACAATGTCTATGATATCTGTGATTTTAAACTCGAGAAAATTTAGAAAATCCAACCGCGGTGTTTTTGTAAAATTAGCAAAAATAGAAGAACCAAAAACTAGAGGGCATTGGCTTTTAAGGCCGATACCAGTTTCACACATTCCATAGCCTCCTTGACATCATGGACCCGTAGAATATTTGCCCCTTTCAACAACGCAATCGTGTGGAGGGCGGTGGTGCCGTTCAAAGCTTCCTTTGGGTTGGAATCCAATACTTTATAGATCATGGATTTTCGGCTCAATCCAATCAAAAGAGGCAAGCCGAACGTCTTGAAAAGGTCCAAATGGTTCAACAGGGTATAGTTTTGTTCGGTGGTCTTGGCAAAGCCAAAGCCGGGATCTATGATGATGTCATTGATCTTTTTGGAAGTAGCTTCCTGCACTTTTTCGGAAAAATAATGCCGAAGATCCTTGATCAAATCGGTATAAGTGGCCTCTTTCTGCATGGATTGCGGGGTGCCTTTCAAATGCATCATGATATACGGTACCTGATATTGGGCAACCGTGCGGAACATCTCCTGATCTAAATTTCCAGCGGAAATATCATTGATGATGGCCGCACCTCTTTCCAAACTTTCGGCAGCGACCCTGCTCCGGAAGGTGTCCACGGAAATCAAGGTGTCCGGGAATTTTTTCAGGATCAATTCTATGACCGGTAGCATACGCTTCAGCTCCTCGTCTTCATCCACATGTTCCGCCCCTGGTCGTGAGCTGTAGGCACCCATATCTATAAAGGTGGCCCCATGATCTAGCATGTATTCCACTTGATTCAATATAGAAGCTTCGTCCTTGTAGGTTCCCCCATCAAAAAAAGAATCTGGGGTAAGGTTAAGAATACCCATCACTTTGGGCACCGTAAGATCTATAAGTTCACCTTTACAGTTTATGGTCATAAAAAATATCTCCTTTGTTGGGTTTCACTATCTTTGGCAAAGTGCTCTGGGCACATTTATTTGGACGAAATTTACGCAAATTAGCAACAATACATGCAGCAGACTTCCCAACAGTACGATGCGGTGATCCATACCTGCCGGGAATTGTTTTTGAAAAAAGCACAGGACTACGGTACCGCCTGGCGGATTTTGCGCCTACCTTCCCTGACCGATCAGATTTTCATCAAGGCCCAACGTATTCGTAGCCTACAACAGAACGATGTGCGAAAGGTGGACGAAGGGGAACAATCGGAATTCATTGGGATCATCAATTATGCGATTATGGCCCTGATCCAGATTAAAAAAGGAGTGGCGGAACAACCCGATCTGACCGCCGAGGAGGCTATTGCCCTATATGATGCCGAGGTGGCCATCACCAAAAAATTGATGGAAGACAAAAACCATGATTACGGAGAGGCATGGCGGGATATGCGGGTAAGTTCGCTGACGGACCTGATCCTGCAGAAGTTGCTTCGCGTAAAACAGATTGAGGACAATCAAGGTGCCACATTGGTAAGTGAAGGCGTGGATGCCAATTATCAGGATATGATCAACTACGCAGTTTTTGCACTGATTCATCTAAATTCCGAATAACAGATGATGACAAGGGAATTTGTGTTTAGGGGAAAAAGAGTCAAGAACCAAGACAAAGAAGATAGTTGAGTTTTTTACCAATCACATATCATATCTATAGCCATCAACCCATTGGTGAAACTTCGTGTGGTTTGTGTCAGATTAAGGTTTTTGATAAGTTGGAATTTATTTTGAAAAAAACATGAAATATTTAGTTTGGATTTCAAGGGTCTTTGTAGGGGTGCTTTTCATCATCAGTGGCCTTATTAAATTGAACGACCCCGTAGGATTTTCGTTCAAATTGGAGGAATATTTTAGCCCTGGGGTGCTGGACTTGCCCTTTTTTCTGCCCATGGCCTTGGGTATTTCGATTTTTGTGGTGATTGTGGAGGTGATCTTGGGGGTATTGCTCCTTATTGGCTTTAAACCGAAGCTTACGGTTTGGAGTCTTTTGCTGATGATCGTATTTTTTACCTTCCTTACGTTTTACTCCGCCTATTTCAACAAAGTGACCGATTGTGGATGTTTTGGTGATGCCGTAAAACTGACCCCTTGGGAATCGTTCACCAAGGATGTGGTGTTATTGGTTTTCATTCTGATTTTATTTTATGGAAGAAAATACATCACTCCACTTTTCAACACAAAAACCAATTGGATGGTGGGAGCAGCAGCTCTGCTGGCCTGTATTTTATTTGCCAACCATGTGTTGAACCATTTACCATCGGTGGATTTCAGGCCCTATAAAATTGGCGCCAATATCCAAGAGGGGATGACGGTTCCGGATGATGCGCCACAACCCCTGTACGAATATGCTTGGCGTTTTAAGGTGGATGGAGGCGAACAAACCATAGTCACCAATGGGGAATACCCGAGCGTGGAAGGTGAGTTCATAGATGTGGAGACCACACAGATCCAAGCAGGATACGAACCTCCCATCCATGATTTCACCATTGAAAAGGACGGTCAGGATTATGCTGCCGAACTTTTGGAAGAGGATAAGCTGATCATGGTGGTAGCATACGATCTGGCCAAAAGCAACTACGATTTTTTCCCCGAAGTGGCCCAAGTGACCAATGAAGCAAAGAAAAAGGGATATACGGTAATCGGTATGTCGGCCTCAAGTGACGATTTGGCCAATCAGGTGGAACAAAAATATAAGCTGGATTTCGACTTTTACTTTACGGATGAGACTACATTGAAGACCATTGTGCGTTCCAATCCCGCAATATTGGTTTTACGAAAGGGCACTATTCAGCAAAAAGTGCATTACAACGACTTAGATAAACTTACGCTTTAAACATAACCCACAAAAAAACAAAACATGAGAACGAAGATAGTGGCAGGAAACTGGAAGATGAACAAGAATAGGGAAGAGACCGAGGCTTTGTTGGCCGAACTTTCCGCAAAACTGCCCGACACCAAAGCGGAGGTCATTGTGGCTCCCACTTTTGTGAACCTGGAAACGGCCCAACGAAGCTTGGAATCCTCCACCATCAAAGTGGCGGCCCAGAATATGCATTTTGCCGAAAGCGGTGCCTATACTGGTGAAATCTCTGCGGATATGCTCTTGAACTTGGATATAGATACGGTTATCTTGGGTCATTCTGAGCGACGCTCTTACTTTGGTGAAACCGATGAGCTATTGGCAAAGAAAATGGACACCGCGGTTGCCAAGGGACTAAAAGCTATTTTTTGTTTTGGTGAAGAACTGGAGGACAGGAAATCCGACAACCATTTTTCCGTAGTGGAAAGCCAATTGAAAAACGGATTGTTCCATTTGGAGGCCAGTGCTTGGAAGAACATCGTTTTGGCCTATGAGCCTGTTTGGGCCATAGGAACTGGAGAGACTGCTTCCCCGGAGCAAGCCCAGGAAATGCATGCCTTTATCCGCAAGACCATTGCAGAGGCCTACAATGCTTCCATCGCTGATGAAGTTTCCATCCTCTATGGAGGAAGTGTGAAACCAAACAATGCAGAGGAGATTTTTTCCAAACCCGATGTGGACGGAGGATTGATCGGAGGGGCTTCCTTGGTGGCTTCGGACTTTGTGGCCATCATCAACGCCATTTGATCGGAAACTATGGGATTGGTATATCTCGAGTATGATTTTACAATAAAACCGGCTCAACCGGCAACGGATATTTTGATTGCCGAACTGGGAGAGGTGGGGTTTGAGAGTTTTGTGGAGAATGAAACCGGACTTTTGGCCTATATCTTAAAATCGGATTGGCGGGAGGATATTTTGAACGGACTTTATATTCTGCAACAACCGGGTTTTGAGATTTCATGGACCCAAAAAGAAATCCAACAACAAAACTGGAATGCCGAATGGGAACGGAATTTCCATCCCATTACCGTTGGGGACAGATGTATGGTGCGTGCCCCGTTCCATCCCGCAGCTGAGGTGGAGTATGACATTGTGATAGAACCCAAAATGAGTTTTGGAACCGGGCACCATGAAACCACCCATATGATGCTCCAGCATATTTTGGATATGGATGTTCAAGGGAAATCGGTATTGGATATGGGTTGCGGAACCGGGGTTTTGGCCATTTTGGCCAAAAAGAAGGGGGCAGGACCTGTAGATGCCATAGACATTGACGAATGGTGCTACTTGAACACCCAAGAAAACATAGAGCGGAATGATTGTGGGAGTATCAAAGCCTTTCAAGGCGATAGCAGTTTGTTGAAAGGAAAAGAATACGATGTGATCTTGGCCAACATCAACCGCAATATATTGATGGAAGATATTCCTGTCTATGTGGAGTGCCTTACTTCTGGGGGAACACTTTTATTAAGTGGCTTTTATTCGGGGGATTTGGATGCAATTTACTCAAAATGTGCAGCCTACGGATTACAATTTGAAAAAAATCTGGAAAAGAACAATTGGATTTCAGCAAAATATGTAAATTAGAAAGGCTTTAACTCCATGGATTATGGGCACTAGGGAAAAAGAATCGGAAGACCTGCTTCTCGAGGAAGAGGTTGTAGAGCAGAATGAGATTGTATTGTTCAATGACAATGTGAATACGTTTGACCATGTCATTGAAACCTTGATCAAAGTGTGTGAGCATACCCCTGAACAGGCTGAACAATGCTCCTTGATCGTACACTACAATGGCAAATGCACGGTGAAGACCGGGGAGTATTCCTATCTTGAACCCAAATGTTCCCAATTATTGGAGGCCGGATTGAGCGCTGAAATCGTTTAAAGCGTTTTTTATTTTTCGCCGTTCATTTTTATCCCAACAAGTTTAATGAGTGTTTTCCTTTTCAGGGAAAGTTCCTGAAAGGGTCATATATTTTAATGTATAAGCCGAACAATGGAGTAAAAATCACAAATTCTTTACTTGTGACTTGAGGTAATAATGAGCCAATCACTTTAATTTTACACATGAAAACCAATGCAGTATCGTAAAACATCGTATCTAGGGAATGGGCGAATTTTTTAAGGCAGAACTAAAGGACCGTTTTCTGGAATATGCATTGGACCGAAAGGATTATTTTGAGATACAGACTCTCTACGATGAATTTCTCCGACCCAATTACAGCCTACACTTTGTTGAGCGTTTGATAAAGGATATACAGGAGTACGATCCCAATTTACTAGATATTATGAGTGGCAATGGGGTGGAGATATTTTTGTTGGCCTCAACGCCCAGTACCCAGGATTTTTTGAATGATGGGGGGTTTATGGATATGTACGTCAAAGAGGAGGAAAAGTGGGATGTTTTTTTGGAGCAATTGCCTGCCGTTAAAAAAAACGGTAAAGAGAAAAAGCAATTGTTCAAGAAGAAGTCCCCTGTGCTTAAAAAGGAGAAAACGTTACTATTTGGACTCATAGCAGCGGTGGCCATAAGCTTTTTGTTCACCCTGTTCAGTATTTTAAAAGAGAGTTTGTTTGAACCCCAATATGTTCCCGCAGATGATTTTGAGCGCGAAATGGAACGCATTCGTTTGGAGTATCTGGAAGAAAACCAACGGTTACAGTTGGAACTGAAAGAGGCGCGCAGAAACCTGGATTCCTTAAAAAGATAAACCTTGAGCCATGATTTTGTTTAAAGGTTGAGGGAAGGTCAAAAGGGGTATGGTTAGGAAGATTTGTTTTGCTGCTGCCTTTGATAGGCCCGTGGGGTCATATTCGTTTCCTTTTTAAAAGCACTGTAAAAGGCAGAAGATGTGTTGAAACCTGCATCATAGGCCAGATTTTCAACCTTTTCATGGGCAAAATCAATATGGGAGAGTTTGGATGTGATTTCTTGAATCCTAAAGCTATTGATCACATCCTTAAAGCTTTTTCCATAAATGGATTTTACCCCATTTGATACCAAGTAAGCAGGGGTACCGATCATTTTAGAGAACTGTGCAATGGAAATCCCTGGTTGCACAAAAGCCCGTTCCACCTCAAGGGCATGGATTATTTTATCCTTCACCTCTTTTGGGGTGACTACTGGGCGATTTTTGCTTCGGAACATGGGGGTTCTCAATGCTATAAAAAACAGGATATAGATGGTCAGAGAAGCCAATAGGATGCCCCATATGTAAAATGTCCTACTGGAAATGTACAACTGGAGGGAGAATATCAGCCATAATCCAAGAACCCCATAAAATAGGGAATTGTGCCATTTTGATACCTTCCCCATGGACCACTTGCCAAACACTAAGCGATACCCCACAACAATAAGGTATCCCATTAAAAAGTGCCCCGCCCAAACGTAAAGTCCAAATGCAGGAAAGACTTCATTGGCCGCAAGGATAAATGCGACGAAGGGAATGATCATATGTAAAAGGTGCTGCCATTGAAACTTTTTCCCACCCGTAAGCGTGTATGTAAAGTAGAGGAACAGCAACGGTCCCATAAGAACCGAGCCTAATAGCCCAAATGAAATACCCACTACGGAAGACCCGTGAAAAACATAGGAGAACAATGATTTGGAAAGCCGCATCACCAAGGCCAAGAACAAGAGCCCCACGGCAAGGTCTCCCCATTTGTTTTCGTTGCGCACCAACAAAAAGTAAAGGGCCATCATCAATCCGCTGGAGATGGCTGCCCCGGAAAAAATGGTCAATGCTACGGAAGGTTCCATGTGTTTTGGTTTGGGCTCAAGTTAAAGCCTATGCCTTTCGTAATATGTTAAAATTCATATAAATGGATGTCCGCTTTTTTGTAAACAGGATAAAAAAACATCAGGCTACATCCATATTTGGGCATTGAGTCAAGTATAAGCCATCACATATCATGAAAGTTACAAAAACACTGATTTTGGCCTGTTTGGTCATAGTTTGCAATCTAGGTCATGGGCAACAATCGGATGGAACCCACCGAAGTGAATACTATGCTGTGTTGCCCTTTTGGGAATCTCCCTATCAACCTGTAAAAGGAGGGTATCCCATTACCGAAGAAGAGGCGTTGCACCGAATCAACCTAAAAGTGGACTATAATGCAAGCAACCAGGTTATCGCAACCCATGTTCGTATTGGAGAGGAGTACAAGGAGTTTGAAGGTCGATTTGGAAACCTGAACATCAATGCACCCCATACCAAAATCACCCATTCCCCGGATAAGGAAGTGCACCATTTTTTTGACCGTTTTGGGAACCGGGTTTCGGTGATGGGGAAGGTGTACGCCAAGATTTATGAAAAGGATGCATTGGGGAGAAACATCTCCTTGACTTTTATTGATGCCAACGATGAGCCGGTTTCTGACTGGTTTGGTGTGATGAGCTACCAATGGTTCCACGAGCCCAATGGAAGCATTATTGAGGAACGTTTGGACAGTAATGGGGAACTGATTCCTTTGCGAGGAGAGTTTCATTTTTTACGGACCCGTATGACCTTTGATGGATACGGATACTTCGGAACCCTTGAAAATGTTGATGCAGAGGGCAATTTGGTCAATACCGATAATGGAGCAGCTTTTTTTAAGTATTACTACGATTCCCAAGGACGTTTTGACCGTTGGGAGGTTTTTGATGCCAACGGAAAACCTGCCATTGGGCCTTCCCATACTGCCGGGGAACAAAATGTGTGGAATGGTTATGAATTGGAGGATATTGTGTTTTTTGACCAACAGAAGAATCCGGCTACCCATTGGTCCGGAGCGGAGAGGTGGCATTTTGAAACCGATGGATTTGGGAATAGGACCCTGTTGGAATTTCAAGATGGTGAGGGGAATCCCAAGAATGCCAATGGAGGATATGCAAAATATGTGGCCGAATGGACTGCAAATGGAAAGCATTTACTTTCCGAGACCTACTTGGATGAAAAAGGATTGAAAACCGTTCATAAGATTTCGGGAGTACACCGGGTGGAGTATGTTAGAAACCCTTTAGGGTTGATTTTGGAAAAACGATATCTGGATAAGGAACACAACCTAATGAATAGAAAGGATAGTGGGGTTGCCCTTGAAAAGAAACGTTATGATGTCAACCATGCTTTAATCACAACCGAATTGTTCGATGTTCATGGAAACCATATCCAAAATCCATAACGCCGATTGGAAAGTTGCTCTTTTGTTTCTTAGAGTTTTTATATCAATTATAGTCTCTTTGGTGATAACAATTTTATTGATTAGGGAACTTGAGATATTAACTATTTCAAGGTTCTTTGAAAAAGTATTTTTTGGCCTCTTCTTTTGTTTCTTTGTTTGGAGATACAATAGAGATTTATTCTGATATACGTTTACCTTTCCAATCTTCCCCAGTATATTCGAAAAGTCTGGGTATGGATGCCCAATAACCGTAGTTTTTCTCAACATCGTCTGACTGAAGCAACATGGTTGAGTCTCCTCTAATAATCATTCTACTGTTGCCATATTTTAGGATTCCCCTCATTTCTACTGTCGTACTATTCAAAAGGTTGAGGGAGAAAATGACATTTAAATGTTTGTCCACAATCTCCATTCCCCTATCATCATAGTTATATTTGTAATTATTGGGGTCTATATCGATTAGGTAGTTGTCTTTAATAATGGTAACTGGAAGGCCTTCAATGTCGTATAGTTTTGCAGTCAAAAGAAATTCGCCATCTTCTGATATTCTATAACTAAGTGTACACAGCTCATTAGCAGGGATTAATTTTCCAATAATACAAGATGACAACGATGATGGAATTTCATGTGTAACGAAGTATCCTGGTTTTCCGTCAAGTCCCACACTGTATTTGAACTTAATTTCAGGCTCCATTATTCCCCTCTCGAATATAATCCCACCGAGCCTTTCTTTTGGCCATATTAAATTATTTAACCAACCACCGATAGTGATTGGAATGAAAAGTTCCAGTACAATCCAAATTACTATGGTGATCAGCCCCCCTCTTAACCACTTTATTCTTTTAATATAGTGCTTGCGACAATATCCAAATTTGTGGGCATAATTTAAGCAATATCCATCTTCCTCCCGGACCTTGCACCATCTTTTAATTTTGTCAGTCATAATTTTGAATATAGCATTAAGAGTGATATTTGTTGTTTGGTTAATGGGCCAAATCAATAATGAGAAAAAAGATAGAATAACTGAGACAAACTTTTAAAGCAATCCTCGCTCCTAGATTCTATGTAGATTACTTCTTAACCTTTTCTGTCTTGTTCTTAACAATTTCAATTTTCATCTCTTTGATATTTTTCTTTAAAGCTCTTATCTCTTTTTCCATCATGCTTGTTTTTGCAGAATCTTGGATGATTTTAACATCAAATGGAGGTTGTGCTGGTTTATCGGACAGAAAGAAGATTATGATGTTAAATATTAGAAGTGAACAGGCAATAAAGATTGAAAAATTTGCTCTCTTTCGTGCTCTTGACGCTTGTTCCTTTGATTCTTTAAGTAGTAGGTAATTTACGTAATCTTTGGTTGAACCACCTTTAAGAAAAAATGGAAATGCAAAAACAAGGTGGATTCGATTAAAGTAGACATCATCAATTTTTCCGACCACAAGAATTCTCTTGGATGCATGCAAAAAAACTGACTTTTGTGTTTCAGTATCTAATTGCTCATTGGTAAAATTTTCTACTAACCATAAGCGAAAATTATATTCAGCATGGCTTGAAACATTTATTTTGCCATTCCTTAAAATCTTTTCATCAAAGTCTGAATAGAATACTCCCTGAGTCTTTAAGGCGCCTAATTCTAAAGCTTTTATAAAAATGTTACTGTCCATAACTTCTCTTTTTTTGAGTTCAAGCCAGATTAAAGCATAAATGACGTAAGCAAAAAGCAGCTATTGTCAAATAAGAAAATTCAATAACTTCTTTTCGTAATGAACAGGTAAGTCAAAGTATATGGGTATGGGCAAAAAAAAAGGAGTTGTTGATATTTCTTCTCCAACTCCTTCATTTTTCAGTGACCGCGGCAGGATTCAAACCTGCAACCTTCTGAGCCGTAATCAGATGCGCTATTCAGTTGCGCCACGCGGCCTTTTAACAGGGCTGCAAATATATTTCTTTTTACCTTTACTACAAAACCTGTGCTGTCAAAAAAATCTATGGATTTAGCTTCCTACATTCGTGATATAGAAGACTTTCCCAAAGCCGGTGTCATCTTCAAGGACATAACCCCACTTTTAAGTGATCCAAAAGCACTCAACAAAGCCTGCGATGTGCTTTGCGGTTTTGCAAGCCATATGCATATTGATAAAGTGGTGGGGGTAGACAGTAGAGGGTTCATCTTTGCGCCATTATTGGCCTCGCGTTTAGGAGCTGGATTTGTTCCGGTAAGAAAATCGGGAAAACTGCCCCATACTACCATTTCGGAGTCCTATGAACTGGAGTACGGTTCGGAAATTTTGGAAATCCATACCGATGCCATCAAAAAAGGCGAAAAGGTGTTGGTCCATGACGATGTGTTGGCCACTGGAGGAACAGCCAATGCCGTCTGCAAATTGATTGAAAAACTGGGAGGGGAAGTGGTGCAGTGCAATTTTTTAATAGAGCTTACCTTCCTAAATGGCGCCGAAAAACTGAATGGCTATCAGATAGAGGCCCTTTTGCAGTATTAGTCCAAAGCGTTTTTGGTAACATAATACCGCCAGCCTATAATGGCCAGCTGCAATTTGGAGGCCTTGGATAGGTCCAATCCTCTTTTGGTAAAAGAAGGAAGTACTACCTTGTTGATTTTTGCCAAGATTTTGAAAAGCATGGTGTTAGGTGTTGGTCAAAACAAATATAACCAAGATATTGGGTTACGGGCAACCGTGGTGCAAAAGAAAAGGGCCAATTCAATTGGCCCTTTTCTTAAATCCTATTGGTTGGAGGCGATCCAACGGTCAATTTTATCTTCCAACAATGCCAAGGGAACACAGCCGGTTTCCAAAACTTGATTGTGGAATTGCCCAATGTTGAACTGGTCTCCAAGGGCATCTTCAGCTTTTTTGCGAAGCTCCCTGATTTTCAGCTGTCCTATTTTGTAGGATAGGGCCTGACCAGGGTTGGCCATGTAGCGCTCAATTTCTGAAGTGATGCTGGCTTCAGATTCAGCTTCATTGTCCAACGAGTATTGAATGGCTTCTTCGCGGGTCCATCCTTTGGAGTGTAGACCGGTATCCACGACCAATCTAACGGCACGGTGCATTTCGGCACCCAACATTCCAAAATACTGGTAGGGGTCTGTGTACAATCCCAATTCTTTGCCCAATGATTCGGTATAAAGGGCCCAGCCTTCCCCATAGCCGCTGTACCAAAGGGTTTTTCTGAATTCTGGAAGTTCCTCGTTCTCTTGGGTCAATGATATTTGATAGTGGTGCCCGGGAATGGCCTCATGTAGGAATAGGGATTCATCCGAATAGGTGTTGTAATGGGTCACATCGGGGATGGGGACATAGAAAATACCAGGTCGAGTGCCATCCAGGGATCCTTGATTGTATTCGGCACTTGCCGAATTCTCACGAAATGCTTCGGTCCGCCTTACCTCAAAAGGGGTTTTCGGTTTTTTGTCGAACAGTTTTTCAATCTGGGGCTTCATGCGCTCATGGATGGCATTGAAATTGTCGATTACCTGTTGCGGGTCCGTAAAGGGCATAAGGTCCTTATTGTTTCGAACGTAATCGAAAAACGCCTTTAAGTCCCCTTCAAAACCGACCTGCTCCTTAATTTTTTCCATTTCGGAACGTATACGGGCCACTTCGCTCAATCCCAATTCATGGATTTCGGCGGCGGTCATATTGGTGGTCGTGTATTTTTTAATTTGATGGGCATAATGGGCATCTCCATTGGGTTCGCCCTGTATGCCGCTGGATTCACGGCCAGCCTCAAGATAATCGGTGCTCATAAAATTGTAGAGACTTTCATAGGCGGGAATGACCTTGTTGGTGATCATGTCCTCGTAGGCTTTGGTGAGCGACGCCTTTTGTTCCTCGGTAAAATCGGCAGGCATATTTTTTATGGGTTGGTAGAACAGATGCTGGTCCAAATCCTTTCCCGTTTGGGACTGGAGCTGGGGCAGGACTTTTACGATCAATGACTTTGGGAGGACATGGCCTTTTTCCATACCCTCTTTCATTTTGGTTTCCGTGCTGGACAGCCATTCCAAATAGCCATCTACCCGTTTCATCCAATTCTCGTAATCCTCTACCGTATTGAAGGGTTGTGCACTGGAGCCACTTGCCAATTGCCCCACAAATAAATTGGGGGACCACATTTGGTCAATGGGAGTAAGGTCCGCGTTAAAATTGAACTCATCCAGATTAATGTTGCATTCCCATAACAGGATGGCCTTGCTCATCTGTTCACTCTCCGTAAGGCTTTCATCTGGGAACTGGGATAGTTTTTCCTTATATCCTTCATAGTAGGCTTTTGATTCCCCCTTGTACACATCGGAAAGCATATTGGGGAAGGAGTCGTCGTACCTGTGGTCGCCGGCCATAGTGGCCTGTAAGGGATTCAGTTTGAGCCCATCCTCATAATAGTTGTCCAATACGGTAGCAAACTCAGTACTTTTTGAGGGGGTTTCCTCATTCTTCGGTTCATTTTTGCAAGAAGCCATGGCAATAAGTGCCATAGCTACAATTGTTATTTTTTTCACTTTTTTTGAGTTGATTTGTTAGAGGTGTAAAATAATCAAATCGATAGCATTTATATGCTAAACTTTTAATAAAAGTGAAATTCCGCATTGATGGGAATGTTTGGCATGTGAACCGATGTGCAAAAAAGCCTTTGGATTTTTGTTGGCATTAGACAAAAATAGTTTCAATGATAAGCATGAAGAGCATCACAAAAAGTTTGACAATGGTAATCATTATTGGATTGATTTTTAGGTTAAAAAATGATTGTTGGCCGATTACTTTTTTCAATTTAAAATGACAGAAATCATGTCTCCAAACTTTTCAATGAAAATCTATACAATTGCATACAAGATTGTAGGTTTTTAAATGAAATGCTCCTTGGATATTTTGTACTTCTCTTGAAAAAAGTTACATATTTAAATGTATATTGATAAAATGAATTATAAAATGTAACATTTGTAGGGCCATTTTTGATCCCTTTTTAAAAACCAAGGGGGATTTCGTTTAGAAATGGGGTGTTTTGAACGATTTCATTATTTGGAAATCACGTTTTGTTGTGTGTGGACCATGGTAATTCATGAGTCGTCATATTGAATTTGGATAAGCTTTTGTACCTCCCTATTCAAGACAATAAATCTTCCCATATCTTTGCCACAAAATCGAACTACTTGGAAAATACGCTTTATATAATTATTGGTCTTGTATTGCTTATCGCAGGAGGAAATTGGTTGTTGAAATCTGCTGTGGCCCTTTCGCTCCGTTTGGCTATTCCTAAAATTGTGATAGGGATGACGGTGGTCTCCTTTGCCACTTCGGCCCCGGAACTTATTGTAAGCATAAAGGCGGCATTGGATGGGTTCCCAGACTTGGCTTTGGGCAACGTGGTAGGGTCCAACATTGCCAATTTGGGTCTGGTGTTGGCCATAACGGTACTTATGGGGAGTATAGATGTTCGAAAAAGTTTTTATACCACGGATTGGCCGGTTATGATGGTGGCCTCCCTGCTGTTCTGTGGGTTTATTTATTTTGATGGGGTCTTGCAGCAGTACGAAGGAATTATTCTGGTTTCCTTTTTGTTCCTCTTTTTGGTATATCTGCTCCGGTTTCAAAAAACCGCTGTCGTGGATGAAATGCCGGAGGATGATGAATACTTGCCCATGTATAAGACCGCATTGTATTTAGGTATAGGGGGCACGGCACTTTGGGGAGGGTCTGAACTTCTTATTGAGGGAGCCGTGGGTATGGCCTCGGCCTTTGGTGTGAGCGATCGCGTTATTGGTATAACGGTGGTTTCTGTGGGAACCAGTATTCCAGAACTCGCTGCCTCGGTAATTGCCGTGTTAAAACAGGAAAAGGCCATTTCCTTGGGGAATTTGATAGGCTCCAATATTTTCAACCTTTTGGCAGTTTTGGGAATTACATCCATAATCACCCCGATTACTGTGGTGGACCAAGGATTGCTTTCCAGTGATATCTTCTGGATGTTGGGGATTTCCCTGTTGATATTGCCCTTGGTATTTTTTCCAAAGGGATTGCGCTTGGGCTGGCGGGACGGTTTAATACTGTTGGCCTTTTATGTAACCTTCGTATATATTACCCTAAACTAAAAACCGCCCCTTTGGAGGGACGGTTTTCAAATCAACAACTAATTTATACACAAACATTGGTGTGTCCTATACGTCGGCAGATTTCACTGTTTTAATGATTCTGGCCGCTACTCGGTATGGATCTGCGTTGGAAGCAGGTCTTCTATCTTCCAACCATCCTTTCCATCCTTTTTCAACGGTCAAGATTGGAATACGGATGGAAGCACCCCTATCGGATACACCGTAACTGAAATCTTTGATGGAAGCAGTCTCGTGCTTACCGGTCAAACGCTCATCATTGAACTCACCATAAACTTCAATATGCTCTTTGGTTACAGGTCGGAAGGCCTCACATACTTTTTCGTAGGTTTCTTTAGATCCACAAGTTCTCAAAAGTGTATTGGAGAAGTTTGCGTGCATACCGGAACCGTTCCAATCCCCTTTGATGGGTTTTGGGTGGTATTCAATATAGTATCCGTAGCTTTCTGTCAACCTTTGAAGTAGGTAGCGAGCCACCCAGATTTCATCACCGGCTTTTTTGGCGCCTTTGGCGAACAACTGGAACTCCCACTGTCCGGCAGCAACCTCTTGGTTGATACCTTCAAACTGTAGTCCAGCCTCCAAGCATAGGTCGGCATGCTCTTCAACCAAGTCCCTGCCCCAAGTGTTTCGGCCACCTACAGAACAGTAGTAAAGACCTTGTGGGCCAGGATAACCACCAACAGGGAAACCAAGTGGTAATTGCGTGGCTGTATCCATGATAAAGTACTCTTGTTCAAAACCGAACCAAAAATCATCATCTTCATCATCAATGGTGGCCCTGGAGTTGCTCGCATGGGCAGTTCCATCTGGATTCAACACCTCGGTCATCACCAAATACCCATTTCTTCTTGCAGGGTCAGGATAGATAGCAACAGGTTTCAACAAACAGTCAGAAGAACCACCCTCGGCTTGCTTGGTGGAGGAACCATCGAAAGACCACATTGGGCAATCTTCCAATTTACCGCTAAAATCCTCTTCAATTCGTGTTTTGCTTCTAATGTTGGCTGTTGGCTCATAACCATCCAACCATAAATACTCTAATTTAGATTTGCTCATAATTTTGGTAGTTATATGTTCTCAAATTCACGATTGACAAAAATAGTTTTTTCATTTGATAATATATCTTTTAGAGGGTTAAAATGGCTAAAATGACATTATAATTTTTATTACCCCTGTTTAAACGGGGGTAGCATGAAAAAAAAGTATTTTTAGGCAAATAAATTATTAAATTGTTAATTGTAGCTTTGTGGACTAAACTTTTTGAGAATGCCAAAAATGAGATTTGAGGCTTTGCTGGAAAGCCGTAAAAGAGAACATATACAGATGGACGAGACTGGAAAGCGGTCCGATTTGTTTGGCAGAAATGTGTTCAATGAAGACAAGATGCTTCAATTTCTGACCAAAGAAGCTTTTGAGAATGTAAAATCGGCCATTTTTCAGGGCAATAAGATAGATAGGAAGATAGCTGACCAAGTAGCGGAGGGCATGAAAGCCTGGGCGTTGTCCATGGGTGCTACCCATTATACCCATTGGTTTCAACCCTTGACCGGGGCCACCGCGGAAAAACATGACGCTTTCTTTGATATCATGTCCGATGGCAAGGCCATGGAAAAGTTTGGCGGTGCACAATTGGTGCAGCAAGAGCCCGATGCTTCCAGTTTTCCCAGCGGCGGAATACGAAACACCTTTGAAGCAAGGGGTTACACGGCTTGGGATCCCACTTCCCCCGCTTTTATTTATAAGACCACACTTTGTATTCCTACCATTTTTGTAGCGTATACCGGAGAGGCGTTGGACAATAAGGCTCCTTTGTTGAGGGCTTTGTATGCTATAGATCAAGCGGCCACGGATGTTGCACAGTACTTTGATAAGAATGTGCGTAAAGTATATGCCACTTTGGGGTGGGAGCAAGAATACTTTTTGGTGGACAAGGCCTTGGTGCAGTCCCGGTTGGATTTGGTAATGGCCGGTAGGACCCTTGTGGGGAGTTTGGCGGCGAAGGGCCAGCAGTTGGACGATCATTATTTTGGAGTGATACCACCAAGAGTACTCAGTTTTATGAGTGATCTGGAAAAACAATGCACCAAATTGGGCATTCCTGTAAAAACACGGCATAATGAAGTAGCTCCCAACCAGTTTGAGCTCGCCCCTGTTTTTGAAGAAGCTAATCTTTCCGTGGACCATAACTTATTATTGATGGATGTTATGGAAGAGATAGCCGACAAGCATAATTTTAGGGTGCTCTTCCATGAAAAACCCTTCGAGGGCATCAATGGTTCGGGAAAACACAATAATTGGTCTTTGGCCACAGATACCGGAGTGAATCTGCTCAGCCCCGGGACCACTCCTATGAAGAACCTTCAGTTTTTGACCTTTTTTGTCAATACCATAAAGGCGGTGGATACCTATGAGGAATTATTGCGCTCCTCCATAGCATCGGCAAGTAATGACCATAGGCTGGGGGCCAATGAGGCACCCCCCTCGATCCTATCCATTTTTATAGGAAAGCAACTGAGCGATGTGCTCGATGAATTGGAAGGGGTTTCCAAAGGAAAATTGTCGCCAGAGGAGAAAACGGAACTCAAACTCAATGTAGTAGGGAAAATCCCGGAAATCTTATTGGACAATACAGACCGAAACCGGACTTCTCCCTTTGCCTTTACGGGCAATAAGTTTGAAATGAGGGGAGTGGGCTCCAAGACCAATTGTGCCAAGCCTATGACCATTCTCAACACCATTATGGCCAAACAGCTCACCGATTTCAAGAAAGAGGTGGATGCACTCATTGATAAAAAGAACCTCAAAAAGGATGAGGCTGTATTCAATGTGCTGCGTGAGTACATCAAAACGTCCAAGCGAATCCGTTTTGAAGGCGATGGCTATGGGGAAGAATGGCAGTTGGAGGCACGAAGGCGAAAGCTGAGCAATAATAAAAACACTCCGCAAGCCCTAGAGGTAATCACTTCCAAGGAAAGTGTGGCCCTGTTCAAGGATATGGGGGTCATGAACGAAGTGGAGCTCAAGGCTCACCAGGAAGTGGAACTGGGAGCCTATATATTCCATATCCAAATAGAAGGAAGGGTATTGGGGGAGATGGTCTATAGTCATATTGTCCCGGCCGCCATTCGCTATCAAAATACCTTGTTGGAGAACATTTCCGGTTTAAAGGAAGTGTATGGGGCGGCCCACAAAAAAGTGGCCGAACCCCAATTGAACATCTTGGAGCAGGTAGGGGAGCATATTGTTGAGATCAAGAAATTGACCGATGAAATGACTGAGGCGCGAAAGCGGGCCAATGGACTTTCCACGGCCCAAAAGAAAGCGGAGGCGTATTGCGATAATGTAAAACCCTATTTTGATGCCATCCGTGAACAGTCCGATAAACTGGAAAAACTCATCGCGGACGATTTATGGCCATTTACCAAATACAGCGAGTTGTTGTTCGCAAAATAGGAAAGAACGGTTAACGATTAATTCGTGGCTTTCCGTTATTTTTGCCCAAAGCAAAGAAATGTCATCGGAAACCAGTAAAAGATATGCGCAGCGAGGGGTTTCGGCCTCCAAGGAAGATGTGCACAATGCCATCAAGAACATTGATAAAGGTCTCTTTCCCAAAGCCTTCTGTAAAATTGTCCCAGATTATTTGACCGGAAGCGAGGAGCATTGTTTGATCATGCACGCCGATGGCGCAGGTACCAAATCCTCCTTGGCTTATATGTATTGGAAGGAAACCGGGGATATCTCCGTTTGGAAAGGGATTGCCCAAGATGCCTTGATCATGAATGTGGACGACCTTATCTGCGTGGGGGCCACGGACAATATTATGTTGTCTTCTACCATTGGAAGGAACAAAAACCTGATTCCCGGGGAGGTCATTTCGGCCATTATCAATGGAACCGAAGAACTTATTTCTGATTTAAAAAAGCATGGGATCACCATACATTCCACAGGTGGTGAAACGGCAGATGTTGGGGATTTGGTGAGGACTATCATTGTGGATTCCACAGTCACCGCGAGGATGGAACGCTCCAAGGTGGTGGACAATGCCAATATCAAGCCCGGGGATGTCATCGTGGGACTGGCCTCTTTTGGGAAGGCCACTTATGAAACGGAATATAACGGTGGAATGGGCAGCAATGGGCTGACCTCTGCCCGCCATGACGTATTTGGAAAATATTTGGCCCAAAAATTTCCCGAAAGTTACGATGCTTCGGTACCAGAGGAATTGGTGTATTCTGGGGAAGTGGAATTGACGGACAAAGTGGCTAATTCCCCTTTGGATGCTGGAAAATTGGTGCTTTCGCCTACCCGGACTTACGCGCCCATCATAAAAAAGGTGCTGGAAAAATACAATACCGATCAGGTTCACGGAATGGTGCACTGCAGTGGCGGGGCACAGACCAAGATTCTCCACTTTGTGGAGAACCTTCATATCATTAAAGACAATATGTTCGCTGTTCCTCCGCTATTCAAGTTGATTCAGGAGCAATCCGGGACCGATTGGAAGGAAATGTACCAAGTGTTCAATTGTGGACACCGTATGGAATTGTATGTGGATGAAAAGATAGCTGAAGACATTGTTTCCATTTCAAGGCAGTTTGATGTCGATGCCCAGATAATTGGCAGGGTTGAGGCCTCTGAACAGAAAAAACTCACCATTCAAAGCACTTACGGAAAGTTTGAATATTAGGTATACGATTTAGCCTGATTTCACGTTCTTTTATAAACCTCACGCTATGGAAAGGAAGGAATTTCTTCGAAGTTTGGGGGCAGGTGCTGCATTTGCCCTAACATTTCCCTGTATTCACGGATGCTCCAAAGATGAAGTGGACGGCAATATCGTGGAAGAGCCCACCGGAGTGGATTTTACGGTAGACCTTACATCCCAAGAAGCCCAGGCCCTTGTGGCCAATGGAGGCTTCATCCTGAAAAATTTAGTGGTGATCGCCAAAAACTTGGAAGGCGACTATGTGGCCGCAAGTCAGGTGTGTAGCCACGAATCCTATGATCAAGTACGTTTTGTCAACCAAGATGGAGGGATTTTTTATTGTGATGTCCATGGTTCCCGATTTGCCCAAAATGGGACACCGCTGAACCAAGTGGATAGCAAACCGGCCAAAACCTTGAAAATTTATAATACCGAGCTCGAAGGCAGTGTCCTTCGAATTTTTGAATAAGTATCATTTTTACCCCAAATCCATGAAGCAGTTCCTAGGCATTATGTTCTTTGTAGCCTTTGGCGGCCTGCACGCCCAAGAATGGCAAAACAGTTTTGATGAGGCCGTGGTTCTGGCCAATGCTGAGGACAAACCTATTGTTTTGGTCTTTTCCGGGTCCGATTGGTGCGCACCTTGCATACGTTTAAAGAAACAAATTTGGGAATCCGAGGAGTTTAAGGCTTATGCATCTGAACACTATGTGATGTATAATGCGGATTTTCCCCGGAAGAAAAAAAATGAACTCCCCCCGACCTTATCGGATGCCAATGCATCCCTTGCAGAAAAGTACAACCCCAAAGGACATTTTCCATTGGTTGTGGTTTTGGATAAACATCAATCTGTTTTGGGCAAGACCGGGTTTAATGTGAGGACATCACCAAAAAAGTACATCTCCATTTTGAACGGTTTTATACAATGAGAATGTTTTTGGTCCTTTGCTGCAGTCTATCTTGTCTGCTGTCTATGGGACAGTTGGACCGAAAGGACATTACCGTAAAGAAAACCCTGAAGTTAATGGGAACCCGGTTCGAGATTACCGTGGTGGCCCCTAACGAAGAGATAGGCTACTTGGATATTGATGAGGCTGTTTCGGAAATAGAACGGATTGAAAAAATGATTTCGTCCTGGGACGAAGCCTCGGAAACCTCGCGTATCAATAAAAATGCAGGGGTACAACCTGTAAAAGTCAGTCCAGAGCTCTACGGACTTATAGAACGCTCCATAAAAATTTCAGAAATAACCGATGGTGCGTTTGATATCAGTTATGCTTCCATGGACAAGATTTGGAGGTTTGACGGAACCATGGACAGTATCCCATCTGAAACGGAAATCAAAAACTCCATTGCCAAAATAGGGTATCAAAAAATTATATTGGATCCGAGCCAGCAAACGGTCTTTTTAAAGGAGCGTGGTATGCGCATCAGCTTTGGTGCCATTGGAAAAGGATATGCCGCGGATCGGGCCAAGGAGCTTTTGTCCTCCAAGGGGGTCAAAGGAGGAATCATCAATGCATCGGGAGATCTGACCACTTGGGGCACCAAGGTGACCGGGGAGAAGTGGTTGGTGGGCATTGCCAATCCGTTGAGCAAGGAAAAGGTGTTCAGTTGGTTGCCTATTGTGGAATCTTCTGTGGCCACTTCGGGCAACTACGAAAAGTTTATAATGTTCAAAGGGATAAAATATTCCCATATCATTGATCCCAGGACAGGATATCCTACCACGGGCATCAACAGCGTATCCATTTTTGCCAAACAGGCCGAGCTTTGCGATGCCTTGGCAACGGCTGTTTTTATCATGGGAAAGGATAGTGGCATCCACTTGATCAATCAAATAGATGGTGTGGAAGCGGTGGTGGTGGATTCCGATAATAAAATCCACAAGAGTTCAGGGATTATTTTTGATACGAATCCGTAAATTTAACCATGGCAAAACCCATTCTTTTTGTGCTGATATTGATTTGTTCCAGTTCTTGTGTGGTGGTGCGTGAGTATGACAAGGCATACATCAATGACGCTGAAATGCAATTGAGTGCCAGACCTTGTGAACGGTTCGAGACCAATTTCCATATTTATCGAGAAGCTTCTTCCGGGGCCAATGGTGGCAAAACGGGAGGGGGCTGCGGTTGTAATTAAATTGATGCGCCAGTGATGTTCCAAAACAACCTTACAAAGAAATCAACCATCCTGATTTTTTTTCTGTGCCTGGCCATGGGGTGGTCCCAGCAAGACAATACCAGCTACAAAAGACGCGTGTTGGAAACCAGCGAGGTGGACCTGCTGTTCAGCTATTACAACCAAGATGGCAATCATGCGGCCGTAACTGGGGGAGAGGGCACCGAAGATCTTACGGATGCCACATCGAGCATTGTGCTGCGTATGCCCTTGAACGAGGATGATGTGCTTACGGTTGATGTGGGTATATCGGCCTACACTTCTGCGTCATCCAGTAATGTGAACCCTTTGGATGGTGGGCTCAATGTCACCCCATTCGATGCTTCTTCCGGGGAGTCCCGAAAAGACATATTGGCCTATGTCAAACCCACGTACCAGCATAGCTCCGAAGACCGTAACACCATTTGGAGTGCCAACGCGTATGTGTCTTCAGAATACGATTATTTCTCCATTGGCTTTGGCGGTAATTACACCCGATTGTTCAATGAGAAGAACACGGAATTGAGTTTGGGAGGTACGGTTTTTTTGGATAAATGGAATGCCATTTACCCCATTGAGCTACGACCAGGGTTCTTTGATGATAGGATAACTGGAAATGGGGCCTACATGCCCAACTTTACCGAGTTCGATAAGGAAAACCGAAACTCATACTCACTTTCATTGAGCTTTTCCCAAATATTGGGCAAAAGAGTGCAAGGGGCGCTTTTTGTGGATTTGGTATCCCAGAACGGGCTGTTGAGTACCCCGTTCCAAAGGGTGTACTTTGGGGATACGGAAGATTTTTTCATTGATGATTTTCAATTGGCGGATGATGTGGAGCACCTGCCGGACAGTAGGTTAAAGGTTCCTTTTGGAGGTAGACTCAATTATTATGTGAACGATTTTCTGGTGTTGCGATCCTATTATCGTCTGTATTGGGATGATTGGGGCATTACCTCACATACGGCCAATCTGGAACTTCCTTTTAAACTCACGGATAAGTTTACGCTCTATCCCGCGTATCGATATTACACCCAAACTGCGGCCGATTATTTCCATCCAAAGGAAACGGCCCTCTCCACGTCTGAATTTTATACCTCGGATTACGATCTGTCCAAATATGATGCCCATCAATATGGGGTTGGGGCCCAATACAAGGATATCTTTACCAGTGCCAAGGTGCTTAATTTTGGATTGAAGACCATAGACCTGCGTTTCAGCCAGTATGATCGTAGTGATGGCCTCAATGCCTTTATCCTTACTTTGGGGACCACTTTTGTGGGGAACTGAGACAAAGTAGCGAAACACAATCCAACCAAAAATCGTAAATTCGCAACCTTAACGAGGATGGATTTATGCTAGACAAGCTCAACATTGTAAAACAGCGTTTTGATGAGGTTTCGGACTTGATCATTCAGCCTGATGTAATTGCCGACCAAAAGCGATACATTAAGCTGAATAAGGAATACAAGGACCTGAAAGTGCTCTCGGATAAACGGGAGGAATATATCAACCTTACCAACAATATTACGGAGGCCGAGGAGATCATTGCGGATGGAAGTGATGCCGAAATGGTGGAAATGGCCAAAATGCAGTTGGAGGAAGCCAAAGGGGCATTGCCCAAATTGGAAGACGAAATAAAGTTCCTGCTCATTCCCAAAGACCCGGAAGATGCCAAGGATGTGGTCATGGAAATTAGGGCCGGGACCGGTGGTGACGAGGCCAGTATCTTTGCGGGCGACCTGTACCGCATGTATGCCAAATACTGCGAATCCAAAGGATGGCGTACCAATATCATTGACCTTAGTGAAGGAACCAGCGGTGGATATAAGGAAATCCACTTTGAGGTTTCCGGGGAAGACGTATACGGTACGTTAAAGTTTGAAGCAGGGGTGCACCGGGTGCAACGGGTGCCCCAGACCGAGACCCAAGGTAGGGTGCATACCAGTGCTGCAACGGTAATGGTTATTCCAGAAGCTGAGGATTTTGATGTGCAGATAGACCCCAAGGATGTTAGAATCGATTATTTCTGTTCTTCCGGTCCAGGTGGACAGTCGGTGAACACTACCTATTCCGCCGTTCGTTTGACGCACATCCCTACGGGATTGGTGGCGCAGTGTCAGGATGAAAAATCCCAGCACAAGAACAAGGACAAGGCGTTTAAAGTGCTTCGTTCCAGATTGTACGACATGGAGCTGGCCAAAAAACAAGCCGAGGATGCCGCCAAAAGAAATTCCCAAGTAAGTAGTGGTGACCGTTCGGCAAAGATCAGAACATACAATTATCCCCAAGGTCGGGTCACGGACCACAGAATCGGTCTCACGCTGTACGACTTGCAGAACATTATCAATGGGGATATCCAAAAGATCATTGATGAGTTGATGTTAGTGGAGAACACCGAGAAATTAAAAGAAGCCTCAGAAATTTTTTAACCGCCAGAAGTCGATCCAGAATACCTATCCATGAAAATAGAGCAGTTAGTTTCGCAGATCCATCAAAAAAAATCCTTTCTGTGTGTAGGTTTGGATACTGACCTTGAGAAAATCCCCCAACACCTGCTCCAAGAGGAAGACCCTATTTTTGCTTTCAATAAGGCCATCATAGAGGCTACCCATGAATATTGTGTGGCCTACAAGCCCAATATTGCGTTCTATGAAGCTTATGGTATCCAAGGTTGGAAATCCTTGGAAAGGACCATGGACTACTTAAATAAAAACCACCCTGAAGTTTTTACCATTGCCGATGCCAAGCGGGGAGATATTGGAAATACATCCACCCGATATGCCAAGGCCTTTTTTGAAACCTTGAATTTTGATTCCGTCACCATTGCACCTTACATGGGCCGCGATTCTGTGGAGCCCTTTCTGGATTTTGAGGACAAGCATGTTATTTTATTGGCATTGACATCCAACCAAGGAGCTTTTGATTTTCAGACCAAAAAAATAGGGAAAGAAGAACTTTACAAAGAGGTGTTGCGGACCTCCAAAACGTATAAAAATTCGGAAAGGTTGATGTACGTGGTGGGAGCTACCAAGGCTACTTATCTTAAGGAAATCAGGGAAATTGTGCCTGAAAGTTTTTTGTTGGTGCCCGGCGTGGGGGCGCAAGGGGGAAGCTTACAGGAAGTCTGCCAATACGGAATGGCCCAAAATGTAGGGCTATTGGTCAACTCTTCCCGGGGAATTCTCTATGCCTCCCAAGGGATGGATTTCGCAGATGCTGCTGCGGACAAGGCTAAAGCCATTCAAATGGATATGGCCGTTGAATTGGGAAAATTGCATCAAGGGTCTTAACGCAAAGCTTCCAATATCTTTTTGATGCCTTGGGCCTTTCTTTTGAAAAATTCGCCAAGATGGGTGTCCATTGATGAAACATTGGCCGCTTTTTCAAGAAAGTTGTTATATCTGAACTCCAAAATGGAGATGGCTTGATTTCCACTGGTGATCGGGGTCACTGTCCCAACTTTACAATACTGATTGTTCATATCTCAAGATTTGTTATAACAAAGATACGGTCAAAACAGGCTTGTGGATTATGGGGAAGAGGGGTATACGTCTAAAAATCAGGTACTTTATATAAAATTTAACATTGGTGGGTGGTTTGTGGGTGCTCCTTTACATTTATTAAGGGATAAATTAACGTACATTTAGGAGAGTCGTTTTATCGTTCCAACGAAAACTAAAATCCAGAGGTATGAAAAAATTGATATTGCCTTTTGTCCTATTATTTTTTCTCCATGCCCATGCCCAGAACAATGCTTCTTGCAATTGTTGTTCAGAGAATCAAAAAGCTTTTGATTTTTGGATTGGAGAATGGACCGTAACAAATTCCGCCAACGGTGCTCCTGCAGGAGAAAGTAGTATAAGTAGGGAGGAAAATGGATGTGTGATCCGCGAAAATTGGACCAGTGCCACTCCCGGGTATACAGGTACAAGCCTTAATTTCTTTAATATCGTTGAGCAGCAATGGGAACAGTTGTGGGTAGATAATACCGGCGCACACCTAAAATTAAAAGGAAATAGGGTGGGAAACCAGATGATGTTGACTTCCGGTGAGTTTGTCAAGGATGATGGCCTAATGTACAGAAACCGGATTACGTGGACTAAAAATGAGGATGGTACCGTTCGGCAACTTTGGGAGGTTTTACAAGGAGAACAGGTAGTGTCAGTGGCATTTGATGGGTTGTACAAAAAGAAGTGATATTGCTTTGGGGTGGTCCAACAAAAAAACCGGTGCGAACACCGGTTTTAAACTAACTAACTCAAAAAAATGCTAACTCAGATAATTCTAACTGTTGCAAAATTCCTGTTTAACCCTTGGACTAAGGTTAAATTAACTTTAGGATTTTGTTATAAATATCTAATTTTATTGAGTTTATAACGATAATTTTTTCCCCTTATTGTGTAATTCTGAAAAAATTATGATTAATCTTGAAGAGCAAACACCTTTTTTAACAAATCTGTTGTTCTAGAGGAAATTTTTGTCCGAATTTCCTTCTCTTCCACCGCAATCATAGCATACACTCCAGACAGGGCCTGATTGGTGGTGTAATCCGTTAAATCTGGGTTTACGTTGTTGGTAAGGGGCAAATTGTTGTACTTGGTAATGATATTGCTCCAAATCTGGTCGGCCCCCACCTTTTGAAATGAATTTTTAATGATGGGATTGAATTTTTGGTACAGTTTGGTCTTGGTGGAACCTTCCAGATACTGCGTGGCAGCATTGTCATTTCCCAATAGAATCTGTTTGGCGTCATTAAAAGTGATTCCTTTGACAGCTTCAACAAAAATAGGCGTGGCTTCGCCTACGGCATCTTCCGCGGCACGGTTGATGATTCGGAGGCCCTCATCGGCCAAACTCCCCAAACCTACGTCCCGCAAGGTCTTGTCAACCTTTTGTAACTCCTGGGGCAGTAATATTTTTACAAGCTCATTTTTAAAGAAGCCATTTTCCAGGGCCAGTTTATTTACCTGTTTCTCAATGCCCATGTTCAGGGCTTCCCTAAGACCTTGGGCAATTTCCGCATTTCCTATTCCTGTGGTCCCTTGGGGCAATTGGTTTACTACCTGTTGTAGTTCGGTGCATCCCACAAACTGAAATAGTAGAATACATAGCAGTGCTCGTTTCATGGTGTGTTTTTTATAGTTATGGGGTGAAAATACGCTATAACCATAAAAAAATAGTCTTTATGGGCAGATTTTCGAGGAAAGTTGAGGGGCAACGGTAGTTGGTTGGGAATTGGAAGGAACCTTTGTTGCACCAAAAATAAAGGAGACCACTAGGCCTCCTTTATTAAAGCAAACTAACTCAAACAACTGAAGCCTAATCCCATCCAAAAACCTGTTCCAAATTGGGGTTGAGGGTAACTTCTGTAGCAGGGATGGGTCTATAATAATCTTTGGGTTCTTCAAAAGTGCCTCTTTCCGGTGTGGCTATCACATAGCCACTGGAACCATTGGTAAGATATACATCTACATCTTCACCAATAGTACCGGCCCGATAATAGATCAAGGTAACATCCAAGCTATTGGTCTCCCGGTCCTCAGGATTGGGAACTACATCAGAAGCGCCAAGAAGAACGATGTCTTCAATGCCGTCACCCGTAAGGTCGTATTTGCCCAAGCCAGGAAAGTATAAACCGCGAGGTTCCTTTTCCATTAATTTTCCGGCTTTCCATCGGTTCAGGTCTTCCAACCGCCTTCCTTCCAAGGCAAGCTCCACCCTTCTTTCCCTGCGTATTTCCAAAAGAACAGGGCTGCTTACATTGGGGTATCTGGCAGCTTGAACAGGGTCTGAAGCTACGGACATGGTAAGAGTGGGCATGCCCACTCTGCTGCGCAATTCGTTTATAGTGGCATCCAAAATGCTTTGTGAAACGGAGCCCAGTTCGGCTTCCGCCTCGGCATGGGTCAGTAGTACCTCGGCATAACGGAATACCGGTACATCCACATCATTCCTGAAATCTTGGTCCAAACTATTGGTGAAACCTTTGATTTGGTGATATCCCGTAAAGTTTTTGTTCAATTGTTGAACATAGTTGGCCGCACCGGAGGAATAGTTGGTCACATAGATGAGTTCCCAGCCTGGAAAGGCATAGGTCTGGCTCAATCTAGGGTCCCGATCGGTGAACTCTTCCACAAACGTCAAGGTTTCATAATTGGGCTGGTCGCTCAGATAAGTACCATCTGCCATCAAGTAGCTTTCCACAAGGTCACGTGCGGGAGACATCTCATAATTTCCAAAAACCCCGCTCCATGCGCCACTATCCTTTACATTGGCTATATTGATGTTGGTAAAGATAACTTCGGGGTTTGAGGTCAGGTCCTCACTCGAAAACAAGGTATAGTAATCGGAGTTGGGATTTCCTGTGTTGTAAATGGAGAAATTACCACTATCCATGATCTGCTTTGAAAAATTGGAAGCCATTTGCAAATAAGTGTTGGCGGTCCCGGCCAGACTCAATTCGTCATGATATTTTCTGTAGGTTCCCTCAAAAAGGGCATTTCTGCTGGCATAGGCCAGAACCAACCATTTGTTCACAGCACCTTGGGGTTGGTCTTCCAAGACATGGTCAATGGCAAACTGATAATCCTCGAAGATCTTTTCAATGACAAAATCACGTGAATCACTGGCTTTGTACAACTCCTCGGAATCGGTGGTCAATACCGTATCATACCACGGTACATTGGAATAGCGCTTTATTTTTCCCATGTAAAACTGGGCCCTGAAAAATCGGGCTACACCATCGTAGTGGTTTCTAATCTCTTCGGAAACATCTGCTTTGGGGGAATTCTCAAGAAATAGGTTGATGTTTCGGAGGTAATTCCAATCCCAACCTGAAGTTATGGTATTGGAGTTGGCCTCCGTGGTCATGATCGTCTTGATTTCGCGATTTCCCGTGGTGGCGGAATTGTCGGTGGCTTCATCAGCGTAGTACATTCCAAATCCTGGAAAGCTGTACAGGCCGTTTATATAGATGGACAGATCTTCTTCAGTATTGAAGAAATTGTCGGCAACGATCTCGGTTTCGGGCAAGCGCTCCAAAAAGTCGTCATTACAGGATGATACCAAGGCCAGTACCATCAGAATACTTATGTTGAATACCTTTTTCATGATGAAGGTTTAACGTGTTCGTGTTGTTTGATTAAAAATTGACATTGACTCCAAAAGAATATTTTCTCTGGTAGGGATATTGGTATCCACTGGTCTCTCCCCTAGGGGCACTGTATGCAGGGTTGATACGTTCGTTGATATCGGAAACTGCCTCGGGATCGAAGAAATCGGCAATTTGGGACCATTCAAACAAATTGTCGCCACTAAAGTATAGACGTACCGAAGAGATGCCCATATTCTTGGTGAACTTATTGGGGATGGTATACCCGAATGTGATGTTCTTCAGCCTCAAGTAGGAACCGTCCAATAAGTAAGCGGTCTGTGGAATGGCCAAACCTTGGGCCTGGTCCAAACGCTCTCCCAAGTTCCTATCTGCCAACCAAGCTTGGAGCACAGGGTATCGGGCATCGGTATTGGCGTTGGCCAACCCGGCATTGATGTAGGATTGTGAATGGTTGGCTACACGGTCGGCACTGTCATCAGAAGCCCTATAAAAATCCTGTAGGTGTTCATAACCACCCGAATATGGTTGTTGGTAAAAGCCCCAGTACAGATAATCCCTTGGATAGTAGTCACGTTTGGCTACACCCTGAAGGAAAACACCAAGGTCAAAATTATTCCAGTCAAAGTTGAGGTTAAGCCCGAAACGGTATCTAGGCAACATATTTCCAATGACTTTCATGTCCTTGGGGTCATCGGCGGACAGTCCTTTTTCAATTTTCTGGTTTCCATCCAAGTCTACATATTTGGGCCAGCCTTCTACAATTTCGAGGGCGCCCCACGGAATGATGCTGGTTTCATCCAATGCATCGATTTCTTCTTGAGATCTAAAGAAACCATCGGAGGTAAGTCCCCAAATTTCGCCAATTTCCATGCCTTCATAATATTGCAAGAGGCTATTGTTGGGGTTGTCAAATCGGGTAATGGTGGATTTACTATCACTCAAATTAAACTTGGCACTAAATCGCAACGGGTTGTTGGGGTTTCCAAAATTGTTCTGATAGCTCAAGGACAATTCCCAACCTTTTGTCCGTAGGTCTCCTGCATTTTCTTTGGGTTCACTGGCGCCCAAAACAGCCGGTAGATCCTTGCCCAGTGTTAGCATTCCTTTGGTATCCCGGATGAAGTAATCAAAAGAAGCATTGAATTTATTGTTGAACATGCCTAGGTCAACACCAACGTTCTTGGAAACCACTTCTTCCCAAGTATAGTTGTTGGAAACAATCCCAGGTGCCGTGATTTTTAAAGGCAGTTCGCCGTCGATGATATAATCGGACAAGTCCGATCCCATGGAAGGAATGTAGTCAAAGGAACCATCGTTCAATTTATCATATCCTACATCCTGGTTTCCAAGGGAACCATAGGATGCCCTGAACTTAAGTAGGTTCAAGGTTGGGTATAACGACTTCATAAAGTTTTCATTGGCAACGTTCCAAGCGAGGGAAACGGATGGGAAGAATCCAAAACGTTTGTCTTTTGGGAACCTTGAGGAACCATCATACCTTCCATTGAGTTCCAAAATATAGCGATCCTTATAGATGTAATTGGCCCTGTAGAACAACCCGCGAAGCGCCCATGATCGTATGTATTGGTTGCCATACAATGTGCCTGTTGCCAATTCTAGGGTCGGGAGCGAAGAAGAGATGACGGCGTCCCGGTTAAGGGTCACGTAGTCATATCGGGACTCTTCTTGGTTGTAACCGCCCAAAAGTGTAAGGGCATGATCACCAAAGTTTTTGTTGAAGGTTCCGTAGATGTTCAATACCTGATATTGCTCATCGGAGAATCGCTTCCATACTTCGTTTATTCCTTCTTCACGAACATCGTCCGGACCGTATCCTATTTGAAACTTGGCATAATTGGCATCATAATTATAATGCTCTTTGCGAAGGGTATATTCGGCATTCACTTTTAGAATGTCCTTGATCAACCAAGCCTGGGTGTCAAAAGTAGTCTGAAAGGTGTTGGTTTTTCCAGTTTCATTGCCACCATCCGTCAAACGGGCGCCCATCCACCCAACATCGGTATTGGCCCAGCTGCCATCGGGGTTTTTGTCCCAATCCGTAGGGGCAAAGTTGTACAGGGTCTGAATGTTGAAATAGGAAGGGTTTTTCCGCTTTGAGATTAGATAGGAAGTATTGTTCCCCAAACTTAACCAATCGTTCAGTTGCACGTTGATCCTACTTCGGAGCCCTGTTCTACTAAAATAGTCATCGGCAATTTTTAAGGAGCCATTGTGTTTGTTGTGGGATGCGGAAAGGTAATAGCTCACCTTTTCCGATCCACCGGTAAAGCTCAAGTTATGGTTTTGGGAATAGGTGTTGTTGGACAAGAAATAATTGGTCCAGTTTTCATTGCCCATATATTCCCATAGCCCGGGATTATTGATGCTTTCCCTGACCCCAACAGTACTAAGTGGATTATCGCTTCGTTCCCTTGCCCAAGCCAGTCTTTCGGCTGAGGTTCCCACGCCCGTCCATGGCGTATTGTCCTCGGACAAACGTTGTAATGCCAGATAGATGTAGGGATCGGTGGTTTTCTCGGGTACAACGGTCGGGGAGCCCAAGGTAACGTAGGTATTGTATCGAATGGATGTTTTTTCCTTGCTACCTGTCTTGGTGGTGATCAAAAGTACCCCAAATGCAGCTCTTGCTCCATAAATTGCCGCGGAAGAGGCATCTTTTAGTACCGAAATACTTTCAATGTCCTCTGGCGCTATCAAATTCAAAAGCGATACATCCGAAGGGACGCCATCAATGATTACCAAGGGATTTCCTCCGTTGATGGAGGTAAAACCCCGAATGTTCACTACAGGATTGGCTCCGGGGGCACCACTGTTGAAATCAATGTTCAGACCCGGGGAAATACCCTGCAGGCCTTGGGTTACATTGTTGATGGGCCTAGTGTCCAATTGCTCTACGGATACGTTGTTCACAGCACCGGAAAGATTCACTTTCTTCTGGGTGCCAAAACCAACGACGACCACTTCGCCCAGACTTTGGACATCTTCTTCCAGCACCACATTTATGGTATTGGATGTGCCAACGGTCACTTCCTTGGTAGTAAAACCAATGTAGGAGAATTCCAGAACTTGGCCTTCTTCCACCGTAATGGAATAGTTTCCGTCAAAGTCGGATGCGGTTCCGTTCGTTGTGCCTTTGACCATTACGGTCACACCGGCCAATGGCACATCGGAGGCATCAACGATGGTACCTGAGACTTCCTTCTGGCCATAGCCCAGAAAGGAGGTGGTTAAAAACAGTACAAAAAGTAAGACGTTTTTCATTTCATGTTTGCATTTAGATGGTTTAGTAGTTATTTATTTTCCAAGATCCATGTGTTCAATTTGGTATTTGGGGTTTCCAAAACGAGTTTGCAAAATCCCTTGGGGAGTTTTCTTAGGGAAAGGGTTGTCCCGCCTTCCTCTAGGGTCACGGTCTTTACCAACTTGTAGGTGTCTTTTCCTCCCGAGTTAAATTCATTGGTGTCGCTCATGTACAGTTTGGCCTCCCCTTTGGCAAGGTGCTTCCATGACAGAACAAGTTTTTTGCCTTCTTTTTTTGCCTTTAGGTCCATGGCATCCACGGGCTGTATCAAGGAGATCCCGTCCCACTCCCTTTTTATATCCAAGGGAACATTAAGGTTTAGAAAGTCTGTCATGGTGGGTAGAATGTCCACAACTGCAGGGGTCTGTTCCTTGAAGTAGGTATTGGTGTTTTGGGAATTGGTCACGATCCAAGTGCTGCGCTCCCGATCACTCTGACCACCATGCCCCTTACCATCCTTGGAACTTCTACCATGATCGGTAGTTACAATAAGCAACCATTCTTCTTTATGGGCTGATTGCCGCTTTTTTATGGCCTGCCAAATTTTGCCCACAAGGGCATCTTCAAACTGTATGGCTGCGTTAAATCGTTCACTATCACCAAATCCATGCCCCATGTCATCGGAGAACTCCAGGTAGACCCACGAAGCATCCGGGGCCTTTTCAAGAATGGTCTTTGCGGCATGGTCGGCGACCGTGTAGTCAATCAATTTCATAAAGTTTCTTTGGGCATCATGTGGATAGTTGATGGTATCATGCTCCAGCCCATCAAAGGCATAGTCAACTTTTATATGGTTTGTTTCCGGGAGACCATCACCAATGAGTTTGGTTCTATTGTCCAGCCAAGAAGAAAATACCGCTACCGTTCCGTTGGGGCGTTGGTCTTTGAATAATTTAAAGATGGTAGGGTAGCTATAGTTGGGTTTTTTAATGCCATTGCCCCATACATTGTGTTTGTTGGCCCATGTGCCTGTAAGAAGGCTATTGTAGCCCACTGCGGAGATGGTAGGGGTTTCGGAATAGGTATCTTTTCCACCACCAACATAGGCATTGGTGTATCCTCCCGAGGTTCCAATACTATCCAGATAAGGCGTATGGGCATTTTTTAGTTGATCGGCCGAGATGCCATCCACAATGATGAACACCACTTTTTTTGCAATGGAATCCAGCCTAGTCGTAGAGCTTGCATAAGTAGTGGTAAGGCCCAAAAAGGCAGTGAGAAAAAGAAGATAGTTAGCTTTCATGATGATGTGTTAAACGATGGGTCAAAGAAATGTAAATTGAATAAACGTTCAATTAATAAATATTTAAGTGATCGTTACGAAATTATAAAATAAATTAATTGAACGTTCAGTCAATTTATTTTTTTAAAAAAAAGAGTATTATTGCTTTAACATTATAATTTGGACGAACCATGGGAAGAAAGAGTTTGGGGCCAACAAGGCGATTGGAAATCATAAAGGCATTTTATGAGGTGTCCAAGGAGATTGGACTGGAAAATGCTTCCATAGCCAAAGTGGCCAAAGCCATGGGAATCAGCAATGGTCTGGTCATGCACTATTTTAATACCAAGGACGAACTATTGATAGGGTTGAACGAATATATTCTTCAACAACACCTTAAGGTATTGGTGGAAGATCATTTGGGAACCATAAAGACCCAAAAGGATCTTGAGGCGTTGATCTATAATCTATTTTCAAGAAAATGGAACCAGTATTTTGACGATGGGGTGTTTTATAGCTGCTATGCCCTTATATATAGGAACAAGGCCTTCAATGACAGTTTTAAAGAGTACCTACTGCAATTGCACGATGTATTGCGGGAAGAATTGAAACAGGCGCATAACAATGGGATCATAATCAATACCAATATTGATGAGCTCACCGAAATCATCTTTGCCCTGATTGATGGATCGTATTACTACATGGGAATGTTCCAACAAAATGATAAAGCCCATCAAAAGCAACAGGAAATCTACATAAGGCACTGTTTGGACCTTTTTAAATATGCGGATTGATGGGAGTTTTCTTTGAGCTGTTGGGCTGGGTTGGTTCGTATTGTTTTCTGTTTTCCTACTATATGTTGATTCGTGGAAAGTGGACTTCCAATCAACCTGTATACCATTGGTACAACATTATCGGTAGCGTCCTTTTTGTGGCCAACGGTGCCTATTATTCAGCCTGGGCCGTACTGTTCATTAATTTTGTGTGGGGCGTCATTGCCTGTTTTGGATTGTATAAATCCGTGTCAACCAAATAGAGATTCCGGCTGTTGACTATGAAAAAATCACTGTCTTATTATTGTAGACCATGGTTTTTCGGGCTACATGGAGCTGCACGGCACGGGAAAGTACAATTCGTTCCAAATCCCTTCCCTTGGCGATAAAATCCTTGATGGAATGCGAGTGGGAAACTGCGGTCACATCCTGCTCTATGATAGGTCCTGCGTCCAGTTCCGCGGTAACATAGTGACTGGTGGCGCCAATGATCTTTACCCCGCGTTCAAAAGCGGCATGATACGGTTTGGCCCCAACAAAAGCAGGCAAGAAAGAGTGGTGTATGTTAATGATTTTCTGGGGATAATTATCAATTAATTGGTCTGATACGATTTGCATGTAACGCGCCAATACAATGAAATCCACTTGATGCTCCTTTAATAGTTCCAGTTGTTCGGCTTCGGCACTTTCCTTGGTTTCCTTGGTGACGGGAACATGGTAAAATGGAATCTGGAATTGCTCCGCAACATATGCCAAATCTTGGTGATTGCTTAAGATGAAAGGAATGTCCACCATTAATTCCCCTGAGTTGAACCTGCTCAAAAGGTCATAAAGGCAGTGGTTGTATTTGGATACAAAGATGGCCATTTTGGGTTTGTGGGCCTCCATATGGATATCCCACTCCATATTGAACTCTTTGGCCAGGGAAGCATCGAACTTTTCCTTAAAGTCATCCAAGATCACTTCCGTTTCAAACTCGCTCTGCAACCGCATAAAGAATACTCCCGCTTGTTTGTCCACATGCTGGTCCAAATAAATTACGTTTCCTTCTTGTTGATGTATGAATGTGGTTACCGACCGTATAATGCCGGATTGGTCGGGACAATGGATAAGAATAGTGAGCTTCATGGGCTAAATTAGACCGATAAAATTATAACATTCAAAAAAGGAAGACTACACAGCTGTTGTTTTTTTGTAATATTCTGAATAAAATCGAATTTGACTTGCATTTTCTGTAAATTGCATAGCAAAAAAAGACCCTTTATTGAAAATGGAACAAACCAAACCCTATAAACCCCAAAATAAAATCAGGATCGTGACCGCAGCCTCACTTTTTGATGGTCATGATGCGGCAATCAATATCATGAGGCGTATTATTCAAGCCACTGGGGTCGAGGTGATTCATTTGGGACATGACAGAAGTGTGGCCGAAGTGGTGGACTGTGCCATTCAGGAAGATGCCAATGCCATTGCCATGACCTCATATCAAGGAGGCCACAATGAGTACTTCAGGTATATGTTCGATTTACTTCAAGAAAGAGGAGCGGGACATATCAAGATTTTTGGAGGCGGGGGAGGTGTCATCCTTCCAGAGGAAATAAAGGAATTGATGGCCTATGGGATAGAGCGCATCTATTCACCCGATGATGGTAGGCAGATGGGATTGCAGGGTATGATCAATGATTTGGTGCAGCGCTGTGATACCCAAGTCCCGGATTTAATACTTCCCAAAGGGAATAAGGTCGGAAAAGTACTGGAAGAGAAAGATGTCAATTCAATTGCTAGGTTGATTTCCTTGGCCGAAAACAGACATGAAGCGTTTGAAAAATATCAAAATGAAATACAGAGTGGTGCGACGGACGTACCTGTTTTGGGAATCACAGGGACGGGAGGCGCCGGAAAGTCCAGCTTGGTGGATGAACTGGTGCGCCGGTTTTTAGCGGATTTTCCAGATAAACATGTGGGCATCATTTCTGTGGATCCTTCCAAACGCAAAACGGGAGGTGCCTTATTAGGGGATAGGATTAGAATGAATGCCATCCATAATGAGCGGGTATACATGCGGTCGTTGGCAACCCGGCAGTCCAATTTGGCCCTTTCCAAACATGTGTCCGAAGCCGTTCAGGTGCTCAAGGCCGCAAAATATGACCTGATTGTTCTGGAAACTTCAGGGATAGGTCAGTCCGATACTGAGATTTTGGAACATAGCGATGTGTCGCTCTATGTGATGACCCCTGAGTTTGGTGCTGCTACCCAGTTGGAGAAAATAGATATGTTGGACTTTGCGGATGTGGTGGCCATCAACAAGTTTGATAAAAGAGGAGCCTTGGATGCGCTTCGCGATGTGAAAAAACAATACGCAAGAAACCATGGACTGTGGCATGCCAAGGAGGAAGACCTTCCCATTTTTGGAACCATTGCCTCGCAGTTCAATGACCCGGGAATGAACAACCTCTACAAAATGGTCATGGATACCTTGGTGGAAAAAGCAGGGTCCAACCTGGTCTCGCATTTTGAGGTGACCCAGGAAATGGCGGAAAAAATATATGTGATTCCACCCTCCCGCACCCGATACCTCTCGGAAATATCCGAGAATAATAGGTCTTATGACGTCAGGGTGTCCGATCAGGCCAAGGTGGCCCAAAAGCTGTACGGTATTTTTCTCACTATGGCCAGTGTTTTGAATCTGGATCAAAATAAAGCGGAGGAATCATTTTTGGATAAATCTGGTTTGAATGAGGAAAAAATTCTTTCCCAATCCAATGATGCGGATGAAAAGAGCTTATTGGTCCTATTGATCAAAGAGTTTGATAAGGTGAAGATGCACCTCCTGCCACAGCATTGGGAAGCTATCTTAAAATGGCGGGATACGGTTGCCCAATACAAATCCGAGGTCTATTCTTTCAAAGTGCGGGATAAGGAAGTCAATATTAAAACCCATACCCAATCACTTTCCCATAGTGAAATCCCAAAAGTGGCTTTGCCCAAATACAAAGCTTGGGGCGATATCCTCAGTTGGATTTTACAAGAGAACGTACCCGGAGAATTTCCGTATACCGCAGGGCTGTATCCCTTCAAGCGCGAAGGGGAGGACCCTACACGAATGTTTGCAGGGGAAGGAGGACCGGAGCGTACCAACCGAAGGTTCCATTATGTAAGTCTGGATATGCCGGCAAAGCGTCTCTCCACAGCTTTTGATTCCGTGACACTTTACGGGAACGACCCAGACCATAGGCCGGATATTTATGGAAAAATTGGAAATGCGGGAGTGTCCATCTGTTGTTTGGACGATGCCAAAAAGCTCTATTCCGGGTTTGATTTGAGCAACCCCCTGACCTCTGTGAGCATGACCATCAATGGACCGGCACCTATGCTGTTGGGTTTCTTCATGAATGCCGCCATTGATCAGAATTGTGAGAAGTACATCAAGGAAAAAGGGCTTGAAAGTGAAGTTGAAAAGAAGATGAGCAACATCTTTGAAAAGAAAGGAGTAGCCCGCCCTACCTATTTTGGTGACCTTCCCGAAGGGAATAATGGTTTGGGGTTGATGCTCTTGGGAGTTACCGGGGATCAAGTGTTGTCCAAAGAGGTGTATGAAAAAATCAAGAAAGAAACCCTGAGCCAGGTTAGGGGAACGGTACAGGCCGATATTTTAAAGGAAGACCAAGCGCAGAATACCTGTATTTTTTCCACTGAGTTTGCGCTAAGGTTGATGGGGGATGTGCAGGAATATTTCATTGAGCATCAAGTACGCAACTTTTACTCGGTCTCCATTTCGGGCTATCATATTGCAGAAGCGGGGGCCAATCCCATTACGCAATTGGCTTTTACCCTCTCCAATGGATTTACCTATGTGGAATATTATTTGAGCCGGGGAATGGACATTGATAAGTTTGGTCCCAACCTGTCATTCTTCTTTTCCAATGGGGTAGACCCTGAGTATGCCGTAATTGGAAGGGTGGCCCGAAGGATTTGGGCCAAGGCGCTCAAGGAAAAATATGGGGCCAACCCTAGGGCCCAAATGTTAAAGTACCATATCCAAACCTCGGGAAGGAGCTTGCATGCCCAGGAAATTGACTTTAATGATATCCGGACCACGCTCCAGGCACTTTATGCCATATATGACAACTGCAACTCCCTGCATACCAATGCCTATGATGAGGCCATTACCACCCCTACCGAGGAATCCGTCCGAAGGGCCATGGCCATCCAGTTGATCATCAATAAGGAATTGGGGTTGGCCAAAAACGAAAATCCCTTGCAAGGGTCTTTTATCATTGAAGAGCTTACCGATTTGGTGGAGGAAGCCGTGTTAATGGAGTTTGATAGAATCACAGAGCGCGGCGGGGTTTTGGGGGCTATGGAGACCATGTACCAACGTTCCAAGATTCAGGAGGAGAGTCTTCACTATGAAACCTTAAAACATTCAGGGGAATACCCAATTATAGGGGTGAATACCTTCCTGAGTTCCAAAGGTTCGCCCACTATATTGCCTGCGGAAGTGATTCGGGCAACGGAAGAAGAAAAGAAGAACCAGATTGAAACCTTAAAACAGCTGCATAAAAGAGAAAAGGACATAGCTGGGATACAATTGATTGAACTTCAGCAGGTGGCCATTCAAAACGGAAACATTTTCGAAAAATTAATGGAAGTTACCAAGTACTGTTCCTTGGGACAAATCACCAAGGCCCTGTTCCAAGTAGGTGGACAATATAGACGCAATATGTAAAAGAGGGGTTAGTCGTTCCGGTTATGGAAAGACCTTCTCCATTTTTTAAAGGAAGCCCTAAAAATCTTGATTTCCTTTCGAAGTAGGTTGAGGTACTCCTTTTCCTTGACCCCGTCACGCTCCAAGCCGTTACAATAGGCCAAAATGTTTCGGGTCATGATGTTGATGTAGTTTAAACTGCGCATCCGAACGGAATACGAGTTGCTCAAGGCAGCCTGTTCTACTTCTCGGGTTATGAGAAGGGCATCATTTTTAAGGGATTGGGAGATGTCATCCCGGAAATTGTCAATCTTGCGTAATGACAGAATCTCTTTATTGTAGGAAAAATAGGAAGCTACGGCCTCGCTCAAATCGCGCAAGGCCAAAGATTTGCGGTATACACCCAAAGAATTAAGAGAACTTCTCTCCATGGTTTTCAAAGCAATTTTGTCTTATAAAATTACGCACGAATTAAAAATCACGACTTTATTTTCAAAAGAGAAAAACAAGTTCTACCTTTAAATATAAAATTTAATAGGCTTTTTTCTTAATATATGAAGATAGATGAGCTTAATTGGCAAATATTAGGGCATTTGCAGCGCAATGCAAGGGAATCTTTTGCCAATATTGGCCGTAAAGTAGGGCTTACGCCGCCCGCAGTGGCAGAACGGGTCAAGAAAATGGAAGACTTGGGAATCATTGAAGGATATGGGGCCAATATTTCCTACGTATTGGCCGGCCATCAGCTCAAGGCCATCATTATGTTAAGAGCTTTTATGGGTAAGCTAAAACCCTTTTTGGACAAGGTGAAGTCCTTTCAGGAAGTGGTCAATTGTTATCGCATCACAGGAAATGAAAACATCATTATGGAAGTGGTGCTGAAAGATCAGGCCCATTTAGAAAAGTTTATTGACGAACTGATTGTATATGGGGAATGTAGGACCCATATTGTATTGTCCAACATAGTGGCCCATGCCCCTATAAAGAATGCCAAGGCAAAAAAGTGAAATTTGTTGCTAAGTTCTTTTTTGGCTAGATTTTTGTTGCAATAGAACTATGAAAAAAACATACGCATTAGTTTTTCTTTCGGTGATTTGTTCGATGTCCGCATCAGCACAAAAAATAACCTTAAAAAAAGGGGAAATCATAGAAAACTTATCCGTCAACGACTCCCTTTCAAGTACTTTTTCATTATTTCTACCTTCCAATTTTACCACGGATAGGCAGTGGCCATTGCTAGTGGTTTTTGATATGGAAGGGAAAGAGAGGCAGGCCTTGTCCATGTTTTTGATATCTGCGGAAAAGGAAGGTTACGTATTGGCCGCCCCCAAGGTTTTGGACAGCGTTTCAATCACCAACAATATGGTAACCACCTTGGGAACCATTGAGAGTGTTGTGGGAATGCTGCCCATTAAAAATGAAAGAATTTATACGGCGGGAACTGCTTCTGGAGGGCGTTTTGCAAGCTTGACACCTACCTTTATCAAAGGAATAAAAGGGGTCATGACCATAAGTGCTTCCTTGGCCAATACGGAATTGTTGAGTAGTAGGCAGTCTTTCCATTTTATTGGTATGGTCAATAGAAACAACTATAACTATCCCACATTGCTGGCGGATGAAAAGCTGTTGGATACCTATAAGTTTCCGAACCATATCCTGCTATTTGACGGAAGCAATGAATGGCCCACCAACGATTACCTCAGTAAAGGAATGCAGTTGTTCACACTCCAGGCCATGGGAAGAAAATGGATACCAAAGGATTCAGCTTATATTGAGAATGCATTCAAAGAAGACCTTGAAAAGGTCAATACCCTAAAAAATTCCGGAAAATTTATTTGGGCCGAACAGTATTTGGGAGAAATGATGAGTATGTACGGTGCCCATAAAAATTTGGATTCCTTGCGATTGGTACAGAAAGAATTGAGGAGAAATAAGCAGTTTAGGGCCATGAGACGGGAAGAGCAGGCAGCCTTCCTGAAGGAGTCGTTGCTCAAACAAGACTACCAATATTATATGGAGGAGGATATGCTAACCTATAACTTTAATAATTTGGGTTGGTGGAACTATCAAATGACCGAAATAAATAAGTTCGTTTCCAGTGCTAATACCTTTGAAGTGGAAATGGGTAATCGCTTATTGGGATTTGTAAATGCACTGGCAGCTGACAATATCCAAATGGTGCTATCCAATGAGATGGTAGATGAAGATGCCCTTGCATTCTTGTATATGTTGAAGACCTTATTGGAGCCGGAAAACTTTGATTTTTACTTGAAAACCGTCTCCTTGAGTGCCAAAAACGAGGATTTTGGTACTGCTTTGTTCTATTTGGAAGAGGCCTTAAAGAAAGGTTTCAAGGACAAGGATAGGTTGTATGGTTTGGAGCATACGGCATTATTTCGAATCACTCCGGAGTTCAATACATTGGTGTCCAAATATTTAAAGGATGCCCTGTACGATACTATTGAGGAGGAATAGACTTTGGTACGTTGTCAAGGTTCCAGTCAATGACCAATCCGCCTGCAATGGATTCCGCAATTTCTTTTCCATAAAGATATTCGCATAGGTACAAGGCGGCTTCAAAACTTTTTGCCCCGCCCGCCGAGGTGATGAATTTTCCGTCATGAACAAACAAAACACTGTCCTTTACCTTAAGATGTGGGAACATTTCCTTGTATTTTTCTATATCACTGGGAAAAGTGGTGGAAGCCACACTGTCCAAAATCCCTGATTTGGCCAACACAAAAGCCCCATCGCAATGTGAGGTTACAAATAGTGCCTCCTTGCTTGCCTTGCGCACAAAATTCAGCATGGTGGTGTCCTGTAGGTCAGTGTCCAAATGATGTTCGGCACTGGGTACGACCAAAATATCGATTTTGGGAATGGAGTCCCGGGTGTAATCAAAATCCGGGAGTATGCGTATGCCCTCAAAGGAAGTAATGGGTTCCAAAGTATTGGCCACACTGAAGGTGTTCATGGCCTTGATACCCTTTCTGAACTGGGTATGTTGAAAGATGTCATAAGGTGCTGTAAACTCGGTGTTGTACACCCCGTCCATGATCAAGAATGCCACATTGTACCGATTTGGCTTTAAGACGGGCAGTTGTCGATGGGCATCAGAATCGTTTTTTCCTTCGGATTTCTTATCTGCACAGGCTGTCAGAAAAATGATTATCGCAAAACAGAACACTTTTTTTATCATAGTGCCACTAAGGTAGCATTAAGAATCATTTCCGCTACTTTTGTAATAAAATTATGCACATGAAATATTCTTTTGTGGTTTTTATGGTCTTGTTGATGGCCTGTGGAAGAGGTAAAAAATATCATGATGATGTTAAAGTTGCCTCCCCTGATTCATCCATGTTGGCAGCTATTTTAAACTATCAGAAAGAGACGAACGAAAGTTTCAGGGATCCTGAAACTTCGCCTTTGCCAGACAAATATCGCAAAGATTTTACCGGATTGGATTTTTATGATCCGGATACCACTTATGTGGTCAACGCCAAATTGGTGCTTACCCCGGACGCTGTTCCATTTTTATTGCCCACCACCACGGATAGGAAAAGTAGGGAAGTGGTGTATGGGATTGCACATTTCCGCCTAAATGGGGAAGAGCATAAACTGGAGGTCTATCGAAGTTTGGACCTGGTAGGGGAAGAAGGGTATGAGGATTATCTGTTCCTTCCTTTTTTGGATGACACTAATGGAAAGGAAACCTACGGTGGTGGTAGATACATAGATTTATCCATTCCTGAGGGGGATACCTTGGTAATCGACTTCAATAAGGCGTATAACCCCTATTGCGTGTATAACAAAAAATACTCCTGCCCTCTAGTGCCGAGGCAAAATTATTTGAGAACTAAAGTGAGGGCAGGAGTGAAAGATTTCAATAAAGACTAAAAAGTCGTTTTGTATTGAAACAAAAGATATTCCTTGGGATTAAAAAGAATATATTGCTGCAATCAGGACCGACGCCAAACTGGCCGTTGGATCCCTGTCATTATCCAAAAAAACATCTTCAGAGGCACTATCTAAGCGAATTTCCGGTTTTAAGATCAAATCCCCAATGGTTGCACTTCCCGTAAATGTCAAGGCAAATACACTGGCATCACCGTCGGCATCGAATTGATCGCCAATGGCCCCGAAGAAATCCCCTTCCATGAAATATTCGGCACGAAGCCCCACGGAAAAGGTTTCTGAGGTTTTGTACTGTGGATACAGCGCCAATCCGGTAAAGGTGCCCCCGTTGTCCTCTTGACTGAAATGAGCAGCATTGATGCCTAAAAAGAGCTCTTCGGTAAGGTCAAAACCACCGGTGTAATCCACTTCAAAGCCACCCTGACTGTACAGGAAATTCAGGAATTGCCCCGAATATCCCAATTGGGCGCCTACGGCATAATCCCCGGTACCGTTCAGTTCCGTTAAATCGGTTGGATTCATTACGGCCAACATGGCGGACCAGTCGTTTCCCAAATCAACATCGGCCTTTAAACCGGTATGGCTAAAAGGGCCGTAGGAAAACAAATAGGAGGTACTGTAATTGAAATTGGCCGCTGGGGAAATCACCTCATACCCCAAAAAGGTGTTGAAATTACCAAAGGTAAGGGTCATGGATTCGCTTACATTCCAATAGACATACAACTGGTTTACAATGTCACCTGTTGCGGAATACATGGGCGATGCGAAAGTGGCGTCCGTCCCCCTAGGGCCAAATACCAGATCGGCTACAAAGCCCACCTTTTCACCTTCATAGGTTCCAATAAGGTTGGCCATGCCCAAGGCAAAGCCATCCAGGTTGGCAAATGAGGATCCAGGGGCAATGGCTTCTTCGCCATTGGGAGCTGTGATATTGGATCTGTAATACACATCAGCAGTCCCACTAAAATTGAATTTTGGCTTTTCTTCTTCTTGGGCGAGCAGTCCCATAGAAATCAGCGCCAGTGCTGGAAAAGCGACTTTTTTTGCGTAATTTGCATTCGTAATCTTTTTCATCTTGGAATCGATTTAGATGCCCTTCATGGAAGGACATGCGGTTAGTAAATAGAGTTAGTTTGAAAAGATTATATAACGGAGCGTTCTGCCAAACGCTCCGTTTTTAGTTTGGAAAGGTTAGTTTAGTTGTTTTGGGAGGAAATATGCTCCGGATAGGCTTCCATTCCGTGTTCGTGAAGGTCCAAACCTTCGATTTCCTCTTTTTCGGAAACTCTTAGACCCATGGTCTTTTTCAAAATGAACAAGATGATGAAGGAAGCTAAAGCGGACCATAGGATATAGGATAGAGATCCATAGGTCTGTACCCAAAGGAGTTTGGCGCCACCACCGTAAAGCAATCCACCATCCAAGGCAAAAAGGCCTACGAGCACGGTTCCCAAAAAGCCGCATACACCATGGACGGAAATAGCACCCACGGGATCGTCAATTTTTAACCTTTTGTCGATAAATTCAATGGAGCATACTACTACGATACCACAGACAAGTCCAATGGCCAATGCTCCAAAAGTGTTTACGGCCCCGCAACCTGCAGTAATGCCCACCAAGCCGGCCAAAGCACCGTTCAAGGTCATGGAGATATCTGCTTTACCATACCTGAACCACGTAAAGAAAAGGGCTCCAATGGCTCCAATGGCTGCAGCTAAATTGGTGTTGATGATCACACTGACCGCGCTGACCGTATTGTCGCCGCCCCAAGCCAATTGGGAACCACCATTAAAACCAAACCACCCCAACCACAGGATAAATACCCCAAGGGCGCCAAAAGCCATATTGTGACCTGCAATCACTTTTGCTTTTCCATCTACATATTTTCCGATCCTGGGACCCACTAGAATTGCGGCCACCAAAGCGGCAGCACCACCAACGGCATGAACGACGGAGGATCCTGCAAAATCAATGAACCCTGCGGTGTTCAACCATGCGTCATCGTCAAAGGGCCAATACCAACTACCTGAAATAGGGTAGATCAAAGTGGTAAGCAAGGCTGAAAAGATAAGGTAGGTTGAAAATTTGGTCCTACCCGCTATGGCTCCTGAAACAATGGTTGCGGCAGTTGCGCAGAATACGGTCTGGAAGAACAGGTTGTGCCAATCCGTGGCACTGAAAAAGAAGTATCCTTGATCGGAAGGGCTGGATCTAAAAAAGCCACCGCCTACCAAATCGCTGCCATACATAATGGCATAACCAACGGCCCAGAACATAATGGAACCAACGGAAAGGTCCATAAAGTTCTTCATGATAATGTTGCCCGAGTTCTTACTGCGGGTAAATCCGATTTCGACCAAAGTGAACCCTGCCTGCATAAAAAATACCAGAATGGCCGCTATCGTTATCCATAATGCGCCCATATCGCCATTGATCGTTTCAACAGCTTTATCTATCGCTTCTTGTCCTTGTACAATCATAATCTAAGTTTTTTTGAGTTTTTGGCTGTTTGTTTAGTTGATTCCTGCGCTACCACTTTCCTTGGTCCGTATTCTGTATGCTTCGATCATGTCGGAAACAAAGATTTTTCCATCGCCCACGTTTCCTGTGCTTGCGGTGTCCAATAGAACATTGATGGTTCTTTCCAAGAAATCATCTGAAACCACAATGACCAAATACCTTCTTTGGATATCGCTGGTGCTATAAGATATTCCACGGTATACATGACCTTGTTTTTCATTTCCTACTCCCGTTACATCCCAGTAACTGAAGAAGTTGACCTCAATCTGATGAAGGGCTTTTTTGACCTCATCAAACTTTGATTTTCTAATAATCGCCTCGATTTTTTTCATAAGTAAAACTGTTAATTGATTTGCCAAATATATGTTAATTGATAAAAGACCACTCTTTATGAGGGGGGTATTGACTAATTTTTAGTAAAATTTAAAAACAACCCCCATTTTTTTTAGGGTATGATATTTTAAATGTGTTTTTTGTGGAATATCTATGGTCTTCTTTGGATGTGGAATGAAGAAAAAATGACTTAGTGTGTTAAAAACCAGACAAGTAGTGTTTTAATGCGTGGTTTTTATCAAAAAGTAATGATAAATGATAGGTGATTGAGAATGGGTTACTCGCCCAATTTTGATAACCATAGGCCTAGGACAACGGCCAAAATACCTACGGTGATGCTAGAGATCAGATAAATGGAAAAATGAAGTAGCTCACTGTTTCTGAGAAGGAAATGCTTTTCAAAGGCAAAAGCGGAAAAAGTAGTGAAGCCTCCGCAGAAACCCGTAGCCAAAAACAAGGTGCTGTTTTGGGAAAGAATGTTGCCCCTGACCGATAGACCCAAGATAAGTCCTATAAGTAGACACCCTATTATATTGACTAAAAAAGTGCCCAGAAAAAAATTTGGGGATAATGGATTCAGAGGTTTTGAAATGGCATATCGTAGAACACTGCCTAACCCTCCACCCAAAAAAACAAGAATGGCCTGTTTCATACCCAAAGGTACAAACTATACCGCTTTCTTGTATTCAGATTCGGGAGACTCGCTTGGGAATAATTTTCTAACGGATGTCTCAGAAATTTTTTGAATGGGTTTTCTAAGGTCGTTCAGACCTCCATTGACACTAAAAATCAACAGTAATGCATTAATGGCAAGTAAAATAAGAAGAAGGCTAAAAAATGTGGTCATCTATCTCTGGCTGAACAATTGTTTTACAAAAGTACGTATTTTCCTATATTTTGGTTGGAATGAGGTAATAAAAGTTGTCAATGCCCCCATTTTTGTTGGGAACTCATGTTCAGTGTTAATTTTTGAGGAAGTTTTTGATCAAGAATAGGATAATAATGAATACTATGAATGAAATCAAGACCCATTTTACCCCGGTATAGTTTTTTTTGTGGAGCTTTTTGTCCTTTCGGTAAGTAAAAGAAATGGCGGCAACAAAGACAATAATAAAAAGTACGGCGAAAATTAGCTGTCCGGAGCTGAACATATTTTATATTTTTATGCAAAGCTAAATCAAAACAAGTGTAATGGAAAGTAAAATAAAGGCGGTGGAGCAGTTCCACATTTCTTTTGGTCTGGGAGTATCCAAAAAACCCGTGGCCGATTTGGGTGAAGCAAAGAACCTTTTGCGGTTCAACCTTATGGATGAGGAAAATAAAGAATATCTGGAAGCGGCCAATGATGGAGATCTCATTGAGGTGGCCGATGCACTGGGGGATATGCTCTATATTCTATGTGGGACCATTCTGGAACATGGGATGCAGTATAAAATAGAGGAGGTGTTCGAAGAGATCCAAAGGAGTAACATGAGCAAGTTGGGGGAAGATGGAAAGCCTATATATCGGGAAGATGGGAAAGTGATGAAAGGGCCAAATTATTTTAAGCCTGACATCCAAACCATCATGGACAAATAAAAAAAAAGGCACCTTAAGGTGCCTTTTTTTTACTGAACAGGATAGCGCCAGCCGAATTTGTCCTCGGCCCTATTGTATTGGATATCCGTGATTCTCTTTTTGAGACGGGACGCATAACTGTCCGCCAACTCAGGAAGGTCATAATCCTCTCCTTTATATCCAAAGGCTCCTATTGGTGAGACGACCGCGGCCGTACCTGCACCGAACATTTCTTTTAAGGAACCATTTTTTGCGGCTTCCACGATTTCCTTTACAGAAACCTTACGTACTTCTGTTTTGATGCCTTCATCTTTGGCAATGTCCAAGATGCTCTTTCTGGTAATGCCGTCTAGGATACGGTCATTGGTAGGTGCAGTGAGCAAAGTGTCTCCAATGCGTACAAACACGTTCATGGCGCCGGCCTCTTCGATAAATTCGTGGGCATTGTCGTCGGTCCAAATAACTTGTTGGTATCCTTTCTCCGCAGCCAATTGTGTTGGATAAAATTGCCCGGCATAATTTCCTCCAGCCTTGGCATACCCCACACCACCGTTGGCGGCACGAGAGTACTTTTCCTCTATCAATACCTTGACACTTCCGGAAAAGTAGGCTCCGGACGGGGCGCAGGCTATGATAAATTTATAGGCATCGGCCGGTGAGGCATGAAAGCCCGTTCCCGATGCAAACATAAAAGGTCTTATATATAAGGAGCTGCCAGGAGTTGTGGGAACCCAATCTTTTTCCAATTGCAATAGGGCGGTGAGCCCGTCCATGAAATGGGATTCAGGTAGCTCGGGAATGGCCAATCGCTTGGCCGATTTGTTCAATCGCTTGTGGTTTTCCAACGGACGGAAGAGCCAGATTTTTTCGTCTTCGTCCTTGTAAGCCTTCATCCCTTCAAAAATAGATTGGCCATAATGGAAAATCTTTGCAGAGGGATCCAGGGTAATGGGTTGGTAAGGGACAATCTTTGGAGCCTTCCACTCCCCATTTTCATAATCACAGACCAGCATATGGTCCGTATACGTGCTTCCAAAAGAAAGATTTTCAAAATCCACATCATGGATTTTGGATGTTTTTGCCTTCTCGACTGTGATGTTGTTCATTACCGCTTCCATATCATTAACTTTGGAAGGTTAAAATTAGCTATTTATTGTTAGTTTTAGGGGTTTCATAATTCTAATTTCTGTTCTTTGTCCAGAAATACTCAAATATTGTCTAAAATGAGGTCTTTTAACATTTTTTGTACTGTTTTTTTAGTCTTTTCCATGCAAGTCGCTTTGGCACAACACTCGGGGGAAGGAGCGTATTATGGCAATAAGTTTACTGTTTCTGAGAAAAAAGACAATGGCAGGACTATTTATGAAGGTCTTACCGCTAAGGATTCCCTGCAAACGCAATTGTCCGGGGAAATCAAGGAAGTGTGTCAGGCAAAAGGATGTTGGATGAAGGTTGAGATTGCTCCCCAAGAAGAAGTGTTCGTAAGGTTCAAGGACTATGGCTTTTTTGTGCCCAAAGATGCCGCGGACAAAAAGGTCTTCATGCAGGGCATGGCCTTTTTGGAGGAGATGTCGGTGGATGACCAAAAACATTACGCAAAGGATAGCGGCGCTTCGGAAGAAGAAATCAATCAAATCAAAGAGCCAAAACGGATACTACGGTTTGAGGCCGAAGGGGTTCTCATCAAAGATTAAATTTGAAGCGAAAGATCATAACCACCGGTGATGGTTCAAAGACCATCCAAATAGAAGATTGGGACGAACAGTACCATTCCAAGCACGGGGCTATCCAGGAGGCCTACCATGTTTTTATTGAACATGGATTACGACTGTTCAGTAATACCGATATTCAACTTCTGGAAATTGGCTTTGGAACGGGATTGAATGCACTGATCACCCTTTTGGAATCCAAAAAACAACAACTGAACATAGCATATGTGGGGGTAGAGGCCTATCCGGTATCCATGGAAGAAATTGCGGAGCTGGATTATTGCGCCGAATTGAATGCCTTGGACCATCAAGAGAGGTTCGAGGAAATGCATCGGTCCCCTTGGGAAAAGAGTACGTTGATTACCCAAGATTTTTCATTGCACAAACAGCAAAAAGATTTCAAGGAAATCACCGATTCGGATACCTACAATCTCATTTATTTTGATGCCTTTGGCGCTCGGGTCCAACCAGAACTATGGACCGAGGAAATCTTTGAAAAGATGTATCGGGCGCTCAAAACCAATGGGGTTCTGGTCACCTATGCCGCCAAGGGAAGCGTGCGAAGGGCCATGCAGCAAGTGGGCTTTACCGTGGAGCGACTCCCTGGTCCACCGGGGAAACGGGAAATGCTTCGAGCCACCAAAGATTGAACCATATCAAGGCTTTGTTAACGGAACCACCTTCCTTTATCTTAAATTCACTTAAAGTCGGCATATTTGTGTTAAACCTAAATTAATACCTAAGGAACAGCACTTTAAACCTGTAAATTTGTATTAAAATGATTGTATGAAGGTGTTGATTACGGGAGCTACGGGTTTAATTGGTGGGGCAATCGTCAAGGTATTGCGGTCCAAAGGTATTGCCGTGAATTACTTGACGACACAAAAACGGAAAATAGAACAATCCGAAGATTACCGTGGTTTTTATTGGAACCCAAATAAGGGTGAATTGGATATGGCCTGTTTTGATGGGGTCGATGCCATTATCAACCTGGCAGGGGCCAGTATTGCCAAACGTTGGACACCAATACACAAGAAGAAAGTGCTCACTAGCCGTATCAACAGTCTGCGGACATTGTATAGGGCCATGGAAAAATTGGATTCTTCCGGTATAGGCTTATTGATTTCAGCATCTGCCATTGGGATTTACCCGGACTCCCTTTCCAAATTTTATGAAGAACAGGAACCGCAGGTAGATGACAGTTTTGTGGGGGAAGTGGCCCAAAAATGGGAGGCTGAAGCGGATACGTTTAAAAATTTGGGAGTCAATGTTTCCAAAATACGCATAGGAATTGTGCTGTCCGATCAAGGAGGGGCTTTGCCCCAAATGGCTTTCCCTGTGAAAAGATATGTGGGAGCACCATTGGGTAGCGGGGAGCAATGGCAATCTTGGATACATATTGAGGATTTGGCACAATTGTTTGTGTTCATCTTGGAAAATGATCTCGGTGGAACTTATAATGGTGTGGCTCCCAACCCGGTGACCAATGCCAAAATGACCAAGGAACTTGCACGTAACTTGGATCGGCCGTTGTGGTTGCCCCATGTGCCCAAGTTTGTCCTGAAAATGCTTTTGGGTAAAATGTCGTACCTGCTATTGGCCAGTCAGCGGGTGAGCAGTAAAAAGATTGAAAACGAGGGCTTCACCTTTCAACACCCCAATATTTGTTTGGCCCTGCAACATATTTATACCGAAAAAGATGAAAAAACCTCGGTAGACTCTGTTTCTGAAGAGCTTGTATGATGAGGTGATGGAGTTTTTTGTACAGGATAAATCCGCCTTGAGCGGATTTTTTTATGTTTTGTGGTGACATTTTGACATTTTTGGGCAATTGGCAGTAATTTTGCCATTTCAAAAAAGAATAAAACAGACGCATATGAGCAAGAAAAGTAAAGTTGAGGATATGGAAGGGTTTTCTGAAGAAGCCCAAACGGTCAATCCTGAGCTGAACGATGAAAATATGAACGGGGCTGAAGAGATTTCCGAAGAAGAGGGGCTACGTGAGGAACTGGCCAAGGAGAAGGATAAATTTTTGAGGCTTTTTGCCGAGTTTGAAAACTTTAAGAAAAGAACCTCAAAGGAACGTATGGAGCTGTTCAAAACGGCCGGACAGGAAGTCATGGTCTCCCTGTTGCCCGTAATGGACGATTTTGACCGTGCCTTGAAAGAGCTTGCAAAATCCGAGGACAAAGAAATGTTCAAAGGCGTTGAGCTTATCAACAACAAGTTCAAGGAAACCCTAAAAAATAAGGGTTTGGAGCAGATTGAGGTAAAAGAAGGCGATGCGTTTGATGCTGAAGTGCACGACGCCATTACCCAAATTCCGGCACCCGATAAAAAATTGAAAGGTAAAATCATTGATGTGGTCGAAAAAGGCTTTAAGCTAGGAGATCGTATCATTCGACACCCTAAGGTGGTCGTTGGCAACTAATAGTTTATGAAGGAGGATTTTTACGAAATACTGGGTGTCTCAAAAGGAGCATCGGCCGCAGAAATAAAGAAAGCCTACAGAAAAAAGGCCATTGAATTCCATCCAGATAAAAACCCTGGGGATACCAAGGCAGAGGAGATGTTCAAAAAGGCGGCCGAAGCCTATGAAGTGTTGAGCGATCCAGACAAGCGTGCACGCTACGATCAGTTCGGCCATGCCGCTTTCGATGGTAGTTCCGGATTTGGTGGCGGAGGTATGAACATGGACGATATCTTCAGTCAGTTTGGGGATATCTTTGGAGGTGCCTTTGGAGGAGGTTTCAGCGGATTTGGCGGATTTGGTGGCGGAGGCCAGCGTAGGATGAAAGGGAGCAATCTGCGTATTCGGGTGAAACTGACTTTGGAGGAAGTGGCCAACGGCGTGGAGAAGAAGGTGAAGGTTAGAAGAAAGCTTCAGGCGGACGGAGTGACCTATAAGACCTGTTCAACCTGTAATGGAAGTGGGCAGATCACCAAGATCACCAATACCATTTTAGGTCGAATGCAGACCGCAACCACCTGTCATACCTGTGGCGGTTCCGGGCAGACCATAGATCATCGCCCTTCGGGGGCAGATGCCCAAGGACTTAAGGTAGAGGAAGAGACCGTTTCCATTAAAATACCACCGGGTGTTGAGGATGGTATGCAGCTAAAAGTGTCCGGAAAAGGAAATGAAGCTCCAGGAAATGGAGTGGCGGGAGACCTTTTGGTGGCCATTGAAACCCTTGAGCATGAAACCCTAAAAAGGGAAGGGGACAATCTGCACTATGATCTTTATGTCAGCATTTCAGAAGCTGTTTTGGGAAGTTCCAAGGAAATCGATGCCATTGGAGGCAAGGTCCGTATAAAATTGGAGCCCGGAATCCAATCCGGAAAAATATTGAGACTCCGAGGAAAAGGGGTCAACAGCATCAATGGTTATGGCAGTGGAGACCTTTTGGTCCATGTGAATGTGTGGACTCCAAAGGAATTGAACAAGGAACAGCGGGAGTTTTTTGAACGGATGCAAAGTGATGAGAATTTTGTCCCAAAGCCCGAAAAATCGGACAAATCCTTTTTTGAAAAGGTGAAAGATATGTTCTCCTAAGAAGAAAAAACTTGCTGTTTAAATAAAAAACGTATATTTGAAACTGATGTTGGGTGACCAATATCTAATTTTCTTTTTCATAGCAATTTTTTTCCCATCCTTGAAATTTTTAAGGGTGGGTTTTTGTTTTTAGGGAAAACCAATCTTTTTGGGCAAATACATATCTTTGAAAAAATTGTATGCATGGATAACATCCTTGTTGCCAAAAATGTTTCCAAATCATATGGAAACTATACCGCGCTGAGCAGCATTTCACTCAATATACCTAAGAATTGTATCTATGGTCTACTAGGTCCCAATGGGGCAGGGAAGACTTCGTTTATACGTATCATCAACCAAATAACCCACCCAGATACCGGTGAGATTTTGTTCAATGGGGAACCCTTGGCTCCGCAACATATATCTTATATAGGATACTTGCCAGAGGAACGCGGTTTATACAAGAGCATGAAAGTGGGGGAACAGGCCCTGTACCTTGCTCAGCTCAAAGGACTTTCCAAGGCTGAGGCCAAAAAACGATTGAAATACTGGTTTGATCGTTTAGATATTGGGGATTGGTGGAACAAAAAAATCCAAGAGCTCTCCAAAGGAATGGCGCAGAAGATACAATTCATCGTTACGGTGCTCCATGAGCCCAAACTGTTGATTTTTGATGAACCCTTCAGCGGTTTTGACCCCATAAACGCCAATATCATCAAAGATGAGATCCTTCAGCTTAAGGAAAAGGGAACATCCATTATTTTTTCCACACACCGTATGGAATCCGTGGAAGAGCTTTGCGAATATATTGCCCTGATCCATAAGTCGGAGAAAATATTGGACGGCAAACTATCCGAGATCAAGAAGGCTTACAAGAACAATGTTTTCAATGTGGGATTGGAAATCCAGCAAGATGTGGATGCTTTGATGGGGAACTTGAACAAAAACTACAACATCCTATCGTCCAGTTTTGATGGTGGGGAAAACCAATTGGACTTTAGGGTGCAATTACCTTCTTCCCACACAGCAGGAATATTGGCGGAACTTTCCAGTATGGCCAATGTGAACCGTTTTGAGGAAACCATACCCTCGGCCAACGATATTTTTATTCAAACCGTAAACAACAAGGACAATGATAGGTAAGTTGGGGTTGATCATCAAGCGGGAGTATTTGGCAAAGGTGCGGAACCGTTCGTTTATTGTCATGACCATTCTTAGCCCCCTACTGATTGTGGGCATGATTGTGTTGATAGCCTACCTCACCAAGATAAACGACAATGAGAAGCGGGTGATTTCCATTCTTAATGAAAGTGCTTTTTTTCATCAGGAATTCAAACCTACGGAACAGATTTCCTATATCCATTTGGATGGTATTGACTTGGAAGAGGCAAAAGATTCCATTAATTCCATGGGGTACTATGGACTGTTGTATCTTCCTTATGGGAAAGATGTCGAGACAGTGGCAAAATCAGCCTATCTGTATACCAAGGACAATCCCAATACACAGATGACCCAGCACTTGGAGGGCATTATCCAAAGACGGTTACGACAAGGTCGATTGGAAAAACTAGGGGTGTCCCAAGATCAATTTTCACAAGTGGAACAACCTTTTGAAATCAATCTGGCCACCTTTGATGGTGAAAAAAGTGTAAAAGGAATCAATGAGATCAAGGCATTTATTGGAGGTGGTTTTGGCTATGCCATTATGATGTTCATTATTATCTATGGAGGCTTTGTAATGCGCAGCGTCATTGAGGAAAAGACCAGCAGGATCATAGAGGTGATCATCTCTTCGGTAAAACCTTTCCAACTGATGTTGGGCAAGATCATTGGCACCTCGCTGGCCGGGATTACCCAGTTTACCATCTGGTTGATATCCGCTTCATTGTTGCTGTTTTTGGCCGTGATGCTCTTTGGAATAGATTTGGGGTCCATGGCCAACAATACCAATATGCCTCCCGGTGCCATGAACGAGATGTCCCAACTAGCCACCATGGATAGTGAGATGATGACGTATGCCAGGGAGATATTGGATATTCCTTGGGGGTTGTTGATCGTATCGTTTTTCATCTATTTTGTACTGGGCTACTTGATCTACAGTTCCATTTATGCTGCCATTGGTGCCGCAGTGGACAATGAAACCGATACGCAACAATTTATTTTTCCTATTATTTTACCACTTATGTTGGCCATTTATGTGGGGTTCTTCTCTGTTTTCAGTAACCCACATGGCCCTATCGCAGTAGGCTTTTCCTTGTTTCCACTCACTTCGCCCATTGTAATGTTGATGCGTTTGCCTGGGGGAATTGGAGAAGGTGGTGTACCTTTATGGCAATTGTTGGTGTCCATAGGCCTATTGATCATTACCTTTTTGGGAATTGTGTCCTTGGCGGCAAAAATCTATAGGGTAGGCATACTGATGTATGGTAAGAAACCAACCTATAAAGAGTTGATAAAGTGGTTACGATATTAACATGCAGGTAGATAACGAAATAGAGGAAATCATCAAAGAGGATATTTGGGGCTCCATAAAGGACTTCCTCAACCTCGGTTTCCATATTGGAGAAGGGGAAAAGACCATTAACCTTACTATTGGATTGCTTCTATTGCTGACCATCAGTATTGTAGTGGCCAAGTTTGCCCTTAAATGGGTCAGATATTTACTTACCCATAAAATGGAGCGGGAAGACAAGCAAAAGTTCTCCAGCGTCTTCAAGTTTACCAATTATGTAATTTATCTAGTGGTGATTCTGGTCACCCTGAGTGCTGCGGGGATAGACATCACATTGATCATAACGGCCTCTGCTGCCCTGTTCGTGGGCTTGGGTCTGGCGCTACAGGAACTTTTCAAGGATATTCTTGGAGGTATTTTGATCATTGTGGACAAATCCCTTCAAGTGGGGGACATTGTGGAGGTGGATGACAAGGTGGGCAAGATTTTTGAAATAAAGCTCAGGACCACACGGGCCATTACCCGGGACGACAAGGTGGTGATCATACCCAACCACAAGTTCATCAATGACATCATGTACAACTACACCCAAAACCATCGTACCACACGCGAAAGTGTAAGCGTGGGAGTGGCCTACGGGAGTAATGTGCAGCTGGTGACCCAGATTTTGGAACGGGTGGCCGCGGAACAGAAGCAAATCCTTAAAAATCCCAAACCCTTTGTGCTTTTTGATGATTTTGGAGATTCGGCCCTCATGTTTTCCGTACATTTTTTTACCAATGACAGTTTTAGCGATCCCAGGGTCAAGAGCGAAATGCGCTATAAGATCAATACGTTGTTCGCGGAAAATAACATAAGCATTCCGTTTCCACAGCGCGATGTACATATCATTCAGCAAAAACCTTAAAAAGATAAAAACCTCGGCACGCAATTCAATACTTTGGGGATGTTTAGCAACCCTTATGGTACTTTTTGTCCCAAAAGCATTGGGTCAGAGTACCGATATTCTAAGAGTGGAATACCTTAATATTCCAGAAAACGATTCGGGAATCAAGACCCAACGGTACAAGCTCCTGTTCAATCTACCTATAAAGATCAACGCCAAAAAGGACTACCTGATCACGGGTATGGAGTACAATCGTTTTGACATTGGATACTCCCAAGATTTTCCTTTTGATAAAAGTGAGCTGATACGTTTTCATGTAGTGGACATGAACTTGGGAATCATTACCAAATGGAATCCCAGTTGGAATTTTGTAGCGATTCTTACCCCGAGAATGGCCTCCAATTTCACAAGTGGAACCATTACCGATGATTTTTTTCTGAATGCCACGGCCGCATTCTGGAAAGAAGAACCTAATGCCGATAAGCCTTTTCGGATAGTATTGGGACTCACTTATAACAGTACCACGGGTATACCGGTGCCCTTGCCCCTGATCAACTACTATAAGAAGTTTCATCCCAAGTGGTCCTACACCATGGGAATGCCCCGTTCCAACTTTCGGCATCACTTCAATGAAAAGCACTCGTTGGAATTGGCACTGTTCTTGGATGGATATTTTATGAATATCCAGGACAATATCATGTTGCCTTATAATCAAATAGCATCCAAAATATCATTGACCGCTTTGGTGGGTACAATGGGGTATCAGTACAATATAACCAAGAACATGTCCCTTTTCCTAATGGCCGGACGCTCCATTGCACAGGAAGGGAAGTTACGGAACGATAAACAAGGCGATGTTTATTTGTTGAATAATGAGGCAAATTTTTATATTAGGACTGGGTTCAAAATAGGAATCTTTTAAAACACGTGTATGTCTAAAATCTTGGTAATAGAAGATGAATCTGCCATTAGGCGGGTTTTGGTGAAAATTTTGGTCGAAGAGAGCGATACTTATAATGTGCAAGAGGCCGAAGATGGGTTAAGCGGTATCGAGGCCATTAAAAAAGAAGACTTTGATCTGGTACTTTGCGATATAAAAATGCCCAAAATGGATGGGGTGGAAGTATTGGAGGCCGCAAAAAAAATAAAACCGGAGACTCCCTTTATCATGATCTCCGGGCATGGTGATCTGGATACTGCCGTGAACACCATGCGGATGGGTGCCTTTGACTATATCTCAAAACCACCGGACCTTAACCGATTGCTCACCACGGTACGCAATGCCTTGGACCGAAAGGAGTTGGTGGTAGAGAACAAGATCTTGAAAAAGAAAGTGTCCAAGAACTATGAAATGGTAGGTGATAGTGAGGAAATCGAGGTCATTAAGGAAATGATAGAAAAAGTGGCCCCGACCGATGCCCGCGTACTGATCACGGGCTCCAATGGTACCGGAAAGGAATTGGTGGCCCACTGGCTGCACCAAAAAAGCCCACGGTCCGCAGCGCCTTTTATTGAGGTGAACTGTGCGGCCATACCTTCAGAGCTTATAGAGAGTGAGCTCTTCGGACATGTGAAGGGAGCGTTTACCTCCGCGGTCAAGGACAGGGCAGGCAAGTTTGAGGCGGCCAATAAAGGCACCATCTTTTTGGATGAGATAGGCGACATGAGCCTTTCGGCACAGGCCAAGGTGCTCCGTGCCCTTCAGGAAAACAAGATTTCCCGTGTAGGTTCCGATAAGGACATCAAAGTGGATGTTAGGGTATTGGCTGCGACCAACAAAGATTTAAAAAAGGAAATAGAAGAAGGTAAATTCAGGGAAGACCTTTACCATCGTTTGGCGGTGATCTTGATTAAGGTACCTGCGTTGAACGATAGAAGGGACGATATTCCCATTCTTATCGAGCACTTTGCCAAGAAAATAGCTTCGGAACAAGGAGCAGTACCCAAGGATTTTTCCAAAAAGGCCACCGAGTTGCTCAAGAGCTATGATTGGACCGGTAATGTAAGGGAGCTCCGTAATGTGGTGGAGCGACTCATTATTCTAGGGGGCAAGGAAGTATCGGAGGAAGATGTGAAACTCTTCGCCAGTAAATAATCAGTCCATACTCTTGCAATCATCGAGCTGGGTCAAGGCGTCCTGGGTCAGGGTCTTTACCCGTTGATGGTATTCCTTTTTGTGGGGGGATAGTTCTGTGTTGAGCAAAATCAACCTGGATTCCTCATGAATATTGTTGACAAACCTTCGTGCTTCATCACAATCCACTTCCTTCACCACTTTTTCCAAGGAAGATTCAAAACCTAAAAGACAATTGTGCACCTGTTGTTTTACAGCACCCTCATGGGTAAGGAACATCCCGTTTTGGTTGTCCAGGGCCTCTTTGGTGTTCATGACCAAAATAGAATTCCCGTAGACGCTCGCGTTTTCCTGTTCATAGACGCGTAAGACCTTGATGCCTATCATGGTGCTTTCCAAGGCAAGATGCAGTGATTTTTTGGAAGTTTTGAACGAATCCGTCTTTGTGGCGATCTTCAGTTCGGTCAATACATTTTCAAGGCTTTCAATGGTACCTTCGCAACCACAATCCAAAAAGTTGGACCGGGTTTTTTCAATGCCGTTCAAAGCTTTGTAGGCATGGTATTTCACCATTCCAAAGTCTTTGGCAATAACGGCATCCTCAATTTTGCTTTTGATGTACTCGAGGTTGGAATTGGCATATTCGCAAGCATTGGCGCTTGATGTGGATGTCATGGGCCACAGGCCAAGGGGGACCATGGCAAAGACCATAAGTAGGGTAATCTTTCTACATTTCATAACGCATTGGATTTGGGACGTTGCGTTTTTAGGTTTCACTAAGTTAGGGGCAAGCAAGAGCGGAGGTGGAATAAAATCGATAAAAAAGCACTCTTGTCCCATAAACGGTAAAAATGTCGACGAACGGCAGTTTTTTATCAGTTGAAAGAATGGATAAAATGGACTATATTGAATCCCATGGAAAAAATCAATACGGAAACTTATAAGGTGAAAGAAGGGGTGGATTTATCCCAATTGACTACATATCAGGATTTTGGAGCCTCTGAAAAGGAACTGAAAAAGGCACTCAAAAACATCCGAAAGGATTTGGGCGAGTTCCAGGATACCATGTACGCCCATGGAAAATACGGGGTCTTGGTCTGTTTGCAGGGCATGGATACCGCGGGAAAGGACAGCTTGATCAGGGAAGTCTTCAAAGACTTCAATGCAAGGGGAGTGGCAGTCCATAGTTTTAAGGTGCCCACACCATTGGAATTGCGGCACGACTATCTATGGCGACATTATGTTGCCTTGCCGGAACGGGGCAAGTTTTCCGTATTCAACAGGACCCATTATGAGAATGTATTGGTCACCAAAGTGCATCCCGAATATATTTTGGGGGAAAATATACCCGGAGTGGAATCGGTTTCCGATATAAACGATGCTTTTTGGGAGAAGCGCTACAGACAAATCAACGATTTTGAAAAGCATGCAGCTGAAAATGGTACGGTGATCTTTAAGTTCTTTCTGCATCTTTCCAAAGAAGAACAACGTCAACGCTTATTGCGTAGAATCCATTTAAAGCGAAAAAATTGGAAGTTCTCCCCGGGCGACCTTGAAGAGCGTAAACTTTGGAGCGACTATCAAGATTGTTACGAGGAAGCCTTGAACAAAACCTCCAGGGACCACGCGCCTTGGTTTGTGGTTCCGGCGGACAATAAAGAGGCGGCCCGTGTCATTGTGGCATCGGTGATGCTGGAAGCGTTAAAAAAGTACAAAGATATCAAGGAACCCGAGCTCGATGATAAAATAAAGGCTAATTTAGAAACCTTTAAACAAGAACTGGAAAAAGAATCCCCATGAAAAAAGTACTCCTTTTGGCCCTTTTGCTGGCAAGTACCCCATTTTTTTCACAATCTGACGACGAAAAACAAATCAAGGCCATATACGATAAAGCCCTGACCGATGGGCAGGCGTATGAATGGTTGGATTACCTTTCCAATCAGATCGGTGGTCGTTTGTCAGGTTCGGTACAGGCCCAACAGGCCGTGGAATACACCAAGGGCCAGTTGGATTCCTTGGGGTTGGACCGCGTGTGGCTGCAACCCGTAATGGTGCCCAAGTGGGTGAGGGGACTCCCGGAGTTTGCCTACATGGAGACCAAGCCCGGACTCACCACCAATATGCCCATTTGTGCCTTGGGAGGTTCCGTGGCCACGCCAGATGGTGGCCTAAAGGCCAATATTGTTGAGGTGCAGGGGATAGAAGACCTTCAAAAGCTGGGAAAGGATAAAATAGCGGGAAAGATTGTCTTTTACAATCGACCTATGGACCCTACGCTGATCAGTACTTTCGCATCGTATTCCGGTTGTGTGGACCAACGGTATTCCGGTGCGGCCGAGGCGGCCAAGTATGGCGCTTTGGGTGTGATCGTGCGTTCCATGAACCTGCGATTGGATGATTATCCCCACACGGGTTCCATGAGCTATGGCGATACGCCCGTTTCGCAAAGGATTCCAGCGGCGGCCATCAGTACCAACGGGGCCGATTTGTTGAGCACCACCTTAAAACTCAATCCCAACATCAAATTTTATTTTAAGCAGAACTGCAAACAATACGAGGATGTACAATCTTATAACGTTATTGGTGAGATCAAGGGAAGTACCTATCCCAATGAAGTCATGGTCGTGGGTGGACATTTGGATTCTTGGGATTTGGGCGATGGTTCCCATGACGATGGTGCCGGTTGTGTGCAGAGCATGGACGTCCTTAGATTGTTGAAGAAGACCGGATACAAGCCCAAGCGTACCATTCGCGTAGTGCTGTTCATGAATGAGGAAAATGGGCTTCGCGGGGGCAACAAATATGCCGAAGTGGCCTTGAGCAAGAACGAAAACCACGTCTTTGCCTTGGAAAGCGATTCAGGTGGATTTACCCCAAGGGGTTTTTCACTGGATTGTTCCGATGAAAATTTTGACCAGATCCAAAGCTGGAAAAGCTTATTCGAACCTTATTTGATCCATTTGTTCGTGAAAGGATATAGCGGTGCGGACATTGGCCCCATGAAAAACCCCGATATTGTCCTAGCCGGTCTGGTACCCGATTCACAAAGGTATTTTGACCATCACCATGCCGAGAACGACACTTTTGAGCATGTGAACAAACGAGAATTGGAACTGGGAGCAGCCTCTATGGCCAGTTTGGTATACCTTATGGATAAGTATGGTGCCATTCCAACTTCAAAAATAAAAGGGTAGTCTTAACAGGAAACAGGAAACAGGAGTTAGGAGCCAGAAGGTATCGGATAAATCGGATTAGGTTATGGGCTTTTTTGCCTTCCGCATTCTTTTGGGTCCGTACCACAACCAAAAACCGGTGATGGTGAACAACAAGAGTGAAGTGCCCATAACAGTGGTGTATACCAATTTTATCACTCCCGAAGTTCCCAGATAGCGATCCAAAATGGAGCCGTCATGTACTTTTTCCAAAAAATCCGAACGGCGCTGACCAATGGAAAGTACATCGCCTGTGGCACCATCCAACTGTACTTCGTAGTATTCGTCCACAAAGACAAACTTTACCATGCCCTTGTCCTTGCGCATATCAATCCGGTCCAGTTCCAAGGAAAGTTGGGGAGAAACAGCGTTGTGCAAGGTGTTGCAGGCAATGGTATGCAGGCTATCCACCGGGAGCCAGTCCCGTAGATCGGTGGAAGTGCCCTTTTGCGACTCGGGAAGGATCATCCCGGCGGTGTTCTTTTTCCAGCCGAGCAACAGGCCGGAGACCGATATGAAAAAGAAGAACACAAATAAAAAGGCACCCGTGGTACGGTGCACTTTTCTAAAAACCCGTAAAATTTTCGCCTGCTTTTTTCTTTTCCCCATACAACTGTAAAATCGGTACAAACAATCCTATAAAGATCGGCAAAATTTATGAGATCGCCAGTGGACTAAACATTGTTTGAAACTACGGCCCGTAATCTTCCACTACGGTAAGGGTAAGTTTTTTGTCCTGCATGATCACCTGTACCATTTTTCCCTCCTCAAAACCCAACTCCTTGAGCCAATGGCCCTCCAACCGTATTTCGGGCACCAGAATGTTGTCCCAGGTACGGCGACGGAATTGGGAATGGATTTTTAGGGTCTTATAATTACTCAATTGTCATACAGTTATATGACAATAATAAAACATTAAATCGATTTGTCAAACTTTTGTATGACAAAAGTGTCACATTAATAGTTGACATTTGTTTTGTGGACAGAGAAGGTTTAAAAAAGAAGCTGGGAAAACGCGTGGTTCAACTCCGGGAAGAAAAGGGGTGGAGCCAAGCCGAGTTGGCGCGTGCATGCAAGAAAGACCGACAAGCTCTGGAGAAGATTGAAAATGGAAAAGTAAATCCCACGGTCTACACCTTATATGAAATTGCCCAAGTTCTGGAAGTTCCCTTGCTGGAGCTTTTTAGGTTTTAAGGCTGACCAGATGTTACAGTTGTAAGTTTTGATGATAGCAAGATTATGTTAGCCGTCTTATTTTAGTTTTTTCTTGTTGGCCAACTGTTTCTTTGCCTCTAATTGCTGCTTACCCACTAATTCAGTTTTCTGGGAAAGCTGCTTTTTAGCCTCCAATTGTTGTTTGCTGGTCAGTTCAGCTTTTTTGGAAAGTTGTTTTTTAGCTTCCAGTTGCTGTTTGCTCACCAAATCGGATTTCTGGGATAATTGTTTTTTAGCTTCCAGTTGCTGTTTGCTCACCAAATCGGATTTCTGGGATAATTGCTTTTTTGCCTCGAGCTGTAATTTTGAAACATCTTCATTCATAATATCTATTTTTAAAGGTTTGGAATATGCTTTTTTACAAATTTGATTTGTTCTTCAGTCAATCCGTTGAATAGATTTTCCGGTATAAGCGATTCAGGGTCAAAATTGCAACCTTCGGTTAAGCTTGGATTTTCTCCATTTTGAAGTTTTCTTACCTGCTCTTCAAACCCAGGAATACATAAATTGTTTAGGGGGCAGGTAATACAGGGTGTCCTGTCTCTAGAAGCAAGCAGATATTTAGCTTCGGAAATACAATACTCTTCAAATTCTGGGCCATTATATCTTTTGGAAGGATTGGTATTGTATTTTTTTAAACTCATAACTATCTGATTTTTATAAAAATACATAATTTTTTGTACTAAAAGACTTATTTTCGTATATAAAAATTATTACAAAAAATGATTTTAAACCTCTCATGTTTAATTAGTGAGATATCATTAGGGGAAAAAGCAAAAATGACCTACGTCATAGTAATACACCGCAGGCCATTCTATAGGAATATTGCTCTAAATTTCCTTAAAGAATACTGTGTTGATGAAGTAATGGTATGGTGCTTCCTTCTTTACCTTTTAGCCCCTTAAGCTTAACCTGTTAGATATAGTGACCATGAAAAATGCAAAATGACAAATATCTAGTACAGTTGGGAGTCCGTATCAAGGAAAAGCGGGAAGCAAAAGGCATGGACCAAAAAGCCTTTGCGTTTGATTGTGGCATTGGAAGAACCCAATTGTATATGATAGAAAACGGAAAGACCAATCCACGTTTGGGTACTTTGATGAAAATTGCGGATGGTCTTGAGGTTCCCTTGCTGGAGCTTTTTAGGTTTTAAGGATGGCCGTTAGGTTATTGGGCAATTTTTATGGCCAACAGGATACATGGCCTATTCAACTCTTTTATACCCTTTGAATTTTTGTGTTTGTGTTTTGGCCTCAGCACTTCCTCCTGTAATGATCGCATTCACGCTCAAGGTGTCCAGCCATGTATACCCCTCATTTTGTTTTATGAAGAATGATTTTGTTGAAGAGGTTTTCATACCACTACTTTTTGTGATTTCAAATTCCTCTATGTTGTCAACGTTCATTGGCAAATTTCCATTAAAAATCCGCTCATCATCTTTTGCATAGGGCCACTCAATGATTTCAAAAGTGCTTGGATTGGCAAAAATCACGATTTCAGTATCCAAATAGACATTTTTTTTGTCTTTGGCATATCCATTTTCTGTGATGACTTTAAATGTTTCTGGATCACAGTTTTCAATTTCAATGCCTCTCCAATACACAGAGTTCTTGTCCCTTGCGTATTCTGGGGAGTCCAATATTGTAAAAGTGGATATGTCCGCGTTGATTTTTCTAACGTGTTTTCCTGCCTCGCTATGTAGCACCCAGGCCCAGTTTCCATCGATTTTTTTATAACCTTCTCCGCAAGACATGAGTAAAATGGGAATGATGAGTATATGTATAGCTTTAAATTTCATTTTTTAGTTGTGCCAAAACCTTTTATCTGGTTTACGGATGAAATCCTCCCAAAAAATACTGAAAAATCCATAATAATCTGCTTTGAAGATTTAATGGATAGTGTACAAGTGCATCATTTCATGGCCTCGGCCACCAATCTGGTGTCGGTATATTGGGTAAACTTGATGATTTTCCCGTTTTTCAAGACATACCGATGGGCAAAATCCGCGGTCATGGATTTCCCCGTTTTGGCATAGGTGCCCTTGTACTGCCCAATGGCAAAGACCGATTCGCCCGCATCCACATATTCGTCAATGGTTGCGGCCCAAGAGGTCCAGTTTTCCCCAAAATTCTGGAACACGTTCTTGAGAATGGCATCGAACCCCATATGGTGCCCTCCATTGGGAAAGCCCTTCATTTGGATCCATTCAATGTCCGGGGCAAATTTCTCCTTTATGGCGTTGGTGTCTCCTTTGGAGAAGTCTAGGTACAGCTCCTTTATGGTTTCAATGTTCGATTTCATTTTCTGTGGATCTATGCGGTTCGTTTTATAGTTTGATGACGTAGGAGGTCATGGTCTTGATTTTTTCCCCTTTGGCCCCTTTGAATTCATAAAAATCCGAAAAGGCATACTGCTTTCCGTTCCGCATCACCATGGTCCCGCGTACAGCTCCTTCTTTTCCATGGCTAAGGATCTGGTCCAGGAATAATTCCGATATATTTTCGGTGGTCATTTGTTCCAATGCATCAGCAAATTGTTCCTTTCCCTCTATTTTTCCATTCCCGACAATGGTCCAGACGATATCATCTGTTACGTTGTTCAGAAGGAATTTTACATTGGCTTTGACAAACGCACTGTTGAACTCTTTCAGGAATGCCATTTTTGGGGAATTTCCGCAGTTGGGCTTTGAAATGATTTTTGTCATCCAGCAAGTTTTTGGTCTAAGTTCAGGGTTTCCAGTTTCAAAAAAGAGTGATTTGTTGATTTTATTTTTTCCGGCCTACAAACCTAACCACAGACCCTGTTCCCACATGAAAAAGTCCTTCACTGAGTTCAACCTCTTTTTCCACAAGTTCGGTGATTTCGTAATCGGTAAAATCTGCAAGCAACTCCTCAACGGAGAAAAGACTTTCCAAATCCCTTGGGCCACCTACTTTGGGATTTTTCTCCCGGTAGGGCAGGTGTTTTTTCCCAAAAGCCTCGAAAATCACCGTTCCATCCTTACGTAAATAAGTACTGAGCAGTTTATGGTATGCGGATTTAATGGACGCCGGAAAATGGGCATAGATCAGTGCAATGGCATCAAACTGCCCTTCGGTATAGTCCAAATCTGGGAGTTGACCTACTTTGTAGTCCAAGGAAACCTTGTTCTTTTCGGCAAGCTGTAATGCTTTTTTCCGTCCTTCCGTACTGATGTCGAACGCGGAAACGGTCCAACCCAATTTGGCGGCGTACACGGCATTGCGGCCTTCGCCCTCGGCAGCAAAAAGGATGCTTCCGGGTTCTAGTTTTTCCAATTGTCCACGCAGATACTCATTGGGTTGTTCACCAAAGGCATATGCGGTGTTGCTATACCGTTCGTCCCATCGTTTTAACCAAGGGTCTTTCATGATATTTTAATTTCGTGCATTAATCAAATACTTCTTTGAGCTTGTTTTTTAGGGCGTTCCCACGGATAAACCGTGCCACGATTTTTCCATTTTCATCAATGAGTAAATTGTCCGGGATGTCCCGTACCCCATAGATCATGGCGGCTTCATTGTTGGCTCCTTTTAGGTCGCTAACGTTGGCCCAAGTGAGCCCATCTTTTTCAATGGCCCCTTTCCATCGATTTTCATCGGAATCCAAGGAAACTCCCAAGATTTCAAATCCTTGGTCATGGTACTGGTCATAGAGTTCCACCAGTTCAGGGTTGAAACTTCGGCACGGTCCGCACCAAGAGGCCCAAAACTCTATCAGGGTGTATTTGCCTTTCATTTCGGAAAGCCGGACCATTTGTCCAGCGGTGTTGGATTGTTCAAAATCGACATAGTTGTCACCGATGGCAAGGGTCTGGTTCTTGGCAATGAATTCCTGTATGGTCTTTCCTTCTTCCGAAGCCTTTAGTTCCGTGCCCAAGGAAGAAAACAATTGTTCGGTTTTATGCCCGCCGAGACGTTCCTTGGACCAGTTCAATCGGGTAAGACTTTCATAGGATTCAGGATATTCCGCAATAAACTTTTGGTTGATGCCCACTTCCACATTCTGCATTTGCTCATAGATCATGAAAAGGGAATCCCTATTGCTGTCCGTTACCATGGCCTCCAATTTTTCCATTTCATTAAAGATGGAATCTTTGCGCGACAAAAGTAAAACGGACTCATCCTGTGTTTTGGAGCCAGTGATTTCGGCATCCGAAAAACGTCCTTTTTCGCCAACAACCCTTATTTCGGCATTTTCCAACCAGAAGGTCTTGTCGTCCCTGCTATTGGGCATTCGTACATGGGCCAAAGTAGGTCGGTCCAGGTTTCCCTTAAATTGAAACTTTTCATCCATGACAACCGTGGAATCCACAACTTTATGGGTATTGGGGAAGAAGTATAGAAGAATATGGGTTCCGTCAGGTACATTCTTTGCGGTTCCTTGGATGGTAAACCCACGGGTATCCGTTTTGTTTTGACAAGAGGTTGCTATTGCAAATACTAGGAAGATGATGCCGAGCTGTTTCATGGTCAGTAAATTTTTGCCCTATAAAAATACTTCTTATTTGGCAAAAGATCGGACCTTCAAGGGATTGCCCTTTAAAACCCCTACCTTTGCAATCTTGTAAAAGATAACACCCAATAATTTTTATAATCAGAAGATATGGAAGACGGAATCTACGCGAAATTCAACACCTCCAAAGGTGAAATATTGGTAAAGCTTACTTATGATAAAACCCCGGGTACCGTGGGTAATTTTGTGGCTTTGGCAGAAGGTAACATGGAAAATTCGGCAAAACCGCAGGGCAAGCCCTATTATGATGGGTTAAAGTTCCATAGGGTAATTGCCGACTTTATGGTTCAAGGAGGGTGTCCTTTGGGAACCGGTACCGGTGATCCCGGATATAAATTTGATGATGAGTTCCATCCTGAGTTGACCCATGAGGGGCCAGGAGTGCTTTCCATGGCCAATGCAGGTCCTGGTACCAATGGCAGCCAGTTTTTCATTACCCATGTGGCCACACCTTGGTTGGACAACAAGCATACCGTATTCGGACATGTGGAGCATGGACAGGAAGTAGTGGATGCCATTGCCCAAGGCGATGCGATTGAAAGTTTGGAAATTGTGAGGGTAGGGGATGATGCCCAAAATTGGAATGCCATTGAAGCTTTCAGGACTTTTGAGGGAGCCCGGGAGAAACGAATTGCGGAAGCCAAGGCCAAAGCCGAAGCAGAGATGGAAGAATTGGCAGCCGGGTTTGATAAAACCGATAGTGGTCTGCGATACAAGATCATTCAAAAAGGAAGCGGGGCCAAACCTCAAAAAGGCAGTACGGTTTCTGTCCATTACGAAGGTTGTTTGTCCGATGGACAGGTTTTTGACTCATCCTATAAAAGAAATCAGCCCATTGAATTTAGCCTGGGTGTAGGTCAGGTCATTCCAGGATGGGATGAAGGGATTGGACTGTTGCAGGTTGGGGACAAGGCCCGATTTGTGATCCCATCACACTTGGCTTATGGAAGTGCGGGAGCTGGAGGGGTTATTCCTCCTGATGCCACTTTGATTTTTGATGTGGAACTTATGGGGGTAAAATAAATAACTTCCAGAGATATGCAATATTAAAAAAGCTTCCATAACAGGGAGCTTTTTTATTTGGCTCTATTGACGCTGACCAAAAGCAAACAAAAGTTAAGGATAAGCAATAGCAGTAAAACGGTAAAGAATGTGCCCATATCGGAATTTCTCTTTAGTTGATAACAATCCAACGTAAAAATACCCTACCGTATTGTCCTAAATTTAAAGTCAGAATCTAGTGTTTATTGAAAATTCCACCGGAAAAGTTCTTTTTGGAGCCATTGACACTCAAAACAAGTAACAATGCATTAATGACCAAAAGGAGAAGGAGTATCCCAAAAAAAGTGTTCATAGCATTTCATTTAATGGTTATGGGGAACGGTGTTTGTAGAATAGATATAAAAAAGAAAAGAGGTTGCGTTTAATTTTTCAAAAAATAAAAAACCCGGGAAAAACCCGGGTTTTATTTATAAAAAAGAGCGTTTGTACCTTAATCAATAACTTGTACGTTTACGGCGTTCAATCCTTTTTTACCTTGTTGTAGTTCAAATTCTACAACGTCACCTTCCCTAATTTCGTCGATTAGACCTGAAATGTGTACAAAGTGATCTGTTTCTGAACCTTCTTCAGTGATAAAGCCATAACCTTTTGAATCGTTGAAGAATTTTACTGTTCCTTTACTCATAATAAATACTAAAAAATTAATTTGAGCAGCGAATGTACGTTTAATTTATTGATAATTAGGGTTTTTGTTCTTTTTTCTCAAAAAAGATTATGCAGTGGGGTCTGGTGTCAACCTCAAATACGGCTTAACTTCTTCAACCCCACCCGAAAAGATTTGTTTTGCTTCTTCGGTGGGTATGGCCGGACTGACCACAACTTTTTCCCCATTTTTCCAGTTTGCGGGTGTGGCCACTTTATGGTTGGCCGTCAATTGTAGGGAATCTACAACCCTTAAAAGCTCGTAAAAGTTCCGCCCGGTGGATGCAGGATAGGTCAAGATCAATTTTACCTTTTTGTCCGGACCAATAATAAATACTGAACGAACGGTAAGCGTATCGTTGGCATTGGGGTGGATCATATCATATAGGTCGGATACTTTTCGGTCCTCATCGGCAATGATGGGAAAATTGACCACAGTGTTCTGTGTTTCGTTGATATCCTTGATCCATTCCTTGTGCGATTCGGCACCATCAACGCTCAATGCCATCATTTTTACATGGCGTTTGTCAAATTCGTCCTTGAACTTGGCGGCAGTGCCCAGTTCTGTTGTGCAGACCGGGGTAAAATCGGCAGGATGCGAAAAAAGAATGCCCCAACCATCACCAAGATAGTCGTAAAAGTTCAATGTGCCCTCAGAAGTTGCGGCAGTGAAATCAGGAGCGGTATCGCCCAATCGTAATGCGGCCATATATGTCTTGTTTTTAGATTAAAAAATAGTTGTCCTACAAAATTAGTAGATAATTCAATTGCATGTTTTTCATGGCGTTAAAAGTGTATTAAAATTAAGGTTACTCTTCATATTTTATGGTTGTACACGATATCATTCTGTAAAAGAGTTCCTTATTTTTGGTGTATGGAAAAAGAACAATTGGAGCAACTTCGTTACCCTATTGGGCATTATCAAATTCCCGACCCAATCACGCAGCAACATTTGGATGAATGGATCTCTGTTTTGGAGAACCTTCCCCAACGCTTGGCCGACATGGTCCTCCCGCTTTCCGAGGACCAACTGGAAGCCCCGTATAGACCGGAAGGTTGGACCGTAAGGCAATTGGTGCACCACATTGCGGACAGTCACCATCATAGTTATATCCGATTTAAATGGGCACTTACGGAAGACAATCCACTGATCAAACCCTATGATGAGAAGGCATGGGCAGCGTTGTTTGATTCCAAATCAGCTCCCATACAGATGTCATTGGACCATTTGAGGGTAGTGCATGCCAAGTTGGTCTATCTGTTGAAAGGGCTATCAGAAGAAGACCTCCAACGGAAGTTTACCCATCCGGATGGAAATGAAGAGACCACCCTAAAAGAGAATATTGGACGCTACGCATGGCACGGTAGTCACCATTTTGCCCATATCAAGAAACTTTTGGAGCGTAAGGGTTGGTAATTTAAAGGGTTTTGGTCAAAATATACATGGCTTTTTCCGACGCTTTGGCCCCGGCTAGGGTAAGCTCGCTTTCCCGTTTTACCACAAATCCATTTTTCTGATAAAATTGAATGGGATTTCCCTTTTGCATGGTATCCAACCAGACTACTTTCTTTTTTAGTGCCAAGGCTTCCTGTTCAATCAGTTGAAGCACTTTTTTGCCCAGTCCCTTGCCGGAATGGGCTTTCAGTAGATAGATTTTTTCTGCTTTTAGGGAAATGTCATCAGAAAGCTCATCAATACCGCAATTCTTGACCAATTTTACAATTCCAGCGACTTCTTGTCCAACTTTTACAAGGTAGTGGGCCGCATTGGGGTCCTCCAACTCTTGTGTTACGACAGATTTTTCAAGGCTATGGGCAATATAAGGGGTTGGGTCCCCATTCTCCCATAAATGTAGATAATGCTCCCGATACGATTTTTGCCCGACCGAACAGTACATGTCCAACGTGGATAGATCCACAATTTCCAAAGTGGCTTCCATGCTTATGGATTATTTTCCCCTCCTTCAGGGCCATAAAAAAGTACCCAAGTGGCAAAATCATCGGTAAAGTTTTCAAATCGATGTTCGACCCCGGTAGGTACAAAAAGAAAATCGCCTGGTGAAAAAGTAGTTCTTGCCCCGTTGTTCAAAAACTCACCACTTCCCGAAATTACCACGTATACCTCATCCCTCGAATGGGGTTGTTGAAGGTCCACTTTTTCCGGTTTGTAGATCTCCACGGACAAGGTCCCATGCGCAAACAAGTTCAGGAAAGGACTGTCTTGGGTTGATAATTGTTGGAGCGCCTCTTTTGGGTTGATCTTCATTTACTTCCATTTAATATTGCAGCCAATACTGGGTTTCTGATTGGAATCGATAGCGTTTCCGTTTAAAACGGCATTCATGGCATTGCGCAGGTCACTGCCGGTCAAGGGCAGGCCATTCCCTGGTCTGGAATCGTCCAATTGCCCCCTGTAAACCAGTTCCAAGTTTGCATCGAACAGATAAAAATCCGGGGTGCAGGCAGCATCATAGGCCTTGGCCACTTCTTGGGTCTCATCATAGAGATAGGGAAACGAATATTCCATTGCCTTGGCCTTCTCTTTCATAAGGTCAGGGGCATCTTTCGGATAATTGGCCACATCATTGCTGGAAATGGCCACAAAGCCAATTCCTTTTGCCTGATATTCCTTCCCCAATCTGGATAGCTCAGGGTTTACATGGACCACAAAAGGGCAATGGTTGCAGATGAACATCACCACGGTTCCGTTCTTTCCCTTCAGTTTTTCCAAAGAAAGGGTCATGTTGGACACGGTGTCCAATAATTCAAATTCTGGGGCTTTGGTGCCCAGTGGAAGCATGTTACTAGGGGTACGGGCCATATCTTTTTTTTACCGTTTAAAGGTATAAAATTCATGGGCTTTCTTCTAAAAGTAGAATACCCATTAATGGAAAGAATCCTGTATATTGTGAAGGTAACACCATTGTTTTGGAGCAAATCATAGATACGGTACACATCAATTTTGATGAGAAATCGCTTTGGACCTTGAACATGGCCTTGGCCTTGGTCATGTTTGGTGTGGCTTTGGAAATCTCCTTCACAGACTTCAAACGGCTGTTCCGGACTCCAAAACCCGTGATTGCCGGTGTTTTTTGTCAGTTTTTGGTGCTGCCGGCCATCACCTTTGCCTTGGTCTGGATTGTGGAGCCTATACCCAGTATGGCTTTGGGCATGTTTATGGTAGCGGCCTGCCCAGGGGGCAATGTGTCCAACTTCTTCACCCATTTTTCCAAAGGAAACGCAGCTTTGTCGGTCACGCTGACCGCTATTGCAACCCTCTTGGCCATTTTTATGACTCCGATCAATCTAAGTTTTTGGGGTGGAATGTATGGACCAACAGCCTCCATTTTAAAAGAAGTTTCCATTTCTCCCTATGAAATGGTGAAATTGGTGGCCCTTTTGTTGGGCATACCCTTGGTATTGGGAATGTTGTTCAACCATTATGCCCCTCGTACCGCAAAGAAAATGGCAAGAGGGTTTAAAATAGGCTCTTTGTTGTTCTTTGTGGTCTTGGTGTTTTTGGCATTATATAAGAACATCGATGTTTTTATGGAGTATGTGCTCTACGTTTTTTGGCTGGTAGTGGTACATAATCTGGTGGCCTTGTTGACCGGGTTTTCCGTTGCGAAATCTTTGGGACTGTCCCAAGAGAACATACGCTGCATCACCATAGAGACAGGCATCCAGAACTCAGGATTGGGACTGCTGTTGATTTTTACGTTTTTTGATGGCTTGGGCGGTATGGCCCTGTTGACCGCTTTTTGGGGAATTTGGCATCTCGTTTCCGGATTGGTGCTGGGTACGGTTTGGGGGTATAGGCCCATTGAAAAAGAAGAACTGGTCTGATGCGAGGATTGGCATATTCCATTCTTAAACTTTGGGTTGCTACAGGCTTGTTTTTCTATTACAGGAAAGTCAAGGTAGTGGGTAAAGAAAAAATTCCTTTGGATAAGCCGGTGCTGTTTCTTTCCAATCATCAGAATGCGCTTATGGATGTGCTCCTGATTGCGGTGTATTGTGGCAGAAAACCTTGGTTTTTGACCCGTTCCGATGTTTTTAAGAACTCTTTTTTAAAGTCGTTTTTCAACTTTTTGCAAATGATGGCGGTGTACCGGATAAGGGATGGTAAGTCCAGTGTTCCTAAAAATAAGGCCGTATTTAAAAAATGTGCCCATTTGTTGGAAGCCAAGCATGCCATTCTGTTGTTTCCCGAAGCCAACCATAGTTTGCAAAGAAGGGTAAGGCCCCTGAGCAAAGGGTTTACCCGTATTGTGGAAGCCACTTTGGAACAAAAGCCAAATTTGGATGTCCAGTTGGTGCCTATTGGGCAAAACTATGCCTATCCGCAGCAAGCGGGAGATGCAGCAACCCTGGTTTTTGGGAATCCCATTCCTGTCCAGGACCATAAAAATGCCCCTGATTTTATAAGCAAACTGAAAGAAGAGGTTCAGTATAGCCTCATGAAATTGACGACCCATATCCCGGAAACAGAATATGATGGTGCCATACAAAGTCTTGGAGAAAATGGAGAGCAGTATCTTGAGCCCACAGCGGTAAATGCACTGATTTCGCAAGGTGATTCTTTGAAGGAAACCGAAACGGGAAAGAAAGTAGGAAACCCATTTCCAAAAGCCTTGTTTACCATATGGAACCTACCATTTATTTTGTTGTGGAGAAGTGTATTGAAACCTAAAGTCCCTGAAGCTGAATTTGAAGCTACGTTTCGCTTTGGTTTTGTGCTATTGGTCTACCCAATGATATATGGAATCTGCTTTTTGCTTATATGGAATTGGTACAACACAAAAACGGCATGCCTTTTTGTGTTAGGGCATGCCGTGGTAAATCTTGTCCTTGTAAAAATGGGTATTACATCATCGGTCCAAAGAAAATAGCATTCATCAACAGTTTGTTGGTGCCATACCAGAAGGCCCTAAAATTGGTGTTGTCGGTAAAAAGTACAACCCTTCCTTTGCCCATTCGTTTGACTTTGAACGGAACGCTGTTCTTGATGAGTTCGGCATTTTCCTCCGAAATATAACCGCTTAGTAACGGGTTATTGGTATACTGGATGGGATTGTCATAGCTGTTCTTTTCCGGTTCCAAATAGATATTGGTATTTCGGAACAAGGCCAACCTATCATTTTTATATCCGTAATTGATAGGGTGGGAACGATCTAATTTAGCTTCAAAAATGGCACCACCCGTAACTTGGGCTCCTTGAAAATCCTCCTTTTGGTCAAAGGCAATGTTCTTGGCGACCAAGGTGTCCTTACGCAGAACAAGGTCCAGGAACTCATTGCTTTTAAACCAATTGGCCGTGTTACGGTATCCAATAATGGTACCACCATTTTTCACCCATTCCTTGACCTTTTCGGCACCTTTTTTATCCAAAAGCGTACCACCTCCCCAACCGGTTCCTGTAAGGATCAAGGCTGTATAGGAATCAAGATCGACACTGTTGAAATAGCGCGTATCTATTTTGGTGATTTTCATATCGTAGCGAGTGTCAAATAGATGCCAGATTTCACCGGCATCATAGGAGCGGGTACCTTCACCTACCAATAAGGCCACTTTCTGTTTTTTCAAGGCTTCAAAATCATTGCTACCCAAATCAATGCCTTGGGTAAGGCCCGTGGAAACCCCGCTGATATGGATGCCACTTTCTTGGGCTACGGTATTCAAAAAGGCATACAGCTCATCGGTATCCAATTTTTGGTTCTGTACCGGAACCATGATGGAACCATAATCATACCGGGTACCCTCTAAAGTAAACGGCGATTTGGCGGCCTTTGCCCGCAATCCTTTTTCCAATATTTTGTTCAGGGCTTTTGGGGTGTAATATTCATGCCATTCAAATACATAGGCGTAGTTGCTTTTTTGACTGACACTTCCTTGGGGATGTTTAAAATCGACAATTTCCGGTCCTGCATTGGACAGAGAGTTGAGCTCGGCATAATCCACATTGAAAGCCAATGGAAAGGTCCAAGCCGAAATGTCATAGAAGAGACTATCCGTAAAAGTGGTCCGCTTCTCAAACATCGCCTTGATCAATCTTGGGTTTTTCTGGTTCATGGGAACCACGTAGCTGTTACCTTGTTTAAAGGTTTTCCCATTGATGGTGGCATCTGAGGCCAATTCATGGAACTTTATTTTGTGCCTTTTAAGAATTTCTGCCAAATGCCAAGCTTTGGAGGCATCCTTGCTATCCCCGAAAATCAAGGCCTTGGTTTTACTACGCGATGCTTCGTTGCGCATGTTGGCATAGAACCCTTGCTGGTAGTCCAAAATTTTGGTGCGCATGTTCTGTGCGGCCTCTATGGTGGAAAGCGCTGTGGTAAACTGGTTTCGTATGGTAAAAGGAAAGGTCAAGAGGCCGTTGTCACTCTCTTGGATATGGCCCCGTGAACTACCTTGTTCAAAAAGAATCCCAATACCGCCGTTCACATCCGGAAATGTGGAACCCTTGCCATAGTAATAGTCGTCATAATTTTCTTCGGAATAGTACAACGAACCAATTTTGTCCAAAGCCTTGGCATGATAGCTTCCAATTTCCTTGGTGAGCTCTTGGTTGATTTTAGGAGTCAATGGATGTACCCGTGTCGGCTCCCCAGGTTGAAAGAAAAATGTGGAGTTAGTGCCCATTTCATGGTGGTCGGTCAGGATATTGGGCAGCCATTGGTGAAAGGTTTCAATTCGGGCCCTACTCTCCGGTAATTGTACGGGCAGCCAATCCCGGTTCATATCAAACCAATAGTGATTGGTACGTCCACCAGGCCAAACCTCGTGGTACTCCCTTTCGTTGCTGTCCGGATTTAGGTTTTGACTCTTATGGATATTGGCCCAATAGGCAAAGCGCTGTAGCCCATCTGGGTTGAAACTCGGGTCCATAAGGATAATGGTGTTGTCCAAAAGGGATTCAATTTCTGGACCTTGGGCTGCGGCAAGGTAATAGGCGTAGGCCAATCCGGCATTGGCGCCACTGGGTTCATTACCATGGATGGAAAAACCTTGGTAGACCACAATGGGCATATTGGCGGTATCTGTATTGCCATTTCCTTCGGAAAGTGCCACATGTTGTTGGCGTATGCTTTCCAAATTTTGATGGTTTTTGGGTGAAGTGACCGTAAGTAGTAGTAAAGGTCTGCCTTCAAAAGTGGTCCCTCTATTTTCAATGCTTATCCGGTCACTGGATGCGGCGAGTTGTTGCATATAGAACACCAATTTATCATGGGTCACATGCCATTCCCCAACCTCGTGGCCGATGACTTCGGCGGGTTTTGGGATACTACTATCGTACGAGATGTTGTTGGGTAGATAATAGTCCAGCGTAACTTGTTGGGCACTTAGATTTAGGCCCATGATTAGCGCCAAGAATAGGAAATTGATTTTTTTCATGAGGTCATTTTGAATTAGTCGTGTGATAAAAATAAAAAAACGGCCTGCATTTGCAGGCCGTTTTGTCTTTTTTTAAAACGATGTTTTAAATGTCATCAAAGCTCACATCGGTAAAACTCCCCGAAGCGGTTCCGTTTTCACTGATGTCCCTTTCTTCTTTTTTGAAATCTTTTTGATGACGCTCAGAAATTACTTCTTGACCTTTTTCGTCAATAATGTAATCCATCATCTCTTCCATGATTTCCTTAAAAGCGGTAAAATCTTCCTTGTATAGGTAAATCTTGTGCTTTTTGTAGTGGAAAGAACCATCATCATGGGTAAACTTTTTACTTTCCGTAATGGTTAAGTAGTAATCGCCGGCCTTGGTGCTCCTTACATCAAAAAAGTAAGTTCTTCTCCCGGCCCGTAAGACTTTGGAGTAAATTTCTTCCTGATCCATGATATCTTTCTCGCCCATGTGGTCTTGTGTTGTAATTAGTTCCTTATGTTGTATAATTCTACCAAAAATGTAAAAAAAAAGCTAATTCAGCAACTTTTTTATTAATCTTTCCCTGAAAGCTGATTGATATAGAGTTCTTTATAATATCCATCAACATTGTTCAACTGGTCATGGGTGCCCTCTTGGATGATTTTACCATTTTCAAGTACAATGATCTTGTCGGCATTTTTGGCAGAAGAGACCCTGTGGCTTACGATCAAAGTGGTCTTGTTCTCGGATGCTCGTTTGAGATTGTTCAGGATTTCTTCCTCGGTTTCGGTGTCCACAGCGGACAAACAATCATCAAAAAGATAGATTTTAGGGTCTTTGAGCAATGCCCGCGCAATGGAGACCCGTTGCTTTTGTCCCCCGCTTAAGGTAATGCCCCGCTCCCCTAAAATGGTATCGTATTTTTTGGCAAATCCCTGAATGTTGTCGTGGACAACCGCTTTTTGGGCCACGGCCACAATCTCATCAAATGAGGCATTTTCATCGCCAAATCGGATGTTGTTCTCTATGGTGTCCGAAAAAAGGAAGGCATCTTGCGGTACTGCACCAATGGAGCTCCGTAGACTGTTCAGGTTGAGTTTTTGAACGGGAATACCATCCACCAAAACCTCTCCCGAAGAGGTGTCGTACAGACGGGCCACCAAATCCAAAATGGTTGATTTCCCGGATCCCGTTTTCCCCAAAAAGGCCACAGTCTCCCCGGCCTTTATTGTAAAGGATACATTATCCAAGGCAGTAATGTTGGTGTCGTCATAGGTAAAGGACACGTTTTTGAACTCAATATCCCCTTTGATGGGCGTGGACTCAGCAACCTCATTTTTAATGGTGGGCTGTATCGTTAAAAACTCATTGATTCGTTTTTGGGATGCTTCGGCCCTTTGGATGATGGAGGTAAGCCATCCCACAATGGCCACCGGCCACGTGAGCATGTTTACATATAGGATGAACTCCGCAATGATTCCGAAGGATTCTATTTTTCCATCAATATATTGCATGCCACCTACGTAGATGACAATAGTGTTACTGATTCCGATAAGGAGGACCATCAAGGGAAAAAACCAAGCGTTTACCTTGGCCAACGCCATGCTGGTATCCTTGCCTTCGGTGGCCAGGTTCCTGAGCTCTTGGTTGATGCGTGGTTCTATGCTGTAGGCTTTGATGACCGAAACCCCTGAGAAAGACTCTTGGGTAAAAGTGGACAGGGTGGACAGAAACTCTTGGACCTTGGTGCTTCTTTTATGGATGATCTTACTAATCTGATAGATCAAGACCGATAAAACAGGAAGGGGCAATAAGGTATATGCTGCCAAGGTGGGTGCCTTTATGAACATCAAAGGGATCAAACAGGCAAAAAGCGTAAGGGTCTGGATACCGTACATGATGGCCGGTCCCCCATACATCCGAACTTGGTTGACATCCTCACTGATACGGTTCATGAGATCTCCTACACGGTTTTTCTTATAAAAATCAAGGTTTAGGATTTGATAGTGGTCAAATACCTCGTTTTTCAAATCATATTCAATATACCTGGATACGTTGATAATGGTCTGTCGCATCAAAAAAGTGAACAGTGCCGAAAGTAGGGCGGCACCAACAACAATCAATATATAATGGAATAGGGATTGCTTTGCTTCGGCAAGAGTAATGGTATTTCCGGTATACTTTTCTACAATCTGGATGGAATTGTTCACGTAATGGGGCAGTACCAAAGAGAACAATCGGGCAACGATGGTGATCAAAACCCCCATCAATAGCTTAAACCAATATTTTTTGAAGTATTTATTAAGGTGTTTCAGTTCCTTCATAGGAGGGAAGGTGGTTTTTAGAACGTCTGTTGATTGACAATCGAACAAAGATATACCATTGGCCCAAAAATAAATGTTATAAAACTGATAAGAAAACAACTTTGGTAGGCCACATCGAAATATAAGGTTATTTTTGCGCAGTGAAAGCCAATCAATGACTTTAAAAGTTCTTTAAAAATGCTTACTAGAAGGCATATCAGAGTAAAAGTGATGCAGTGTATCTATGCACTGGTCCAATCCAAGGACGATTCCTTGCAGAAACAGGAAAAATTCCTAAGAGTGAGCATTGAGAATATGTACGTGCTCTATTTGTTGGTATTGAGCCTCTTGGCCGAACTGCAGCGACTGGCTGCCAAACATGCCAGTCATGCCACAAAAAAATACCTTGCCACAGAAGAAGATGGTTATCCCGATCGCGAAAAGTTCGTGAAGAACCGACTGTTGCTCCAGATTTCCGAGAATGAGCTCCTCAAAGGGGAACTCTCCAAAAGAAAGCTGGACAACTGGTACTTGAATGACGAATACGTGAAGATCCTATACAAGGAGGTCGTGGCCAGCGATATCTACAAGGCTTACATGACCAACGGAAAGAACGATTATGAGGACGATAGGGAAGTAGTGCTCCAGCTTTTCAAGGAAATTATAGCCCCCAACGATAAGATCTATGAGTATTTTGAGGATGACAAACTTACTTGGGTGGACGATTTTCCCATTGTAAATACCTATTTGGCCAAACGTTTGCGCAAGGCCACTGAAACCTCTGGTGAACGTTATTTTATCCCCGCGTTGCTCAAGGATCAGCAAGATATGGTCTTTGCCAATGACCTGTTGACCAAGACCTTGTTACATGACGCCAAATGGGAGAAGGAAATTGAGGGGAAAACCCCCAATTGGGACAATGACCGTATTGCCGAGATCGATTTGATCATCCTAAAAATGGCCATCTGTGAGCTGCTCAACTTTCCATCCATTCCGGAGAAAGTGACCCTAAATGAGTATTTGGAGATTGCCAAGGAGTACTCCACGCCCAAGAGCAGTATCTTTATCAACGGGGTTTTGGACAAATTGGCCAAGGAATACAAATCCGATGGAAGACTTCAAAAAATAGGTAGAGGACTACAATAAACAATATTTGAGTATTTTTGGAAAAACAAATTATTATCATGAAAAGAATAACAACAATTTTTAGTTTGATCATGGCCGTTGCCGTGATGGGCGTTTCCTGCAAGGACAAGGCATCCAACAAAATCGTTGCGGACAATGTGGAAAGCGCAACTTCAAGGGATGAAGCACAAAAGCAACTTCCCGTGATGAGCTTTGAAAAGGCCGAGCATGATTTTGGTGCCATAGCCCAAGGCACTCCGCAAGAAACCACATTCAAGTTCACCAACACCGGTAATGCCCCTTTGATCATCACCGATGCAAAGAGTAGCTGTGGTTGCACCGTACCGGAATATCCAAAGAATGCGCCTATTGCTCCTGGTGAAACTGGCGAATTGTTGGTAAAATTCAATGGTTCTGGACAAAATCAAGTGACCAAGACCATTACCGTTACGGCCAATACAGAAAAAGGAACCGAGATCTTAAGAATCAAGGCCTTCGTTAATCCTAAGGAAGCAGCTCCTGCTGGTCCTGTTAAATAGATAAAATACCTAAATGGGAAATATAGGCGATTTTTTACCTCTGATATTGATTTTTGCGGTGGCGTATTTCTTTATGATCCGTCCACAGATCAAGCGTCAGAAGGATGAGAAGAAGTTTACTTCGGAGTTGAAAAAAGGAGACCGCATCATCACCAAAAGCGGACTTCATGGCAAGATCGTGGAAATGAACGACAAGGATTTCTCCTGTGTCATTGAAACCATGGCTGGCCGTTTAAAGTTTGATCGTTCCGCCATTTCCATGGAAATGAGCAAAAAATTGAACGCCGCTTCGGACAAATAATAGCTTCTAGAGCAATATAGATTAAAACGTCCCCTGCAATTGAGTTTGCGGGGGACGTTTTTTTGTATCTTATTCAAAATTTGAAAAAATGGGCACTAGAAGACAATTCATTAGAAAGGGGTCATTGTATACGGTCGGTTTGGGAACCTCCTTGTTCTTTCCCACTGAAATTTTGGCCTCGCTGCGAAGGACCGTGAGCCCCAATGACAAGATTCAAGTGGGATTAATCGGGTGCAACGGAATGGGCTTTGCAGACCTTACCTCCCTCTTGAAGAACAGTGAAGTGGAGGTGGTGGCCCTTTGTGATGTGGATGAAAATGTCCTTCGTGCCAAGACTGCAGATTTGAAAAAGGCCAACATCAAAAAACCAAAGTGGTATACTGACTATCGGAAAATGTTGGACGATAAGGATATTGATATTGTCATCGTGGGAACCCCCGATCATTGGCACTGTCTTCAGTTGGTGGATGCCGTGGATGCTGGCAAGGACGTCTATTGTGAAAAGCCCATTGCCAATTCCATAGCAGAATGCGAAGCCATGCTTTCGGCCGTGGATGCCAGTGACCGAATGGTACAGATAGGACAGTGGCAACGTAGCCAACCCCACTTTGTGGATGCCATAAACTATGTGCATTCCGGGAAATTGGGGCAAATACGTTTGGTAAAGACCTGGGCCTACCAAGGGTGGATGAAATCCATTCCCGAAGTGCCTAATGCTCCCGCACCGGAAGGGGTGGATTATAAAATGTGGTTGGGCCCTGCCCAAGACCGACCTTTCAACAAGAACCGGTTCCATTTCGATTTTAGATGGTTTTGGGACTATGCAGGAGGATTGATGACCGATTGGGGCGTACACTTGATTGACTATGCCCTCTATGGCATGAAGGCCTCTACGCCCAAATCAGTGATGGCCATGGGTGGAAAGTTTGCTTATCCCGATGATGCTGCCGAGACCCCGGATACCCTACAAACTGTGTATGAGTTCGATGGGTTTTCACTTCTTTGGGAGCACGCCAATGGCATTGACGGCGGAAACTATGGAAGAAACCATGGGATAGCCTTCATTGGCAACAACGGAACCTTGGTGTTGGACCGTGGAGGTTGGGAGGTAATTCCGGAGAAACATCGGCCTAACTGGAGCGAGGATTTGGGTCCCAAAATAGCAGGAGTAGGCCTGCAGACTGTAAAAGCCAATGGTCTGGATTTGCATACAGTGAATTTCTTGGAAGCCATCAAGAAAAGGGACAAAAGCATTCTTAATGCTCCAATTAAAGTAGGGTACGATGCCGCCGTGGTCAGCCATATGGGCAATGTGGCCTATAAAACAGGGGAACGCCTGTTCTGGGATGCCCAAAAAGGTCGGTTCAACCATAAAGAAGCCGATGTACTGTTGACCAATGAATACCATAACGGCTGGAAAATGCCCAAAAAGTAAGCTTCCATAAATTTTATGAATACATTTAATACTATCCGTTTCCAAGTGATAAGTTTGGGGTTTGTATGCGTGCTGATGTTGGGTTGTGCCACTTCAAAAAACGAAGTTGCCATCCAAGTAAGGCAGACCCCTTCTCCCATGCAAGACCATATTCGGGAACACGCCCGATTGAAAAACGAAGAACCTCCGGGCACCAAAATCGTGTTGGAGGGTATATTGTCCAAACCGGTCACGGTATACTTGCCCTCTGCAGCGGAGGGAATTCAAGAATTGGATTTGCTCATCCACTTCCATGGAGCACCCTTTGTGGCCATGCAGGCCGTTCACAATTTGAAAAAACCCATGGCTTTGGCCGTGGTGCAACAAGGTTCTGGTTCCTCGGTCTATGCAGCACCTTTTGTTGATGTGGCAGTCTATCCCCGTTTGTTGAAGGCCATACAGGACAAACTGGATGTGGACCGGATGGGAAAGGTGTATTTTAGTTCCTTTAGTGCGGGATATGGTGCCGTCCGTGAGTTGTTGAAAACCCATGAAGCCAAAATAGACGGCATTTTACTCTTGGATGGGCTGCACACCGATTACATCCCCGAGGCTACTCCTTTGGCCCAAGGCGGACAATTGAATGCAGAAAAAATGAAAGGTTTCTTAGCTTTTGCCCAAAAGGCGGTCAGCGGAGAAAAGAAAATGTTGATTACCCATTCCGAAATTTTCCCAGGGACCTATGCCAGTACCACCGAGACCGCGGATTGGTTGATCAACGAACTCGGATTACAACGAAACCCTATCTTGGAATGGGGTCCCATGGGCATGCAGCAAGTGTCCGAAACCCAAAAGGGCAATTTTTCGGTCAGGGCATTTGTGGGGAATACGGCCCCAGATCATGTGGATCATTTACACGGGCTAGAGGCTTTTGTAAAGGACTTGGTAGATTAAATTTAGCGGTAGGCATCGTGTAGACCCACCCCTTTTTGGATCAAGGGCAATATTTTTTCCAACCGTCTTAGTTTGGTCTGCTCTTGTTTGGCTTCCAAGATGTATTCGCAAAACTCCTTTTGCTTGTAGGGGGTAAAATTTTTAAAGGCGGTTTGCAACTCCTTACTTTCCTTTAATTTTTGCTGAAGCAGTGCCGGGATGGTCACTTTTGAAGTTTTCTCCGCCTTGACCTCCATGCCCTTTTTCTGGTTTTCAATGGCTTCTTTCATGTAATTGATAACTGCTTTTTCATCAATCCCGTCCAATGCATGGAACTTCCAGTGCCGCATGCCTTTGGTCTTTCCTTCTTGGGCATTTTCCAACACTTTTTTGGGGTCTTTCAGAAACACCCCGTTGAAGAACCAAATCCCAAAATGGTTTTTGAACTTACAGATGCCAAATACATTTTTGCCATTGACCGTATACACCGGAAAACTCCATTTAAAGTCCTCCTCACTTTCGGTCTGTAGGGCCAGCCTTCGCAGGTATGCTATACCTTCCTTGAACGGATGGTCGTTATCGTAATAGGCTTCTATTTTTCCGGATTTTTCCATGTCATTTGATCTGACTGGCAGTAAGTTCGCAAATTTTTACGATAACCCTAACCGCTTTTTCCATACTTTCCAAAGGAACATATTCATATTTTCCATGAAAATTGTGTCCCCCGGCAAAAATATTGGGGCAGGGTAGCCCCATAAAACTCAACTGTGACCCGTCCGTTCCCCCCCTAATGGGTTTTATGATAGGTTCAATGCCCAAAGACTCCATGGCCTCTTGGGCAATCTCTACAATATGGAACACGGGTTCCACCTTTTCGCGCATGTTGCGGTATTGGTCTTCGATTTCCACCGTGATACAATCCCCGTGTTTTTGGGCGAGCTTGTCCGCAATACTGGCCAATAGTTCCTTTCTGGCTTGAAAATGTATGGCATCGTGGTCGCGGATGATCATATCTATTTGGGCATTCTCTATCTCCCCCTTTATTTTGTGCACATGGAAAAAGCCTTCCATGCCCGTGGTGTGTTCGGGAACTTCCCGTGGGGGGAGCAGGCTTAAAAATTCGTTGGCAATGGCAATGGCGTTCACCATCTTGTTCTTGGCATACCCGGGGTGGACACTCTTTCCCTTAACAATGATCTTGGCGCTGGCCGCATTGAAATTTTCATACTCCAGTTCGCCCACTTGGCTGCCGTCCATGGTATAGGCCCAATCGGCACCGAATTTTTTTACGTCGAACTTATGCGCACCCCTACCTATTTCCTCATCTGGGGTAAAGGCCACCCGTATCTTTCCGTGTTTGATCTCGGGATGTTGGGCCAAATATTCCATGGCCGTGATAATCTCGGCGATGCCCGCCTTGTCATCGGCGCCCAATAAAGTATTCCCATCCGTGGTGATCAAGGTCTGACCTTGGTACTGTAATAGATCTTCAAAATAGTCTGGGGAAAGCACAATGTCTTTTGCTTTGTTGAGGATAATATCCTTACCGTCATAATCTTTTATGATCTGTGGTTTTACATTCCTTCCCGAAAAATCAGGAGAGGTGTCCATATGCGAGATAAAACCTATGGTGGGCACTTTTTTGTCCGTGTTGGCGGGTAGGGTTGCCATGATATAGGCATTTTCATCAATGGAAACTTCCTGCAAACCAATCTGGTGCAGTTCCAAGACCAGTTTTTTGGCCAAAGTCCATTGTTTTTCAGTACTGGGCGTGGTTTTGGAATATGGGTCGCTTTGGGTATCGGTGGTTACATAATCCAGAAATCGGGACAAAAGTTTTTCCATGCTGTGCTTTTCATCAAAAATAATGGTTATTCAATCGTGATATTAAGAAAGCGGGGTTTAAAAAAAGTATATTTCTCCCACTTTTTAAAATCAACCTAAATTGAAGGGAGCTGTTTTGTTCATTTTCCTATTATCGATGTTTCTTGGGTCGGCCCAAGAGGAGTGTGCCTTGGGGGTGGGGGGCATGGACGATGGGACCATTGCGGAAGTGTTTCAACTGAACGAGGAGCAAAAGGAAAGCCTTAAAAATTGGAGTGCTGAACTGAAAATTCGAAATGAAATCCTGAGAAATCGGGCCGAATTTCTATTAAAACAGCACGAAGAAAGTCCGCCTAAAGTGCTGATGACGGTTTCCCGCGAATACAAAACCATTATGGACAGCATGAAGCTGAACATTCGGATGATGGATAAAAGGCTGTTGTCAATCTTCAATCCAAAACAGTACAGCTTTTATGTAAAATTATGCGATCAGCTTACGTTGCGCCCTATCCATGTAAATAAGTCGGTTGACGAAAAATAAATGATTTGCTGTGTTCTGTTTTAAGAGTTTTTATTTTTGTTGAAAATCTGTTGAATGTATAAGATCCTCATCCGCCCAATCCTGTTTTTGTTTGACCCGGAAGCAGTGCACCACTTTTCATTTTGGGCCATAAAACTGTTTTCGAGATTGGGGTTGGGACCTTTGTTCAGAAGTATTTTTGAAGTAAGGAATCCCAAGTTGGAACGAGAGGTTTTTGGAATAAAATTTAAGAATCCCGTTGGTTTGGCCGCTGGTTTTGACAAGGATGCCAAGCTCTACAATGAATTTTCCGATTTCGGCTTTGGTTTTGTGGAAATAGGTACACTCACGCCCAAACCGCAGCCTGGAAATCCCAAGAAAAGATTGTTCCGGTTGCGACAAGACAAGGCTATCATCAACCGCATGGGATTTAATAACAAGGGGGTTTTTGAGGCGGTGGAGCAACTCAAGAAAAAACACAGGGTAATCGTTGGGGGAAATATTGGAAAGAACAAGGTCACCCCCAATGATCAGGCCATTAAGGACTACCTCATCTGTTTTGAAGCCCTATTTGATCATGTGGATTATTTTGTGGTCAATGTGAGCTCACCCAATACGCCAGGTTTGCGAGAACTCCAAGATAAGGAACCTTTGACCAATCTTCTGAAAAAGTTAAAAAGACAGAACAGTAAACAGGCCAAAAAATCCAAGCAAAAAGAAAAACCAATCCTTTTAAAGATTGCCCCGGACTTGACCAATGATCAGTTGTTGGATATTATTGATATTGTTGGGACCACTGAAATTGATGGGGTCATTGCTTCAAACACCACTATTTCCAGGGAAGGTCTAAAATCCCATCTTATACTTACAGAGGAAAAGGGGGGACTTAGCGGCAAACCCTTGACCCAAAGGAGTACGGAGGTCATTCGGTTTTTGGCGGAAAAGAGCAACAAGGCATTTCCCATTATTGGGGTAGGGGGCATACATTCTCCCGAAGATGCCCTTGAAAAACTGGATGCCGGTGCCGATTTGGTCCAGTTGTACACCGGGTTCATCTATGAAGGTCCTGCCCTGATCAAAAAAATCAACAAGGCCATTTTGGCCCGCACATCCTAAGACAAGATGCAACATGTGTTCCTGCTGAGCCCTGAGACCATAAATTATCCCATTCTGATTGGGTTTTTGGTGTCTTCAGCGGCTTTGGCCATTTCCCCGGGACCGGACAATATATTTGTGCTTACCCAGAGCATATCCAATGGAGTCAAGGCCGGGTTGGCCACGGTAGCAGGTTTGGTGAGTGGATGTTTGGTGCATACCACTTTGCTGGCTTTTGGTGTGTCAGAGGTTATAAAACGAAGTGACGGTCTGTTTTTGGGCATCAAGCTGTTTGGGGCGGCCTATTTGGTGTATTTGGCCATAAAAGTATACAGAAGTGACGCGTCCATTCTTTTGGATAAGGAAAAGCAACCATCCCAAGGTCCTTTTAAACTGTTCAAGACCGGTTTTGCCATGAATGTGCTCAACCCCAAGGTTACCATCTTCTTTTTGGCATTTTTTCCTGGATTTCTGTTCAGTGAAACATTGGGAACCGTAATGCAGTTCTATATCCTTGGTCTGCTCTTTATGCTGGTGGCCTTCATTATTTTTGGAACCATTGCCGTATTGGCAGGAAGCATTTCAACCTATTTGATGCGCCATCCCAAGGCAGGTATTTCCCTGAAATGGGTTCAAATTGTAGTTTTTTTGGGAATCGCCATTTATCTATTGCTATCGGATAAATAGTGGTAATTTTACAGGCAACCTATGTCAAAGATCAAGCTCATAGAATGTCCAAGGGATGCCATGCAGGGCATCAAGACCTTTATTCCCACTGAGGAGAAAGCAAGGTATATCCAATCCCTTTTAGGCTGTGGTTTTGATACGTTGGATTTTGGCAGCTTTGTCTCCCCCAAGGCCATTCCGCAAATGCAGGATACCGCAGAGGTGTTGGCACGGTTGGATCTTACCAAGACCAAAAGCAAGCTCTTGGCCATTGTGGCCAATATTCGGGGTGCCGATGATGCATGTCAGCATGAAGCCATTAAGTATTTGGGATTTCCTTTTTCAATTTCCGAAAACTTTCAAATGCGAAATACCCATAAGACCATAGCACAATCGGTGGATACCCTTAAGGGTATTCTGGAGTTGGCCAACGCCCATAACAAAGAAGTGGTGACGTATATTTCCATGGGATTTGGGAATCCTTATGGTGATCCTTGGAACGTTGAGATAGTAGGGGAGTGGACCGAAAGATTGGCCGCCATGGGCACTAAAATCTTGTCCCTTTCCGATACCATTGGGAGTTCCACCGCAGAGACCATTTCGTATTTGTTTTCCAATCTTATTCCCAAATATCCGGATATTGAATTTGGCGCCCATTTGCATACCACCCCGACCAAATGGCATGAAAAAGTGGATGCCGCCTACAAAGCAGGTTGTAGACGCTTTGATGGGGCGGTACAAGGCTTTGGAGGTTGCCCCATGGCCAAGGATGAACTCACCGGGAATATGCCCACCGAGAAAATGCTTTCCTATTTTACCACGGAAAAAGCGGACACCGGTGTGAACTGGATGGTCTTTGAAGCCGCTTACAACAAGGCGACCGAACTTTTCTCCGCCTACCATTGAGGTATTCAACGTATTTACTCCTAAACGTTACGTCTTTAATTTTATTTAAACTAAGTCTAATTAAATTTGGCTGCTTCGTAGTGTAGAAATATATTTGCCGCGCAATTATTGAAACACCATGAAACAAACAACAATTCTATTTGCTTTACTATGTGCATCATTCACGTTCGCACAGACCAAAACCGACTCGATCCAGTTGGATCCACAGAAACAGATCAACGCCGCACAGCGTTTACTTTCAGGGAACTATGCTTCTGCAGTGACCGTAGGGGCCTATGGTGAAATGCTGTACAATCAGCCTGAAGGGGATAACGGGGAACTGGATGTGCAACGTCTGGTACTCCTTTTCGGATATCGCTTTGACGACCGTACCCAATTTGTTACGGAAGTGGAGTTTGAGCATGTTGAAGAAGTTTTTATAGAACAAGCTTTTGTAAACTATAATGCGGCTCCCAATCTTAACATCCGAGGAGGTTTGATGTTGGTACCCATGGGAATTATCAACGAGTTCCATGAACCCACCACGTTTAATGGAACGGAACGTCCTGGTTTGGACAATTCCATTGTTCCCACCACTTGGCGTGAGCTTGGGGTAGGGGTAACCGGAAGGTTCAACTCCATTTCCTTGGGATATCAGGCTTATCTTTTTAATGGGTTTAAATCCACTGAAGCCGATGGAGAAGGCGGTGTGGCCGGAAAATTGGGTGGTTCCAGTGGCCTTCGGGGAGGAAGACAAAAGGGAATCCAATCCACCATTGATAGCCCTAACCTATCCACAAAATTGGATTACTACGGCATTCCCGGACTGCGTTTGGGCTTTTCAACCTATTTTGGACGTACCCAGGCCGATGACGATGTAGAGGAGTTTGATGGGGCAGATATAGGTATCGCCATGTTTGGATTGGATGCCCGTTATGCGTATCAAAACTTTACGGCAAGGGGACAATTTATCCATGCTTCGTTATCGGATACCGATGCCTATAACGATTTGACCGGAAGTAATCTGGGAAGTGCCTTGCAGGGTTGGTACTTGGAAGGAGCTTATAATGTCCTCCCAGCCGGAAATAGACAAAAACTTTTTGCTTTTGCCCGGTACGAGATGTACAATACCCACGCGGATACCGAAGGAGGTTTGGTGAAGAATGAAGCTTATGACCGAACTGATGTAACCACGGGATTGACCTACCATATTGCACCAGGAGTGGTGGTCAAAGGTGACTATCAGTTCCGAAGCAATGCCGCGGATAACTCGGATGTACAGGACCGATTGAACTTTGGAATAGGAGTTTGGTTCTAAAAAAATATAGACAGGGCGGATGTAATATTCCGCCCTGTTTTTATTCATAATGAGTCTAAATTAATATATTTGTGGGATGAAATCGGCAAAACCATATGTAGTTATTCCCCTTGTTTTGATGCTCCTTGCATTCACCGCTCCCAAAGAGGTGAACAAAAGGGTGCTCAAAGAAGTGGAAAAGACCTTTGAAGTTGTGGATTTTGCCCTGCAACCCATTACCATCCCAAACGATTTGAATGCGCAGCTCCCCACCAAAATTTCTGGGGAAAATTTATACCAGATTACTGTTGGAAACGCAATTTTGGGTTATGCATTTTTTGACCAAGCCCCAAGTAAGACTGCAAATTTTGATTATTTGGTGCTTTTTGATGATACCGTGAAAATCATCAACACAAAAGTACTGGTGTACCGGGAAGAATATGGAGGTGAGATTGGGAGTAAAAGATGGTTGAAGCAATTTTTAGGAAAAACAGGCGGGGACCGTGTGAATCCTGAGACCAACATCGACGCCATATCCGGTGCCACCATTTCGGTAAATTCCATGACCCGGTCCATGGACAACCTGCTTCAGACCATTGGAATACTTCAGGATAAAGGACATCTGTAATGGTATATAACGGTCTATTGTCCACTTTTCCCAAAGAAATACGCCTGTTCATAGGCACTTTTGTGGTTATACTTTCCATTGGGTTCTTCACAGGATTGCTCTTCATCAAGGAAACCGATTCCACTTCGCCCGCAGGCATTGAGGAAAATTATTTGGGCAACGAGGAAGACGAAGAGGCAACGGTGATGAAGTTCAAGAAGGGTGATCGTGAGATGCTCACCATTGTGCATACCCACATTTTGTCCATGTCCATGATCTTTTTTTTGTTGGGTGGATTGCTATGGTTGACCCACTTGCCTAAAAAATGGAAACTTTTTTTGACCATCGAGCCCTTTCTGTCCGTGATTTTAACCTTTGGAGGAATTTATCTCATGTGGAAGGGCATATCTTGGTTTAAGTATGTGGTCATTTTCTCCGGGGTATTAATGACCCTTACCTTTAGCTGCTCTGCAGCTGTGGTTTTGTGGCAGTGTGCCAGACCCTCCCAAAAGCGATAAGCTTTGGAGGGCAACTGATTTCCAGAACCTGTTAGTTTTCAATAAATCGATAATCAATATCGTGGTACCCGATAAGTTCCGGTCGGGGCTTTTTATAGCGTAACAATTGTTTTATTTCGAACAGTTCTTCCTTGTTCACTAGGATGATAAAGTGCTTTTTACCTACGGAAATGGGAATTTTACGTTGTTGGGACCAATGTCTCAATTGTTTTTCCCAATACGATGCATCCAATTGGAGGATGTATTCCTTGAACGCTTCCAGTTCCCATTCGTATAATTCAAAACATAGGTTGTTGAAAATCAATTGGAAGAGTTTACTTCGGTTACAAAAGGTCAGTATACCATTCTTGGATTGGTCCAGAATAATCAGGGATTCACACATAATAATTGCATTAGGTGATAAAGATATCAATTATTTATAATAAGTCTAAATAAAAATAAATTAGATCTCAGGTGAACCAAATGTGAAAAGAGATAGATATGAATTAAAAAGGTGGTATATTTGCACGCAATTAATTCGTAATTGCAATGGAAGCCCACCTTAACAAAATTGTTGGCGAAGGATTGACCTATGATGACGTCCTACTTGTGCCAGCCTACTCCGAAGTACTTCCCCGGGAAGTCAATATCCAATCCAAGTTTACTAGAAACATTACCATTAATGTTCCCATTGTTTCTGCAGCAATGGACACGGTTACCGAATCGCGCATGGCTATTGCCATGGCCCGCGAAGGAGGAATTGGGGTCTTACATAAAAATATGACCATAGAGCAGCAGGCGCTTAAAGTCCGTAAGGTAAAAAGAGCGGAAAGCGGCATGATCATGGACCCAGTGACCCTTCCCCTGAACTCTAAGGTAAGGGATGCCAAGGCCAACATGAAGGAACACAGTATTGGGGGTATCCCCATTGTGGACGACAACAAAAAGTTGATCGGGATTGTGACCAATAGGGATTTGCGTTTTGAAAAAAACAACGACCGTCCCATTGGGGAGGTCATGACTTCGGAGAATTTGGTCACTGTGGGAGAGGGAACCTCATTACAGCAGGCTGAGGTCATCCTTCAAGAAAACAAGATTGAAAAACTACCCGTGGTGAACGACAAAGACGAATTGGTCGGTCTCATTACGTTTAGGGACATTACCAAGCTGACCCAAAAGCCCATTGCCAATAAAGACCAGTATGGGCGTTTACGGGTGGCCGCTGCCATTGGGGTAACCGCTGATGCAGTGGAAAGGGCAGGTGCCTTGGTAAATGCTGGGGTGGATGCCATTATTATCGATACAGCACACGGTCACACCAAAGGTGTGGTCAGTATTTTGAAGGAAGTCAAAAAATCCTACCCAGAACTTGAAGTGGTTGTGGGCAATATAGCTACTGGTGAAGCCGCCAAGTATTTGGTGGAAGCCGGTGCCGATGCGGTAAAAGTGGGCATTGGGCCAGGCTCCATTTGTACAACCCGAGTGGTGGCAGGTGTCGGATTCCCACAGTTTTCCGCGGTTTTGGAAGTGGCAGCCGCCATCAAGGGCACAGGGGTTCCTGTAATTGCTGACGGTGGGATACGATATACGGGTGATATTCCCAAAGCCATTGCGGCTGGTGCCGATACGGTGATGTTGGGCTCCTTGCTGGCAGGTACCAAGGAATCCCCAGGGGAAACCATTATTTATGAAGGGCGAAAGTTCAAGTCGTACCGAGGCATGGGCTCCGTTGAAGCCATGAAATCGGGTAGTAAGGACCGTTACTTCCAAGATGTGGAGGACGATATCAAAAAACTCGTTCCCGAAGGTATTGTGGGCCGAGTACCCTACAAAGGCGACCTATACGAAAGCATGCACCAATTTATTGGTGGTCTCCGTGCCGGAATGGGCTACTGTGGCGCCAAGGATATTGAAACCTTGAAAGAAACAGGAAAGTTTGTGAAAATCACTTCCAGTGGAATCCATGAAAGTCATCCGCATGATGTGACCATCACTAAGGAAAGTCCAAATTACAGTAGGTAATAAGAGTAGTTGGGTTTATTTTCCGGCATACGTTTGCCAATCCTTATCCTTGTAGATATTGTCCCCAAAATAACGGGCAATTTGAAGGAACGGCTCCACTTTTTGGTATCCGGGTACCGGGGAGAGCATTTTTAAATCCTCATCCAAAAAGACTACTGTGGGATAGCTCATTTTTCCTTGCAACAGGGCTGCGGCAAATTCATGATAGCCTCTTCTTCCAGAAGGGACAAACTTGAAGGTCTTCCCTTGGAATTCGATGGGGTCTTTGCCTTCGGCGTCCAATTTTACCATGTAAAAGTTATCCTGCATATAGGTGGAGACTTCAGGGTTTTGGAAAGTATCCTTATCCATTTTTTTGCACCATCCGCACCAATCGGTGTATACATCGATGAATATTTTTTTGGGTTGGGCATCGGTTTGGGACAATTGCACGGCTTCTTCCCAAGACATCCAATTGATATCCTGTGCTTGGGCTTGAAACCCTACAAAAAGAAGAAACAATAAACTGATTTGGGTAAAAATTGTGCGCATAGTGCTTTTGTTTTGAGGTATTGGTCTACCGATCATTACAAAACTAACGAAAATTGTGCCAAAAAAGTATTCAACCCCACATCTCCAAAATGAAGATAAGTACAGCGACCATCAAGGTCAATGGGGAATAATACCTTGTATCCATGAATGCAAAATTTGTGCTTTTCACGGATTTGAAAAAACCTACATATTTAAAATCCCCAATGGTCCTTGCCAAGAACAGAAAACCTATTCCCATCGAGACGTAGGTCAACCCTTCAACATGGATGAATTTCAAAGCCTTGTTAAGGTAAACGGATGCAAAAAGCGCTAGGAACAACCCTACGAGAAGCGTGCCCACCTTTCCGGGCTTCATCATTAATTTACCTTCTTCAGTAGTGGGGAGTACCTGGGTAGGATCCTTGATACCAAAAAGAACCCAATACAGATGCAATCCGGAAAGGAAGATGAATATGGTGGCAACTAGCAGGGCTATGACCTCCATTATTTTACGACCTCCTTTTTGGGCGCCTCAAAAAGTTCCTTTACATCCACCTGGTTTTTGAGGATGTCATCAAAGGTTTCCCTTTCTCGAATAAGATGCGCTTTGTCGTTGTACCATAAAACCTCCGCAGGTCTGAACCTCGAGTTGTAGTTGCTGGCCATGGTAAAGCAATAGGCCCCGGCATTTTTAAAGCACAGAATATCGCCTTCGGAAATTTCATTGATCCTACGATTGCTGCCAAAAGTATCCGTTTCGCAGATATAGCCTACCACAGAGTAGTACCGCTCCCTTCCTTTGGGGTTGGAAATGTTGACAATCTCATGTGTTGAGCCATACAGCATAGGGCGTATCAAATGGTTGAATCCTGAGTCTACGCTGGCAAAAACTGTGGAGGTGGTCTGTTTTACCACATTCACCTTGGCCAAGAAGTATCCGGCCTCGCTCACCAAGAATTTACCGGGTTCAAAGGCCAACGTGAGCTCTCGACCATATTCGGCACAAAATTCATTGAACCTAGCAGTCAATTTTTTGCCTAATTCCTCTACATTGGTATGAATGTCCCCTTTTTTATAGGGAACCTTAAATCCACTGCCAAAATCAATGAATTCCAAATCCTTGAAGTTCTTGGCCGTTTCAAATAGGATTTCCGAGGCGTAAAGGAATACATCAATGTCCAAAATATCACTTCCGGTATGCATGTGGATACCGTTTATGGTCATATTGGTGAGTTCCACAATACGGAGCAAATGTGGAATTTGGTGTATGCTGATGCCAAATTTGGAGTCGATATGTCCTACGGAAATTTTTGAATTCCCTCCCGCCATTACGTGGGGATTGATCCGAATGCAAACTGGAATATCCGGATGCTTGCTTCCAAACTGCTCCAAAATGGATAGGTTGTCTATATTGATTTGAACCCCAAGCGCCGCAGCCTGCTCAATTTCTTCCAAAGAGACCCCATTGGGTGTGAAGATGATGGATTCAGGGGCAAAACCTGCCAAAAGTCCCAACTTTACCTCTTGAATGGAGACCGTGTCCAGACCGCTTCCCAAATGGTTCATGAACCTTAGGATACTGATATTGGACAGCGCTTTGGCGGCATAATTCAATCTAAGATTGGATACGCCTTCAAAGGCTTGGGTCAATCTGTGGTATTGCGAAGCTATCTTTTCAGCATCGTAAACGTAAAGTGGAGCCCCGAACTCACCTGCGAGCTTCAATAAATTTTTGGAATTCATATCATTAGTCTTTCGCGCAAAACTAAGCCTTGTACTTGGGTTGTACAAGAATAAAAGCGCTGTAAATATATTTGTAACAAATTGTTTTAAAAATAACAATCGGTGTTTTTTTGGACTTGCTCTTTTGGGTTTCGCATTGTACATTTAGGCAAACTCCAACAATGAGACTACCGCTATTTCCTTTGCAATCTGTTTTTTTTCCTGGCGAGACCGTTCCGCTCCACATTTTTGAAGAGCGGTATAAACAGTTGATCAATGATTGTAGAAAGGAAGCGATCACTTTTGGGATTCCTGTGTTCATCAACGATACCCTTTCCTATGGTACCGAAGTGCAATTGGTCGAGGTAGTGACCACATATGACAATGGGGAAATGGATGTGGTCTGTGTGGCCCGGCAAGTATTTAAAATACTTTCCTTTGAGAACCAGATGGAAGGGAAACTTTATGCGGGTGGGGACGTTGAGTTTTTGGATATGGAGAGCACTGCTGATGAAAATCTGAGGACGGAAGTGTTGGTTATGGTAGAGGAGTTGTACGACCTCATGGATGTGCCCTTTACCCAAATTTCCCCGAAACAATTCAGTAGTTATACCTTGGCCCATAAAATGGGACTCTCTTTTGAACAGGAATATGAACTGCTACAAATCTCCAACGAGACCGATCGGCTGTTGTTCATCAAAAATCATTTGGAGTCCACCACGGCTGTTTTAAACCAAGTAAACCGCACCAAGGCTGTCATTGAAATGAATGGACATTTCAAGAATTTTGATCCATTGGACTTCGAGGACTTTAAAATTTGACGGGATAATCCTATAAAATCCCATCTAATTGTTATAGTTGTGGCCTTAGAGGGCAATTATTCTTTTTTCATCTTCTATTTCTCGGTGGGGTTTTCTATTTTTGTCGGCAAACAAAAGTTAATTCACAGATGAATCTTCACGAATATCAAGGAAAAGAAATTTTAGCCAGTTTTGGGGTAAGGATACAACGCGGAATTGTTGCCCGAAATGCCAATGAAGCGGTAGATGCCGCCAAACAACTTACGCAGGAAACGGGTACCGGATGGCACGTAATCAAAGCCCAGGTACATGCAGGAGGCCGTGGTAAAGGTGGAGGCGTTAAGCTGGCGAAGAACTTGAAAGAGGTTGAGGAATTGGCAGGGAACATTATTGGAATGAACCTGGTTACGCCGCAAACATCTGCCGAAGGTAAAAAAGTGCACCAAGTTTTGGTTGCCGAGGATGTATATTACCCTGGGGATAGTGAGACCAATGAGTTTTATATGTCTGTTTTGTTGAATAGGGCTTCAGGAAGAAATATGGTCATGTACTCCACAGAAGGAGGAATGGATATTGAGGAAGTGGCCGAAAAGACCCCTCACTTGATCTTTACCGAAGAAATTGATCCAGCAACTGGACTTTTGCCTTTTCAGGCAAGACGTATTGCCTTTAACCTAGGGCTTTCCGGAACTGCATTCAAGGAAATGGTAAAATTTGTCACTGCATTGTACAAGGCGTATGAGCAAAGTGATGCCAGTTTGTTCGAGATCAATCCGGTATTGAAGACCTCGGACGATAAAATTATGGCTGTTGATGCCAAAGTATCCATCGATGACAATGCATTGTACAGAAGAAAGACCTATGCTGAAATGCGTGACCTTCGCGAGGAAAACCCCATTGAGGTTGAAGCACGTGAAGTAGGATTGAACTATGTGGATTTGGATGGTAACGTAGGATGTATGGTGAACGGGGCCGGGTTGGCCATGGCCACAATGGATTTGATCAAGATGGCCGGCGGTGAGCCTGCCAACTTTTTGGATGTAGGAGGTACAGCTGATGCCAAAAGGGTGGAGGAAGCCTTTAGGATTATTCTTAAGGATCCCAATGTAAAAGCGATATTGATCAACATCTTTGGAGGTATCGTACGTTGTGATCGTGTGGCCCAAGGTGTAGTGGATGCCTATAAAAATATGGGCGATGCCATCAAGGTTCCTATCATTGTTAGGTTGCAGGGTACCAATGCGGAATTGGCCAAAGAAATTATAGATAACTCTGGACTGGCGGTACATTCTGCAGTACAGTTCCAAGAGGCCGCTGATAAAGTGAAAGAAGTTTTGGGATAATTTCCCTTTTGTTTCAAGATATGGGGCAACGTTTTTTTAACGTTGCCCTTTTTTATTTTATGCATTTTTAACTGTAATCCTTTTCCTATTTATCAGAAAACGGGAACTTTCTGTAAAAGTCTTTACCTAAAATAGAACCTATGGTGATAAGCTTTCAAAATGCATTTTGGAAAATGGAAAAGTTATGGATATTAAGCCAACGTTATAGGAATTAAACGTCGGTTAAATCATTCATGGAGGCATGGTCTTGGTTGATTTTGACAGTAATTTTGACTTGAATTTATATGTGAAATTCATTAGTAACACCATTCAAAATCAGTAAATCAAAAAACGAAACCATGAAAAAAATCAAAGTTGTTTCAATGATCCTAATGTTGTTTGCCACCATGTCGGTTTTTGCCAACTCAGGAGCAGACGTGAATCCCGAGGCGAGCCTTTGTGCACAAATCCGAGGGATGTTGAAAAAGAATTCCTTTAAGGTGGCCTCAGAAGATTGGACGGCCCAAGTTTTCTTTACCATCAATAAGGATGGTGAACTAGTAGTACTTTCTGTTGACACTGAGAACAGCAGTCTTGAAAACTTTATCAAAGGTAGGTTGAACTATCGTAAGGTGGATTTGGATAACATCCCTTCCGGTAAGGTTTTTACCCTTCCTGTGCGAGTTACCGCATAAGTCGGGCGAGAAATGTAAGCTTATTATAAAAAGCCTTGGGTAGTCCCCAAGGCTTTCTTATGTACTAAAAAGGGGGTTTTGGAGTTATGTAATAGAGGAACCTGTTAAATAGTGAGCGCCCATGGGTACCTACAAGGAAAAATTGAGTATTCTTTCGGAGATGATCGCCTTTGCAAGGGTGGATCATACTTTGAAGGAATCCGAATACCAATTTTTGCTCAAGGTCGCCACCAACCTTGGAGTCGAAAAAGAGGTCTTTGATCATCTTTTGAGTGAAAAATCCCCAAAAGTCATCCTTAAAACCCAAGCCGAGCGTATAGTCCAGTTTCACAGGTTGTTACTCTTGATGAACGTTGACCAAGAACAGCATAAAAAGGAGGTGAGCACCCTCTACAACATTGGTCTTCATATGGGGCTTCCTCCAGCTGCCATCAGTCAAGTTCTAGAGGTGATGCACAACTACCCCAATAAGGTCATTCCGCCAGATGTACTGATCAATATTTTCAAGGCACATTACAACTAACGACATATTGTCATAATTCTATGTTAAAAACATGTCAAAAAGGCATGAATTGACTAGTGGTATATAATTTGTCCTATGCATGGTGATTGAAAGTTTAACCTAAAAAATAAATCGCCATGAGTATAGTAAAAAGAAACAATCTGATTTTTCCATCCCTATTAAACGATTTTATGGGTCCTGATTGGCTTGGAGGTACCGATAAGTGGAACACTACGGTCCCTGCGGTCAATATTAAGGACAATGAAAAGGAATTTGAATTGGAGTTGGCTGTTCCTGGGGTCAAGAAGGATGATTTTACCGTAGAGGTAGACCATGATGTCCTTACCATTTCCAGCGAAATGAAATCTGAAAATGAAGAGACCAAGGACAACTACACCCGAAAGGAATTTTCCTATTCTTCCTTCAAAAGGGCCTTTACCTTGCCAGAAACCGTGGACGGTTCCAAAATCGATGCAAAATATGAGGATGGGATATTGAGGCTGACCTTGCCCAAAAAACAAGAGGCATTGCCCAAACCCAAACGATTGATTTCAATCGGGTAAGTAAAATATGAAGAGCACCAACTATAGGTGTTTCATGATGGTTGGATTAGTTGGTTAGTTAGTTGGCGCGCCCCTGCAGTATTGTTTGGGGCGCGCTTTCTTTTAGTCCTGTTCTTGGAGCATTTTTATCTCATCCCGTAGTTTGGCGGCTTCCATAAAATTGAGTTCTTTGGCCGCTTTTTCCATGGCCTTTCGCTTGTCCCGTATCAGTTTTTCACGTTGATCTTGGGTAAGGTACTCCAAATCGGGTTCCGCGGCCCGCAACTCTTCTTTTTGAAAATGATAGGTGGACACTGAGTTTTTGGCCAGTGCATTGTCCAGATTCTTTTTCAAGGCCTTCGGGGTAATGTTATGCTCCGTATTATAGGCCATTTGTTTTTCCCTACGATAATTCGTCTCATCAATGGTTTTTTGCATGCTTTCAGTAATCTTGTCCGCATACATGATGGCCTTGCCGTTGAGGTTTCTGGCGGCACGGCCCACAGTTTGGGTAAGGGAACGATTGCTTCGCAAAAATCCTTCTTTATCCGCATCCAAAATGGCCACTAGGGAGACTTCAGGTAAATCCAATCCCTCCCTGAGCAGGTTTACCCCGATGAGAACATCAAAAAGTCCTTTTCTGAGGTCCTGCATGATCTCTACCCGTTCCAAGGTATCCACATCACTGTGTATATAGCGACATCGGATGTCTATTCGAGCCAAATACTTGGTCAGTTCCTCGGCCATTCGTTTGGTCAGCGTGGTCACAAGGGTACGCTCGTCCAATTCCACACGTTGTTGGATTTCTTCCACCAAATCATCAATTTGATTGGCACTGGGTCGCACCTCAATGATGGGATCCAAAAGCCCCGTAGGGCGAATGACCTGTTCCACGTAAATGCCTTGGCTCAGTTCCAGTTCGTAATCTGCCGGAGTGGCACTCACATAGATAACTTGGTTTTGAAGGGTCTCGAACTCCTCAAATTTTAAAGGACGGTTGTCCATCGCAGCTGGAAGTCGGAATCCGTACTCCACCAGATTTTCCTTTCTGGAGCGGTCCCCACCATACATGGCGTGGACTTGTGGGATGGTCACATGGCTTTCATCGACCACCATAAGATAATCGTCCGGGAAATAATCCAACAAACAGAAAGGGCGGGTGCCGGGTTCCCTGCCGTCCAAGTAGCGGGAATAGTTTTCAATTCCGGAGCAATATCCCAGCTCTCGGATCATTTCCAAATCAAAATTCGTTCGTTCATCCAATCGTTTGGCTTCCAAGGGTCGACCAATCTCTTTGAAATAATCCACTTGTTTTACCAAATCGTCCTGTATTTGTCGAATGGCATTTTGGAGTATATCCGGGGAGGTAACAAACATGTTTGCCGGATAAATGTTCAAGGAATCATAGATTTCAATGACCTTATTGTTGAAGGGGTCCAGTGCTTCTATTTCCTCGATTTCATCCCCAAAAAAATGAATGCGGAAAGCATGGTCCGCATAACCGGGAAATACATCCACCACATCGCCCTTTACCCTGAAATTCCCATTTCTGAAATCTGCCGTGGTACGGGAATAGAGGCTTTGTACCAATTGTTTCAGGAATTTTGTTCGTGAAATCACCTGGTCCCTATGGATGGTAATCACGTTCTTTTGAAATTCAATGGGGTTTCCAATACCATATAGACAGGAAACCGAAGCGACCACCAATACATCCCTGCGCCCCGAAAGGAGGGAAGAAGTGGCGCTTAACCGGAGTTTTTCAATATCCTCATTGATGGAAAGGTCTTTTTCTATGTACAATCTACTGGTAGGAATATAGGCCTCGGGCTGGTAGTAATCATAATAGGATACAAAATATTCCACGGCATTGTTCGGGAAAAACTGCTTAAACTCGGAATACAGCTGTGCGGCAAGGGTCTTGTTGTGCGCCAATACCAACGTGGGCCGTTGTACGGATTCCACCACATTGGCCACGGTAAAAGTCTTCCCGGAACCGGTCACCCCTAACAAGGTTTGGTGGCGTTCATTGCCTTCAATACCCTCTACCAACTGTTTTATCGCCTGCGGCTGGTCGCCGGTAGGCTTAAAGTCTGATACTACCTGAAATTTCATAGGATAAAAATAGTAAAGGGAGAGGCTATAATAAAGCGAATGGGAAATATTATCGCTTTAGGGCAAAGTGTCCGTGAACTTCCCTGTTGGAGTCGTCAATGGCCTTGAACCAATATTCCCCGGCAGGTAACGGTCGCCCCCGGAAATTGCCGTCCCAACCGATTGAATTTTGGGAGATTTCCTTCAAAAGGGTGCCGTACCGATTAAAAATATAAATACGTTTCAGTATGATTTCATCCGCGTTGGGAGGTTGTATGAATTGCCAGAAATCATTGATGTTGTCCCCGTTGGGGGTGAAAAATTTGGGAAACCCTTCTACGGTAAGGTCTTGGGTGAATGTTTTTTCGGCGATGCCGCATCCGTTTTTATCCCTTACGTAAAAGGTATGCGAGCCCGGTTCCAATCCACTGAAAATATTACTGTTAGAATAGGGTCCATTCCTGTTGTCCACGGCATACTCGTAGTTTCCGGCCCCTGAGGTATGCACGGTAACTTGGAGTGAACTTGTATTCTCAACAAAGTCCAAACGGTCAATGGTCGGAGTTTCGGAAGAGACAACATTGAATTCCATGCTTGTAGGACATTCTATCTCATTGCCGTTTTGGGAAACCAAGGTGTAGGCTTCGTATCTATACGTTCCATGCTCTAGAATGGATGCTTCCCTTGTTTCGGAAATTAAGGTTTCCTGGCCAAACTGATCTATTTGAAACCATCTAAAGCCATCTGCATCATCACTTGAGGAAATGGATAAGGGGGCTTGGTCTTCGCAAAAGGATACGGTTTCCGGAAAATCGATTTTTGGGTTTAGGGTTACGAATTCCCCTGAATCTATATCCAAATAAGGTCCACAACCCAATAAAGTGGTAAAGCTTTCCTGAATGCATCCCAAGGCTTCACCTGCATCGTTGAAAGGAGTTACTTTGATAAAAAAAGTGTTGTTGGGTTCAAAGTCAATTACCAGCGTGGAATTGGTATAAAATGTGGCATTGTCCAAGATGTCCCTTTGGTTGGGTGATGACCCAATGGTTACCCGATACCCTATAGCGTCAGGAACTTCATTCCATTGCAGCAAGGGTGTAAGTGGCACGTTGATTTCACCATTGGGAGGATATATCATGCTGGTACAGTTGGGCAATTCCGAAACGGCACTGGTGGTGAACAGTTGGGAAGAGCAGCCTATGGCTTGCCCAATTCTATTATAGGGTGTTATGGTTACATGGATGGTCTGTTCCGGGGGTAGGTCATCAATAGGGTTGAAGGTCAATGTATTTCCCGCGTCAAAATTGTCCAAAATATCGGTGCCGCCAGCGGTAGTGCCCAAACTTATTCGGTACCCAGTGGCTCCAGACGCATAACCCCATGAGATGTTGGTGGAGGGGTTTATATTGATGTCCATATCCAAAGGATTGGTCAACTGGGTACAAGTGGGGGGTGAGGTCAATAGTCCGGTCCTAAATTGCCTACTGGGACAGGTAATGTTGGGTTGGTCAAAAAAGAACAAGGTAATGGTCACATAAATGTCCGTATCCTCCGGTAGCCCCAAGGGAGGGGTGTAGGATGTTCCCCCGGAAAATTGAGGAGTCAAGAGATCAGAGCCTCCCGGAGTGGTCCCCAAGCTAATAATGTATGCCTGTACATCCTCATCAGGTTGCCAACTGATAGTGGTATCCACGGGGACATTGGAGGAGCCTTCGGCCGGACTGACCAAGTTGGGGCAGACCTGCGCCTGTCCAAAGACCATAAAGGAAAAGGTGAAAAAAAAGAGTACTTTTTTTAACATCCAAGATGATTAAATCATCATAAGATACTACAAATCACGCTTTTTAAGCAGTAGGTAAGACAAATAGATGAATATGGCCGTCCAAAAGATGACGATCAAGAACTCGTACCAATAGGTATGGTAGTCAAACCGAAGGTTTTCCCCGATTTGGTCCCCAATATTCTGTACTGCGGAAAGTCTGGAACCGGGTTCCTTGATCAAGTTCATCATGGATTCCAAAGGAAAGAAATCCTTGACCCGTTTGGCGGCGGGCCAACTCATGACCTTCCAACCCAGTAGGCCAAAGACGACCTGCTCCAATATGGTCCAAAGGATCAAGAACCCAAGGGCAAAGGCCGATCGTTTTACCAAAATGCCCAAAAAGAGACAGAAAGAGAAAAAGCCGACCAACTTTACAAAAAAGGCCAATAAAAACTCCAAATCTGAAAAAATGATGGACAACTCGTTGTAGTCCGAATAGGTCAACCCCAAAATCAAGGACACCACAAACACAAAAACCGTAGAAATCAAGGCAAAGGAAACTACGGTGAGTACCTTGGACATGAGGAATTCCTTTTTGGAAAACCCGTCTATCAAATTTTGTTTGATGGTCTTGTTGCTATATTCATTGGCCATCATGGAGACAATGACTATGGCCAAAAACAGCTTAAAAATGGCAGCCACAAAGGTGTTGAAATGCCATATATAGGGGAAATTAAAAATTCCTTGGTCGGCCAAGTGGAATTGCACCGGGCCAATGTCGAATTTGATGGCGGCAATCAGCGCAATGGAAGTCAATAGGATAAAATAGGAGATGATCAGTACTTTACTGGCCCTGTTGTTCCAAAGCTTTATGAATTCTATTTGTAGGAGACGTAGCATTCGTTTGGTGGATTAGTTGTTTTTGGTCAGGTTTAAAAATTGTTGTTCCAGACTTTCCTTGCGTTTTACCAGATGGGAAAGCACAATGCCTTTTTCAAACAACATTTTGTTGAGGGACTCAGCGTCCATTTCCTCCTTGAGATAGGCGGTAAGGGTGCCATTGTAACTATCGATTTTCCCAAAACTTGCATGTTGCTCCAAAAGGGTCTTGAGTTGGTCCATGTCTTCAGAACGAAGCTCAAAAAAGCCATGACTGGCCATCATGCCGTCCACAAGGCCCGAATACAATTTTTCACCTTTCCGAAGAATGACCACATGGGAACACACCTTTTCCACCTCGTCCAACAAATGGGACGCCAATAAAATGGTGGTCCCTTGCCCGGCAATGGTTTTGATGATCTCCCGTATCTGATGGATACCTTGTGGATCCAATCCATTGGTGGGTTCGTCCAGAATAAGGATTTCAGGGTCGTTGAGTAGGGCAGAGGCAATGGCCAAACGCTGCTTCATTCCAAGGGAATAGGTCTTGAACTTACTATCACGCCTGTCCCAAAGGCCCACCAATTCCAATTTTTCCTGAATCTTGGTTTCGGGTACTTCCTTGATCTTACAGACCAACTTAAGGTTTTGGATAGCGGTCATATACGGGTAAAAATTGGGGCGCTCTATAATGGCCCCCACTTTTTTCAAGGCCTCATGGGTAGAGGTGGAACCATCGAACCAACTAAAATCACCTGAAGTCCGGTTCACCACGTTCAAAATAATGCCCAAAGTGGTGGATTTGCCACTGCCATTGGGTCCCAATATACCATAGACGTTACCCTTCTCTATGGAAAAAGAAAGGTCTTTGACCGCGGTCAATGGGCCAAATTTTTTGGTGAGGTGATTTACGGTGAGTATAGTCTCCAAGATGGAATCGTTTTTTGATTAGTTTATAGTAACTTGACGAGGTATTGTACAATTTGTTACAAAATAGGAAAAGAATGTCCGAGGAAAGACTAATGTCCAAGAAAAAGCCTGCCTATCCGGTTCATAAAAAACTGGATAGTTATCTCCATAAATACAATAGAAAGATAGAGATCCCCATTTTTTATGATGATTTGCTCCGTTTTTCGGGTTCCGTGGTGGTCTACGATGCCAACGAGGAAGATACGCTTTGGGTAAGGGTGTATTATTCGGATTTTGACCGGCAGGAAATCGATCAGAGCTTAAAACAGGTCTATTCCATTTTGCATTCAGATGGTAGTGACCGAATTCTGGAGTACTTAAATGTTGATGCCATTGATTTTTGCACCTTCGGGAATTCTCAACCTTTTCGTATCAAAGTACGGAACATCCTCAACGACAACTACACCTATTTTTATGTGAAGAAGACCGATGCATCACGGGTGTACGGTTTGGAGTTGGAGCATATGCTCTCCCCGTACAACCTTAACTTTTTGGTGTATAAGGGAACGCTTATCGAGGAACATATTGCAGGAATTCCGGGGGATGTCTTCATCAAGGACATGCTGCCCAAATGTTCCGAATCCGAGAAGGCGCAATTGGCCAAGGAGTTTGTGAAGTTCAATGAGCGTTGCATGATCCGCTTGTTGGGCGATATGCGCTCCTACAACTATGTCATTGTCCCTGTCCATGATTTTGACCATGTGGTGTACCGCATCCGGGCCATTGATTTTGATCAACAGTGCTTCGAGGGGAAATTTAAGGTGTACCTGCCCCAATTCTTCAAGGAAAATTTGAAGATGGTGGAACTGGTGACCAATAAATTGCAGGAGTATTCCGTGGATCAATATAAAATTGAGGAACGCTCCATAGTGGCCAAACGTATCATCAGTTCCGGTACCCGAATCAAACGATTGATCAGCAGTGTTAAAATCGATGAGATTTCGTTGCCTGAAAATGTCGAACTTTTGAAGGGTGAACTACAGGATTTTACCCACGATGTGGAGTTTAAAAAATGCAAGAACATGGGCGAAGTGCTGGCCACGGCCTTGGATTTTGTGAAACGGAATTATGAGGATGTAAGTATGAAACAGATTATCGAAAAGAAATTCTAGCTCTTCTGTTCCTTGTTGAAATACACCAAATAGTAGTACATCTGTCGTTCCTCGTCCCAACCTTTTTCCACAAATTTTTGAGCGGATTCAGGATTGATGAAGTCCATTTTTATCTGGATGTTGGTGTCCAGATTAATGACATTCTTGATTTTCTTTCGGGCATCGGATACGGCCTTGTTGGCGATATCAAAATTGGAAACGTCCTCAATGCTGTATTTGGGACCTTTTTCAACCTTGTAGTGCTTAAATTCGGGAATCAATTCCGGGTTTTCCATCACCTCATTTAAAAAAGAGGTCTCCTCAAAGGCATCGTTCTTGGCAAAGTGGTTCACCGCGCGGTTCATGAATAGCACTTCCTGTTGTTTGTCCTCAGCGGGTAATACCACATCCTTGGCAAAGTTTTGGCAGAACTTGAGGTAGTTTTTGGTGTAAAAGTTTTCATCGGTCAGGGGAACAAGGCCCAAAAAGTTCTCCAACCAATATTTGGCGTCGTAACGGTTACTGTCAACGGACAGCACTTTGAAGCCTTCTTCCTTTTCCATGTTGAAAATGATGCAGCCCTTGTCCAGTTTGTTGATGTTGATGCCCTGTCGAATCAAGATTTCCAGATTCTGCTCCTTTTCCTGAAATTGAAGGAAATCATGTTTTAACTCACTTTTAAAAATGCCTACGGCATCGGTTTTTTTATTGTCGATGATCATGTCCGAAAAATGAACCACATACACTTCCCCACTTTTGATATGGGGGTGGTTGGATTGTTCAAACAGGTGACTCGTAATTTTTTTTGAGGCCTCATGTGCCGTTCCGTGGTCCAAGAACAATTCAGCAACCGATTTGTACACTTCGTTGAACTCCAAATCTACATCATTGAAAAATCGAAAATAGTTCTCTTCCTTCTCCCGAAAAGGTTTAAAAAAGTATTCTTTGAGCAATCCGGCCATTTCATCATTCAGGGAAAAAGGCTCCGCTGATAAAAAGGCAGATTCGTTTTTACTCTTGTTGCCCACTCTGTGGAGGGATATACTTTCAATTTGGGCGGAATATAGGTTTAGCATTTTTTAAGTTAGGAGTTAGGAGTTAGGAGTTAGGAGTTAGGGGTTGTTAGTTCCAGTTTTCGTCAAAATCCATGTCGTCATAACTGTCCAGAAGATTGTCAAAATCAACGGAAGCATCAGGGTCAGATTCAAACTTTTTTTCTGGGGGAGAATCAGGGAGTTCCCCAAAACTGAAGAGGACATTGGGATAAATTCTTCCATCTTCCTTGTCCACAATATCGGCCAATTCCACAAAAAAGGTCCACATGCTGAAAAAGTCGTACACGTAGATCATCTTTGGGTTTTTTTCGGTCATGACATCATCCAGTGCGGTTTCATTCATCAACCGGACGTCGGAACCGTTCTCACTCATATCAAACAAAGCGATTTCCTCATCTTGGTTCCATTCCTCGTCACAGGTATAAAAAGAGGCCATTTCACCACCCTCAAAACCAAAGGCTTGGGTTATGGCATTATGGAATTCTTCCAACGTGTTGTTATCCTCAATTTCAATGTCCCTGAAGATATCTTCCTCAGCATCAAGAATAATCCTGATCTTATAAATCATCCAAAAAATTTTAGAGTGGGCACAAATTTACGACAAATAGGTGTTATTTGGTGAACCGATGCAAGGTAAAGGTCATGGCCGCCAAAAGGAAAAATGCTCCGATCTGGTGTGCAATGCCCAACCACAAGGGAACCGCATATATTAGCGTAAGTACCCCCAGAACAAATTGCAAACCAACCAAGGCCAATAACAGTTTCAATCCTTTTTCCTGTAGGGGTGTGCGTTCCACTTTTCGGGTTTTGAACCAAATAAGGGCTATAAATCCAACCACAATATAGGCCAAGTAGCGGTGCACGAACTGCACGCCACTCTTACCTTCAAAAAAGTTCTTTATTACAGGTTGATGTTCGATGTAAACGGTCTCGTGCATCAATTTTCCCTCACTCATCATGGGCCAATGGTTGTGGATAAAACCAGCGTCCAATCCGGCCACAAAGGCACCCCAGATGATTTGGAGCAACAGGATCACATATCCAATCCGGATAAGGTTCCGTATACTGCGGTTGATTTCTTTTTTAGTAGGGTAGATCAGGTCCAAAGCCACCCAAAGGCTGAACGCAAAGGTAAGGAAGGCCATGGTGAGGTGGGACGCCAACCTGAAATGGGAAACATCGGGGTGGTCCACCAATCCGCTTTTTACCATATACCAACCCAAAAAGCCTTGAAATCCACCCAAAAACAAAAGGACCAAACATTTTTTAATGGTAGGCCGGTCCAGTTTTTTTGTGAACAGAAAATACAGAAAGGGCAAAATAAAGACCATGCCAATAAACCTTCCAATAAAGCGGTGCAGCCACTCCCAAAAGTAGATGTCCTTAAAATCCTCAATATCAAAATGGGAATTCAGCTTTTGGTACTCTGGGTACTGTTTGTAAAGGTCAAACGCCTCCTGCCATGCTTGTTCGTTCATGGGAGGAAGGGTGCCGTGGATCAATTTATAATCCGATATGGACAAGCCGGAATGGGTGAGCCGGGTAATTCCGCCTACCAATACCATCACAAAAATGAGCGCACAGCCCGTCAACAACCAATACACCACAGCTTTGTTCGTTTTCATTCCGATTGGACTTTTAAGTTCATTTTTTTGCCTTTTTCCAGCATAAACTGGTAAGCGGCCTCATATTCATTGGGAATTTCACCTTCCAAAATGGCCTCTTTGATGGCTTCTTTGATGATACCGATTTCCTTGGAAGGCTTTAAATTGAAGGTTTTCATGATTTCCTCACCGGAAACCGGGGGCTGGAAATTACGGATATGGTCCCGTTCTTCCACTTCCACTATTTTTTGACGGACGATTTGAAAATTGTTCTTGTACCTTCTTTGCTTCTTGGGATTTTTGGTGGTGATGTCCGCTTCGCAGAGGGTCATCAGGTCGTCCACATGATCGCCGGCGTCAAATACCAATCGCCGTACCGCGGAATCGGTAACATGGTCTTCGGCCAGAACGATAGGCCTGGAACTCATCAACACCATTTTTTGTACAAACTTCATTTTCTCGTTCAAGGGCATCCGCAAACGCTTGAAGAGTTTGTAAACCATTTTGGACCCAACAAATTCGTGGGCGTGGAAGGTCCACCCGATTTTTTTATGGAACTTTTTTGTGGGTGCCTTTCCAATGTCGTGCAGAAGCGCGGCCCATCGCAACCAAAGGTTGTCCGTGGTTTCGGAAATGTTGTCCACCACTTCCAAGGTATGCCAAAAATTATCCTTATGCCGTTGCCCTTCAATTTCCTCTATGCCCTGCAAAGCCGTTAATTCTGGAAGTATAATGGGCAAGAGTCCTGTTTTGTGCATCAACGAAAGACCTACGGATGGTTTTTCACTGAGCAATATTTTATGAAGTTCGTCCACAATGCGCTCCCCGGAAACAATCTTGATACGTTCTTGGTTTTCCGAAATGGCTTGGAGCGATTTCAATTCTATGGTAAAATGCAGTTGGGAGGCAAACCGGATGGCCCGCATCATACGCAAAGGGTCATCGGAATAAGTGATGCCGGGCTCCAAAGGGGTCCGGATGATTTCCCTGTCCAAATCGGCCAGTCCGTCAAAAGGGTCCAGAAGTTGCCCAAAATTGTTTTTGTTCAGTGCCAGAGCCATAGCGTTGATGGTAAAATCACGTCGGTTCTGGTCATCCTCCAAAGTGCCATCTTCCACTATGGGTTTTCTACTGTCCCGGTGGTAGCTTTCTTTCCTTGCACCCACAAACTCCAGTTCCAAATCCTTGTGTTTGATCATGGCTGTCCCAAAATTCTTGAAAACCGAGATGTCCGGTCTCCCCTTTAATTTTTTGGCCACTGCTTTGGCGAGCTGAATTCCACTGCCCACGGCAACGATATCAATATCTTTGGGTGTTTTTCGGTTCAAAAAGTAATCACGGACATATCCACCAATCACATAGGAGTCCACGCCCAGTTCATCGGAAGCTTCTCCAATAAGCTGAAAAATAGGATGTTGTATGGCCTCTGTGTGGAATTCTTGCGTCATTTTATTCCCGGATTACCTTCACCTGCCCGTCATTGCCCAATTTTATAATGGATGATGGGGAAGGATCTTTGTTTTCGTCCGGCAAATTTACCACATAGTCTACTCCTTTTAAAATTTCAGGACCGATATCCTTGAACCGTTTTGGGGTAGGTTCTCCAGAAATATTGGCAGATGTGGATACAATGGGCTTTCTAAATTTATTGATGAGGTATTGGCAAAACTTGTCCGAAGCCACCCGTATGGCCAAAGTATTGTCTTCGGCAACCAGGTTTTGAGCCACACCAATGGGTTCATCAAATACAATGGTTGTGGGTTTGGTAGCCAAATCCATGATATCATAGGCCACTTCGGGGACTTCTTTTACATGGCGCTCCAACATAGCCTGATTGGCCACAAGACAAATAAGGGCCTTGCTGTCCTCCCTGTTTTTAAGGGAATATACTTTCTGGACGGCTTCAGGATTTGTGGCGTCGCAACCAATGCCCCAAACGGTATCGGTAGGGTAAAGAATCAGTCCGCCTTGCTTCAGGACATCGAAGCATTTTTGCAGCTCTTCATTAAAATCGGCACCCATTTATTTTTTGTATTTCAACTTTTCGCGCTGTACACTCTCAATATCCAGAATGTCCTTTTGTTTGTAGGTCAATGCTTTGTGGGTGGCCCTGAGGTCCCTACACAGTTTGCGAAGTCCCATAGGCTCCAAGGAGGCGGCATGGTCGGTACCTTTCCAGGTCCGGTCAAGGGTAAAATGCCGTTCAATGACATGGGCGCCCAGAGTATAGGCGGCAACATCTATGGCAATTCCCAAGTGGTGCCCAGAAAACCCGATGCTTTTTACCTTGTCCCCATATTTTTCCTGAAGGGTTAAAATATCCAAGAGGCAGACATCCTCAAAAGGGACGGGATAGCCCGAGGTACAATTGTAGACGACCAAGTCTTTGCCTCTACCTCGCTCATCAAAAAAGTCCACAAGTATTTTGATTTCGTCCTTGGTGGTCATTCCCGTTGAGATATGGATTTCCCCATGGTAATTATCGCACAGCCATCCCAACATTTCAAAATTGTTGTTGCAGGCGGATGGGATTTTGATAAAATCCGGATTCAATCCGGCAATCTCCTTGGCTGATGTGGTTTCCCAAACCGAAGTGGAGTAAGTAATACCTACTTCTTCGCAATAGTCTTTCAATTCTTGGTGTTGGTCCACATCGAACTCCAAAAATTCTCGGTGTGCCCCATAAGTATCCCCGTAAGAGTTGATGGGATTAGGGTGGGGGGCATTATACTGCGCCTCGGTAAGCAATTCTTTATTGTTCCGCTTTTGGAATTTTACCGCGTTGGCATTGCCAAAAATCTTGGCCATGTTGATCAACTCCTTGGCGATTTTCATGTCGCCTTTGTGGTTGCATCCGATTTCGGCAATGATATAGGGTTCTTTATAGGTCATTGAATCTTAGATTATAGTTGATGATAAATTCGCAAGCCTCGCGAATGGCACCTTGCGCAGATTTGTTCTTTAAGACCATATCCGCATGGTGTTTGATATGTTTGGTTGCGTTTGATGGGCAAAAGGACCAGCCGGCCCTTAGGATGTTGCTCCAATCGTTTACGTCGTCCCCAATATAGGCAATCTCCTTTGGGGAGATATTTCTTTCCGAACAAAGGTTTTCCAGAAACGAATATTTGTCCTTTACACCCAAAAAGGTATCCGCTATCTTCAATTTTTTCATACGCTGACCCACTACTTGTGAATTTTCGGAAGTCATGACCATGACATTGACCCCATGCTCGCGCAATACTTCCAGTCCCATGCCATCGCGCATGTCAAAGCGTTTGGAAAATTCCCCTTCTTTGTTGAAGGTGACGCTTCCGTCCGTGAAAACGCCATCCACATCTAAAATAAAGTGGTTGATGCGTTGGGCGGATTTGTTGGATTTGAAATGGGAAATCAGCAATTGCTCAATAATCTGAAAGTCAGTTTCTGAATCAATCTCCACCAAGGTTTCCTCATGCATTTCAATAAGGCCAATGGAACCGCTCAACCTATTTTTGGACTCCAGAAGTACTTCTTTATTGGTGCAGTAGACCGCCCCATTTTCAATAAGAAGTCCATCAAAATCCTGTCGTCTGGGTCTTGCCTTGTAGTCGTAGTTCAACGGTTTGCCATCTTTGGACCAAGTGAAACGGTGGGTATTCACTACACTGAGGACAGCATCAAAACCTCCATTGTCCAATTGGGCCAAGGCCGCGTTGATGTCGCTCCTTTTGGTGAGGGGCGATGTGGCCTGTAGTAGACAAAAAATATCGAAATCTATCTGTGCGGATTCGCAGAACTCCAACATGGCGGCTTCGGTGGAAGCCGTATCCGAAGCATTTTCATCGGAGCGTTTCAAGGGTTTCACCTTTGGCGCCCATTTAAAATGCTGGGAAATGTAATCGATGATGTCATCGTCATCGGTAAAGACATAGACCTCGTCAAGGTTTGAGAAGATGGCCTCCGTCAAGACCCAAGTGAACAAGGGTCTGCCCAACAGTTTCTTTTTGTTCTTGCCGGGGATGCCCTTTGAGTTTTTTCGTAGTGGTATGAATCCGATGCTTTTTTTTGACATAACTGAATGCTATGGATGAACGTCCATGTTCTTTATCAGGTTCTTGGTTGCTTTAACGGTAAATTTATCCAAATAATCCTTGCCCAGAAAAAATCTGTGCTTAACAATTTCCAAATTGGAGAGTGCGGTGGAAAACAGGGTGTAGCCTTTTTCAAAGTAAAAACCTTGGCGTAGCCCCAATATTTCTATGGGGAAAAGGGCGGGTAACACGGTAATGTCCTTAAAATGTTCTTCGTATTGGGTGGTCTCCCTTGGATGGGTTTTCAAAATAATATTCATGTCCGAAGGGACCTTGGAAATCACATCTCGGTAGATGGCTATTTTTTCGGCCTCGCTCTTTATGACCTTGTCCTCGGATATGGGTTGGGTCAGTATAAGGGCGTTGTTGTCCCCTTTGATGGCAAAGGCATTTTCCGGCAGAAAAATGGAGAAGATTTCCTGTTTGGTTTTTTCATCCAGCTTGGCCACCTCTTTTTTAATATTCAGCTCCACAGCCTTTTTGGGGAGTGGGGCAGGTAACTTTTCAGGGAATTGGGCAAAAATGGTCTTTATCTCTTTATCAAAACCACCACCAATGGGCGTCTTGGTAAGATAGGTCTTTATGAATTGTTCAAAGCCACTGTGCCGCTGGCTATAGGTACGGGCACCATCCTCTATCATATTGAGGTCTTTTTTGCCAAACTCGTAGAGAAAATAGCTTTTGGACGAATCGGTATCGCACAGATAGATGTCCGAATTTTGGATAAAGGGCTTTTCCTTGGCGAGAACAGGGTGTTTGGATTCCAAGTAGGGAATGAGTTTTTGTTTCCTTCGGAATGAATAATTGAATTTTCCGAGGTCGGACACATGGTCTTTTCGTTCCGATATGATATGGACGTCCCGGAAAAAGTGCTTTTTTAGGTTGGGGATAAGGGTTTCGATCATGGGTGTGCTTTCCACCAAAAAAAGAAGATTTTCCCCTAGATTATGCGTTTCGTATCTCGAATCTTTCAGGATATGCAGGAGTGCAAGATAAATATGATATATGGTAGATCCCACATAGGTTCTGGACATACGGGTCAGATTAATAGGAGGAATTTATTGGAGATGAATGGCAAAAAACTACTTTTGTAAAATTACTCAAAAGTAAACAATATTCAGTGATTCAGGTAAGCGTCATAGTAAGTACCTACAATAACCCGGAATGGTTGAAAAAAGTCCTATGGGGTTTCAATTGCCAAACATACAGGGGTTTTGAGCTTATAGTGGCCGATGATGGTTCGGGGCCCGAGACGAAACAGATGGTAGAAGAAATGCGGGAGCAGGTCTTTTATGACATCAAGCATGTTTGGCAAGAAGATGAAGGGTTTCAGAAATGCAGAATCCTGAACAAGGCCATTGATGTTTGCGATGCGGAATACATCATCATGACAGATGGGGATTGTATTCCCAGGGAAGATTTTGTGCAGGTGCATTACATCAACAAAGAGCAAGGTTATTTTATTTCTGGGGGGTATTATATGCTGCCCATGAACATTTCAAAGGCCATTACTTTGGAGGATATTGAAAAACAGAACTGTTTTAATATCCAATGGTTGAAGGAGATGGGTATTCCCAAGACTTTTAAGAATAATAAGCTGACAGCAAGTGGGTTTATCTCAAAACTTTTGAATACGATTACACCAACCAATGCCAGTTGGAACGGTCACAATTCCTCGGCTTGGAAAAAAGATGTCCTTAATGTGAACGGCTTTGATGAACGGATGCAATATGGAGGCGAGGACAGAGAATTGGGAGAGCGTCTGTTCAATTTTGGAATAAAGTCAAAGCAACTCAGGTATAGTGCGGTCTGCGTTCATTTGGACCATAAGAGAGGGTATAAAACACCAGAGGCGATTGCCAAAAATCAATTGATAAGGAAGGAGACAAAGTCCAAAAAGGCAGTTTGGACGCACTACGGCATTACCAAATAGTAGGCCAATTCGTTTTTCTTTTCCAATCGTTTAAGCTCACGGAACCTTTCCAATACACCAAGGGCGTTAAGGTAACAGATTTTGATGCCTTTTTTGCCATCCAAGAAGCCAAGTCTTATAATGTAGTGGTTGAAGAATTTCCAAAAAGGTTTTACGATCATGAGCACATAGTTAAAATGCTTTTCCTTGTAAAAGTCCTCTTTGGCCTTTAACTGTCCGTACTTTAGCATTTTACCTTTATAATCTTCGTAATTTTTATAGCAATAATGGGTAAGCCTCTCTTTTAAGATACCGGAACAACCATCCACTTCCAACGTTTCATGCACCAATTTTTTGTCGGTGAAACGCACTTTGCTTTTCCTGAAGAGTCTATGGTTTTTGTCTGTTTGCCACCCACTGAAATTAAGTGGTGTGTTTTGGAACATGAACTTGCGATAAAACCAATAGGCTTCGCAGGCTTCAGGGTCATTAATGGTGGCCGTAATTTCCTTTTGTAATTTTTGGGTCACTACCTCATCAGCATCCAAAAAAAGAACCCAATCATTTTTGGCCTGTTTTAGGGTGAATGACTTTTGTGCAGTAAAATTCTCAAAAGGGTTTTGGATGACCCTTACTTTGGGATGTGCCAATAAATACTCGTAGGTACCATCAGTGCTGTAAGAGTCAACAACGATGATTTCATCAGCAAATGAAACGGAATCGATACATTTTTCAATGTAACCCATTTCATTGTAGGTAATGATCAATGCTGATATTTTTTGCTTTGGGGTGCTCACTTTGGGCATTTTCAATGGTATAGGGTTTGGTATGTACAAAACTATAACAAAAAAACAGGGATAAAATTGTTTATCCGTTTATTTTTCTTACAACAATTAAACATCAAAATCCCCTACTTTTTGAATGATTTTATGGTTGTTTTGTACATGATAGAGTATGAAAACACAATTGGGTTGCTTCTCTTTTCGGCTTTTTTTCAAAAAAGAAACAACCCAATGGATATACTGGCAATAGTTATTGTGTTTGCCTTCCCTTAAGTGCATTAAACAGCGACATCATGCTCGCGAAGAGCGTTGTTCAATGACGTTTTTTTGTCTGTACTTTCCTTTCGTTTTCCAATGATCAAGGCGCAAGGTACTTGGTATTCACCTGCAGGGAATTGCTTGGTATAACTTCCCGGAATGACCACGGATCTCGCTGGAACCCTTCCTTTAAGTTCTACGGGTTCGTTTCCTGTAACATCAATGATCTTGGTGGAGGCGGTCAAGACCACATTAGCCCCTAGAACGGCTTCTTTTTCAACACGGACCCCTTCCACAACAATGCATCGAGAGCCTATGAAGGCATTGTCCTCAATAATTACCGGAGCAGCTTGTAAGGGTTCCAATACCCCACCAATTCCTACACCGCCACTTAAGTGGACATTCTTCCCAATTTGGGCACAACTACCTACTGTGGCCCATGTGTCCACCATGGTGCCTTCATCCACATAAGCACCAATGTTAACGTAGCTGGGCATAAGAATGGTCCCTTTGGATATGTAGGCGCCATGTCTGGCCACGGCGTGTGGCACCACACGGACCCCTTTCTCCTGATATCCTCTCTTCAATGGGATTTTGTCATGGTATTCAAAAATGCCAGCTTCGAGAACTTCCATTTTCTGGATAGGGAAATATAGGACCACCGCCTTTTTTACCCATTCATTGATTCGCCAACCATCTTCTGTGGGTTCAGCGCATCGCAGTTCTCCCAAATCAATCAGGTTGATTACTTCACGGATGGCATTCTGGGTTTTTTCCTCAGACAACAATTCCCTATTGTCCCATGCTTTTTCAATAAGTGCCCTTAAATCTGTCATTTTTTCTTAAAATTTTGACAAAGATAACCCCCTCCTGAGAATATTACGGCCTATTTTAAGGGCATAACATTTTTAGAGTTATTTTTGCCAAAAAATTGATTTGGCTAGAATTGTGGCTTTGGATTATGGAAAAGTGAGAACTGGGGTTGCGGTTACCGATGAGCTGCAATTGATAGCCTCTGGTCTTACCACGGTCCAGACCAAGGACTTGATTCCGTTCCTTGCCGATTACGTGGGAACCGAGTCGGTGGAGCGATTTGTGGTGGGATTGCCCAAGCAAATGGACAATACCCCTTCGGAATCGGAGGCGTTGATTCAAACCTTTTTGCAAAAACTCACGACCCAGTTTCCGGATATCCCTGTGGAACGCCAAGACGAACGTTTCACTTCCAAAATGGCATTTCAGTCCATGCTGGACAGCGGAATGAAAAAGAAAAAGCGCCAGGACAAGGGCCTGGTCGATGAAATAAGTGCCACGCTTATATTGCAGGCATACCTTAACAGAAATTGATTTATGATTTTACCCATTGTTGCTTACGGGGACCCCGTTTTGCGTAAGGTCGCAACCGATATTACAAAAGAGTATCCCAAACTGGACACATTGATTCCCAATATGTGGGAGACCATGTACAATGCCCATGGCGTTGGGTTGGCCGCGCCACAGGTGGGATTGCCCATTCGCTTGTTCATGGTGGACACCTCACCTTTTTCAGATGATGAAGATCTTAGCAAAGAAGAACAGGAGCAGTTGAAAGGTTTCAAGAAAGTGTTCATCAATGCCAAAATCGAGGAAGAAACTGGGGCCGAATGGGATTTTAATGAAGGTTGTTTGAGCATTCCGGATATTCGGGAAGACGTAAAGCGCAAACCTGAGGTGACCATTAGTTATTTGGATGAGAACTTTGAACCCCATACCGAGACCTATAATGGTCTGTTGGCCCGGGTAATCCAACATGAATATGATCATATAGAGGGGGTTTTGTTCACGGATAAGCTATCATCCCTTAAAAAGCGTTTGCTAAAAAACCGATTGGAAAAAATTTCCAAGGGAAAGATCAGTGTGGACTACAAGATGCGATTTCCCAATATCAAAAAAGCACGTTAAAAAAATCGGCGTTCGCGATAAAAACATATTTTTGCGCGCATAAATTTATTTTGAATGGCATTGGACAAGATTTTATCGATAGGAGGTAAACCAGGACTTTACAAATTATTGACCCAGACCAGGAGTGGTTTTGTGGGGGAATCCCTGTTGGACGGAAAGCGTATTACCGTTGGAATGCGGAGCAACGTGAGTGTCTTGTCTGAAATTGCCATCTACACCTTGGAGGAAGAAATGCCATTACGGGAAGTCTTTCAAAAGATCAAGGAGAAAGAAGGAGGGGAAAAGACCTCCGTTAGCCATAAGGCGGACAAAATAGATTTGGAAGAATATTTCTTCAGTGTACTGCCCAACTATGATGAGGATAGGGTGTATGCCAGTGATATCAAGAAAATTATCCAGTGGTACAATCTTCTTACCGATAACAACATCACGGATTTTGTAGAAGAAAAAACTGAAGGCGAAGGGGAAGAATCCGCCGTCGCCTCCAGTGAAGAAGAATAATTACTCCTCTTTCCAATCCACCAATTTGGTGGGATAATATGCTACTTGCTTTTTATTGAGGTACGCTACCTGTTGTGCCAGGCGTTGTCTGTAGTCCTCCCAATTGCAGTGTTCCGCGGGGGACCAGCCCAATTCGGCATACCCTATGGCACGCGGAAAGGCCAAGTACTCCATTTCGGTGCTATTGCTTATGGTCTCGGACCATAGTGGGGCTTCAATGCCCAAAATACTTTCCTTGGGCAAGCCTTCTATGTAGGTTTCGGGGTCCCACTTGTATGCTTCATCAACAGGAATATAGGCGGCCCAGTGCAAACCAAATTTGGAAAGCGAATCATACTGCATATCCAAATAGGCTTTTTCGGCTGGGGATAGAATGATTTTGGAACCATCTTGTGCGGCCTTGGTGGCATATTTTGCCTCGTTCCAAAGTTGAAGCACACTGGAAGAGCTAATGTCAGCTTGGGCCACTTCGTTCCATCCCACCATTTTTTTGCCGTGTTTTTGGATGATTTTCTCCACCTTTTCCACGAAGAGGATGTAATCACTTTTCTTGGTAACATGGCTTTCATCACCTCCCATGTGGAAGTATGGACCAGGGGTCAATTCAACAATCTCACCGATTACATCATCCAGAAAGCTATACACGGTATCTTTTTGGGCATCAAAAGTACTGAAGCCCACTTGGGTCCCGGTGTAGGTTTTCACAGGTTTTCCATTTCCATTTAGGAATGGATAGCTTACCGACGCGGCATTGGTGTGTCCCGGCATGTCCACCTCAGGGACTATGGTGATGTGTCTATCTGCAGCATAGGCCACAAGCTCCTTGTATTCTTCTTGGGTGTAAAAACCACCTTTACCACCACCTACTTCAAATTCACCACCCACTTCGGTCAATTTGGGCCAGGATTTGATCTCCAAACGCCATCCTTGGTCATCGGTCAGGTGCAAATGCAGGGTGTTGTACTTGTAATAGGCCAAGATATCGAGGTATTTCTTTACTTCATCCAAAGTGAAGAAGTGTCTGGCCACATCCAACATGGCACCTCGGTATTCAAACTTTGGACTATCCACAATTTGTCCCGAAGGGATGGGCCAAAGGGCATGGTCCGTCAAGGTATCGTTGCTTTTTTCAGGGATGAGCTGTCTCAGGGTCTGTATTCCCCTAAAAGCTCCCGCCGCAGATTTGGCATTCAACAGGATGGAATCTTTTTTAATGTCCAATTGATAGGACTCCTCCGTTTCCAAGCTGGCATCATCGGCCAAATTGATGTAGATGAACCGTTCCACGGATTTTGAATCGTCCGTGGCATTCACGGAAAGATCCAGCCCAGTGGACCATTTTATTTTTTCGGAAAGGAATTGCCCGACTTTTTCAAGCTTCGGGTCGGTCGTGGAAGTGTAAATGGCCGTGTTTTGGTCCAATCCGAACGCGCTGTGCGTGGCCACGGTCTTTACGGGTTTTGGAATCAATGGTGCCGCTCCCAAATCGGTCTTTGGGAAATTGATTTCCGGCTTGGCCGGCTGGCAGGCGGCCATGACGACCAATGCCAAAACAATTGCTGAAATTCTGGAGATCATAATTAATTAAGGTTTGTATTAAGGTTGATATAATCTTTTAGGGTTTGCTGCCAAATGTCGTAACCCTTTTTGTTCATGTGCAATCCATCTTCTATGAAGATGTCATCCATTACTTTTCTGTTGTCGAGCATGGGTGTCCATACATCCACAAATTCAATACCATTGGTCTTTTTGGCCAGTCTGCTGAGTTTTCTGTTCAAACGTTTGTACTTACGTCTCAAATGCCACCGGGAAAGGCTGGGTTTGGCGGAAATGAGCACAATCTCCATTTGCGGCCTCTCCTGTTGTAGGGTTTGCAGGATTTCCTCGGATAATTTTAGGATGGCCCTTGGCCTTTTTTTGGCACTGATATCGTTGTCCCCTTCATAAATGAACACTTTTACAGGATTATAGTCCAAAATGAGCTCGTCCAGATAGTGTTGAAGGTCAGAAAATTGGGAACCTCCAAATCCGTTGTTTAGGATTTGATATTGAGGAAACCGTTGTTGTACATCTTTCCACATACGAACACTGGAGCTCCCGGTAAAGACCAGGGTGGGTTTTGTGGCGTCCCAAATGGAATCATTGTTTTTCTGGATGGTTTCCACTTCCTTTTGGTAGCGTTGGATATCTTGGGCGTGTAGTAAAAAGGGTAGTAATAATAATGGTAGGAGTAATTTATTCATTAGAGTGATTTAGTTGGTGTTGGGAACTCGGGTAAGGAGTCATTGCATTGGTAAAGTCTTTCTGTATGATGCAAATATTGCCATGGATAAGAAAAGTTTTGAGCTATCGAAATGATTTCATGCTTGCCATTTTTTCAAAAATACGATTTTCACCATAGCACCCCCTTAGGTTTTTTGGGTCTATTTTAATAAATGTTGAAAAAATGGCGAAACTCTTTATAAATATGGAATAAATTTCACGTTGGCCTTTTCAAGGTCTTTGTATTTTTGGACAAAACCAGATGAATGAACCCAAGAGCTGAACAATTGGCGGCGTTTGACCGACTTCTTACCATAATGGATGAGTTACGGGAACAATGTCCGTGGGATAAAAAGCAGACCATGGAATCCCTAAGGCATCTTACCATAGAGGAAACCTACGAGTTGGGCGATGCCATTTTGGACAATGATCTGGAAGAAGTCAAAAAGGAACTGGGCGATTTGTTGTTGCACATCGTGTTTTATGCCAAGATTGGTTCAGAAACCCAAGATTTTGATATGGCTGATGTGGCTCATGGCATCTGCGAAAAATTAATCAACCGTCATCCGCATATTTATGGTGATGTCAAGGTGAAAAATGAAGAAGAGGTAAAGCAGAACTGGGAGAGCATCAAACTCAAGGAAGGAAAAAAAAGTGTGCTTGAAGGGGTCCCCAAAAGCCTTCCAGCTTTGGTCAAGGCCAATAGGATTCAAGAAAAAGTGGCCGGGGTGGGGTTCGATTGGGAACATCCGGAACAGGTATTTGAAAAATTACAGGAAGAACTGGGCGAATTACAGGAGGAAATCAAATCCAACAATGCCGACCAAATGGAATCCGAATTTGGGGACGTGTTCTTTTCCATGGTCAATTATGCCCGTTTTTTGGGAGTGAATCCGGAAAATGCGCTGGAACGGACCAATAAAAAATTTATAGATCGCTTCCAGTATTTGGAGGGAAAGGCCAAAGAGCTCGGAAAGACTTTAAAGGAAATGACCTTGGCCGAGATGGATGTGTATTGGGAAGAGGCCAAGAAAATGCAAAAAGTTCAATAAGTATGATACGATCCAAACGAGTACAAAATCTGTCAATGCTACTTCTTTTGACCATGGTAACATGGAGCTGCAAGACCAAAGAAGAGCCCAAAGTTGAAGAAAAACCCAACATTCTCTTCATTCTTTCCGATGACCATACCTCGCAAGCTTGGGGGATTTATGGCGGAATTCTGGAAGAGTATGTGCAGAACAACAGCATTGAACGGTTGGCCAAGGAAGGTGCGGTACTCAACAACGCCTTCTGTACCAATTCCATCTGTAGCCCAAGCCGGGCCACCATTCTCACAGGTCAGTATAGTAATCTGAATCAAGTATACACCTTAAGGGAACCGCTTCCGGTGGGCCATCCCAATGTGGCAAAAACCTTTGGCGAGGCTGGGTATCAAACCGCGGTGATAGGCAAGTGGCACTTGTACAGACAGCCCGAAGGCTTTGGCCATTTTGAGGTTTTGCCGGGACAAGGGGTTTATGTGAACCCTATCTTGAAGACCAAGGAAAATTGGGTGGATGGCTCTGATGGAACCCAAGGCAAACAATACGAGGGCTTTTCCACCGATGTCATTACCGACCTGACCATTGAACACCTTAAAAACCGGGATGCTGAAAAACCCTTTTTGATGTTCACCCATTTTAAGGCTACGCATGAGCCTTTTGATTACCCGGAACGATTTGCGGATTTATATGTGGATCAAGAAATCCCAGAACCCGAATCTTTACTGGATTTTGGTCCGGAAACCACGGGAAGGACATTCAATGGACAAATTTTGGAGCGCTTGGCCGATCGTTGGCAGGCCGCAACCGAAAGGCCGGAAGAATTCTGGACCTACTATCCGGGGTTGCCTTATCCGTTGGATGGTTTGGACAGTGTCCAGAAACGTAAAAAAATCTACCAAAAATTGGTCAAGGATTTTATGCGTAGCGGTGCTGCCATTGATGACAATATAGGTAGACTGCTCGATTTCTTGGAGGAAGAAGGTCTGGCCGATAACACCGTGGTCGTATATACAGCCGATCAAGGTTATTTTCTGGGCGAACATGGCTTTTTTGATAAGCGTTTGATTTACGAAGAGTCCCTAAGAATGCCCTTCGTAATCCGTTATCCCAAGGAAATTAAGGGTGGGCAGCGTATAGATGATATTATCCTAAATATTGATTTTCCTGCCTTATTGGCCGATTATGCGGGTATAGAAAAGCCATCTTATATGCAAGGGAGAAGTTTTCGGGAAATCCTAAACGGAAACGCACCGGCCGATTGGAGAAAGCAAATGTACTACCGCTATTGGTTGCATGAACCCAAAAGACCGGCTCATTTTGGCGTGAGAAACCATCGGTACAAACTTGCTTTTTTCTATGGACAGGGATTGGGTATGAGTGGGGCTTCCTCCGAACCTACGGAACCCCAATGGGAGTTCTATGATTTGGAAAATGATCCCAAGGAACTCCACAATGCGTATGGGGAACCCAAGTATGCCGATATCATATCGGAAATGAAGAAAGCCATCGTGGAGGAACGTCAAAAGTATGGCGATACCGATGAAAATTTCCCCGAGATGCAATCCATTTTGGAAGAAGCATTTTAAAAGTTTTTTTCTAGAGATTTAGCATTTTTTTAATTCGGACAACCGTACCAAAGGTTCTATATTTGTCGGTTCCAATTGCATGGCCATGTTTCAACGGTACACCAAGGAATTTAAATACAACCTTAAGCTCTCCTACCCCGTAATTTTGGGGATGTTGGGGCATACGTTTGTGGCCTTTGCGGACAATATCATGGTGGGGCAGTTGGGAACCGCTGAACTGGCAGCCGTATCGTTGGGGAACAGTTTTGTGTTCATAGCCATGTCCTTGGGTATTGGATTTTCAACGGCCATTACCCCTTTGGTAGCCGAGGCCGATGGGGCCAAAAATCAGGCAGATGGCAAAAGTGCCCTCAAACACGGATTGGTCCTGTGTACCTTATTGGGATTGTCCCTCTTCGGAATTATTCTACTATGCAAGCCATTGATGCATTCCATGCAGCAACCCCCGGAAGTGGTGGAATTGGCCATACCCTATTTGGAGTTGGTGGCCTTCTCTTTGGTTCCCTTGGTCATGTTTCAAGCATTTAAGCAATTCTCGGAAGGGTTGTCGCAGACCAAATACCCCATGTATGCCACCATTTTGGCCAATGTGGTGAATATTTCACTGAATTACCTATTGATTTTTGGTTCGTTTGGATTTCCCAAGTTGGGCATCGTTGGAGCGGCAATTGGTACCTTGGCCTCACGGTTTATCATGGTGGGATACATCTGGTTTCTACTGAAAAGAAAAGAGAAGTTTCAACCCTACGTGACCGGGTTCAACTTTAAGGTGATAGAGAAGAAGGTGATGAACAAGATCATCAGTCTTGGGTTTCCTTCGGCCATGCAAATGTTCTTTGAAGTGGCCATATTTACCGCCGCCATTTGGTTGAGTGGGGTATTGGGTAAAAATGCCCAAGCGGCCAACCAGATAGCATTGAACTTGAGTAGTATGACCTTTATGGTGGGAATGGGGCTCAGTGTGGCTGCTATGGTCCGTGTGGGCAATCAAAAGGGATTGCAGAATTTTAGGGAGCTCAAAAGAATTGCGGAATCCATTTTTTTCCTCACCCTATTGTTGGAAATCGTTTTTGCTGCTCTCTTTTTGATCGGGAGACATTGGTTTCCCACCATTTATTTGGATGTGGACGACCTTGTCAATCAAATGGACAATACCGAAGTAATCGTCATTGCGGCCAAGTTGCTGTTGGTGGCAGCATTTTTTCAAATTTCAGATGGATTACAGGTCGTGGTTTTGGGTGCTCTAAGGGGACTTCAGGATGTAAAGATTCCAACCTTGATCACGTTTGTGGCCTATTGGTTGATCGGATTTCCCATTTGCTATTACTTGGGTCTGCATACCCATTTTAAAAGTACCGGGATTTGGATAGGATTGTTGTCCGGACTAACAGCTTCGGCGGTATTGTTGTATATTCGATTCATCTATTTGACCAAAAAATTGATACAGGACTGATTCGGATTTTATTGACCGGATTTAAATCAAAAAACATATGGAACTGCCCAAATTTCTTTTAGCGGATAATACAGATCATCCCGATGCGATATTCATCGTCCATACCGAGTATCCACGGTTCATCATTAACTTGGAGAATGATGAAGTGGAATGGATGGAGGAATTTTCAAAAGAAGATGAGGCAGAACTTGCCGAAGAAGCGGAGGGCCTAATTGAGGCGGCCACGGCATTCTACGATCGCGAAGTTTCCAGATACGACGCGTAGATGCTGGACCAACTGCTGCAATACGACAAAGACCTTTTTCTCTTCCTCAACGGATTGGGGACCCCCACTTGGGATGGGTTTTGGATGTTCATGACCAAGACTAGGAATTCATTTCCCCTGTATGTGCTGCTGCTTTATCTCTCCTATAAAAATTTTGGATGGAAAAAGACAGGCATCATTTTGGTAAGTGTGGCCTTGTTGATTACCTGCACGGACCAACTATCCAATTTTTTTAAATACGGTGTCGGCCGATTACGACCTTGCCATGATCCGGAGATCAGTGAGATTATGCGCTTGGTGAAAAGTTATTGCGGAGGACAGTTCGGCTACTTTTCTGCCCATGCCGCCAATTCCTTTGGACCGGCTACTTTTTTCACTGTCCTGTTCTGCGGAAAGGTAAGGTACATGGGATTTATCCTTATGATATGGGCTTGTTTGGTGGCCTATAGCCGGATTTATATCGGGGTTCATTTTCCTTTGGATGTATTCACAGGGGCTGTTGTAGGCCTGGTGTTCGGATGGTTGTTTGCCAAGTTGGCTATATTTGCATTCCAAAAAATAGGGACATGATTTCAACGACCAGATACTGGTTTTTACTTACCCTGATAGTTCTGGTCTATATCGCTGGAATGTTTGTGACCCTTTTCGAGAACGATTCCGCGCAGTTTGCCGTCATGGCCATGCGGATGGTTCAAGAAAATGATTTTTTGAGCCTCTTCAAAGGACCAGAGGAATATTTGGACAAACCACATATGCACTACTGGTTGGCGGCACTCTCCTATAAAATTTTTGGCATACACGACTGGGCTTACAGGATTCCGGGTATTTTGGCGACCCTGCTGGGGGCCTATAGCTGTCATGGTTTGGGGAAATTGCTCTACAACAAAGATGTGGGTCGGTTTGCTGCCCTAATTTTTATGACGGCACAGACCATTGTGTTGGCGAATATCGATGTGCGTACTGATGCGGTTTTGACCGGCTTTGCCATTTTTTCCATTTGGCAGTTGGTCACATACATCGAAAAAAATACCCTTAAGGGTATAGTCTTAGGTGCTTTTGGAGCTGGAATGGCTTTTTCAACCAAAGGTCAAATTGCCCTAGTGGTCATTGGGGTTTCGGTACTTTGCCACTTGGCCTATACCCGAAAATGGATGCGATTGATGAACTGGAAGGTATTGGTGGCTTTAGTAGTTTTTGGTTTGACCATAACCCCCATGCTCTACGCCTATTATCACCAATTTGATCTGCACCCGGAAAAGGTCATTCGGGGTAAGGACCACCGCAGCGGTATCTTCTTTATTTTTTGGGAGCAAAGCTTTGAGCGCATGAGTGGCGAAGGGGTAGGCAAGAACAGCAGCGATTTCTTTTTCTTCTTCCATACTTTTTTATGGGTGTTTTTGCCTTGGACCGTCTTGGCCTTGATAGCCTACTGGACGAAACTCAAAACGTTTTGGAAAACCAAGTTTGCCTACAGGCCGCAATTGGAGTTCCTGACCTTTGGCAGCATCACCATTCTTTTCTTTCTGATCAGTTTTGCACAGTTTAAACTGCCGCATTACATGAACATACTCATTCCATTGTATGCGGTGCTTTCAGCAGGATATCTGTATCGAGTCCATCATGAACAAAAGGAAAAGGTGGCCAAAGTATTGGTGATAGTACAGTACTTTATTTTGAGCCTGGTCTTCGTTTTTACCGTTCTGGTTTGCTTTTATGTGTTCAAGTTGGAGCATTGGTACGGCTATTTGGTGTTGTTGGCAGCACTTTCTGGCGTTGTCTACTATTGTTTGAAACAAGAGGCGCCTTATCTTAGGATTTTGACCATTTCAGTTTGCAGCTCGTTATTGCTGAATGGATTGCTCAATACCCATTTTTACCCACGCCTGCTTCAATACCAAGCCGGTTCCACCATGGCTGGGAAAGTTGCGGAGAACAACATTCCTGTGGACAAAATCTATAAGATTTCGGAAGGACATACTTGGGCCTTGGATTTTTATAACAAAAAGCCCGTTAAGATTGTTTCCTTATCAGATTTGGCAGATAAGCATGATGTTTGGGTCTATGCTACGGACCATGAATTGGAAAGACTCCAAAATGATAGGTACCATTGGCACGAGCAGATTACCGTGGACCAATTCCGGATTACCCGCCTTCAGATTAAATTCTTGAACCCCAACACCCGTCAAAAGAAATTAAACCGAATGCATTTAGTGCATTTGGATTAGGAAACCGTTTTCATTTCAGGCTTTTTAAAATGATAATACATTCCCATAAGGGAAACCAAGGCCGTGATCAGAAAAAAAGTAAAACTGATGCCAATGGAAGTACTGGCATTCAACCCTAACCACTCCGCACCATATAAAAAGGTGACCTCCCTACTTCCAATTCCACCAATGGTCAATGGAATCACCGATACAATGGAAGAAACCAAGAATACAAAAAGGTACTCCACAACATCCAATCCAATGGACAATGATTTCAGAATGCATAACACGCAGACCAACTGGGCCAATTGTACCAAGGCCGAATAGCCCAAAGATTTCCAAAACACAGGAAACCCAGAAATGAAAAAGCGTTTGTTCACCCACCAAAAGACCACGACACTTAGGGGAATGGCCAGAGCAATAAGTCCGTTCAATCCATTAAAAAAAGTATTGGAAGATAGGAGTGCCAAGGCGCAGGCATAGACAAACAGTAGCAGCATACCACTTAATCGGTCTACCAGCAACACGGAGACCACTTTCTTAGTCCCGGGCTTATATTCTTTTTGGACTACGTAGCCTTTGTAGGCATCACCGCCAATTCCACCGGGGAGAAACAGGTTATAGAACATGCCCAATAGATATAGTTTTAGGTTGGCCAATTGCGTAATTCTTGCCCCGATCTGGTGAAAGTAGAGCTGCAGCCTAAACGCGGCCAAGACTTTTGAAAGGGTAAATAAAAGAATGGCCAAAACCAGATAGATGGGGTCGCTCTTTTTTAACGTCTGCAGAACGTCCTTGAGTTCTATTTTGGTGAAAATAAAGTAAATCAATACCGCACTGATGACAATTTTCAGAGCTGTAATGAGCTTCTTACGCAGCTTTTCCGTCACCGATAGAGATTTTTTTGATGCGATAGGGTCGTTTCTGTTGGGATTCGTAATAGGTTCGAATCAATAGCTCCATCACAATACCGATAGTGAAGAGTTGAATGCCCCCCAAAATGAACATCATCCCAAAAATGAGTAAGGGTCTACTACCGATATCCTCACCAAAACCAAGCTTTACGATAAGCAGATATAGGTTGATAAAGATACCGAGGATGATCAGCAACACGCCAAAAATTCCAAAGAGGTGAATGGGTCGTTGAAAATATTTTCGAATAAAGAGCAAGAGCATCATATCGGCTACCACCTTGAATACCCGTTCCAGTCCATATTTGGAAACCCCGGCATGACGGGCATGATGCTTTACAGGCACTTGCTTTATTTGGGCGCCTTCCAAATGCGCCAACAGTGTGATAAAACGGTGCATTTCACCGTATAGGTTGAGTCCCTTGGCAATATCCTTGGTAAAGACTTTGAGGGCACAGCCATTGTCTTTGATATCGAGTTTGGTTACCCTCCGAACCAAGAAATTGGCAATTTTGGAAGGAATCTTTTTAATGAGGGAATCCTTTCTTTTCTGACGGATGCCCGTGACCACATCGTATTCTCCGCTTACCGCATAGGTCAACATTTGGGGAATGTCAGAGGGGTCATTTTGAAGGTCCCCATCCATGGTAATGATGTATTCCCCTTCGGCGTAGTCAATACCGGCGGCCAAGGCCAAACTTTGTCCGTAGTTCTTTTTCAACTCGATCAAATGGACTTTGGAATCATCCATTTCCTTGACCTTTATGCGGGTCTTGTCCGTTGAAAAATCGTCCACATATACAATTTGATAGTTGTACCCTTCAAGACTTTCATGGATCTTTTGGGTAAGAAGAACCACATTGTCTTCTTCATTGTACAACGGGACTACTATGGATAAAAGGGAATCGGTGACGGTGCTCATTCGTTTTGGAATCTGTGCAAATTTATTGCTTTTATTTAAAGTTCCTTGGTAATATCTTCCAATAGGACCTTTGCGGCATAAAAGGGAGAGATTTTATTCTCATCAATGGCCTTCAGCATTTTTTTCTGGGCCTTTTTAAAGGATGCTTTTTGATGAAAAAACTGCTTGATTTGTTCATCCACGGTTTGAAGGAACCAATTTCGGTTTTGTAGCTGTCGATTTTTTATAAAATGTCCATTCTTTTTATTCTGTTCGACAAAACCCTTGACCATGTCCCAAATTTCTTGAATGCCCATATTTTCTATGGCTGAACATTTTAAAACTTTGGGAGTCCAGCCGTTTGCCTTGGGCGGATAGAGGTGAAGGGCTCTTGAAAATTCGGTAGCGGCCAGTTGGGCCCGTTGCAAATTGTCACCATCGGCCTTGTTGATGGCAATGGCATCGGCCATTTCCATAATGCCCCTTTTAATGCCTTGCAATTCATCGCCAGCCCCAGATAATTTTAACAGCAAAAAGAAATCCACCATGCTGTGTACGGCAATTTCACTTTGTCCCACACCAACGGTTTCCACTAAAATGACATCGTATCCAGCTGCCTCGCACAAGATGATACTTTCCCGGGTCTTTTGGGCCACTCCACCCAAGGAGCTTCCGGAAGGGGAGGGTCTGATAAAAGCATTGGGATCCTTGGAAAGGGATTGCATTCGAGTCTTGTCCCCAAGAATGCTCCCTTTGCTCAGGGAACTAGTGGGGTCTACCGCCAAAACGGCCACCTTTTTTCCTTTTGAGGTCAGAAGGGTGCCCAAGGCTTCAATAAATGAGCTTTTTCCCACCCCGGGAACCCCGGTAATCCCCAGACGGATACTGGAATTAGGTTGGGTAAGGCACTTTTCTATGACTGCGTTGGCCTTTTCAAAATGCACGGGATTGGTGCTTTCCAACAAAGTAATGGCCTTGGCCAATAAGGCCTTGTTTCCTTCAAAGATGCCTTTGGTCAAGGTATCCACGGAAATTTCCTGTTTCCGTAGTTCCTGAATTTTGGAAATGGTACCGGGAGTTGTATTTTTTTTGTTGGCCAAGATGTTTTTTAATGGAGTCGGACCACTAAGGTATAAAGTTTTTGCGGGTTATCCCGTATTGGGGTTGATTGTGGCAACTGCTTTTGAAGGGAGGGAATCCACACTATTTCACACAAATTTAATAACTGTAATTAGGGACATCCGTCTACAAATGGTAACTTCTCATATAAATATGGAAAGCGGGCGTTGCCCCATCCATTTTAGGAACTTAATAAACATTATTACAGATGAAAACTATTTTTGAGAGTAAGGCCACCAATACGGGAGGAAGGTCCGGGCATGTGCAGAGTGAGGACGGGGTAATCGATTTTGATATCAGCATGCCCAATTCCAAGGGAAAACCCAATGCAGCATCCACCAATCCCGAAGAGCTTTTCGCTGCGGCATATTCCACCTGTTTTGCAGGGGCTTTGGAGGCTGTGGCCAAGGAACACCATATTGAAGATTTGGGTGATTATACTGTTACCGCCACCATAGAGTTCAATAAGGAAGAAGATGGTTTTTACTTGGAAGCTACCTTGGATTCCTATCTGCCCACAGTGGATAAGCAAATGGGGGAGACCTTGATCAATGCAGCCCATGAGATTTGTCCGTACAGCAAGGCCACACGGGACAATATTACCGTACACTTGAACCTTCTTATGGACGAGTAAGAGCTTAATGTATATATGTTGAAAGAAATCCCGTTGAACCCTCAACGGGATTTTTTTGTTAAAAAACCGCCAAAAGAAAACTATTTTGCAACGTTGCTTTTTTTCCATCGTCCTTACATAGAACAACAAATTAATCAAACATAGAACCGACCGTGTTTCAAATTGATCTGGTTGAAAGATGCAAGGCCAACGACCGTAAGGCCCAGATAAAACTGTACCGCCAATACTGCAATGGCATGTACGGGGTGGCCATGCGCTTCCTGAAGAATCCGGATGATGCAGAGGATGTGCTCCAAGAATCCTTTATCAAGGCATTTGAACGGATAGATCAATTTAAGGGAGAGGTGACCTTCGGGGCATGGTTAAAGCGGATAGTGGTGAACGGGAGCATTGACTTTTTAAAGTCGAAACACCAAAGAACGGTTGAATTGAACGAGAATTATATGCAGGTAGCTGAAGAGGATGATTGGAAGGTGGAGGATGGAATTTCCATGGAGGAAGTAAAAAAGGCCATTGAGGAGTTGCCTCCCAAATACCAGTACGTGGTACAGCTCTATTTGGTGGAAGGATATGATCATGGGGAGATTGCCGAAATCCTGGACATCTCGGATTCGGCATCAAGGACCCGATTGCTTCGGGGAAAGGCACAGTTAAAAGAAACTTTAAAAAATATGGCTTATGGCACAGGATCTTAAGGAAATGTTCGCCAAAGAGCGGAAAAGGACGCTTAGTATGAAAGAAGGGCATGAGGCCCGGTTTCTGTCCAAATTGGAGAAGGATCTTCCGACTTCTACCCAAAGGAAATCCAACCAGTTGTTCTGGATACGGGTAGCGGCTTCGGTGGTAGTTGCCTTGGGGGTTACTGTTTTCTTTTTGTCAAGAGAGCAAAAGGAACTCCCTGTTACGAACCCAGTGGTGGAAAACGAGACCAAGACTCCACAAATCCTTTCGTTGGGCGATCTGTCCCCGGATTTGAAGAAAGTGGAGAATTATTACCTCACCAATATCAATCTAGAGCTTTCCGATTTGGAGTTCGATTCGGACAATAAGGAAGTGTTGGACAGCTATATGGACCGTTTGGCAGAACTGGATGCCGAATACAGATTGCTGAACAAGGAACTTAATGAGATGGGACCCAATGATCAGACCATTGGCGCCTTGGTAAAAAATCTGCAACTGCGCTTGCAGTTGTTGCAGCGGTTAAAATCAAAGTTAAATCAATTAAAATCATCAAAAAATGAACAGGAATCATCAAATATGGTTTAGTCTGATGCTCTTGGTGATGGCGGGCTCCGCTATCCGGGCACAGGAGAAATCGAAAACGTACAAGGAAACTTTCAATGTGGATAAGGAGGCGGTCATCAACCTCAACACCAGTTATGCGGACATTGAGTTTGAAACCTGGGACAAGGACCAGGTGGAAGTCACTGCTGTGGTGGAACTGGAAGGAGCCACGGAAGAGGAAGCCACATCGTATTTTAAGAAGGATTTGATCAAGATCATGGGCAACAGCAAAGAAATTGAAGTGCGTACCCAAGGGAACAGCTTTGGTCCCATGGTACACGGTTTCAACAATTTTGACTTTGTTGTTTCCGAAGTGCCCTCCGTGGAGCATATCTTGGCTGAGGTTGAAATTCCCGAGATACCTGAAATTCCCGAGATGGTGGTCATTCCAGAACTGCCTCCAATGCCCCCAATGCCTTTTATGGAGTTTGATTATGATGCCTATAAAAAGGACGGGGACAAATATTTGAAAGAGTGGAAAAAGGACTTCGACAAGAATTTTGACAAGGAGTACAAGAAGCGTTTTGAGGAGTGGAGCGATCAATTGAAAGATCGGGCCAAGGAAAGGGAGGAAATGCGAAAGCAGATGCAAGAAGACCGTAAGCAACTTATGGAAGACCGGGAACAGCTCCGTGTGGAAATTAGGGAGGAAGTAAAGGCCCAGCGGGAGGAGATGAGAAACCAACGGGAAGAAATAAGACGCGAGAATGAAAGGGTAATGCGCATCCATAATGATGGTACCAATGTGTTTTATTTTTCTTCAAAAGATGGTGAACACAAGGAGTACAAGGTAAAAAAACGCATCAAGATCAAAATGCCCAAATACATCAAACTTAAAATGGATGTACGGCACGGAGAGGTGAAATTGGCCGCAAATACCAAGAATATCAACGCAAGCTTGTCCTACGCAAGCTTGCTTGCCTCTACCATTGATGGCCATAAGACCAATATCAAGGCTTCCTACTCACCCATTGTGGTACAGCAATGGAACTATGGCCAACTGCAAACGGATTTTGCCGAAAATGTAAACCTGAACGAAGTAAAGGAGCTACAACTGAACTCGGTGTCTTCCAACGTAATCATTGGGCGTTTGAAAGGGAAGGCCCTGGTGAACAGTACATTGGGAGCACTTAGTATTGATGCGGTGTCCGAGAGTTTTACTGATCTGGATGTTTCGGTGGAGAACGGAGAGGTGGAATTTAAAATGCCATCAGTACCATTTTCTATTTATGTGAATGGAACCGCTTCGGAATTTACATACCCGAAAACCATGGTGTTGGAAACCTCAAAAAACCATAATGCCCAAATACACAAGGGGTATTATATCAGTAAAACGGATGATAAGTCCATCACTATCAACTCCAGATACAGTGACGTTGTCTTGAAGCAATAAGACCCCTACTTTCCTTTTCAGGCCTTAAGTAAGGAACCACTCAACTCTTCTACCTGCCAGCATTTCCTTTTGGGCCATCTCTATACTTCTTAATAAAAACACGACTTAGTGGGCATCATCCTTTAAATAGGATTTGAATTTTGCCTTAAATCGATTCAATCGGGGAATGGATACCTGTTGCACGTATGGATTATTGGGGTGATTTTTCTCATAGTCCTGATGGTAATCCTCGGCCATGTAAAATTTATCAAATGCCTTTACTTCGGTAACTATGGGCTTTCCAAATACGTTTGCAGCCTCCAGTTTGGCAATGTAGTCTTCAATGATTTTTTTCTCGGCATCATTTTTATAGAACGCAATGGACCGATATTGTGGACCTCGGTCCGGCCCCTGTCGATTAAGGGTGGTTGGGTCATGGGATCCAAAGAAAACCTGGACCAGTTCAGTAAAAGAGACCACATTGGGGTCGTAATATACCTCCACGGCTTCGGCATGCTTGGTGAGCCCTCGGCCGACTTGCTCATAGGTAGGGTTCTTTTTCTTTCCACCGGAATATCCAGAATAGACTTCTTTGACCCCTTTCACACTTTCAAAAATAGCTTCCACACACCAAAAGCATCCGCTGGCAAAATAGGCGGTCTCGTAGTTTTGAAGCTCATCTGCAGAAAGCCCCGATATTTCAAAACTCTCTTTCTGTTCTTTTTGAGTGAGTTCTTGTTTGTTGGATTTGGTCTTGGACTGGCAGCTTGTGGAAACCAAAAGAAGCAAAACCAAAAAAGGAATCTGTACGATTTTCATGGTGTTGTTTTTTGCTTAGTAGGGATAAGATAGCAACTATTACGACGAGGCGTGTTAAAAAGTGTTAATTGGGGGTTTTGAACATCTTCGAATGCCCCTTTCCTATTCTACAGTAAAAATCAAATTTGTAGGTTTTTTACCACTCAAGATTACATTTATGTATTTCTTTTCCTACAAATAATTCCTTTGTTTACAAGGGTTTACAGGGATGGGGTCTTTAGAATAATCGATGAAATGCACACCCTGTCGGTGTGTTGTTTTTTGACCCGAAAACGTTCATCGACGATAAAAAACACTTTGTCCAAGAAAAGTTTCTACACCGAAAAAAAAGGGGGGTTTAGCGACGGAAATCTGATTCAGGGGCCCTACGGAGGTAGCTTTACTTCGTAATAAAAACCCAAATCATGAAAACAGTTTTAACCATCATCGCAGTAATTTTCTTCGGAACCGTAGCTATGGCCCAGGACACTTCCAACGAAATTAAAGTTGATACCATTACTGAAGGAGTTGAATTGAACATCGATATTCAAAAGCAAACTAAAGGTGAAACTGAAGTGGCTAGATTGTACAAATTCAAAAACTCCAGGGTTAAAAAAGAGCTTTCTTTCAAAACTAAAAAGGACAGAGCTAAATTGGCTTAATCATGATGATGGGTATTATCGTTCTGTTCGCATTGTTTTTAAGCGTTGCTTTTGTGATTGCCTCAATAGTCTTTTCGTTTCGAAAAAAAATGTTCCAATAACAAATACAAAGAGCAGGAATCGTTGACCACATTCCTGCCCTTCATTCTAATTTTAATACCAGACTTATTTAATGGATGCTATTTTGATCCCGGTTGTTTTAGGTTGTAGTTCAATTTTTCTTTTGCTTGCTGTACTTGTTTCTTTACGTCCCGTAAAAGTGCCTTCGCGTCGTAAACGATTCCGTCTTTAACGGTATAGGCAACCCCGCCCACACGGACCACTTCGTTATCCTCGGTAAGTTTAATGGCCCCGGTGCCATACAGAACCTTGAAATTTCGTAGGGGATTTTCCGAAAGGATTACAAAATCGGCCATCTTGCCCACATCCACAGTGCCAATTTTATCTGCAGCGCCCAAAGCTTCGGCACCGTTTAGTGTGGCTGACCGAATGATTTCCAAAGGATGGAACCCGGTTTCACGGAGCAATTCCATTTCCCGGATATAGGCAAATCCATACAGCTGGAATATAAACCCGGAATCTGACCCCGTGGCCACACGACCACCTCGGTTCTTATATTCATTGATGAAGGTCATCCAGAGCTTGTAGTTTCGTTTCCATGCCACCTCTTGTTCAGTGCCCCAATCGTGCCAATAAGAACCATGGGAGATCATACTGGGTTGATAGAACTCCCAAAGGGAGGGTAGGGTATAGTCCTCATGCCATTCGGCCCTTCTGGCACGATGCAAATCCCTACTGGCTTCATAAATATTGAATGTGGGCACTAGCGTAAAATCCAAGCTGATAAGTTCATCCATGACCTTGTTCCAATGCTCTGAGTACGGTTTGGCAGCCTGTTCCCATAATTTCCCCGCTTCTTCAAAGCGATGCTGCTCATTCTGGTAGTTATAGTCCAACGGATAATCCTGAACGGTCCTATCTTCAAAAAGCGCTTCTGGAAGCCCATACCAATGCTCCATGGTGGTTAGACCTGCACGGGCAGAATGGAGGACGTTCCAACGGGCCACATCGGTTTGGGCATGGTGACATGCGGACCGTAGTCCCAATTTTTTGTTTTCATCCAAAGCCGCGGTCATGATTTCCGGTGGAGCCCCAAAGAACTTAATGCCATCCGCTCCCCGTTCGGCATTGGCGCGCACCCACTTCCTTGCTTGTTCAGGGGTACTTATGGCAGAACCGTTCAAGGGGTTGAAATCTCCTCCTTGCTGACCAAAACCGGTATAGGCATAAATACGGGGGGCGATGATTTGGTTCTTTTCACTTTTCCGCTTGAGGTCGAGCGTCCAGTCCACACCCCGGCCACTGGGCTCCCTTATGGTGGTAATACCGTGAGCCATCCAAAGTTTGAACACATAATCGGAGTCAGCACCTTGGGCTTCACCGCCAATATGGCCATGCATGTCTATAAATCCCGGAAGGAGGTACATACCGGAGCAATCCAACTCTTTGCCCCCGGGTTTTAACTTGGGTCTTTTGGACGCATCTATCTTTACCCCGGGATAACCCACTACCTGAATGTTCACAATTTTATTGTTCTCCACAACAATGTCAATGGGACCTCTTGGCGGTGAACCGTTGCCATTGATCAAGGTTACTCCTCTGATGATAAGTTGTGAAAATGGCCCTTCACTCATACTCTCTTGACCTGCGGCCCATAGAAATTGGAGTGATAGTACAAGGAAAAGTATTTTTTTCATGATATCGGGTTTTGGTTATTCAGGAACTTCTATTTTATCCCCCAAAAACAATGCATTCAGAAACAGTCGGTTGGTGCCGTACCATGATCCCCTGAAATTGGGGTTGTCTGCAAACAATACTACACGACCACTGCCTACCTCACTAACTATTAATGAGGCCGAAGGTTTTAGGTTTTCTTCCATATTCTTGGAAGTGATAAAGCCATCCACATGCGGATTTTTGGAATATTTCCCTACGGTGGCATAGGCATTTTTGCTAGGTGCCAACCAAACAGAGTTGTTCTTGTACACAGGAATGGTTGTGTCCCGATACCCAAAGGCCAAGGGGTGGGTCACATCAATATCCACTTTAAAAATAGCACCGCCCACACTTTCCTTGCCGATGTTCTCGGGTGCGTCCACATAAGGTTTACGCTCCACGGTTGCGGTGGAGTCCTTTTCTTGTTTGGTCAATTTTTCCATCACCAATTTCTTGTCGATGGCCCATTCGGAGGCTGTTCCTATCGTAATAAGGGTATTGCCCTTGCTCACCCAATCCTTGATTTTGTTGAATTGACTTTCCGAAAAATGGTATGAGCCGGAGACCATCACCAGCGTATTGTACTTGTCCAAATCCAATCTGCCAAAATTTCGCATGGGAACTTTGGTGATGGGCATATGCACACGGGTGTCCAACAGGTGCCAGACCTCACCGGCTTCATAGGAGCGGGTACCCTGTCCAATAAGCATTACGGCTTTGGGCTTGGTAATGGGAGAAATGTACCTACTTCCCAAATCAACCCCTTGTACACTATAGCCCGAAGGGATGGAATAGGTGGGGACCTGAAATTTTTGTTGTGCCTCTTGGACCAATTGGTACACGGTATCGGCATCTTTCTTTTGCTGTAGGCTAACAGGCACCACCAAGGCCCCGTAGTTGAACCTTTTGTTTCCAACTGTGGTTTTGACCGTGAAGGGCTTAAAGGCAGAGGACAGTGCCAATCCTTTGGATTGTAAATAGTTGAGGGCCGCTACGGCATTGTAATCATCATAATCAATGATATAGGCATACTCGGATTTTTGCACGGCCTGTGGGTTCACCAAACTCTCAGTGGAGGTGACTTTCTCGCCCAAGTTTAAACTGTTGACCGGACTGTATTTCATGTTGTAGAAATTGGCCAATGACCAGGCGGAAGCATCATAATAGACACTGTCCCGGTATTTGTCATAGGTCTCGAACATGGTCTGGACCATTCTGTACTGGGGCTGCCGTGTAGGGACCACAAATCGGTTCCCGGATTTATAGACATCAATTTTGTGCAACAACAGCTTGTCCACAAACGCTTTTACCCGGTTGGCATCGTAATCATCCCCGAACGTATACCCTTGAATTCTGCTTTTGGAGGCATTGGTAAGCCCACTCTTAAAGAAATCTTGTTGGTATTTGCGTAGCATGGCCTTGTTTTCAACAGCGGCTTTTACCGTGGTAATGCTCGAGGTATACTGGTTTCTGATGGTAAAGGGAAAGGTGATTTCCCCAAAATCAGTGGTTTGTTTATGCCCCCTTGAGCTGGCCTGTTCAAACAATATTCCCAAACCACCTTGAAGATCGGGGTAGGAGGAACCGTAACCTGGATACGTGCCATCAAAGACTTCTTTGGTGAAGTAAAACGAGCCGATGCTGTCCAACGCCTCGGAGAAATAATCCCCAAACAGATTGTTGAGGTCCTCGTAATTTTCCTTGGGCATAATGGGGTTTAAGGAGCCATTGGTCTTCATCGGTTCAAAGAAATAGGTACTCTGGCTACCCATTTCATGAAAATCGGTGACCACATTGGGGTACCAGTCATGATACCAGTTGAGTTTACCACGGCTTTCCGGGTTGATGGCCAATAACCAATCCCGGTTCAGGTCAAACCAATAATGGTTGGTCCGGCCCATGGGCCAGTATTCGTTATGTTCAGCATCTGCAGGGTCGGCCACCAATGGGTTGCCTTGGTACATATTGGCCCACTGGGTATGCCTGTCCCTTCCGTCTGGATTGATGGTGGGATCAACAAAAATGACACCTTTGTCCAGATAGTTCAATATTTCCGGATGGTTGGAAGCGGTCAAGGTGTAGGCGGTCAGCAAAGCTGCCTCGGAACTCGAGGGCTCGTTCCCGTGGACGTTATACCCCAAATTGATGAAAATAGGCACCTCATCATAGTTGGTCGGGGTTTGCGAAGGATCTGTAAATTGAAGGTGTTTTTGCTTCAATTGCTCCAAGTTGTTGAGATTTTCCGGTGATGAGATGGTCAGGATGACCAATTTCCGTCCCTCATGGGTCTGTCCATATTGGTGGATACTGGCCCTGTCCGAAACCTCGGAAAGCTTCGTCAAATAGGCCACAATAAGGTCATGGCGGGTATGCCTATCCCCAATGCCATATCCCAAAAATTCTTCGGGTGAAGGTACCTCTGGATTGAAGGGATGGAATTTCTTAAAAAAATAATCTTGAGCGGAGACTGAAAAGGTGATACAGGCAAGGAATATGCCTAGGAGTAGTTTTTTTGACATGCGATGAAGATTAATGATAATCTTCTAAAGATAAAAAAACCGTTTAATCAACCGAGTTGAATTCCTCTATAATTTCCTCAAACTCTATACGATAGTAGGTTCCTTTCTTGTCGTAATCCCGGCTAATGGTGCCCCGGAGCTGGCGTGTGAGGTTGTAAATAAGCTTTAATCCCAAGGAGTTTGATGTCCTTGGGTTGATATCCTCTGAATACCCAATGCCATTGTCTCCCAAATACATCTCGTAGCGGTCATTGGGAAGCTTGTGCAGGGACACATGGATTTCGCCATCATGCCCTTCTGTTATACCGTATTTAAGGGCGTTGGTAATGGTTTCGTTGATGATGAGCCCAAGCGGAATAATCGTATCTATACTCAGTTTGTTATCGTCAATGTCCAGATTTACCTTGACGTTGTTCGAGGTCCCTTTTACGGAACGTACGAGATAATCGCACAACTCCTGAACATAGGGTTTGAGTTCAATCTTTGAAAGGTAATCGTCCCGCTTATAGAGCATCTCGTGCACCATGGCCATGGAAACTACCCTGTTCTGGCTGCTTTTGATGATGTTACTGATCTTATCATCGGCGATGGCCCGGGATTGCAGGCTCAAAAGACTGGATACGGTCTGTAGGTTGTTCTTTACCCTGTGATGCACTTCCTTGAGCAGGATTTCTTTTTCTTCAATACGTTCTTGGATCTCATTTCGGGATTTGTACAACTTATGGTGTGCCCTAAGCAGATTTTTCCCAAAGACCCCTCCCAATAGATATACTGCAAAAACAGCACTTAAAAAGGCAAACCAGTCCCTGGCTTCCAAAGGAATGGTGTTCTCGGTGACCTTAAAGTTGCCTACATCATATAGGAACAAAATGGCTAGAACCGAAAGGTTGATGATCAGATAAAGTTGCCCAAACACTTTGGTGGTGACATAGCCAGCAAAGACCACAATGGCCAAAACAAAAACAAACGGACTTTGTATTCCTCCACTATAAATAGTTACCATGGTGGCCCCGATCATGGCCAAGATGGAGGTGAGGTTATAGGTAAGGATAAGGTTTCCGTGCTTTTTATATAGAACCGTATTTAACAAGTTCAAGAAGGCAAAACCAAAACAGGCATAGGGAATCATGCCTTGAATATTCAAAAAGAAGAGGCATATTATCCCGAGGATAAAAGCGAACACCGAAGAACTATAATTAACTTTAAGTATCAAATCAATCTTATCTTGTAAACGATATCTGTCCTTAATAGGAATCTTCATATGCTACGCTTGGTGTTTTCCTCTACTACACTAAAGGTTGATTCATTGAAGTAGTAAAAGTAGCTCGTTACGGGGTGTTTGTGGTGTAAATCTAAATATGTTTTTTGATATAATCAAAAGCGGCAGCGTAAATCGCTGCCGCTTTTAAAACTTTATGTAGGAAAAAATCAGTCCTCTACGAGTACCCACTCGCCCTTATCGATAAGGGGTTCGGCTTGTTTGTACTTACAGGTCTTGCTTTCCCCGGACATCACATTTTTTATGGTGACTTTGTCATTCCTGCCAATTTTTGGTTTTTCACGGATTATGGTCTCGGTCACCTGTGGCCTCTGTCGCTGGGTTTGTCCCGCAGCCCTGTTCTGTGCGGCCAATTCATCACTGTTCGGGATTTCTTCTTTTGAGGTCTGAAGATTTTCCTTGGGCCTGCGAACGTTGCGTGCCTCTTGGATTTGATTGGTATTTTCTGAAGGAAGTTCACCCTTGAACAAGAATGAAATCACTTCTTTGTTCACTTTATCTATCATTTCCTTGAAGAGTTCAAACGCCTCGAACTTGTAGATCAATAAAGGATCTTTCTGTTCGTGTACGGCCAACTGTACCGATTGTTTCAGCTCGTCCATTTTGCGCAAATGCGTTTTCCAAGAGTCGTCAATAATGGCCAAGGAGATGTTCTTCTCGAAATCGGTGATCAACTGTTTGCCATCGGTGGTGTATGCCTTCTCAAGATTGGTGACCACGTTCAAGCTTTTGATGCCATCCGTAAAGGGAACCACGATACGCTCAAACTTGTTGGACTGGTCCTCGTATACTTTTTTAATGACCTGGAATGCCGCACTGGCACTGCGTTCCATTTTCTGTTGGTAGAAATCGTAGGCAGTCTTGTATATGGTATTGGCAATTTCTTGGAAGCCCAATTTCTTAAACTCCTCTTCGCTGATGGGGGAGGTTATGGAAAAGTACTTGATCAGTTCAAACTCAAAGTTTTTGTAATCATCGGCCATTTTATTGGTTTCCGCAATCACCTCACAAGTGTCATAGATCATATTGGCAATGTCCACTTTAAGGCGTTCTCCTTGCAGGGCATGCCTTCTTCTTTTGTAGACCACCTCTCTTTGGGCATTCATGACGTCATCATATTCCAAAAGACGCTTACGGATACCAAAGTTGTTCTCCTCTACTTTTTTCTGGGCACGTTCAATGGACTTGGTCATCATGGAGTGTTGGATGACCTCACCTTCTTCCAATCCCATACGGTCCATCATCTTGGCCACCCGGTCCGATCCGAACAAACGCATTAGGTTATCTTCCAAGGAAACATAGAATTGCGAGCTTCCCGGATCTCCTTGTCGTCCAGAACGACCTCTCAACTGTCTATCAACACGTCTGGAATCGTGACGCTCTGTACCAATAATGGCCAGACCTCCAGCTTCTTTTACGGTGGGGGTCAATTTAATATCGGTACCCCTACCGGCCATGTTGGTGGCAATGGTGACCACGCCTGCATTTCCTGCTTCGGCTACAATGTCGGCCTCTTTCTTGTGGAGTTTGGCATTCAACACATTGTGCGGAACCTTACGAACGCTCAAGAGTTTGGAGAGCAATTCGGATATTTCCACAGATGTGGTACCAATAAGGACAGGTCTTCCCGCTGAGGAAAGGGTGGTTACCTCTTCAATGATGGCGTTGTATTTTTCACGTTTGGTCTTGTAGATCAAATCATGACGGTCATCCCGGGCAATCGGTCTGTTGGTTGGGATTTCCATCACATCCAACTTATAGATTTCCCAAAATTCACCTGCCTCGGTAACCGCTGTACCGGTCATCCCGGCCAGCTTGTTGTACATTCTAAAATAGTTCTGTAGGGTAATGGTGGCGAAGGTCTGTGTCATGGCCTCGATCTTCACACTTTCCTTGGCCTCAATGGCTTGGTGGAGTCCATCGGAGTAGCGTCTACCGTCCATGATACGACCGGTTTGCTCATCCACGATCATTACCTTATTATCCATGACCACGTATTCCACGTCTTTTTCAAAAAGTGTGTAGGCTTTCAATAACTGTGTCATGGTATGGATGCGTTCACTCTTTACGGCAAAATCCTTGAAAAGCTCTTCCTTGAGTTCGGCCTCTTGCTCAATCTCAAGTTCCTGTCCTTCTATTTTGGCGATTTCGCTACCGATATCGGGCATTACAAAGAAATCTTTGTCCTGGTCCCCGGAGATGTAATCCACTCCTTTATCGGTAAGCTCAATCTGATTGTTCTTTTCATCAATGACAAACAACAATTCGGCATCCACTTTGGGCATTTCCCGGTTGTTGTCCTGCATGTAGAAGTTTTCGGTCTTCTGCAACAATTGTTTCACGCCTTCCTCGCTCAAAAACTTGATGAGGGCTTTGTTCTTGGGAAGTCCACGGTGTACCCGTAGCAAAAGGAACCCACCTTCCTTGGTATCGCCAGCGGCGATAAGCTTTTTGGCTTCTGCCAAAACACCTGTCAGATATTGGCGTTGTTTTTGGACAATGTCGGAAACCTTTGGTTTTAATTCGTTGAATTCATGGCGGTCACCTTCGGGTACGGGACCTGAAATAATCAAAGGGGTCCGGGCATCATCGATCAATACGGAATCCACCTCATCCACAATGGCATAATGGTGGGGACGCTGTACCAAATCTCCCGGAGTATGCGCCATATTGTCGCGTAGGTAGTCAAAACCAAATTCGTTATTGGTACCGTAGGTGATATCGGCATTGTAGGCGGCCCGTCTTCCATCGGAATTGGGCTGGTGCTTGTCTATACAATCCACGGATAGGCCATGGAATTCAAAAATGGGCGCCATCCAAGCGCTGTCCCTTTTGGCCAAGTAATCGTTAACGGTGACCAAGTGTGCGCCTTTGCCTGCTAGGGCATTGAGGTAGAGAGGGAGGGTGGCCACGAGGGTTTTTCCTTCCCCGGTCTGCATTTCGGCAATTTTTCCTTCGTGCAATGCAATACCTCCGATCAACTGTACATCATAATGTATCATGTCCCAAGTGACTTCCTTGCCGGCAGCATCCCATGAGTTCTTCCAAATGGCACTGTCACCTTCCAGGGTTACATAGTCTTTATCACCGGAAAGAACACGGTCAAACTCCGAAGCAGTCACTGTAAGGGTTTCGTTATTGGCAAAGCGTTTGGCAGTTTCCTTCACCACGGCAAAAGCCTCTGGAAGGATAGTGCTCAGTGTCTTTTCCGAAATTTTATAGGCTTCTTCGTTGAGTTTGTCTATTTCAGCATAGATTTCCTCGTTGCGATCAATGTCGGTGGAGTTTTGGACCTCGTCCTGTAAAGCAGAAATTTTTTCATTCACCTCTTTACAGTCTTCTGCAATTTGGGCTTTAAAGGCAGCGGTCTTTTGTCTAAGTTCGTCGTGGGACAGTCCTTCCAGTTGTTGCTCAAAGGATCTTATTTCTTTGACCAAAGGTTGTAGGGACTTGACATCTTTCTCTGATTTATCACCCACAAAAACCTTCAATACGGAATTGATAAAACTCATGAATTGTTTTTTTGTTTGAGTGGCAAAAGCTGTTCCATTGATGGGATTATGTTGGAAATCTTTTGCTAGGCTGCCAAAATTACATAAAAAAAAGCCTCAAATGAGACTTTTTAACGTGCTTTGTGTATTCAGAGGTCAATACTCATCCTCGTTCCAGAGGTAGTCCTCTTCCGTAGGATAATCGGGCCAGATTTCCTCGATGGACTCATATATCTCGCCGCCCTCTTCTTCCATGGATTGAAGGTTTTCAACAACCTCCAACGGTGCTCCGGTACGGATTGCGTAATCTATCAGTTCGTCTTTGGTGGCTGGCCAAGGCGCATCACTTAAATATGAGGCTAGTTCTAATGTCCAGTACATAGTAACGGTTTGATTTTAAATTTTTTGCAAAAATAATTTTTAAACCCAATTTGTCAAGTAAAAACAACATTATTTAAAAATTATTTTGGAGTTGGCAAAACTCTAACGTTAAAAAAACGAATTTATTGGTCCAATTTCTCCGGGATCCACTTGACTTCATCGGCTTTTACATCTTTTGACAACTTTCGTGCCAAGACAAACAAATAATCGGAAAGGCGGTTGATGTAGGAAAGTAGGGTTTCGGGAAGGGGTTCGTTTTCATTCAAATATGAAATCATGCGTTCCGCCCTGCGACAAACCGTTCTGGCAATATGACAGTATGACACGGTTGGGTGTCCTCCTGGCAAGATAAAATGTGTCATCTGGGGAAGATTTTCGTTCATGGAGTCCATTTCCCTTTCCAACAATGCAATATCATCGGCATTGATGCGTGGAATTTTGAGTCGGCTGTCTTTTTTGGGCTCGGTGGCCAAAATAGACCCTACCGTGAACAGTTTTTCTTGGATAAGGGTAATTGTTTTTTTGGAATGGGAATCCATTTCCTGATCGCGGAGCAGTCCTAAGAATGCGTTGAGCTCGTCAATGGTGCCGTAGCTCTCTATGCGGATATGGTGCTTGGGTACGCGAGTCCCCGTGAACAATGCCGTGGTGCCTTTATCGCCTGTTTTGGTGTAAATTTTCATAAGTTTTCAGTAGTCAGATTTCAGATATCTGATATCAGAAGTCAGTGATTATTGTTCATCGTCCCGGTCACGCATTCGTTTTCCATCCATAAATCTTCTGGATTTCCTGCGACGGGTACCGCGCTTGTTTCGGAATATGATAATCAAATAAACGAGCCCCAACACGGCCAGAACGTACCAAATGGTGTTATCTGTTGCTGCATTTTCCATACCTAAAATTACTTCTTTATATCCGAATGGTGAAATGTTCCTTGACCTGTTCTTTTCGAACAAATAGGACGCCACAATGGAATAGGTCCATACTTACGGAGATATTTGGCGATTCAATGAGGTCTTTCCATTCCTGTTCGCTTTCCGGGTCTTCATGAATGGAGTCTATCAAGACCATACTATCGTTGTGCAACTTTCCGCTGGAAAGGAGTCTGTCAAGACCATAAGCGTCCAAATGCTTCGTGAACAATAGGTCTACCGTATTCTCGCTGGGGCGGATATCTGGGTATTGCGCCTTGACCAATTCTTCAAAGTCTGGATTTTCGTTGATGTATAGGGTTTTGATATTGAAATAACCGATGCTTTTCAACAATACATTAGCGGTTTTATCTTGGTCGAATTTTTGTTTACTGTACAAGCATTGGGTTACATAGCTGAACACGAAAGGGGAGTGGACTCCGTGTTCGTTTTTGGATTTGGATAGGAATTTTAGGAAAGAAAAAAGTCTGAACCACATATTTACCCTTCTAAAATAGCGGAAAGTTCGAACCAACGCTCCGTTTTTTCCTCAATGGTATCCGACACTTCTTTGAGCTCAATGGAGAGCTGGTTGATTTCGTCACCGCTTAAATCGGGATTGGTGAACTTGTTCTGTAATACCTGTTTTTGTTCTTCCAGTTTTTGAATGTCCTTTTCCAATTGTTTGTATTCTTTTTGTTCCATGTAGGACAGCTTACCGCTGTTGTCCTTTTCCTTCCAATGGGTTTTTTCCGATTTTTCCGAAGCGTTGCCCTTGTTTTCCCGTTCCTCGGCAATCTTGCTGCTCTCGTACACCCTGTAATCGGTATAGTTGCCCGGAAAGTCTTCGATTACCCCATTTCCTTTGAAAACAAACAAGTGGTCCACGATCTTGTCCATAAAATAGCGGTCGTGCGATACCACGATCAAGCAGCCCGGAAAATCCAAAAGGAAACTTTCCAACACGTTCAGGGTAACAATGTCCAAATCGTTGGTGGGCTCATCAAGAATCAGAAAATTGGGGTTCTGTATGAGCACTGTACATAAGTACAGGCGTTTTCGCTCCCCACCACTAAGTTTTTCAACAAAATCGTACTGCTTTTTTCTATCAAAAAGGAAACGTTCCAACAACTGTTGGGCGGAAATCTGCTTGCCCTTCTTTAGGGGGATATAGTCCCCAAATTCCCGAATGACATCAATGACCTTTTGTCCTTCTTTCTCCGGAATACCTTTTTGGGTGTAATAGCCAAATTTTAAGGTGTCGCCTACTACTACCTTCCCGCCATCGACCTGTTCTTGCTGGGTGATGATATTTAAAAATGTGGACTTGCCCGTGCCATTTTGCCCAATGATGCCCACGCGTTCCCCTTTGGTGAAGGTGTAATCAAATTTGGATAGGAGTGCCTTTTCCCCATACGCTTTGGAGACATTGTGCAGTTCCAGGATTTTACTGCCCAAGCGTTCCATGTTCAGTTCCAGTTGTACCTCATGTTCCTTGCGACGTTGGTGCGCCCGTTTTTTGATTTCGCTAAAATCATCGATTCGGGATTTGGACTTGGTGGTACGGGCTTTGGGTTGCCTTCTCATCCAGTCCAACTCTTTTTTGTACAGTTGTTTGGACTTGTGCTGTTCCACTTCCTCCCGTTCCATACGGGATTCCTTTTCCTTAAGGAAATAGGTGTAATTTCCCTTGTAGCTGTATAGTTGGTTGTTGTCCAGTTCAAGGATTTCATTGCAGACCCGATCTAGGAAATATCGGTCGTGGGTCACCATGAAGAGGGTGATGTTCTCCTTGGCAAAATAGGTTTCGAGCCATTCGATCATTTCAAGATCCAAATGGTTGGTGGGTTCATCCAGAATGAGCAGATCTGGTTTGTTGAGCAAGGCATTGGCCAGGGCCAAACGTTTTCGTTGTCCACCCGATAGTGTTTTTACCTTGGCATCGAGCTGAGTCAATTGGAGTTGAAAGAGAATTTGCTTGTATTGGGTCTCAAAATCCCAAGCGTTGAGCCGTTCCATGGCCTCAAAAGCTTTTTGGTAGCGTTCGGTGTCCTCAGGGTTTTCCACCGCTTTCTCATAGTTGGAAATGACCCTCAACGTTTCATTGTCCGTGGCCAGAATGGTCTCTTCAATGGTAAGGTTGGGGTCTAGATCAGGCTCTTGTTCCAAAAAGGCCATTTTAATCCCCTTGCGCATGGTTATCTGTCCCGTTTCGGTGGCATCCTTCCCGGACATGATGTTGAGGATGGAAGTCTTTCCAGTCCCATTTTTGGCAATGAGGGCTATTTTTTGGTCCTTGTTTATTCCGAAGGAAATATCGGAGAACAAGACCAGCTCCCCATACGATTTAGATATGTTCTCTACCGTTAGTAAATTCATGGATGCGGTTTGGTCCTAAGGTTTGGAATACCGAATGAGATACCCATATCGGATGGCCAGGGTCAAAAATAAGGGAATCAGGACAGGTGAAAAAATCTGCACCTTGAATATCCAGAGCACCAGTGTGAGCCCAATGAGGGCCAATACTGTCCATAGATACTTGGGCGACCATGCAGGCAGTTTGTCCTGAAAGGCAAAAACAAAGGCTACAATTGCATTTAGTGGAAACGCCCACAGCACATTGAAGTTTTTGGGTGTCGACGTATGGTCGGTAGCCAGCCACAACACCAATAAAAAGGTGCCCACCAATCCGGTGATAAAGAATAGGGTGAAATCCAGCCAACGGCTCCGCGTTTGGTGTTTATGGTCAAAATAAGTGATAAGGGCCGTGAATGCCAATAACGAAACAAACCAAAATAATGGGGTCAGCGGAAAAAAGCTTTGTTGTACATGCTCTGCATAATCCAAGACAGATCGCTCCCTTTTCAACAATGGTTTTCCATTTAAGGAGGTATGCCGTATCTGTTCCATGGCATAGTAGGGTAAGAACATATGTTCCTGAACGGTGGCCTTTCGGTCTACCACGGAACCAAAGGCTAGATCTATGCCGAACATGGACCAAGAATTGACATCCATAAATTGCCGGACCAATTGACGGAAGGTGTATTGTTCATCCAAATAAGAACCATCAAAGACAACGGCATCCCCAAATTGGTCTTTTAGGATGTCCCCGGTAATGCTGGAGCAATTGTTCAGTAGCGGGTCGTAAAGATAGTCCCGGTTTTGGGGCAGGTAATTGTTCTCGAAAAAAGCGAGCAGTTGATTTCTCTGCTCAAGGGAGAGGTCCAAAATTTGTTCTTTGACCCATCTTTTCTCCATTTCATATTCAAAAAGAAAATCATCAAAACTACGTCTGGAAAGGGAGTAAATCAATTTTCCCTTGACAAAGTTTAGATAGAAATTGGGTCGGTTGAAATCAAAAGTACCATAGTTGTAGACCACATCTATCCCCAATACGGAATCCTGTACCCGGAACGAACTATGCCCAAAGGCGTAGTAGAGTTCATCGCCAGCGGCGCAGGTAAGGAGACTTATCTGTGACTTTTCCGAGAGCTGGGGAGCTTGGGCCAAGGCTCGCACCCCTAGTAGAAGTAATATGATGAAAAAGAGGGTTCTTGCCTTCATGGTTTGATTTGTCTGGGCAAATATCAGAATAAATACGGCTCAGCCGAACATCAAAATCTTTTTGCCTTATTTTTACGGAAATTGAAGTTTATGAAATCGTACATTCCCAATTTTCTAACGCTCCTCAATGTATTCAGCGGTTGTGTGGCAACGGTTTTTGCGGTGCTCAACCATTTGGAATGGGCAGCCCTGTTTGTTTTTATTGGGATATTTTTTGATTTTTTTGATGGATTGGCAGCGCGTTTGTTGAAAGTGCAAAGTGAAATAGGGGTACAGCTGGATTCCCTAGCGGATATGATCACAAGCGGATTGGTGCCGGGAATTGTTATGTTCCAGTTGCTCAATATGGCGGAACGTGGCGGATGGAACCTCGGTTTTTTTGGACATGACGATGAAATGACCCTGCTACCCTTTTTGGGATTTGTAATCACTTTGGCTTCGGCATACCGCTTGGCAAATTTTAATGTGGACGAGAACCAAGTATCGTCTTTTAGGGGGCTACCCACACCGGCCAATGCCCTTTTGATCCTTTCCTTGCCCCTTATTTTGTTATACCACACCAATGAGGTGCTCAGCGGAATTATCCTAAACCAATGGTTTTTGATAGGCTTGACCTTGGTCAGTGCGTATTTACTGAATTCCAGAATCGAACTTTTTGCCTTGAAATTTGATAATTGGAGTTTTAAGGACAATGCGGTTCGATATTTATTTTTGATAGGCAGCCTGATCATGCTGTTGACGTTAAAGTTTCTGGCAATTCCTTTGATCATTGCGTTTTACTTGATTGCTTCGGTTCTGAACTTCCAAAAAAATGGCCAAAGCTGAACAACGAAATTCCGATAGTAAAGTGTACCCTTCCAAAGTAGGGCTGGAACTGCTTATTCCTGTTCTATTGATTTCTGGTGCGGGCATAGTCCCCGTTATCAAAGATGGGGATTGGATGAAATTGGGTATTCCAATCGTAATTTTACTTTTCGTTGTTGCCGTTTTTTATTCCATTAGTTACGAGGTGAATTCGGAGAGGTTGGTTGTCAAATCCTTTTTCTGGTTCAAAAAAGTGATTCCCATTGCATCGGTTACCGGAATTGAGGAAACCTATAATCCCATTTCAGCTCCGGCAGCATCCTTGAAACGGTTGGAAATACGCTACGACCGATTCAACAGCATCATTATTTCTCCCAAGGACCGGATGGGTTTTATAACGCATTTGAAGGAGTTGTCTCCCTCCATAGAGGTAAAAGTGAAAAAGTGGAAGGAAAAGGACTAAAAGTCCAATTTCTTTTTACGAAGCTCAAAGTTTTGACCCAAGTATACCTTTCGGACCATCTCGTCCACGGCCAGTTCCTCGGGAATCCCAGCTTTTAAGATTCCCCCTTCGAACATCAAGTAAGACCGTTCGGTAATGGCCAAGGTTTCCTGGACATTGTGGTCCGTGATCAAAATACCAATGTTTTTGTTCTTCAATTGGGCCACAATTCGCTGAATATCTTCCACGGCCACGGGATCTACACCGGCAAAGGGCTCATCCAGTAAGATGAACTTTGGGTCGGTAGCCAAGGCACGGGCAATTTCGGTACGTCGGCGTTCCCCTCCGGACAAAAGGTCGCCCCGGTTTTTTCGGATATGCCCCAGACCAAATTCATCAATGAGCGACTCCATTTTCATGTGCTGCTCCTTTTTGCTCAGTTTGGTGAGCTGCAACACACTAAGGATGTTTTTTTCAATGCTCAGCTTTCGAAACACAGAAGCTTCCTGTGCCAAATACCCAATACCGTTCTGTGCCCTTTTGTACATGGGAAAGGCGGTGATGTCCATATTGTCAAGGAAAATCTGGCCCCCATTGGGTTTTATGAGGCCTACGATCATGTAGAACGAGGTGGTCTTACCTGCTCCATTGGGTCCTAGAAGTCCTACGATTTCACCTTGGTTTACTTCGAGTGAAATGCCTTTTACGACCTTTCGGCCACGATAGGCCTTCATGATATTATCTGCGCGTAGCTTCATAGATGTGTGCCAAAACTAAACATATTCTGTTTCTGTGGGGTGGTCTTTTGGTTTTTTTTAAGCATCATGCTCCTCCAAATCTTCCCAAAACTCATAAGCCCTGCGCAAATGGGGAACCACTATGGTACCGCCCACCAAAGTGGCAATACCCAAGGTTTCCATGACTTCTTCCTTGCTGGCCCCTGCCTTTTTGGAGTGCTCCAAATGATACTTCACGCAGTCATCGCAGCGAAGAACGGCAGAAGCAACCAAGCCCAACAACTCTTTGGTCTTTACATCCAAAGCACCGGCCATATAGGCGTTGGTGTCCAAATTAAAGATACGCTTGATGAGTTTGTTGTTCTCGGTAAGCAATTTTTCGTTCATTTTGGAACGATAGGCGTTGAACTCATCTACACTATTTGGCATTTTTTCTCTCTTTTTCTTTTTTGGCTTCCCTCTTTACGACCATCTTGGAAATCCGGATACTGATCTGGTACAAAATAAGCACCGGTACGGCCACCACAATTTGGCTGGTTACATCGGGCGGTGTAATGATCGCAGAAAGGATCAAAACGATCACCAAGGCTATTTTCCGATACTTTTTCAGGATTTCCGGGGTCACCAATCCTACTTTGGTCAAAAAGTAAATGATAATAGGCAATTCGAACATGATTCCACAGGCAATCACCGAGGACCGAACAGCGCCCACGTAGGAGGCCAAGTCGATTTCATTGAGTACCTCTTTACTGACTTGATAGGAACCCAAAAAGTTAATGGATAGGGGAGCTACCACGTAATACCCGAAAAGTACCCCTAAAAAGAACAGGGAAGATGCCGTTAGGATAAAACCACGGGAGTATTTGCGTTCATTTTCATAAAGTCCTGGGCTGATAAACTTCCACAATTCGTACAAAATGTAGGGAAAACCAAGGATGATACCCGCCCAGATGGAGGTCCAGATGTGGGCTGAGAACTGTCCGGCCATCAACCTACTTTGAATGGTAAAGGGCATCTCATCCCCACAAAACTCAGAATCAATGCCAAAATAGGTGGCAATTCGGCAAAAGAATTTATAAGTTGGGAAGTCCATGTTTTTGGGACCGAACAAAATAGTGTCAAAAATAAATCCTTTAAAAATAAACGCCAGACAGGCAATGATCACTACTGCCATAGTTGAACGCAACAAGTGCCATCTCAATTCTTCCAAATGGTCCAAAAAGGACATTTCATCTGGATTCTTCTTTGCTGTTTTTGCCATTATAGGATTCCCTCGTTTATAAGGTTATGGATATGGACTACCCCAGCATAGGCCCCATTGTCAAAGGCCAATAGTTGGGAAATCCCTTTTTCTTGAAGTAGTTTCAAAGCGTTTACCGCCAGGGTGTCAACATCTACCGATTTTGGATTGGATGTCATGATGTCCTTGGCCGTGAGCCCATTGATGTTGTCGTGTTTGCTGAGCATCCTACGGATGTCCCCATCGGTGACCACCCCAACCACTTTATCATTTTCAATGACTGCGGTAACACCCAACATCTTTTCCGAAATCTCAACGATCACCTCTTTTACATTTGAGTTGACGTCGACTTGTGGTTTTTGGTTGTTTACCACAATATCGGCGACCCGCAAATATAACTTTTTGCCCAATGCGCCGCCAGGGTGGTATTTGGCAAAATCGGCACTGGAAAAGCCCCGAAGTTCCAATAGGCAAATGGCCAAGGCATCTCCCATGGCCATTTGGGCCGAGGTACTTGTGGTGGGTGCTAGGTTATTGGGACAGGCCTCTTTTTCCACAAAGGTGTTCAGGACAAAATCGGCCTGTTTGGCCAATACGGATTCCATGTTCCCGGTAATCCCGATCAATTTGTTCTTCCCAATTTTAATCAGGGGGAGCAGTGCCTTTATTTCTGGGGTGTTCCCACTTTTGGATAGACAAATGACAATATCGTTCTCTTGGATGGTTCCCAAATCGCCATGAATGGCGTCTGCGGCATGCATAAAAATAGCTGGGGTACCGGTAGAGTTAAGGGTAGCCACAATTTTGGAGGCTACAATGGCACTTTTGCCCACTCCGGAGACCACAACCCGGCCTTTGGATTCCATGATAAACTGTACGGCATGGGCGAATTCTTCATCGAGCAGACCAATGAGATTGGCTATGGCCTTGCTCTCCGTTTCAAGGGTTCGCTTTGCGATGGATAAAATAGACTGGATGTCGCTCAAGGTAATTAACGGATTAACTGATTGTATTCCTAAAAGAATGTCTTATATTTAAGTTTACAAAGCTAATCAAACTATCTTTTATGTCCATTTATGGAAGATAGAATACTTCCTACTTTTAAATGACGTTGAAAATTTAAAACCCATTTTCCCTTTTCAAGGCATGGGATTAAAATCGAAAATGCTGAAATGAGTCTTACGAATACTGAGTTGCATACCTCACTAAAAAAGATTTTTGGTTTTTCAAAGTTCAAGGGACTTCAGGAAAATGTAATACAGAATGTGCTTGAGGGGAATGACACTTTTGTGATCATGCCAACAGGTGGGGGTAAATCGTTGTGTTATCAACTTCCGGCCATTATGAAAGAGGGGGCGGCCATCGTCATATCGCCCTTGATCGCCTTGATGAAGAACCAAGTGGATGCCATTCGGGGAATATCCGAAGAACAGGGTATTGCACATGTGCTCAACTCGTCCTTGACCAAGACCGAAGTGAAACAAGTGAAGGAAGATATGGTCAATGGTCTTACCAAACTACTGTACGTGGCGCCGGAATCCTTGACCAAAGAAGAGAACATAGAATTTTTAAGAAGCGTTACCATTTCCTTTGTTGCGGTGGATGAAGCCCACTGTATTTCGGAATGGGGGCACGATTTCAGGCCCGAATACCGAAACCTGAAAGGAATCATCAATCGATTGGGTGATGATATTCCCATTATTGGACTTACGGCCACGGCCACGCCAAAGGTGCAGGAAGACATTATCAAAAATTTGGGGATGACGGATGCCAAAGTGTTCAAGGCATCGTTCAATAGGCCCAATCTTTTTTATGAGGTCCGCCCAAAGACCCAAAATGTGGATGCGGATATTATCCGATATGTAAAGCAGAACCAGGGAAAATCCGGAATCATTTATTGCTTGAGCAGAAAACGTGTGGAGGAGTTGGCCCAAGTGCTTCAGGTCAATGGAATCAGCGCGGTGCCCTATCATGCTGGTTTTGATGCCAAGACACGTTCCAAATATCAGGATATGTTCCTGATGGAGGAAGTGGATGTGGTAGTGGCCACTATCGCTTTTGGGATGGGGATAGACAAGCCGGATGTGCGTTTTGTCATCCATCATGATATTCCAAAGAGTATAGAAAGCTATTATCAAGAAACCGGTAGGGCCGGTAGGGATGGCGGTGAAGGACATTGTTTGGCCTTCTATGCCTACAAGGATGTGGAGAAACTGGAAAAGTTCATGTCCGGCAAGCCCGTGGCCGAACAAGAAATAGGCAATGCCCTCTTGCAGGAAATCGTGGCCTATGCCGAAACTTCCATTTCGCGGAGGAAATTCATCCTACATTATTTTGGGGAAGAGTTTGATGAGAAAGATGGGGAAGGGGCGGATATGGATGACAATGCCAGAAACCCCAAGCCCAAAGAGGAGGCCATGGATGAGGTGGTGAAGCTTCTGCGTGTGGTCAAGGATACCAATGAAAAGTTCAAGACCAAGGAAATCGTAAAGGTGTTGGTGGGTAAGGTGAATGCCATGATATCCTCACATAAGACCGATGAAAAGCCCTTTTTTGGAATCGGTTCCAACAAGGACAAAATGTATTGGATGGCCTTGGTGCGACAAGTACTGGTGGCCGGTTTACTGAAAAAGGAGATAGAGCGCTACGGTATTTTGCATCTGACCCAAGCCGGTCAGGAATTCCTAAAGAGCCCGGAATCCTTTATGATGACCAAGGACCACGAGTATACCGAGACGGGTAATGAAGCGGTGGTCACAGCCGGAAAATCTGCAGGAGGTAGTGCAGATGATAACCTTTTAAAATTGTTGAAGGACCTCCGAAGAAAAGAGGCCCAAAAAATAGGTGTCCCTCCCTTTGTGGTGTTTCAGGACCCTTCCTTGGAGGATATGTCCCTAAAATACCCCATTACCATGGAGGAGATGCTCAATATCCAGGGTGTAGGGGAAGGCAAGGCCAAAAAATATGGAAAACCTTTTGTGGCATTGGTCGCCAAGTATGTGGAGGAAAATGACATTATGCGTCCGGACGACCTTGTGGTAAAGAGCACAGGGGCCAATTCGGCCTTGAAATTATATGTGATCCAAAGTGTGGATCGCAAATTGCCTTTGGATGATATTGCCTCTGCCAAGGGGTTGGAACTGCCAGAGCTCATAAAGGAAATGGAGCAGATTGTCTTTAGTGGCACAAAATTGAACCTAGGCTATTGGATCGATGAAATTTTGGATGAAGACCAACAGGAAGAAATCCATGAGTACTTTTTGGAGGCCGATACGGATTCCATTTCACAGGCCGTTGAGGAATTTGATGGCGATTATGAGGATGAGGAACTTCGACTGTACCGACTCAAGTTTATCAGCGAAGTGGCCAACTAAGGGGCCAAATATGCAAAAGGTTCAGCTTTTAAGTTTCGGAGCACCATGTAAAGCAATACAATGGCCAACAATACCAAAGGGGCATATCGATAATTCAATAGACTTTTCCCGTTAAGAATTCCAAATTTTACAAGAAAGTGTTGTGCGAGCACAAACAGTGCGGGCAATATCAGAATATTGTGGCTCATGGCATCCCCGATACGCAAATGCAACAGGTCATGAATGGCCCTTTGGCTTCCGCAGCCGGAACAATATATCCCCAAGTATTCATGTATGGGACATTTGGGAAATAGTAGCCCATTTTCCGGATTGAATGAAAAGTAAAGGAGTATTGCCCCGATGGACAATACTCCCAAACCTACTAATAGTGTTTTTTTAGTAGCTACCCGCATTGGACAGGGCTCCTAAAAAGGCAAATCCAAAAAAGGCGATGTAGATGATCCAAACCAGGGCGGAAACCCCGATTCCGATAAAGGCCCACATCTTTGCATTCTTTGAAGCTTTTTCCGCTTCTTCGTATTCACCTCTGGCGTAGCATTCATTTACTTTGGATGCATAAATGATACTGGCAATTCCCGTTGCAATGCAGCAGAAAATAGTACTTAAGATGGCCAAAACCATATAATTGTTTGGTTTAGCCGGCATGTTTTGGTTATTCTCCATTGTTAAGATTAATTATTTATTGGTATTGTTCCATCATTTGATTTACCCGTTCCATATAGCCATCCCAGCCGCCCATTTGGTTGATTGACCAGAAGGTGTAGATGAGATAAAGTAGACCTAGTACCATTCCTATGATGGCAAGGATCTTGACCGTTTTTAAGGTGCTATAGTTGGAGTATTCCTCTGGATTCTCGGCATAGGACTTTTCATCTTTCTTGACCAAGAAGAAAGCAATGGCCGCCAAAATTAGTCCAGGTGCTCCTCCAAAGCAGCAGCACAGCAAGGATAAAATGGCCAAAACCAAGGCCAAGGTAACGTTGGGTAATTTTTTTTGTTCCATGATTTAAAGTTTTAGAATATCAGTTTTATGGTGTAATTGATCAATATCAGGCCAACACTTGCAATACTGAGCCCAATGACCAAACGGTTACTATACTTCATATTAAATACTTCGCCACCGATCAATACCACAAATAATGGTAGTAACGTGAACAAAGCGGGATACATTTTAAAAGCAGCCCAAAGTTCTCCATTAAATAATAGTAAAACGGAGCGTTGTAGGCCACAACCTGGACAATCCAATCCGAGCAACTCCTTGTTTAGGCAAGGCAACATATAATCGTTTAAACGAAGTGCTTGAATGGTTAATGATAGGTTCATGGCCGCTATAAAGGTCAAGAAAAATACTATTATTTTTGCTTATGGGATTAACTTTTTTGGCATTTTTTTAAGATGGGTCATAGAGAGGGTATTACGATTGGAGATAGGGTAGAGGTCTTGGACGAGGCCATTTCCGGAAAGGTGGAAGCTATTTCGGACAATACGGCAACCATTGTTACCCCCGAAGGTTTTCCCATGCAGTTTCCCATTGCGGAGTTGGTGAAAATATCTGGGGATATCAGGGTTTCCAATTTTGAGGTGTCGCAAGTGAAAAAGGAAAAAGAACTGCCCAAAAGGAAAACGGCCCCAACCACAAAGCCCAAACAACGAAATGCGCCAAAAATGGAAGTGGATCTACACATTCATCAATTGGTAAAATCGACCAAGGGCCTTGAAAAGTTTGATATGCTCAACTTACAATTGGAAACAGCCAAAAGACAGTTGGATTTTGCCATTTCCAAGCGGATACAGAAAGTGGTTTTTATCCACGGGGTGGGCGAGGGCATTTTAAAAGAAGGACTGTACTACCTTTTCAACAAGTACGATAACATCAAGTGTTATGATGCCGACTACCAAAAATATGGACTCGGTGCCACTGAGGTCTATATTTTTCAGAATGGTTAGGCTATTCAGAGGTAGTGGTAAACGTACCAAAAACATAGGCCTCCTCAAATGTACCTGCACTGGAACCGTTCATATCCTGAAGCACAAAATCAGTCAATGAAATGGTATGTGTGTAAGTCACTATGCTATTTTCATCAGGTTCGGATGCGGTGGTGGTTACCGATATCTTGCCTTCCGTAGTGGAAAATTCATTTTTAAGTTCTGATGCATCAATTCCGGAGCAAACGGTTTCCGAAGACAAAATGGAACCCGAAATACCGTTCCTGAACACTATGGTTTCGGATAAGTCCATTTCCCTGGGAGTGTCCCCTGTTTCAGCATTTTCCAATAATGCAACAGGCATGGTCAAAGAGAGGAACTCGTCTTTAAGAATCTTTGATAATACAATTTGGTCATTGGAAACCCCGCAGGAGTTGATGGAAACATCTTCAAAGTTGGTAAATATAAGCCCAACACTACTCTCCACAGTGGTCTCGTAATCTCCGAAATCTATCCCGGTTTGATCTATGATACTTTCATTGGCCCCATTGGTCAATACAACCTCGGTGATGGTAAAGACGTGGTTGTAGGTTTTGGTGGATCGGGTCACCGTATCCAAAGTACTTATGATTTGGACCACCCCATCGGTTGCATTGATTTCTTCAATGACCGTAGGTGAGGCCGGAGGGATTTCACTACAGAAATAGGAACTGGCCACCTCTCCGGAAAAAAAACGGTAGGTCAAGCTAGATTGACTGCCTATGCTGCTGGTGATGGGACTTTGGGAAGGTTCATTTTTTATAAGGTTGGACTGAAGATCCAAGATCAGTGCCTCACTGGTATTAATTTTAAAGAACAATGTGGTTTCAATGTCCTCTTGGCCCGAGCAGAACTGGATGGAGCCTTCATCAAAATCAATAGTCTCGATTTGCAGATCACCATCGCTACAAGACCAAAGCATGGTAAGACAAACACCTAAAAAGAAAAGTTTTCTCATGCGCCAAATTTAAAGCAATTCCAATATAATACCCCAAACCTAAGATTTACTTTAAAAGAAATTAACTTTATTTCCCCTATTTTTGACCCACTTAACTTGACAACTGGACTATGCAAAAAGTATACCTGGACAACGCTGCCACAACACAGGTAAGGGATGAGGTAATTGCACGGATGCAAGAAGCACTTGCCCAATTTTACGGCAATCCGTCCTCTACCCATAGTTACGGTAGATCGGCCAAGACCGCTGTGGAAAAGGCTCGTAAGACCATTGCCAAAACCTTGAACGCCCAACCCTCGGAGATTATATTTACATCGGGAGGAACGGAAGCCGACAATATGATTTTGCGGTGTGCCGTAAGGGATTTGGGCGTCAAAACCATCATCACTTCCAAAATAGAACATCATGCAGTGCTCCACACCGCGGAAGAATTGGAAAAAGAGTATGGTATTACCGTGGCGTATGTGGACTTGGATGAGGTGGGCAATCCTAAAATGGACCATCTGGAACGTCTTTTGAAACAGGATGAATCCAAAAAGTTGGTCAGTTTAATGCATGTCAACAACGAGATAGGAAATATTATTGATATAGAGGCCATTGGTGCCCTATGTAAAGAGCATGGCGCGCTTTTTCATTCCGATACCGTACAATCCATTGGCCATTATCCTTGGGATGTGCAAACCGTTTCCATTGACTTTATGACCGCTGCCGCCCATAAATTTCATGGCCCAAAGGGGATAGGGTTTGCCTTTATCCGAAAAAACTCGGGATTGAAACCAATGATTTTTGGCGGTTCCCAAGAACGTGGGCATAGGGCGGGGACCGAACCTTTTCATAATATTGTAGGCTTGGAAGAGGCTTTTGTAAAAGCCTATGAAAATTTGGAAGAAGAAACCCAATTGGTCAAAGAGCTGAAACAATATTTTATAGAAAAGACACGGCAAGAAATTCCCGATGCCATTTTCAACGGGCTTTCCGGGGATATGGAAAAAAGTACCTATACCTTGGTGAATGTACGTTTGCCCTTTGACAAACAGAAGGGGTTAATGTTGTTGTTCCATTTGGATATGAAGGGGATTGCCTGTTCCAAAGGAAGTGCCTGTCAGTCCGGGAGCAATTTGGGCTCGCATGTACTTACAGAAATTCTTTCTGATGCGGAACTGGAAAAGCCTTCTCTGCGCTTTTCCTTCTCTAAATATAACACCAAGGAAGAGTTGGATTATACCATAGACGTGCTCAGAGAGTTCGCCGAGAGTTGATCATCCTTTGCTTTTACGCTTCTTTTCTTTGTCGTAAGGGAATTTTCGCGAAGCGGTCTTCATCATCTTATCAATGAGTTCCGTGGTGTTCTTGCCTGTTTTTTTGGTGATTTCGTTTTCGTATTTCCACAACAACTTTCCGGTTTCACCATCGCTTATCTTCACCCCGATCCTGCCATAATTGGCATCTCCACTGAAGTAGTCCAAGAGACTGAAATTAGTGGGCACACCTTCGGATAACAGAATATTAAGGTTGAGGTTGCCGCTGATGATGCCATCCACTTTGAGAATGTCGCACAGCTCCTGGGTGGTATGGATGTCAAGATTGTTGTAGTCGATGCCGTTTTGGGCAAGAATGGCATTGGTATTGGCCACATTTTGAAAGTCTACATTGAACTTTTTCCGTTTTTTCCGTTTCGAAAAATAGGTTTCCAAGGCATTCTGTACCGCATACCCTTCCCTCTGGGCCAATGTTTTTAGTTCATCACGATCCACAGCTTCCTTGAGCTCCAAATGGGCAATAAAGGGAATGATGGCCAGCACACGATGGTCTTCGGTGAGTTCGTCAAACTTTATGTTCTCATAGATGTTCTTCTGGGCCATTGCCAAGGAAACGGTGAAAAACACGATAAGAGGAAGGATTTTTTTCATCAGTTGCATTTAAAATCGCATCTCAAATTTGAGATTGAGGACCCGGCTTGTCAGGTAATTGGGTACGGCAAATTGCCTATGGGAATCTACGTCCCTCACCCAAGTATTGGTTATGGAATTTTGGTTGTTGAACACATTGAAAATTTCAAAACCAACGCTGAACTCCTTGAACTTGTGGAGCCAATGTCCTTTAGGATGTTTGTTTTTTTCGTCTGCAAAAATATAGGAAATTCCCATATCGGCCCTTCTATAATCTCTTAATCTATTCTGAAAAATGTAAGGGTCCGCGTTGTTGGGGGAACCTCCGGGCACTCCCGTGTTGTAGACAAGGTTCAGGGAGAGTCTAAGATTGGGTATACTGGGCATGTAATCCTGGAAAAGCATGGCAAACTTTAGACGTTGGTCCGTAGGTCTGGAAATATATCCGCGATGTTCAATATTTTCCTTGGTCTGTAGGTATCCCACGCTTACCCATGATTGGGTCCCCGGAACAAAAGCCCCAGTAAGTCTTAGATCTAGACCTTGGGCAAATGCCGTTGCGTTGTTTTGGGCGGCATAGCGCACCCGAACATCCTCCACAGTGTATGGATTTACATTTTTCAAGTCCTTGTAATAGGCTTCCCCTATCAAGGTGAAGGGTCTATCCCAAAGCTGTATGTGGTATTCGCTTCCCAGTACATAGTGGATGGACTTCTGCGCTTTAACCTCGGGATTCACCTGTCCTGTGATATCCCTGAGCTCCCTATAGAAAGGTGGTTGTTGGTAGCTGCCCATTGCAAATCGGAACAGGACCTCTTTGTTCCAATTTGGTTTGATGGAAACCTGACCTCTGGGACTGAAAATAACTTGGGAATTGTTGTTGATGCCCTCCCCGCTCAAGCTCCAATGCTGGGCCCTTGCCCCTAAGTTAAAATATAGTTGGTGACGGTTCCATTCCATTTGGTGGGTATATTGCAAATAGGCAGAAAATCGGTCTGTCTTTACAAAATTGGTGGCACGTGCACTTTCGTAAGGTAAGATATCGACTGTGAAGGGTTCTTCGGGCTGGTTGTTGATGATCGGGGGTTCGGAGGGGCGTATGATAAAACCAGCTGAATCGATAAATTCAGCTTCCCTAAGTTGGTCACGCACATCTTCATGGGTGAATTTCACTCCCCATTCCAAAGAATTTCCATTTTTGGTGGACTTGCCCTTGTGGGAAAGAGTGAAAATTAGGGCGTCCAGTTGGTTGCGTGCCCGGTTGAATTGGGAGCCAATGCCCCTTGGATTGACTGCTTCGCCCAGTTCCCCATTCCCAAGACCCGTATCCACCTCTCCCAGTTCGTAGGATGCAATGATATCCGAAAATTCTTCTTCTTGGGTATGGTAGAGCGACGAGGTGAACTCCAGTTTTACATCGTTGTCCAAGAAGTATTCCGCCTTAAGGGCTCCAAGTGCATTTTTGTAAGTGCTGTTCTCCTTTCCTTGGTAGAAAATGGATAAGGCTCTGGGTTCATTCAAGGTTCCAAAATTGGTTTGTCGGGTTGAAGGCTCATTTTGGTAGTCATTGATGGATAAGGTGCCCAAAAAACTTAAATGGAACGTATTGGAGAATCGATAAGTGAGATAGTTTTGGATATCGAAAAAATGGGGGTTAAAATTCCCTTGCGTTTGTTGGCTGTTCACCAATAGACTATTGTTTCTGTATCGAGCACCCGTCAAACTTGTCAGTTTTTTGTTCTTGGATGCCGTTTCCAAAGTGGCGCTGCCTCCCAAAAAGCTGCCATGTATCCGAAGTCCAAAAGAGGTTGGTGTCCTATAGGTGATGTTCAGGGCTGAGGATAGTTTATCGCCGTATTTGGCTTGAAACCCCCCGGGTGAAAACTCCAGGTTGGAGACCATATAGCTATTCACAAAGCTCAAACCCTCCTGTTGGGCCGAACGTATCAAAAAAGGGCGGTATACCTCAATATTGTTCACATAGACCAGATTTTCATCAAAATTGCCGCCGCGCACATTGTATTGCGTACTGAGCTCATTGTTGAAAGAAACCCCGGGGAGCAGTTTTAAGATATTTTCCACCCCGGCATTGGCCCCTGGTATGTTACGTATCAACTCTGGAGGTACTATGGTGATGCCTTCCAATGTTCTTTCACCCAAGGCGGAGACTTCCACCCCGGCTATTTGGACAACATCGGTTTTCATCACGGGATTGAGTTCAAAGGTCTCGTTGGGAGCGAGGGTCAGGTTTTCCAACACCACATTTTTATAACCTACATGGGAGAAAATCAAGGTTTGGGGCACGCTGGCATCCAATGAAAGTGTGTAATGTCCATAGCTATCCGAGCTTGTCCCGTTATTTCCCGAAACAATGTTCGCATTGGGTATGGGGGAGTGATTTTCATCCAATACAGTACCGAAAACCGTGGCTGTTTGTCCTTGGAGCGTAACCGTCCAAAGCATCACTAAAAATACGGTTATGGACTTGAGGTGGATCAATGTGTTACTTTCTAAAAAATGTACCCGTATAAGTACTGGAGTTGCCTACATTATCCGTAACGGTTACTTTGAGTTCACATTGTGTGTCGTTCAAGATCTTGTCGTCGAAATTGTAGGTAATGGTATTGGTCTTTGGCTCATACTCCATTAAGATCCATTTGCCATTGATGGTGGCAGAATAGGAGTCTATACCACTGAGGTCATCCGAGATTTTCAAGCTCAGGTAGCTGTAATTGCTCAGCCATTGTTGCTCCTTGAAGTTTTTTGGGGATATCGTGGGGGCAACACTGTCCTTTGCCAAAGTGTACATTCCCAAAGCCCGCGTTCTGGTGGTAAAGGAACCGTCCCGCTTATAGGTTTTGGAATAGGAGGGTCTCATATGGTCGTCCAAACGGGCTATGAACAATTGTCTTCTTTCCTCCAAAGGATATTGCGAGGGGTCAAAGCTGATCGTAAAGTTTCGGTGGGCCGCTACACTGTTGTTGTGTATGGTAATGGTGTCCTTGCCTTTTTGCAGGTTCATGTAGAAATCCTCATAAAAGGTATTTGCAGGAAAGTACACCTTGGCGGCCCCAAGGTCAAAATTGTTGGGTTTGTCCGCCATGATAAAATCTTTGGTGGTCGTATCATCTTTTTTGATTTTGATGGCCTCTTTCTTTCCCTCAACCGGGATGACGAGCTTGGTTTCGTTGCCCTCTATGTCGGAAATCAGCAATTCCACAGTATAGGACATCTCTTCTTCAATATCTATTTTTCCATTATTGTATAGGGTTTTGTAAATGCTTAAATGATTGTAGGGTTCCTTGAAACATTTTTGGATGCGCTGCCTATATTTCCCAAAATGGGCATAGTCTATCAAGGTGTTGATGTAGCGCGTCTCCCCAAAGGAAAAAGATTCAAAATCATACTCCAGATAGACTTGGCCGTTTACGGTTTGTTTAACGGCATAAACGCCATTTTGGTTGGCGGCCATGTCTTGGCGGTCAAAACTGTTGATCCCAAAACCAATGGTGCCATGGGCAGTGACCTTATCGGCCAAAAAAGAACCATCGGCTTGTCTGGTAAAATTCAGCTGTATTTTTTGGGCACTTTGGTTCACCAAAGCGTCGTTGGATAGAGGATAGGCAAAAAGTCCCACCAATGAAGGGTCGGTGGCATCCCTTACCTCATAGCCGTAAAGTAGGGGGTTTGTGGGTTTTTCAGAAACACTGCTTCGTATTTCAAAATGGAGGTGTGGTCCGGAGGATCCCCCTGTATTCCCGGAAAAGGCCACAATATTGCCCTTGGAAACCTTTAACTCGCCATATTCCGGGAAAATTTCAACTTCATAAGACTGTTTGTCATATTGGATTTTTTTGACGTACTCTTCTATTTCGGGGCCAAACTTTTTGAGATGGCCATAAACTGAGGTGTGTCCGCTGGGATGTGCTATATAAAGGGCTTTCCCGTACCCCCAATGCGAAACTTTTATCCGGGTAACGGTGCCATCCGCAACAGCAAGAACAGGCAGACCTTCCCGTTGCTGGGTTTTTATGTCTATGCCGGAATGAAAGTGGTTGGACCGTAACTCCCCAAAAGTGCCAGCTAACACTATTGGGATTTCCAACGGGGACCGAAAAGTGTCCGTTGGATATTTTTCTTGTGCAACAAGGATCAGGGAAAGCAAAAAGAAGACTCCAAAAAAATTGAGACGCATACGATGTTTTATAATTAAATACGAAAATAACCAATGTTTTGATTTGTAAAAAGTGCCAAAGATGGGGCCATGGGCTTAAAGTAGCGCATTAAGAATAAATCCAAAAAGTATTGCGAAGTTACCCAAGGTTGGTTAACTTTGTGTAATACGCATTGATGTTTGCATATATGGGCGAACTTGTTGAGATTGTTGATTCTTTGGAAAACAAAGTGAGCAAACTGTTGCACAAAATGGAATTGTTGCATCAGGCCAATGCCAAGTTGAAAGAAGAATTGAACCTGGAAAAGGAAGAAAACAAACGCATACAGGAAGCCGTTTTGGAATGGGAAGAAAAGTACAATTCCTTAAAAATGGCAAACACAATGCTGGGTAGTAATACTAGCAAGACAGAAGCTAAGCTCAAAATAAATACGTTGATCCGCGAACTGGATGTTTGCATTGCCAAGTTAGCGGATTGATAGTACCGATAAGATGGAAGAAAAGCTCAAAATAAAGCTTTCCATTGCTGATAGGGTATATCCGTTGACGATAGACCCCAAACAGGAGGAAGGATTGCGAAAAGCGGCCAAGAACATAGAAAGTTTGGTCAAAAAGTTCGAGCAAAACTATGCGGTTCGGGACAAGCAGGACGTTTTGGCCATGTGTGCCTTACAGTTCGCTTCAAAAATAGAGCAAGGCGGAATAGACCAGTCCGAAGGAACAAAAGCCGCCATGGAACGGCTCAAGGCCCTGAACGATTTGGTATATTCCAAACTAGGGGAATAAGTTCTTTAAAATAAATATTGTTACTGCCCACGTTGGTATCATTTTTTTGACAAACTCAACACTATTATAATTCAAAAGGGTGAGTTTAGGTTGTAAAAGCAGGCCCTACCTGTATAGGGATCCTTGAGCAGCTTGTTAGCCCTAAACCTGTAATTTGGAGTTTGTACAAAACTTCGACCAATGTGGGCTTTTTTTTTATAACCAAACATAATCGAAATGGATAATATCATAATAATTGTTGCGGCGGCTGTTGTAGGGCTGGCAATAGGATTTGCCATAGCCAAGATGATGGAAAAGGGAAAGGCTACCAAGATGATTTCCAATGCCAAAAGAGAGGCATCGGATATCATAAAAGAGGCAAAGAAGGAAGGAGAGAGCATTAAAAAGGATAAGATATTCCAAGCCAAGGAAAAATTCTTGGAACTAAAGGCCGAGCATGAGAAGGTCATCATCAATAAGGATAAAAAGATAGGTGAGGCAGAAAAAAGGACCAGGGACAAAGAGTCGCAGGTAAGCAGTGAACTCGCCAAGAACAAAAAATTGAACGAACGATTGGAGCAGCAGATCAAGGAGGTTGACTACAAAAGTGAAATCCTTGAGAAGAAACAATCCGAAGTTGAAAAATTGCACAAAAGCCAAGTGCAACAATTGGAGGTCATTTCCGGACTTTCCGCTGAGGATGCCAAAAGTCAATTGTTGGAATCCTTGAAGGAAACCGCAAAGTCGGATGCCATGGCCTATCTACAAAGTACTTTGGAAGAGGCCAAGCTCACCGCCCAACAAGAGGCCAAGAAAATTGTGATCAATACTATCCAACGGATAGGTACCGAGGAGGCTGTGGAGAACTGTGTGTCCGTCTTCAATTTGGAGTCCGATGACGTCAAAGGACGTATCATTGGACGTGAGGGTAGAAATATTAGGGCTTTGGAAGCGGCCACAGGAGTGGAAATCATAGTGGACGATACTCCAGAGGCCATCATTCTTTCCTGTTTCGATTCGGTACGGAGAGAGGTTGCCCGTCTGTCCTTGCACCGTTTGGTGACCGATGGACGAATCCACCCGGCACGTATTGAAGAAGTCGTTAAAAAGACCGAGAAGCAAATCAATGAAGAGATTGCCGAAATAGGAAAGCGTACCGTCATAGATTTAGGTATCCATGGCCTGCATCCTGAACTGATCAAGGCAGTTGGACGTATGAAATATCGTTCCTCTTATGGTCAGAACCTATTGCAACACTCCAGGGAAGTGGCCAAACTTTGCGGGGTAATGGCTGCCGAATTGGGACTTAACCCAAAAATTGCCAAGCGTGCCGGACTACTGCACGATATTGGAAAAGTGCCGTTGGCCGAAGCAGAAGTGGAAACACCACACGCTATTTTGGGAATGCAATGGGCCCAGAAGTATGGTGAAAAGAAAGAAGTGTGCAACGCGATTGGAGCCCACCACGATGAGATTGAAATGACTACTTTGATATCACCTATCGTTCAGGTTTGTGATGCCATTAGTGGTGCCCGTCCCGGAGCCCGTAGACAGGTTTTGGATTCCTATATTCAACGTTTGAAGGACTTGGAGGACATTGCCTTTGGATTCAATGGGGTACAAAAGGCTTATGCCATTCAAGCCGGTAGGGAGCTTCGTGTAATCGTGGAAAGCGAAAAGGTGAACGATGACAAGGCGGCCGAACTTTCCTTTGAAATCTCACAGAAGATACAGACCGACATGACTTATCCGGGTCAGGTAAAGGTTACTGTGATTCGTGAGACCCGTTCGGTGAACGTGGCTAAATAAAGGTCATTTTTGGTAAACCCCGCTTTCCAGTAGTAATACACCTTTTTGAAAATGCTCTAAAAGGTTGGTGAGCTTACGTTTGGTGGATTCCCCCATCAGAACGTTCAATCCCAGAGTTGGAGGTCCGTATGCCTTGATTCGGGCCAACAGGGAGGTGAAAAATTCCACTCCGGCTTCGGTTTGGTCTGTTTTTGATTTCAAAGTAAAGCCCAGTTCTGCCATTATTTTCGCCATTTCTTCACCTTTGAAGAGAAAGCTTAATCCTTCATGGGCGGCCCAGGGCATGGGGTACGTGACAAGGTCATCGTTTTTTCTGAAAATATCGTAATATAAAAAGTGTCCACCGGGGCGTAACACCCTGTACGCTTCGCTGTAGAATTTCTGTTTGTCCGGAATGTTCATCTGTACATGTTGGGTCCAGACCATATCAAAGGAGTTGTCTTCAAATGGAAGCTCGGTGGCGCTACCCTGTACAAAATGGGTTTTTTGGGAAAGCCCTACCAATTTGGACAAAGCATTGGCCGTATGGACAAACTCGGAGCTCAAATCAATCCCAGTGGCATGGCAATCATATTCGTCCGCAAGCATCCTGCAGGGCCCTCCAAGACCGCTACCCATATCCAACACCTTCATACCTTTTAAGGGAATGATGGATGCCAATTCCTTGGAGACTGCGGCCCCACGTACATGGAACTCGTCCACCCCGGCAATGTCGCTGCGTTGAACGTGATTTAGGTCTACGCCTTTCTCTTTCAGTCGGTTTAAAATGTCCCCATAAAGGTTTTCCTTCAGATAATGGGCTTCAATGCTTTGGTTCAATGCATCCATATCTTGGTATAAATGGGTTTAATCCCAGTGAATGGGCTTAGTAGGGGGAATGTTGAAATTCTTACAAGACTTTGCCAGAATCCTTTAGGGAGACTGAATACGTATAAAGAATAAAGTTTCCCCACAAATCTAATAATTCCTCTTTAAAATATGCATTTATCAATTCAAATGGGGTATCTATCAACTCAAATGGAGCATCCATCAATCACTTACTCAAAAACTATGGGTCATTTAATATTTTAATGATGAATAACCATATTATGCCAAAATCATGAAAAGGGCTTTTCATTTAAAATTGATTTTCATGCTTATTGGATTGACAATATCTTCATGTGGAAATGATGATAATGCTCAGCCTGATATTCCGGAGGAAGAAAATAAATCACCAATCATAACAAACATTTCTCCATCAGGTGCAGCGGTTGGGTCGGAAGTAACAATCTATGGAGAGAATCTTGGAAGTGATATGGATGGAATTGCGGTATCTTTCAATGGTATTGTGGCTACAAGTGTTTCATTGGATGAAAATGGCAATATAGTGGTAGTTGTTCCACAAGGGACTACGGATGGGGGAGTGGTCGTTACGGTTAATGATGAAGCCAGTATGGCTTTTAATTTCAATGTACTACCTTCAATTTTGGATTTTTATCCTGTGGAGGCTATGGAAGGTGACCAGATAACGATCAGTGGTACCAGTTTTGGTGACGACATTAATCAAGTGGGTGTTGTATTTGGTGGCTCTGTTATGGCAGATGATGTAATCCTTAATGATGATGGGGACATTGTTGCGGTTGTACCTTCGGGAGCAGAAGTAGGAACCATTACCGTCAGCATAGGTGAGGAAAGTACTGTGAGCGAAGCATTGTTAAAAATATATGGTATTTACGTTGCGGGTCATGTTAATATAGGGGATACTAATATAGCCACCCAATGGAAGAATGGGGTTGAACAGCAATTATCAGAATATAAATCGAGCGCTTACGCTGTATCTGTGGAAGGGACTGATGTATATGCTGCGGGTTATGTCATGAAAAACAATTTGGAAGCCATAGCTACAATATGGAAAAATGGGGAAGTATTCATGGAACTTACAGATGGCTCATTGGAGGCCGTTGCAGTTTCTGTGGCCGTGGCCAATGGAAATGTATATGCTGCAGGTGGCGAATGGGACCCAAATGAGAATTCTTACTTTCCCAAAATATGGAATAATGGAGAAGAAGTCCTTATCGATGAAGTAAACCTTGGGTTGGCACGTTCTGTCTTTGTGGATGGAGATGATTTTTATGTTGGCGGAGATGAGAGGGTAGATGGTAAAGAAGAGGCCGTGTATTGGAAAAATGGGGAACGCCATCTTTTGGAAAGTTTTCCTTACGATATAAGTACTAACCATACTGTTTCGTCTATCCGTGTAAAAGATGGGATTGTTTATGCGGTAGGGGCGATTAATAATTTTGTGGCCAATGCTTGGACAGCGGATAAGGATGGGGGCAATGTAACTTCCACGGTTTTGGTTGAGAATGAAGAACTGTATAGTAGGGCCTCTTCTGTATTCGTGGATGGTAATAATGACGTTTATATCGTAGGGAGATATGACAAAAAAGCGGTGATTTGGAAGAATGGTCTAATGACAGAACTTCCCGATGCTTCTGACCCTAATTTTATCTCTAATGCTCAATCAATATGTATATACAATAATGATATCTATGTAGCTGGAGGTGATGGGAATGCTGTAATTTGGATTAATTCACAACCAATGCTCCTCCCTACAGTGGGAGAATCCGCTTATGCGAAATCAGTCTTTGTGCATTAGGTAAATATTTATGAGTGTTTCTTCCCATTGTACAAATTTTTAAGGTTTGTACACTAAGTAATAGATATGGCTTTTAGTAAGTGATTTATATTTGCCTATTCCTCTTCGGATGAATTTTCCTCTTCTTCCGCTTCCCTGTTCAATTTGTTTTCAAGGATGTTCAGCTTTTTAAGTTTTTCCTTCCAGGTTTGGAGGGCTTCTTTCTGCTTGTTCAGGTTATCGACTACCTGCTTCACCAACGGATTGTCTTCTGAATCTCCTGAGAAAAACTGAAGATTGTTCTCCAATTGTCGTATCTCTGACTTGCTCTCGTCGATTTTCCGTCGGATAAAGACCCGTTCATTGCCAATGGCCCGGTTATCCTCGGTTTGTGCAAGCTCTTGTACCTTATTGCCATACTTGAGCAGTTCGGTCTGCTGTTTTCCTATTCCCAATTTGTTGAAAAGGGCATCCGTAATCTTGTTGAACTTGCCGTTAATGTGTTTTTTGTTGTAGGGGATACGCCCATACTCCTTCCACTCGGCCAGAAATTTTTTGAGGGTCTCCAAATCCTTTTCCCGGTCCCCGCTCAATTGAAAGGCCCGAAGGCGGTCCAAGCAGGCCATTTTCTTATCAAGGTTTTCGTACTCCTCTTTATGGCTCTCGTTCTTTTCGGCATGCAATCGGTTAAAATAATGGTTGCAGGCATTTTTGAACTCGTTCCAGATTTTGTCGGAATACTTTCTGGGCACGTGGCCGATTTTTTTCCACTCGCTCTGGATACGCTTCATTTCTGGGGTTACCGCACTCCAGTCATCGCTGTCTTTCAAGGATGTGGCCAGTTCCAATAAAGCTCTTTTCTTTTCCAGATTTTGGTGTTGTTCCTTTTTCTGGTTTTTATAAAATGCGTTTTTGTTCCTGTTGAACTTGCGTACAGTCTCCTTAAAGGCGTTCCAAGTTTCCTCATTGACCCTTTGGGGAACTTTTCCGGCTTTGAAAAAGGAGTCCCTGAGAGCCTCTACCTCTTTGATTTGTTGTTGGAGGGCTCTATGGTTTTCGGTTACATTTTCGGCAATATTGGCAATTTTACCAATAATCTCCTGTTTTTTTTCAAGGTTCTTTTCATAGACCTTCTCCAGTTCTTGGAAATGCTCTTGCCTTCGCTGGTGCATGGCCTTGGTGGCGTTGCTGAAACGTTCCCAGACCTCTTCGCGTTGTTCCTTGGCCACAGGGCCTATATCTTCTTTCCAGATTTTGTGCAGGGTCTGCAGTTCCCTAAAAGCCTTGGTCAGGTCGGGTTCATTGACCAATCCTTCGGCACGCTCCACCAATTTGAGTTTTTCCTCCAAATTGTGTTTAAAATCCAAGTCGCGCAACTCACGGTTCAAGTGCAGGAAATCATAGAAAATTTCCATATGGTGGTGGTAGGTGCGCCAAACATCATTGTAACTCGCCCTGGGTACCGGACCGGCATTCTTCCAGTTTTCCTGAAGGTCTTTAAAGTTTTTGTAAGTGGTGTTGATGTCCTCTTCAACATCAATGAGTCCTTTTAGTTGTTCAATGATTTCCAAGCGCTTTTGGAGGTTGTCCTTGAGACTTTGCTCCAATTGCTTGTAATAGTGGTCCCGTTTTTCGCGGTAGTCTGCATACACCTCATTGAATTGCCTTTTGGCCACGGAGTTGTATTTAAAATCCACTTCGTTTCCTCCCTTGGACACGAACTCTTCCTTTTTATGTTCCAAAAACTCCTGGAATTTTTGGTCAAACTCGTATTTAATGGAACTTACGTGTTTGCCAATGGCCTGTATTTTTTCATTCCGCACCAAACGTTGCAGTTCACCTACAAGGTTTTCCATGGACATGGAGTGGTAATCCAACATGGGGATAAAATGCCTTTTTTCATTGTCGGAATCCTCTGCATCCTCTGCATTGTCGGCGTCAATTTCATCAATGACCTCATTGGAGTCCTCGGAATCGGACGTGGTATTATCTTCTGACTTGGTATCCTCGGTTTGCTCGGGGGTACTTTCATCAGTGGTATTGGAGACCTCTGGGGTGGCTGCTTTTTCCACTTCTGGATCTCCGGTCTCCTCAGGGTTGTCTTTGGGGGTTGTGTTCTCTATTTGTTCAGGAACGGCATTGTCGGATGGTTTTGGTTCAGAAATGGGGCTTTCTTCCAAGGTTTTTTTTGTAGTGTCCGATATGTTCTCTGCGCCACCTTCAGCTTGCTGAAGTTTATGTTCATTTTCCTGCATTAGTAGTCTCTTTACCGTTGGATTGATGATAATTATAGCCAAGTTAGCAACTTAATTGTCTAATAGCAAAAGTATTGATTCTTCTTTTGCACAACTTTTTTGTTGTATTGATTGCCCTGAACAGTATGTTTTTCGCTTTTTTTAGGGGGTATTCCAAATTTCCCACGCTTTTTCAGCTTGGTATTGCAACATCTTCAGCCCATTGCAGATGGCAGCCCCATTGGCCTCTCCAAGGGCCAAAAAGGTAGTTTTTTCGGGATTGTAGATGAGATCGTACAGTAAATGGTCATTTCCAATGAACTGATACGGCAAGTCGGGTTTGTTCTCCACATTGGGGTGGGTGCCCAATGGTGTGCAGTTAATGATCAGGGTGCATTCTTCAAGGATGCTTTGATCCAATTCCTCATAGGTGAGTTGACCTTCTTTTTTGGTTCTTGAGACGAAAGTGTTGGCGATGCCCAGTTCATCCAAGACAAAACGCACGGCTTTGGAGGCTCCCCCTGTCCCCAGAATAAGGGCTTTGGTATGGTGGGGCTTTAGGAAGGGTTCCAATGATTTTTTAAAACCATGGGCATCGGTATTGAAGCCTTTTAGGCCCAGCTTGGTGAATTTAATGGTGTTTACGGCGCCTATTTTTGCGGCTTGGGCGTCCATTTCATCCAAATAGGGGATGACCTCCTCTTTGTAGGGGATGGTAACGTTGAGTCCCTTAAGCTGATTTTGGGACAAGACCCGCTCCAGTTCGGTGATTTCCTGAAGGTCAAAGTTTTCATAACTGTGGTCGTTCAACCCCAAGTCCTTGAATTTTTGGGTAAAATACCCTTGGGAAAAGGAGTATGAAATGTTCTTACCGAGTAGTCCGTACCTTTTTTCTTTCTTTTCTGTTTTTTCCATACCAGTCCAAGAGCAATAATACCAAAATTCCCAAAATCACAAAAAGTATGGCCCACCATGTTTCGGTAAGGCCCAAATTGGGAAGATAGCGTTCGTAATTGAGGATTATCTTATCGCCATTGGAGTCCAATAATGGATTTCCTACGGCGTCCATTTTGTACATGGTACGTTTCCAAGGCCACAATACCCCTAAAGAGCCGGTAATGAAACCCAAGATGGCTGCGGTTGTCGATGCCTTGTAGTGTTTGAGCACATAACTGAGCAAATGGGAAAAAGTGACTAGTCCGGTTGCAGAACCCAAGGTGAAGATGCCCAGTATTTTTAGGGTCCGCATTCGTTCCGCATTGTTCAAAAAGCCAAAATCCCCAGCGAAAATGTCGGAGAAGGTATCATAGAGTGCGTTTACCGAATCGACCAATAGCAAGACATAATTCCCTAAAAGAATCAATATAAACGATCCAGAAAGTCCGGGGAGGGTCATTCCCGAAACGCTGATGATTCCACAGAAAAAGATAAAAAATAGATTGTCGTTCTCGGTGGCCGGGCTTAAAAAACTGATGGAAATTCCAATCAACAGACCTACAATCCCTACGGGAATGGTCCTTTGGTTCCAAGCATTATAATCTTTGGCGATGTAATAGATGGAGCCCAATATCATCCCAAAAAAGGTGGCCCATACAAGGAGTTCGTTGTGTTCCAAGAAATAATCCAAAATTCGGGAAACGCTGAAATAGCTCACCAGCATCCCGAAAATGAGGAGCATTAAAAATTGGGCATTGGTGTATTGGTAAAAACTCTTGAACCGACCATTGAAAAGGAGTTTTACGGCTTTTGAATTGAGTTTTTGGAGTGAATAAATGAATTCCTCGTAAAACCCGCCCACAAAGGCCACAATGCCTCCTGAAACCCCTGGCACCTTATTGGCCGCTCCCATGCAGAGTCCTTTGATGACCAAAAAGAAATTATCCAGAAATGTTCTCGGTTGATGCATTTGCCCAATTCGATTTGTCTATTTTTTGGAAGCTACCCTTTCCAGGATAAAAATAAGCGAAAAACCGATTATGGCTAGGATTATGGCTAGGATTAACTGATTGTCCCCTTCAAATGCGGAGGGCCAGACATTGATATCGTCCACAACAATGGTCTTGTCACCAAAAGTTTTGGTTTCCAATACTTTTTTCCAAGGCCAGATTTGATTTATGGAACCAATGATCAGGCCTGTTAAAACCGCAAAGGTTTGTGTGTTGTATTTATTCAATAGCCATTTCAGTACTTTGGAAAAGCTCAATAGCCCGATTACGGCACCAGCCACAAAAACTAGGAGTCTCTTGATGTCGAAATCCGAAACGGCGGCGCTCAATGTGCTGTACGCCCCAAGTAAGATTAGGATAAAGGAACCAGAAATACCGGGAAGTATCATGGCGCATATGGCAATTGCCGCACAAACAAAAAAGTATATCAGGTTGTCGCTGGTATGGGCACTGGGAAGGGTTGTCAGCAGATAACCAATAATAATCCCAACACCCATAAGTATAATTGTGGCCAAGCTCCATTTGGGAATTTGTTTTGCCATATACCAAATACTGGCCGCGATGAGTCCCAAAAAGAAGGACCAAATCAATATGGGGTGGTATTCCAAGAGATATTTGGCCAGTTTCATGAATGATACATAGCTGACCAGAATGCCAATGCCCAATGCCAAGATAAAATTGCCGTTAGCCTTTTGCCAAAAATCACGGAATTTTCCTTTGAAGAGTAATTGCAACAGTCCATAGTTGATATTGCCAATGGTTTCTACAAGCTCCTTATAAATGCCGGAAACAAGGGCAATGGTTCCTCCGGAGACACCGGGTACGGCATCCGCGGCACCCATGGCCATTCCTTTAAGGGTAATAATGATGTAGTCGGCTAATCGTCGTACTTGCATGGATTTGGGATGTGATTTTAGATTAGGTAGAGGTCTTCTTGATTTTGGATACAAAGGCTTTTACCCATTTAATTTCGCTGAACTCAGGGAATTCCTCATCAAATAACTGTAGTTTGTCCATATCCAAGTGAATGGCCTCCGCCAATTTTTTCTTGGCTTCTGCCATTTCCCCATTTTTCAGGTAGAGTCCGGCCAATTTGTATGTGAGTTCAGGATTTTCAGGGTAAAACTCAAGCCCTTGGATGACCACTTGGATGGAAGAATCCAAATCCCCGATTCTTTTGAGGGTCTCGGCCCAGTTTCTCCAAGTACTCAACTCATAGTTCCCTAGATCTACGGTTTGTTTGTACGCAAAATCAGCTTCGTCATAATTTTCCATGGCGAAATAGATTTTTGCGGCCTTCTTCCAATACAATGTGTTTTCGCCATCAATATTTATAGCCTTGTTGATGTAGTACAATGCCTTTTCATAATCCTTCAGATTAAAGTGGAAATCGGTAATGGCCAGCCATCCTTTGTCCAATAATGGGTCTTCGTGAACGGTATTGTAATAGTAATATTTGGCCAAATCCGTATTGCCCAATTTTTCATGACATTTACCCAATCGCAGGAAAGCATGGGAGGTTGGGTCCTCTATGGTGATGGTGGTCTCATAGTTTTCAATGGCCTCATTGTAGCGGCCCAGTTTTTCGAGCACCTTGCCTTTTTCAAAATAGGCTCCTATGAAGGAGTCGTCGGAGATGACCGCAAAATCAAAGGCAGTCAACGCCTCCGGATACATATCCATGGCATAGTACATTTTGCCCAATTGGTGCCAAGCGACCTCACAGTAGGGGTTTCGCTCCAAATAATCGTTCAAATAATGGATGGCCCCATCAAAATCTTCCAAAAACTCAAAACAGTATACCACATTGTAGAGCGATGAATAGTCCCGGTCATCATACTCCACACATTTCATAAAGCTCCGTTTGGCCTTCTCATAATCGTCCATAAACAGGTATTCCATGCCCAATAGGGAATGGATATCAAAACTGTCGTCCGTGAGATGCAGGGCTTCCAGAAGCAGGTTTACGGCTTCTTGATGGTTATCTTGCTTGGATTGTAGGTTGGCACGCTGTATGTAGATTTCCTCATTGTAGGCGTCCAAGTTCTGGATTTCGTCCAACAACTTTTCAGCGGCCTCATATTTGTCCTCAAAAGCAAGCACTTCTACCTGTAACAACTTTAATTCAAGGGAATTTGGATGTTGTTCCAATCCAATCTGGATGGCCTTTTTGCCCAAGGAAATTTTACCGTTGTTGAGGTAGTGGTGAATAATCTCTTCAAAGTCCTCTGCATCAAAAAAGTAGACATCATCTGTCCGAAGCATGGACTCGAATTTGCTAATGGATTTGTCAGGATGTTCGTTAGAATCTAACGCCATAGGAACTTGTTTGGTTTGACTATGGACTTAAAATTAACCGTTTGCACAGGTGAATTGGTCCAACTTTGGGGTATGTTATCAACAAATTAGTTAACAGTGGCCGGTTTATAGCGATTTAAAATGTCGAGAATTTGGTCGCAACCTTTCTCAATTTCTTTCATTGAAATGGTCAATGGGGGCGATATCCGAACCGCTTTTGGCTCAAAGAGCAACCAAAAAAGAATCAGTCCTTCCTTGGCGGCGGTCAGGATCAAATGATTAACGATTTCCTTGTTTTGCAATAGCAAGGCGATCATTAATCCTTTGCCCCGTATTTCTTCAATCAAAGGATGTACCAAAAGCTTTCGGAAGAGTTTTTCTTTTTCAAGGGTGTCCCCAATAAGCTGTGATCCAGTGATTTCCTGTAAAGTGGCCAAACTGGCAGCGGCTATGACGGGATTTCCGCCAAAAGTGGTGATGTGTCCCAGTTTAGGATGGTCTTGAAGGGTGGCCATCATTTTGTGGGAGGCCACAAAGGCACCAACGGGCAATCCGGATGCCATTCCTTTTCCAATGACCAAAATGTCCGGGATACAGTTAAAATGTTCAAAGGCAAACAGCTTGCCGGTACGTCCAAATCCTGGTTGTATTTCATCCAAGATCAAAAGGGCACCGACCTCGTTGCAACGCTCCCGGACTTTTTGCAGATATCCATTTTGGGGGAGAATAAAGCCGGCACCACCCTGAATGGTCTCTAAAACCACCGCAGCGGTCTTGTCCGTGATCTTTTCCAAATCTTCAACAGCATTGAAGTTGATGAACCGAACATCGGGCAGTAAGGGTCTAAATGCGCTTTTACGCTCCTCAAAGCCCATGATGCTCAAGCTTCCCATGGTATTGCCATGATATGCCCTGTGGGCCGCAATAATTTGGGTACGTCCTGTATATCTTCGGGCCAATTTTAGGGCGCCTTCCATGGCTTCAGTTCCAGAGTTGACCAAATAAGTGGTCTCCAAATCCTTGGGAAGGTGCGCAGCCAATAATTTGGTGAACTCCACAGCAGGTTGCTGAACGTATTCGCCATAGACCATTACATGCATGTAGCGGTCCACTTGCTCTTTTATGGCCTTTACCACCTTGGGGTGGCAGTGGCCCAATCCACAGGCGGACACACCGGCCACAAAATCCAAATGGGCGTTGCCATTCCTATCATAGATGTAGCTGCCCTTGGCATGGGAAATCTCCAAGCCCAAGGGGTGCGGGGAGGTCTGCGCCTGATATGTGAAAAAGTCCTCTTTTGACATTAGGGGGTCTGCACTTTTTGGACCTGTGTCTTTTTAGGTTTTGTGGCTTTGGAATTGATGTTGTTGACGGGGTCGTTTTCATTCTTGCTCCGCTCCTCTTCCTCGGCATCAATATCAATGGGATTTTCAATGCCCCGAATCTTTACCAGTTCGATGTTATTGTCGTCCTCGTCAAAAATTTCATCCTTGGAGCGGATGCGTTCATCGCCACGCCAGATAAAGCCTTTTAATTTTCTACTTTCAACAGGTAGATCCTTTTCCGGAAAAATGTCACCATCCGGGTTTACAAAAAAGGTGATATCCTCAATATCATTATTGGCCATGAGCAAGCGTATTTTACTGCAAATGGTTTTGTCTATACCAACCAGTTCGTCATCATCATTGTACACGTAATAAATGACTTCGGTGTTTTTGACGAGGTCTATGATTTTGAGCTCATTTTCAACAAACTTTCCAAAAAGGTCCTTGCCCTTGGCCTGGTTGTAGCCTGTTCCGCTGATGGTGTCCAAAGAGATGATAAATGCATTTTCCAACACTTTGAGGGAATCCAATTTTTCCGTTTCCAGGTCTGAAATCAGATGGATACTGTCTCCTGTAATTTGATTGTCCACGTTCCAAAGTATGGGATTGGTGATCAATTGGGTGATGCCTGTTTTTTCGCTAAAGTGGATGGAATCGCATTTTCCACTCAGGTCGGTTTTGTAAAATTTTGCATTGCGAAAGGCGCGCACGATTCGTTCATCGGTTTTGCCTGTCGCCATAAGGGTGTCCCCATGCATATACAGTGAATCGTTTTGCACCAAGCTGATGGAAACCGCCCTTTTGGTGGCAAAAACAGAATCCTTGGCCTTGAACACTTCGGCATAGTGCGCTTTTATAACCCCATCGTTGATCGTGTCCGTAATTTTGATGTTGTTGGTGGCTGAGGCATACTCCGTGGCCTTATCAAAATAAAGACTATCCCCTTTGATGATTTTATTGTCGTAATCAATTCGGGTGTTTTTTATTCCGTACCCTTGCTCCACCTTGGTGTCGTAAAAACCGCGTTCACAGTAGATTTTGTAATCTTCCCCTGTTATGGTGGAGGGGCCGTACATGTATACGTTTTTGGAAATCCTGTAATAATCCAATTGCTCCGAGTCGATGATGTACTCAGGGTTGTCTATATGGACCTTGTTCTTGAACTGGACTTTTTTAAGCTCGGTAAAGTAGGTGCCAATTTTACTGGTAAGCACATTGACCGAGTCCACTACCTTTCCCCCTGAATTGTAGTAGGAAATCTGCTTTTCCCGATCAAAATAGAGGGTGTCCGTGGTCAAGGTCATTTTTCCATCGGAAAGGTCTACATTTTCCCATGCCTTGGCCAAACTGGTATTACCGTTCCAGTCCAGTCGTGCACTGTTCATTTCAATGGAATCGCCCTGCTGCAACCGAACATTGCCCACTGCTCTCAGTCTATTCTCTTTGGAATAAAAAATGGCGATATCGCACCATAAATCGGCTCCTTGGTGTTCAAACTGTACTTGGCGCTGATCGTCCTTACTAAAGATGGATGCTCCTGGATATTCGGCCTCATTCTTGGTGAAGTTGGCCCCATATACAATGTTGATTTGCCTACCTTGGGTCTGTGGTGCTTCCTCTTGGGCCGTGGCCATACAAAAGGAAAGGACCAAAATGAAAAAAGAAATCCTTTTCAAATCCGCAGAATTTTGTCCAAAAGTATGACTTTTAGAGCAAGTTGTACATGGACTTTAGAAAGCTTTGGGATTTGAAGAAAGGATTATCTTGTTTTTGCTACCCGTTCAAGTAGGCGGAATACATCCAAACCAGCTTTTCCTGCTCCCTGATGTAATCACTCATTAGGGCATTGGTGCCCTCATCGTTGGAGTCGCCGGACATTTCCAAAAGCTCCCTTTCCAAGGGTAGAAGCACCTCGTATCCGCTTAAAATTTGGCTTACCGCTTCTTTACCATCCGATACGTTTTTGGCAGTCTTGATGGTGGACAGTCCAGAATAGTCCGCAAAGGTATGGAGCGGGGTAAATCCTAGGGTAAGGATTCTTTCGGCAATCTCATCAATTTTTAAGAGGGAATCGTTGTAAAGTTCCTCAAATTTTAAATGCAGTTCAAAAAACTTTTCCCCTTTGATGTTCCAGTGGAATCCTCTGGCATTCATGTAGAAAATCTGGTAGTTCGCCAGAAGTTCATTCAGTTTTTCGGACAATGCGTTTGACGCTTTTTTATCGAGACCAATTTGATTGAGGTTTGACATGATATTTTCTTTTTAGTGTTAAGGTTTTGTAGTTTTATTACTGTATCAAATTTATGGAAAAGGTATTGTCTTGGGAGTGACCAAGGTTACAGATGTGTCAAAAGTACCTTATTGGTGCTGGCCGAGCGGCCGAAGGCATTTTGCCAACGGTCTAGTGTAATTGTCAGTTACGGGTTTTAAGTTGTTGTTTTTTGGTTAAGTGCTGGCATTAGCAATTCCGAGTGGATTCGATTGAGCCTGCCCCGGGTGCAGTCGACGGGTAGTTGAACCCGCCGTGATTGCGGCTATGGTTTCATATTCATTGTTACCCACTGGCATTCATATTCCTAAAGTTAAATCATTTTTCACTTTATGATATATTAAAGTCGCTTTTATACATTTTTTCAATTCTAATACTGGAATTTCTTGCTCAAGTTGAAATATTATTGCCCTATTCTTCTCGTAAGTGAACAAATCTCCAAATACCAATTTAAAGGTCTTTACCAATCTACTTGTACATTTGAAATACATCTGATATTGTTCTGGTGCCTTTTTCTTCCAATCCATTCTCAAGGTACTTCCAGTTCTGGTTAAAAAACTTGGTTCACCCCATTTCAAGGTCTCTTCCAAGTTTGTGATTTCAGGTATCTCTATGGCTGTTTCAAGGACGAGTTCCCGTAGAAATTGCATCTTACCCCGGACAAAGTCGGGATATGATAAAAGCTTGTCTTTAAACTCAGGACTTGTTGTTACATTTAGGTTAATCATTTTTGCCATTTTTGAGTCCTACATAAATTTCAACTTCTGCGTCAGTTGGATTTTGTGATTTTGGGCCATAAATTTCAAAGTCCGCGGTGAAGACTCTATTCAAGCTTTTGTTCCAGATTTCTGTCCAGGTTCCAAATACCACTCCTTTGGTCAAATCACCTTTTGAAATAAATTTACCATATGTGCCACCATTAAAGGATTGCCCCACCATTCCTTCTGGAATTTCTTCCAATGAACTTACCTTACACCCTAATATTGTGTCATAAGGCTGGGTATGGTCTCCTTGGTAGTTGGTATAAACCGAAAATATGCTATCATCAATTTTGTTCGGGATTTTTTCTGCAATTGCTTCTAACATAAATTTTACCCAAAGTTGACCTATGTCTTGGGCTGATTGTCCATTTTCATTTGTAGTTCTTATTGCAATTCCGATTACCTTAAAAGGTTCAATTTTTACTGTTTGCATCGTTGATTATTTTATGATTCAATGCAAAGGTAAAGTTGCCTTGTGTCTAAGGTATGTCAGGGGTGCAATCCCAATGCTTCTTTCTTTCTTCAAAGTACTCTTCAAGCGTTATTTTATGGGGCTCAAAGTTGATTGTAGTCAGAAAGAGATGTTCTATTCTGTCCAGTCTAAATGTCCTGAACTCATTTCGTAATCTGCAAAACGCAATTAACAACCAGTTTTCTTGGGTTTGAATCAAGGCAAAAGGTTCTACCCTTCGGTTGGTTTGCTCACCTTTTTCCGATAAATACCTTAATTCAATAAGTTGATATTCTGTTATTGCCTTTTGGAGTCTTATAAGATACTGGCTTGTTCTTTCAGATTTGCTGTAACTCCTTATTTGTAGTCTTTCCGTAAGCAATTCAGTCTTTTCTTTTTGGGAATACCTTAGAACTGCTCTTATTTTTTCGAGAGCCGCATCGAACGATTGTATCAAGGATTCGTCAGGATTGTTTCCAACAATTTGCTCTGCTGTTATTAGGGCATTGGCTTCTTCCTCTGTAAATAATACCGGAGGAAGTTTGTATCCATCCATCAAAGAATAGCCCTTACCTTCTTCCGTGACTATCGGAATTCCCGATTGTTCCAAAGTACGAATATCACGATAAACAGTTCTGATGCTTACGCTATGCTTTTTGGCAATGTCCCTTGCAGTTACAATCCGTTTTGATTGTAATTGGGTCAGGATTGCTGTCAATCTTGCAAGTCTTGGTTTTTCTTTGCCCATTCGTTTGTTCAGCTTGTGCCTAACGGTTGTATAAAGATACGTCAACTAAAATAGGCTGACTGTCAATTATAAACCCTTAAAAGGTTGTGCTTAAGTTGGTTAAAAAATTTAATATAACCACCAAAATGGCAGATAAAGATACAATTGCTAAGTTTTCAGTTTTTTTAGCACTAAATCATTACAGTCCCAGTACCGTTAAATCCTATGCCGCACATCTGGTCAAGCTTCAAGAATTTTCGGCACAGACTCCAATCGAAAGATTTAATGTGCCTAGAATCCTTTCCAAAATAGTGGAGTTTATAGAGCAAAGAAATTATGGGGCCTCCACCAAAAAGTTATTGGTCCATTGGCGAGAGTATGACCGGAGCTATTGTTCCCAAAATCATTTCTTCTATGGTGCCCATAGAAAGGTATAATCTGAATCCAGTCTGGGAAAAATAGTTGAAAACCGCCCGCTCCACGGCAAAAATTAAAAAGCATATTACCATGCACAGCCTTAGGCATGCTTATGCCTCACATCTTTTGGATGCTGGGACAGATATTGGAATAATACAGAAATTACTGGGCCATAGTGCACACGTCACCAACAGCTCACTACAGCATATTACAAGCCCGTTGGATACCTTGGGACTTGCAGTTTAGTTCAACGCAGTATGGTCTGAAGTCTGTCCGGACCTACGGAAACAATCTTTATAGGAACACCTAGGTGTTCTTCCAAAAATGAGATATAGTCATTTAGGGAAGAAGGGAGTTCTTCCGCTTTGGTCATTTGGGTCAGATCTTTGGCCCAACCTTTTAGTTCCTCATAAATGGGGGTCACGTTCTTCTCCTCAATGTTGTAGGGCAAATGATTGATTTTTTCACCATTGTAATCGTAAGCGGTACAAACCTTGATGGTTTCAAAGCCACTGAGTACATCGGCCTTCATCATCATCAATTCGGTTACCCCATTGATTTGAACGGCGTATTTCAATGCCACCAAATCCAGCCAACCACAACGTCTTGGTCTTCCTGTGGTGGCGCCAAATTCATTGCCCACTCGACCCATGGTCTCGCCATCGGCATCAAAAAGCTCTGTTGGGAAAGGTCCACTGCCCACACGTGTGGTATAGGCCTTGAAAATACCCAGTACCCTATCAATTTTATTTGGGGCCACGCCTAAACCTGTACAGGCTCCTGCTGCCGTGGTATTGGATGAGGTTACATAGGGGTAGGTGCCAAAATCAATGTCCAAAAGAGACCCTTGGGCACCTTCCGCCAATATTTTTTTGCCTTCGGCCTGGGCCTTGAAGATATATTCCTCGCTATCTATGAAAGTCAACGTTTTCAACCTTTCCACACCTTCACAGAATTCGGCTTCCAATTCAGCCAAATTGTACTCTATTTCCACGTTGTAGAAGTTGATCATGGCCTCATGTTTGTCAGCCAAGGCACGGTATTTGGTTTTCCAATCCTCAAACTCCAAATCACCCACGCGCATTCCATTGCGTCCGGTCTTGTCCATATACGTAGGGCCAATACCCTTTAAGGTAGACCCTATTTTGGCCTTTCCCTTGGAGGCTTCGGAAGCGGCATCCAATAAACGGTGGGTAGGCAGGATTAGGTGTGCTTTTCTGGATATCAATAGCTTGGATACAATATCAATGTTGAATTGATCCAGATTCTCCAGTTCCTTTTTAAATATCACGGGGTCTATGACCACTCCGTTGCCCACAACATTGATGGCATTTTTGTGAAAAATCCCGGAAGGGATGGTATGCAATACGTGTTTAATGCCATCGAACTCCAAGGTGTGGCCAGCGTTTGGACCACCTTGAAAACGGGCTATGATATCGTATTCCTTGGTCAGTACATCAACAATTTTTCCTTTTCCTTCGTCTCCCCATTGGAGTCCAAGCAATAAATCTACCATGAAATGTGTCGGTTATTCAGTTAGGTTCTTTTCTTTGTTTCGGGTGCCGTAGAAATATAATGAGTGATTGCTGATCTTGATATCAAAAACCTCTTCAATGGTTTTCTTGATGGATTGAATGCGAGGGTCGCAGAATTCAACCACCTCACCGGTATCGGTCAAGATCACATGGTCGTGCTGGCGATCAAAATAGGATTTCTCGTATTGCGCCTGACTTTTTCCAAACTGGTGCTTGCGTACCAGTTTGCATTCCATCAGCAATTCTATGGTATTGTAGAGTGTGGCCCGGCTTACCCGGTAGTTTTTGGTTTTCATCTTAATATAGAGGGACTCCACGTCAAAGTGGTCATCACTCTCATAGATTTCCTGTAGGATAGCGTAGCGTTCCGGTGTTTTGCGGTGTCCTTTTTCCTCAAGGAAGGCAGTGAACACATTTTTTACGATTTCCTGATTTTTGTTGTTCCCCATGGCTTTCTCTACCTATGCTAATGCACAAAGGTACAGCTAAAAATTAAATTCTGGTCACTTTATCTATTCCCTCGACCCGCTTTAGATTGTCCATTAACTTTTTCAGGATGTTGTTGTTTTTTACCACCAAGGTGATCTTTCCGGTAAACGTGCCTCCATCTGCATTAAAGTTAAGGTTGCGCATGTTCACATGCATATTGTCCGAAATGATCCGGGTAATATCGTTTACCAATCCTAAGTTATCTATACCGGCCAATTTAATATCCACCGAAAACTCTTCTTGCGTGGAATCTATCCACTTGGCGGTCATGATCCGGTAAGCGTAGTTGGATTGTAATGAAATGGCGTTGGGACAATTTTTCTTATGCACCTTGATGCCATCGTTTACGCTTACAAAACCAAAAACATCGTCACCCGGAATGGGATTGCAGCATTGGGACAGTTTGTAGTTCAGCTTTTCCTCTTCCTTTCCAAATACGAGCATGTCATATTTGGTGGTGATTTCATCCTTGTCAACATCCTTTGGGGCAGGACTCCTTCGGATTTTATTTTTGAAGAAATTCAGGAAGGCGTTATGATAGGATGAGGCAAAATCCTTCAATTTATCATTGTCTATGACTCCGATGCCCACTCGGTAGAAAAGGTCCAGACTGGTCTTTAACTTAAAATAGGTGACCAACTTGTTGATGGCATCCTCATTCAAGGTTATTTTTTGTGACTTTAACTTTCTGCGCAGGATTTCCTTTCCCTCGGCAGCAACAGCTTTCTTTTCTTCACTTAATGAGGATTTGATCTTGGAACGAGCCCTTGCCGTTTGGGTGTAGTCCAACCAAGTCTGTGAGGGTTTGGCACTTTCCGAGGTGATGATCTCCACTTGATCGCCACTCTTGAGTTGGGTGCCTAGGGGTACCAGCTTTCCATTTACTCGGGCCCCACGGGTTTTCATACCAATTTCAGTATGGATATGGAAGGCAAAGTCCAAGGCAGTGGCCCCTTTAGGCATGGATTTTAGATCTCCTTTGGGGGTAAAGACAAAAATTTCCTTGGAATATAGGTTGAGTTTAAACTCTTCCACAAAGTCCACGGCATTGCCATTGGCACTTTCCAAGGCTTCCTGCAAACGGTTGAGCCATCCTTCAATACCTTGTTCCTTTTGGTCCCCGTGTTTGTATTTAAAGTGTGCGGCATAGCCTTTTTCGGCTATTTCGTGCATCCGCTCACTGCGTATCTGTACCTCTACCCATCTGCCTTTTGGACCCATGACGGTGATGTGCAATGCCTCATATCCCGTTGATTTTGGGGAGGTGATCCAGTCCCTGAGTCGAACAGGGTTGGGGGTAAAGTGATCCGTGACTATGGAATAGATTTTCCAGGCCAGAAATTTTTCATTCTTGCGATCGGATTTATAGATGATCCGTATGGCAAACTTGTCATACACCTCGTCAAAGGAGACATTTTGGGCCTTCATCTTTCTCCGGATGGAAAAAATGGATTTCATCCGCCCTTTGATGTAATAATTGAGACCTTCCTTGTCCAATGAATTTCGGATTACATTGGAGAAATCCTCGATATAGGCCATTTGGTCCTCCTCAGAGTCCACGATTTTTGCCTGAATGTCCTTGTAGACTTCGGGTTCCGTATATTTTAGGGCTAGGTCCTCCAAGTGGGTCTTGATGTTGTACAGACCGATCCTGTGGGCCAACGGAGCGTAAATGTATAAGGTTTCCGAAGCGATTTTTACCTGCTTGTGCTCGGGCATGGAATCCATGGTGAGCATGTTGTGGTAGCGATCGGCAATTTTGATGATGATTACCCGGACATCGTCATGCAGGGTCAACAGCATTTTTCGGAAATTCTCTGCTTGCTGACTGATGTCCATATCCTTTTTGAGGTGGGCTATCTTGGTAAGTCCGTCCACAATACGGGCCACGGTTTCGCCGAACATGCGCTCAATATCGGCCAAGGTGTAGGGAGTGTCCTCAACCACATCATGGAGTAGGGCAGAAGCAATGGAAACGGCATCCAGACCAATTTTGGAGGCCACAATCTTGGCCACCGCTATGGGGTGGAAAATATAGGCCTCGCCAGATTTTCTACGTTGTTCCTTATGGGCATCCACGGCCACATCAAAGGCGGAGCGTATCAGTTTTTTGTCCTCATCGGACAAGGTCTGATAGCTAATGCGAAGCAATTCTTTATACTGCTTGGCAATCTCTTTGTTTTCTTTTTCAATGGCTGCCTCCGTCATAGTATATTAAAGTTAGCACAATCTTTACAGCTAAACAACAAAAACTATGCCTTTAAGTTCCTGATGCGCTCAACCAATGGGGGATGGGAATAGTGCACAAAAACATATGCGGGATGCGGGGTGAGATTGCTCAAACTGTTCTTGGAAAGCTTTTTTAACGAGGTGACCAGCGGAGTGGCCGCAAAGGTCGTTTTGGCATAGTCGTCCGCTTGGAACTCAAATTTTCGTGACAAATAGTTCATGGCAAGTCCCGTGATTTCCGAAATGGGGCTGTACAATAAAGCAAACCCAATAAGCCCTGCATGAAAACTCGGAATGGAAACCCCAATGGCCCTTGAAATCTCTGGATGGTTGATGAATACCGACAGGATGTATAGGGTAAGGCCCATGGTACCCAAGGAGGCCAAAAGGTTGAATATGATATGCTTTCTTTTGTAGTGACCTACTTCATGGGCCAATACGGCCACGATTTCCTCCTCATCGAGGTCATTGATCAATGTGTCAAAAAGTGTAATGCGTTTTTCCTTGCCCAATCCAGAAAAATAGGCGTTGGCCTTGGTAGATCGTTTGGACCCATCGATCACAAAGATATTCTTGAGTTCGAATCCCACTTTTTGGGCATAATTTTCAATGGCGTTCTTTAGGCTACCATCATCCAGAGGAGTCTGTTTGTTGAACAAGGGTACGATCAGTCGGCTGTAGAACAGGTTGATGAAAAGAATGACCGTTCCAATGAGCAACCATGCATAGAGCCAAAAATTTGGACCGGTCCATTGGTAAAAGAGCATGAACAATGAAAGTATTCCACCGCCAAAAAGAATGGTAAGGATAGCTCCTTTGAGCTTGTCCAAAAAGAACAGTTTTTTTGTGGTCTTGTTAAAACCGTAGGTTTCTTCGATCACAAAGGTTTTGTAGTATGAGAATGGCAGCCCTATGATTGCGCTTCCCAACATGATGAACCCAAAAAATAGCAATGCCATGGGAATGGGGTTCTCTGTGAAGGAGCGTGTCAGTTGGTCTACCCATTCAAATCCCCCAAACCATAAAAAGCCCAAGGTGATGACAAGGGAAAATCCATCGGAAAGCAACCCAAAACGGTAATTGGCCTTTTTGTATTCTTGGGATTTTTGATATTCCGCTTCGTCAAAAACATCGGAAAGCTCTGGGGGTACTTTGGATTTGAATCGTTTGGCGTTCAAATATTCCAGTAGCAAATGCACCAAATACTGGATGGCCAAAATCGCAAGGATCACATAAAAGAGTAGATTTTTCTCCATAGCTTAAAATCCACGTTGCCGCTTGGCTTCAAATATAAGTATTGCCGCCGATACGGAAACATTCATGGAGTCTATTTCACCCTGCATGGGAATGATCACATTTTGGTCGGAGTTTTGCAGCCAATCTTTTGTTAGACCTGTAGCCTCGGTGCCCACAACAATGGCCGTAGCGGGTTTAAAGTCGCATTCCACATAGTTTTTGGAGGCCGATAAGGCCGCGCAATGGATGGTTACGTTATTTGTTTTAAGGAAATCAATGATTTCTTCGGTGGTACCCATTCCGATCGTATTGGTAAAGACACAGCCCACACTGGAACGGATAATATTGGGGTTATACAGGTCGGATTTTGGATTGGCGATTAGCACAGCATCCAAGGCAGCTGCATCCGCGGTTCGCAACAAGGCTCCCACGTTGCCCGGTTTTTCGGGGGCTTCGGCCACAAGAATCAAGGGGGATTTGCTCTTGAATTGAATCCCATCCAAGGCATGGGACTTACTTTTCGCAATGGCCAGAATACCTTCCGTGGTTTCCCGATAGGCCAGTTTTTCATAAACCTGTTGGGTAAGTTGGACCAATTCGGTTTGAGGGTTCCCTAAAAAGGCATCGATATTCGTATCAGCAAGGACTTCAGTGCAAAAAAATACCACTTCCAAAACATAGCCTCCTTTTTGGGCCAGTTCCATCTCGCGCCTGCCTTCCACAACAAAACGGCCGGTTTTCTTCCGTTCCCTGGCTTTTTCTTTAAGGAGCAGTGTTCTTTTTACCAAAGGATTTTGGAGACTGCTGATCAATTTGGCTTCCATCACAGTCCAAAAATAGAGATTCCTGTAATTAATGAAAGGGGTTTTCGACCAATCGTGAAATTTATTGACCATGAAAAAAATAACCATCCTTGCCCTTGTTCTGATTCTAGGGGCATGCAAGCCCAATGACAAACAAGAAGCTGCCCAAGGTTCTGTTCCGGAAAAGCTTACCGAAGACACCTCCAATTATCCCAATGCCATGATGCAGGTTTTTGATGCCCATGGTGGATTGGAACTGTGGAAGCAACAACGAACCTTGTCCTTTGGTATCCCTCATTCTGATAACCCAGAAACCCATACGGTGGATCTTTGGTCCAGAAGGGACCGGGTGGATTCCAAAGGGGTCTCCATGGGGTTTGATGGTACCGAAATATGGTTGTTGGACCCTGAATCGACCTACAAGGGGGATGCGGCGTTCTACCATAACCTGATGTTCTATTTCTATGCCATGCCCTTTGTGCTGGCCGATGACGGTATTGTGTATAACGAGGCCGATGCGTTGGCGTTCGAGGGAAAAGAATATCCGGGTGTACGGATTGCGTATGAATCTGGGGTAGGAGTTTCGTCCAAAGACGAATACTATATCCATTTTGATCCGGATACCTATCAAATGGCATGGTTGGGGTATACGGTCACCTATCGTACTGGAGAAAAATCGGATAATGTAAAATGGATTCGCTATGATGATTGGCAGACCGTAAATGGATTGGTACTGCCTAAATCCATTACATGGTACAATTATGAAGGGAATACTATTCTTGACCCCAAAAGCACCGTGGTTTTCACTGATGTGGCCTTGGGCACCACACCTAAACCCAAAGAATTTTATGCCAAACCTGAAGGGGCTATATCTGTGGTTGCCAAAAAGAACTGATAACTATTGGAGATTTGTTAAAAAAGAGCGGCGTTCATTTGAACGCCGCTCTTTTTTTATTTTCCTTCGCTTTCGTACTTGCCCATATACCGTTTCCAAAGTTCGGTTTGGTGGGTTTCCAGTGAAATGTCCCTGCCATCAATAAAGGCTTTGGTAAGCTGATTGGTGCGCATATCCAAAGCATCTCCTTCGGAGATGAATAGGGTAGCGCTCTTACCTACTTCCAGGGTGCCATAATCGCCATCGATTCCTAAAATCTTTGCAGTATTTCCAGTTATCAGCTGAAGTGCTTTTTCTTTATCCAGGCCCTGTCCGGCAACATGTCCGGCGTAAAAGGGTAGGTTTCGGGTCTGGAAGTTGGACATGGATTCGTTCTGTAGACCTACCAAGAGACCAGCCTCCACCAATAGTTTTGGCAACTTGTATGGAAAGTCGTAATCATCATCATCAAATTGGGGTAGGGCATGAGGCTCACTGACCAATACCGGAATGTTATGTTGCTTTAAAAAGTCGGTAATCTTATGGGCCCGGTACCCTCCTACCACAACCATATGCGGTATGCCCGCTTTTTGGGCGCTGGTCACGGCGTCCATGATTTCCTTTTCTCCATTGGCGTGGATGAACAAGCGTTGGGAGCCGTTAAAAAGACCTTGCATGGCCGCAAAGGGGAGATTGAGTTCTTGGGATATTCCCGCTCCATACGCTTTGGCATTTTGTACGAAGGTCAACACCTCATCAACCTGTTCCTGATAGTTTTTATTGGGAAGAAAGGCATTGGGTTCTCCCAGCCAGGAGCTTCCTTTTCTGAACAAGGAGGGCCAGTTCAAATGGATGCCGTCATCCCATTTTACCGCGGCATCTTCCCAGTTCCAGGCATCGAACTGTACAATGGTGGAGGTCCCGGAGATTCTACCGCCTTTAGGGGTTACCTGAGCCAAAAGTATCCCGTTGGGCCGCATGCTTTCCACTACCTTGGATTCTGCATTGTACGCAACAATACTGCGTATGTTTGGAATCATTTCCCCAAGTTCATCTTGGTCATTACTGGCACGTACTGCATCCACTTCCACAAGTCCCAAAGATTTGGACGGGGCAATAAAACCGGGATATACATGCTTTCCTTGGGCATTGATCATGGTGCCGATGGTCGGTGCCATAAGGTCGGCCCCAATGGCCGTTATCTTTCCATCATTAAAAATGATGGTACAATTCTCTATCACTTCCCCATCGCCAATATGGGCCGTTGCACCAAAAATGGCAACTTGTTCGGTCTGTGGGGCAGCAGGGGTTTGTTGTGCTTGTAGTAAAACCCCAAAAACGAGACATATGATGGTTATTATTTTCTTCATGATTTGCGTATTAAAGGGTTTCACATTCAAATCGTTCTTTCTTGTTCTGGACCGGGGTCTGTGTTTTTCCCCCTTTTTCCTTTTCGTTCAGCATCATATTGATGAGCTGGTTTCTTTCCTGTTGTACGGATTGACGTATGGCCTTGTCCTTCTCCAGGTCGAAATACACGGCACCTTCGATTAAGGTTTTCTCAGCTTTGGCATAAACGGATAGGGGGTGGTCGCTCCAAAGCACCAAATCGGCGTCCTTGCCTTCTTCAACACTTCCGACCCTATCATCCAAATGCAACAGTTTTGCTGGGTTCAAGGTTACGGTCTTCCAAGCCTCAAGTTCGGACATGCCTCCGTATTTTACCGTTTTTCCGGCTTCTTGGTTTAATCTTCGGGACATTTCGGCATCATCACTGTTGATGGCCACGGTAACCCCTTGGCTGGCCATGATGGCGGCATTGTAGGGAATGGCATCGTTCACTTCAAACTTATAGGCCCACCAATCACTGAAAGTGGAACCTCCCACACCGTGCTCGGCCATTTTATCGGCCACTTTGTACCCTTCCAAAATGTGGGTGAAGGTATTCATTCGGAAACCGAATTTTTCCGCAACCTTCATCATCATATTGATCTCGCTCTGTACATAAGAATGACAACTGATAAAGCGCTCGCTATTCAGAATTTCGGCAAGTACCTCCATTTCCTCATCATGTCGAACGGGTTGTCCGCTTTTTTTCTTGGCATCGTATTCCTTGGCACGTTGGAAGTAATCCGTATAGACCTGTTCCACACCCATCCGTGTTTGTGGAAAACGGGAGTAACTGCCCCAGTTGGATTGTTTTACGTTCTCACCCAAAGCAAATTTTATGAACTTGGGAGAACCAGGGAATACCAGCCCATCGGCATTTTCACCCCATTTCAAACGAAGAATGGCGGAACGCCCTCCAATCGGGTTGGCAGAACCGTGCAACAATTGAATGGTAGTGACCCCACCGGCCAAGTTTCTGTAGATGTCCATGTCTTTTGGATCTATGGCATCCTTCATCCTTACTTCGGCTGAGGAGTTGTGCCCCGCTTCATTGATGGACAAGGCCGCTATGTGCGAATGTTCATCAATGATTCCGGCTGTAAGGTGTTTTCCGGTGGCATCCACGGTGGTGGCACCTCCGGCACGCAAATCTTTGCCCACCTTGGCAATCTTACCATTTTTTACCAGTACGTCGGTGTTTTCCAAAATGCTATTCCCCGTCCAAACGGTGGCATTCTTGAAGAGGATGCTTTCCTGTTGGGGTTTTGCTTTGTACCCGTAGCTTACATTGGGGTAGGTGACCGCCATAAGCTGTGGTTTTTTGTCGTCCGAAGTCTTGGTAGTCTCCTTGAATGGACCTGTCTTGGTAAGAGTGGCCGTGGTTTCAGTTCCGTTGGGAAGAACCATTTTTCCTGAAATGTCATCGGAACCTGATACAATTTTGCCTGAAAAACGATAGGATTCCGTCCCGTTTTCGGAAAAAGAGACGTTCAACCAATCTGTGGTGTATTCCAATTTGGAAGAGACTTTTTCAGTTCCTTTTTTAAGTTCTACTTTGGGTTTGTTCGCGTCCCCGGTTATGGAAACGGTATAGTTCTGTCCATTGGTGGTAAGGGTATATTCGCCACGTACGTCTTTCTGGTCTTTGGACTGGATAATGTTCTTGTTCCCTTGGACCCAGTTTTCGTAGAGTGAGGTCGCTTCATCAAAAATGTCTCCTGAAGTAATCAAAAAGTTGGCTTGACTCCCAAGTTGAAGGGAACCTATTTCCGCCGATTTTCCCAAAATGGACGCCGGTACCGTGGTCAACGCTTCCAAAGCCTTGGTTTTTGAAAGGCCGTAGGTGATGGCCTTCATCAACTTGGATTTAAGGTCCGATGGTGACTTCAACTCATGCAGGGTAAATGAAAATTGGACCCCATTGTCCTCCAAAACCTTTGGGTTGGAGGGGGCCAAGTTCCAATGGCGCATATCTTTCAAGGCTACGTATTGGGCCTCGTAGGGGTTGGAAACATCATAGGCATCGGGGAAATTTAGGGGAACAATCAATCGGGCATTGGTGGCCTTGACATCCGCTATGCGCTCATATTCATCGCCTCCTGCCAAAATGGTATACTGGATTCCAAACAAATCCCCAATCTTATCGGCCCGAAGGATATTACCGTTGCCCCCGGCAGCAAAGATTTGATTTAGGCTTTTGTTCTCCTCCAAGGCTTCCAAGGAACGGTCCGTGGTTTTAATATTTCCTTTGTTGTACCAATCCAAATCATAATATAACTGACGCATCAAAGCGGTGGCCCCCATGATGGAAGTAGGGTAGGATTGCCTTGAGGTAATGCTTTTCTCAAACGAAAAATACTGGGCCGATTTATCGGAGAGGATTCTTTGTGCCTCGCTGCCCGAATCGTTCAGAGCGACCAGAACACCTGTACCGCGGGCTATTCCATCTTGAATGTGTGAATTGACCACACCAAAACCTGCCTTACGGAGTTCTTCCGCCTTTTTCTTGTCATAGGTGAAACTACCAATGGCGCTGTTTTCAGGCATAATGTGGTCGTTCCAATAAAACCCATCGCGGTTTGGATTGTATTGTGATGACCTGCCACTACCATCCGCATTTTCGGGCTTGGCCATACCATAATCCGAGAATACGTCGATGAAAGAGGGATAAATGAATTTTCCCTGAAGATCTTCAACAATGGCATTTTTGGGAATGGTTACGGATTTGCCCACTTGCACCACTTTGCCATCTTGGATGAGCAGGGTTCCGTTTTGGATAATCTGTGTTGGACTTACATAAATTTTGGCATTGGTGAATGCCATGTAGTTGTTGTTCTTTGCTTTGACACCATCATTTTTTGGAAAATAATCTTGTGCCATTAAAAAAGCACCACCTAACAAAAAGGTCAGTGCCAAGAGTTTCATTTTCATATTTATGTCAATTGAATTAGTCGGTTTAAAGGTAAAGGAAGTGGAGGTATTGCACAACCCTAAGGCAAAGTCTCTTTTTTGAAGTGGAAATTGATCATAAGCCCCACCACGGAATTATAGCTATGGATGCCTTCTTTCTGATTGTTGATTTTTAAAAAAGTATTGAAGATGGACTTGAAAACGGGTTCCAACGGATTTTGGTATTGTTCCCAGAAATCCCTGAGTTCCTGAAAATTCTTTTTCACCCCGGGATGCAATGTGGCAATGATCTGCTTGGAAGTTTGTTCATCTTTTCTGGACAGGTCGGATAGGCAATATCCCAAGGCGTTGTGGTAAGCCGCATATTTAAAATAGGGGTCGTCATTCTGTACCGTGACCAAATACCCGATAAAGTTGGTGGCATCTTCCGCGGAATACCCCAACTGGTGACCCACTTCGTGTCCGCTTACGGTAGGCAAGCGGAACAAAGGGGTAATGCCATTCACTTGCGCCTCATTGGTAAAAGGGTTTAAATACCCTCCATACCCCATATAGGTGAGTGCGACGCTAAAAATTGAGGATTTTAGGCTTGGGTTTTTGTATTCCAAATTGGGGTATTGGTTCTTCAACTTCGCATATCCCTCCTCGGTCTTTTTGAAAATCCCTTTTCGGGAATAGGGAATCTGTACCGGTTCAATACTGTCCCCGGTGATTTGCTGTTGATATGCATTGGCTTTTTTAGCAAGGTATTGGGTGAACTGCGTAAGTTCTTTGAGGGTGTACTCCCGTTCCATACCCAATTTCCAAGTGATCGGTTGTCGATAATAGTTCATTCCCCAAAGAAAATGAAAGGCAAAATAGGTAATGGAAAGTGCCACGGCCACATCTTTGAGAAAGTACAATGGTTTGGCTTTGATGGATTTCCAATATTTATACAAATACCGAATGGCAAGAATTCCCAGGGCCAAATAGAACAGGTCTCCCACTGAAAACGGAATCCACCCCAAAAGTAATCTTGAGAATTGGGAGATAGGTGGATACAGTCCATTACTGTAATACGTCTCAACAAAGTCAGGGTAGGCTGCCATCCATTTTACCAATACAATTTGCACAGGAAGCGCTATGGCTATGATGGTTTTAACTTTGTCTTTCATCTATGATTGATTGAACGCATAAAAAAAGCCGCACGGAAAAGTACGGCTTTTTATGTTTTTAATGGGCGGTCTATTGCGAGATTGAGGTGATCTCCACATCAAATATAAGATCGGAGTTCGGAGGAATGGGACCGCCACCTTGAGGGCCAAGACCCAAGTGGGGAGGCATAAAGATGCGAACTTTGTCCCCCACTTTCATGGTAAGAAGTCCTTCCCGGAAACCTGGGAACAATCTGGCTTCAGGGCTGTATTGCATGGAAACCGGGGCATATCCGCCGTGGTCCCTTCTGCCTAGGTTCAATTGATTGAATTTTTCCGCTACCTCTTGGATGTTGGTGTCGAACAGGTCTCCATTGGCCAAGTATCCTGCATAGTTCACCATCACCTGTTGCCCTTCTTTGGGTTGTTCCCCCTCTCCTTCGGTTACGGTATAGATGATAAGACCGGTAGGGGTTTCCTCTCCTGCTTCTTTTTGTTGGGCAAATTCGGCAATCAGATCTTCTTTCATCTTTTGAAAGGTAGCCTCTGCAACTTTCTCTTCCTCAAAATAGTCGCCCATGATCTTGACGGCATCGAAATTTTTGGCTTCTTTTCCTTTGCGGACAATTTCCACCTTTTTCATGATCACAGGAACCATGGGTTTGTCCCTAGGGTCGGTTTTTACATTGGCGATGGAATCCACCACTTCCATACCGCTCACCACTTCGCCAAAGACGGTGTGCTTGTCATTGAGCCATGGTGTGGCCTTGTGTGTGATGAAAAATTGACTTCCGTTGGTTTTGGGACCGGAATTGGCCATGGAAAGCATTCCTTTTTTGGAGTGTCTAAGGGAATCGTTGAACTCATCCTTGAATTTATAACCCGGGTTTCCGCGTCCTGTACCGGATGGGTCGCCCCCTTGGATCATAAAATCCTTGATGACACGATGGAATATAAGTCCATCAAAGTATTTCTTCTCTTTCAAGCTATCCGAAACAAAAGGACTGTTGCCTTCGGCCAAGGATACAAAATTGGCCACGGTGACCGGGGTCTTTTGGTATTCCAGTTTTACAATGATATCGCCTTGGCTGGTTTGGATGTCCGCAAAGATGCCATCCCCCAAATCAGCAAATTTGCTGGATTTACACCCAACAAAAGCGAGGGAAAACAAAGCGATGAATACTAAGGTATGTTTCATGGTATGTGTGAATTTAATTTAGACTGTCTTTGTGTATAATGATCGTATGCAATTCCACGGATGATTTTACAGGCGTCCTTGGGGCTATGGCATTATTGTCCCCTTGGTAGCCATAAGCCTGCAAAGATGGAAAAATAAAAGTGGCTTTTTCACTTATCTTGAGGAGTTTTACCGCATTTTGAAGTCCAGGGAACAATTGCTCCTTGTCCACAACATAAGAAGTTGGACCTATGCTTTCCGCCGTATAGATGGTATCGTTGTCCAAGGTCATCAGATTATAGGAAAACAACACCTGGTCATTGGTTTTGGGAAGGTAGGTGGCCGTATCGTTTTGGGTTTCAAAATAGTACCAGAACCCATTGGGGCTGGCCAGATAGTCATGGAGGCTGTCCTTGGCGATGATTTGCTGGATGAGTTTTTCCTCTTCGGCGATCAAGGCCTTGTTGCGCTCCACGCTTTCCTTAAAAAAGCTACCGGATTTTACTTCCACAGGCCTTCGGGGTTCTGGGCCTCCGCAAGCCACAAATAGGAACGTGGTGATTAGAATAAAAGCTATTCTCATGGATTCAATGTGCTTTTATAGGTTTTTAGGATTTCATTGAACTGTTCCAAGGTCTCGTCCATGGACAGATCACTTCTGCCCCCGGCCGCATTGTCGTGTCCACCACCATTAAAATGTTTTCGGGCAAACTCGTTCACCGAAAAATCCCCTACGGATCGCAGGGAAATCTTTATGATGCCCTCGTCCTTGTTCTCAATAAAGATGAGCGCAAAAATAATCCCTTCCAGCGTAAGTCCGTAGTTCACAAAACCTTCGGTATCACCCTTTTTAAAATCGTTGGCATCCAACTCCTCTTGGGTAAGGGTAATGTAGGCCGTTCTATATTCCGGAAGAATGACCATATTGCTCAGGGCCACGCCCAGCAGATGTAGGCGGGAAGGTGAATTGGTATCAAAAACCTGTCTATGGATCTCCATGTTGTCCGCGCCACGCTCAATAAGATCGGCTACGACCCTATGGGTCTTGCTGGAGGTGGATCGGTATTTAAAAGAGCCGGTGTCGGTCATGATCCCCGTATACAAGTTCGAGGCAATATCTGCCGTAATGCTATCTGTTTGACCTAAAAAGGCAATGAAATTATAAATCATCTCGCAGGTGGAGCTCATGCTTACATCGGAGTAGGTGACCTTGGCATAGTCACTGGGCTGTTGGTGATGGTCGATCATAATGAAATCGGCTTCCTTGCCCTCCAAAACCGATGCCATTTGCCCGGTACGTGAAAAGTCATTGAAGTCCAAGGTGAAAATGACCGTGGCCTCATCCAGCAGTCTTTGGGCCTCACCATTGTCCCATTCAAAGTTCACGACGGTGTCATGTCCCGGCATCCATTTTAGGAATTTGGGGTAGTCGTTTGGCGCGACCACACGGGCATTCTGTCCCATTCCCTTTAAAAAACCATAGAGCCCCAAACAGGCGCCCATGGCATCGCCATCTGGGTTTTTATGGGGAATGATAACGATTTTTTGAGGTTGGGAAAGTATAGACTTAACTGTTGAGATGTCCGCTAAATTCATGCGGCCAAAGATACAATAATATAATACAGAGGTAACTCGCTATATCTTATTTTTGTTTAAAAGTAAGCCGAGCCCATGAAGTATATTTCCATTTACTTGAGCCTATTGATTTTCCTCTCGGGATGCAAACAAAAGCAGGACACGCCAAGCTCCACCTTTTTGGTGGCCTTTGGTTCCTGCAACATGCCCCAGGAGCCCAATCCGTTTTGGGACGATATTTTAAACGAGAACCCCGATGTTTGGGTGTGGGGAGGCGATATTGTCTACGCAGATACGGACAATATGGAAAAACTCAGGGCCATCTATGCCCTGCAGGACAGTGTTGAAGGGTATGCCCAATTGAAAGCGAAGGTGCCCATAATTGGTACTTGGGACGACCATGATTTTGGGGTCAATGACGGTGGGGAAGAATTTTTGGTAAAAAGCCAAAGCCAACAGGTGTTCCTGGATTTTATGGAGGTGCCTAAAAACAGCCCCAGAAGGACTAGGGAAGGGGTGTATGCTTCACATGATTACAAAACATCCAAGGGCAAAGTGAAAATCGTGGTTTTGGATACCCGTTATTTTCGAAGCGCCTTGGTCAAGGATACGGTTTCCGAAAAGCGATACAGTCCCAATTTGGATATGGATGCCACCGTCTTGGGTGCCGCGCAGTGGGCATGGTTGGAAGATGAGCTCAACCACTCCGATGCCGATTTTAACCTAATCATGTCCAGCATCCAGTTTTTATCTGGAGAGCATGGGTTCGAGACTTGGGGGAATTTTCCCAAGGAGGTGGAAAAGTTGGAAAAACTCATTGTGGATTCCAAGGCAAAGGGTGTTATGATTTTGTCCGGGGACCGACATATTTCAGAGTTTTCCCGAAAAAGTGTACCCAATTTGACCTATCCTTTGGTGGACTTTACCAGTAGCGGACTCACACACTCCTATTCCAGTTTTTCTGGGGAGCCCAATCCGTTTCGGGTGGGTGATGTTGTTTCCCGAACCAGTTATGGCACCATAGCCATCAACCTTGAAACCAAGGAAGTGGATTTTAAGATCATGGGGGAGGAGGGTGCTGTGCTTCAGGAACTAAAACAAACCTATTAAGCCTTGCCTGTTGGTTGAAAAACCGTAAGTTTGCGCAAAATTTTAAAAAATGACTGGAAATAGAACATTTACCATGATTAAGCCAGATGCGGTTGAAAACGGCCATATTGGTGCGATCTTGGAAAAAATAACGGCTGCAGGATTTAAGATTGTGGCCATGAAATACACCCAATTGAGCCGAAGGGATGCCGGAGAGTTCTACGCCATCCACAAGGAGCGCCCATTTTTTGGGGAATTGGTGGAGTTTATGACCAGAGGTCCTATTGTAGCGGCCATTTTGGAAAAGGATAATGCTGTGGACGATTTCCGTGCGTTGATCGGGGCCACCAACCCAGCGGAAGCTGCCGAGGGTACCATTAGAAAGTTATATGCAGCCAGCATTGGCGAGAACGCCGTACATGGTTCCGATAGCGATGAGAATGCGGCCATTGAGGGCGCTTTCCATTTCTCGGGAAGGGAAGTGTACTAGTTTTATGTAGAAAGCCACAAAAAAAGCCACCGTTAACGGTGGTTTTTTTGTTTAGCGTAACACCAGCTTTTTTACCAACTCTTTCCCTAGTTCCTCATTAATCATGGCAATGATTTTGCTTTTGCCCAGGCTCAGTTCTTCCCGGAGTACGGAAGAGGATAGGGAGACGAACAAGGTGTCGTTTTTGAGTTCCACCGCAGTGGTATAATTGTTTACCCCATTGCCCATTAATCTGGTCCAAGCTTCACGGGCATCTACCTTGTCCATGCCTTTTTGGAGCTTGTTTTCCTTGATGAACTCGTTCAGTGCTTCGCCCAAGGGCAGATGGGAGTTGTGTCTTTTGGACATTACTTGGGAATTTTAATGGGTTCAAAGCGTTTGTAGGAGTAGGTGACGCCTTCTTGGTTCACTACGGAAAAGGAGGTGGAGTCTACCTGCACCAAGGTTTCTTCCCAATCGCTGAATTCACTGGAATAGCGTAGGATAAATATCGCTTCTACCTCACTTACGGTGAGCAGTTCCACATCATGGGAGGTCTTGTAGGTGCCATTAAAACGGGGCTGCATTTTTTTACGAAACCCTGTTCCATTGTCCAGTTGGATAAAATCTATGGTGGGATTTACCCCATATTCCTTTTTGGAACCGTCAGGGAATTGCACTTCGGCGATTTCCCAATACCCGTTGAGATATCGAAGGTTTTCTTTTGGAATGGAGCTTTCCTGGCATCCCCATACCATCAAAATCGAAAGAAAAAATAGAATCCGTGCCATGTTACAAGGTAAAGATTTTATAGCTCTGATGAATGTTCTTGACCACATTTTCAGTGCGCTCCGCATGGGTGTCGCTGATAAAGATCTGTCCGAAATTATCATCCTTGACAAGGCCCACAATATGGGAGACCCGGTTTTCGTCCAACTTATCAAAAATATCATCCAACAGAAGGATGGGCGTGGTGCTGGCCTGCTCCTTGATAAAATGGAACTGTGCCAATTTCAGGGCGATCAAAAAGGACTTTTGCTGGCCTTGACTTCCGAATTTTTTGATGGGATGTCCGCCAATGGTAAAATTCAAATCGTCTTTATGGATGCCCACACTGGTGTACTGCAAGGCACGGTCCTTATCAACATTCTTTTCCAATAAGTCCAAGAGATTTCCTTCGGAAAGTTGACTTTCATAGGAGAGGGTAATCTGTTCGTCCTTTTCGGAAATATGGGCGTACTGTTTTTGGAATATCGGGATAAGTGAGTCAATGAAGTCAACCCTTTTTTTATGAATCTCCGTCCCTAAATTGTGCAATTGTTCATTGTAGATGGCCAAGGTGTTAGGGTCGAAGGTGTGGTTGGCCACAAAATACTTCAGCAAGGAGTTTCGCTGTGTCAACACCTTGTTGTATTTGATAAGGGTCTGTAGATAGGCCTTGTCCGATTGTGAAATCACCCCATCCATGAACTTCCTTCGGGTGTCGCTACCTTCCAGGATTAGGTCCCGGTCCGAAGGCGATATGATCACCAAGGGCAAAAAGCCAATGTGTTCCGAAAACTTTTCATAGGCCTTTCCGTTTCGTTTGATGACTTTTTTGGTCCCTTTCTTAAAGCTACAGATGATTTTTTCGGTCCTGCCTTCCTTTTCAAACTCCCCATCCACCACAAAAAAATCCGTGTCGTGCTTGATGTTCTGGGTAGCTACGGGATTAAAGTAGCTTTTCCCGAAACAGAGGTGGTAAATGGCATCCAATATATTGGTCTTTCCCACCCCATTATCGCCTACAAGACAATTGATCACAGGGTCGAAATCCAAGGTCTTGGAATCGAAGTTTTTGTAATTCACTAAGGATAAATGTCTTAAAAACATAAACGTTTATGGGACCAAAAGGGTTCTGTGATTTTGCGGACCGGTTAAAGATTCCAAAAATAACGAATAAATTGCCTTTTGATTTTGGATAAAAACTTTATTTTTGCCCGACCAATAAAATGACGCATGGCAACATACAAGAGAAGAGGCTTTAAACCCAAAAACAAGGCAGAGGAAGCCCAAGTTGAAGAACAGGACAGTACAACGGCAGAGGTGTTCAACACGCTGGACGAGAGTGCTTCCAAGACCGAGGCGTGGGTACAACAGAACCAAAACTATATTTTGGGGGTTATTGGTGCCATTGCATTGGGGGTATTGGCCTACTTGGGATACCACCAGTTCATCCAAAAGCCAAAGGAGGCTACTGCGGCCAATGAGCTTTTTTATCCACAGCAATATTTTGATCAGGCCCTGGCCAGTGAAACCGAAAAGGATTCCCTCTTTACCAAAGCATTGAACGGTGCCGAAGGGAAATATGGATTTTTGGACATCATTGAGGAATACAGTGGTACCAAAGCGGCCAACTTGGCGGAATATTCTGCTGGGATGACCTATTTGAACCTACAGCAATATCAGGAGGCCATTGCGCATTTGGAGAACTTTTCTTCAGATGATGCCGTATTGGGAGCCATGGCCAAAGGAGGTATTGGGGATGCATTTTCGCAACTGAACCAAACCGAGGACGCCTTGGACTTTTACGAGAAAGCCATTGCGCACAGCGACAATGAGTTCACCACACCAAGATTTTTGTACAAGGCAGGGGTTGCGGCCCTTGAGTTGGATCAGAAAAGTAAAGCGCTTGGTTACTTTGAGCGCATCAAGGAAGACTATCCGAAATCCTCGGAAGGGGTAGGCATAGACGCTCTTATCGGATTGGCCAAAAACTAATCTATGGCCACCGAGAACAAAAACCTATCCGTTTACGATAAGACCAAAATCCCAAATGCGAAGCAACTTCGGTTTGGGATTGTTGTTTCTGAATGGAACCATGAAATCACAGAAGCTCTTTATCAAGGCGCTCAAGATGCTTTGGTGGACTGCGGAGCGTTGCCTGAAAATGTGGTTCGTTGGAACGTCCCCGGAAGCTTTGAGCTGACCTTTGGGTGCAAAAAAATGATCACGGACCAACAGGTAGATGCTGTTATTGCCATTGGGAGTGTCATTCGTGGCGAGACCAGTCATTTTGACTTTGTGTGCAGTGCCACGGCCCAAGGCATCAAAGACCTGAACATAGCCTATGATGTTCCCGTGATTTTCTGCGTATTGACCGACAACACCTTGCAACAGGCCCAAGACCGTAGTGGTGGCCGACATGGGAACAAGGGTATGGAAGCCGCCATTGCCGCCATTCAGATGGCTGTTTTGGGAAGGTAATGTGAAGTTTCAAGTACAAGTACAAAATACCATATCTGCTCTTGGTTCTTGATTTTACACTTCCTTGTTCCTGAACTTGTACTTGAATTTGCAACTGTGTTTTCTTGTTAACATTTTTTGGGAGCATCCCCTGATCCTTTTTTTCTATTTTAAGTACCTTTGAGGTTACACGGATACAAATGCCATGCGAAATCCTTTTAAACTTAAAAAGAATAAATCGTTCAGTTACTCGCCGCGCTACTACAAGGGCGAGGGCAATCCGTATAAAATAGAACACAAACTAGATAAATTTCGAAGTACCGCGCATACGCAGAGGGGGCTATTGAACAAAATCGGTTCGGCCAAGGAAGATCTAAAAATGGAAGGTGATAAGAACATGAAACTTCGTTTTCTCGTTATTGTGGCCATTTTGGTGTTGTTGTTCCTTTTTGTGATCGACTTTGATTTATCCATATTCCTAAATCCCTAATGACGGACATCATTAAACTTTTACCTGACCATGTTGCCAACCAGATTGCAGCAGGGGAAGTGGTCCAACGTCCGGCCTCGGTGGTCAAGGAACTTATGGAGAATGCCATTGATGCAGGGGCCACTACAGTCAAACTGATTGTAAAAGATGGGGGTAAAGCATTGATTCAAGTGGTGGATGATGGGATGGGGATGAGCGAAACCGATGCCCGGTTATCCTTTGAACGGCATGCCACTTCCAAGATTTCATCGGCACAGGATCTATTTAACTTGCATACCAAAGGATTCCGGGGAGAGGCATTGGCTTCCATTGCGGCCATTGCCCATGTAGACATGCAGACCCGGACTGAAACCAATGAGGTAGGTGTCCATATAAAGATAGAAGGGAGCAAAATTGTGTCCCAAGAAGTGGTGGCCACACCCCAAGGCACCTCCATATCGGTAAAAAATCTCTTTTTCAATATTCCGGCCCGACGCAATTTCTTAAAGTCGAATCAGGTGGAATTGCGTCATATCACGGATGAGTTCCACAGAGTGGCTTTGGTGCATCCCAATATCGAGTTTCATTTTTACAATAATGGTTCAGAGATTTTCAATCTGCCCAAAGGAAAGCCGCGCCAACGTATAGCGCATATTTTTGGAAGTCGCATGGAAAACCGGTTGGTGCCGGTTAGCGAGGAAACCGAAGTGGTTAAGATTTCCGGTTTTATCTGTAAGCCGGAATTTGCCAAGAAGAGTAGGGGGGAACAGTTTTTCTTTGCCAATGATAGATTCATCAAAAGTCCGTATTTGCACCACGCGGTGGTGGCGGCTTTTGAAGGACTCATCAAACCGGATACCTACCCCGGGTATTTTATTTATTTGGAGGTAGATCCGTCTTCGATTGATATCAACATCCATCCCACCAAGACAGAGGTGAAGTTTGATGATGAGAATACACTGTATGCCATATTGCGGTCAACCATAAAGCATAGCTTGGGACAATTCAATGTGGCCCCGGTATTGGATTTTGACCATGATCCCAACTTGGACACGCCTTATGCGTACAAGGAGAAAGGGGCGGTTTTGCCCAAAGTAACGGTGGATGCCACATTTAATCCTTTTCAGGAGAGAGAACGAAAAAGTGGGGGTTCCTTTCAGAGAGCCAGTTCCAAGGGTTGGGAAAATCTGTATGAAGGTCTGGAGCAAGATGTGGACACGGATAATTTTAGTAGCGTGGCCATTGAATCGGATAGTGATGCCCAGGGAACCTTGTATGATGATGGGGTTGGTGAACACATGGCCACCACGTTCCAGCTACGGCGTAAATTTGTGGTGAGTACAGTGAAATCCGGAATGCTGGTCATTCACCAGAACCGGGCGCACGAACGGATTCTTTTTGAAAAGTTCCTGGGAGAGATCACGGTAAAGGAAGGGGTGAGCCAACAGCTGTTGTTTCCGTTGGAGCTTACCTTCAACCCACAGGAATTGGGGATATTGAGGGAAATTAAGGATAGCCTGACAAACATTGGTTTTGCCTTTGAAAGTTTGGAGGAAGAGACTGTAAAACTGACAGGAGTGCCCTTGATGGTCCCAGAAAGTGGGATTGGCACGGTATTGGATCGTTTGATCGCGGACTATGCAGAAGGATTTAATGAAGGCACTGTTTCCCAAGCCGAAGTCTTGGCCAAGGTGCTTTCCAAAAACCTGGCCGTGAAAACAGGGGAACTCTTGGACCAAGAATCCCAGTTGGCCTTGGTGAACAATTTGTTTGCCTGTAAGGAACCGACCTTGAGTCCGTTTCAAAAACTGACGTACACCATTATCTCCGAAGGGGATATCGATAAAAAATTTAGTTAGATGGGTAGAATGACCGAGGCAGTAAAACACTTATTGATCATTAATGTGATCATGTTTTTTGCCACACAATTATACGGGGACCAAATGTATCAATGGATGTCCCTCTGGTTTCCAAAGAACGGCAATTTTGAATGGTGGCAGGTAGGCACCCATATGTTCATGCATGGCAACCTTATGCACATTGTGTTCAATATGTATGCGCTATGGGCCTTTGGAACTCCATTGGAGCGGGTTTGGGGCCGAAACAAGTTCCTGTTCTTTTATTTTTCGGCCGGCTTGGGCTCTGCAGCTTTGCATACCGGGGTAAATTATTACTTCTTCAATGAAGGGCTGAATGCATTGGAAAGTGCAGGTTTGGCCAGAACGCAGATCATGGATATCATATCCGCAGGGCAATACAGTCCTGATTGGTACAATCTGGCCTCCAAAAGCACGATCGATAGTTTTCTGTCGGCATACAATGTTCCTGCCGTTGGGGCTTCAGGGGCCATTTATGGTATTTTGGTAGCTTTTGCCTTTATGTATTCCGAAGCAAAACTAATGTTGATTTTTCTTCCCGTGCCTATCAAGGCCAAATACTTTGTACCCTTATTGATTGCAGGGGATTTAATATTCGGTATTAGTAATGTGAATACGGGAGTGGCGCATTTTGCCCATATTGGTGGTGCGTTGATTGGGTTCATCATGATGTGGTACTGGAAAAGAAACCAGTTTAACAATAATCGTTGGGACTAGGCTATGGCAAACGGCGGATTACAATATCAATTTGCTCGGTTGAACATTGCCGAAAAGCTCATTGCCATCAATGTGCTGATCTTTATCTTGGATGGGCTTTCCACGGCCTTGTTGGGCTATTCGGTTTCCCAATGGTTTCATTTGCCCAAGGATTTTCTGGAGTTTTTTGGACAGCCGTGGTCCTTGATCACCTATTCCTTTTTTCATGCAGGACTGGGGCATATTTTTTGGAATATGCTCATGCTCTACTTTACAGGAAGGATTTTTTTGAACCTTTTTGACAATCAGCGTTTCTTGAATGTATACTTCTTGGGCGTTATTATTGGAGGGATTGTTTTTCTCCTCAGCTATAATATCTTTCCAACCTTGTTGAACACCAATACGGCACTGATCGGGGCTTCGGCAGGGGTGACCGCCGTTCTGATTTTTATCTGTGCGTATATACCCAATCAAGAAGTGCGCGTGATTTTCTTCAATGTCAAATTATGGTATGTGGGCGTGTTCTTTGTTTTGGTGGATTTAATCCAAATACCCTACGGAGGAAATGTGGGGGGCAGGTTGGCACATTTGGGAGGTGCCTTGTTGGGGTATGTATACGCCCGCCAACTGTTGAACGGAAAGGATATTGGAGTGGGTTTCACCAGGTTCAGGGAAGCCGTTGCCCAGCTTTTTAAGCCAAGGGAGAAAAAAGCGCCTATGAAAACCGTGTACAAGAAAGATACTTCTGGGAAGCGTTCCGGCGACTATGATAAGATGGCCCGACAGAAAAAAATTGACTCCATTTTGGATAAAATAAGCAAGTCGGGGTATGAAAGCCTCTCCAAAGAGGAAAAGGATTTTTTGTTTAAAGCGGGCAAGGAAGAGTAGCGCATGAAAAAATCAACCTCTATACTGGAATGGGTAATCTATGCAATCAATATATTGATTGCCTTTTTATTGCTCGTTACCTGTTTGTCCTCTTACCTTTCATTTCAGATTCTGCCGTTGTTTTCAGCACTGAGCTTATTTGTCCCTTTTTTGTTTATCCTGAACATTTTGTTTTTGGGGTATTGGGCGGTCAAGCGAAAACGAAAACTATGGGTCCCTTTGATGGCATTATTGATAGGGTATTTTGGTTTTGGACCGTTTTATAAGATGGGCGATGAGCCGGAGGAGCACTCCTCTTCTAGTCTTAAGGTGATGACCTATAATGTTCGGGGGTTTAATAAATATGGGTGGATGAAGGGTCCCAATATTGGTGACCAAATTATTTCATTCATCAAGGAGAACGACCCGGATATCCTTTGCATTCAGGAACATAGTAGAATACGGTATCGGCAACTGGACCAATATCCATATCGGAGTGAAACACCGTATGAGACGCCAAGATCGATTCAAGCCATATTTTCAAAGCACCCCATATTGGGAAATGGGTCCTTGGATTTACCGGAAACGGCAAACAATATCATATATGCAGATATTCTTTACATGAGCGATACCGTTAGGGTATACAATCTGCATCTACAATCCTTTAGCATAGTTCCAAGGGCCGAAACGCTCTCGGACGGGGAGGAATCCGAAAAAAATTACAAACGCTTGGTAAGGACCTTTGCCAAGCAATTGGAACAGGCAAAGATTTTCGCGGAGCATATGGAAAAGAGTCCATACCCCAACATTGTTTGTGGGGATTTAAATAATACGCAGTTCTCCAATGTCTATAAGATTGTGAAGGGGGATATGCAGGATTCTTTCCTGGAAAGTGGAAAAGGGTTTGGAAGAACCTATAACCTCTTGGGATTCCCCATTCGCATTGATTATATTTTGGCCGATTCGGATTTTGAGATACTATCCCACCAAAACTTTAATGAAAAACTGTCCGATCACTATCCTGTGATGTCTACCTTACGGCTTACATCAGATCAGTAGGCAATCCATTGTGTCCGCGGCAATATGGATAAGCAAAGCTAGACCAATGATTCGTGTGGGTTTAAAAAACGGGAGAACGGCATACACCAAGATGGCCCAATAGCTATGTAGTGGATGAAATCCGATACTGCACCGGTTGGGGTCGAACAGGGGTTCTGCCCATAGGTGGTCCACATCAATTACAATTCCCAGCAAAAGGATAATGGCCACTCTGAGCTTATTGTCCTTAAAAAACAAAAGTGCAATGAGTATGGGGACTAAAAAATGAATGCCATAATGGATGAAATGTCTAAGCATGCAAAAACTCCAAGGATTGGTCTTTTAGATAGGATAGGGCATTGGTCCCTTCGTTGAACAAGAGGTCCAAAATGCTTAGGTTGGGGATAAACCCATGCCGATCATCAAAGACCTGTGGGTATGCATCCAATTCCATTGCCATTTCTTTTTTGGCGTTAACCAAAAATCGGGCATCCTTGTTTTGGGAAAGGGTCGTCTCATATGTATCGGTATGGATGATTGGAATTTTCACTCCCAAACAATCGCCAAGGATTTGTATGGCCTTTAGGTTGAAATGGTATAATGAAGTATCTGTTCCTTCAAACAAAGGTCTTAGGTCATCTTCGTAAAACTCAAAAAAGGGAGAGGTCCTGTAAGCGGTCTCCAAGGTGCGCCAATGGATTTTCTTCCATGGATAGCTGTTGTCCATTTCCACCTCGGCATATTTTTGCCTTCCTTCTTTCCCTCCCACATGTTTAATGGGGATGTTGAGCATGTGCTTTCCTTGGTCGGTACAGATATAGCAACGGTTCCGGTAGGTCTGCTTTTGAAAATTGTCATGTGCTTCCCAGACCACACCGTTCTGGACCATGGCAGAAAACGTGGCTATGTTGGGGAAATAGGATGGATGCAGTACAAGTTTCAAGAACGTGGTGTTTTACGCGACAGGGTGTGTTACTCTGTCTTTTTCTTTCTGCGTTTATTGATAAAATCGAAAAGGATCCAAACTACAATAAGGCCCACAAAATATTTAAAGTAAGAAATGGGTTCCCCACTCCCCCCTACGGTGGTAAAAATACGGTCCCAACGTGGTTTCCAATTGGCAATGCCTTCCTTGAAATTATCAAAACTCATCCATAGAAAAACAGGTTTGCCCACTATGTGGTCTTCCGGGACATAGCCCCAGGTCCTACTGTCCTCGGAATGGTCCCTATTGTCGCCCATCATCCAATAATAATCCTGCTTGAATGTATAGGAGTTGGCCTCTTCTCCATTGATGAAGACCTTTTGTCCAGAGACCTTTACGTCGTTATGCTCGTAGTCCCGTATGATTTTTTTGTACAATGGGATGGTCCTGGAGTTGATTTCCACAGTAGTTCCCGCTTTGGGAATGTAAATGGGTCCAAAATTATCATTGTTCCAAGGGTATAGGTTGGGTTTTTGTGGAAAGGCACCCATGTAGACCCCTTTTCCATCATCGGTTTTGATCACGGAATCTATGGCTGGGTTTTCCCGGAGTTGGACTACCATTTCATCGGTTAGATTTGCAATGCGCGACCGTGGTTTTTCTTCCGTCAAGGATAACCTGAGCTGTCTGATAACATCGGTTGGAATCCCTTTTTCCTCAGTAATGAGCTCTATTTTGCCATCTTGGGTCCTATTGGCCCCAAGGACAAACGGAGCTAAGGCGTTATATTGATTCTGGTTGAGGTTTCCCGAAATATACGTTCTCAGATAATCTGAGGCATCCACTTCCTCCAATAGTCTGCTGGATACACCGTTCTGGGCATAAATGTCGTAATTGTACATGGGCTTGGCCCGATCGGATAGCTGAAGCCTTTTCCCATTGATATGGACATAGCCATTGATGACCTCCAAAGAATCCCCAGGGGTGCCCACACATCGTTTTACATAGTTGGACTTTTTGTCTATGGGCTTTTTTACCGCTTTTTCGGCCTTAAAAAATTGGTAGAGTGTATCTGAAGGCAAGCTAAAGACCACTATATCGTTTTTCTTGACCTTTTGAAAACCAGGGATGCGCATGTAGGGCAGTTGCAGCTTGTTGATCCAAGAAGTTTTATAGGTTTCTGGGTTCACATCGGCCAAATAGGACCTCTTTTTCATGCCGGGAAGTGTGTCATGCACCATAGGGGCCGCCAAAGTGGTCATGGGAATCCTTGCTCCATAATGGAACTTGCTCACGAACAGAAAATCACCGATGCGCAAGGTACGCTCCAATGAGCCGGTAGGAATAACATAAGGTTGAATAAAATAAGTATGTACAAAAGTGGCCGCCACAATGGCAAAGACTATGGAGCTTACCCACTCGCCAAGGCCGGTTCTTGGTTTAAGGCTTCGGTCTTCAATATAGCTGACGTCTTCCGCATAATTGATGTAGTAAGTGTAGAACCCAAGGCTCAGTATCACCAACCACGTGTCCAACAGCGAATTTTTCCCAAAACTACGGATGGTCTCTACCCATACCACGGGAAACATCAATAGATTGATAATGGGGATGAACAAGAGCAAAACCCACCACCAAGGTCGGTTGATGATCTTCATCAAAACTACGGCATTGTATACGGGAACCGCAGCTTCCCATGCTTTACGTCCTGCTTTTACATAAAGTTTCCATGTACCCAAAAAATGGATGATTTGGATGACCAATATAAAAATGATCCATTGTGTACCGCTCATATAAAAGTTTCTTTGTAAGACTTAATGTCTTTATTGTTGTTACGTTTTTTAATACAGGTTTAACACATCTTTCATGGTGAAGATACCTGTTTTGCCCTGTATCCATTCTGCGGCAATGACCGCTCCCAAAGCAAATCCTTCGCGATTGTGGGCTGTATGTTTTATTTCTATGGAGTCTACCGCACTATCATAGGATATGCTGTGGGTACCAGGAACCATTCCCTCCCGTTTGGATGTAATTGGAATGGTACCTTCCCCAGTTTGGTCCAGTTTCCAATCCTCATAATTGGTGTTGGCAATGATGCCTTCTGCCAAAGTAATGGCCGTACCACTAGGGGCATCCAGCTTTTGGGTGTGATGGATTTCCTCCATGGAAACATTGTACTGTTCCAATCCGGACATCATTTTGGCCAAATGGGCATTCAGCTCAAAAAAGATATTCACGCCCAAGCTGAAATTAGAGGCATAGATAAATCCCCCTTGGTTTTTGTTGCAGATATCAATGGCCTTTTCGTAGTTGGATAGCCAACCTGTGGTGCCACAAATCACAGGGACACCGTTTTTAAAACAGCCTGTGATATTTTCGAATGCAGCTTCGGGCGTACTGAAATCTATGGCAACATCCATGTTGTCATAAGGGATTTCCTTGGTGTCCACATCTATCTTTGCAACAATGGTATGTCCTCTGTCTTGGGCAATTTGCTCAATCATTTTTCCCATTTTCCCATAACCAAAGAGAGCAATGTTCATAGTTTAAAATTTAATGACCAGGGCCATTCCATAATTTGGCTCCTGGGTAAAGGGGTTTATATCCAGATAGGGTTTAAAATCAACTGCAAGATCATCATCAACATTATATTGCTTTAGGTGCGCGTCCACGTTGGCATCTATAATGTTCAGGGCGTAAAGGGCAATAGTGATCACCAAGGAAAGGTCCCTGCTACGTTGGGTGCGTTCCTGCGCATCCTGTAGGGCCTCGTCAGACACGTCAGGGCCTTCGCCATCCCCGTTGATGTCGTAAAATTCGTCATCCGTGAACCCGGCCAACCTTCTTTTAAAGGCATCCCGCGCGCCTCTGTATTCGGTATTGTTGAACGAATAGGTATAGATGGCGGTCCCTAGGGCGCCCCACACAATGGGCGCTTTCCAATACCGTTTGTTGTAAATCTGTCCCAAGCCCGGAAATACGGCAGAATAGAATGCGGCTTTACTGGGGGCAAGGGGATTGATTTTCTTCTTTTCGTAGGTGACTTCCTCGAGCGTGATTCCTGCGCCCTCCAGATTTTGGGCCAAGGAGTCAATCTCGGAAGGATGGGGTTGTTCCGCATCATCCGTTTCGCCTTCCTCTTGGGCAAAACCAGAATACAGGCACAGTACGGAAAACAACAAGAAGAATAGGTTTTTATTCACCTGTCAATAATTTTTTTATGCGCTGAAATTCCTCTTGGGAATGAAAGGGAATCACAATCTTGCCCTTCCCGGTTTGGGATGAGGTAACGTCTACCTTGGTGGAAAGGTATTCCTTGAGCTCGTCCATACCCTTGGAAACAAATCCAGGGGTTGTCTTGGATGATTTTGGTTTCTTTTCTCCCGAATCGTTTTGCGGATTTTTAAGGGATTTTACCAGTTGCTCGGTATCCCTTACCGAAAGACCATCGGAGACCACTTTCTCGTATATGGCAATCTGTTCTTTTTTCTTATCGATATTGATCAAGGCCCTTCCATGTCCCATGCTGATAAAGCCATCCCGCATTCCGGTCTGGATAATGGGATGTAGTTTTAAAAGGCGAAGATAATTGGTGATGGTGGAGCGTTTTTTCCCCACGCGGTCACTCAATTTCTCTTGGGTAATCTGGATTTCGTCAATAAGGCGCTGATAGGAGAGGGCAATCTCGATGGGGTCCAAGTCTTGGCGTTGGATGTTTTCCACCAAGGCCATTTCCAAGGATTCTTGATCGTTGGCAATGCGTATGTATGCAGGAATGGTTTCGAGCCCAACCAATTTGGAAGCACGGAAACGGCGTTCCCCGGAAACCAACTGGAATTTGTTGAAATCCAATTTCCGAACCGTAATAGGCTGTATAATGCCCAATTCACGAATGGAACTGGCCAACTCCTCCAAAGCCTCGTCATTAAAATTGGATCGTGGCTGGAAAGGGTTTACCTCAATGGATTCTATATCCAGCTCAACTACATTTCCTATGACCTGGTCCGCATTTTTGTCCCCAACCGATTGGATATCGTTCTCGGGGTCTTTCAATAGAGCGGACAGGCCTCTACCCAAAGCCTGTTTTTTGGTTGCTTTCGCCATTTAAACTTTCTCCTTATTTTTCTTCAAAATTTCATGGGCCAAGTTAAGATAATTTGAGGCACCCTTGCTGCTGGCATCATATTTTATGATGCTCTCGCCATAACTGGGCGCTTCACTCAGCCTTACATTTCGCTGTATAATGGTATCGAAGACCATATCGGCGAAGTGTTTCTTCACTTCTTCCACGACTTGGTTGGATAGGCGTAACCTTGAATCGTACATGGTCAATAACATGCCTTCTATATCCAAATCGTTGTTATGTATTTTCTGGACACTTTTTACCGTGTTCAATAGTTTTCCGAGGCCTTCCAGTGCAAAGTATTCACATTGGATGGGAATCATGACTGAATCTGCTGCGGTAAGTGCGTTTAGCGTCAGCAGTCCCAAAGAGGGGGCACAATCGATCAAAACAAAATCATAGCGGTCGCCCAAGTTTTTGAGGGCTTCCTTCAACATGTACTCCCTGTTGTCCTTGTCCACCAATTCTATTTCAATGGCCACCAAATCGATGTGCGCGGGCACCAAGTCCACATTCGGGGAATCGGTCTGTATGATCACATCCTCTACGGGCATGGTATGCTCCAAAAGCTGGTAGGTACCATGTTCCACGGAGTCCACATCGATACCAAGACCTGAAGTGGCATTTGCCTGGGGGTCGGCATCAATCAATAACACTTTCTTTTCCAATACACCAAGGGAGGCCGCAAGGTTTACCGTGGTGGTAGTTTTGCCCACACCGCCCTTTTGGTTTGCAATAGCAATAATCTTGCCCATTTCATAGTAAGTTAGGTGCTAAAAATACGATTATTTAAGATGCTAAAAAATGTATTTTGTTAACAGTGGGTGAATAACCATACCAATCTGCGTTAAAGAAAGTTAAAGTTATATTTATGAGATTATTAAGGGGGATTATCCCATCAAAATCTTTAAGATCTCAATGGCGGTGTCCCCAATTTTGGTCCCAGGGCCAAATACCGCTATGGCACCGTGGTCCAACAGGTGTTGGTAATCCTGTTTGGGGATGACTCCACCCACAATGACCATGATGTCTTCCCGCCCCTGTTTTTTTAGCTCCTTGACCACTTCGGGTACCAAGGTCTTGTGACCACCTGCCAAGGAAGAAATGCCCAATACGTGGACATCATTTTCAACGGCTTGTTGGGCTACTTCGGAAGGCGTTTGGAACAGGGGGCTAATGTCCACATCGAAACCGAGGTCGGCATAGCCGGTCGCCACCACTTTTGCGCCACGATCGTGACCATCCTGACCCATTTTGGCCACCATGATTCTAGGTCTTCGACCTTCTTGTGCCGCAAACTCATCGGCCATTTTCTGGGCCTTGGCAAAACTTTCGTCGTTTTTGATCTCTTTGGAATACACGCCGGTAAAGGATTGGATTTTTGCTTTGTAGCGCCCAAAGGCACTTTCCATGGCATCACTGATTTCGCCCAAGGTAGCACGTGCTTTGGCCGCTTGTACCGCTAAAGCTAACAAATTTTCACGGTCAGTATTGTTCTGACTGGCTTTTTTGGCTGCCAATTGAATGCTGTCCAGTGCTTTTTCAACCGCCTTGGAATCCCGTGTCAATTTGATTCGTTTCAGTCGCTCCATTTGCTGTTGGCGTACTTTGGCATTGTCCACCTCCAAAATTTGGAGCTCATCCTCATCTTCCAGTTGATACTTGTTCACGCCAATAATGACATCCTGTCCACTATCGATTCGCGCTTGTTTCTTGGCTGCGGCCTCTTCAATCCGCCTTTTGGGAATTCCAGCTTCAATGGCCTTGGTCATGCCGCCCAGTTGCTCCACTTCTTGAATCAACTTCCAGGCTTCCTCGGCAATCTCTTCGGTCAATTTTTCAACGACATGACTTCCGGCCCAAGGGTCTACCGTTTTGGTGATATGGGTCTCTTGCTGTAAGTAGATTTGGGTGTTCCGGGCTATCCGTGCCGAAAAATCGGTCGGTAGGGCAATGGCCTCATCCAAGGCATTGGTATGAAGGCTCTGGGTGCCGCCGAATACCGCGGCCATGGCCTCAATGGTGGTCCGTGCCACGTTGTTGAAGGGGTCTTGCTCGGTCAAACTCCACCCGCTGGTCTGGCAATGGGTGCGGAGCATGAGTGATTTTTCATTCTTGGGATGGAATGGGCTCACCAATTTGGCCCATAGCATACGACCGGCACGCATTTTGGCGATTTCGGTAAAATGGTTCATCCCAATGCCCCAAAAGAAAGAAAGTCTGGGGGCAAATTCATCGATTTTCAATCCTGCCTTGATTCCCGTCCGGATGTATTCAATCCCATCGGACAGGGTATAGGCCAATTCCATGGCTGCAGGAGCTCCAGCTTCGTGCATATGGTACCCGGAAATGCTAATACTGTTGAAACGGGGCATATGTTTACTGGTAAACTCAAAAATGTCCGCAACGATTTGCATGGAAGGGGTAGGCGGATAAATATAGGTGTTCCGCACCATGAATTCCTTGAGAATGTCGTTTTGGATGGTTCCGGAAAGCTTTTCCATGGACACGCCCTGTTCCTCGGCCGCTGCAATATAAAAGGCCATGATAGGGATAACGGCCCCGTTCATGGTCATGGATACCGACATTTGATCTAGGGGAATTTGGTCGAACAGGATTTTCATGTCCTCGATCGAGTCAATCGCTACTCCGGCCTTGCCCACATCTCCAACCACCCGTTCATTGTCTGAGTCGTACCCCCGGTGGGTGGGAAGGTCAAAGGCCACGGAAAGACCTTTTTGACCCGCCTCCAAATTTCTTCTGTAAAAGGCATTGCTCTCTTCTGCCGTTGAAAAACCGGCATACTGACGGATGGTCCATGGTCTACGGACATACATGGTGGAGTAGGGGCCGCGAAGAAAAGGGGATATGCCCGCAGCAAAGTTGACGTGGCTGGGATTATGGGTTTTTCCAAGCTCTGAACTCTGAACTCCGAACTCTGAGCTTAACTCCAAATGTTGAAGGTCTTTTCTACTCATCATCCAGTCTTTTTTGTTCCAAGGCCTCGGCCAACCGTTTTTCAATGATGGGTTCTATCAAGGTTTTTCTGGGCTGCGTTTTTACAAAGGGATACAGTTCCAGATCTTTTTTCATTCGATCTTGTGAATTTTGATAGGTATTGGTGCCCAGTAGCACAATTTTACCTTTATCGAAAAGTTGCTGTTCCTTTGCGGCGCTTTCCTTGATTTTTTGTTGGATGCTCCCTTTTTTGAGCGCACTTAAAAGCCCACCGGATTTTTCAATTTGTTTGAAGAGGGCCAAAGCCTTTTTTGCCAGTTGCTCCGTGATGCTTTCGATAAAGTAGGCTCCATTGGCAACGGCTGAAACGTCTTCAAAATAACTTTCCTCCTTCAACAATAACAGTTGATTGCGGGCAATTCGTTCTGCAAATGCATTGTCTTTATGGTAAATGGCGTCATAGGGAAGGTTGCATACGGTATCGGCACCGCCCAGTATGGCCGACATGCTTTCCGAGGTAGTACGGAGCATATTCACATTATAGTCGTACAGGGTTTTGTTCCGTTTAGTGGGGATGGCCGTGATGTGGCAATCGCTTTCAATCCCATATTCAGAAGCTAGACTGGCCCAAAGCCAGCGTAGGGCCCTTAGCTTGGCTATTTCAAAGAAATAGTTGCTTCCCATGGCAACCTTGAATACTATGGGAAAGGAATTCTGGGTGCCGAAATGGTTCAGGTATTCATGGGCATGGGCCAACCCGTATGCCAATTGCTGAATGCTATTGGCCCCTGCATTTTGGTAGAGCGCTATATCCACGCCAAAAGTGCTGACTGATGCATGCGTTGTGGCAAGTCCATGGATTTCTTCCAAAATGACGTGGTCCTTTTCAAGGTTATGGAACCAATTTCCGTCACGGGACAGATGCCCTACTAAATCAATATTGAGGTATGCCTTGGCATTTTTACCCTTCAAAATTTCCAAAAGGTTTTTGATGGGCTCTATCGCCAAATACTGAAAATTAAAGTGTAATGGTACGCTTTCCAAATCAATGTCATGGAGCAATGTTTTAAAATCAACCTGCTCATTTGGAATGGTGAACGCCAAACTTTCAACGCCTTTTTCCAAGCTGTTCAATGCCTTCGCATTGGCCTTTGCAGAATCACCTGCATAAATGGTTTGCCCGATGTGCCATTTCCGGGAAGCGGAAGTTGGGCGGAATTCGGTGTTTTGCAGGTCCTCTTCGTGATAAAAAGGTTTTACCGCTATCCCTTCCAAGGACTCCCAAACCAAGGTGTCGTTGTAATCCGCTCCCTTCAGGTCGAATTGGATTTTTTGTTTCCACTGTTTGGCGGATACCTCGGGAAATTCTTCGAATAGGCCTGTATTACTCATCTTCCTTGATTTTTAGGCTGTCTTCATATTCAATGAGGAAAATTTCCTCATTCTCCTTTTTCATGTAGTATTTCTCCCGGGCAAATTTTTCCATTTCCCCCGGATTGGACATTTTTTCCAAGATTTCCTTGTCCTTGGCGATTTCCCCTTTTAGAAACTCTTTCTGTTTTTCCAGTTTTTTGATTTCCGAACGAAGTTCCCAGTGTATCAAAAAAGAATTGGTATCGAAAAAAGCCATCCAAATCACAAAAATGGTCAACACCAACACATACATATTGGTCATGACCTTGAACCACCTTTTATTTCTCAGTTCCTTTAACTTCATGTGCTACACCAGTTTGTTGTTGATGATGGTCCTAACCATATCCACCGCAACCGTATTGTAATGGTTGTTGGGGATAATGATATCGGCAAATTCCTTTGACGGCTCTATGAATTGCTCGTGCATGGGCTTTACCGCGGTTTGGTAACGGGTTAGTACTTTTTCCAAATCGTGTCCACGTTCCCGGATATCCCGTTGCAATCTTCGGATCAATCGTTCATCGGAATCGGCATGTACAAATATTTTGATGTCGAACAAATCCCGTAGCTGAGGGTTGCTAAGTACCAAGATACCCTCAACGATCATCACTTTTCTGGGCGGAGTGGGAATGGTTTCCTCCAAACGGGTTTCCTCTACAAAGGAATACACGGGTTTATTTACGGTCTTCCCTTGTTTCAATTGCTCCAAATGCGAAATCAATAGATCAAAATCTATGGAATTGGGATGGTCAAAGTTGATTTTGCTCCGTTCTTCCTTGGTCAAATGCGCCAAATCGTTGTAATAGGAATCCTGCGAGATGATACCCACCTCATTTGCGGGTAGTTGGTCCACAATCTGGTTCACCACGGTAGTTTTTCCGCAACCTGTTCCACCGGCAATCCCTAGAATCAGCATAAAGAAGATTTTAGTCCCAAAAGTAAACATTTGACGGGATTTGTGGTTGATGATACTGTATAACCCAACTGCCTTTATGCCGATTGGTGCATTAATCTTATATTTATCAAACTAACCTATAGGAACACTATTTATGGACAATCCGTATACCGTTGTGGTTGATGGAACTTCTGAATTTCAACTGTCAAAAGAGGATATTGCTTCCCTGGATATCATAAAAACGGGCCCCAATGGATTCCATCTCCTGAAGGATGGCACTTCCTATCATATTCAAATGGTGGAGACGCAATTCAATGCCCGTACCTATACCGTCAGCGTGAATGGGACCGAGCATCAAGTATCCATAAACACCCCTTTGGACGGGCTCATCAAAGCAATGGGTTTTGCCTCCAACGGACAAAAAAGCATTGACTCCATTATGGCACCCATGCCAGGACTGATTTTGGACATCTTGGTCAGTGAGGGGCAGGAAGTAGAAGAGGACGATCAACTCTTGATTTTGGAAGCCATGAAAATGGAAAATATCATTGCTTCGCCTAGGAGTGGGACCATCAAAAAAATTGGGGTAAAAAAAGGTGATGCGGTCGACAAAAAACAGCTACTTATAGAATTTGAATAGGAGACCATGAAGAAAATATTGATTGCCAATAGAGGGGAAATTGCGGTCCGGGTGATGAAAACCGCAAAGAAAATGGGCATACACACCGTGGCGGTCTATTCAACTGTAGATCGGAACGCACCCCATGTGCAAATGGCGGATGAAGCAGTTTGTATTGGTGAGGCACCTTCCAATCAATCGTATTTGCGGGGAGACAAAATCATAGAGGTGGCCAAAAAGTTAAATGTTGATGGCATACACCCGGGCTACGGCTTTTTGAGTGAGAACGCAGATTTTGCCGAAGCGGTGGAAAAAAACGGGTTGGTGTTCATCGGCCCTAAATCAAAGGCCATTCGTATGATGGGCAGTAAGCTGGCCGCCAAGGAGGCTGTCAAAGCGTACGGTATACCCATGGTTCCTGGGATAGATGAGGCCATTACCGATGTGGCCACCGCCCGTGAGATTGCCAATGAAGTGGGATATCCCATTTTGATCAAGGCCTCTGCCGGAGGTGGGGGTAAGGGTATGCGTATCGTGGAAAAGGAAAGCGATTTGGAATCGGGCATGCGGCGCGCCATCAGTGAGGCAACTTCTGCGTTTGGGGATGGCTCTGTATTTGTGGAAAAGTATGTGGCATCGCCCCGACATATAGAAGTCCAAATAATGGCCGATACCCACGGGAACATCCTTCATTTTTTTGAACGGGAATGCAGTGTGCAACGCCGACACCAGAAGGTGGTGGAAGAAGCTCCATCCTCTATTTTAACCCCCAAGCTTCGGGACGAAATGGGCATGGCCGCGGTCAAGGTGGCCCAAGCGTGCGACTATGTTGGGGCAGGAACGGTGGAATTTTTAATGGATGCCGACCACAACTTCTATTTTTTGGAGATGAACACCCGTTTGCAAGTGGAGCACCCGGTTACCGAAATGATTACAGGGATGGACTTAGTGGAACTGCAGATACGTGTGGCCAAGGGTGAGGAGCTGCCCATGAAACAGGAAGACCTTAAAATCCAAGGGCATGCGGTGGAGTTGCGGGTATATGCCGAAGACCCCTTGAATGATTTTTTGCCGAGCGTTGGGCGTTTGGAAACCTATCAATTGCCTGTTGGTGAAGGTATTCGGGTGGATAATGGTTTTACGGAAGGAATGGATATTCCCATTTTTTATGACCCCATGCTTTCCAAATTGATTGCCTACGGGAAAACTCGGGAGGAGGCCATTGAATTGATGCTCAACGCCATCAAAGCGTACAAGATAAAGGGAGTGGAGACTACTTTGCCCTTTGGAAGCTTTGTCTTTTCCCATGAGGCCTTTCGTTCCGGGGATTTTGATACTCACTTTGTGAAGACCCACTATGCTCCGGAAATGGTCAAACAGCAACAGGCCAAGGAGATGGAAGTTGCTGCATTGGTGGCTTTCCACAGCTATCTGGAGGACCAAAAAATAGTTCAACTGCCCAAAAATTGAATCCATGGACCCGAAAATAAAAACACTTCAGGAAAAGTTGGCCAAAGCTCATTTGGGTGGAGGTGAAAAACGCATAGAAAAACAGCACGAAAAGAAGAAACTCACGGCCCGGGAACGTGTCCACTATTTGTTGGACGAAGGCTCCTTCGAAGAGATGGGCGCATTGGTAACCCATAGGACCACAGATTTTGGGATGGAGAAGGAAAAGTACTATGGCGATGGGGTGGTCACCGGTTATGGAACCGTACATGGCAGGTTGGTATATGTATATGCCCAAGATTTCACCGTTTTTGGGGGAGCCTTGTCCGAAACCCATGCCGAAAAAATCTGTAAGGTAATGGATTTGGCCATGAAGGTCGGGGCGCCCATCATTGGGTTGAACGATTCTGGGGGAGCCAGAATCCAAGAGGGTGTGCGATCATTGGGAGGCTATGCCGATATTTTTTACAGGAACGTGCAGGCATCAGGGGTGATTCCCCAAATATCTGCAGTGATGGGACCCTGCGCGGGTGGTGCGGTGTATTCGCCTGCCATGACCGATTTTATTGTGATGGTGGAGGAAACGAGTTATATGTTCGTTACCGGGCCCAACGTGGTCAAGACGGTGACCAATGAAGAGGTTACCTCTGAAGAATTGGGGGGTGCCAGTACCCACGCGGCCAAGTCTGGGGTGGCCCATAAAACCTCCTCCAATGATGCAACTTGTCTGGATGATATCAAAAAATTGTTGGCGTATTTGCCACAGAACAACACCGAGGCACCAAAATTACAGGACTACGTTTTAGGGGATGAGGTACGGGAAGAACTGTCGCACATTGTGCCGGACAATCCCAATAAACCGTATGACATGCATGAGGTCATCAAGGGCATTATTGACGCCGATTCGTTCTACGAAATCCATAAGGAGTATGCCGAAAATATTATTGTAGGCTTTGCCCGAATAGGGGGTAGAAGTGTGGGGGTCATTGCCAATCAACCCATGTTCTTGGCTGGCGTGTTGGATGTGAAAAGTTCCCGGAAAGCAGCCCGTTTCACCCGTTTTTGTGATGCCTTCAATATTCCATTATTGGTTTTGGTGGATGTTCCCGGATTCCTGCCGGGCACCGATCAGGAGTGGAGCGGTATCATCATGCATGGGGCAAAACTGTTGTATGCCTTGAGCGAGGCCACGGTGCCCAGAGTCACTCTCATTACCCGAAAGGCCTATGGAGGGGCTTATGATGTGATGAACTCCAAACACATTGGTGCCGATTTCAATTTTGCTTGGCCCAGTGCCGAGATTGCTGTAATGGGAGCCAAGGGGGCCAGTGAGATTATCTTTAGGCGTGAAATTGCTGCATCGGATGACCCGGAGGCGAAACTCAAGGAAAAGGAAGCAGAGTACGCCGAAAAATTTGCCAATCCCTACCGCGCGGCACAACGTGGATTCATTGACGAGGTCATTTTACCAAAAGACACCCGACGAAAATTGTTGAAGGCCTTTGCCATGTTGGAAAAGAAACAGGTGCAACCGCCCCGAAAAAAACATGGGAACATTCCGTTGTGATGAATTTTTTCAATACAACGGAACCTCAGGACAAGAGTCTTTTTGGAACTGTCAGGTCGAGCGCAGTCGAGACCTTAATCATGGTCAGGACGGTACTTGTAATGTGTTGCATTTCTACATTCAGACAAAATTTGAAGCAAGTCCAAATTATCTTCTACCAGCGCCATTTTCTTTTTAGCACTCCACTTTTTTAATTTCTTTTCAAAAAAGATGGCTTGTAACACATCATTGAATTCTTGTTGAAAGATAAGTTGAACAGGTCTTCTTTGATACGTGTAAGCTGTCTTATTGATTCCGTTTTGGTGTTCAGCAATCCTTCGGTCAATGGCATCGGTAATTCCCGTGTAGATTGAACCATCGGCGCATAAAAGAAGATATACGTAATAAAGTTTCATATTTGGAAGAGGTCTCGACTGTGCTCGACCTGACACCAAACATAACAAAGTTTTAAGGAAGAGGTCTCGACTGCGCTCGACCTGACATTTTTACTATAAGATTACTGTTTTTCCCGTTTTTACCGATTCATCCGCAGCCAATACCACTTTGAGACTGTTCACGGCATCGTTCAAGTGGTCGGTGAGGTCAACATCATTTTGGATGGCATTGAGCAGGTATTCCTGTTCCAAAAGACAGAGACCATCATGGTCGGGCTCATCGGCAGTATCAATGATTTCATCATTTTTCACAAAATGGCCATCACTGTCCAATTGGCTATGGTGCAGTTTTAAGCTTCCGGTCTTGGTATGGCCCTCAATGTCACCAGATTCTCCCTTATCCATATCATTGATGGAAACACAACCTTTTGGGCCTATAACATCTTTGACAAAAAAAGCGGTTTCACTCATCATGGGTCCCCAGCCAGCCTCGTACCAACCTACGGAGCCATCTTCAAAACGGACCTGTAACTGGCCATAGTTGTACATGTTTTTATCCACTTCCTCCGTCAATCGGGCCCCAATGGCAGAGACGCTTACGGGATTGGAACGCACCATGGAACACATGACATCCACATAATGGACCCCACAATCCACAATGGGCGACATGGAGTGCATAAGCTGTTTATGGGTATGCCATTGTTCGCCGGAACTTTGTTGATTGAGGTTCATTCGCATGACCAAGGGTTTACCCAAGCCCTGGGCCATTTGTACAAACTTGGTCCATGTAGGGTGTACCCTGAGAATATATCCCACCACCATTTTTTTTCCGAGTTGATGGGCCAAATCCACTAAAATTTGGGCCTCTTCGACCGTTAGGGCAAGCGGTTTCTCCACAAACACATGGGCACCCGATTCCAAAGCTTGCTTTACATAGTCAAAATGGGTGTCGGGGTAGGTATTGATGGAAACCACATCAGGTTTTGCGGTTGCAAGGGCTTCAGTGTAATCGGAAAAGGTGGGCACCCCTCCCAATTCATTGGACAATCGTTCACGGCTTTTGGCACCACGGCTCACAAGTCCCACAATTTCAAATCCATCCAGTGTGTGGTAGGCACGGGCATGGGAAGTTCCCATATTGCCACAACCTACGACCAAGGTCTTTAAAAGGTCCATTTAGTTTTTGGTTTCCTCAAAGATAGGCATCGAGCTAGACACAACGAAATCAAAAAATGTCATAAAAAAGGGTGTTTTGAAGATGGGCAAGAACCGTTTTATTTACCTACAACGTTTGATTCGTAAACATTACATTAATACTTTCTTAAAAGCTTCGTGGGCCCGCGGGGTATGCCTAATTTTGCAACATGCAAAAAGAAACCCAAAAACCTAATTTTGAATTTATTGCCTTAATGGCTGCTTTAATGTCCATTGTGGCCTTGGCCATTGACGCGTTATTGCCGGCCATCTCCAATATTGGTGCCGATATCAATAGTTTGGATTCCACGGATAACCAAATGCTGGTCACTATGATATTTTTGGGACTGGGATTGGGCCAGCTGTTCTTCGGTCCGCTGTCTGATTGTTATGGAAGAAAGCCTGTGGTCTATGCTGGATTCATCTTGTTCTTGTTGGCCAGTATCGTTTGCTTGTATGCTCCATCCTTGGAGGTGATGGTGCTGGGTAGGATCCTTCAAGGGATTGGACTTTCGGCACCTCGGACCATATCCATTTCCATCATCCGTGATACCTATGAAGGAGATTATATGGCCAAGATCATGTCGTTTGTGGTGGCGTTCTTTATTTTGGTGCCCGTGGTGGCCCCAGCCATTGGAAAGGTAATTTTGGATAGCTTTGGTTGGAAAGGTATTTTCTATGTCCAATTGATTTTTGCCTTGATCATAGCACTTTGGTTTTGGAAACGACAACCCGAGACCCTTCACCCCGAATTTAAAATCCCATTTTCCGGACATGTATTCGTTGATGGGTTGAAAGAATTTATTCGCCACAAGGAAACCGTAGCTTTTACGATTACCTCTGGTCTGGTGACCGGGGCATTTTTGGTGTATCTGAGTTCGGCACAGCATATTTTTGAGGATCAATATGCCCTAAAAGAGGTATTTCCCTATATTTTTGCGGGATTGGCCATTTCCATAGGACTTTCCACCTTTTTGAACGGGACCTTGGTGATGCGTTTTGGTATGCGAAAGCTTTCCTTTATGGCCACATTGGCCTTTACCATAATCGCTTTGTTGTATACGGTACTCTTTTTTAATTCACCCAACCCTAGTATTTATGTTTTGGTGGCATTCTTGTCTGCACAGTTCTTCTGTCTAGGATTCATGTGGGGGAATTTCAGGTCCATAGCCATGGAACCCATTGGACACATAGCAGGAATTGGAGCGGCCATCAATGGGTTTGTATCCACGATTTTTGCCATACCCATAGCAACCTTTATCGGAGAGTTTGTGAAAAACAGTGTTTGGCCACTTTTTGCAGGTTTGGCTGTTTGTGGGCTATTTTCGGTATTGATTTTTATGCTGGTGCGCAGAAAACCCAGAAGAATGGTGACCGCTTAATCCTTTACCGGAAAAAAAACCTCTCCGCTACTGGAATCTTTACGCCCCCCTGTGACTGAACGCAGCACATTGGTTTCACCTTTAAGGCGTAGAACGCCCATCAGGGCAAAGACCAAGGCTTCCTTGTACGCAATCAAGGTTTTGTTTGGTGTGGAAACTATAGCGATACTTCCCAATTTTTCTTGAAGTGTATCCATAAAAAACTGGTTCAAGGCACCACCACCCGTGGCCAATAATTTGTTGGGGGTCTTTACGGCATATTTTTTTACCTCGTTAGCAATTTGCTCGCAATTGTGGTGGATAAATGTATGAAGTAGATCAATGTTGGTGGCCTTTGAAGCTTGAATCAAAGGAATAATTTCCCCAGTGAACCATTCATACCCGGTCGATTTTGGATAAGGCAATTTGTAGTATGCCAAACTGTTTAGTTTTTGCAGGAGGTCATGGTCCAATGTTCCCGTTCTGGCCCGTTTCCCATTTTCATCATAGTCCAACCCCATTCTTTGGGTAATGTAGTTTAAGGGCATGTTGGCCAATCCAATGTCATAAGCTATCCGTACCCCGTTGTCATCAAACGAGATATTGCTGATACCTCCAAGGTTGAGGCAGAAATCATATTCATGGAACAACAATTTGTCCCCAATGGGCACCAACGGGGCTCCTTGGCCGCCCAAAGTAACGTCCTTGGTCCTAAAATCACAAACCACCTGTTTTCCACTGGTATTGGCCAATAATTGGCCATCACCAAGTTGAAAGGTAAACCCATCTTCCGGTCTATGGTGCGATGTATGTCCGTGACTGGCAATGAAATCCACATCCAAATTTTCCTCATCAATGAAGTGTTTGGATTGTTCCCCCAGCCAAATGCCATAGTCTTTGTGGAGTTGGGCATGGTCTTCCTCGGATAGGAAAATGGCATTTTTGAGGTGTTCCCGCATTTCATCGGTATAGGAAACCTCTTTTGTTCGTTCAATGGAGAATTTCCAACGTCCATTATCCTCTGTAAAATAACAGTAGGCCATATCCAAGCCGTCCAAGGAGGTGCCGGACATCAACCCTAAAACTTTATAGGTGCTCATGCTTTTTTAATTTTGATGATCAAGGAAATGGGTTTTTCTTCATCGTTGACCACTTCTTCAATGGAAACCCCTCCATGCTGTAACCCATTCAATTCGTTGATCCAATCCTCCAGTGTTCGGGCATACCATGAATGGCCATCCTCAAAGTTTCCGGGAAGACCTTTCCAGGAATCGGTGAGCCACTGGCTTTTGTAGGGCATACTGTTTTGTACCAGAAAAAAAGGGTGCAGGGTTTGAATCACCACAGTGCCTCCAACAGTCAGATGGCCCAAGGTGTTTTGTAAAAGGGGAACAAGGTCATCCTTCAAATACAGACAGAAATTGAATACTGCAGCATCAAATGGTGCATTGGGAATGGTTTTTCCCGATATAATGTCCTCAAAGGTGGCTACATGATAGGCTTCTTTTCCTTTGGTCTTGGCTTCGGAAATTAGACTTGCAATGGCATCCAAGCCGGTAGCCTCCCATCCCAAGGCGGTCATTTCCCGGGTCAGCCAACCCTCGCCACACCCTATGTCGGCAATTTTCTTGCCCTTTAGATTTTTGATGGTTTCCACTATGGCTGTGTTGGTGAACTTTCTGGAGGGAATGCTTTGGTTCTGGATGACCTTGATCCATTCCAATGCATTTTTCTCCCATGAGGAAATGATATCGGTTTTCATGGCTGAAAGGTTTTAAGTTGAACGGGTAGCTTTCCTTTGGCCGCCAACTTTCCAATGAAATGTTGGAAGGCCTCTTCTTGAAATTCTGAGAAATCTTGATACACCAGAACCGCATTCGATGTGGGCAATAGCCCCATGATGTCCAAGGCGTATGGATTTCCAAAAAGATAGATGAGTACATTTTTCTGTGCGATGATGTATTTGATGAAATCCAACACCTCGTTTTCAAAACCAAAGTTATTTTTTGGCTTTACGGCAGGAGGGAAGATGGACAGTACAACATTTTGATGCTTTTCCAACAATGTTTCAACGGTCGCTTTGTCCTTTGTCAAATCCCATGGTTTCTGGCCGAGGTCCTCTTCGATTTTTACGGAAAACCTATTTTGGATGTTATTGTTCACCGACAGGTTGAGAAATGCACCACTCTTGATTTTGGATACTTCCTCAGCTTTGCCGTGGAGTTCGGTAAGGGTGTTTTGTGCCAATAGTCGGTTTAGCCCTGAAGGTTCTTTGGTTGGAGAAGTGTCTTTTGAATGGGAAAATGCCTTTTCCTTGAGCTGCCAAATGCGTTTAAAACTTTGTTCAATTTCTGCTTCGGTGGCGGTGTTGAGGATTGCTTCAATGCCTTCGGGAACATTTTCGCTAAAACACAACATATCCATTCCTGCGGCAAAGGCGGTTGCCTCCAACTTGCCCTTTTCGGGATATCTTTGGGAAACGGCATGCATGTTCAGTGCATCGGAGATGACCACTCCATCAAACCCCAAAGTATTGCGAAGCAAGTCCGTAATAATTTTTGATGAAGTCGTGGAGGGTTCTTCGCTATCCAACTGGGGAAGCAGCAAATGCCCCACCATGACGGAGTCCACTCCTTTTTGTATCAGTTGGTGAAAAGGGTACAATTCATTTTCATGGAGTTCTTCCAAAGATTTGTCGATTACCGGAAGGCCCAAATGGGAATCCGTGGCGGTATCGCCATGCCCGGGGAAATGTTTTATGGAGTTCAAAGTTCCTGAACTTGCCAGACCTTTTAGGTATGCCCCGGCTTTGGAAAACACTTCACCCTTACTGTCCCCGAACGATCGGTAACCGATCACAGGGTTTTCAGGATTACTGTTGATGTCCACTACAGGTGACAAATTCCAATGGATACCTGCTTCCTTACAATCCAAGCCAATGTGCTGCCCAACCTGTTCAATAAGATCAAGGTTGTTGGTCAGGGCCCCCAACGTGATGGCATATGGGTATTGCGGGGTATTTTCAATCCGCATGGCTAAACCCCATTCGGCATCAATGGCAATCAACAGAGGCTGTTGTGCCGCTTTTTGATAGCGCTCTATGAGGGTTTTTAATCGGTCATAACTTTTTTCATTGTGGACAACCTTCTTTTTTCCTTCAAAATTGGTGGCCGCACTGGCCCTACTATGAAAGAAGCACAGGGCTCCTACATGATGGTCATGGATCAATTGCTCCATTTTGGCCACTTCTTCCTCGGTATCATTTATAAAAACGGCAGGCATGAACAATTGCCCGATCTTTTGTTGTAACGATAGGTCTTTTTGGGCAGTGGTATATGGGAGTATTCTTTTATGCATCTAATTCGCTTGTCTTTTTGCCGTAATCGGCTGGGTATTCAATAAATCGGAGTAGGAGGAATGCCGGAATGGCCGCGATGACCACCCAAACAAAGAAACCATCGTATCCCAACCATTCCTGGATGTATCCGCTGAGCATACCGGGTAGCATCATGCCCAAGGCCATAAAGCCGGTCGCAATGGCATAATGTGATGTTTTTGAAGCACCTTCGGCCACATAAATGAGAAAGACCAGAAATGCGGCAAACCCAAATCCATATCCAAACTGCTCTACCACCACGGTGCCCACTACGGCATAAATGCTGGTGGTGTGGGTGATGGCCAATATGGCATAGAGGATATTGGGCAGGTTTAGGGACAACAACATGGGAAACATCCATTTTTTTAATCCATCCCTCGAGATAAGGATTCCGCCGATGATTCCGCCCAAGGACAGCATGATGACCCCAACCGTACCATAAATGGTACCTACCGCTTCGGTGGAATAACTGAGCCCTCCAACTTCCAGTTTGTCCAAGAGAAATGGTGAGGCCATTTTTACCAATTGCGATTCGCCCAAACGATAGCTAAGGACAAACAAAAGGGAAATTCCAATGTGTTTTTTTCTAAAGAAGGAAGCAAAAACCTCCCAAAAGCTGGTGGGTTTTTCAGAATCTTTGGTGGGTGGTGCCTCAAATTTTGGTGCGGCCATAAAATTGGTCGCGGTCAGAATCAACATCAATACCGCAGCACTGATCATGGTCACGGACCATGCTTTGGTGTTGTCCCCATATTTATGCTCCAAAAAGCCGGCAATGATTACCAAGAGTCCTTGCCCGGTCACCATGGCCAATCGGTAAAAGGTACTGCGCATGCCAATAAAAAAGGACTGCTTTTTTTGTGAAAGCCCGATCATATAATAGCCATCGGAAGCAATGTCATTGGTGGCGGAGGCAAATGCTGCCATCCAGAAAAAAGCCAAGGTAATGGTGAAAAATGCGTTGGATGGCAAAAAGAGGCCAATGCCCAAAAAGGCCAAGGACATGATCAACTGCATGACCAAGAACCATTTCCGCTTGGTGCCGTTCAATTCCACAAAAGGGCTCCAAAGCGGTTTTAAGACCCAAGGGAGGTAGAGCCAGCTGGTGTAGAGTCCAATTTCTGCATTTCCAATGCCCAAACGTTTGTACATGATAACGGAAACGGTTACCACCAATACGTAGGGGATACCTTGGGTAAAATAGAGAAAGGGAACCCAGAGCCAAGCGTTTTTATCCTTTTTTGCTACATCCATTTTATAGTTTTTCTTACGTTTTTAATCCATTGGATTTTGTTCCAAGGGTTGGGTTTGGCTTTCATTGCCATAGGCATCACGAACCACTACTCCCATCTTCTTTTTGATTTGCTTCCTTTCCAATTCCATTTGAACACAGCCCAAATCCTGACTCTCGGAAAGATACGCTGTTCCGATAAGTGTTTTTGGTTCCTTTGTTTTGGGATCCAATTCGTAGAGCAAGATGAATCTAGGGATAGAATCGCTATGCGAAACACAGATTTTTAGTTGACTGCCATGTTTTTGTACGGATTCAACCGTGGGTATGGCAACTGTTCTTTTAATGTGGTTCAGCGGACCGGGACTTTGTGTTGGAAGCCTGTAAAATTTCCGTTTGAGTTTCTGGTTTACTTTTTCGTGTTGTCCGATTAGGGATTTGGCACTGAAAAAGATGTTCCCGTTGATATTGTTCTCTTGCCTAGCAAAGTCCAACTGCTTGGGAATTTCGTTGTTTCGTTTCCAGGCTTTGTCCGGGTTGTTCTTTATTTTGTAGGTACCGTTTCCGATATAAAGGTGGGTATTTGGGGTGGTGTTGGCCCACCACGTAGTGATTTTTTTATGGGAGGCAACTGGGTAATCCATGCTCCAGTAGACTTGTGGAGCCAGATAATCCAACCAACCTTTCTCTACCCAGAGTAGGGGGTCGGCATACAAATCCTCATAAGTGGTCTGTCCCGCTTGGGTGTCGGAACCTTTGGGGTCCGTACTCTTGTTTTTCCATACACCAAAGGGACTGATGCCAAACTGTACCCATGGCTTGTTCTTTTTAATGGTGTGGTGTACATCTTTCACCAAGGAATCCACATTGCTACGGCGCCAATCCTCTATATTTTGATTGGGAAGGCCATAGGTGGCAAAAGTGATTGAATCTTTAAAAACTTCTCCTTTGACCTTGTAGGGATAGAAATAATCATCGAAATGGATGGCATCCACTTCATATCCGGTGACCAGTTCTTCGATGATTTTACTGAATTTCTGTCGAACTTCGGGCAAACCGGGATTGTAGTAGTACTTTTTCCCATATTTTACCATCCAGTCCGGGTGTTGATGGAAGTCATGTTGTTTGGAAAGTGCGGAAGTGTCCAAATCGACTGTGGCTCTATAGGGATTGAGCCATGCATGGAATTCCATGCCCCTTTTGTGGGTTTCCGTTATCATCCATTCCAAAGGATTTGAAAACCCTTCCGGGGCTTCACCTTCTTTTCCGGTGAGGTACTCGGACCATGGGGCCAAATCCGAATCGTACAGGGCATCTCCAGCGGTACGGACTTGGACAATGGCAGCGTTGAAGTTCAAGTCTTCGTAAAAATCCAGTATTTCAGTGAAGTCTCTCTTCTTTTTCTCAACATTGTCCTTGGGATTCTTGGGCCAATCAATGTTGGCCACAGTGGCGATCCAAACTCCCCTAAACTCTTCTTTTGGGGCTTTGGTCACGGCACAGGATAAACAAAAAATAACGGGAAGGATGTATAAAATACGCTTCATAAGAATAAAAAAAGGCCTACGATGCACTAAATGTAGGCCTTTTCACTTGGATTAAATTAAAACAACTAACAACTCAAATAATTTATTTTGATCAAATTGACGGATCGGCCGGTGTATTGGTATTATTGTCCCGTTCCGTATTTGGATAAGGATAGAAATTCCTGTTGCGTTCCTCGTCAAAGTTCTGTACCGTTGGAGAGGGTTGGGGTCTTCCAAACCTTCTACTATCCTCCAAGCTGCAACCGGTCAAGAACAATTCTGCACGTCTGTTTTTGTACACTTCGTCCAAAAGGGCATCCACTGTGGTGTCCCCTGCATAAGCGGCAACGTTGGCATTTACACCAAACACGTCATCGGTGTCGGTCAATACCTCGTTCAAAGCAGCAACGGCCGCTCCAGTATCAGGTGTTCCTTTTCTTAGGTTGGCTTCAGCAATGATCAGGTTCATCTCGTCTGGAAGGTACACCGGAATGGATTCGGTATCGCCATCAAAGAAACCAGCCAAGTCCTCAATGGGCAATTGGTTTTGGTTCAACTCGTCCAAAGCGATAAGATAGAAATCGAATCTGCCGTCATTGGCATCGAATGTAAACGAATCCGGCAAACCAAAGTTGTCCCTAGGCTTAAAGTTAGGTGCACTGTTCTGATACACCCTACTCCAGATAGGATTCAGGTTTTGGGAATCGTACGTAAATACAGAGGCAGAGGTCTGATCCACAGCGGAAGCGGCACTGATGGCAGCTTCATAATTTCCCGCATAAAGGTTGAACCTTGCCAGCATGGCATCAATGGTATTGGCCAAATCGATATCCCCTCTTAAGATTTCGGATTGAAACTCTCCGGATATGGGATTGGCAGCAATGGCTGCTTTGGCCTCGGTCAATAGGGTAATGGCCGTATTGAAACCTTCGGTTCTTGAAACGAAAGGTGGGTTATCCTCCGAAGTGGCTACGATCACCTGTTCGTAGCTTTGGGCCAAAGCCCCTATACTCATGGCCTGGTAGAGCTTGGCATAGGCAATCAATCCGCTTTGGGTTCCTGCATCAATGTCCACGTTTGCTGCATTTTCAGCTATATCCTCTGCGATGCCGACCACGCGTAGCATGGTGGACCAAAGTCCAACGACATTGGAGTTGGAATTGGGAATGTCCCCTCCGTCTTCCAGTTCGATCATGTTTTGGAAGGTAGTGGTAATACCTCCCTCCCTGGCGGTGATGGCAGGGGTTTCAACGACCCATCGCAAACCAGTGGTGGAATAGAGTTGTTGCATCCCTATGGTCGCAGCCAAGATACCCTCCCTGGAGGAGAATACCTGATCGTCCGTTGCGGCATTCGGATTGTCAAAATCGGTTTCACATGATGTGATCGCCACCACGGAGGTAAGCAATAACATCAGTTTTAGTTTTGTATATCTATATATTTTCATCATCAATTTTTTATTGGATTAGAAACTAACGTTAAAGCCTAGTTGATAGGTTCTTGGAATAGGCACGGTGGCAAAATCAAATCCACGTACTCCGTTGCTCTGTCCGGCGGCACTTACTTCTGGATCCCATCCGGAGTAATCGTCCCAAGAAATCAGGTTTCTTCCCACCAAACTTATTTTCACGTTGTCTATGCACTCCCATTTGGGTTTAAAGTCATAGCTCAAGGCCACTTCCCGTAGTTTTACAAAGGAACCATCCTCCACAAATTCCTCGAAGATGTTGGCCTGTGCACTTCCATATCCTTTAGGCAAATTGCCCAATAGTTCTTGCCCTACTTGGGCACCACCACCAAAGATTACGTTGTCCAGCAATCTGCGGTTCCAGTTGAATACATCGTATCCCTGAACGGCGTCGAACTGTACACGAAGACCAAAGTTCTTATAAGAGAATTCGTTGATAAAAGAGCCGAACCAATCTGGGTTGGGATCGCCCAATACTTTGGAGGATTCACCATCTTCGGTAGTACCTCTGTACGGATACCCATCGGCATCCAAGGCAATGGAACCATCTTCGTTTCTGGCATAAAACTGTCTGTAGAACACACCCAAGGGTTCTCCTTCAATAACATAGTTGGTAGAGAAACTTCCAGCCAAGGCCAGTCTTCCACCTCCGGCAACGTTGGTCACCTCGTTCTTGTTCTTGGAGAAGGTAGCGGTAACGTCCCAGCTAAAGTCCTGGGTTTTTATAGGAGCTCCACGTAATAGGATCTCAACACCGGTATTTTCCAAGTTCCCCACATTTTCAAAACGAGAACCGAATCCGCTCGAAGGAGCCAAAACTCTTGGAAGCAATAAATCGGTCACTTTTTGTTTGTAATAGGAGAATTCAATACCCAATCGGCTGTTCAGCAATCCGGCATCAAAACCAATTTCAATTTCATCTTGACGTTCTGGTTTAAGGTCTTCGTTACCTTGGGCGGTGGAAGGAATCAAACTCACCGAACCGGTCAAGGCATCGGGGTTGTAGACTGAAAATCTATCAAAGGCACCCAAGGCGGTCAAGTTACCCGCCTGTCCCCAAGAAGCTCTTAGCTTGAACAGGTTGAAGGCTCCACCGAAGGTACTTTTCCAAAAGTCTTCATCGGAAACCACATAAGAACCACTGGCCTTAAAGTACAACTGGTTTCTTTCGTCTTCACCAAATGTTGAAGCGCCATCCATACGCACGGCTCCATTGACGTAAATTTTGTCATTGAAGGAGAAGGATTGTTGGAAGAAGGCACCCCAATAGGATATTTGGGAACGACTTTCGCCCTGCTCCAAAATACTACCTCCGGTAGCGGTCTCCACCACGGGAGGAAGTCCTGTGGCATTGATGCCTACCCTGTCTCGCTCTTCATATTGCCATGATCCCCCAAGTGTGGAGGTGGATGCGATGGCATCGGTAATATCCGCTTTATAGGTAAGGTTCAAATCGGAGTTGTACTGAAAGCTGTTCAAATCTGACCGTCTTGCATATCCATCGGCATTGGGTGATGTATTGTTGATGGGGATATAGGCTGTGGCGGATTGGTTATAATAATCCATACCCAAGGTGTACTTGGCGCTCAGATTGTCCGTAAAGTTGGCATCCAAGGCAACGCTGGTGATGAAACGATTGGTCTTCTGACCGAAATCGAATCGGGCAACGGCCTCTGCAGGGTTGGTCCTGGGAACCAATAGAGAGGTTACCGGATACACTCCTGATTCATCTGGAGCTGGGTTTACCGAGTTGTCACTGAAAACAAATCCGGTGATGGCACCATAGGCATTGTTGATCCCTCCGTTGGGTACATCCTTACTTACGCTTCGTACATAATTGAAACCACCGGTAATTTTTAACCAATCAAAGGCTTGTTGGGAAAGGTTGGCCTTAAACCCATAGCGTTTGAAGTTGGTGTTTTTCACAATCCCATCGTTGCTCAAATGGGAAGCGGAAAGGTAATAGGAGGTTTTTTCGGTACCTCCGGTCATGGAAAAATAGTTTTCCACACCAAAACCAGACTCAAATATCTCATCCTGTAGGTTGTATCGGTCTACGGCAACGGTGTTCAGGTCGGAACGGTCGGTTGGAGCGGTCCACGCCAAAGGCACGGTATTGTAATCGATTTCCTTGCGTAGTTCGTTGATACGCGTATTGGTCATGAAAGAAAACTTGGGTTCCCCACTTCTTCCTTGTTTGGTGAAAATCTGAACTACCCCGTTACTCGCCCTGGAACCATAAATGGCGGCGGCGGCGGCCCCTTTGATGATTTCTATCTTTTCAATATCGTTAGGGTTGATATCCGCCAAACGGTTCTGGGCATTCCCCCCTAAATCTACGAGCTCATTACTGGAGTTACTGATGATGATACCATCCACAATATAAAGTGGGTCCGAATTACCGGAAATGGTACTGGGCCCCCGTAAACGGATGCTGATACCCCCTGCAGGGTCACCAGAATTCTGCTGTACCAAGGCACCGGTGATCTTACCGGCAATGGCTTGGTCGATTTGCGTGGCCCCGTTGTCCACCAAATCTTCGGATTTTACTGAAGAAATGGCGTTCCCCAAAGCTCTTTTGTTGGCTCCGGCACCGGTACCGGTCACGACCACCTCGTCCAAGCTCAATAAATCCTCTGAAAGGACGGCATCTGTAGTAATGGTAAGGTTACCGCCGGCATCAATGGACACCTTTTGGGATGAAAAGCCCAATGAACTGAACGATAGGCTGTATGATCCAGATTCCAATGAAGCCGTAAAGCTGTAGTTTCCATCAAAATCGGTAACGGTGCCGAACGATGTGTTTTCAATAAATACTGATGCGCCGACCACTGGAAGTCCAGTGCCGCTTTCAGTTACGGTCCCCGTCAAGGTATACTGACTTTGGCCAAACGCGCTCAACGTTGTTGCCAAAAGGGCCAGTAGGGCCAATCGGAACCTCATTTTTCCTAGGTAATCATGAAGTTTTCCCATAAATCTGAGTAGTTAAATTAAGAGTTAATAGTATCTAGTAAGTTCACGGTCAATCGCATTGGGTGGAGCTATATTTTCCGTGGCGAATTTGATGGTCTGACAAAATCCCAAGGACTTGATTGATATTTATCATTAAAAATTCTTTTTCAGGAATAAAGAATGAATAAAAGTCCACAGTACTCTTGCAAAAAATCGAAATTCTACATCCAAATATATGCAAAAACGGCAAAAGATTGCAAGTAAAAGCAATTTTAATCGAAATTATCCAGATATCTGCTTATTTTTGCAATATATTGCTGTAATAAGCAATCTTTTTAGGATTTATTTAACTTTACCCTCCATATGCTAAAAGAAGAGCGGCATCGATTTATTCTCAATGAAGTGGGCATCCATAATAGGGTATTGTTAACGGATATTGCCAATTTGTTGGATGTTTCGGTAGATACGGTGCGAAGGGACATCAAGGAACTCCATAACTCCAAGCTGCTGAAAAAGGTACATGGGGGCGCCATTTCGTTGGGATTCAACAATTATAATCCTATTGGGAAAACTGTATACTCACTGGAGGAAAAGTCCCAAATTGCGGAAAAATGTCTCTCCTTGATCAAGGAAGGCCAGGTAATTTTGTTGAGCGGTGGAACTACAAATTTGGAGTTGGCCAAGCGTTTGCCCTCGAAGTTTAAGTTGACCTGCTTTACACCCAGTTTGCCCATTGCCGTGCAATTGTTGACAAAGAGCAATATTGAGGTTATTTTTATAGGGGGGCGAATGTCCAAAGATTCCCAGATAGCCATTGGGGGCAGTGCCATCAATATGCTTTCCGAGATTAAAGTGGACATCTGTTTTTTAGGGACCAATTCCTTGCACCCGGTTGAAGGACTTACGGAGTTCGATTGGGAAATTGTGCAAATGAAAAAGGCTATGATCCATAGTTCCCGAAAGGTGGTATCTCCATGTATATCGGAAAAAATTGGTTCGCTGCAACGTTTTAAGATATGTGACGTTGAAGAGATAGACGTATTGATCACCGAACTGGAACCATGGGATGTTAAACTCGATGCATTTAAGAATATGAACATACAATTATTGTAACCAAGTGGAAAAACACATCAAAATCACTGAACAACCGTCACTTTATGACCAATTGGACCAAATGGATGCCTTGGATATTGTGACCAACATCAACAATGAAGACAAAAAAGTGGCCCATGCCGTGGAAGCGGTACTGCCCAAAGTAGCACAACTGGTGGATGAGATCGCACCCCGTTTTAAGAAGGGAGGGCGCTTGTTCTATATCGGGGCCGGTACCAGCGGGCGATTGGGTATCCTGGATGCTTCCGAAATTCCCCCAACCTTTGGAATGCCCCATACTAGGGTAGTTGGGTTGATGGCTGGCGGGGACGTTGCAATCCGCAAGTCGGTAGAGCTTGCCGAAGATGATAGGGAGCAGGCCTGGAAAGATTTGATGAAACACGACATCAATGCCAATGATGTTCTTGTGGGCATCGCCGCATCCGGGACCACACCTTATGTTTTGGGAGGTATTGCCGATGCCAAGAAACATGGGATACTTACCGCCGGAATCACCAATAACCCTGGATCACCCTTGGCCACCGAAAGTGATATTGCCATTGAAATCAATGTAGGTCCGGAATTCTTGACTGGAAGTACCCGTATGAAGAGTGGAACCAGTCAAAAATTGGTGCTCAATATGATTTCCACGGCGGTTATGATCCGAGTGGGACGGGTGAAGGGCAACAAAATGGTGAACATGCAGTTGAGCAACATCAAATTGGTGGACCGTGGTACCCGTTATGTCATGGAGGAACTGGGATTGGAATACGAAGAAGCGGAAAAAGCCCTAAAGAAATACGGTTCCGTCAAGGCAGCTGTTGATGCGCTTAAGTAAAGCTTACCTCAAGGCTTGGGCACTAATTTATAGATGCCCTTGCCTTCTATACCAACATAAATAAATCCGTCAGGAGCTTGTCTTACATTTCGTATTCTTCCCATGCCGTCCAATAATTTTTCACGGTAGGTGACTTTGCCATTTTCAATGACCAAACGTTCCAAGTATTGAAAGGATAGGGAGCCGGCCAATAGATTCCCTTTCCATTTGGGATATTTGCTGGAAGAAACAAAGGCCATTCCGGACGGACCTATCGAAGGGGTCCATTGGTACATGGGCTGCTCCATGCCTGGTCTGGAGGTCTCATCCGTAATTTTTGTGCCGCTATAGTTGATTCCGTATGTAATAATGGGCCACCCATAGTTTTTTCCTTTTTGGATGATATTGATTTCATCCCCACCCCGTGGACCATGCTCGTGTTCCCATAAATCTCCAGTTTCGGGATGAAGGGTCAACCCTTGGGGATTTCGATGTCCATAACTGTAAATAGCAGTTTTTGCACCGGTTTTTCCAACAAAAGGATTGTCATTGGGGATACGGCCATCGTCATGTATTCGGTATATTTTGCCACAATCCCTGGTGATGTCTTGAGGATTTATGTCCCTGTCCCCACGGTCTCCAATGGAAAAATACAAATACCCATCAGTATCAAACTCCAAGCGGGAACCAAAATGGTGTCCTTTGGTAGAGTTGGGTTCCGCTTTGTAAAGAAGTTGGGTCTGTGCAAGTTTGTTTTTGGTGAGTTTTGCCCTAAAAATAGCCGTGTTTCCTCCCTTTTGGTCACCTGAACTGGACGCGTATGAGAAGTAGATCCAGCCATTCTCTTTGTAATTGGGATGTAGCTCTATATCCATCAACCCACCCTGTCCACGGGCGTAGATATCTTTTGGGATGTTCCCTATTTTCGTTGCTTTTCCATTGCTGTATAGAATCAGTTCCCCTGATTTTTCGGTTACCAAAACACTGTTGTCGGGAAGAAAAGCCATGCCCCATGGGGTTTGGATACCGGTAATAACAGGTTCTACAGTAAAATCAATGGTTTTTGGAAGTTGAATGCCCTTATCGGGAACTTGGGCACAAGATGTACTGAGCAGTACAACGAAAAAATACAGAAACACCACACTTTTTTTCATAGTTTTACGTTGAAATAATAGATTTTATAGACGAACGACTACTTTTTGGTAGTTGATTGCTGAAAAGATAAAGAGAATTTTATAAGTATAGATAACTACGATTTAGAATATTAAGGTCCCAAATCTGAATATTCTGTCCTAACAAGACTTAACCTATGCTCCCTCGAAAGACAAGGCATCTGCTATATGCCGTGTTGATGGTATCCATATCCATTTTTTGTTCCACGGTATTAGCAAAGACGGAAGTCAAAAAGATGCTCACCCACATCGTATCAAAGGTTTCTGAATCCGGAGAGGAAAAGAAGACGGCAGTACGTACTGTTGATACTTCTGTATCTAAATCGGATTTATCCTCCTCTTTTGCCAGTGCAAGCATGTTCGCTACCATTATCCAAGGGGCCAATCAAGAAGTGGTCTGCCCCAATGATGGAAGTACACTTGCCAAATTTTTCCTGTGCGGTACCAGTGACGTCAGGACCCTTACGCTCAGTCAATCTGGTGCAAGTTATCAATGGCAAAAATTGGACCCCAATACCTGTGCGCCAACGGTGGTGGACGATTGTCCCACCATAAATGGGGCCTGTACTTGGAACACGGTTGGAATAGATCCTACCTATAACCTATCCACGGCAGGAGAGTTCAGGGTACGGGTAGGCTCCGGTCAATACTATTATTTTAAATCGACCTTAAACCCATTGGACCCACAATTGATCAAGGAAGATATTGTATGTGGCAATCCGGGTAGGGTAGAGGTGACCAATGTTCCTGCAGGATATGAATACAGCTTGAACAGTCCGGCAGGGCCTTACCAAGATGCACCTTTCTTCGATATTACCGCTTCAGGAAGTTACAGGGTATATGTACGCTTGAAAAATGTTTCGGCCAGTGCTTGTGTTTTTCCATCAAACAGTGTTACTGTCAATGAGTTGGATATTACAGTAGATGTGACCGCCAATGATATTCTTTGTAGTGGGGAATTGGGAAGTATAGATGTGCAAGTATCCGGTGTTCCGGGATTTTATACATACCGTTTGGTGAAGAACGGGGTTACCGTGGATACCTTTGGACCCAATGGAGCCGATACCTATACATTTGCCAATGTTAGTCCAGGTACCTACAGCATCCGGGTAGAAACCAATAATTGTTCTGAGACCATCACAACAGATATCAATGGAGATGCCATCACCATAGGAAACGGTATAAGCCCGTTGGCGGTATCGGCCACGGCATCCGATAGTTTTGGCTGTGGGGCTACTTCAGTGAATGTAAACCTGACCACTTCAGGAGGTACCGCTCCCTACCGTTTTAGTGTGGATGGAGGTCCTTTTGGTTCCACATATGCTGGGTCCACCAGTTTTTCGGTATCCACCCCCGGGACCTATAATGTTCTGGTGGAAGATGCCAATGGGTGTCAAAGGAGTGCCTCTGTGGATGTTCCCGATATTCCACCGCCAATTTTCAACATCACTGAGGAAGATGCCAACTGTGGTGGCGCCAATGATGGTAGGGTTACCATTAACGTCACCAATGGATTTGGGTATGAAATTGAATACAGTATCAACAATGGGGCTACCTTTCAAATTAGTAATGTATTCTCCAATTTGGCCCCGGGCAACTACGATGTGGTTTTACGGTACGAGCAGGATTCCTTTACCTGTACCACAACACCTCAAGTGGCTACCATTGGGACGCCTTCGACCATTGTGGCCACGGCTACACCCAATACGGTTCCTACCTGCTCCAATGAAAATGGGGGACAAATTACCATTTCCGGGGTTTCTGGAGGAACAGCACCTTACGAATACAGCGTAGGGGCCGGATTCAGTACAAACACCGTCTTCCCTAACTTGGGAGTGGGAACCTATACCCCATTGGTACGGGATGCCAATGGATGTGTTCAAACACTGCCAGATATAGTTTTTAATGCTTTGGACAAACCCACCAATCTGGATTTTGCCATTTCAAGTTTGGATTGTATCACCACCACGGCTTCCCTACAACTTACGGTTACTGGGGGAACTGGACCGTATACATATGAAATCATTGCCCCGGCTGCCAGTGTGGTCAATAATGGGAACAATGACACCTTTACTGGGTTGGGATTGGGGACTTATACCTTTAGGGTGACGGACAATGAAGGTTGCTCTTATGATGAAAACTATGCCATTACCGATATCAGTTCCATTGGAGTAACGGCCCAACAGACCAAAGTGGTCACCTGTGTTGGGGATTCCGATGGGGAAGGTAGATTCTTGGTAGATGGTTTCAACACCACTTACAGCTATAGTATTGATGGAGGAACGGTTTTTACCGGTCAGAATGGAAGCATTATCCCAGTAACAGGATTGGCGGCAGGAAGTTATGTCATTTCTGTGACCGATGAAGAGACCAACTGTACCGACACGGCCACTTTGGTTATTGAGGAACCTTCAACAGCCTTTGCCATTTCCAGTTTGGATGTTACCGACATGAGCTGCCAAAATGGAAACATTGGTGCCGTGCGAATCAACACCATTGGAGGATGGGGCGGTAACCGCTATACCCTTACCCAGCCAGATGGCTCCACCAGAGGTCCAAAAAATGGAAGTACTTTCTCCAATCTTTCCCAAGATGGTACCTATCAGGTAAGCGTAACCGATGCCAATGGTTGTACAGTTACCGATAGCTTTACTTTGACCCAATTGGAAGCACCCACCTTGGCTTTGGATACAGGAGCCTCTGATTTTTGTTACGATAATTTTACCGCGGCCACTTTGGTGGTGAATGCCACCTTGGGCGTTGCTCCCTATCAATATCGAATCAATGGAGGAGCATGGGGTGGAAGCAATAGCTTTTCTGGGCTTACCCCGGGAACCTACACCATCGAGGTTATGGACAGCAACGATTGTCGGGATACGGTCACAGCGACTATTGAGCCCCAGGTGATCGCCAATGCCACCACCATCCAAGAGTTGGATTGTGCCGGGCCACCTGCCCAAATTCAGGTGAACATCAGCAACGGATATACTTCGGGAGGAAACTATGATATTTATGAAGTAAGTATCAATGGAGCCCCGTATACTTCGGACAGTAACAACATCACAGGAAATTCATTTGTGTACAGCATTCCCAATGATGGCTCCATCATTTCGGATACCACATTCCAGTTTTTGATAACCGATGCCAATGGCTGTACCAATGAAACCAATGTAGTGACCATTTCCCCGCCGGAGACCATTGCAGGCTCTGTAGTGGGCACGGATACCCAATGTGGTGACAATACAGGTGGCATTGTGGAACTGATTCCCGATACGAGTCAAGGGATACCTCCATATGAGTTCAGTAATGATAATGGGGCCACTTTTAGTACACAGAATATCTTTTCAGGATACGGACCAGGAACCCATGGCGGATTTGTAATTCGTGATAGCAGGGGCTGCGTAAGTCCGGCCTATGATGTGACCATAGGGGCCAGCTCTCCTTTGGACGCCACGGTGACCCCTACAGACCCAGTGTGTTCAGCAGGGTCCGTGAACGGTTCTATTTCCACAACGATCAACAATGGTGTTGCCCCGTTTGATTATGTCTTATTGGATGTGGCCGGGAATTTGGTGGCTTCTTCCATGAGTACGGCAAGTACCACGGTAAATTTCCCCAACCTTCCTGCTGGAAATTACACCATCGTCACCACGGATGCCCAAGGTTGTGAGGACCGTGATGAGGTGGTCCTTGATCAAAATAGTCTGGATTTGATTCCTTTGGATGCTGCTCCCCTAAATTGTACCGACCCTTTCCTTTCCTATAGGGTGCAGGCGGTTGGAGGTACGGCACCTTACCAATTTAGACTAGTGGGTGGGGGAGCCTTTGTTCCAGCCAATGTCAATGGGGTGGATATTCATGATTTTTCGGCAGTGGTAACCTTTGGAGTGACCTATTTTGTGGAGGTCATAGATGCTTTGGGATGTATTTATATTGAAGAAATAGACCCTATTACCGCACCAAGTCCGGTTACGGTCACTGCCACGACCACTACGGCCTCTTGTGATGTATCGGGAAGTGGTACCATTACGTATGAGGTATCGGGATTGCCGAACGACCCTGCCAATTTTACGGTCACCCTACAAAATACGGATACGGGAGCTACATTGTCAGGACCAACATCTTTTACCAATGAATCACTCCCCTTCACGGATACGTTCACTGGCTTGGCGCCCGGAAATTATCAGATTATTGTCAACGATACCGATACAGGATGTAGTGGAAGTACTTTGGTATTCATTGGATTTAGTTCTCCTTCCATCGCCATCGATAATTTTGTGGAAGCTACCTGTAATGCAGGGGCTTTGGTCACGGTGCGTGGTTTTGGTGGTACAGGACCGTTCAATTATGCCTATGTGCCTACGGGAGCTGCCGAACCCACGGTTTTTTCACCGGAAACTACTTTTGAGATAGCGGGACCTTACCCGTCGGATTACGATTTTTATGTACAGGACGCCAGTGGATGTACCGCATTTACCACATTAACGGTTACCCAAGAAGCTGGGGTGCCTACTCCAGTTATAGATGTGGTCAACCAATGTACGGCCACCAGTGGGTATCAGATTCATATGGTGTCCCCGTTGACTTCTGGACCTGAACCAGAAAACACCTTCCAGTATGATATAGGTAGTGGTTTTCAATCTGGGACTACCTTTACAGTGCCCAACCCGGGAACATACCTGATTACTGTTAGGGATGGCAATGGCTGTACCAATACGGTTACGGCAGAAGTGTTCGATTTCTTCGCTATTTCGGCCGATGCTACTTCATTCCCCACTTGTAATGCCGGGGATGGGGTCATTACCGTGAACACTACGGGAGGTAGTGGCAATTTTGAGTATCAATTGCGGGACGCGGGAACCTTGGCCAATATAGGTCCTGCCCAGTATACCAATGTGTTCAACAATGTTTTGCCCGGAGATTACAATATTTTGGTGACCGACTTGAACTCCAACACCACACCGCTCTGTTCGGATGAGGCCATAGTCAATGTGTCCACTGTGAACACTCCGGTGATCACGGCCACCCCAAGCAGTGATGTTACCTGTAATGGGGCGGACAACGGTACTATTTCGGTAGAGTTGCAACCTGGAAGTGATACGGATACCCCGATAAACTATGTGCTGTATTTGGGGTCGAGTTCAACCATCATCGCAGGACCTCAAGGGTCACCCGTATTTGATGATCTACAACCCAACACCTACCAGGTTGAGGTGGTATCGGATAGAGGTTGTACCGATAGATCGGGCAACATCTTCATTGATGAGCCCTCTTTGCTGCAGTCCAATGCCATCCATACCGAATTCAGCTGTAATCCATCAAGCAACCAGTTCAGTACGGCCACAATCACGATCTATACGGATACCAATGGTGATGGTACGGGCATTGGCACGGGAACCGGACCATACACCTATAGCATGAATGATGGTACGCCCCAGTTTGATGGCACCAACTTCCAGACCGGTAATACCTTTGAGGTTATTGACAATGGTACCAATCAGACCATAACCTTGACGGTAAGGGACCAGAATGGATGTGAGGATACTTCAACGGTAACCATCAACAGTCCTACGGATATCACGTTTAGCTACAATGTAAATCAGATTACCTGTGACGCTTCAGGTACGGGAGTCAATCCGGGCACCATTGATATCATTATCAATGAAGGCCCTGGAAGCTATGAGGTGGAAATTCTTCCTTTAGGCTCTGAGCCGGCAAGAAGTTCTGGGGGTTCAGACCGGGTAACCTGGGATATTGCCACCCCAGGGGACTACATTTTTGCGGTGACCGATGTGGGCAGTGGTGGGTGTACCTATCTAACGACCACGGTCAACATGCCGGAATACAATACCATTGAGGCGGTGATTGCCGAAGTGCAACCAGTGATGTGTTTTAACGGAAGTGATGGCATCATCAGTTTGGAAATCAACAATTATAGCGGACAATACAATTATGAGGTGTTCACTAGGGACAACTTGGGTGTGGAAACTTCTACAGGGGTAACGGGTAGTTTTGATACCAATGCACCCATCAACTCACCAGAATTGATCATCGATGTGCCCGCTGGAAACTTGGTGGTACATATTGAAGCCTTGGATTCCCCCTTTTGTGATGTGGTCAGCAATGTGACCACGGTCCGTTCCCCGGACAGGGCACTTACTGTAGACCTTGTACAAACCTCACCCGTAACCTGTAATGTTCCTGGTTTGGGTGAGATTACGGCGACCGGTGATGGCGGTTGGGGTACGTACCAATATCAATTGGTGGCTTCGGATGGTACTGTTTTGGTGGATTATCCCAATACCAATCCTGTTTTTGAAAATCTATCCACGGATACCTATACCGTAAACGTTAAGGATGTAAGAGGTTGTGAGGCTGGTCGAGACATCTTTTTACCACCCCCCGTTGGAATTACCGCAAACATAGAAATCGTGCAGGGTCTGGCCTGTAACAATGACAACAATGCCATTATACAAGCTGATTTGGTATCTGGGGGACAAGGCCCTGGAAATTATCTTTATCAGTTGAACAGGATCACGGATGGAACCAATAGTGGGTTGCAGACCACACCAACGTTTGCCAACCTTTCGGCCGGAGACTACAGGATTACCATTTTTGATGGATGGAACTGTAGTTTCACAACAGATCTTATTACCATAGATGACCCAGAAATTATAGTGGCCGAGCTTGTGGAGCTGCAACCACCTGGATGTGGGGATTTGGGTAGAATGGAACTCACGGTGACCAATCCAGAACCCGGGGTGGAATATTTCTACCGAAGGGCCGGTACATCGGACCCATTTGTAGCCTTTGGCACAGGAATGACGAGTGTTGTAATTGCCGAGGACATTACGGTGGACCCAGGTCCATTCCAATACGATGTGCAGAATTCAAACGGATGTCCGTTTGAAAAGTCCAACCAAATTTCCTTGGACCCCGCAGCGCCTTTGGTGATTGCACTGGATTTGACCAACGCGACCATCAATTGTGCAGGAGAGGCAACCGGAATTATCCGTTCCGAAGCCTTTGGGGGGATTGGTAGTTACATGTACACTTTGGTAAACTCCAACACCTTGCCGGTTACCCCTGCCACCATGGTACGTCCGGCACAAAGTTCAGGAATCTTTAGGGAGTTGAATCCCGGAACCTATTATGTATATGCAGAAAGTGGCGGATGTGAGGCTATATCCGACCCTATAGTTATAGACCCCAAACCACCTTTGGTATTAGAGTATCTTGAAGCGGTACCAGTAGTCTGTGCCGGCGATGCCAACGGACAGATCATTATCGAGGCCAGTGGTGGTACGGGAGCTATTCGGTACTCCATTTCCGATACGTTGAGCGAATTCTTTGAAGGGGACGACCCAAGCAACCCGAATAGAAAAACGTTCAACGATTTGTCTCCTAGAACATACGATATTATCATTCAGGATGATTTGGGCTGTACCATTACCAGAACGGTGGAAATCACCCAACCGGCCGAATTGGTGGCAAGTGTGGCCTCTACCACCCCTGAAGTATGTCTGGGAGATGGTGATGGTACCTTGACCTTGAACGTAACGGGAGGAACTGCACCGTATTTTACCAGTGTGAATTCTGCCGATGATGCCGATTTTGTCCAGAATGATAGTCTGTTTTTTGACCATCTCCAGGGTGGAGAGACCTATGTGATTTTTGTTAGGGATGCCAATGGCTGTCAGACCACCGTTGTTGCGGATATAGGCATTGGGATTGAAATAGAAGCCGAACCTGTGGTAGAGTATGGTTGTGACGGTATTTTCCCGAACAGCACTGTTCGTATCAATATTTCGGATAATTCCCAAGTTTCCCAATTACTGTTTGCCTTGGATGTGGATGATATTTCCTTGGCTACCGAGCAACGTACTTTTGGTGACCTCCCCGCGGGAGAGCACACAGTATTCATTTATCATCAAAATGGATGTGTAACCTTCGTGGAGTTTGAAGTTGAAGCCTACGAGCCTCTAACCTTGGAAGCAGTGAAAACAGGTCCCAATGAGGTGACTGCCGTTGCAACGGGCGGTTATGGCGGATACGAATATTTCTTCCAAGGGGAATCGTATGGTGAAACCAACACTTTTAACATCAGTGTAGATGCCAATGTCAACATTATGGTTCGTGATGAACGCGGATGCGTGGCCAATTTGGTAATGCCGTTTGACTTTGAGGGAATGCCGGAAATGCCGGATTTTTTCACACCGGATGGCGACAACCTCAATGATTACTGGTACCCGGGCAATCGTGAGTTTTTCCCCAACATTGAAGTCATTATCTATGACCGTTACGGTAGGGTAGTGGCCCATTTGGACCAAGTAAAGAAATGGGATGGGAACTACGAGGGTAAACCCCTGCCCACAGGGGACTACTGGTATGTGGTCAATGCCAATGACCGGGAGAAACAACGATTTGTAGGGCATTTCACCTTGTACAGATAGATCTTGGTTCTGCCTTGTTTTCAGTACGGTAAACCTGTGAATTGTACCTATGGGATTTCCTATATTTCCACAGGCTTGTTTTTTCTTTTTTAATTTCAGGAATTGGCGAGGTAATATCAGTAAAATTTATATTTTTGCAATCCGTTTTCGGGATGTGGCGCAGTCTGGTAGCGTACACGCATGGGGTGCGTGTGGTCGCTGGTTCGAATCCAGTCATCCCGACGAACCACTAAATAGGTGGTATCAAAGCACTGTCAACTGACTGATTGACAGTGCTTTTTGTTTTTATTGCATTCATTTGGATTCATTTAAAACCATATAAAAGGTGTAGAGTTCGGTGAATGTTTCGGTACGTTCATTGTGCATAATTTAGATAGCGTTTGACGCTGTTCACGGGTGTTTTGCAAACCTGTTTTTTTAAACCCAAAAGTTATGTATTATGCGCAATTCCAACACTTTAAAAGTACTTCTCTTCACTCGGGACATTTCAAATAATCCCCAAAAGTTGACCATTTATGCCCGTATCACCGTCAATGGGAAGAGGGCAGAGATAAGTCTTAAACGTTATACCTCGGTGAATGAATGGGACGAAAATAAGGGAAGGCTCCATGGACTTACCCACAAGGCCCGTTTATTGAACAGCTACCTTGATGAGGTCTATGCTGCAATCATGGACACCCACAAGATATTATTGCGGGAAGAAAAGGTAATCACAGCCCAAGCCATTAAAGCCCGTTATCTAGGGCAGGACGAGCAACATAATACCCTACTTGAACTTATTGAGTATCATAACAAAACACAAAAGAGTGTACTCCGCCCCGGAACGATGAAGAACTATTATGGGACCAAAAAGTATCTCCTTCGTTTTTTGGAATTTAAATACAAACTCCCCGACATCCGATTGAAACAATTGAACTATAAGTTCATTACTGATTTTGAACACTATTTACTGAACGGCCCACAACTCCAAAGGGGAAAGAAATGTACCAATAATGGCGCTATGAAACACTTGGAGCGTTTAATGAAAATGGTCAAGCTGGGCGTCAAGTTGGAATGGTTGGACAAAGACCCCTTCATTAACTATAAGCTCAGATTTCATAAAACTGAACGAAGTTATCTTACGGAAAGGGAACTTAGGCGAATTGAAGAAACGGACTTCACTGGAATAGGCTATGAAAAAGTCAAAGATGCATTCCTTTTCGCCTGTTATACTGGCCTATCTTATATCGATGTCCGGGAACTTGAAAAGAATCAATTGGTACTTGGTATTGATGGAAACCAATGGATCTATACCAAAAGGGAAAAAACATCGGAAAGTGTAAAACTTCCCCTATTGCCCAAAGCAAAAGAAATCATTGAAAAGTATTGGGACAGTCCAGAGACCGATACTAAAATACTACCTGTACTCTCCAATCAAAAGACAAACAAATATCTAAAAGAGATTGCCAAGGCCTGTGGTATTTACAAGACCATATCCTTTCATTCAGCCAGGCACACCTTTGCTACAACGGTAACCCTTTCCAATGGAGTGCCGATAGAAACCGTTTCAAAAATGCTTGGCCATACAAAATTGTCCACTACCCAGATCTATGCAAGGGTACTGGAGCATAAGATAGGGGAGGACATGCAAAACCTTATAGAACATATGCAGACCAAAAAAGCAGCCGAAGGATGATAAAGATGTATTTATTCGGTCCCGCTTGCGGGACGAAGGAATAGCAAGAGGATAGCGTGCTAAAGCGGCGCTATTGATTCATTTTCCTTCGGAAAAGCTCTGTTTATAAGGGTTTTTGGAAATGGTTGATTTTAGGAACTGCAAAATTTATTGTTACAATAATGCTGGGGTTTCCTGTAATCACTGAAAAGAATTGTAACAATTGTAGCCCTTAAAACTTGAAATATGGACGATTTCAAAGCAGTTAGGATAAAGAAAAGGACTTTGTCCAGATTTAAGGTCTTTTCTAGAAAGGTGGGCAAGAGTTATTCCCATACCTTGGATATGGTCATGGATTTTTTTGAGTGGCATGGATTTTTACCATCTGAAAGATTTGAAAAGAGCATTGGTCAAGAGATTATCAAGAACAGGAAACGGACGGAAGCGGTCATTGCCATTATCAGGGATATTGAAAAGAACCAGACACTTCCAACCATTGGTATGATGCAGGCTTTGTTCAATCAGGAACTGGACAATGATGGGGAAGAGGATGATTTCCTTGAGGACATGATCGAGAAGAATCCACCAAAGCCATATCCAAAATTCGAGGGGGAAGTAATGGTCCCCAGGATCAAGTATGAACATTTGGAGGAAAAGGCAGCCTCACTCCAAACAGATTTAAAGGATATCCTTGAAAAGGTCAAAGTGGTCAAGGGCAGTTTTGGAAAGAGTTATCTGAAGCTTGAAATAACTGAAGGAAGGTTGGAACGATATAAACTTGAAGCCAATAGGCCTTTGGATTCCCTTTATTGATATGAAGTATGCCGTCCAATCAATAGAAAAAGATGCCTCGCTCAGTAGTATTAGTTTGGTAAGTATTCTATGAACTTTCCAAATTAAATCTGATGATTTTTGTGAATTATTTTTCCCTATCAATACACCCCGTCTTTTTGCGGGGGGCGATATTGAAGGAAAAAATAATGTTTAGTAGGCATGTGCGTAGACGTTGACGTACGGTGTGCCACGATTCACTACTGCGAATGCCCTTGACACGAGTTTGTTTCGTATGATGTTGATGGTGCTCATCTTGCTTTTACCGGAAGCCACCCTTCGGTCATAGTACTTTCGGATTTCTGTATTGTATAGGATTGATGACATCGCACACATGTTCAGAAGGCTTTTGATGTTCTTGTTGGCGATGTGGCTTACCCTCGACCTACCTTTGATGCTTGTCCCTGATTGATTTGGATATGGGGCTATTCCACAGTACGCCGCGAATTGCCTTGCGTTCTTGAACTTGGTGAACGCTTCGGTATGTATCAATAAGGAGAGGGATCCTTGGATTCCAATTCCCCTAATGCTCATTAAAAGGGAGAAGATTCGTGCCAGTTCCGCGTCCCCTTTGGCGATGGCCTCCATTTCCCTGTCAATGGCCTTTATCTGCTTTGAAAGCTCTTTTATGATTTTTTCCTGGACTTTTAACAGCAGGCCAAAATCCTTCCTTTCAAGTACTTTTTTCTGTTCCCTTAAACTGGTCTTGTAGCCTGCCCTTTGCCTTATGACCCGTTCCCTAAGGGACAGGAGTTTTTTCAGTGACCTTATCTGTTTTGATGGGGCCTTTGATGGTTTGATTTCATCCCTGAGCCTATATGCGTACAGAGCTATCTTTTGGGCATCTATCCGGTCATCCTTGCCCCTTGTGATGTCTAGGGACCTTTTGACCTCAAGGCCCGGCACCATTTTATAGGGAATCTTGTTTTTTGATAGAAAACCCGATAACCGTTCGGAGTATAGTCCAGTATGCTCAAACACAAACAGGGTCTCCGTGCTTTTGTGATCACTATGGGACCTTGCCCATTTTACAAGAAGGGTGAACCCTTTCTCGGAGTTCTCGAATGTTGAACTGCTCCCATTGGAATGAAGGTAGGCATCCAATGTGGCCTTGCTCACATCGATGCCGATGGTCTCTTTGATTTCCATAACTTTATAGTGTTTTAAATGGTTACGTTGACTAAAACCTTTAGCAGGTAATTCCTAAATTTCTATTTGGTCCTTTGTAACCGGATTAAGAGAGAATGGGGACTAATACTTACCATGGGCCGTTAACCTCGGTTTGGGAAAAGTTCACCCCATTCTCTTTTTTGATTACTACCAAAGTTATCCATAAAATGGAGGTCAACGATTTAGTACGATGACCAACTTTTGGAATCGACAACAATGGTTAATAAATGAAGATCTAATCTAAAGGAATTTGGGACGCTTGCCGCGCAAAACAACGTTTTGCTCGCGTGTATATCAACCTCTAAAAGAACAAACTCCTTATTTTTCTATGATTATCCGATTCATGTCTTATAAAACACATCTAAAGTATAGCGAGATAATGTTTCAATTCTTTATTGGATTTGAACTTTTCAAGATAAGATAAGATAAGATAGAGCAGCAAAGATGCTGCCGATAACGGGGCCTATTATGGGTATCCAGGAATAACCCCAATCGCTCCCACCTTTCCTCTTAATGGGAAGCACGGAATGCATGATTCTCGGACCTAGGTCACGTGCCGGATTTATGGCATAACCGGTAGTGCCACCAAGGGCAAGACCTATCACAAACACTAGAAGGGATACCGGTACCGCACCTAAAGACCCCATGCCTATTGGAGCTTGGATGTCACCTTCACCCAAAAGAGGGTCGCTAAAATAAAAAATGACAAAAATAAGGGAAAATGTTCCTATGACTTCACTCAATAAATTTGACGGCCAATCCCTAATGGCTGGATCGGTACAGAAAGTAGCTTTTTTGGCAGCTGCGTCATCCGTTTTCCGATAATGGTTGCGATACAATACCCAAACAAAAAAACTGCCCAACATGGCACCGATCATTTGTGCCATTATATAGGTGGGCACGAGCTCCCATGAGAATTTTCCTGCCATGGCCAAACCAATGGAAACAGCAGGATTGAGATGTGCACCGCTATATGGGCCGGCAATGACCACACCTATAAATACCGCTAAGGCCCAACCAGTGGTAATCACGATCCATCCACCGTTGTTCCCTTTAGTTCCCTGAAGGACCACATTGGCCACTACACCATTCCCCATAAGAATGAGAAAGAAGGTTCCGATAATTTCGGCTATAAATGCTGTCATTTGGATATGGTTTATTTGTGGTTAGACCAATAATTAGTAGTATTAATCGCTTTGTGCCATTGTCCAACGGCTTCTTTTACCTGAAAATTTACTTCTGGTTTATATTTAATTTTTACTTTCCATTGTCTTTTGATTTGTTCCACATCACTCCATATACCAATGCCAAGTCCTGCCAAGTAAGCTGCTCCCAATGCCGTAATCTCAGTAGTTTCCGGTTTGACTATGCCGGATTGAAGCACATCGGATTGGAACTGCATCAAAAAATTGTTGGTAGTGGCCCCACCATCAACCCTTAACTCTTTGATTTCAATATCCGCATCTGCTTCCATGGCCTTGAGTACATCATAAGTTTGAAAGGCAATGCTCTCCAGAGCTGCTCGGGCAATGTGCCCTGCAGTGGTTCCTCGGGTAATGCCCACAATGGTTCCACGAGCATGTTGGTTCCAGTGAGGGGCTCCCAACCCGGTAAATGCGGGAACAAAACTTACCCCGCCATTATCATCGGTACTATTTATTAGTTCTTCGATTTCTGGTGCGGAATGAATAATACCAAGTCCATCCCGTAACCATTGTACAACCGCCCCAGCAATAAAGATACTGCCTTCCAAAGCGTAAACCACCTCATCACCAATCTTCCATGCTAGTGTGGTGAGCAACTTGTTTTTGGAAATAATGGGCTTGCTTCCAATATTCATGAGCATGAAACAACCGGTGCCATACGTATTCTTTACCATTCCTGGTTCTGTACACATTTGCCCGAACAAAGCGGCATGTTGGTCCCCTGCAATTCCTGTAATAGGAATTTTCTTTGCAAATATAGCCCCTGATGTTGTGGCCAAGTCCCCGCTCGAATCACATACTTCTGGCAACATTTTTTTTGGTATGCCGAAAAGTTCTAATAACTCATCGTCCCAAGAGAGCGTATGGATGTTATATAAAAGATATCTTGAAGCGTTGGTGCTATCCGTAATGTGCTTTTCACCTTCTGAAAGGTTCCATACCAACCAAGAATCAACTGTTCCGAGAGCCAATTGGCCTGCTTCTGCCTTTTCACGTGCACCTTCTACATTGTCCAAGATCCAACGAACCTTGGTTGCTACAAAATAGGCATCGATGACCAAGCCTGTTTTTTCGCGGATCATCGGTTCATAGCCTTTGGCGATGAGTTCGTCACAATAGTCAGAGGTACGCCTATCTTGCCAAACTATGGCATTGTAGACGGGTTCACCCGTTTCTCTGTCCCAAACTACGGTAGTTTCCCTTTGGTTTGTAATGCCTATGGCGGCTATATCCTCTGATTTTAGTTTGGACATCGAAACCGCTTCGGCGGCCACCCCAATTTGGGACGATAAAATCTCATTGGCATCATGCTCGACCCATCCCGGTTTTGGAAATAGTTGTCTAAACTCCTTTTGAGCTATGTTGATGGCCTTTCCGTTTTGGTCAAAGATCAAAGCACGGGAGCTTGTTGTGCCCTGGTCAAGGGCAAGAATATATTTTGACATGTTAGTTATTATTTTATGTTCTACTCTATCTTTTGTAGTCTGCTGGAAATTAAAACCTCACCCAAGACCGGATCTACAAGGTAATTTTTTGCGATGTTATGAAAATCCTCTATTTGAGTGTTTATCCATTCCTGGTCTTTACCTATTTCTCCAGCCATGATTTCCGCTACTTTTGGGGCCAGTTCGATAGCTGCTCTGGCATTTAGGAATAGAATGCGCAATCGACGGGCCAGTATGTCGTCAACCGTACGGGCCATTTCGTTACGAACTGCCCAGATTACTTCCGCGGCAGTAAATGAAAATTTGGGGTGGAGCGGGTGGTTCCAATCAGGATGGTCTCTTTTAAGCTGAGCAATCCCTATAGCATCTGCCCCATAAAACTCAAGCGATCCGTCAGCTATCTTCCCTGTTGTATATCCATGGATTTTTAAGGTCTGTGTTTGACATGGGCCAGCTGATAAACTACCAACTTCTATAGCTTGATCCACCGTATCTTCTGCCATCTTCCTGTAGGTGGTCCATTTGCCTCCCGTAATGGTGATTAATTTGGATGCGGTGACTTTAAGCTTATGGTCCCTGGATATTTCTTTGGTGCCCACTTCCTTGTTTTCAGGCAGTACGAGAGGTCTGAGACCTACGAATACACTTAGTACATCTTTTTCCTTAGGGGCTATTTCCAGATAATCTTTTAAGGTATCCAAAATGAAATTTATTTCTTGCTTCAAGGGTTTTGGCTCCAGTTGATGACGATCTAATGGTGTATCGGTAGTGCCTACTAAAAGATGATTATGCCATGGAACGGCGAAAAGTACCCTACCGTCAGTGGTGGCTGGTATCATAAGTGCGTGCTCGCTATCGAGGAAGGATTTGGGTAGAACCAAATGAATTCCTTGGCTTACCTTTAATAATGTATTGGCATCCGGATTGTCCATTTTAAGGATATCATCTACAAAGACCCCAGTAGCATTGATGACCACTTTTGCCTGGACACTATAGGCTTTTCCTGTTTCCATATCAGTTACCTGCACTCCGGTCACTTTGCCATTGAAATCTTTATTCAACTCATTTACCTTCATGTAATTAAGTAGATTCCCTCCTTGTTCAATACTGGTCTGGGCCAAGTTGATGGCCAAGCGGGCATCATCAAACTGTCCATCATAATATTGCACACCGCCATTAAGCTTCTTAGGATTTAAATTACCCATCTGTTTAAGTACGGTAATGCGTTTTAGTAGAGAGGTGTTCCCCATTCTGAATTTTTGTGCCATCCAATCGTAAATTTTCAAGCCAATACCATAAAAATATTTTTCCCACCAGCGATAGCTGGGGATAATAAAGGAAAGAGAATTGACCAAGTGAGGTGCGTTTTCAAGCATTATTCCTCTTTCCCGTAACGCCTCAAAAACCAGTTTAATGTTTCCTTGGGCCAAGTATCGTACACCTCCATGTGCCAACTTGGTGCTGCGGCTAGAGGTACCCTTGGCAAAATCGGACTGCTCAAAGAGCACTGTTTTCAAACCTCGTGAACTTGCATCCAGTGCCACGCCAAGTCCCGTGGCCCCTCCACCAATGACAAGAATATCCCAAACTTGATGTTCTGTCTCAATTTTTTGCAACAATTGATCACGACTAAAAGTTGTTTCTTTTTGTTCTTTTTTCATGTATTATTAGAAATAAAACGAAGCAAATATAACATAAATGCAACAGTGGAATAACATAAAAACAAAAAAAAGTTCTATAAAATGTCAAAATGGTATTTGTTTTTATTTTTTTTTGTTACTTTCGTAATTGTTAAAATTGTATTTTTTAAAAACCAACTACTAAAACTAAATTTTAGGAATCCAATGAAAAAAAGTTATGTGTATTTGCTCTTGTGCAGTTTGCTCTCTTTCTCTGCTTGGTCACAAGATACTATGATCAAGGGGGCGATCACCGATCAAGCGGGTGTTCCTCTTCCCGGGGCGTCCATTGTTGAAAAGGGAACTTCCAATGGTGTTGTTTCCGATTTTGACGGACAATTTGGCCTAACACCTTCCAAAGATGTCGTAGTCCTTGTAATTTCTTACGTGGGATATACAACACTGGAGGTTTCCGCTAGGTCAGGGTCTTTTCAAGACATTATTATGGAAGAGGATGCCAGTGAACTTGACGAAGTGGTTGTCACGGCCCTCAACATTACCCGTGAGGAAAAATCCTTAGGTTATGCCGTTGCCAAGGTTGAAGGGGAAGAAGTGACCAAATCTGTGTCGGGAAATTGGTTGAACGGTATGTCGGGAAAAGTTCCGGGTCTCTTTTTTGCCCAAGCCGGCTCTGGACCCAGCGGTTCCATCCGTGTGACTCTTAGAGGGGATCAGTCGTTGAATTATGGGAGCAATGAGGCACTTATCGTTGTGGATGGTGTCCCCATAAGTTCAGGTATGACGGCTACGCGGGCTGTGAGTAACTATGCCCAAGCCGATGCTCCGGTGGATTTTGGTGATGGTTTGAGTGACATCAATCCAGAAGACATAGAATCAGTATCGGTTTTAAAAGGTCCTGCCGCCGCCGCTCTTTATGGTTCTAGGGCAGCGAATGGAGCCATAATGATTACGACGAAATCTGGCAAGAAAGGCAAGGGGTTGGGTGTTACTGTGAATACCACTGTGAGTTTTGAGCAGGCTGGGTTCTTTCCTGATTTTCAAACGGAGTATGGGAACGGTTCCGATAGGGGTGAGCAGCCATATTCCCTTTGGGAGTTGACGGAAGACATGGCTCCCGATGGAGTGGCAACCAACAGACATTACTCTAGATACACTTTTGGGGAGCGGTTCGATTCCAACAAAATGCGTTATCTGTATGCTTCAAAAAACTGGGAGACTGGGGAATTCTCCAAATTGCCTTGGGTATATCAAGATGATTGGTATACAGGTTTGTTTCGAACAGGGGTCACCACGATCAATACGGTAAGTATCAATGGAAACAATGGTGAGGGCACTTCAAGTAGATTATCGATTACTGATTACAAAAACGATTGGATAATGCCCAACACTGGGTTTAATCGCCAATCGGTGTCCCTGGCGTTCAATACACCTATCAATGATTGGATTTCCCTTAACTCCAAGGTGAATTATTACCGTAAGAAAAGCGACAATATGCCAGGGGGGGGATATGATGAGTCCAACCCTATGTATGCCTTGATTTGGGGTTTTAATGTAAACAGTATGGAGGATTGGAAAAATGAGTATTTTGAAGGCAGGTACAATGTCTTGAATTGGTCTGCACAAGGGGAGAACGGGCAAGGACTGGTGTTTCCTTCGGCAAACTCATTCAACCCATATCGTACTTTGTACGAGGCCCTCAGTGCACACGATAAGAATAGGGTGTTTGGAAATATTGGATTGAACTTTGACCTTGGCCATGGCTTGTCTTTGGACTTACGTTCCGGTTTGGACTGGTCCACGGAATTTAGGACGCAACGGAGGCCTTTTTACACAACGGATTACCAGAATGGTTTTTATAGGGAACAGACGGTTCGTTATTTGGAGAACAATAACGACTTTATGTTACGTTACGAGAACAATGATATAGCCGATGGCCGATTTACGCTTTCTACATTTGTGGGTGGAAACAACAGAGTGAATGAGTATTATAACAGTAGGATCACCTTGGAGCAATTGGGGGAAGAGGGAATCTACCATACCACCAACTTGCCTACAGGAGTCAATCCGGACAATTATAATTATAGAAGCAAAAAGATTGTCAACAGTTTGTACGGAATGTTATCGTTGGGTTGGGATGATACTTACTTTTTGGATGTTACTGCACGTAACGATTGGTCCAGTACGCTTGCCCGTAGTAACTGGTCATTCTTTTATCCATCAGTTGCTGCAAGTGTACTACTTGATAAAGTATTTGATTTCCAGACCAACGCTTCCTGGGTCGATTTTACCAAGCTACGTTTTTCCTGGGCCAATGTCGGTAATGACACAGGTGCCTATTCGTTGTCACAACCCTATGGAAACACTTCGTTCCCTGGAGGTTATGTGCTTCCAGGAACCATTAGGAATCCATTGATCAAACCAGAAAATATTGAAAGTTGGGAAGTGGGTCTGGAGGCTAAGTTTTTCAAAAATCGATTGTCGTTTGACATCACTAAGTATTATTCTTCAACTACTGATCAAATCGTTTCGGTGAATGTAGATCAAATTACAGGCGCAACAGGTAGGATAGTCAATGCTGGGGAAATCACCAATGAAGGTATTGAAATTGCTGCTGGGTTTGTGCCAATACGAACCAAAGATTTTGAATGGTCATTTGATGCCAATTGGTCCAAGAACAACAATACCTTGGTGAGCCTGCAAGAAGGCTGGGATCCGGAGGAACCCCTGCAGACGGATATGGGTACTACCATAGGCGGGAGGGTCTATGTCTACTCCTATTTGGGTGGGGAGATGCACAATATTTATGGACGTGGATTCCAAAGGGCACCAGAAGGTGCCACCTATATAGACGAAAATGGAGAGACGATTGATGCTTCTGGAATGCATATTGTAAACTCCCAAGGGTATCCGGTCCTGGATGAGTCTCCCGACCGCGAGATAGCAAAAGTAAATCCAGATTGGAGAGGGGGCATGACACAGCGTTTTAGATACAAGAACCTTTCCCTATCTGCAGCATTTTCTGCACAAATGGGGGGGAGTGCATATTCTGTGACCAATTTTGCCCTTTCGTATCAAGGAAAACTTAAAAACTCTTTGGAAGGGCGTTATGATGGATTGGTACACGAAGGAGTCAATGCAGTAGAAAATACGGATGGTACTGTTACCTATACCAAGAATACAACCGTAACGGAAAACGTCCAAACCTACTACAATGCCTATATCTGGAACAGGAACAATACAGAGATGAATACCTTTAGCACGGACTTCTTGAAGTTGAGGGAACTACGGTTGGATTATCAAATGCCGCGTAAAATAATGGAAAGTACTGGCATTTTTCAAGACATGAGTTTTGGAGTTTTTGCAACCAATGTATTCTGTTTGACCGATTTCCCTCAGTACGATCCCGAAACGGGAATGTTGAACGGTTCGAATATCATGATGGGTATTGAGTCCGTAACCTTTCCAATGACACGTACATACGGTCTAAATGTTAAACTTTCATTCTAACCATAAAGCATGAAAACGTTGAAAAAAATAGCACTTATTATAGGAATCATGGTACTTACTTGGGCATGTACCGACAATTTTGAAGAAACCAATACAGACCCCAACAGAACCATAGTAGGGGATATACAGGCGAGCGGCATGTTTGAACCGCTTTTGTACAACGGAGCCAATGCTTGGCAGAACTATACTTGGTTTTGGAACAACGAACTTATCCAATTCACTGCCTTCACCGGAGGGACTACCCGTCAGGAGCATCGTTATTTTATCAGTGATGCCAATTGGCAGAGTGTTTGGAACTTTTATGCCAGATATGCCAATAATGCTTTGCATATGCATAATTTGAGCATTGAGCAGGAAGACCCCTCGTTGGAAGCCATTTCCATTACATTAAAAGTCCTTTACCTATCAAACTTGACAGATATGTTTGGGGACATTCCTTACTCCGAGGCCTTTTTGGCCCTCTCGGAAGAAGGGGTAGTGAAACCTAGATTTGATTCGCAGGAAGAGGTGTACCGACAAATGTTTGCTGATCTAGAGGAAGCCAATAACATCTATGCCACAAATCCCATATTCATTAAACCTTCTTTGGATGGTATGTATGGTGGTTCCATGGATCAGTGGCGTAAATTCAATAACTCCCTCTACCTGCGCTTGCTTAACCGTGTTAGTGGGCGAAGCTCTATGAACTCTGGAGGCAAAATGACAGAGATGTTGAACAATCCATCAAAATACCCCGTATTCACGTCCAATGAGGATAATGCGACCGTGGTATTTTCGGGAAATGATCCTTATCGTAGTCAATTTGATAATACCAATGAAGGAAGTTTTACCAGTTCAGGGAGAAAACTTACGGAGCAGCTCATCAAGATGACCGTCCTGACCAATGAAAGCGATGAACAAATCTATGAAGACCCTCGATTGGCCATATACGGAAAGAAAAACCCGAATACGGACCCAAATTTGCCATTTGTATGGAAAGGCACTGTGGCAGGATGTACTGAATCTGAGCAAAGTGATGTGGATAGGGGGACCTCCTGGCTCAACGCGGCGGTTTTCTGCCGAGCCGATGCCCCTGGGTTTTTCATGGATTTTGCCGAAGTACAGTTCATCTTTGCGGAAGCTGCCTTAAAGGGGTTGATTCCGGGAGGGGAATCCGCTGCGCGTCAATATTATGAGTCGGCAGTTGCGGCTTCCATTGAAAAATGGGCTCCCTTAGGACAATACAGTGAAACACCTGTGGTCATTTCCAGTGAGGACATCTCTGCTTTCTTGGCTTCGGATCTAGCGGCATGGGATAGTTTGGACAATAAGGAAGAGCTTATCGGTAACCAAAAATTTCTTGCCCTCTTCTGGGTAGGTATGGAGGCATATCATGAGTACCGTCGTACCGGTTACCCTCAACTCACTATAGGTGACGGGGCCATATATAATGATTTTATACTTCCCACTCGATTCGCCTATCCAAATACGACCATGGCCACTAATGGGGAAAATGCCCAAGAGGCGCTTAGCCGCATGGGTGGAGAAAACAATATGAAGACCCCTGTATGGTGGAGCAAGGAAGCCATTGAATAAACAAAGAAGCCAAACCCAAACATTTTGATAAAAATCTCAAGAATATGTATAGTAAAGGAATTTTAACAATAAAATCGTATCCAAAGTTCTTTTGGGCGTTGATCATATCTTGCTTTGTTGCTGTATCCTGTAATGATGACAATGGAGATGAAAATATGGGCGACCCCTATTTTATGATCGAAGAGGACCCTACTTCCTTGTCGGCTAGCGTGGAAGGTATTAGTCAAAAATATGTCGTGCGTTCCAATAGGGATTGGAAAGTGGTGGCCCAGTCGAGCGTCGATTGGGTAAAAGCCTTTCCTGATGAAGGTGATGAAGATGGTATTTTTAGTTTTGATGTGGATCCCAATGATTCTTTTGAAAGCCGGACCGTGAACTTTGCATTTGTGGTCGGTGGAGAAGAACAACCGGTTCTTTTTAGAATCGACCAGGAGGCCAACGTTCCATACATTACCATTGTTGATGGAGAAGATGGTATTTCTGTGCCATCTGCAGGAGGGGATGTGAACATTTCACTGGAAACCAATGTGGAATGGACCTATGTATTGGGAGATGAAAGTTGGATAACCGGGGTAGAACAAACCGATAACTCTTTGGTCTTGAACGCAGAAAAAAATACTGGTTTGGAACGAAGTACCACTTTGACCATCCAATCAACCACCAATGGGCTTACCGAAGAGGTAGAGATAACCCAGTCAGCCGGTAATGTTATCTTGGAAGAGGACTTCAGTTGGCTTACCTACGGTAGTACCATTTTCTATACAACTTCCGGCGAAACGAGAATGGACAACTGGACTGATGAGGAAATGTCCCGTGGTTGGACAAGCACCGAAAATACCTTTACCAGCAACCAAATGGTGGTCTATGCCCGAACCGGTTTTGTAAAATTGGGTAAGACCAACTATGGTGGTGACCTTATTTCCCCACCCCTTGCGGAACTCGATGGGCCGACCAATGTACAGGTGACGTTCAAAGCCGTTCCTTATAAGACGGCGGGTGGAACTCAGGATGATAATAATCTCGTGGTAGGGGTTGTAGGTCCAGGGACTACCAGCGTCCCTTCTTTTACAGTAAGCAATTATCCTGACTATGATGCCGATCCAGATTGTGTCCTGATTTGGGAAGACGAGAGTAGCACTTACACTTTTACCATTACAGGAGCTACCTCTGAGACCCAGGTTCGTTTTCTTGGTGGGGCTTTTGACCTGAATGGTGTAGGGGCAGGCAAAAACAGGATTTTCATCGACGATATTAAAGTAGAAATCATCAACTAGGCACGTCCAATGAAGCATACCCGTAGAAAATTTGTGAAGACCGGTATCGGAGGCCTCGCCTCGATGACTACCTTCAATATTCCTTTTTTTGGATTGATTTCCTGTAGTTCTGATGGTAATAATGACGTTCCGCCGAACAACGGTTTGGGCATCACCGGGGTCTCCGTACCTCCGGTGATTAATGCCTCGGCCGGAAGTGAGTTCGTCCTAAATGGAAAAGGATTCAAGAAAGGTGACCAAATCGAATGGATTTCCATCTCGGATAACTCCAAAAAGTTCTCTTCCTCAATAGGCTCTGTTACGGAAGCGTCCGCTACTTTGGTGTTGCCAACTGAAATTCCCTCGGGCGGTTACCGTCTGGTGCTGTCCCGAAATGGGGAGACCTTGGCAATGGGGTCGGTTCAATTGAACATAGTGGCTGATTCTGATGTGCCGGATATTGAAGGGATGACCATTAAGGGTGTCGTTTTCAGTAGTGGAGTTGGAGTGGCCGGGGTGGTGGTTTCCGATGGTCATGAAGTTACCACAACCAATGAAGATGGTATTTATTATCTGCCCTCTGGCAAGGAGTCTGGATTTGTGTATATATCTGTGCCTGGAAATTATGAGGTACCTACCAATGGTAACGCCCCGCAATTCTTCAAGCGGTTAAGTGCCAACGTGGAATCGGTGGAACAACATGATTTCTCATTGATAGAGGTAGATAATATGGAACATGTGGTGTTGACCATGGCAGACTGGCATTTGGCCAACCGAAACAACGATTTGGAACAGTTCCAGAATATGGTATTACCTGATGTAAATGCCATGATTGATTCATATACTGCGGCAGGTACCAAAGTGTATGTCCTCACTCTCGGGGACATGACCTGGGACCTTTATTGGTACAGTAATGGTTTTGGTCTTAACGACTATATCCCGTACATGAACCAGTTACACTCCCCGGTGTTCAATGTAATCGGTAACCACGATTATGATCCCTACTTCGCCAATGATCGTTTGGCGGAAGATCGTTACAGGAATATTTTGGGTCCAACGTACTATTCTTTCAATCTGGGCCAAATCCATTATGTGGTACTCGACGATGTGGAATACTTAAACACGGGCGGTTCACAAGGAACTGTTGGAAGTCGTAATTATAGGGAGCGTTTGGCCACCGAGCAATTGGAATGGCTGAAAAAAGATCTGGCCATGATTACTGATAAGAGCACGCCTATTGTCATTGCGACCCATACCCCAGTGTATAGTAATCCTTCGTTGGACGGAAGTGGGAATCAGGTCGATTCCTATAAATTGGACAATGCACCGGATCTTATGGCCTGCCTTCAGGAGTTTTCAACAGTGCACATTCTTACGGGCCATACCCATATCAATTATACGGTGGAGGAAGACCCTGGTATTATGGAACACAATACTGCGGCCATATGTGCCACTTGGTGGTGGACAGGTCGTGAGGGCTATGCCGGGAACCACATTTGTAAGGATGGTAGCCCAGGAGGATATGGAATTTGGGAAATCAATGGCGCCAGTATGCAGTGGCAGTATAAAAGTATTGGTTTTGAAACTGATTATCAGTTCCGGGCCTACGACTTGAACACGGTCCATATCACAGCGGCCGAGTTTGCTCCTAACGCTTCGGAAGGGGATATGGAACAATATGCCGGGCCATATGCCTTGCCCAACCTCAACAACGAGGTCTTGATCAATATTTGGGGCTACGATGAACAATGGCAGATTGAAGTAAGTGAGAATGGACAGCTCCTGGATATCTCTCGGGTCAAAATGATGGATCCCTTACATATTATTTCCTATGAGGCCAAGAGATTGAATGTTGGGGCCCAACCCACGGGCTCTTTTGCAACCAATGAAACGGCCCATCTGTTCAAGGTAACGGCATCGGCGCCAGATTCCACATTGGAAATTAAGGTGACTGACCGGTTTGGAAGAGTGTATACCGAGAGCATGCAGCGGCCCAAGGCTTTTTCAACAGCCATAACTTAATCTTAATTCAGTATCATTTATAAAATCATTGACATTTCTATAATCACTATGAATTTTTCAGTTATTTGTTCTCAATTGGCAAGACGGGGGGTATTTTTAATACTCCCCCTCCTGTTCTCAAACCTTTCCTGTTCAGAAAAGATGGACACCAGTGCCCGCGTCATTGCACATCGGGGGGCTTGGAAAACGCAGGAGCTTCCTGAAAACTCAATCGCGGCATTGAAACATGCCATTGAATTGGGTTGTTATGGTGCTGAGTTTGATGTCCATATGACCATGGACAGTATTCCGGTGGTAAACCATGACCCGGATTTTATGGGCATGGACATTGAGCGTACCAACTATGCTGACCTATTATCGGCTTCTCTTCCAAACGGAGAAAAAATACCTACTCTGGAAGCTTACCTTAAGGAAGGGCTCAGGCAAGACAGAACACGGTTAATACTTGAAATTAAAAAAGCTCCCTCTGGCAAGGAGCATACTTTGCTGTTGACCGAAAAAGCCGTGGCCCTTGTAAAGCAACTTGGCGGGGAAGATCTCGTAGAGTACATTACCTTCGATTTTGACGCTGGAGTACGGGTCAGTCAATTGGCACCTAGGTCAGAAGTGGCTTACCTTAATGGAGACATGACTCCTTCCGAGGTCAAGAAATCGGGATACACCAGTATCGATTACAATATCAAGGTTTATCGCAAGCATCCTGAATGGATTGAAGAGGCGCATAAGGAAAATATGACTGTCAATGTGTGGACTGTGAATACGGAGGAAGACATGGCAGATATGATTCAAAAAAAGATAGATTTCATCACAACCAATGAGCCAGAGAGACTCTTTGCCCTTTTGTCCTCCCAAAAATAGTTTATTATTCAAAATTGAACATGGGCAGAATTCTAATCACCTTATTCAAAATAAGGACGTAGGATTTCTGCCCAATACAAATACCCTTTTTCATTAAGATGCAGGCCCTCATCCGTATATTTGGTGTTCAAACTTCCTGAACTATCCAAGAACAAGGGGTAAAGGTCTATCAATGTCAATTCATACTTCTTAGCTAATCGCTTGATACCTGTATTCACTTTGACTATGTGTTCATCCTTGTTGTAATGTCTTTCATATTCCCCAAAACTACTGTTGACGGGGAGAATGGTCTGTACCACTAATCTGGTTTTAGGTGATTCCATTTGTATGCGGGTGATGATGGTTTCGTAATTCCGTATAATCTCTTCATCTGGGAAATTCCGTGAAATATCGTTAATGCCGATCAATAGGAAAATTTGCGATGGCTGTCCCTTGGTGACTTCATCTAGGCGTTCCAAGATACCGAAAGTGGTATCCCCCGAAACCCCTCGGTTCCTAGCTTGGGGAAGCCGTAGGAGTTCATTCCACTGGGCACGAGCCGTAATGCTGTTGCCTAAAAAAATAATGTCATTGGTCGAGTCTGGATAAATTTCAAATTGACGTACTTGGACATCATAGGTGCGGGGACGATAATCCCTGTTGATTTTATGGGTTTGGGCTACAATGCTTGCGGAGCCCAATAAGGTCGTGTAAAGAATTACTCGGGAAATGGAAAACTTCATTTTAATCAAATTACAGAAAGTAATCGAAATATAAGGAAATTTATCGAAACCTAAACAAAGAGATTTTTTGTGAATTTAGAAATCTGGATAGAGGTCTTTGCAATTAAGAAAGTTTAAACGATGGTCACCTTGATACCATATTCTTCCAGGGCATTTTGGGTAAACTTGGAGATTCCTTGATCGGTGATGATTTCATCAATGTGTTCAAAGCCGCAGATACGGCCAAAGCCTCGTTTACTGAATTTGGTGGAGTCGGCCAGAACAATGGTTTTCTGGGAAACCTTGATCATTTCCCTGTTTAGGTGTGCCTCCATTACATTGGCGGTGGTCAGTCCAAAATCAAGGTCAATGCCATCCACGCCCAGGTAAAATTTACTGCATGAAAAATCAGGTAAAATAGACTCGGCATAAAGTCCTGTAACGGATGAAGATCGTTTTCGGAGTACTCCTCCCAATTGTATCACCTCTATTTCCAAATGGTTGTTCAGTTCCAATGCTACATTCAGTGCTGATGTGATGACTGTTAAATTTTCTTGTGGTACTATTTTTTTGGCAAGGGCCAATACAGTTGTTCCCGAAGCAATCAAGATGGAGTCGTTGGGAGTGATCAATTTTGCGGCAGCAGCTCCGATTTTGGTTTTTTCATCGTAATGAATTTTCTCCTTCTCGTTGACATGTTTGTCAATGGTATATGGGTTGATCAATGTTGCTCCACCATGCACTCGATAGACAAGACCTTTTTCCTCCAAAAATTTAAGGTCCTTTCTTGCAGTTACCGGTGAAATATCCATCGCCTCACAGATATATTGAACCTTTATCTGTCCCTCTTGTTGAATTTTTTCAAGGATATGTTTATGTCTTTCTACAGTGTTCATTTGCTGGATGGTTAGTTTGCGCCTGCGCAATGACTGAATGGCTTAAAGGTATAAATTCTGGAATAAATGCGATGTCTTCCTATTCTGCCTTACAATCATTTTGTGTTTTCTTCTACAAAAGCGTTTTGTGTTCAGTTATTTGAAAAAAGCTTTTGGATTTCCTTAATCGGTATCATTGTGTGTAAAAATAATAAAAAGAAACAAAAAGATATTGTTTGAAAGTAATGGAGATGGTATATTAGCATATATAATAAACTCGAAATTCCTCGATTTATCCCAAATCAATTTTATTTTATAAAATCCAAGCAAATGAAAATTTTTCTCAGATTGATAAATTGGTCTAATGTATTTGTCCTATCTATATGCTTTCTGGGCATGGCATCCGCCCAACAACAATCCAGACCAAAATTGGTCGTGGGCATAGTCGTTGATCAAATGAGGGCTGAGTACCTATACCGTTTTCAAGAGAATTTTACCGAGGATGGTTTTAAACGCTTGATGGGTGAAGGTTTCAATGTAAAGAACATGCACTATAACTACATTCCTACCACTACTGGGGCCGGGCACTCTTCCATTTATACTGGGACTACGCCCGCCCGACACGGTATCGTAAACAACGATTGGTACAGCCGTGTAGAGGGTAAAACCGTTTATTGTGCCCAGGATATGGGGGTTTCACTTGTAGACGACCCAGTTACCATGGACTCCAATAACAAAGAAAACTATTCTAGATCTCCTAAGAATCTAATGGCCAATACCATTACTGATGAACTTAAACTTGTCTCTAATGGCAGGTCCAAGGTGGTGGGGGTTTCGCTAAAGGATCGGTCCGCCATTTTCCCTTCTGGACATATGGCCGATCATGCCTTTTGGTATCATTCAGGGAACGGTAACTTCATCAGTAGTTCATATTATGGGAAGAAATTGCCGGATTGGCTTGTTGCATTTAACCAAAGAAAGTTGTCCGACTCCCTATTGAACGAAACATGGGCTCCCTTTTTGCCTATGGAACGCTACCGGAACAGTAATCCCGATGACTCCCCTTTTGAAAAAATCTATAGGGGAAATGAAAAAAGTGTTTTTCCTTATAATTTAAAAAAACTGAGAAAGCAAAATGGCGATTTTGCCATGCTTACAGAAGTACCCTTTGGAAATGCCATAGTGACGGAAATGGCCATGGCCACTATTGAAGGAGAAGAATTGGGGAAAGGAGATGATATAGATTTTCTTGCATTGAGTTACTCAAGTACTGACTATGTGGGCCATTATTTTGGGATTCGTTCCAAAGAACTGGAGGATACTTATGTGCGGTTGGATAGGGAACTTGCCAGATTACTTACTCACTTAGATAGGACCTTGGGCAAGGGGAACTATTTGATTTTCCTTACCGCAGATCATGCCGCCAGTGACCATCCCGGATTCTTGGAACAGAAAGGACTTCCTGGCAGAAATTATGACCCTAATAAGATAGGCCAAGAACTCAATGAATTCCTTTCCAAGGAATCGGGCCTTGAAAACTGTGTTTCATTTATAGACAATACCCAGGTCTATTTATCTCCAGAAACAAGAGACAATAGGGAACTTCTTAAAAAAGCGGCACTGTACTTGGAAGGCAAAACCGGCATCAAAGAGGTTTTTGTACCTGCCCTACACGATTGGAACATAGGCAACAGTACTACAGGAGAGTTTATACGTAACAGCTATAATTCTAAAAATTCAGGGGATATTCTCCTTCATTCTTTTCCTGGTTGGATGGATCAAAGAGATTATGGGACCACCCACGGAACGGCTTACACGAAGGATACACACGTACCCATGCTTTGGTATGGCTGGAGAGTGGATAATGGAATAAGTGTTGCTCCGCATACCATTACGCAAATAGCACCAACGTTGGCATTGCTGCTGGATATTCCTTTGCCTGATGCATCGGATAGGAAACCTATTGAGGAATTGTTTAAATAATTAAGTCAAATCTTTAATTTTTCAAACTAATTTTCAAAAGATTTTTATTTCTTCTAAAATCAATATCAAACCTTCACATGTTTACGAGTTCAGTAATTTCAGTTTATAATAGAATGCTCATATGGATGTTTATGTCAACGTTACAACTCTTGATTACAATGAAAATGGAGATCAGAAATTAGGTTATATTTGATATTGCGATAAGCAAATCGGCCGCAAAAGTCTACAAATCGTCAACATTTTGAAATAAAAATGGGAAAACCCTTAGGAAATGGTGCTCTGAGACAAGTTTGATTCTTGACGGATTTTGTAATCAACAGCTTATTTTAAAACCTCAAATAGGTGTAACTCATAAAATTTTTAAAGGAATTTCATTAAATTTACATAGCAAACATCCATAAGTTTTGCCTCTGAATGTGCTGTTTTATAGACAGTTTAGATTTCGGTTAATCAGTATTGGAACACAGTATAAAGTGTTGATTATGAGTTGGTTGGAAACACTACTTTCTTCCAGTCATCCCGACTTACCTTATTTAAGTAAAATAAAAACACTGTTAATCTTATGATTTTCAGTGTTTTGTGTTTTTAGGCATATCGTTTGAGTTCATTTAAAACCATCTAAGATCATATCAAGCGTGTTCCCATCGGGAGCAAACACTTACAGTCTGTTCAGGAAAATGCCCATACCGTGGTGAGATAGCAAGGCTCAGAAACGAGATACGGAAAGTGGAACGGGACGAATCCATACGGAAAGACGGTCAAAAGAGGCTTTGATAGGGATAGTTTTTACCAAGCCGCAGAAAAGTACCTTTGAAAGGACAACAGTTTTCAACAGGAACTATGTGGAATCCTATGCTGCTAGAAAAGCACATGCCAAGATCATGGGACAGCCACCAAGGAAAAGGACATGGCCTTCAAATTGCTTAAAACGGTGGGGGTCAAAGCTCCCAGTATCCCACCAACAAAGTACAAATGGCGGCCAAGATCATCAAAGCCTTTGGAATAGGCATCAATAAAGCTAGGGGCACAGGCGAGGACATGGGGTACTGAAATCCAAAAAAGTAGGTTGCGTCCTGTCGTGCTTTTGCTTCACGCTTATCTTTCCGGACGCTACAAAAACCCGATAGGATCTATGCGCAAAAGTTGGGCGTAAGGATTTGGGGAAATATCATTCTAGTATCAGTCCCGAGGGAGTGTTATGGTTGTAAGGATTAAGAAATTGTAAGATTATCAATTCAATATCCAATAAATACGAAACCAATGTATTGATATTCAGAGCTGTACATGAAATTGTAAAACTATTAAAGAAAAAACCTACTTTTTTTAAGGTTTTCACGTAATAATTTTCAAGCATTTATTGGTATTTTTCTTACCACTAACCATTAAATACCAATTATTGAAAACCTCTATCCTTTCAGGGATCCATGGATTCATCCCTGTCCCTATTCTTTTCATAACAATTAAGCTCTCCCTTTCGGATTGCCCTGCAAATAATAAGGATTGGGGCTTTCCCATCTCTTTTTTATGTGGTTGGGCATACTTTCTTCACCACTTAAAATTTTATCAAAAGAACTTAAGGATGACTAGAAAAAAGAATTTCACATTTTTTGTTCTTGTTTTATCATTTTTCATTACAACCAATGCATTTTCCCAATGGCAAACCAATGGTTCGGATATATATTATAACGGAGGCAATGTTGGAATAGGAACGGCTGCTCCGAACACTAAACTGACATTGTACTTGCCCAATGGAACCAGTTCTTTTCCAACTTCAACCACATCGGGGGATATAATGCAGTTTTTCAGGAGCAATAACAATGGGATTGAAATTGGAAATGCTAGGAGTACAAATGCTAGAAAAGCTTGGATATTGGCTAGGCATTCCTCCGCTTATTATTATGGGGAATACTATTCGTCCCTCCACTTGCAACCAGATATAGGGACCAAGTCTTATTATCGTGGTGTGGCCATCGGATATAATGCTTCTACGGAAATTCCATATGGTACTCATTTGGCTGTTGATGGAAAAGTAGGGATTGGAACCCTAAACCCTGATGAAGAACTTACCGTAAAGGGTAAAATCCATGCAGAGGAGGTCAAGGTGGATCTTTCCGTTCCCGGTCCGGATTATGTTTTTAAGGAAGGATATGATCTCAAATCCTTGGAAGAAGTCCAAGACTACATTAAAAAAAATGGGCATTTACCCAACATTCCATCGGCCCAAGAAATGGAAGAGAACGGTATTGAATTGGGGCAGATGAACATTAATCTTTTGGAGAAAATCGAAGAGTTGACGCTTTATACAATCCAACAAGAGGAACAACTAAAAAGGATGAAAGTCCTAGAAGGGGAAGTTGACGAACTGAAGAAACAATTTAAAGAACTGCTGAAAAACAAATAGCATAAAGCATGAAAAACATAATAATACTGTTTGCAATAAGCTTCACTTGTCTACGGATGGAATCCCAAGATTTGACACTTAATGCTAATAACTCCTTACTAGGAAATGATGGGTCTGGAACTTTTACCCAACTTATCTTTTGGACTGGCAGCAATGTGTATTATGGTAGAAATGCTTTAGGTGCAGGGGTAGACAATCAGTATTTCAGGACCAACGGAATTGATAGAATGATGATAAGCTATGTTGGAAATATAGGCATCGGCACCACTTCACCAACTTCAAAGTTCTTTATCAAGCAAAATCATGAGAACAGTAATGGCGGATTGTCAATTTCTGACCTATCCGGGCGATTAATTCAAATCTATGGTGAAGGATCTGGCGGGAGGCAGGTGATTGGAACTTCATCAACCGCAAATCCTTTGGCTTTTGACATGAATGGGGAAGAAAAAATGCGACTGACTTCCGGGGGTAGTTTAGGAATAGGAACCACCAATCCCGGAAGCTATAAATTGGCCGTCAAAGGAAAAATAAGGGCAGAGGAGATAAAAGTGGAAACCGGTTGGGCCGATTATGTGTTTAAAGAGGGCTATGATCTACCTACTTTGGAAGAAGTGGAACAACACATCAAGGAAACAGGACATCTTATTAACATTCCATCAGCAAAAGAAGTGGAAGAGAACGGCATTGAACTGGGAGAGATGAACAAACTGCTCTTGGAGAAAATTGAAGAGTTGACCTTATATGTTATTGAGTTAAAAACGGAGGTTGATAAAACCAATATCCTGGAAGGTTTGGTAAAGGAACAGGGGCAAAGAATCAAAGAATTGGAACAGGAAACAAAAAAGTAGGATGAAAAAAATACTAATGTTATTTGTTGTGTCTTTTTCAATGTCGGTTCAAGGGCAAGTTTATGAGGATCCCAATGGCAGCGTGGGTATTGGAACCTCATCTCCGTCAAATAAATTGGAGGTAAATGGAACTATAGGTGTTCAAGATGCTTTGGTAATAAAAAAAGGAAGCACATATAGAATTGCGTTGAATGGAACCGATAACGCTTATATAAATGGAAGAAATTCTTTATCGGAGAACAAGTTTTCCATAAACTCCAATGGCCCAAGCTATTTAAATGGCGGTTTTGTCGGTATAGGTACTATAGGTCCCAGAACAAAACTTCATGTTTTGGGTCCATTGGAGACCCATGCAGGGGCCATAAACACCTTTGGAAACCTTTCGACAGAAAATCTGGTCACATCAAACACTTACAGGTCTTTTTCGGGCTCAACTTTTACCGATGGCAATTCGGGGTCAATTAGCAGATATATTTCCTACAGGTCTATTTACGGAGGTTATTTAAATTACAATAATGAAGGCCACGGATTTTATAGCCAAGGTCATTATCCTAGAATGTTCATGGAGGTGATTTCGGGTAACCATGGGACCATAAGCAACCTTCCGTCAGATTCACCAATCAAATCAGGATACATATACCAACAGATCAAAGGCCCAGTTGCCAGTGCTGCCACTTCCCCGGTAAAAGCGACCAATGGCAATTCCCAGTGGCTTTGGGGAGTTACTGGCTCTGGAAATATTGTGGTGGCAGGCAAAGTTGAATCCAGGGAAGTTAAGGTGACTGTGGATGCCGGGGCGGATTATGTCTTCAAGGAGGGATACGACCTGAAATCCCTTGAAGAGGTTCAAAACTACATAAAGGAGCATGGCCACCTGCCCAATATCCCCTCTGCCAAAGAAATGGAAGAGAATGGAATCCAGTTGGGGGAGATGAACATGAAACTTTTGGAGAAGGTCGAGGAGTTGACACTTTACCTTTTTCAGATTAAACAGGACCAGGATTCTCTGAAAAAGGAAAACAAAGAGCTAAAAGCTGAACTAATAAAACTATTGAAAAAATGATAAAATCTCTTTTTGTCCTCTTTTTGTGCATTTCTATATCCATTAATGCGCAAAATCAGTATTCAGAAAATGAAATTATTGGCAATATGGTTTTAGGAGTCTACTATCAAAAGGGGCCAGGGAGCAATAATTCAACTCTGAATTGGATATATCCTTTTGGAACAAAATTAACAGTTCTTGGGGCTGCAGAAAGAAATTTTGAACTGTTGGTCACCCAGTATCCTTACGGGAACCTTAAACTAAGACAGTGGGATCCAATAAATGACGTTTGGATAGGATGGAGGGATATTATGGTACAGGACAGTAATGGTAATTATGGGTTGGGTACATCGTCAGCCTCTGCTTTTTTTGAGGTACATAAGTCGATTAACAATTCATGGACTGCAAAAATTTATAATGGGGGAGGAGATGGACTGGGTTTATTGGTGCGAAGCGGGTATGGAGGTTCACAATCCTCCAATAACCCGACTATACTGAGGTTGGAAGATGGAAGTGGCAATATAAGAATGAAAGTCCAGAGCAATGGCAAAGTTGGAATTGGTACGGACACTCCTGACTCTAAATTGACTGTAAAAGGCAGAATACATGCAGAAGAGGTAAAAGTGGACCTTTCTGTTCCAGGCCCCGATTATGTGTTCAAGGAGGGGTATGATCTCAAATCCCTGGAAGAAGTCCAAAGCTACATTAAAGAGAATGGCCACCTGCCCAACATTCCCTCTGCCAAAGAAATGGAAGAGAATGGCATCCAATTGGGAGAGATGAACATGAAGTTGTTGGAGAAGATCGAGGAGTTGATACTCTACATGATTGAGTTGAAGAAGGACAACGAAGAGCAGCAAAACCAAATAGATGCTTTAGAACGAAATCAGGAATTACAAAACGGAAAAAAATATAAGAAATAATGAAAAAACACGTAACAACTCTTCTTTTGGTAGCATTACCATTATATGTCTTCTCACAAATCACAGATACTGGAGATAAAATTGGGATTGGATTAAATAATCCCACCGAGGGCAAATTACACATATTACAATCAGGGCCTAGTGCATATGATGGATTGGCAATAGAGCATCCCACAAATACTAACACAATCCGTTTTTGGGTAGATGATAATAAAATAAGACATATTGGAGCTGGGATCCACAGTAGTATCACGATTAATGGCGCTAAGAATATAGGTTTGGGGATAGATAACTCGCCAACAAGACTTGGTATATATAGTGAGCAAACAAAATTTATCTCTTTTTATCGATTTGGACTTCAAAAATCGGCACATATTGGTTACGGAACAGACAATAATGGAGGATTATATTTAGGAACGGAGGACAATCAGTATACTATTTGGGTACAACAAAATGGGAGTGTTGGAATTGGAACTTATAACCCTAACCCAGATTTCAGGCTTTCTGTCAATGGTAAAATAAGGGCCAAGGAAATCAAAGTGGAGACCGGTTGGGCCGATTATGTATTTAAGGAAGGTTATGACCTGCCCACTTTGGAGGAGGTGGAACAACATATCAAGGAAAAAGGGCATCTGATCAATATTCCCTCGGCAAAAGAGGTGGAAGAGAATGGCATCCATTTGGGAGAAATGAACATGAGGCTTTTGGAGAAGATTGAGGAGTTGACGCTCTACACGCTACAGCAGCAAAAAGAAATCAACAAATACCAAAAAGATATGGTGCTTCTGAACAAGAAACTGGAAGCCATGGAACAATCAATAAATAACCTTAAAGAATAAGATTTTGAAACAAAAATTACTATTGCTTTGCCTATTCTGGTCCATGATGGGAGGTGTCCTAATGGCCCAGAACCAATACAAGATACAGTTCAGTTACGATAGTGCGGGCAACCAGACCCTAAGGGATCGGGTATGCATCAACTGTGGGACTTCAAAAGAAACCGTGGATTCTACCAAGGTAGAGGAAATTGCGCTACAGGACGATGTTTTGGAAGGTATATCGGGACAAGAAGATGAAAATGGGAACTCCAATATCACGGCCTACCCCAATCCGGTCACGGAATTGCTCACTGTGGAATGGGTAGATGACCAAAAACAGGTGGCCCAGATCATATTGTTCTCCGGGATAGGGCAACAATTGGCCCGGAAGACCATAAAAAGTAGACAAGGAAGCTTGAACCTGGATTTTGCACGGTATCCCCAAGGCCGTTATATCGTTTCCGTTTTCTACACGGACCAGACCCGCCAAACCTTTCACGTAATCAAAAAATAACCCGCCATGAAGAGAATATTGTTTTTTGCCCTTTGCCTTATATTGAGCAAGGCCGCGTTCTCACAAGATACCTTTACCTATAAAACTTTGAAAGCTTCCAATGTAACCGAGAACACCGTTCAGTTGGAAGGTACCCCGCAACAGACCCAAAGTTTCACCTCGAAATCGATAAACTTGTCAAGTGCCGCAATGGCCGGCGGTACGGTAAACGGTAGTACGGTGGGCAACCTATCGGTATCCCCAACGGGAGGTGTCACCTATTCTGTTCCCATTGATGTTCCTCCCGGACTCAATGGGGTACAACCTGATATTTCGTTACACTACGATAGCCAGTCCGGCAACGGGTTGGCGGGTTGGGGCTGGAACGTTTCCGGTGTCTCAGTGATCACAAGGATTCCCTCCACCAAGTTCCATGATGACATAATCGATCCTGTGGACTTTGATCTGGATGACAGGTTTTCTTTTGATGGTCAGCGTTTGATTTTAAAAACCGGGACCTATGGTGGGGACGGAGCGGAATACCAAACGGAGAGCTATTCCAATGTAAAGATTACATCTCACGGGACGCATCCCACATCAGGAGTGTCCGGACCGAGTTATTTCAAGGTCTACTACCCTGATGGATCTATTGCTTATTATGGCAACTCCAGCAACTCTGTAACCCGAATGGACTATGCCATCACTTACTGGGAAAACCCACAGGGAATTCGTATAAATTATTTATACCACACCACGCCCGGATTTAGGATTGATAAAATTACATATGGCACCAGAGGAACTGTAACCTCAATTAATGAAATCGATTTTGTTTATGTAACTAGGGAGAGGGATGAGAAATCTTATTCCAATGGAGCTGGCTTTACAAGAAATAAAATTCTAAAGGAAATAAAAGTATACGGAAAAGGGGGAACTCCCTATCGCAATTACGTTATCCAACATGATAATACCTCTTTGGATTATGAACGAGTAACTAGTATTCAAGAGAAGACAGGAGACAATAGTCTTTCCCGAAGTGCCATCAGCTTTACCTATGGAAATACAACTTCCTCAATAACCAATGTTGATCGTGCGGGTCTTACGGTCCAAAATATTGAGCAGCGAAATGCTAAGGTGGTTTCCCTTGATATTTCTGGTGATGGTAAGATGGATTTTCTTGTCTATCCTACCACGGGGACCGATGCCAAGAAAAAGTTCTGGCTCTTTGACGATATTCAGGACGCCGGGAATCTGAATTTTGGGGATGAGGTCAATACAGGGGCGTTTGTGGACATCTTTCCGGTCAGTTGGCTGAGCCATACCAATAAGCTACTATCCGGGCAAGGGTTGGCCATAATCCAGAACAATGGAGGCAACGAGGTAAAGTTCAAGGTGTACTCAGGTGGCACCGTCTTGCCTGTTTATTACCAATATGAAAAGCTATGGAATGCACCCACATACAAACCCCAAGATTACTACTTATATGGTAACTCCAGCATAAATAGGGTCCCGCTTAAGTACCTCTCTGGAGATTTTGACGGGGACGGGCTCTCCGATGTGATGGCCTTGGAGCGTACCTATTCGGCATCGGATTGTATAGAATACCCTGCCAGTTCAGATCCCAATTGTGAGCATAAGGTGACCCGCAACGGGATCGATTATTGCTGTTATGCCTGTGGAACTTCTACCTATAATACCACAAAGGCCCATTTTATACGCCTGGATAGAAGAGTGACCAGTGGATTTGCCACGGTGGCGGGTTATTTTGGCCGGGAATTGAAGACCACGGACCAATTATACACCATGGATGTCAATGGGGATGGAAAAACAGATATCCTGCAATTTCGTGAAGGTAAAGTGTACGTATATTCATTGGACAAGAACAATTCATTGCAATTGCTTTGGGAAACTACCAATGCGAATATAAAAATGGAGTTTCCCATTTTGCCAGGAGATTATAATGGGGATGGGAAAACAGATTTTATGATGCCCAAAGCAAAAAACTCACAAACTTTTTCTTTGTTTATGTCTTACGGCAATAGTTTTGTGAGAAGGGATTTGTATAACCCCTTTGATTATAAGGAAACTGATTATAATGGCCAAGGGACTTTATATGGTTATAACCTGGTGCCTGTTGACATCAATGGAGATGGAAAAACTGACATTATTGACTATCGCACTACTACATATAATAACAACAGCAATGGAACTCAAACGGTTTCCATCTATCAGAATAGCAAACCTATTAATGCCTATGACGACCCTGAGTTCTCTTCGGCTGGATCCACTACTAAAACTGGGAACCTCAAACATTTTCCAATACCTATATTTTTATCATCCAATGCTCCAAACCACAACCTCGATTTTGCCTCCATTAGCGACAACCATGTAACTTCGTTTGTTTTTACCAAGGACCATAGAGAGGATGTTACCTTGGAACAGGTGACCAACAATGGGGTGACCACTACGATTAAATACGATCAGGTGAACCCCTATTTTGAAGGGGATGGCGATCCTAATTATTACTCTGCCTATACCCCGAGCTATACGCAGACATATCCTTTTGTCAATGTGAACGTGGCTCCTTCCTTCAAAGTGGTCCGGGAACTGGAACAGGCCGGGGCGGGCCTGACCAGAAAACAACAGTTTTATTATGAAGGCGCCGTCTCCCATACCAGTGGACTTGGTTTTGTGGGGTTTGAGGTTTTAAAACGGAGCAACTGGTACGGGGACGATGTAGGGGCACTATGGAGCATATCCAAACATGATCCCATGTTGCGCGGAGCAGTTACGGAGCAGATAGTGGCCAATACGTTCAGTTCCAATCCGGCAAGCTATATGAGCAAAGTGAATTATTTTTATGATTATAAGCTTATTGCCAACCCGGGTTCGCCCTCTGCTCCCCAAATTACCGAAAACATTACCCGGAACTCTTTACTTCCTGGGGCCCAGACCGATGAGGCCGAGGTGTCCATTACTCTACAACCTGGTTTCCATGCCATCGGCAGCAATGGGGACTATTGGGGTTATATTTTTCCACCCGAGGAACAGCCGGGGGATACAGGGTATGCCGGTGCCGTGGATATCATTTTGGAACGTAAGGAGACAGATAATGGGCTCACAGGAGTATTTACCACAGAGACCTATACCTATGATCAATATAACAACCCCTTAGTGACCACTACCACCTTCACAGGTGGGAGTAGGACGATGACCAACCAGTACTATAATAATGCCAGTGCTACCAATAACACCTACCATGTTGGCCGCCTCAAAAACGTAAAAGAAAGTGTGACTTTGAATGGAAATACTTTCAGCACTGAGGAACAGTATACCTATAACAATAACTTGGTCACAAAAATCAAGAAAAAAGGAAATGGTACAGGTTGGTTGACAGAGGATTTCGGACACGATGCAAACGGTAACATAATTACAAGAACATTGACTGATGGAGGGTCAATCACAAGAAGTGAAAGTTTCGAATATAGCAACACCTATGATGAACGGTTTTTGACCAAGTCCATTGATGTGGAAGGCTTGGAAACCACTTTCGTTTATGAAGCACATACCGGCAATTTACAGTCTACCATAGATCCTCTTGGGTTGACCACTAGCTATGTCTACGACAACTGGGGGCGAATAACAAAGGAAACTGACTATTTGTCCAATGATATAGACCATACCTATACAACCTTAAGTGGGGGAGGTTTGCAACATTCCACAGACTACCCGGATGGGGGTAAGGAAAAAAACATATATAATGCCTTTGGCTGGGTTACCCAAACGGGTACATTAAGCTTGAACAACCAGTGGGCCTATACCGATTATGAATATTATTTGGACGGGAAGATCAAAAGGGAAAGTGAACCCCATAATAGTTCCCCAAGCCAGTGGAACATCTACAATTATGATGTATATGGCAGACCTACCACCCAAACCCTGTATACTGGCAGAACCATTTCGTATAGCTATTCTAGTCCGGGACTGTCCTACACTGTTGATGATGGAGTAAAAGTCGTGACAACGACCTTGGACGCATTGGGTAATACGGTAAAAGTGGTAGATCCAGGGGGAACCATTGATTATACCTATTTTGCCAACGGTACCATGAAGACCGCCGATTATGGGGGCAATGTGGTCACCGTGGGTATCGATGGCTGGGGAAGAAAGGTCAGTTTGAACGACCCTTCAGCGGGCAGTTATAGCTATACTTACAATAATGTTGGGGAATTATTGACGGAAACCACTCCCAAAGGAACTACTACCTATGATTATGATGAACCCACAGGAAGATTATTGACCAAGGAAATCAAGGGAGACAATACAGATCTGTTTTTGACCTATAAATATGAAGACCCGGACGGCAAGCGATTGACCAAGATTGAAGGTGATGATTTTACGGGTAGTGGGAGGACCTACCTTTATGAATATATCTATGAAACAGGTGCCTACAAACGTCTTAAAACTGTTAAGGAAAACACGGGACTGGCCAATTTTGAATACCAAATGACCTATGACGCCTATGGCCGTGTAGAAAAAGAGACCCAGATTTCGAATTTGGTCGGTGGGGCTTCAAAGACAGTTGTAACTAAAAATGTGTACGACACTTCTGGATTGCTTAAGGAAATCTGGAACGATTCCGGTATTCCTGAAAAATTATGGGAGCTCAACAATATCAATGCTCGGGGACAAGCCCTGACCATTACTTTGGGCAATGGTATGGTACAGAACAAGACCTATGATGCCTATGGATACTTGACTAAGATAGAGGACAAGGAAACCGGTACCAGCCCCATGGTGGCCCTGCATACGGAATATGATTTCAATGCGCAGCGGGGTACGCTCAACAGTAGGGAAAACTTTGGCTTTAATTGGCAGGAAACCTTCGGGTATGACAATCTGGACCGTTTGACCACCATAACCGGGAGTGTGGGCCATACCATGAGCTACAAGGGCAATGGTAACATAGATGTCAACAATGCTCTAGGGACTTATGAATATGGGGATACCGGCAAAAAATATCGGTTGACTGAAATTGACCCCAATACGGCTGGAGAGACCTACTTTCAGCAGCACCCTACCCAACAGATCAGTTACAATGCCTTTAAAAAGCCGGTGGATATCCATCAGCAAGGGCATGGCAGGGTAAGTTTTGAATATGGACCCTTGATGAATAGAAGCACGGCCTATTATGGTGGGGAGCAGTCGGACAGGACGCAAAGAAGGTATAAAAAACATTACTCTGCCATTATCCCGGCAGAGATTGTGGAGGATACCCAAGCTGGGACCACCAAAATTATTACCTATGTGGGAGGGGATGGTTATACCGCACCCATTGCCCACATCAAGACCACGGGTACAGGGGCCATTGATGAATACCATTACCTGCACCGGGACTATTTGGGTAGTATTCTGGCCATTACAGATACCAATGGTAATGTTAAGGAAGAACGGCAGTTTGGGGCCTGGGGAAAAGTAGATCAATTTTTGGACAGTTCCAGCGGCACGACCTTTACCCATGCCTCCTTATTGGGCAGGGGCTATACGGGCCATGAACACTTTTTTGAGGTTGGCCTGATCCATATGAACGGCCGTATGTACGACCCCCAATTGGGGAGGTTCCTCAGTCCGGACAACTATATCCAAGATCCGTTCAATACACAAAACTATAACCGGTATGGTTATGTTCTCAACAACCCATTGATGTATACGGATCCCAGTGGGGAGATCTTTGAGCCTATTACTTGGATTACAATTGGTATAATAGCACTTGCAAGTTTAGGTATAAATACAGCCATCAATAGTGGTTGGTTTGATGGCGGGGCCGCTTACGGTCCAATAAGTTACGCCAACCCTGCACCTGTACCGTCTAACAATGTCAATAACTCCAGAATGACCTCAAGTGCTTCTCCCCCTAGGGAAAAACCAAGATCAAAGTGGAACTTTGATCTGCCCAATGTGTGGGGAGGCATCAAAAGTTTTGCTAAAGATGTTGGCTCGCGTTTATTGGTCTCTACCCAAGGTGCCTTAAATGCGTGGGGATCCAACCAAGTTCTGGGAGCGGGAAGGCTTAAAGCCAACCATTATGAAGGAACGGAATTTGATCTTACCTTTAGAACCGGCCAATTGGCCGGGGATATTGCCTCCATTTTTACCGGTGCAGGGGAAATTATATTTGGAGATTTTTTGGCAGGTGTAGGTGTGGTTGGCACTCCGTTTACTGGGGGAGCTTCCTTGTCGGTTGCTCCTGTAGGTGTGGGTATTGCGGTGCATGGCTCGACCTCGGTTGGGATGGGCCTATATAATGGTGTTGGAGGCGTTTCTGATTTTATTGATTATTTTGGGAAGAGAAAGGACAAAGGATTAAATCAACGCCCAAAAATGGGAGATAATAGGTCTAAGAATGAAGAAGTTGTTAGTTTGGTGAAAAAATATAGGCTGAATAGGGAAGAGCAAAGAAAATTACATGACTATATTACTGGGCAAAACTATACCCGGAAAGAAATAGAAGAAATTATTAAAACTAAGGAGTATTTAATAAAATGATACATTCACTTATAAATATAAAAAATGCGGAAGTTACCAAAGTAATTGCTGGGGGAGGCAATGGTTCAATATTATTGATTGATTTTGAAACAAGAATTGAGAAATATGTCATATATATTTATTGCACTTGGAGATTAACCCTGAAAATAAATGCACTTAGCAGTTCCGTTGATAATTTGGAAAATCCGAGTTCTCTGTCTGTTGTTGAGCTTAAAAAACTTGTCGGCGACACTATTATTGAGATTTCTGCGAACGAATTGGGAGACTTTTCTATTTTTCTGAAAAGCGGAAAAAGACTTGATGTTTTTTGCGATATTACTTCAACTGATGATTCCGAAGAGAATAGGGAGAACTGGACTTTGTGTAACATTAATAAAAATGAGTGTTACAGTTATACACACCGTTTTGACTTCTATAAAGAGTCATATTCATAGTACAGTCCTTTTAGGGTTTTGCATTTTAACTTCAAAGCTATGGCTCGACCTCGGTTGGAATGGGACTGAATAATAGTGCTGGTGGCGTTTCTGATTTTATTGATTGTTTTGGAAAGAAAAATAATAGTAATCGCAACAATGGTGATGGAAACAACTTTAAAAAGCTACGTTCAAATAATGAAGCAAATGAATATGCTAAATCAAGAGGATATAGAGATGCCCATGATTTAAAAGAAAGTCATGTAGGTAGGGGAAATGAATCTAAATTTGATATTGAAGTTGATTTTATCACAAAAGAAGGTAGACTTATTTCAAAAGATGGTAAAGTAATTGTTCCAATTTATTAAGTATGAAAGAGGCAAAAGTGATTTCGAGATTCACTCTTTTTTCAGTAAAAGATAAGTGTATACATGATTATGGTAAGATTGTAGGATTATTGCCTAATCCAAATTCAACCCATATTAAAGGAGAAAATAGATATTTATCAGATGGAAGATTACATCCGAATTCATATAAGGAAACATCATTTGATTTTGAATTTACTGATAATGTTTTTGAATTGGAAAAAGTCCATGACTCATGGATAAAGTTCTGGGAGCCATATATTGGAATATTAAGAGAGATTAAAGCTGAATATGATTTTCAATATCATCTGAATTATGAAGTCATTATATACAATTTAGACTACCCCTCAATTTACCTTTCGGTTAAATTTAGTAAGGTTTTGAGCGATTTGGGAATCGAATTTAGCATGTTTTTTTATAATGAGGGTTGATTGCAGATACCCCGATCTTTAGGACAGGTTATGTAAATAAATATAGACTGGTAAATTATGAAATTTGAATATTGGTGATATCACTATTATTTTTTCAAGGTAATTCATCCTATTTAAACTGATTTCAGTATTTTTAGTATCAAATGGATATGTTCTTATTCTCATTTTCATATTAAATGTGCAATAAGGTGTGCAGGTTCTGGAATTGCAGTGCTTGTTTCTGGTTTACAGCAACATACAATTATATGGATGGTTCAGTCATCCCGACTGAACTTATTTAAGTAAAATCAAAACACTGTTGATCTTATGATTTTCAGTGTTTTTTTATGGCATCCTTTGATACCATTGGAGCCACCTTTCCTGGGAACTTCTCGGTGTTCCTTTTATACAACCATTACGGAGTTGAAACCATATAGTGACCAATTATTCGAAAGGAAGACCAAATGGGAATGGCAATGATTGTCGAATATGTGTTCATTGTCTGCAAATATTTATCCCAACCTCACAGATGTACATTTACAGTAGTTCATTGTAAAGAAAACTACCCTTATAACCTTTCGAACGAAATTTAAATGCCGTATTTTGTCCTTTCGGTCCAATTAGTGGCGTAACATATGAATGTACAAACCAGTTTTCAGGGTAATGTGTTGATTGCTATGGTTTGTCTATCCTTATCCATGAACGAAGCAGGTGTAACAACACGGAGGTTACTTTACCTGAAACTCTTTGGCTGGTTCTTTTTCTTCTTATCCATTGGAAACATGCAGGCCCAAAGCCCCAAAATTGATAGCCTTAAAGTTGAACTGGAAAATCATAAAACAAAAGATATTGTTAGGGTGGACCTCCTACATCATTTGGTTGATGGGTATTTGGGAAAAGATCGCGCTATGGCCGAATCATATTTGGCCGAATCAGAGCGGCTTGCAGATTCTCTTGACTATACCAAAGGTAAAGCCAAGAATTTTTATGTGAGAGGTTTGCTAGAGGCCCATGAATCAAATTATGAACGAGGCTTTTCAAATTATACCAAGTCCCTTGAATTATATGAACGTATAGCTTGGGACCAAGGTATTGCCACATGCCATAAAAGCATGGGTATTTATATGTACCATAATGGCAATCAAAATGAAGCTGTAGCCTATTTCAAAAGATCGCTTGAAATTTTCGAAACGATCAACAACAAGCGAGAAATAGCCCAGGTCCAATATGAGATGGGGTGGTCTTACATAGAAATGGACAATTATAACGATGCAAGGTCATACCTGTTCAGAGCATTGAAATTAAATGAAGAAATTGGAAATCCATCAGGAATCTCATCTTGTTTAAATGGCATTTCCGTTACATACTCCAACCAAGGAAACTACCCTGTAGCCCTTGATTATTGTAACCAAACCCTTGCAATAGCAAAAAAAAATTCAAATACAAGACGTGTACTGCTAACATTGGGCAATATGGGCAATATTTATGTGGCACTGAAAAAATATGACAAGGCCATAGAACTGTTCGAGGAAACCCTGATACTTTCGGGGAACTCCAATAAAGGAATAACCTCAAAGACCCTTAGCAATATAGGTTTGGCGTATAAAGAGAAAAACAATCTTGAACAGGCCTATGAATATTTGGAAAAAAGCCAAAAACTTTACAAAGAGGTCAATGATAAACGTGGTGAATCTTTTGTCTTGAACAATATTGGGTATATCTATTTGGAGACAAAAAATTATACGAAAGCTTATGAATATTATGAACAATCAAGAAGGATAAGCTTGGAGATTCAAAACCAAAAAGGGTTATGTGTTTCTTACTGGGGGTTGGCGAAGGTATATGCAAATCAACATGACTACAACAAAGCACTTACCAATGCCTTAAAAAGCAGGAAGCTGGCCGAAGACCACGGTTTTTTGTTATATCAAAGTATGGTGCAGGAACTGCTTTTTGAAATTTACAAAAATACAGGTAACTACAAGGATGCTCTCGAAAGCCACCAGCGGTTCAAATTATTGAACGATAGCCTTTTTAATAAAGAGAATGTGGAAAAGGTTGCCCAGTTGGAATATGAATACAAGTACAAGCAGGCCTTGGATTCTGCCAGTATCCGGGAGCTGGAGCTGACCAAAACGGTGATGACAACATCCCAAGACCTAGCCAGATCTCGTCAAAATTACCTTTGGGCGATTATTGGTATTTTATTGGTGTCGATTTTGTTGGGGTCCATGGTCTTCTATCAGAAATTCCATACCATCAAGATCAAAAACCAGAATATCATTACCGAACAAAAATTGTTGCGATCGCAAATGACACCACATTTTATCTTCAACTCGTTGTCCGTCCTGCAAGGGATGATACTCAATAAAGAAGAGAAAAAATCGGTCCACTATTTGTCAAGGTTCTCTAGGCTTTTACGGATAACCTTGGAAAATTCACGGGATAAAATGGTGTTGCTTTCGCAAGAGATCACGGCTTTGGAAAACTACCTTGAGCTTCATAATCTGGAAAGTGATGCATACAATTATACCGTTGAAATTGATGATGCCATTGATGCTTCTTTATTTGAAATTCCCCCCATGCTCATCCAGCCGTTCATTGAAAATGCCATTGAACATGCGTTTACCGATCAGGAGGGAGATAGGGAATTGGCAACCCATATCAAATATCTAAACGGAGAGTTGATCTGTACGATAACCGACAACGGGGTGGGCATTGATTCCCATAAAGAAAACAAAGGGAACGGAAAGAAATCATTGGCAACGGCCATAACCTCAGAACGTCTAAGAATATTGTCGAAAGATTTTAAAATGAATGGATCGGTTACCATTGAAGACCGGGCAAAGTACCATGAAAGGGGTACGGTCGTTACATTGGTGATACCCTATAAAAAACTTGAGGCCGCATGAAAGCACTGTTGGTAGAAGACAAAGAATATATTAGAAAAGGACTGCTCAACTTGTTGAAATCCATTGACACCGACGTTGAGGTCATAGGCGAATGTGGATCCGTTAAAGAAGCGGTGGTGGTAACCAATGCCTGTAAGCCGAACCTAATCTTTTTGGACATCAACCTTAGTGATGGTACCGGTTTTGATTTTTTGGACCAGACCGAACATTTGGATTTTAAGGTAATCTTCATCACCGCATATGAAGAATATGCCTTAAGGGCGTTAAAGATCGGAGCTGTTGACTATTTGTTGAAACCCGTGGATGTGGAGGAACTGCAATTGGCCTTGGAAAAGGTAAAAAGATTGCCTGTGGCCGAACAAAAGAAACAGATAAACACGGTAAAACAAGTTTGGCACAAAAACGACTTCACCTTGGTGCTATCGTTGAGTGATAGCTTTCAGGTAATAAATTTGCAAGAACTACTGTACTGCGAATCGGACAAGGGCTATACTACGTTCCATCTGGAAAATGGAAAAAAATATGTGGCCTCAAAACCTATAAAGGAATATGAGCAACAACTTGAAAAAGTAAGTTTTACAAGACCTCACCAGTCGTTCATGGTGAACTTGAAATTTATTGACAAATATGATAAATCGGGTATCATCTATTTAAAAAATGGAAAAAGAATCCCAGTTTCCACCCGAAAGAAAGAGGCCTTTCTAACCTCTTTTCTCAATTACAACCATCAATAAGTTTTTACCTTCCAAGACCTGATTACAGGATATTTACAACATTTCCCAAAACATATTCATGCGGAAACCTTGCAGATATGTATTGGGAGTCCTCGGATATACATTCGCTATTCCCCAAGAAATCACATTGGTGGACCTTTAAGCTGCGAAAACCATTTCTTACTCTAAATAGCCTAACGGAAATACCTTTTTCCCTTCGGATATCTTAAGCCGGAAATGGTGCTAAAACAATCATTTTGGAGACATCCCAAAAACAACTTGCCCTGACCATCTTGGGCATTTTCAGTGGTATTCCAAAAGGCTTGTCAATTATGGAATCATTAAAGAGCTTAATATAATAAACATCAAACCTATAATCATGAACAAAAAACTTAAAACGATCAACGTATTGGTATTGGTAGCATTGCTTACCGTATTTGGGTGTAACAATGACGATGATGCAAGCAGCGTGGTCAACCTACAGGATTTACAAGTGAGCATCGATGAAAATCCCACAGCGGGACAGGTGGTTGGCACGGTACAGACCGATGGAGGTGGCGCACTGGTCTTCAGCATAACTTCCCAAACACCATCGGGTGCCCTGAACATTGATCCAAGCTCCGGTGAGCTTACCGTAGCCGATGCTTCGTTGTTTGATTTTGAAACCAACCCAACCATTTCTGCAACCATTTCTGCCGAGAATGCGGAAAATGCGGCAACCATTACGGTAAACTTGAACAATGTAAGTGAAACCTCTGCCCAGAACCTGGAAGTGACCTTGGATGAAAATCCTGTTGATGGCCAAACCATAGGCACTGTACAGGCCACTGGTAGTGCTCCGGGCTTCACCATAACATCACAGTCGCCAGCAGGGGCCATGGACATTGATTCCGGGACAGGGGAAGTCACCGTGGCGGACGCCTCGTTGTTCGATTACGAATCAAATCCGACCTTGACCGCAACGGTTTCCTTGGCGGATGCCCAAAACCCTGTAACGGTTACGGTAAACCTAAACGATGTCCTTGAAATTACCATTCAGGATTTTACAGTTACTGTCGATGAAAATCCAAACGATGGCCAGGTTTTAGGAAACATTCAAGCCAATGGCAATGGCACTCTCAGTTATTCCATTACTGCACAAAGCCCAATGGGTGCCATGGCCATAAATACTGGTACGGGAGAGTTGACGGTCCTTGACCCCAATCTGTTCGACTTTGAAACCAACCCCATAATCACAGCTGATATTTCTGTTACCGATGGTACGGAATCCATTAGTGCTACAGCCACAATTAATTTAAATGATGTAGATGAAGTATCTGCTACAAATACCAACTTGACTATTGATGAAAACCCATCTAATGGGGATGTTATTGGAGTTTTACAGGCAAGTGGTTCTAATTTAACGTACACCATTACGTTCCAAAACCCTGCAGGAGCTTTTAACATAAATCAAAATACAGGCGAATTATCAGTGGCGGACGAAACGCTTTTCGATTTTGAGACCAACCCCAATATGTTGGCCACCATTTCAGTAAGCAATGGTATCCAAACTGTTTCCGCCAATGCGTTCGTTGAGCTTAATGACTTAAACGAGATTGGGGAATACAAATATGGTGGTGTCATTTTTTGGATAGACCCTGTTAGTAATAATAGTAGTGGATTGGTAGTTGCCGTAAGCAACCAATTTTATTCAGGAACATGGGGTTGTACCGGAACCCTTACTGGAGCTACAGGTACGGCAATAGGCACAGGAGCAGCAAATACAGCAGCAATAGTTTCGTCAGGGTGTGCAACTTCTGGAAGTGTAGTTGAACTAATTTCCAATTTAAATTTAAATGGATATGATGATTGGTTTTTGCCCAGCGAAGATGAATTAACTGAAATGTATACAAATATCAGTATTGTTAATGCCACTACCACTGCAAATGGAGGGCAAGTGACAACTCAATTTCATTGGAGTTCTACAGAAATCAATACGACCGCTGCAACACTCGTGAATCTCACTACCGGTGCAATAGGAGGTAGCGGTAAAGATGGCAACATTTACTTTGTGAAACCGGTAAGAGCCTGGACAGACTTATAGACCCTAAAAAGGATAACCATTTGTTTTGTCCAACACGAGCAATAGAAAGCCAATGGAGACCACCCTATGCGAAACCATAGGGTGGTCTCCTATTTACCTGAATAATATAGCCAATAGACCATTGAAATATTGGAAACATCATGCAACTGGCCTTAAAAGTAGAGGGGGTGGACAATCTGGTTCGGTAAATGGAAAGCATAACGTATATCCTTATGGCGGTACAAGATTGAAGATAAGAATAAGAGAATGACATTTGCCTTGAAAATAGTTTTGGCATCGGCCATCTTTTGTGCTCTGTTAGTGGTTCTTTTGATAAAATCAAAAAGGAAGGCCATTTTGGCGACCTTACTTTTATTGACTGGATTTTTCGTGGCAGGGACATCTTTTTATGCGTACATGGAGTATACGGCCTATCAAAAAAGAGTGGAAAGGTATGGCATCCACGGGCAAAGTGTTGTAGAGATTGTTGAAGAGGACCTTCAGCCTGAAAACAAATATGCTGGCTTTAAGTATTTCCAAGACTATCGAAATTCGTTGAGCGGCTACGAAGTTTTCTTATTGGAAATAGGACTGAACGATAGGGACCGGTTTTCGTATCAAAATACCATAAGGGATGAGATAATGCGCCATATGGAAAATGAAGAATACGGTGAAACCTACTGGAATACCATCTTCAATGTCGCATTTGAATACAATGGGAATACCAAAACGTACCAAAGGCCAAACTATAATGCGTTGTACATTGTGCCTGCCGCTTATGAGTATCCTGATCTGGAAGAGGATTATGGCGATCTGGGCGATGCAGGAAATTATTCCTTTTTTGAACGTACTTGCCAATTGCTTTACATTTCCCAAAAAGTAAAGACGGCCGATCGGTCTGGAGAAAACATCACCGATTTATGGAAAAGCAATAAGTCCTATGTCTATACATTTTTCAGCAAAAGCAAATACGACGAGCTGTGCAAACAGGTGGTGGATGATCTCATAGAAATACACGACACCATTACTACGTCTCTGAACTATGAAGAGTTTTATGGGATGTACGATATCTCGGATGAGGTTTTCTTGGATTTTCCATCAGTGGAGTATACCAGTTCTTTTGAATATTCATGGCCCTTTAGCTTTTGGGACCGTCGTTTTACGGAAAACAATGCCTCTGAGGTCTATGCCATTTTAAAGGAAATCCAAGATCATTATAAAGATTGAAATGAAGAAAGCAGTTGTCATTTTGGTTATTGTGGGCCTTGGCTTGGTGGGAGTGGCCTATTATTTCTCACTTGAATCACTCAAATTGATGGAGCGGGTACAAGAAGGTGAGCATATAAATGAGGTTCTTCTTGAAAATGAGATGATCGCGGACGAATCTGCCAAGGAAGAATTAATTTACGGCAACACGGTCATCTATCAGACCATTGATTTGAGCAAACCCGAGTATGCCATCATCAACCCTTGTATGAAACGTTTTCAGGCCATCGGTGAACTTGATCCCCTATGCTTGAATACGATATTGGACGTAGTGGTGGATGATTTTGGGGAACAGGGTTTTATAAATGCCATGATCGGTGCTAGTATAGATTATGATAACCTTGCCTTGGACCATACCTATTTGGAAAAGCTATTTGCCAAAAGCAACTCGTTGGCGAATACCCTTACCCTTGGTTTTCTGAACAGGTATCGAAATCCTAGCAATTTACAACAGGCATTTGATCGGCACAAGGCCAGTTTGTTAAAAAATGTTCCCAAGAATCTGTACCAAAAAGTCTTTGAAAAACAAGTTGATGAATGCCTATCTGCCTACAAAGAAATTGCTGATCAGTCTAACAAAGAGGTCTTTTTTGAGGACATTTATTTTAAGGCGGATTCGCAAAATCTACACGGGCAATATTGGAAGTACACCTTTTGGAAAAGAAGGGAGATGGAAAAAAATGACAAGATCATTCATGCAATCCTAAGTGAAATCAAAAAGTATTACGATGGTCAATAGTTTTTACCCCTGTATTGTGTAACCATGAACTTTGAAAAATGGAGATACTGATTACCGCCCTGTTGGTTCTTTTATTGGTTGCCCTGATTTTTCTTGGCTACAAATTGCTCCGGTTTATGTTCAAAAGTAAGGGGCATGCCATGGTAAGCCTTTCATTGTGTGGTATGGTACTCTTGATCATGGGTATCAACAATGTCTTCTTTAAAAAAATGCATTTCATTCAATCCAAGGTATATCCCGACCTATACTTGGTCAAAAACCCGGTCAAGGACAAGAAGGAGCTGAATACCGCCATAAAGGAGTTTGTAATTGGACAGGTAAATAAAAGCAATGAGAGTGTCTCCACCTTAAAAGCTGCTTCGAATTATTCCTTGCGTTTTTATCAATACAGCAAGAGCTGGGGTATCAACCTATTTGCAGATGCGGGAACGGCCTATTTTTTGGAAAATGAGGAAGATCCAAGTGGTTTTGTCGTGGAGGAATTGTCCATGTATGCCGCGTATCGGTTGGCCCGGTTCCAATGGAACCCCTGTGAAAATAATTCTGATTTCTATTGTGGTGAACTGAGTTATTACAACAATGGAGAAGTATCCAAAACTGAGATTTTGTGGAATATGGTTGCTATCCAACCCAATGATCTGCCAAAACAATGAACAAGGAAGCCAACATATCACGGCAAAAGTGGACCAAAACCATCTTGGAATATACGCTATGGACCATGGCTGCCCTGCTTCTTGGTATAGGCTATATGTATGTTGTGCTGGGCCCGCCACCGGAACCCACAAACATTTGGAATTTTTTCTTTGGTAAAGTGTACTTCTTCGGGCTCGTTCGTGTAGGGTTGACCATAGGGAGTATTGTGGCCATTTTATTTATTCTTTTTAGCGTCTTCCTGATAAACAAAAAATGGGCTTCGAGCAAAAACAAATTTGTAGTTCAGACGGTGGCCTTACTGCTTATAATGGTATTTGTGGCCACGTTGCACTATCTGTTGGAAAAAACCATGGACTTAATTTAAAAGTAATGAAAATAGTATATGCTGTATGGGTGGCTTTATTGATTTCCTGTAACCAAAAGCCAAAAGAAAAAAAGGAGCCGGAGCTTGTCGAACAGGAAGAAAGTGTAGTCCATTTGGAACCCGTAGTCGACCATGGGGAAACAACCCTTGGTTCTAAAGAGGCAATGGCCTTGATAAAGGTCAAACAAGTACCTCAAATCGATACAACGAATTTTGACCGTTTTATTGATGAAGACGATATAAGCGAGATTGATGCCCAGGCCTTGGGCATAGAAGGAATTTATCCCGATTTCCATGATGACGGTTCCAAATATCGGGCAATGGACTCGTACAGACTAGAATTGTCACCAAACTTTAATACCGTGGTTGTGACGTACAGAAAGGGTGATCACGAAATGGAATCCACATTGATCAACTATGATTTGGAAGGTAACATCATTGACCATCAATTGGTGGCCTATGATGAAATTGCTGAAAGCATGTCCAGAGTGGAATCCAGGATAAGTGGGAATAAAATAACGGTGCACCATATTTTTTGGGCCGAAAAAAAGGAGATTGAGCAAAAGGAATACAGTATCCATGGAGATGGAATAATAGAAGAAATGGACTCTAGAACATTAAGTGACACCCTTGCGGAGTACACCTTGGTTTTGTCCATTTTAGATGAACTCCGACTTCATCCGTTGGCCGTTAAAATGGATTTGGTCACCTCTAAGTCCACGCCCCAATACCCCGGTGGTGAGATTGTGGTCATTCCCGAAATCGTTGATGAGGAAGAGCACTATTTTGAGCTCAACAGCCATATCGTGATGGCCAATGCCCATACAGGGGAAATAACACATAGATTCTTTGAAAGTGCCACAACCAATCAATGGGTTTCTGATGCCATAGTGCTTAAAGAGATAAAAATCGATACAGCCCCCTATCATGTCACTGAAGCTAAGAGGGCCTTTGGCATACGGGTGTATTATTATGGGATGTCCCACGCCAATCCGTATGAGAATGAAACCCTGTCACTTTTTGTGGAATCGGGACAATCCCTGCAAAAAGTCCTGAACAACTATAGTGTCATGGAGTATGGTGGCGAATGGGATACCGATTGTTTGGGGGAATTTCAACGCACTGAAAAATTGTTGATCCTATTCGAGGAGCAGACCAATGGTTGGTTTGATTTTTTGGTGAAAAACAAGATTACCGAGACCATAAACGAAGAGGATGAAAGCGGGGAGTGTATCTCAAAAGAAACGACTTCAACCAAAACCTCGAGGTTAAAATTCAATGGGGAGGAATACAAAAGCGAATAAATATGGGTATGAAAATTATAATCATTAGCTCCGTTTTGGTGCTTATTGGCAGTATTGCCATTATCGCCAACAACCAAATCATCGCCAGGAAAAATCAAGTGGCACAAGCCTTTGGAAGTATTGAAATCTATCTAAAAAAGCGGTTCGATTTAATCCCGAACCTTGTGGCCATGCTCAATAAATATATGGCACATGAAAAGGAAGTACTGCTAAAAGTGACCCAGCTTCGCAGCCAAGTAAGCGGAGCGACAGCGCCCAAAGAAAAGATTGAGGCTTCCAATGAATTAACGAAGATCATGGGAGGTCTTGACCTAAACGTGGAAAATTATCCCGGGCTGAAGGCCGATACCCAGTTCTTGGACCTTCAATATAAGCTTACCGATATCGAGGACCATATCTCGGCAGCACGAAGAGCCTATAATGCGGCAGTGACCATCTACAACAATAAGATTCAAATGTTTCCGGTAAGCTTGGTGGCCCAACTAAGAAAGGACAAGACAGCCGTATTGTTGGAAATCCCCAAAGCGGAACAAAAAGAAATAGATATCAACCAATTATTAAACCCATAAATCATGCAAATGTTTGAAAACCTGCCTTGGTACAGCTACGTAATACTGATCTTGGCCATTGCCTCATATGCCTATCGCTATTTTAAAATCGGAAAAAAAGAATATGATGCCCCTGATTTGTCCGAAGCCAAATTCAGGAAATCCTCGGATAGCAACTTGGACAAAGAACAGCTATTTGCCCTATCATTTTACACACCCATTTCAGAATGGTGGGGAGCCGATTCCAATACGTTGTCATTTCTAAATGCAAAGAAGATACAGCCCTATTTGGAAGGTTGGGGAATAAACACCCCTGACGGTTATTGGGAGTTGACGGAGTATTTTATGAAAGATGGACGTCGCTGGTATTTTGATTTCATTTACCAAATGGTTAAAAACGTGCCGGAAGGGCAATGGGAGGAGCTCATGGACGAAAAGTTTGGACATAATGAGCGTGCCTACCGCTATTTTAAGTTGTTGCGCAATGGGGAAGTCTTGGACATATTGAAGCAAAAAGGAATTTTAACGTTCGATTCCGAATTGGAACTGGGAGTTGCCGGCTATGATGCTGCCATCTTGGTGGGACAGGCCAGAAAGGCTTATACCGGCAATCTGATTTCTGAAAAGGACGCTTGGAAGGTCATCAATTTTGCCAAAGAACTGGCATTGCGGCATTTTTCATCCTGGGAAGAGTTCGGAAAAAGCTTTGCACTGGGTTTCGCCCTGGATATGAGGGAGAGTTATAACGATTACAAAGAAGAGGTGTACCATATCTATCAACAAGTTATGGAAAACCCCAATAGTCCTTGGAACACCATTGATTGGCCCCAATAATCATGGAACAGGTCATACAAAAGGCATATAAGGAAACCAGCAAGGCACTGAACGACATTTACGAAAGGAGAAAGTGCACCCTTTTTTTTCAAAAGATCATGTGGGGTCTTACCGGCTTGTACCTTTTGTTCATGGTATTACTGTTGATGCGGAATTATTTTCCATCCATGGAATTCGATTTTATACCTGCTTTCAAACCATTTCAACCCTCCCAGAATAATCCATATGCCACTGTATACCCACTTGTGGGGTTGTTGGTTTTACTATATCCAACCACCTTTCTTTTTGCCAAGGCTTTTCAAAAGTTTAAGCTGAAGGAAAAGGAGAGCATGGCCAAAATGGTAAGAACGTTGTTCCCGCAAGTGGAATTTACGCAAGGGGCAACTGCCCCCATAAAAGAAGTGGTTCAAAGTAAATTCTTTGCTTGGGTGAAAAAAGAGACCCCGATATATAGCTATGGACAGATAAGGGGAAGGGTCAATGATTCTATCATGAACATAGCGGACATCGGAATTGTGGAGCAAAATACCTCCAATACGGTGACCGGAGGTTTACTGCACATTCCCATCCTGAATATGTTGGTTGTGTTCTATCAGAATGTTTTTAAGAATTTGGTTTCAAACACAACGGCAGATAATCAATACTTTACCTTTAGGGGAATGTTTTGTTGGTTGCAATTTAAAAAGAAACTGGATGGTCATACCGTGGTTTTGCCTAATAGTGAAACGACCAAATGGGATAGATGGGCAAGTTCTAATTTTAAGGAAGAGCAAAGAATACATTTGGAAGACCCCAGATTTACGGAAAGCTTTATAGTGTATGGCACGGATCAAGTGGAGGCCCGCTATGTTTTATCTTCTTCGATAATGGAAAGGATTGTGGCCTTAAAGGAAAAATTTGACCGCCCCATATTTTTGTCTTTTCAGAATAGACAGATGTATTTGGCAGTGTTGAATCCTGAAGGATTGTTTTCTTTTCCATCCGGAAGGTTGGACCACATAAAGGTGGTGGAAGAATTGGCCAATGATATTGAAATGGCCCTGGAAATTAGCTCGTTTAATTAGCATATTGGGGCATTGCTCCCCATGGCCGTTATTATAAATTCAATCCCACTATTGCCTTAACTATCAAAACAAAAGACCAGAGTACATCGATGCTTTTTGGAATGTGGTTGATTGGAAAGAAGTGGAAAAGCGTTTTCTGGCAGCGCAGCGCTAGAGTTTAGTTCTCTATACCAGTTGGCCAAGCCAGTCCATTAAACAGGACCGGGCTTGGCCATATATTATTCAGCATTCTGCTTTACTTGAATCATTTCTAGACTATTGTGCGATTTGTGTTAGGAATCATATAGTAAACAGCTTGTCAACTCCTTTTTTTACGATTGCCCGTATGGTCCATTCCCTGTTCCCGTTCCAAAAGAATCATCTGTTTTGGCCTGAAATTCAAAATCAGTGCCCTGCGTTGCCCATCCGTACTATTGCCCCTGCTGTAATGCAGGGTATGCCCATCATGGAAGGTACATCCACCAGCCTGTAATGGCATGGGTTTGGCATTCGTGGTATCGGCTTCACAATAGAGGGCTCCTCCTCCTGCCAAACTTTTGTGGGGCAGCACTTTTTTTTCATCAACCGGCAAAAACCACATACAACCATTGGCTTCATGCACATGGTCCAATGCAATCCAACAGCTTGCGGCACGCTTGTCCGGCAAATCAATCCAATAGGCGGCATCTTGGTGCCATGGTGTTTCGGTATCGGTATGGGGTGCTTTATTGATCAACATATCAAAATCAAGGTCCATGTCCTCTCCCAAAAGATGTTTGGCCCATTGTGAGGCTTTTTTATAGGCACTATGTTCCATTAGTTTTTTCTCGATTATACTAGGGCGCATGATTTGGGTGATGCGTTCCACTTTTTCTCCATCACCATTGGTACTGCCGGCCAAGTCACTGCGTAACCCTTTGGTCTTCTCCTTTTCGGATAAGAGTTGATTGTATATGGTTCGTAGCTCCTCGACCTCATGGGTCGTTAATAGTGAAGGGATGGCCACATAACCCTCTGTGCTAAAAGTTTCTTTGATATTTTCCATGATGTTACCTTTTTCCAAAAATCTGAACTCCTTCCCAAAATAGCTACTATTTTTGTACAACCTTACTTTTTTGAACATTTAATGAAAGAGATATCCACCCGCACCGTTCTTTTGCACCATCAGCACCACATTCCAAGGGTGAAGCAATTTGGACATTATAGGTATGCAATGGCAAAGCCGGGTTTGGAAACCCATTTCCATGCAGATATCATTGAAATTTGTTATTGCCTTGATGGGGTGCAACAGTATATCGTGGAAGACCAGAGGCATTATCTAAAAGGCGGGGACATTTTGATTGTTCCACCCAATAAGGCTCATAACACGGGTGGAATGCCCGAGGAAAAGGGAGAGCTGTATTGGATACAGTTGAAGCTTTCAGGGGATGGGGAAAAGCTATGTCATCTTCCCCATACAAAAAGTAGTTTGCTTTTACGAAGTTTGGAGGAAGCCTCCAATATCCCTTTTAGAGGTGCACAGCAGGTCAAGGAGCTACTGGTGGAACTGTTTGCCTTGTCGACCTATGAAGCAATGGATTTGGATGAAATTCGAAGGGAAGCGTTGTTGCTTCGTCTTTTGTTGGATACTTTGGACCTGTCCCAGCGGAAATTGGAGACCGAGGTTTCCCAACGGGTTATACTGATTGACGATTTTATAGAGCAGAATCTATATCGAAATATGTATGTGGATGAGTTGGCCGACCTGATCCAGGTATCCACAGGGTATTTTAAGGCATGGTTCAAGTTGAACACAGGAAATACACCAAAGGAATACATCAACCGAAAACGTATGGAAAAAGCCAAGGAAATATTGCCAATGGAGTCTTCCGTGACAGAGGTGGCCTACGCCTTGGGGTTTAACTCCTCACAATATTTTTCAACGGTATTCAGGAAATACACCGGAAAATCACCAAGAGAGTACATCCAAGAACTCAAAAAAGAAAGGGAAGATTGAATTGCCCATAGGAGCAAATTCCACCTTCCCTTATTAATATAGTATTGGTTGATCTAGTCTTGTACCTCTACGATCATTTCAATTTCAACCGCAATATTGCTAGGTAAAGAACCCATTCCTACGGCAGCCCGGGCATGCTTTCCCCGCTCACCGAAAACGGCGACCATTAGATCGGAATACCCATTGATTACCTTAGGGTGGTCCGTAAAATCAGGTGCGGCATTCACCATACCTTTTACTTTTACGACACGCTTCACCTTATTGAGGTTGCCCAATTCCCCCTTTAAAACGGAGAGTTGGTTGATTCCCGTAATTCGAGCTGCTTCGTACCCTTCCTCAATGGAAAGATCGTCACCAACTTTTCCAGTGATGTTGTTGCCATCAGGTTTAAGGGGACCTTTTCCAGCAAGAAATATCAAATTCCCTACACGGACGGCATTCACGTAATTGGCCACTGGGGGGGAAGGCTCACTCAATGTGATGCCCAACTCCTGAATTTTGGCTTCAGGATTATAACTGGGATCAATCACCTCCTCCTTTTTTACGGGCTCGTTTTCAACGGCTGTTGAATTTTCTTGTTTGGGTTGGCAGGAGACAGCTCCTATCAGGACCACTGCAAGAAAAGCGATTGTACATTTCATATAAAACTAATTTATGCGTTGGCCAATATTTCCTTCAAGCGTTTTGCAACAATACGCTCCTGTCCGGGATCCATCATCCAAGTGGTAATGCCGATATCGTTTCTACCACCAACGGTTTGGATGGATGGGTGCCCTTCACGAAGTTGTTTACGGGCTTCCTCTTTTGTGATTTTCACAACACTCTCATCCCAAGTGACCCTTAGGCTGGGTACATGGTTGGCATAAGGAGGCACATGGATTTCGGTCTCTACACCTGCAACGGATTTGGCACTTTCGCTGATCAGTTCAATTTGGCTTTCCCAAAGTTTCCATTCTTGTTCGTGGTCTTTGGCCAAGTATAGCTCCAAGGCTACCAACATACCTAAAATTTCCTCTTTGTTCACCTTCATACCCCTAGCAATGGTAGTACCTCTTGGTGGGCAATGCAATCTTGCTGCCTCAATGTACTTACGCTTGCCCAGTAGAAGTCCGGCACTCTGGGGTCCACGGATTCCTTTACCTCCTGAAAAACATACCAGGTCAAAGCCCAATTTGGTGTATTTGAAGAGGTTCTCCACTGGGGGAACGTCCGCAGCACAATCAATCATACAAGGAATACCGTGCTTTCTGGAAAGGGCTACAAATTCCTCATGCTTAATTTTACCGTTATCGGTGTTTGCATTAAGGAACCAAAGCATTGCAGTGTTTTTGTTGATGGCTTTTTCCAATTCTTTCACACCATCCACTTCAATAATTTTTGCCCCAGTATTCAATAGGGCATGGGTGTATCCAATAGCGTGTCCTTTTTGTACAATGACCTCATTTTTCAATCCGGTCGTATCAGGAAGCTGGCTTACCTTTTTGTTGTCCATTCCACAGATAATCCCTGCCAATCCAATGGTCATGGCGCCAAAGCATCCGGAGGAAACGGTTGCATATTCACAATCGAGCAACTCGGCTATACGCTCACCGACCTTGTCCTGTAGGTCGTCCAGGTTTACGTATTCAGTAGTTGCATATTTAATGGCATCGGTTACTTCTTTGCTCATTAGACATCCTGTCATGGAGGTATAGGTACCAGCGGCATTGATGAATGTGCGCACTCCAAGCTCCTTGAAGAAGTCCCTTGCCAAGGGCTGGGCAACCGATGTTTCCAAGGTTTTTGCGGACAACAATCCGGTTCCCATTAGTCCGCCCGCAACGGGGAGGGCGGAAAGCGTTTTTAAAACTTTTCTTCTGCTCATAATCTTTGGTTGTTTATATTAAAAATGTTCTTACTATTTATTGAATTTGTTTTTATTGAAATACGGATTCACTATTTGCTCCATGCAGGTTTAGAAATACCGTTGAGGTCGTAGACTACCTTACCATCCCTGATAGTGAGTTCGCATTCTATCTTTTGATCTCCTTCAATTTTGGTATTTCTGGTGTCTATGAATCCGAATTCTCCCTTTTTATGGTTTAATACGGTAACATCGGCCACAGCCCCTACAGAAATATGTCCTAAATCGGTACGTTGAATAATTTTGGCGGGTTCCCAAGTGGATACGGCGATAACCTCGCTAACGGACATCCCCAAGTTTAGAAATTTGGACATGATATTGGCCATATCCTTCATTCCTCCGTTCATACTTCCTGTGTGAAGGTCGGTACTGATGGAATTGGGTTCAAGACCTTGCTCCATGGCTGGAACGGCTTGCTCGAAAACAAAACTTCCGCCACCATGGCCCACGTCAAAAATGATTCCTCTCTTTTGTGCGGCAAAAACATAGTCCCTTACTTTTCCATTTTCATCCACAATAGGGGTACGACCATTTACGTGGCCATAGGCATGGGTGAAAATATCCCCGGGACGTAATTTTTCCATAAAGAGTGTTTCCAAAGACAATTCAGGCTCACTTCCCCCAAAGTCGATCATAACAGGGATATCGGCAAGTCTTCCTGCCTCCGCTGCCCTTTCTGCGGGTGTCCAATCAAATCCACTGAAGTGTGCCAACTTCACCCCAACCACGTCGTTGGGAAACTGTCTGGCCACCATGGCAGTCATCCGGGCATCCATATCACTTAGGTTTTGCTCTATGGGTCCTCCTTTCATTCCGGAACCTACAATGTTCAAGAAAGACAATACCCTGGTTCTGGACCTATCGATTACCTGCTCCTTGAACTGTCTGAAGTTACGCCATCCGGCACCCCCGGCATCCGCAACGGTGGTAACACCGCTTCTGAAGGTGAAACCATCTGGTGGAACTGCGGAAAAACCATTGCTCAAATAAGCATTGGACTCCGTACCATAAAAGTTATGGCTATGGATGTCTATCAAGCCGGCACTTACATAAAGCCCCTTGGCATCGATTACGGTCTTGGCTTTGTTTTTGGATATGCTATTGGAAACTTCAGCAATTTTGCCATCTTTAATGGCAACATCCATGACTTTGTCAATATTGTTTTTGGCATCGATCAAATGCCCATTCTTGATTAAGATGTCATAATCTTGGGCCATGGTCACCATGGCAAATAAGAAGATGAAGGATGTTGCATACAATTTCCCTATCCAAAGAATTTTTGTTTTCATAAGTTGGTTTTATTTATAAATGTTAATCTGTTTGCACTTGTATCGGACCATTTTCACCACTCTCTTGGAGTTGTTCCCTTAATTTGGTCACTTCATTTTTACTTACGGCACTGGCGTCATTGCCAAAATTGGACCTAATGTAGGTGAGTACCTCGGCAATTTCTTGGTCACTCAAAAAGCTGTGTTGGGGCATCATGCCATTGTACACTTCATCCCCAACCTTCAGGCTACCTTCCATTCCCCGAAGCACTACACTGATGAGTCTTTCCTTGTCACCGGTTACCCAATCGGTTCCGGTAAGGGGAGGAAATCTACCGGGCGCTCCTTTACCATTTCTTTGGTGGCAGGCGCTGCAATAGGTCTGATAGGCTTTTGGGCCTCCCACGAGTCCTCCTGAAATCAGGTTGTCCTTGATTTCATCAGGGGTCCTGATATGGGAGAGCTTCTTGCGATCTTCCATGGCCAATAATTGCTCTTCCCCAAAATTGTTGCGGTCGCCATTAAAGATGATTTTCCAAATCTTTCCTTTTACAGAATCGGAGATATACATGGAACCATCGGGGCCAAAAGCAATTCCCATAGGGCGATATACCGCATCCCTAACGCTTACAAGAGGGTCTACGCCGGCAAAACCATCGGCAAATACTTCAACATCCCCGCTGGGCTTCCCATCTTTGAAAGGAACAAAGCCCACAAAATAGCCCGATTGGGGGTAAGGAGACCTATTGGTAGATCCATGGAAGGCAATGAATGCCCCATCTTTATAACGATCGGGAAATTGATCCCCTTGATAAAAAACCACATCGTTTGGGGCCCAATGCCCGGGAAAACCTATGATAGGGTCTTCGTACTGGTCACATCTTCCTATAATTTCACCATCCCCGCCATATTCTGGAGCCAAGACTTTTTTACCCTTGAGTTGGTCATAATAGCAGTACGGCCACCCAAAGTCCGATCCCTCGGTTATTTTCATGAATTCCTCCGATGGCAAAAGCGCACTTTCCCATGGGGTGTATTTATCGGGCCATAAACGCAAAAGATCGTCTCTTCCGTGCATAAGTCCATAAAGTTCACCATCGGTAGGGTTCCAGGTGAGGGCCACCACACTTCTAATGCCCGTTGCATATTTTACCCCATCTTTTTGGGTCTGCCCCAACTTGTTGGCATCAAATTTCCAGATACCTCCGTGGTCTTCCAACTGCGGACAGGGGTCCATTCCGGGAACGCCAGGAGTACGTTTTGGATCTTGGCACGCATTTGAGGGTGCTCCAAAAGGGACATACATATTTCCTTCGTCATCAAAGGCCACAGGTTTGGCAATATGCTCGTGTTTGCCATGTTCATGGTCATCGGTCAATACCACTTCGACCTCTCCTTCCGGAACCAGGGTGCCGGGGTTCAGTTTTTGTCGATAGACCACCAATTCTGAACTGAAGTAGATATAGTCATTGTAGACTCTCATTGCAGTAGCATAGCTCCAACGTTGGGTGCCATTGCTTCCGCCAAATTTTTCGATGATATCCGCTTCACCATTGCCATCCGTGTCCTGTATGGCTGCTACAACGCCATCTTCCTTGGAGTTTCTGAGTTTGGCGTAAAGGATGTTGTCTTCGGTCACGTCCATGTGGCGTACCCTTTCAGGAATACTGTCCACGACCACCACTGAGGTGAAACCATCGGGCAGAAAAAGCCCTCCATCACGTCCCGGTTGCGTGCATTGTGTCAAACAAAAAGCAATGCCCAACGGAAGAATAATGTTCTTGATTTTATGCTTGAAGACCATATCCCTTAAATTATAAGTTAGTTAAAATGTCAATCAGTCTTACATCTGTGCCTTCCGAAACCATTAGGTTTTTTGCCTGGTCCGTATTTTGGTTGTACAAGGCCCAAACAATGGCTGCATTTTGGTTTTTGTCCGCGACCGTCTTTATTTTTTCCAGAAGTTTTTGCAAAGAATCCTGCTGGTTCAACTTTTTCATGGCCAAGGCAGAAAAGATGTCATTCGTCCTAGTGGTACGTGCTGTTTCATAATTGGCCACTTCTTTAAAAGCGGCATTGGCTTTTGGGGTATTCCCCATATTGGAATGGCACAGCCCCAATAAATAGTTGGCCATTCTGTCATCAGGATTGTAGGGTGCGCCCACACCTAGATTTTCAGGCCATTTTTTTGATGCTTCCAATAGCGGGATGGCTCGGGAAAACTGATTTTTGGCTATATACTTTCTGGCTTGGTAAATGTGTGCTTGGGTATATATCCTTTTACTTTCGGAAGCGTGTTCAAAAGGTAATATCTGGATATTGTTGAGGATTGAAATTGCTTTGGGATACGCATTGGTGGCCACTAGGGCCTTTGCATAGCTTAATCCCACGTTATAGTTTTTCGGGAACTTTCGAACCCCCTTTTTCCCCAAGTTGGCCGCAGCTTCATTTTTGTCGTGCTTTAAAAGGAACAGCATAAGATCGTCCCAATTTTTCCAATAGCCGTTATTGAGTTCAAGGGCTTTTTCATAATCCTTCAGTTGAACAGCATAAGGCTCATTGTGGAGCACTTTCGCCCTAAATCTATAGAACGTATCATTGTCTGGGGCTTCACCACACTCCTCAAGGGCATTTTTTGCCTTGTCTTCCAAACCTACGGACAAGTAGTTTTGGGCCAGATAGTATTTAAACTTCCAATCTGGGTTGGCAGAAGCGGCCCATTCCACTACGGGCAGCATTTCCCTTCTATAGGGGAACACAAAATCAGGGGATTGTTTGGAAAGGCCATCTAAAAGTTTGGTACTCTTGCCGGGTTCACTATCACGGTCCAAGTACGCCATAAGAAGTTTGGACTTAGGATCTGTTGTTGTGCCCAGTACTTGGGTTGCAGCTTCTCCCTGACCTAGATTAAGGTAGGAGAGGGCAAGTTCCAGCAAAGTCTCGTTGGGGAATTCGTTTTGAATGTTCCCACGTATGGTACTTGGGTCTTTTTGTGACATGAGTATTTCCTCAAAGGCCGCAAAATGGTTGATTGGACTGATTTTGGAAATTTCTTGGATTTGCTGATGGAAGGCGTTGGTGTTGCCCATCTTCCTATTTACAACCAAGAGGACCTGTCTTGCATTAAGATTATGTTGATTATAATCCAAGGCCTTTTTGGCGTACTCCTTGGCAGTTTCCAGATTGCCTTCGTGCAAATGGATTTCCGCCATCTGCGCATACGAAACAGAGCGGTACTGTATGGATCTGGCGGACCACCCGAAAGCTTCCAAGGCGTTTAGGGCATCATTTTGGGCCCAATAGGCTATTCCGGATAAATAGTTAGCGGTAGGATCATAGATATCCAGTTGCAGGCCCTTGTTGGCATAGTCCAGTGCCTTGTTGTAATTGGTTTTTCGGTATTCCGAAATGGAACTGAGCGCCAATCCTCCAGGATGGGATGGGTCCAAAGCCAAAAGCGCTTTCAATTGTTCTTCGGCTAGGGCATATTCCCTGAACTTAATGGCTTCTGAAGCCGCATGGTACAGTTTTTCAACCTCCGAGATTTGTAGGTCGGAATCCTGTTCAAAACTTCTTTTAAGCAAGGTTTTACTCTTTGAAGTATAGTATAGCTTCCCTTTGCCCAGATTGACTTCCAAGATATCAGTGTCCTTGCAGGCAATGGTCTTTTCAAAAACCTGCATGGGTTGCAACCCAAGGTCTTCAACGGACACTTCTTTTCCGTTCACCAAAATCTGTAAGGGCTCATCAAATGCTTGAAGTGCATTGATTCCCAAATAGGCCGAATTCCCGTTGCGTTCCACGTTGAGCACCCCGTATTTTGAAGCAGCTTCCATACCACCGATTTGTTTGATGGGGAACCATTGTTCGCTCCAAGAATCCATGACATAAGGGTCAAAATTGGCTTGTGTTATGGGGTTTTCAGCTCCAGGAGAGTATTGGTTGAACAAACGCCCGGCCTGAAATTCGATATATTGCCCGTCAGAATCGGTCAATAGGTCCTCCCAAATGCCTCCAGAACGTGATAGGGCCCATAGCCATAGTTTTTGTCCGGGCATCTGCTCATAGGGTGCCAAGTGCCCAAATCCGACGTTTCTGTCGTGGTAGTATCCTCCAAAATAGTTTTGGTAATCACCTACAATATGATAGGACTTTGCAGGTCCAAAATCATTGTTTTTGTACATTGACAGGTTTCTTCCCTGATCATCAACAGGCCATTTTTCCCAAGTGCCGTTGTGTTCCAGATACCCATTTCCGGGAATGAAGAACTCCAGATCATTCGTGGCTACTGCTGCACCGGTCATCCAATTGTAGTAGGACTGATCCAATGGTGTTCCGTTGTACCATGAGGCATTGGTTTCAAAATAGGCCTTGTCTTTTTCCAGTTTGATCTCTACCTGCCAATAGGTCCTTGAGGGAAGGTCCAGATTGCCCACTACGCAGCTTACACTGCCATCGCTATTGGTTCTGGTCATGTAATCCACGGGAGTGGCCGTTGCGGGATGGTGTCCAATGATACCAAAGTTAAATTCAATACCGCCCGAGGTCCAAGGGCCTCTCATGGCAATGTTCCTGAATTTGACCACTTCATTTTTGTATAAAAACTCGTTTCCGGTACTCTTTTCCACTGCTCCCCAGACTTTTCCACCAATCTCGGGCAATATGTAAACTTCAATGTACTCGTTCTCCAACTTCACCACATTCCAGTTTTTCTTTGTGGATGTATGGGAATAGCCCTCATACTTGAAATAGGGATAAATTTTTGGATTTTCCGTTAGAATTGGGGCTGGATTTGGCGTGTCAAAGCCATAGGTGTCCAGCGCCATGGTTTCCTCGGTAATGGTCGCCTGGGAATATCCGTTTATAAAAAGGAGTAGGAGGCCTGAGTAAAGAAAAAGTTTCATTTTTAGTTTGTCGAGTTGGTTTTATATAGCAATAACGGCCCATTGTTTTGGGCCACAAGAAGTGTTGAAGCATTCAGAAGTTTGGCGTCCCGTACCTGACCAGAGATGTTCATGCCGGTTCTGGACTGTTCCATTGTGGTGAAATGCCCGTTTCCATCATTGGTCAGTACTAGGCCATGGTTGGCATCATACCTACCAAATTTGACCCTGGTTTCAAAGAAATTTCCAAAGAGCATCAGGTCGGTATCGCCATCACCTTCCACATCAAATGGAACCATGGTGTAGATTGGAGCGAACTGCGCTTCTATGGGCAGCGGTTCCAAACTAAAGCCATTACCATTGTTTCTTAAGATGGATGTTTTAAAGGTATGGGCCTCAAATTTTTGGGCCCTGGCCAGGTTGTCTTCTCCCAAAACCTCGGAAACGGTTTGGGAGGCATAGTCGGCAAAATTGACATATTTGCTCTTTAGGTAGGCCAATTGGGAGCCAATATCGTCCTTGGAGAAAACAGGATGGTTCTTTCCGCCCAGATAGCAGCAAAGAATGGGGTCCAAAGATCCATTGTCGTCAAAATCATCCGCATAAAGGGTAACAGGCTCTGTGTTACTGGCTTTCAATTGGGAATTTTGACCAAAATTACCCAGGGCATAGTCCATATCGCCATCATTGTCGATGTCAATAGGAGTGATGCTGTTCCACCATCCATCTGAGTTTTGGAGCCCTTCAGGGGTTTCCGGTACAAGTTTTCCATTTTTGTTGGCTAGGAAGATTACCGGGGTGAATTCTCCAACTGCAATAAGGTCCAAACTTCCGTCGGCATTGAAATCCGAGAACACGGCATCGTTGATCATCCCCAAATTGGAATTTTCCCCAAGAATGGCGTCGGTGCCATCTGAGAAGTTTCCTTTTCCATCGTTCAAAAGGATTTGACTTTTGGGTGCCAATGGGTATCTTCCGGGCTCCAAACGACCACCAATGAAGAGGTCTTGGTCCCCGTCTCCATCCACATCGCCCACAACGGCACATGAACCGCTAAAACTCAATTTGGGAAGAAGCGTGCTCTGGTTTTCAAATTGGCCATTGCCTAGATTGATATAAAGTCTATCTGTATAATTTCCTGGGAGGGTATCGTATTCATTTCCACCACTCACTACATAGAGATCAGGTAGCGAATCGCCATTGGCATCGAAGAAAACGGCCCCAATATCCTCAAACTTACTGTCACTTTCAAAAACTGCTTCATTTTTGGAAAGATAACGACCATTGGAAGTTTGCAGGAACAATGCGCCAGCCTGGTCTTTTGCACCACCTATGTAAATGTCTTCCAAACCATCACCATTGACGTCCTGAACGGCCAATTTTGGGCCTTGGGTGGAGAGCATGTGGGGGAGGAGGAGCTCCCTTTCAAAGTCAATATATTTATTTTCCTTGTGGTTGAAGGCGACAAGGCTGTCCTGTGTAATTTCGGTAAATAGGGTTGCTATCTCTTCAACGGTATTTTCTTGTACCGTTGCCTCATTTTGATCTAAATGGAGCGTTTGGTTTACGGCAAGGTTGTTTTTCTGGGTGATGCTGCCATCGGGCCAGATAACCTTGAGCTCTGCAATGGTATCTATTTTTCCAAGTCCAAAAATTATGGAAGGATCCACAGAGGATTGGAATCCTCTTGAGGTGTACAGCTCATGTTGTAGGTTCAAAGTGTCTGCTTTGATCATCACTTTGGAACCAATGGCCAAGGTATTTTTCCCTTTTCCTTTTAGCTGTACTTTTAAATGGTTGTTCTGAGTGAGTTTTTCCGTGTTGTTACGGTAGATAAAGGCTTCTTCATCCATATTGTTGACCACAAGATCATAATCCCCGTCATTGTCCAAGTCAACATAGGCGGCCCCACTGGAGAGGGATTTTCCTCCCAAGCCCCAAGTTGTGGTCTCTTTTTCAAATTGGAGATGCCCAAGGTTTTTGTAGGCATAATTTTCCTCAATAGAGGACGGAATTTCTTGGAGTAGGTCTTTTATGGCCATCTCAACACCGGAATCCATTTCTTCCAGACGTTTTTGTACGGCAAAGTTCATAAAGTCCATATTGGTGTAGTCCCGTTTGAGACCATTGGTGACAAAAAGGTCGGTAAGGCCATCATTGTCAAAATCGGTGAGTAGTGGCGCCCAGCTCCAATCTGTGGCATGGATGCCGGAGAGCTGCCCTACTTCGGAGAAGGAGCTACCATTGTTTATATGCAGCATATTGCGCATGTACTGGTGGTGAAAATCGGATTTTACCAAAAACTCATATTTGTCGTAGTTGTCCGGTCCTGAGACCATTTTTTGCCTAAAGTTTCCTTCGGGCAACATATCAAGGGTCACAATGTCCAGTTTGCCATCCCCGTTGATGTCGGCCACATCTGATCCCATTGAGAAATAGGAGGTATGGCCCATATATTTTTTTAGGCTTTCGGTAAAAGTACCGTCGCCATTGTTGAGATATAAAAAGTCGTGTTCGTGAAAGTCATTGGAAATGTACATGTCTGGCCAATCATCGTTGTTGATGTCGCCTATTGACACGCTCAAACCAAATCCCAGCACGCTGGAAATGATTCCAGCTTCGGAACTGATGTCGGTGAATTTTCCGTTGTCGTTCCGGTATAAACGGTCTGCGTATTCAGGAATGTATTCGGACCGCAATTCTTTGGAGGTGTTTCTAAAACTTGAATACGGTTGTACGGAATGGTTGAGTACAAACACATCAAGGTCGCCATCTTTGTCATAATCAAAGAAATTGGCTTCTGTGGAGTATCCCATGTCGTCCAAGCCATACTCAGCGGCCTTTTCGGTAAAAGTGAGGTCTCCGTTGTTGATGAACAATAGGTTTTTTCTTTTTGGAGCGTCTTTTGCTGCAGAGCGGCATACATAAATGTCCACCAATCCGTCACCGTTCACATCGGCCATGGATGTTCCGGTATTCCAGAGCCCTTCTGCAAAAACGCCTGCTTTTTCGGCGATTTCCTCGAACTCAAAGTTGCCTTTGTTCAGATATAATCTACTACCCACCATACTTCCGGTGAAGTAGAGGTCCATCAATCCGTCGTTATTAATGTCACCTACTGCCACACCGCCACCATTGTAGATATAGCCATAGGTGAGGATATTGAGATCATCGGTTTCCACGACCAGATTTTTAAACTTGATACCTGTATCGGAAGAAGACATTTTAGAAAACAATTGGGCAGAGTTATCCTTTAGGCATGAGGTAAGGGCCAAGGCACCTATCACACCAATGATATACGTAAAGCGCATTTTTTGAGGGATTGAGATGAAATTAGGTTGTAATTAAAAAGAAAAAACCTGTGGGGAATCCCACAGGTTTTTTTTGGGTTTTCCCATTTATTTAGAAGTTGGGACCTCCGGTATCCCACCATAGGCGGGTATTGATCTCATCCGGACCACCAAGTTTGGTGGTTGCGTCCGCAACACCTGAGGGATTGTTTTCACGTTCGTCTTGTACAAAAGGCATCCTTTTGATAAACTCTCCATCAGGAACAACACCCCAGTCCGCATTACTACTGTTCTGATAAACTGGTGGTAGTTTTGGATATCCTGTACGTCTAAAGTCTACCCAAGCTTCCATTTCATTGGTATAAGAAGCAATCCATTTTTGAGTGATGATTTTCTCCAACTTGATTTCATTGTCAGCAGCCTCATCCCACGCAATGGTGTTGGTGATCTGGTTGGTGAAATCGTTGATCGCACCATCATAAACCACCCCATCATAATCAATGGGCAAGCTAGTGTCATCAGCAAGATAAGCGTCTACACCACCTGCACCCCAAAGTTCAAAAGAAGCAGCTACTCCAGCTTCGTAGTTGGTCTGTGCATCACCAGCACCGGCCCAACCGCGCAATGCAGCTTCTGCCTTTAGGAAATATACTTCATCAGCACTCAACACTTTTCGCTTGGTAACAACAGCTGGGTCATTAAAGCTTATGTCAATGGTAGAGAAAGCTAGGTGGTCATCCTTGGCAATCAGTTCACCACCATTTCGGATACCTTTATAAGGCCAGTCTGGGTGGTCGGCTACCAATGACAAATCATCCACAGGATCAAAGAATGCATGGATTCTAGGATCTTGATAACCTACTAAGATAGACTCCATAGTGGCACTCATACGAGTATCATTCCACTCGAAGCAAATCTGTGCAGGGTGGAACTTGTTTCCGTATAAGGAAATGTTCATGTTATCTCCATTAGCTTCAATCAATCCTACTGGATCGGCCAAAGCTTTTTCTCCTTGGGTCTTGGCCAAGGCAGGATCTACTTTAGAGATACGCATGGCCAAACGCAAGCGCATTGAATTAGCAAATTTGGCCCACAAGGACACATCGCCACCATACGTGGCATCAAAGGCACTAAGACCAGTATAGTCCATATTGGCACTGAACTCGGCAATGATTCGATCCAAATCACTGAAAAACGCAGCGTACAATGTGGGTTCACTGTCATAGACTCCAGGACCTTCGTTACCATATTGCGTATAGATTACAGGACCATAAAAGGTTGTTACCCTTGACATGGACAAAATCCTGATCAAGTTGGCCCATTCTACAAACATGGTGTAACCATCTGCTTCCGCAATCTCAATAACCTGTTTGGCCGGAGCCATAATGTTAGAGTACTCACGTCCCCAATACCCGTTCCATCTAATATAATAGGTAGTGTTGTTTACATTACCTGTAAATGGAGTAGGTTGCGCCAAATGCTGGGCATAGGACGTATTGGTCAAGTTGTGGTTCACCTGATTACCAAAAATCTGGTTGAGCATTGAAGGGTAGAAAGCACCAACGTGGTTAAAATCCTGTTGCAATGACTCATTGGATATCTCGTAAGGGTTGGTGTTCGCGTCCTCAAAATTTTCGGTACATGAACTAACAGCCGCTACCAGAGTTAATAGATATAAAAACTTTTTCATACTGTATTTTTTAGAAAGTTAGTTTTAGGTTAAACCCATAGGTTCCCGTGGATGGCAAGTTAAAGTTATCCAAACCTTGTGCACTTCTACCCGTGTTCATCGCCAATTCAGGGTCAAATGGGGCATCTTTGTAGAAAAAGAACAGATTGTTTCCTATGAATGACAAACTAGCTGCTTTAAAAGGCAAGCTTGAATTGGACATATCAAAGTTGTATCCAACGGAAAGCTGGCTCAATTTAATGTTGGTTCGATCATAGACATATGCCTCACCAACACCATTCCTGTCACCGATGGCTCTGTACCAAGTTTCAGGATCAACACTGGTAAGGGCTGTTCCAGAATCTTCATCAAAACCATTTACAGTTACCGATCCAGCATCACGAGCGTCTGCAGTAACTTTGGAAGCTCCATAACCATCCAACATGGATTGGGTCTGGCTGAATACTTTTCCGCCGAACTTGGCGTTGATCAAAGCTCCAAAAGAGAAACGCTTAAAGGAAACACTGTTGTTCCAACCCAAGCTGAACTTAGGATCCAGATTACCAATAAGTTCTGGTAAATCAGTCTTTCTTGGGATACCACCACTAAATAGGATCCTACCTTGATCGTCCCTTAGGAATTTGTATACATAAAGGTCGTTGTATCTACCACCTTCAATAAGTCTTGAGAAGTATCCTTCGGAAGACCCTAGGTTATAGATTCTCTCATCATCTGGACCTATATCTACCACCTCGTTCTTGTTGGTAGTGAAGTTCAAGGAAGAGTTCCACTCTAAATCTTGTGTTTGGATAGGAGTGGTGTTCAAGGTAATCTCAAACCCTTTGTTGCTGATTTCCCCTGCGTTGATGAATTCTTGAGTATATCCTCCTTCTCCAGATGTTGTTGGTACAGAGATGTATTGGTCTGTACTGGTGATGGAGTAATAGGTGAAATCCAATCCTAGTCTGTTGTTGAACAACCTCAAGTCAAATCCTGCTTCAGCACTGGTAATAATCTCCGGCTCAGCATTAAAGAATGGTCTTGTGGTATTCCTGTTCACACCGCCATTGGCAGCAATGGTGTTCTGAGGGTTGATTCTATTGTAAGGTATCTCGTTACCTACCTGGGTCCATGATCCCCTAAGCTTGAAAAAGCTAATAGCTTCAGGCATAGTGAACATTTCACTCATGATGGCGGTCAGACCTACAGATGGGTAGAAGTATGACTCGTTATCGGTAAGTGCGAAGGTAGAAGCCCAGTCATTACGCCCGGATAGATCTAAGAACAACATTTCTTTGTAGCCAAACTGAGCGTTCAAGAAAACCCCTTCCTTGATCTGTACTCCGGAAGTGTTTGAAAGTACCTGAACGTTGGTCGGAAGGTTTTGCATAAAGAACTCGTTAGGATAAAGCAAACCTAAAGTACCTGTTGCTACAGATACACCCAATCCATATTCAGTTTCCTGGTGGCTGGCACCCAAAGAAGCATTCAAACTAAGGTCACTGGTCAAATCAGTGTTATAGTTCAAGATAACATCAGTATAAAGCAATTTGTCTTCATACTTATTGTAGTTCCAAGCACCATTTGGATGCACGTTGGTAGAGTTAGATGTTGCTGCATGTCTTTGTTCAGCCAAAACAGTTGAGTAGTCATAGTTGGCCCTAGCCTGAACGTTAAGATTGTCAGTAATATCATAGCTCAACGTAAGGTTACCGATGAAACGGTCTCTCTTATTCATCTGAGGCTGCTTGTTGATGATCCAATACGGATTGGATTGGTGGTGATCCGAAACGAACCAATTTTGAGACTCTATATTTCTTGCAGAATCAAAAACAGAGTAATTTTCCTTGTAAGCACTGAAATTACGGTTTCTTGGGAAAAAGTAAAGTCCTGTAAGTGGGTTTAGGTAATACCCTGAAGGCAGTCTGTTGTGGCTGCTTTCAAAGGCTCCAATAACGTTTGAAGTAATGGTCAACTTGTCATCAAACAATTTTGTGGATTGCTTGAAGGTGAAGTTGTTCTTCAGGTACTTGTTCTTAGGAGTGATTCCTGAAGCACTGATGTTACCATAAGAAAAATACGCTTGGGTCTTTTCTGTACCACCACTAACACTTACAGAGTTGAAGAAGTTGTGTCCTGTTTGGAAAAAATCTTCAACATAATCACTTTCATAATCGCCAGGGGTAGTATCCCAGTTTTCTTTGGCCGTACCCACGGCACCGTACTTAAATTGTAGTTCGGGCAATTCCAAATAGTGCTCAAATGTGTAGCTACTGTTAACGGTTACAGTGGTTTTTCCTTCCTTACCACTTTTGGTAGTGATCAATACAACCCCGTTGGCACCTTGGCTACCATAAAGTACAGCGGCATTGGCACCTCTAAGGATACTGATACTTTCAATATCATCAGGGTTCAAAGCGGAAAGTCCATCACCACCATCAGTACCCCCCCACATACCTGGCTGGCCACCTTTGTTGTTGGCCATTGGGATACCATCGATTACGAAAAGAGGAGAACTGTCACCACTAAGGGATTTGTTACCCCTAAGCAAAATTTTGGTAGATCCACCGGCACCTGAACTACTTTTCTTGATTTCAACACCTGCGGTCTTACCAGAAAGTGCGTTCATAAAGTTAGGGTCCCGTGTTTTGGTCAACTCCTCAGAATCTACAGTCTGTTGAGCGTACGTAAGGGTTTTTTCCTGTCTTTTGATACCCAATGCGGTAACAACCACCTCGTCCAATTGGCTGGCGTCTTCCTGCATTACAATATCGATTGAGTTGGAGGCACCTACAGTGATACTTTGGGACAACATTCCCAAATAGGAAAATACCAAGACTTCCCCTTGGGACACCTCAATGGTGTAGTTTCCATCAAAATCAGTTTGGGTACCATTGGTAGTTCCTTGCACCAAGATGCTCACCCCAGGTAAGGGCATACCATCTGAAGCGGCAGTAACAGTACCTGTTACCGTTTTTTGAACCACCTCTTTTTCCACAATTACAGGAGTTTCCTTCTTAGGTCTAGGGCTAACAGCAATAGTACTGTTGGTCCTTTTAAAATTAAGGGCGGCCTCACGGCTTATTTGTTCCAACAGGTCATAAACAGAGTATGATCCCGAGGTAATGACGAGTTTTGCCTTTCTGTTGACATCTCTTTCGTCATAATTGAACTTGAAAGCCGATTGACTCTCAATTTCTTCAAAGACATCCAATACATCCACTTGTTTAGCGGAATTCCACTGGAGGTAAATGTCTTTCAAGCTTTGTGTATACCCCTCATTGGCCATTGCAAAATAGCAAAACACTAGTTGCAAAATAAAGATTCTTGAGAGCACAGCGATCGTTTTAGTTAGTTTAAATTTCATACTTTTACGTCGGTTTAGTTGATACTATTTTTAATTGAACTTTTGATGATAAGTTTGCCTCCATCGAAAGTGCCATTTTCTTTGGAGCAAACTTATTTTTACGTCGAGTTTTTCATTCCCATAGATTTAAAGTTTTAAAGGTTTTAGTTATTTAAAATTGATTGTTATTTTTCTTGAGTCTTTCTTGTCCATTTTAAAGGAAAACCGTTCCGCATAAGCCATTTGTTCCAGTACGCTCTCCAAACTTTCCGCAGGAAATTTTCCTGTATAGGTAATGGCCCTGTTCAGGTTGCGCACCGAAATGTCCACATCATACCAATTTTCCAAGGTCTCCTTGACTTCTTTGAAGCTCGCCGCCTTGAACACCAATATCCTTTTGGTCCACTGATAAAAATCCATATCGGGATAAGAGGATATGGCCAATTTACCATCATTGGTGTCATAAGTTGCCTTGCCTCCAAGGTCTTCGATGATTTTTGTGCCCGAATCGTCTGATATTACAGGAGACACTAAAATTTTTCCGGTAACAAGACCAACCTCAACCTTTTCACCTTGAGGCGCCCTTATATTAAAGGAGGTTCCCAAAGCTTTGGTCAATAAACCATTGGAGTTGACCACAAAAGGTCTTGAAGGATCTTTTACCACTTCGAAAAAGGCCTCTCCCTCTAAAAAAATCTCCCTTTTGTGAACAAAACTGGAACTGTAGGAAACCCTACTGTTATTATTTAAGTATACGGTTGACCCGTCAGGTAATGTAATTCTGGATTTTTGGCCTCGGAAATTTTCTTTCACGATAAGTTTTGCCGGACTGAATGTGGGAACAATCTCTGTGGATGAGGACCATTTCAATCCTATGGTCAGTGCCGCCATGACCAAAGCACAGGCGGCAGCTTGGAACGCCATAAGGGAGCTACTTGTTTTTTTGGGTGAAATCTGTGAGTCCCTCTTTGCCAAAATGGACTTAAGAATTTCTCCTTGATCAATAAGATTTATGTCTTCAGAAGAACGGTATTTGAAGGAAAGGATAATTTCCCTTGCCACCATGACCGTCCTTTTTTTGCACGGATTGGCAGCCAACCATTTCTTCCAGAAGAAATGGTTGGAAGGATTTGGCTTCAATACCCAGTTTCTAAACTCTGGGTCGGCCATAAAATCTTCCAATTCGTGTTCGTGATAATCCATAAACTTTGGCACCTATATTTATATGACATCAAAAATTCTCAAATGACATCAAAAAAGATTAACTTTTTTTTAAAAAAAAAATCAAGATTCTGTTTTCTACGCAGATATGTTTTTGATTTGTTGAGAATCCGGTATATTTTTTAACATTAAAAACGAATGTAAACCCAACATGGCAAAACTGATTTTTCGGTTGATTGTGAAAATATATGGAGACCAGTATATTGACATCAAACAAAGTTTTTGAAAGTACAAGGGCAAGGTTTTGAAATAATGTTGATTGTCATTATTTGACTGGAGCCTCAGCATATTTTTTTAACTCGGACAGTGATCGGTACATCAAATTCCTCACGGCCCTTACACTGGAAAAGCCCATAACTTCTTTAATTTGGGAATACGAAAGTCCGTTGTAATAGAAATAATAGATTACCTCACGCTGCCTTTGGGTCAGTTTGTTCAGGGAGTCTTGTATCAATGCTACCTGTTCCGTGTGAAACTGTTTGTTCACAAGTAAGCTCTCATGTGATGGGGTGACCAAAAAACCAAAAGATTCATTGGATAGGTCAAAGTCCATCTTCTTATTCTTTTTCTTTTGTTTCTTTTGCTCGGTAATAATCTTGTTTCGGTAGCATTTAATTAGGAAAGCCTTTACAGATATTACTTTGTGTAGGTCGTGCCTCTTTTTTCTTATGGAAATGAAAGTTTCCTGAAGACAATCCTTGAGGAGGTCCGTGTCTCCTGAAAATTGCCGACCTAAATTATAGAGCGATTGAAAATAATGGTTGTAGATCTTAACAAATGCAGACTCGCTGCCGTCACAGAATAGCTTCCATTCCATGGCACAATCAAAAGACTTCGAAAAATCCTGAGAAGAACTTTTCTTATCATTATAATCGTAACCTTCCGAAATGCTAGGTATTAATGACATTATGTTAAGAGGTTGATAATATTTTCCTAATATAGAAAAAAAAACGTAAGTCCTACTTTTTATATCGGATTCATTTTGTGAAATATTTAACAGAGCTTTAATGAGGGTATGATAAAATGATCGAATAACCTTAATTGGCAAGGCCTCCGGTAAATGGGAGACCTTGTCCATGTGAGTGAAATAATTTTTTGGCAGGGTGAAGATTTAACTTTTAGACCTGTGCATTGAATGTAATTTCCTACAATTCTCACTGTAGGGGTATTTGCTGTTGTGTTATGGAAACAAGCCAAAGGGAGAGCTGGGAAATGGTTTTGGGGAAATTAATGCAATTCCTCGCAAACAAACCCATTTTTCTGGAGGAGGGAGGAAATGGTAACGGCCCCAATATTTTGGGTTTCGACCCGGAGAATGTTGTCACAATCCTCCAGGTCAAAATTCCATTCCCCATTCTTGTCCACCAACTCATTTAATTTAGGTTTGAGCCTTTTCACTCCGCTTTGGTCAAGGACGGATGTTTTAAATACTAGAACGGTCTTCATATTCATATAGATGCATTAGTTCCTTTCCCAAAAAAATGGAGGCTCTATCCCCAAAGACCGTAGGTAAACATATCCTTGGCCACGATGGTGGATTTCATTGTCTATAAAATAGAAGATTGAAGATTGTACCGAACCTTCGTACTGACCAAATAGGACAATGTTTTCCTGAAAGCGCTCCAACGTGATCTTGTTCCAAAGCGTGGTGATTTCCTCCGTGGATGCATCCCAGGCCTCTAGAACCTTTGCCTTGCTGTTTCCGTGGTCAAAATGTTCCTTAAGCTCTGAAGTCTTACCCGAAACAATTTCCTGTAGCCCAGGAACGGCAATGCCCAAGAGCTCATTCACCATTTCCGAAAATGGACGCATCCCTCCAATGGAGTGCGTAAAGAGTTCTTTTTCTGGAAATGCTTCGATGACCCGGCGTGTGACCTTTCTGTGTCCTTGCCAATGTTCCAATAGTTGGGAAGGCGTGATTACTTGTGTTGCTTCTTTTTGTTGTTCCATTGTTTTTTCCATGATACATGATTTAGATTTTGATTGTGGAACCAAAGGTAGAAGTGGGGTGTGACAGCCCTGTGTCAACAGAAAAAAACTCCTCAAAAAAAATGGTGATGACATAGGGTTGTCATATCCCATACAGAATTTTGTATGCTGTGAAGTTGCGTGTGCTCCTTGGAAATCCATATGCGGGCAGCTTCTTTAAAATGGATTTTAAAACGAATTAAAATGAAATGGAAATGGTCTCCCGTCCTTGGATTGAAATCCTATCTTTGGGAGATAGCACATTCGATTATGGGAATGGATACCGTAAAACGTTTTGATAGGATTGTGGCGATTTTGATCCAATTGCAATCCAAACGTATTGTAAAGGCACAGGAATTGGCCGATCGTTTCGAGGTGAGTCTTCGGACCATATATAGGGACATTCGCACCTTGGAGGCCTCTGGTGTACCTATTGTCAGCGAGGCAGGGGTAGGCTATTCCATCATGGAAGGGTACCGGCTGCCCCCGGTAATGTTCACCCGTGAGGAAGCCGGGAGTTTTGTGGCTGCGGAAAAGCTTATGCAAAAGTTTACCGACAAATCGTTGGGGGCCTACCATGAGTCGGCCATGTACAAGCTCAAATCCGTTTTGCGGGGAAGGGAAAAAGCCTGGGTCGAGGCCTTGGAATCCCAAGTGTCCATTATGCCGGGCAAGGAACTCTTTAATGAAAAGGTTCCCAACGCCCTCGAGATTCTGTTCGAGAGCATTGCGGAAAAAAAGCAGGTCTTTTTGCGATATGGGGCCCTACAGACAGAGATTCCTTCGGAACGGAAGATAGAACCCGTGGGACTCTTCAACGAAAATGAGTTTTGGTACATTTTGGGCTACTGTCATTTACGAAAGGATTACAGATATTTCCGAACGGATAGAATCCACAGGATTGAACGCACACCGCTTGATTTTGTATTGGAGCACGGGACTTTGGATGAGTACCGTCAAAAGGAAAAGAAACCGCCAAAGATCAAGGTCAGGATATTGGTAGATAAAACGGTGGCCAGATATATACAAGGAAGTAGGAAACACTACGGTTTTGTTTCGGAAACCCAAAAAGGAGAGTTTGTGGAAATGACCTTTATGTCCATGGATTTGGATAACGGTTTTGCCCGATGGTATTTAATGTTCGGGGATTTTGCCAAGATAGTTGAGCCAGAGGCCCTCAAGGAAAGGGTGGTGGAGTTATTGAGGAAAAGCCAGGAAATGTTGCAGGGATGATCCTTGGATTCCAAGTGAGCAAGAATCGGGTTTTGAAGCAAAGTGAAGTCCTATACTTTTGGTTTCAAATCGTATAGTTATGGAAACCCAGGCAGATTACAATTACAAACGAATAGCGAAGGCCATTGATTTTATCAGGGACAACTTCAAGGAGCAACCCACCTTGAATCAAGTGGCCGAGACCGTACACCTAAGCCCATACCATTTTCAACGTCTATTTACGGAATGGGCGGGCGTAAGCCCCAAAAAATTCATGCAGTACATCAGTGTAGAATATGCAAAACAGTTGCTGAAGGAACGACATACCACTTTGTTCGATACGGCCCAAGAAACCGGATTTTCAGGGACCAGTAGACTTCACGATTTGTTCATAAACATTGAGGGAATGACCCCGGGAGAATTTAAAAACGGAGGCGAGAACCTGACCATCAATTATAGCTTTGCCGAAAGTCCATTTGGCCCTTTATTGGTGGCATCGACTCCCAAAGGAATTTGCCATATGTCTTTTATCAATGATGAGGCCCAGGCATTCGAAAGCCTGAAATCCAGATTTCCAAAGGCCAAGTATCATCAAATGTTGGATAAGAACCAACAGGATGGCTTGTTCATCTTTCAACACGATTGGGAAAGGTTGGACCAGATAAAACTCCACCTGAATGGGACCCCATTCCAACTAAAAGTATGGGAAACACTCCTTAAGATTCCCATGGGAAATCTATCCACCTACGGGAATATTGCACAAAGTATCAATCAACCCAAAGCGGCTAGGGCCGTAGGGACGGCCATAGGAAACAATCCCGTTGCCTTTTTGATTCCCTGTCATAGGGTTATCCAATCCTCGGGCCAGCTCGGTGGATACATGTGGGGACCTACGAGAAAGAGCGCCATCATCGGGTGGGAAGCGGCCCAAACGGAGACCTCAAGCTAATTCAAACAGAATCCATTAAAAATGAATGACCTCATATCAAAAATCCATAAAGTGGACTGGTCGCTTGTGGAAGAAAATCTACATGCCAAGGGATTTGCCTTGGTGCCCAATTTGCTCACTCCAAAGGAGTGCGATGGGTTAAAAGTGATGTACAACAACCCTAGTGGTTATAGAAAGACCGTGGTCATGGAACGTTACCGGTTTGGATTGGGAGAGTACAAGTATTTTGACTATCCTTTGCCTGAGATCATCCAGAGCATTCGGGAGACCATATATCCTTATCTAGTACCTGTGGCCAACCTTTGGATGAAAGCGTTGAAAATGGAAAAGATATTTCCCGACACCCATCAAGAACTGATGGAACAATGCAAGGAACAAAACCAGTTGAAACCCACTCCCTTGATATTGAAATACGGGGAAGGAGGTTTTAATACCTTGCATCAGGACCTGTATGGCGATGTCTATTTTCCGCTTCAAGCGGTATTGTTTTTGAGTGAACCCGGCGAGGATCATGAGGGCGGGGAATTTGTCCTGACCCAGCAAACACCCAGAGCCCAGTCGAAAGCAATGGTCTTAAGGCCCAAAAAAGGAAGTATGGTTGTGTTCACCACCAATTTTAGACCTGTGAAAGGTCAAAAAGGATATTACAGGGTAGCTGTGAAACATGGGGTTAGTGAGGTCTCCGAAGGGGAACGCTATACCTTGGGAATCATTTTTCACGATGCGATAAGTTGATATGCTGTACCACATCCATCTGGAAGATTTTGAGGTAAGAATAGGAATTAGGCAAAGAGAAATCACATATGCCGGCCATAAGAAGTTGAAGATTTATGGTACCTTGAAGTGTACATCGGGCAAACGCATGAAGCATGAAAACCGTGTCTTTTTCAAAACCGGGCAAGAAGCCATTTCTTTGGGATATAGACCCTGTGGGCATTGCATGCGGATGGAATACAAACTATGGAAAGATGAACTTGTTCTCCCATCAAAACAACCCTGACCAAAATTGGCTGCCCCATGATGGTATCGTAAACTATCATGGACCCATTTTGGCGTATGATCAAGCCAATGCATACTATAAAAAGTTGATGGATGCCATTGCTTGGAAAAATGATGTGGCCATCATCTATGGCAAACGCATTGAGACCAAAAGAAAGGTGGCCTGGTATGGAGACTTGCCTTTTGAGTATACCTATTCCAATACCACCAAACTGGCATTGCCTTGGACCCCCGAGCTTCTTGAGCTTAAAAAAATGGTGGAGGAACACACAGGGGAAAGCTTCAATTCCTGCTTGTTGAACCTATATCATTCCGGGGAAGAGGGCATGGCTTGGCACAGTGATGCCGAAAAGGACTTAAAAAAGGATGGCACCATTGGTTCCTTGAGCTTTGGGGCGGAAAGAAAATTCTCTTTTAAACATAAAACCACCAAGGAAAAGGTTTCCATTGCCCTGGAACATGGAAGTTTGTTGGTGATGAAGGGAACCACCCAAACCCATTGGTTGCACCGTTTGCCTCCAACCAAAATGGTAGGGTCTCCAAGAATCAACCTGACTTTTCGAACGATAGTGGGTTTTGATGACAGTACCCATTTTTAAAACACATATTTAAGAAAGTATAAAACCCTGGTTGTGCAAACTGATGGAAGGAGTGGTATTAAAGCAAACATGTTAATTTTTTGGTAGATGTTTGATTTTTACAACCGCTACGTGATTAAAATTTTATAAATTCAATGGAATTTTTGAGACTATGGCAACATTTACACTGAACATCAACGGAAAAAAACAGGAGGTGGACGTAGACCCCTCCACGCCCATACTTTGGGTTCTTCGCGATCATTTGAACATGGTCGGGACAAAATTTGGTTGTGGCATCGCCCAATGCGGTGCCTGCACCATTCATTTGGACGGAACGGCCACGCGTTCTTGCATATTGCCCGTATCCAGTATAGGGGACAAGAACATCACGACCATTGAAGGGCTTTCCGAAAATGGGGACCACCCCGTGCAAAAGGCATGGTTGGAAGTGGACGTGCCCCAATGTGGGTATTGTCAAGCAGGACAGATTATGACGGCATCGGCCTTATTGGAGAAGAATCCAAATCCAACAGACGAAGAAATTGAAACGGCCATGAACGGAAATATTTGCCGTTGCGGTACCTATCTCCGTATCCGAAAAGCGGTGAAAATAGCTTCAGAATCTTAATCAAACCGGGCGAACATAAAACTACCACCATGACACTTGTAAAGACAAAAATAGGAAGACGATCATTTATCAGGAATACCGGTTTGGCCAGTGGGGGCCTTGTTTTAGGATTCAATTGGCTGGCATCCTGTAAAATGACCCCGGAACAGGTCAACGCCATGCCCAAGGAATGGTTTGAACTCAATGGATTTCTCAAGGTTGGGGATAATGGCATGGTCACCATCATGTCTCCCAATCCAGAAATAGGTCAAAATGTAAAGACAGCCATGCCCATGATCGTGGCCGAAGAGTTGGATGTGGCCTGGAAGGATGTCATTGTGGAACAGGCACCTTTGAACACGGACATTTTTACCCGTCAATTGGCAGGAGGAAGTCAATCCATTCGTCAAGGATGGGAAAGTTTAAGAATGACAGGGGCCACGGCCCGCCAAATGTTGAAAGAGGCCGCGGCACAAACTTGGCAGGTTCCCGTGGATGAGATCACGACAGGGGAAGGCATGCTTCACCATGCGGCCAGTGACAAATCGGCCGGATATGGTGAAATGGCCTCCATCGCTTCAGGTTTGGAGGTTCCGGAAGAAGTATCGGTGAAAGAAATAAGCGAATTCAAAATCGTGGGTACGGACCGAAAAAATGTGGACGGCCCCAAGATAGTGACCGGAAAACCTTTGTTCGGTTTGGATATTCAACGGGAAGGAATGCTCACCGCCATGATTGTGCACCCTCCCGCATTTGGAATGAAATATAAATCCATGGATGCCACAGCAGCCAAGGCCATGCCGGGAATCAAGGATGTGTTTCCCGTTGTGGTGTATCCCGAAGATGCTGAAAAACAATGGTCGGACGGAGGAGCCATCGCAGAACAAGTGGCCATAGTGGGCAATAGCACTTGGGAATGCATGCAGGCCAAAAAAGCTTTGGATATAGAGTGGGAAGAAGCCTCCACTTTGGAAAGCAGTGCGTACCATGATGAGGCATTGAACCAATTGTTGGACACAGCACCCAAGGAAGCGGCACGTAAGGACGGTGATGTGGATCAGGCTTTCAAAAGCGCTACCAAAATTGTGGAAAGCGTCTATACAGCTCCATTTTTGGCGCACAACACCATGGAGCCCATGAATTTCTTCGCCCATGTGACCTCGGAAAAAGCAGAACTTTTGGGACCCATTCAGACGCCGGAATTCCTGGAAAAGACCTTGGTGTCCGTATTGGGAATGCCCGCAGAGAAAATCGATATCATGATGACCCGGATGGGAGGAGGATTTGGTCGCCGCCTATACGGAACATTTGCAGTGGAAGCCGCTGTGATTTCCCAAAGAATGCAAGCCCCCATTAAATTGGTGTATACCCGTGAGGACGATATGACCCAAGGGACGTATCGCCCATCGTACAAAGTGCGTTATAAAGCCGGTTTGGATGATAAAGGCAATCTGATTGCCTGGCACGTAAGAGGTGCGGGAACCAATGATGATTTGATATTTGAAAACCGTTTCCCGGCTGGGGCCGTAGATAATTATTTGGCCGAAAAGCATAGCTTGCAGACCAATGTTACCACAGGGGCATGGAGGGCACCACGCTCCAACTTTATTGCCGGGGCTGAGCAAGCTTTTATGGACGAAGTGGCCGAAGCGGCAGGAAAAGACCCCATCGCCTTTCGTTTGGAGCTTTTTGATAGGGCGATAACCAACCCGGTTGGAGATCCCAAGAACAATGATTACGACCCAGAACGCTATGCGGGGGTTCTAAAATTGGTCCGGGAGAAATCCGGTTGGACCGGTGGGGACAACAATGGCAAATCAAGGGGTGTATCGGCCTACTACTGCCACAACTCTTATGTGGCCCAGGTGATGGACTTGACTGTGGATGGGGACAAACCTAATATCGATAAGGTGTGGTGTGCGGTGGATTGTGGAATAGTAATCAATCCGTTGAGTGCCAAAAACCAAATTGAAGGAGGAATTGTAGATGGAATAGGACATGCTACCTATAGTGCTTTGAGCTTCAGTAATGGCCAATCGGACCAAAAGAATTTTGATACATACCGATTGATCCGAAATATGGAAGCCCCCAAGGAAATAGAGAGCTTTTTTGTGGATAATGGCATAGATCCAACAGGATTGGGCGAACCTTCGTTGCCACCCATCATGGGAGCTTTGGCCAATGCGCTATATCGTGCAACGGGTAGGAGGTATTACCATCAGCCTTTTATAAATGACAAACCACCTTTGGTGGGCTGATATGAAACACTTTTTTGTGTACTATCTGGAGGTATTGTAATCTATGGGGAAGAAGTTTTTGGATTCAATACACTGAATATCAGTAAAATATAAGATATAAAATTTTTTTGTCAAAAAAGTTGTCGTATTCATTTTTTGTTTATGTTTGACCCATGAATGAGACCCCATAAAGGGTCGCATTGCCTATACTTTGAAAGCTTTTTTCATGTTCGGGCTTTTGGGAATAAGGAAGTCTACCCAAAAAGCCGTCTTAGGGATAAGACACCGAATCTTAGGGCTGACTTCCGAAATGCACTCCGTAATCCGTGATTTCTCACGGAGACCATTCTTTGTGGCCTATACCGTATTTGAATTTCGCATCTGAGAAGCTGTTCTCTTTCCATTCAATTTTTACCTATTAGTTTTTTAACAACGCGAAATACAAATGAAAACAAAATACATCGACTTGATCGAGCAGACTTATGATTTCCCCCAAGAGGAGTTCCAATTGGAGGACAACAAATTACAATTCCATGGTATTGACCTATATGATTTGGTACAGCGCTATGGAGCTCCCTTGAAGTTTACCTATTTGCCCAAGATTTCCGATAACATACAGCGGGCCAAAAAGTGGTTTGGAGAAGCCATGGAGAAACATGCTTATAAGGGAAAGTATCATTATTGCTATTGCACCAAAAGCTCGCATTTTGAGCATGTCCTTAATGAAGCCCTTAAAAATGACATTCATATTGAGACCTCTTCGGCCTTTGATATTGATATCGTGGAGCATTTGAAGAAAACCGGGAAGATTTCCGAGAACACCTATGTGCTTTGCAATGGCTTTAAAAGGGACCAATATGTGCAGAACATTGCCCGGTTGATCAACAATGGACATAACAACTGTATCCCGATCATTGACAACTACGAGGAATTGGAACTTCTTGGGGAGGCCATCGAGGACAATTTTAAGGTAGGAATACGGATTGCTTCCGAGGAAGAACCCAAATTTGAGTTTTATACCTCCAGACTGGGTATCGGTTACAAGAACATTGTGCCTTTTTACAATCAATCCATAAAAAGCAACCCCAAGGTTGAACTGAAGATGTTGCACTTCTTCATCAATACGGGGATTCGGGATACGGCCTATTATTGGAACGAATTGGTAAAGTGCTTAAAAGTGTACGTAAGCCTGAAGAAGGTTTGTCCTACTTTGGATAGTTTGAACATTGGTGGCGGGTTCCCAATCAAGAATTCCTTGGCCTTTGAGTATGACTATGCCTATATGGTGGATGAGATCATTCACCAGATCAAACAGGCCTGTGATGAGGCAGGGGTGGACGTGCCCAATATTTTTACCGAGTTTGGCAGCTTTACCGTAGGTGAAAGTGGAGGCACCATTTATGAGGTACTGTATCAGAAACAGCAGAACGATCGCGAAAAGTGGAACATGATCAACTCTTCGTTCATCACTACGATGCCAGATTCTTGGGCCATTAGCAAGCGGTTCATCATGTTGGCCATTAACCGATGGAACGAGGAATACGAGCGTATCCTGTTGGGTGGGCTTACCTGCGACAGTGATGATTATTATAACTCGGAACAGCATATGAACGCCATCTACCTGCCCAAATACAGAAAGGACAAACCGCTATATATCGGGTTTTTCAATACAGGGGCTTATCAAGAGACCATTGGTGGATTTGGCGGTTTGCAACACTGTCTTATTCCACATCCCAAACACATTCTGATCAACAAGGATGAAGATGGAAATATAGAAACCTCCGTGTTTGCGGAACAGCAGACCGCACAAGAGTTTCTATCCATCTTGGGATATGGAACCAAAAAAGAAGAGAACGTCTTGATAGACCCAAAAAAACTGCTGGTTTCCAGCAAAAACTGAATACGAATAATAAACTAAAATGAATACGAATAAAACATATGCCGGTATTCCAAAGGAATACGGTTCGGCCGAAAAGGCCAAAGTGGTATTGTTGCCCGTTCCCTATGATGGCACCAGTACTTGGGGAAAAGGTGCGGACAAAGGTCCGGATGCCTTTTTGGATGCCTCGGAAAACATGGAGCTATACGATATTGAAACCGATAGCGAGGTGTACAAGGAAGGTATTTACCTTTCTGAGCCCATTACGGATTTTGAAACCCCCGAGACCATGGTCCATGCGGTGCACAAAACCGTGAAGGAATACATCAAACGAAACAAGTTGGTGACTATGTTCGGAGGAGAGCATTCCATATCCATTGGTGCGATCCGGGCGTTTAATGAGTCTTTTGAAGATTTGACCGTACTTCAGATAGATGCCCATGCCGATTTGCGTAAGGAGTACTTGGGCACAAAGTACAATCATGCCTGCGCTCTTTATGAAGCCAATGAGACTACTAATTTGGTACAAGTAGGTATCCGTAGTATGGATCATGCCGAAACCTTGGTCATGGATAGGGATAAGGTGTTCTTTGCCCATGAAATGGTGACCGATGATTTTTGGATGGACAATGCTTTGGACTTGATGACCGATACGGTCTACATTACCTTTGATCTGGATGCGTTTGACCCTTCCATCCTTCCGTCCACAGGAACCCCTGAACCCGGAGGATTGTTTTGGTACGAGACCTTGGATTTCCTAAAAAGGGTGTTCGAGGAAAAGAACGTGGTAGGTTTTGATATTGTGGAGTTATGCCCCAATGAGGTGGACCGTTCCTCGGACTTTTTGGCCGCGAAGCTGTACTACAAAATGTTGAGTTATAAATTTTTAAAGAAAAACGATTTTCAGGAAGAAGGTTTTTCAAAGGCTGACGACAGTTTTAAAAAATCTTCCAATGCTTTAGACGATTACGATGAATAATAAAGGAGAAATATCACAATTCATTCAAAAATATTTCCTTCACTTCAATGCGGCCTCACTGGTCGATGCAGCGAAGGGGTATGAAACGCAGTTGGATCAAGGGGCCAAAATGCTGGTCTCCTTGGCGGGGGCGATGAGCACAGCAGAGTTGGGCAAGATTTTTTCAGAAATCATACGCCAGGACAAAGTACACATTGTCTCATGTACCGGAGCCAACTTGGAGGAAGACCTTATGAATTTGGTGGCCCATTCCCACTACAAAAGAATCCCAAACTACAGGGATCTTACCCCTCAGGAAGAATGGGATTTGCTGGAAAAGGGATTGAACCGTGTTACCGATACCTGCATTCCGGAGGAAGAGGCCTTTAGAAGGTTGCAACAGCATATTTACAAGCTTTGGAAGAAGGCCGAGGAAGAAGGAAAAAGATATTTTCCGCATGAGTATATGTACCAATTGCTCTTATCTGGCGTTTTAGAAGAGTATTACGAGATTGATATAAAGGATTCTTGGATGTACGCCGCTGCACAAAAAAACCTGCCCATTGTGGTCCCTGGTTGGGAAGATAGCACCATGGGGAACATTTTTGCCAGTTATGTGATCAAGGGAGAGTTAAAGGCCAGTACGGTAAAATCGGGTATAGAATACATGACCTTTTTGGCCGATTGGTACCAGAAGAACTCTGAAAATGGCATTGGCTTTTTTCAGATTGGAGGAGGCATTGCCGGGGATTTCCCAATCTGTGTGGTGCCCATGTTGTATCAGGATCTGGAGCAGACCGAGACTCCTTTTTGGAGCTATTTCTGTCAGATCAGCGACTCGACCACCAGTTACGGGTCGTACTCCGGGGCAGTGCCCAATGAGAAGATCACTTGGGGGAAATTGGATATCGATACTCCAAAATATATCATCGAGTCCGATGCGACCATCGTGGCGCCTTTGATTTTTGCCTACCTTTTAAATATGTAATGATGAAGAACAGGCAAACTTTAGGGTTAAAACGGGTGATCGTTGATTATAAAAAACTCAACCGGCATGTGCTGGACCTTTTGGTGGAGAAATATCCGGATGGGTATGATGATAGGGATATTGTCACCTACAGAAACAGTGACAATGAGATTGTGGAATGTATCGAGGTCAGGACCGAGGACACGGCATATTTGGTAAAAGTGAGCAAGCGATTGGTCATGGCCATGGAGGACCACGAAGAATCCGACAACGACAACGACGAAGAAACATCCCTGGACACGGATGGGTTGGAGACTTCCGAAGAGGAGTGAGCATCCAGTAAAAGGTCCAAACAATGAGTACAGATCATTAATTTTTTCAGTGTATGAAGACTATTTTTTTAATGTTTTTGTCCTTGGCAGCACTTTTGGAAGTGCCTACCACCCAGGAATCTGTTGTGGAGGCTACATTTAACGGTTATGTGGAGGACTTGTACGATTTCACCGATGCGGACGGATCTACTTATGGATTTGCGGAGATTGAACCCTCTGCGGCCCAAAAGTATGATTTAGATTCAACCGATTCAGTGGGAAAACTGTTCAGGGTTACCTACAAAGTTGATACCGCCATTGATGAAGACGAAGAAGAGTATGACATTCTTGTCATAGTGGATTTAAAAGTATTGGAATAATCAGATAAGGGCAGATACGCTCTGCCCTTGTCCATACACTTTCAAATGAAAAAAGTGGTCAAATCTAGGTTGGTAGCCACCCATAAGGACAAGGTGTTGGTATTGAAAAAAGTGGATAAACCACTTCGATATACCTTGCCCGGCGGTGTCAAGAAAAAAAAGGAGACCGAGGAGGAGACCCTGATCCGTGAAGTTGGGGAGGAGATTAAGCTGAAATTGTCCCTTGGGCAGTTCCAATTTTACCTTTCCCACCTTAAAAAAGGAAAAGAAGGCGCTGTCGTCAAGAACTATTATCTGGTGCACTTGGAGGCTAAACCCATCAAAGTGAAGGAAAAGCACAAGTTTGCCGCCACCTATTGGATGCCTTGGAAAGAAGCCTTGCCCTTTATGGATAAATCGGACCGAATGGCGGTGCGATCCTACTTCAAAAGTTTTAAAAGAAAAACAAAGAAACACAAGAATAATGGAAATCAAGTTTCATCTCGCCTTGCCATGTAAGAACATAGCGGAGACCAAGGCTTTTTACCAAGATGTGGTAAAGGCCAATTTTGGAAGGCAGACTGAAAAGTGGTTGGATGTTGACCTTTTTGGCCATCAGCTGACCTTTACCGAGTCGGGCAGTTTTAATTTCGATTTTAAAAACTACCGCTTGGAGGATTATATCTTGCCTTCGTTCCATTTTGGGGTCATTGTGCCCGTGGATGTGTGGGGCGAGCTATACTCGAGATTGTTCCAGATGGATTTGGAAATCACCACCGAAGCCACCTTCATGCAAAGCAAAACGGGAGAACACCTTTCCTTTTTTGTGCAAGACCCCAATGGCTATATGGTGGAGTTCAAAAGTTTTAAGGACCCCAGCGAGATTTTCGCGCTGTAAAAATGGATACAAAAGCTATAGCGGTACATTTGGCCGCAAGCATAGACATTTCCAGTTGTAGGCAGGCCATCAAGGGGGAGCTTCTGTTCGGGGACCGTGATGAGCTGTTCTATTCCGATGCAGTAGGGTATTTGTACATATTCAAGTACGGAATTGTATCGTTCTTTGGGTATGATTGGAATGGGATAAACCACATTTCGGAAATGATCAAACCTTTTTGTCTGGAATGGCGTTCCCCGGAGCTTACGGAAGAGATTGAAGTACAACTTGAATCGGAGGATTTTCAGCCCAAAGTAGGCAACAGTAAGGTGATTTTGCCAAAATCCAATAAGGAGGCCATGCGTCTTACCTTACTCCATCTTTCACAATCCGTGGCCTTGGATTACTTTGCCGGACTTTCAGAACAAATCATGAAAGAGACGCGGGCCCATACGACCTATCTGGAACGGTTTGGGAAGTTGGACCTAGGCGGAAAGAAACTGAAAAAACATATCGGCAAGGTGCTGAACATCAACAACCAGATATCCGAGAACCTCTATATTTTTGATTCCCATGAAGTGGCTTGGGAAGATGAGGCATTGGACCGATTGGACAAAAATTTAAAACAGACCTTTGACCTTAAGGAAAGATATCGTACCATAAAGGAACAAGGATACATCATAAAGGAAAATTTAAGTCTTTTCAAGGACATAATGGACCATAGGGAAAGCAGTAGACTGGAATGGATCATCATCATTTTGATTCTGGTAGAGGTCATGGACCTGTTCATTATGCGATTGATCAATTAATCATAATTTATTTTGGACGTAGCAAAAATATTGGGCAGCGAGGAATGGTGCCGTTTGGAGGAAATGGGAATTCCGGCCATCAAGGCACGGGTGGATTCAGGGGCGAAGACCTCTTCGATTCAGGCCAATAAAATCAAGATTTTTTCAAAGGGATTGGAAGACTGGGTACGCTTTGAAGTGAACCCATTACAGGACAACCGTAGTATTTCCATCCTTTGCCAAGCAAAGTTGTACGATATTAGGAGCGTAAAGAGTTCCCAAGGTATTTCCGAGGAGCGCCCAGTGATCAAGACCCCGGTCACCATTGGTGACGAAACGTTTGAAATAGAGCTGACCCTTGCCAATAGGGATACCATGGAGTATCGGATGCTCTTGGGACGTGAAGCCCTTAATGGACGTTTTTTGGTAGACCCCTCGAAAAGTTTTTGTCAGGGTGATGTTCCCCAAGACGAAATTACCAAAAAATACAGGCCTTTCATGACCGAAAAGTCGGGATTGACCTTGGGTCTTTTGGCTAGCAACCCGGAACTGTATAGCAACAAAAGAATTGTTGAGGCGGGTGAGTTGAGGGGGCACAAAGTGGTTTTTCTGAATGTGGAAAACGTGTACATGAAACTGGATGCCGGCTCTCCCGAGATTCGGTACCGGGGTGGGAACATTTTGGATAAGTTTGATGCGGTGATTCCACGGATAAAGCCTTCCGTTACCTTTTATGGGTGCGCCCTGTTACGGCAGTTTGATACCCTTGGGGTGTACTGTCTCAATTCTGCTGACTCCATTAGCAAGTCCAGGGATAAGTTGTTTGCCTCGCAATTGTTCTCTAAGAACGACATCCATATCCCCATTACCGGTTTTGCCAAATCCCCCATGGATACCAAGGACCTTATCCGAATGGTGAACGGTTCCCCATTGATCATAAAGCTTTTGGAGAGTACACAGGGCAAAGGCGTGGTATTGGCAGAGACCAACAAAGCGGCCGAAAGTGTCATCAATGCCTTTAAAAGTGTGCAGACCAACATTTTGGTACAAGAATTCATCAAGGAAGCCAATGGTCAGGATATTCGCTGCTTTGTGGTGAATGGAAAAGTAGTGGCCTCCATGCAACGCCAGGCACAAAAAGGGGAGTTCAGGGCCAATATCCATCAAGGTGGGGCCGCCTCTTTGGTGAAAATAACCCCGGAAGAACGAAAGTTGGCCATTAAATCCGCCAAGGTACTCAACTTGGACGTGGCAGGAGTGGATATCATCCGTTCCAATAGAGGGCCATTACTCCTGGAGGTGAATTCTTCCCCCGGTTTGGAGGGCATAGAGAACGCCACAGGAATGGATATTGCCAACGTGATGATAGAGACCATTGAGAAAAAGCTGAAATATTCCAGATAAAGAATTCCAATTGGAAATTATTTTTCGCAGGAATTTTCCTTCCCTATACACGGTTTTGTAGAAGTCATTTTAAAAATATGAATTCAAAAGGGCCATTCGTGAACGCAAAAGGGCCATTGGTTAGTTTACCCCTATTTTAAAAAACGATTCGCTGTAAGTTTACCCCAGTCAAAACAAGGTGCTTTAAGGTTAAAAGTACAAACCTCCTAAAATAGGATGGGGTAATTGTAGGGTACTCATAGTGTTCTTTACCTAAGTTCTAGTTCTAAAGAGGTTTCCGTTGCGCCAGGGGGTTTTTGAGGTTGAGCCCCTTGGTTGTAACGGTTTTTGAAAAGCCAGACAAAATTGTTTTTTCATGAACTGAGTCTACTTATAAAAAGGAAGAGCCGCTCCCAACGGCTCTTTTCTATTTATGCATGTTCATAATGATGGTTGATGCCCCTGATGATAAATGTTCACATCTTTTTAATAAATCCAAAGAGGAATGCCCAATCCTGCTTTGTAAGTTTCTGTACAAAAAACCTACTTTTGTAGGATAGAATATTGAGGAAGATTTTTGTTATGTCAGAACAACTGGAAAGAGTAAAAACATTGATTGTTGGTTCGGGACCTGCGGGGTACACGGCTGCAATCTACGCTGCTAGGGCCGATTTGAAACCTGTACTGTACACTGGAATGGAACCTGGTGGGCAATTGACCACTACAACAGAGGTGGATAATTTCCCTGGATATCCCGAAGGGATAGACGGACCCACCATGATGATGCAATTGCAACAGCAAGCGGAACGATTTGGCACCGAGGTGCGGATAGGAATGATCACTGCGGTGGATTTAAGCGATGAGGTGGGAGGAATCCACAAAGTTACCGTGGATGATTCCAAAATTGTGGAAGCCGAGACCATTATCATTTCAACAGGAGCGTCTGCAAAATACTTGAACATCCCCAGCGAGCAACGTTTAAGGGGTGGTGGAGTATCAGCCTGCGCCGTTTGTGATGGATTCTTTTACAAAGGTCAGGAAGTGGCCATTGTAGGTGGTGGGGATACTGCTGCCGAAGAAGCATCATACCTTGCCAATATCTGCAAAAAGGTCACCATGCTCGTCCGTAAAGACGAAATGAGGGCCTCAAAGGCTATGCAACACAGGGTGAACAGTCTTGAAAATATAGAGGTTCGGTACAATACCGAAGTTGATGAAGTAATTGGGGACCAAGTGGTGGAAGGCCTTAGAATGGTAAACAACCAAACAGGGGAAAAAGAAGAAATTGCCATCACGGGACTTTTCATCGCAATTGGACACAAGCCCAATACCGATATTTTTAAAGGACAACTGGAAATGGATGAAACAGGGTATCTGATTACCGAACCCAAATCCACCAAGACCAGCAAACCAGGTGTTTTTGCCAGTGGCGATGCCCAAGATAAAATATACAGACAAGCTATAACCGCTGCAGGAACAGGTTGTATGGCTGCCTTGGATGCAGAGCGCTATTTGGCCACTGTGGAAAGCAAGGAGACCTTGGTATCCTAAGCTTGAAAGATATTTCATGAAATTAAAAAAGGCACTGGAATTTCCAGTGCCTTTTTTAGTGCAACCTTGATTTAATCAATCAATTCGGATGTAGTTTTCGGAGAAGGTCCTGTTTCCTTCTTCATCAAAGCTTATTTGGCTATAGGTATCCTCTGTGATATTAAGCTCAAAGCGGAATACCCGTAAGGTATCCAAGGCACTCATCATGGAGGAAGAGGCATATTCCAAGGTTTCGATCAAAGAATCGGGCGTAATCTTATATCGACCATACCCAAACCATTCCACAGTATCCTGTGGCACATAACGAGACCACATGACCCTGCCGTTATAATACATTTTTACCTGTCGGTATCCATCTGCTTTGGGTACCGTGTCCGAAATGTTTACTCCATCATCGTAGCTGTAAAAACTCTTTAATTCCCATGTTCCCTCAATGGAATGCATTGTTTCAGGTTTTGGCGGTGTGAGCCATGCTGCGGAAATAAAAACCAACACCAATAAAACCAATCCAAGTATTTTTTTCATGATCGGTGTGTTTAAGTTAATGATAGTTAAGCCTTAATAAGATACGATAAAAACTGAAAAATCCACAAAAAGAGCAGTAAAAAATTAACAGTATTTCAATCCAAGGAGTTTTTGATGTTGAATGTATGGGAGAAATAAAAAATTGGAAAAAAGTTGCGGTTCCATGATTTTTTTGAATATTGCACACTCTTACCTCAATATTTTTACAAATACAACATTTTTTTAAGTTATTGTTTGATTATTAAATTTTTTTGTCAATATTCATCATTAAATAACAAAAACTAAAGAATGAAGAACGTTTATTTCATTTTGATGGGGCTGTTTATGGGGATTACCGCCTATGGACAGACCATCACAGGAACGGTAACTGATTCATCAGGCCAACCTCTACCGGGTGTCACCATTGTTGTTCAAGGAACAACAAACGGCACGACAACAGATTTTGATGGGAATTACTCCATCACCGCTTCAAGCGGACAGGTACTGCAATTTTCGTATTTGGGAATGCAGACGCAAGACGTGACCGTTGGGTCACAGACTAGGCTTAATGTGGTCATGGAAGAAGATTCAACACAACTGGATGAAGTGGTGGTAACCGCTTTTGGTGTTGAACAGAAGCAAAAATCCCTTGGGTATTCGGTTACCAAGGTAAGTGCGGAAGATGTTAACCTTGTTGGCCAAGCCAACCCGATCGAAACCTTGCAAGGGCGTATTGCAGGTGTGCAGATCAATCGTACATCGGGAACTTCCGGTGGTGGGGTGGACATCTTGATCCGTGGGGTAACCTCCATTGACCCTTCCCGGGGCAACCAACCTTTGATCATTGTGGACGGTCTGGCCCTTAACAACGATACCTTTGCGGGTGAAGTAAGGCCCAGTGCAGGTTCCAATTCGCCAAACAGTTCGGAGCAGTTTGCTTTTTCGAACAGGGCAGGTGACCTTAACCCAGAGGATATCGAAAGTTTTAACGTGTTAAAGGGTGCGGCGGCAACGGCACTTTATGGGGTGCGGGCCTCCAATGGTGCGATTATCATTACCACCAAAAAAGGAAAGCAGGGCAAGGCTAAGGTTAATCTGACCGCTTCCACTACTTTTAGGACGGTAAGGACCACTCCACCCCTTCAGACCAAATACAGGGAAGGGTTTTCGGGAGCTCCAAGAACCTTGTACGACCCCAACTCCGAAACTGGTTTCAACCGGGTTCAAAATGCAACCTCTTTCTACTCATGGGGTCCCGAGTATGCTCTGGATTCCTACGATTTGGGTGGAGGAGAGATTGTTGACTTGTCCAATGACCGTTTCTACAGTCCGTATGATATTTTTAGAACTGGGTTCAACTCCCAGCTCAACATGAACCTTAGTGGTGCCAGTGAGCGGTTGAACTATTATTTCTCCGTGGGAAACAACAGCGAGCAAGGTGTTTTGCCCAATACGGATTATAAAAAGACCAATTTTAGGTTAAAGGCGGGTTATAAGGTAACGGATAACTTCACCATTGATGGTTCGGTAGCGTTCTCCAATTCAGGAGGAAAGAGGGCCAATGGAGGAGATAAGTCCGTGATGAGTGCCCTTTCCTACTTTTCAGGGACCTTTCCTATAAATGATTATAAGAACCCTGATGGAAGTGAGCGTGATTATTCCTTTGGTATTATAGACAACCCAAGGTATCTCATGGAAACCAGTAATCTGGAGGATGACGTAAACCGATGGATTGGGAACACTACCATGACTTGGTCCCCAAAAGATTGGGTCACCTTTACCTATGCTGCCCAGATAGACAACTACTCTGATGCCAGAAACCGATATGTGGGCCCCGATTTGGATGGAGGCTCGCAAGTGGGCGGTTTTATCTTGGAGCAGAACATTAACTTCACTGGGTTGGAATCCAACTTTTTGGCAGCGTTCAATAAGTCGTGGTCAGATGATTTTACAACGGATTTGACCGTTGGACATCAATTGTCCGATTCAAAACGATCCTATCTTGAAGCTAGGGGAGAGGGATTGAATATTCCCGGATTGAACGAAATAGGCAATACCACCAACTTTTTTATCAATAAAAGTGTGGTGCAAGAACGCGTTATGGGTGTTTTTGGTGAACTCAAATTCGGATACAAGGACAAATTATTCCTGTCTTTGACCGGAAGAAATGACTGGATCTCGACCTTGCCTGCTGAAAACAGATCGTTCTTTTATCCATCGGCAAGTTTGGCCTATGATATATCCGATCTATTCGGTGAGAACAGTGTATTTACCTTTGGTAAGCTGAGAGCTTCATGGGCAGAGGTAGGTAAAGGCCCAGGTTTTGGGCAGGCAGGACAGTACTATGTAGTGGATGGAGACTTTCCCTTTGGTGGTGTAGGTGGATATAGAAGAAGTACCCAGAGAGGTTTCGAAATTGTACCCGAAAAGAACCAATCCACTGAGTTTGGTGCGGACCTTAGGTTTATGGACAACCGTATCCGGTTGGATTATGCCTATTACAACTCCCGTGTCAAAGATCAAATATTTGGTGTAGGTGTGGCCAACTCCTCTGGATATTCCCAAATTTTCCGAAATGCAGGGGATTACAAAGTCTTTGGACATGAGTTTCTCTTGAGCGCTGATGTCATCCGGAACCAAAACCTTAGATGGGAACTTATCCTGAACTGGTCTACCAGTGAAGGGGAGGTCCTTGAAATTCCTGACGATGTTGAATCCATCATTTTTGCCGACTCTGGATTTGCCGGGGTTACCTCGGAAGTAAGGGAAGGTGATAAAATGGGGAATCTATACGGATACAAATGGGTCTATGAAAACGGGGAACGTTACATAGATGCCAATGGTTTACCAGTAATCAATACAGACGAAAGGGTAATAGTAGGGAATGCTTTCCCTGATTTCATCTCTTCCATTGGAAGTAACCTCAAATGGAAAGGTATTGGCTTCAATTTCTTGTTGGAATACAAGAAAGGAGGGGATTTGTACGATGCAGGCCAAAGAAATTCCATCAGAAACGGAATATTGGAGAGTACCCTTCAGCGTGATGTCAATGTGGTGCTGGATGGTGTCATGGATGACGGAAATGGAGGATTTGTTCCCAATACAACAGAGACTTTGATAGATGCCAATTACTACAGGAACTCCAACGCGTACAACCGTGCTTCGGAAGTTTTGGTTCAGGATGCCTCATGGGTGAAACTCAGAAGTGTATCATTGTCCTATGATATCCAAAGTAAGATCATCAAGGATTTGAACTTGGAAAAGGTTAGTGTTTCCGCCAGTGTCAATAACGTTTTGCTCTGGACTCCTTTTGATGGGTATGATCCAGAAGGAAACCAGTACAGTGCCGGTAGCAATGTATATGGTTTCACCGGATTGAACATTCCATTGAGTGAAAGCTATTCGTTTGGTTTAAATATTGCATTTTAAAAAATGACTATGAAAAGAGTAAGAATAAGTATAGATAAGGTTTTTCTACTGTGCTCCCTAGTGTTTATTGTGGGCTGCAGTGAGGATTATTTCGATGTGAACACCCCTTCCAATACCGCCACTGAGGAAGCGCTGCGTATGCAGGACCTTATGGCTCCTGTGATACATAGCACCATGGAAGGGCAACGATCTGCCGAACTTTCCTTTGGCAATTACGTACAATATTTTGTGAATACGGGGGGAGGCGCAGCCGGGCAGACCTCCGCTTCAGGGCTTTGGAGTCAGGTCTATCTCTACATTTTGCCCAATCTGGAAGTGATAAAGGCAAAAGCCGTAGAAAATGGAGCTACCCATATTGAGGCCATTTCAGACATTCTCATAGCGGCCAACATTGGTATCGCTACGGATACGTGGGACAATATCCCGTATTCTGAAGCAGGCGATGGCCCCGCGAACAATTTCCCAACGTTTGATACACAAGAGGAAATTTACACCGAGATTTTTAGTCTGTTGGATGCTGCGATTGCCAAATTGGAGGCCGCGGATACTTCCGTATTCAATTTAGGTTCCTCCGATTTGATTTATGGAGGGGATACGGACAAATGGCTAAGGGCCGCGTATTCATTGAAAGCACGTTATCAACTGCATTTGGTCAACAAAGGGGTTGTTTCACCAAATGATGTTCTGGCCACTGTAGATAATGGGTTTACCTCGAACGAGGACAACTTCGCCATGTATTATGACGATAGAAACATCAACCCTTGGTATTCCGAGGAAGTTTTGGCCCGAAATACAGGGAACCTGAGCAAGGATATCGCAAGCCAATTGGTAAGTTCCATGAACGGTGAGTACTTTCCTTTTCTAGGGGGAACCGTGGAAATAGACCCAAGGCTTCCCTTGTTTGCCGAAAACAATGATGAAGCGGAGTACAAAGGCTACGTAAGTGGCGGTGGCGGTGTGGCGCCAGATGGTACTGATGCCAACACAGGCTTTAGAACGGATGGGTTTTACACCAGCGTAGATTCCCCCCTGATTCTCATCAGTTATGCCGAAGTATTGTTCATTAAGGCGGAAGCCGCTTTCTTGGCGAATGGGGGCACTACCACTAGTGTGGGCTCCAATGCAACGGCATACACCGCATATATGGACGGAATTGCCGCCAGTATGGAAATGTATGGAGCAGATGGAGCGGATTATATGGCAGATGGAGCTATTGCTGTGGGTGAAGGCGCCCTGATGTTGAGCCATATCATGAAAGAAAAGTACATCCATAATTTCTTGAACCCAGAAACCTTTGTGGATTACAGGAGATATGACTTCTCAAATGATGTTTTCACCGGATTGGAAATCAGAAGTGAAGAAGAAAGTGCGGATACGGAGTTTCCTGGCCAATGGTTTAGAAGGGCAAATTACCCTACCAGTGAGTTGAACAGGAACGAAGCCAACGTACTGGCCAATCAAAAAGACCCCGTTGCTCCTGTTTGGTGGGACGAATAGATAATAATAGACCTAGAGTATAATAAAAAAGGCCATCCCAATCGGGATGGCCTTTTTGCTGTTGAATATTTTTAGCCTAGAAGATGTTCTTTTCCGTTAAGTACAAAAGTCCCTCGTCCGTTTCGTTTAGAATGCGTTTGCTACGGAGATAGCGATTGTAATTGTACTCATCAAAATTTTCCGAGTCCTTATCCATGCTGCTGATGTGTACATCCCCAGCCGAATGGATAAATTCATTGTTTCCAATCCACATGCCCACATGGATCACCCTTTCTGGGCTTGTATCGGTTGCCTTTCTTCCAAAGAAAAGCAGGTCACCGGGAACCAATTTGTCAAAATCCTTTGAATCATCGATTAAAATTCCTTCGTGAATTTGTTGGGAGGCATCACGGGGTATGATCATCCCGTTCATGAAATATACAGTTTTGGTAAAACCGCTGCAATCCACCCCTTTGGCAGAGGTTCCTCCCCACAGGTACGGTACACCCAGCATTTTCTTGGAGGTGGCCACCAAGGCCTCCTTGGTCAGGGGCAATGAGGAGGTCCACGTTGCGTAAGGAGCTGCTTCCGATTTGGAAATAAAGCCTTTTCTCCCATCAGGATAGTTCACTTCATAAAAACCAGCCTGTTCAGAGACCAGTTGCAAAATATTGCCAAAGACTAAATCAGATACCACTTGGGAAGCAGCATCTGCCTCGGCAAAGGCATTTCCATAGGTTTGGGTATAGATCAACTTATCGGAAGCTTGCCATTCCCCAAAAACAGATTTGTCCATCAATTCCAATCCACCGCTATCTACCCATCCCAAATAATGATCAGGGGTTTGTACGCGGTACCAGTTTCGTTCTTTCTGATACACTTTTAATGGGGTGCCCAAGGTTGCTTGGGTCACCATTTCGGCGGAATGGGAGGGATTTCCCCTTAAATTGGCAACTGAAACTGTTACCACACCTTGAATTTTACCTTCCAAGGTTGCCGACGGGAGCACTTCAATACTGTCGGTATAGCTGATTTTTTGACTTTCAAGCTCTTCTCGGAAAGATTGTAGCGCATCAGGGAGATTGGTCACACCTTTAATAAGATAACCTTCTGGGTTTTTCTCGACCTCTAGGTCAAAGATGGCTACGCGTTTGTCCGGAGCAAAGGTTTCCTTGGTGGTTGAAATAAGGGCATCGACCTTGTCATTTTCCGTAGTCGTATCTGTTTTGCATGACGTAAAGAGAATGAATAGTGTCAGTAGGAGTGATAATCCTTTTTCGCGAAAGCTTGGATACTTCATGAATGTATTTTTAAATGTTTTGGTTGGTTAATCCATGCAAAATAACCAATTAGAGTGAGATGGACTTAACGCATTAGACGGTTTAGACCATTGGTCAATTGTAGGATGTCCTCTTTTAGATGGTAGGCGCTCAATACAATTCTACTGACTATGGGCCCATTTTTATCCGGATAGTTGAAATTGGTAAAGACAAAACCATTCTTTTCCAGTGACTTGGCCAATTCTGGATTGGAAAACTCAAAGGAGGGATGTCCTTCAATATGGGTGAAGGTTTCCAAAGAATGCAAGGATTTTTTAAAAAGTTCCAGATGTTCCATGACAGCGGTCCTTCTTTCCCTGTAAATAGGACCTGCATCCAAAAGGGTACCCATAAAAGCGGGGGGAGCCGGACTCGCACCTCCATAAAAAGCCGTGTTTCGGAGCATTTGTATGCTGTCAGCGGTTCCCAATACGGCCCCTGCCTGTATGCCGAGACCTTTTCCCAAGGAACAGCAGACCATAAGCTGTGCCGGATTTAGATTTTTCAGCATTGTATAGCAACCCTTACCCTGTTCTCCCACAATACCAATACCATGGGAATCATCGCCCACTAAAATGATTTTCTCCAAAGGAAGTTCCCGTAAGGCCTCAAAATTGGGAAACTGTCCGCCTGAAAAATCCAAAGTGTCAAAAAGCACCACGGGAGGTTTGCCCTTGGGATTTTCTTCCAAGGTTAGGATGATGTGCTGGTGTAGCTCCTCAAAACTTTGGGTTTGGACTACACCATGGACAAGGAGGGCTGTATGTGTATTGGGAGCGGCAAAAAGGGAATGCCCTTTTTGTAAAAGGGTCTGGACCACCAATTGGGCGGCCAAATATCCTGATGACAGGGTCACACAGGCCTCGCTGCCTACCCATTGGCTCAACCAATCTTCGGCTTGGGGATATACTTCCAAGGCTACATTGGACTTTCGGGACGCCCCATAATGGAGTCCGTATTGCTGCACATTCTTTAAGAATATTTCCATGAAAGGAGCATGGGACTGCAGTCCCAGATAAGCAGTGCCCCCAAAATAGAGATACTCCTTACCGTCCACCATTATGGTCCGGTCAGGTATGTGTTGCAGCAAATGGGCCATTACAGCAATTGTATTCCACTGCCCGGAAGCTCAGGGAAAATGAGTTTACCATCATCCAGAATCTGTACGCCTTTTGCAATGTCGGTTTTTAACAACAACGGCCCATCCATATCCACATAATCCAGTTGGGGCAGTAGCTGGGCAATGGCCGATATGCCCACGGTGGACTCGGTCATACAACCTACCATTACTTTTAATCCCAGTTCCTTGGCTTTTTGGATCATCCTAAGGGCAGGGGTAAGGCCACCACATTTGGTCAATTTTATATTGATACCATCAAAGTAGCCGCCACAATTCTCAACATCGCTTTCCACGATACAGCTTTCATCGGCAATGACCGGGAGCACACATTCCTTTTTTACTTTTTCCATACCTTCCCAATCATCCGCCTTTAAGGGCTGTTCCAAAAATTCAACCCCCAACTCTTTTAAAAGAGGAGCGTTTCTAAGGGTTTCTTCGGCGGTCCATGCGCAATTGGCATCTATGCGGAATACGCTATCCGTGTGTTTACGCAATTCGCGTACAATGGCCACGTCATCCGATGTGCCCAGTTTTATTTTGTAGACTGGCCATGGTTTTTCCTGTAGCTTTTCAACCATTTTGGGAATGGTATCGATACCAATCGTGTAATTGGTTATAGGGTATTTGGAGGTATTGGTGCCCCAGATTTCATATAGAGGTTTCCCCTGAAGTTTCCCATACAGATCATTGGCGGCCAAATCCATGGCGCAAAGGGTGAAGTTTTGGAGCCCTAAACCTTTTAAGAACGCATGGAACTTTTCAGGCGTATCAAAATCGTAGGCCTCTATTTCCTGTTGTACCCCTTCTATTTCGGCCTTCATGCTTTCCACCGTGATGTTGTAATACGGATTGGAGGTAGCTTCCCCATAGCCGGTTTCTCCGTTGAGCGAAAGACACACGATCATGGTGTCTTGGGTTACATGGGTTTCTCTTGAGATGCCAAAGGGATGTTGCAGTTGCAACACGTATTTTTTGATTTCTATGCGCATTTGTACAATGATTTTTGGACTTGCTAAGATAACCACATCAGTTGTTGAAAAAGCAAAAACCCGCTGAAATTTCAGCGGGTTTTCAAGATTTTGGAAGGTTTGGTTTGTTCAGTATTTATGAATGCTCCCAGAAACGGATTTTTTCTTTTGCACACTGGCCTCACCGGTATACGAGATATCCGCTCCGCTGCTGGCGTCTGCAATCAATGATTCGGTTACGTTCACGGAAATATCGGCACCGCTACTGGCATCGGCATTACATTTTATAGTGGTCAATTCCCTTGCTTTGATGTCAGACCCACTACTGGCGTCGGCATAGAGCATATTCGCCTTTCCGGAAATCTTGATATCGGCACCACTACTGGCCTCTGCCGAGATTTCATCGGCCACAAGCTCAACCTGTAGGTCGGACCCGCTGCTGGCATCCAGTTCAATCTTTTGGACCTCAATGACATTTTGAACAATAAGATCTGCCCCACTTGAGCTTTCCAAAGCGGTGATCTCAGGAAGGGATACATAGATTTTTTTAGTGGCCCTGCCTATGTTCTCTGTAGTATGGATTTTAAGTCTTCCATCCCTGACATCGGTGGCGATCAAGTCTATAATGTTCTCATCCGCTTCCACAGAGATTTTAAAATCCCGGTCTTGGGTAATGTATACATCCAGCCCCTCCGATGCGGAGATCATGGTGAAATCTTCAGAGACATTTCGGGTTTCTTCCACCACTTGGCCATTTCCTTTTTTACCGCTTCCAAAATTGATGTCCATCATACAGGAAGAGGCGAATAAGGAAAAAAGTACTGCGATTGCTAATCTTGCTAGTGTTGTCATGGTTGTTGTTTTTTGCCCTGAACGTTTGTCAAGGACTGTTTGTGATTTGATTGATGATTGTTACTTGATTATTTCAGTGTAAAACTCGTATTTGTTTTCTTTTTTATACAGTAAAGCTTACCCAACTGTAGAAAATGATGGTTCAATTGTTGTCCTTATCTCCCGTCTTAACCTTAATTCCGCCTTCGCCGATTTTCATTTCAAAAGAATCGTTATGGTCCTTGATGTCAATGTTCACCCCATTTTCATCAATGATGATTTTTCCTCCCTCTTCATTCTCGTCGGGGTTTTCCTCATCCTCTTCGGGACAATCTTGGCACTTGAGTTCCCCATCGCTACCCATGACCCAGGTATATCCCACAATACTACTTCTGTAATAATCCTTGTCGTTTTCTATGCCACGTCCAATATGACCATGGGTGGATTCTTTGAGAATCAGGGTCTTTCCTTCGGGCACATAAATGGTTACCGTAACCTCTTGGTTTCTGGCCTTGTTGGAAACATCGGTGGTCAAATGTTCGTCCAGAAAAATTTGGTTTCCGATGACTTCATAGTTAAAATTGATGTTCTTGGCCCGTTCCCGGGCTGCGCGTACCGAGCTTCCTTGGGAATCCTTACGCACGTTGATCTTCACTTGTTCATCATCAGATTGGCGGATTCTGATATCGACTTCGTCCGAAATCAGGATTCTATTGTCGTCCTTATCATAGGTAAAGGTCATGCGTCCAAAGTGAACATCCTGCATTCCATATGGGTAACCTGTGTCCTTCATGCTGATGAACAGGGTGTCCGCGGGATTTTCCATCACCACTTCATAGTCCTCGTGTACACTGCCTACATTGGCAAATTCAGCGGCTTGGCGAACTCCCAAGGCAAATAGGGCGCCTATGGAAAGTAACCACAGTCCCAAAAGGGAGAATTTGGCAATGTTCCCGATGGATTTTAGGTTATTCACCAAAATCTTCAATCCCAAATAAAGGATAAAGAAGAATGGAATGCCTAAGGCAAAGAACAATAGTAGGGAAACCGCCCAAACCGGGGCTCCGGTGGTATTCACGATTTCGTAGAAATCCACTCCGGGAAAGTTCACCGCGTTGAACATGCCCACCGTGAAGAGGGCCACAAACAATGCAATCAAGGCGGATGCACCTATGATGATCAACATTATACCAATGAACTTGCCAAAGACTTTGAACAGGAACATGATGATATCCCCTAAGGTGTCGAAAAAGGTCTTGGAGCCGCTTTTGACCTTGTTGCCCACTTTCTCGTAGTCAACATTTTTTACCTTGTCGGCAACATCACCAAACCCCTCTTTAACCTTGCGTTCTATATTGCTGATGTTGATAGGCTCTCCCCGCATGTCCAATTTTTGCGAGGTTGTGGCAGCTTCGGGTACCAAAATCCAGAGTAGGATATAGGCAATCAACCCAAAACCGGTGAATACCGCCAAAAGGATAAAGATCAAACGGATCCATAGGGCATCAAACCCCAAGTAGTGCTCCAGACCGGAGCAGACCCCACCGATGTATTTCTGGTCGATGTCCCGGTACAATTTCTTGGAACGGGTAGTGGTGGTGCGTTCGTAGGCCTTTTTGGGTTCGTCCTCAAAAATATCCTCGTCCACCATATAGTCTTCGGGCTGTCCCATGACGTTGATCACCTCATCCACTTGTTTTTGGGTGATGACCTGTCGTTCGTTCTCCATTTTCTCGAGAAAGAGCTCGGCGATGCGTGCTTCAATGTCGGCTATGATCTCATCGCTTCCGGGAGTCCCTGCAAACGAACGTTTTATGGACTCGAGATAGCGTCTTAGCTTGTTATACGCGTCATCGTCTATATGGAAGAGCGTATTGGCCAAATTTATATTTACTGTCTTGTTCATTTTAGATTGTTATTTAGTGTTGGTTACCAAATTCACTGCGTTTCTTAGTTCATCCCAAGTACCGTTGAGTTCTTTGAGGAACAAACGGCCCGTTTCGGTGAGGGCGTAATATTTCCGTGGAGGTCCTGATGTGGATTCTTCCCAACGATAGTTGAGCAGCCCCGCATTTTTCAACCTCGTCAACAAAGGGTAAATGGTCCCTTCCACTACTAGCATCTTGGCGTCTTTCAAGGCCTCCAGAATTTCCGATGCATACTTGTCATCATCCCTTAGGATGGACAGGATACAGTATTCCAGAACCCCCTTGCGCATCTGTGCTTTTGTGTTTTCTATGTTCATAACTTCATGGTTCTATTAAATTAACTGTTCGCTTTTGTTTCCACTCCAGTCCCCTGTGATGAGCAGGGGAGTGGAAACGGTTTTTGATTGATGATTGATTGATGAATTGTTCGTTTTTTGATTGATGATTAAACTCCCTTTTTTATTTAGATCTTTTTCGCTTCGTCCACAACGGTATCGTTTTCCAAGATGATCATTTTTGAAACCTCATGGCCATTGTCTTTAATGAATTTGAACTTGGTACCCCGTTCCTTCAAGAAAAAAGTGTTTTCGGCCTCTGGATACAGATTCGCTTCAAATCCGTTTGATTGCAATAGCAAGTGATCGGAATCCTTGGTTATGGTCACCTTCCCCGCTTGGGGCGATTCATAATCCCCCACATAGCTGCTCAAGGTACTATCCGAAAGGACGATTGCCTCTTTGGATGCTGTTTGGGCATGATGGTCATAGCTCAATTCCCTTTTCACCTTCCATTGTCCGTCTTTCAACAACCAAACGTGGGTGAACTTGGCGATATCCCCTTTTTGATATTCTTTTCTGTCGTTTAAAAACTCAAAGGTATGTACCCCATGCTGAATAGCCCCATAAAGTTCCCCGTCCTTGTAGAGGGGATATACTTCCAAACTTCCGTCCACCAAGATTCGTTTCGAGTTTTGGGGCTCGGATGGATTTCGCCTCGCACAATTCTCCCGAACAGATTTCAAGAATGCCTCCCTGCCATCGGTAAAACCACCCCTGTCATGGTAGAACTCAAAATCTTCGGTGAACAAGGATTCCAAGGTGGGCACATCACATTGATTGAACGCGGCATCGAACAAAATACTGTCCTTGGATTTCAAGGTCTTGTACAGCTCAGTGTCCTTGGCGACTTGCCCTTGAAGGCTAAGCGATAGGACCATGATGCCCATTCCCAATATGTATCTTGCCTTTTGCATTACTTGATGAATTTTATAGTGAAGGGATACTTAAAATATTCCCCTTCGTTGGTTCTGATGGTGGCCAGGATGGAATATACAATGTTGATCAAAGCCAATCCTACTTGGATTAATCCACTGATCCCCGCTGGCCAAAACAACCGTCCAAGCCTAAAGTTGTCACTGTCTATATGGATGTTTAGGGTATTGAGGTCGCTTAATCTATGGATCCCCAAGAAGTTCCAATCGAACAGATCCGGCAAGGCACCGATAAAAAAGGGAATGCTGATCAAGCCGGCCACAATGGAGTAGAGGAGCATGCTCATTTGAAAATTGAGCGCCTGCTTGCCATTGTAATCCACAAATTGATGCTCTTTCTTATTGGCGGTCCACAAAATCAAGGGAAGTATGAAATTCCCAAAGGGAATAAAATACTTTGAAAAGGTGGACGCGTGTATGATCGCGGATAGATTTCGTTCGTGTTTGGTTAATGTTGTAGCCATTTTTTGATTGATGATTTACAAATTATCATTCTGAATTTTGTTCAGAATCTTTATGAAAGCTGGCCTCTATTTTGATGAGAACCTGAATCAAGTTCAGGTTGATGACAAGCATCACCTATTAGCTTACGATGCAAATATATATCCAAAAGACAGTACTATGCAAAACAAAGTACTATAAATTAACATTTTTTTAACAAAGTAAAGTCAATTCAAATTTGATTATTTTTAGACTTCCTAAATTAATGATATGGCACTGACACCCAGTAAAATCAATACCTTTACCTTCTTTAAGCTCCCCTCTGCATGGTGGACGGGAATTCGTTTAACGTATATAGATGGGCAGAAGGCAATGACCTCTGTAAAGCATCGGTGGATCAACCAAAACCCGTTTAAATCCATGTTTTGGGCCGTGCAGGGTATGGCCGCAGAACTGAGTACCGGGGCCTTGGTCATGAACGAAATCCAAAAAAGTGGCAAGAAAATCTCCATGCTCGTGGCCAATAACAAGGCTACCTTCACCAAAAAGGCCACAGGACGCATCACTTTTACCTGCGAGGAGGGCCATTTGATTGCCGATGCCATCCAAAAAACCATAGCCACTGGAGAGGGGCAAACCTGTTGGATGAAGTCCGTGGGTGTAAATGTCGATGGAGTGGAAGTATCCACCTTTCACTTTGAGTGGACGGTGAAGGTCAAAAGCTAAAAAATTCCCTGTACCAAATAGAAAAATTGTTTTTTGACAATAGGTTTGAGCAGTAGAACTAGAATAGATTGGATGAAAAATATTTTTTCACAAAAACTAAATAAATCAACACGATGCTCCCTACTTCAAATAAAAACCAAATTAAGCTGGACCTAGTTGTTTTTTTATTGAACGACCTGTAGTGTTTAGCCTCTTTCCTATAATGCTCTGATTTCTGTGCATCTGAAAATTTGTATTTCTTGGAGAGCTTGTCAAATTCTTCCGCGAATCTTATCAAATCTTTTGAATTAAGTAGAATTTTTGTCAACTTATATCCCCAAATGAAAACGAGTAACAAAACAAAAAGGCTAACCATGGAATTCTTTAAAAAGGAGTAGGAAGATAGTGAATGATTATGGCAGAACCGTTGAAAATAATAAAAATTAAGCCATTATATGCCTTGCTATTTTTAGGAATAGGTCAATTATATGGTGCTTTTGTCATCTATAGATTGGGAGTGTTGACCATAAAAGAAGCATGGATTAATCAGGTATGCCTAATTGCAGTTCTGGGTATTATTGGGTGGTCCGTGTACCTGATATATTCGTTTTCGCAGTTTTACCGGTTGAAAGATGACAAGATTATTTTTAGAGAGCATAATTTTTCTCTTTTCGGGATTGAAATCAATTATAGTGATATAAAAGACTTTGGCATCGATACATCTGATTCCGTTTTGTGTATAAATATACACTTGAAGTACTTGGAGGAACCAATCCCAATTGTGTCAAAATTCATGAAGTTGGATGAATTCCATTTTCTTATGGGAACCTTGATCGAGAAAACCCACCAAAGTCAATGATAAGGCCCATTGGATATGTTGCATTAGGATGATGGCAAATATTACCTTGCCTCTTGAAATGGAAGGTCTGGTATCATGTTCAATGGGAAGGATTCCTTAAAAGGTATTGATTTTTGCCTTTTAAGTGTAACAATATTCTAAAGACACCTACTAATAGGTTGTAAAGATAACAGTATATTTAATACAATAAAGTTAAACCTAAATGGGAACAAATCACGAAATAGACTATCACATTTACGGGGAAGAAATGCAATATGTGGAGATTGAACTGGATCCCCAAGAGGCCGTTGTGGCCGAGGCCGGCAGTTTTATGATGATGGATTCCGATATTCAAATGGACACCATTTTTGGTGATGGCTCCAACCAAGATTCTGGGGTTTTGGGGAAACTGTTCTCCGCAGGCAAGCGTTTGCTCACGGGCGAGAGTCTTTTTATGACCGCCTTCCTTAATATAGGCCAGGGCAAAAAGCTGGTAAGCTTTGCTTCGCCCTATCCAGGTAAGATCATTCCCATAGACCTTTCGGAAAAAGGGGGTAAGTTCATTTGCCAGAAAGATGCATTTCTATGCGCCGCCAAAGGAGTTTCGGTAGGAATAGAGTTTTCCAAGCGCTTGGGCCGCGGATTTTTTGGAGGCGAGGGTTTTATCATGCAAAAACTGGAAGGTGACGGAATGGCCTTTGTGCATGCCGGGGGTACCATGGCCAAAAAGGTCTTGGGTCCGGGCGAGGTCCTGAAAGTGGATACCGGATGTATTGTGGGTTTTTCACAAACTGTGGATTATAATATTGAGTTTGTGGGCGGAATCAAGAATACTGTTTTTGGCGGCGAAGGATTGTTCTTTGCCACTTTGCGGGGACCCGGTACCGTGTATGTACAATCATTGCCGTTTAGCCGATTGGCCAGTAGGGTATGGGCCGCTGCTCCCAAAGGAGGCGGAAAGGACAAAGGGGAAGGTAGTCTTCTGGGCGGTATTGGCGATTTGCTGGACGGGGACAATAAATTTTAAGTTTCTGATGTCTGATGTCTGATGTCCGATGTCCGATGTCCGATGTCCGATATCTGATGTCTGATTTCCGAAGAACGGTTAAGGGTATTTTTCCTATGTTCGTAGCATGAACTTTACAGACCTGTTCCAATTTCTGGAAGAACTTCAACAAAACAATTCAAAGGAGTGGATGGATGCCAACCGGAAACGGTACAAATCCCTCCGCAGTGATTTTATCGGGTGGTTGGATGACCTGGATTTGACCATGGAACAATTGCATTCCGATTATTACCCCACTCCTGGAAAAAAAGGCATCAATCGAATCAATAATAACCTCATGTTCCATCCCAACAAACCGGTGTACAAGGACCATTTTGGTGCGGGTTTGGACAAGGCACCCCATTCTGCTGATTTTTATATCGAAATTGGATTAAAGCACTGCATGTTGGCGGGAGGATTTTGGCGACCCGGCCCCAAGACCCTGCGCAGTATTCGCGATGGGATAGATTACAATGGAGAGGAGCTACAAGCTATCTTGGACAAACCTTCTTTCAGAAAATTGTTTGGCGGTCTGTACGAAGATGAAAAATTGACGAATGCCCCCAAAGGGTTTTCCAACAACCATCCGTACATTCATTTATTACGGAACAAGACCTTTGCGGTGGTCCATGAGCTGAAAAGGGATGAGGTCTTTCAAAAAGGATTCAAGGAAAAAATCGTGGAGGTGTATAAAGAAATGCTCCCTTTTCGCCAATATCTGAACAAAGCTGCATCGGTATGAAACACGGGAACGTAAGAAACATCACAAAGGAATTGCTCTCCAACAATTGGTATACCCTGAATAAGGTCACTTTTGAATATCAGAGGGAAGATGGGGAGTGGGAGACCCAAATCCGGGAAGCCTATGACCGTGGCAATGGGGCGGCCATCTTGCTGTACAATGTCCAAAAAGGAACCGTGGTGCTTACCCGACAGTTTCGAATGCCCACTTACTTGAATGGAAATGAGGATGGGATGATGGTCGAGGCCTGTGCCGGACTTTTGGAGAAGGGCAATGCCGAAGAAACCATTAAAATGGAAGTGGAGGAAGAGACCGGGTATAAGATAGACAGGGTGAAAAAGGTATTCGAGGCCTATATGTCCCCAGGCTCCGTTACCGAAATACTGTACTTTTTTATTGGACAGTATGAGGATGCCATGAAAGTAAGCGAAGGCGGTGGGGCCGAGGATGAAACGGAGAACATCGAAGTCTTGGAAATGGATTTCCATGAAGCCCTACGGATGATGGAAACAGGCGAAATCAAAGATGCCAAGACCATCATGCTGCTTCAATATGCCCAAATCAACAACCTTTTCAGTAAGTAAGATATAGCTCTTTGAGCGTCTCGTACATGGTTTTACGCACTTCGGAAGACGGGATTCTAAAATGATTGTTCATAAAACTGAAGATGAGCAACTTTCCTGATTTGGTCTTCACATAACCACTTAAATTGTAGTTATTGCCAAAAGAGCCGGATTTGGCAAAAAGAAAAGGTTCAGTAGTGGGGTCTTCCCATTCCTTTACGGTACTGGACGGACCCCACATGGGAAAGATCCCGAACAATCGCTCTTCTGGAACCTCATTATGGAGTTTTTGGAGAATCTCTACAAAGGACCTTGGGGAAAAAAGATTATATCTAGACAATCCGGAACCATCCACCCACCGGGGTTTTTGGCTTAGGTCGCTGTAATCGTGCTCCAGCATATAATCCATGGCTTTTTGGGTGCCCAAAGTGTCCGAAATGGTAGAGGAGGCCGCAATCAGCAGTTGTTCCGCCAAGAAATTATCGCTCTTGTACAACATCTGTTTATAAATGGAGTCGGTTTCCATGCCATAAAGGGTTTGCTTGGGCGTATCGGGAAAATGGTCCACTAGGGTAATCTCCTTTTCCAGTACAGTTTCCAGCAACGCCTTGGTGATATTCTTGTCCGTGATGTAAGGAACTTCCAAAGTGTCCTGCTCCATGGGGTCGATAAAAAATTGATTGGAGAACTCCACCCTGCTTTTAGGTTTTTTTTGCAGGCTCACATTCTTGGTAAAATAAGACGGGGATACTTGTAGGCTATCCACTGCGGACAGGGTCACTACATTGGCATACAAGGGAAGGCTTCCCCTTTCGGGGGAAAAGTAAGTATCGTAATCCTCCCATGCCCAACCGGGGCCATATCTATCTTCTTCAATATTGTTTAGGTACAGAGCAATGGTCCCTTGTTTTTTTAGCCATTGAATGGCCGTGCTATCCTTTAAGTGTGGATGTAACCATGATGGGTCTCCGGTTCCTTCAATAAAAAGGGTGTCGTTGGCCACGGCATATTTTAGGGTAGGGATGTTTTTAGGGAGCAATTTTACACCTGTATAGAATGTTACCACTTTGGTATTGCTGGCAGGCAGAAAATAGCGGTCACCGTTTTGATCATATATGGTTTTTTGGGAATGGGCATCGACCACCACCAAACCATGGAATGAATTTTTTAAGGGATCTTTTTGTAACTGCGTATTGAGGGTTTTCTTTACGGAAGAGCATCCGATGGTTAAGAGTAATGATATTAAGAAGCTGTATTTCAAACACTTGAATACTATCTGCATGAGGTCGTTTATCGAATTTAACACGAATTTATCCAATTTTTAACTGCGGGCACAATCAATCAATTAAGATTTTTTCTAAATTAGTAGTGCAACCATTTAATCCAATTTAATCAAAAATTCAATGCCCAGAGCCATGTTAGATTACACCAAAACAATCCTTCAAAAGGTGAGTTTTGATGCCAAACTCTTCGCTAAAGAATTGAAGAAAGCTGTTTCTAGGCTATTGCCAAGTGAAATAGAGGAACTTAAAATCTGGTTACAATTCTATATTTTGGATAAACCAGAATTACAACCCACACTATTATTGTTAAAAGCATAAACACGGGCCGCTGATCAGCGGCCCTTTTATTTTTGGGCCAAAGGGCTCACAATTTTTACATCCTGAAAGGCAATGGCTCCACGGACAATACCGGAAATGACGTCTTTGAGGGCATCGGTTATCTGTATCTTCAATTCACTTTTATGATAGATCAGACTGATTTCGCGGGCCGGGGATGGATTTTTAAAGGGTCGTATGTTAGGCTGTTTTTTAGGGTCTAGATGCAAGGAATTTAGATAAGGGAGCAAGGTCATGCCCATACCTTCATCTGCCAAACTCACCAAAGTTTCAAAACTGCCACTTTCAATTTTGAACATTTCTCCCTGTATATTTTTGGAGGCCTTGCACAGGTTGATCACCCCGTCCCTAAAACAATGTCCGTCCTGCAAGAGCAGCACATCGTTCACATCCAAATCTTCAGTGGTGAGCATGGGTTCCTGTGACAATCGGTGGCTTTGTGGAACATAGCCCACAAAAGGCTCATAATAAAGGGGCCGTTCCTTGATGAATTCAATCTCCAATGGAGTGGCAGCGATACCCGCATCCAAATGCCCATCCAAGATATTTCGTATCATGGCATCCGTGGGCTGCTCCTTTATAATAAGATTGACCTTGGGATACTTTTTAATGAATGTATTGAGAAACATGGGCAGCAAAGTGGGCATTACCGTGGGAATGATCCCCAAAGTATAATCCCCACCAATGAACCCCTTGTCTTGGTCCACAATGTCTTTGATACGCTCAGCTTCGGCGACAATATTTTTGGCTTGGTTTACGATTTTCTCTCCAACAGCAGTGATGGAAATGGGTTTTTTACTCCGATCAAATATTAAAACACCAAGTTCATCCTCCAATTTTTGCACCTGCATGCTCAAAGTGGGTTGGGTAACAAAACTTTTTTCGGCGGCCAAGGTAAAATTCTTGTGTTCTGCAACAGCAAGTACATACTGAAGTTGGGTAATGGTCATCAATTATAAATTTGAAGCATAAAAGTATAAAAAACCATCAGTTTAATTTATGGTAAACCTAGATATGTTTCCTTTCATGAAAATGAAACAATAGATTTTGGCCAAGCTTGTATTATGCGGCAAATCCCTATATTTATTTCATCTATAACCTCTTGTAACCGTACAATGACCTCGGCCCGACTCATGGATTTGGTGAATTTTTTAAAGGAAGTCCCATTCTTCTCCGAAGTGGATAAGGCCTCGTTGTTGCAGTTGTGTAAAAATGGAATGGAGGAGCAGTATCCTATCAATAGGGTCATTATAAGAAAGGGAGAGCTGGGGGAGGCCATGTATGTTATTTTGGAAGGCCATGTCAAGGTGCATGATAAAGACCATGTATACGGAGAGCTCCATAAGGGCGAATGTTTTGGCGAATATGCCTTGATTGACAGTAAACCACGATCGGTGTCGGTCACAGCGGAAGAAGAAACCCTTCTATTGAAAATAGAGACCACCCATTTTCAGGAATTGATGGATTCGAACAGCGGATTCGTAAAAGGGATCATGTCCGTTCTCATTAAAAGACACAGGGAGCTCGATAGGGTCCAAGAGCGTCTGGCCTCATCAAAGCAAGAATTGGAACTGACCAACTCCAAGATGATGGGTTTGATTGACGGCGCCATGGACGCCATTCTGATGTTCGACGCCAACTTTAGGATATTCTTGGCCAACGACTCCGCAAAAAAACTATTGGAAAATGAGGATGTGGACCAGCGGAATGTGCTTTTCTTTTTGGATGATGAATCGGCCCAGCTGTTGGAATCCATCTGCCAGAACGGGGCCGAAGGTTCAAACACCTATTTGCCCAAGATGGTAAAGGTCATTGGGTCCGATGGAAAGGAAACCCTCAATGAGGGAACGTTGAGCCATTACGGTAACGATACCGATACATTTTATACGTTGATTCTTCGGAATATGGAAGATCGCTTATTGGCCGAAAATAAGATTACCTCCCTGGAAAGCCAGACTGAATATTTGCAGGAAGAAATCAAGGAGCTGACCCATGACCACGGTATCATTGCGGAACACGGTTCCATGATAAAGGTGCTGGAGCTCATTCAACAAGTGGCCCAAACCCAAGCTACGGTTTTGGTGCATGGCGAAACCGGTACGGGGAAGGAATTGGTGGCCCGGGCCATTCATAAAGCTAGCGCTAGGAGCGATGGTCCTTTGATTCGCATTAATTGCGGGGCCATTCCGGCCAATTTGATAGAGAGCGAACTTTTTGGACATGAAAAGGGTGCTTTTACGGGAGCGACCAACAGTAGAAAGGGACGGTTTTTATTGGCGGACAAAGGCACTATTTTCTTGGATGAGATCGGGGAACTTCCATTGGACCTCCAACCCAAGTTGTTGCGGGTGATCCAGGAGGGGGAGTTTGACCCCGTGGGAAGCTCAATGACCATAAAGGTGAATGTACGGATCATCGCCGCTACCCACCGGGATTTGCTGACACTGTCCAAGGAAGGTAAGTTTAGGGAAGACCTGTTTTATCGTTTGAACGTGTTTCCGATTGAAATTCCCGCTTTGCGGGATAGGGGAAGGGATGTTTGTTTGATTGCCGATGATATGATTGAATACTTTTCCAAGAAAATGGGTAGAAAAATCAAACCGCTGACCGCAGCACAGCAGCAATTGTTTTTGAAATATGGATGGCCTGGAAATGTTCGTGAACTTCAAAACCTTATCGAAAGGGCTGTTATTGTTTCCCAAAACGGTGGGATAGATTGGTCAGAAATCATACCAAATTCCAATCCTTCGCAGGAGATGACGCCAAAGACCAAGAGCGAACACATTTATACTTCCCAAGAATTGATACAGCTGGAAAAGCAGAATATTCTTAACGCCCTCAAGAAATCCCAATGGAAGATTTCAGGGAAAAATGGCGCCGCAGCACTTCTGGGGCTGCGCCCCACCACACTTACCTCCAAGATAAAGGCACTTGGAATCTCCAGGCCGGTCTAAGTTGACGAAATCCCGTAAATAAACTAACGACATCTCGTAAACTAACGAAATTTCGTAAACACTCTTCATTGTATTTTAATATATAAATAATTGATTATCAATTAATTATACTGTTTGGCACGGCAAATGCATATTCTAAGGCAAATGTTAATCAATTAATCTTAAAAATCTAAAAACATGATTACAACAGCAAACATTAAGAACGGAGTAAACGTAGATCAACTCGTAGACACGATCAACGCAGTACAGGAAAACCCAGAATTGGCCAAGTTCGAGTTCAGGGCCAAAAACAATTGGATCGAGGGCGGTCATTGTGTGACTAGTGTTCAGGATTATTATGGTGTTGGACAAGAACACCCAACTAGAAAAGGAGACTTTACCTTGGAGGCCGACCACGTTGAGGTGCTTTTGGGGAAAGACCAAGCGCCCAACCCTGCAGAGATTGTTTTGCACGCCTTGGGATCTTGCCTAACTGGAGCTATGGCCTACCACGCTGCAGCAAACGGTATCGACATTGAAGGTATGGAAAGTACCTTGAGTGGTGAAGCTGACCTTCACGGGTTCTTGGGTCTTGACCCAGAAGTACGTAAAGGGTACAAGGGTATCACTGTAAAATTCAAAGTGAAGTCCGATGCTTCCGAAGAGCAATTGAGAGCCTTGTCACAATTCTCTCCCGTATTTGATATGATAACCAACCCGACTCCGGTTACCATCGAATTTGAAAAGTAAGATCACGTAAAATAAGCCGCCTAAAAATGGGCGGCTTATTTTTTATCCAACTAACAAATTTTTTACCTCGCTCCCATGCAAAACCAGAAATACAGTATCGTAAATGGAAATCAGGCCGTAGCACATGTGGCCTATCGAACCAATGAGGTATTTCCCATTTATCCCATTACCCCATCTTCGGAAATGTCTGAACTGGTAGAGGAGTGGAGCGCTTACCAACACGAAAATATTTTTGGCAATGTTCCTTTGGTTTTTGAAATGCAAAGCGAAGCCGGTGTGGCAGGGGCCATGCACGGTGCCTTGCAGACCGGATCATTGACCTCTACATTTACGGCATCACAAGGATTGCTTTTGATGATGCCCAACATGTACAAAATAGCGGGCGAACTTAGCCCGAATGTGATCCATGTGGCCACAAGATCTGTGGCAACACATGCCTTGTCCGTTTTTGGAGACCATAGTGATGTCATGGCTGTTCGCAATACCGGATATGCCTTATTGGGGTCGGCTTCGGTTCAGGAAGCCATGGATTTTGCTTTGATTTCACAAGCGGCATCCTTGGCATCAAGAATCCCTTTTGTGCATTTTTTTGATGGTTTTAGAACTTCGCATGAAGTTTCCAAAATAGAAAAGGTATCTGATACTGTCATCGGTCAGATGATGGATATCGAAACCATACAAGCCCACAAAGACAGGGTGTTGAATCCTAATGACCCCGTACTCAGGGGAACCTCCCAAGCTCCCGATGTGTTTTTTCAAAGTCGGGAAGCGATAAACACTTATTACAATGCTTGCCCGGAAATTGTGCAGCAAAAAATGGATGAATTTGCCCAGCTTACCGGAAGGCAGTACCACATTTTTGAGTATGTGGGACACCCAAAAGCAGAACAAGTAATCATTGCCATGGCCTCAGGTACCGAAACCATTGAAGCTACCATAGGTCATCTAAATGCCCAAGGAGAAAAGATTGGACTGGTCAAGGTGCGATTGTATCGACCTTTCAGTGCCGAGCATTTTATCAAAAGCCTACCGGATACGTGTAGGGCCATTGCCGTTTTGGATCGGACCAAAGAACCTGGTTCCGTAGGGGAACCTTTGTATCTGGATGTGACCCAAGCCTTGGTGCAAAACCATAAAAATGGTTTTCTCCCCAAAATTGTTGGAGGTAGGTATGGGTTGGGTTCCAAGGAATTTACACCCCATATGGTCAAATCCATTATCACCAATTTAAAGCAAGAAGTGCCGAAGAATAATTTTACGGTGGGCATTTCGGACGATGTGACCCATTTAAGCCTTCCCAAAACTGAAATGGAGGTTACCATTCCCTTTAATGGTCAGGCCTTGTTTTATTCGGTTAAAAATCCAAAAACTTCAGAGCAGTTTAAGAATCTTTTGCAGTATGTGGGAAATACGGAGGGCAAATTTGTGCAAGGCTATGAGGAGTGTGACTATAGAAAATCAAGCTCTCGAAATGTGGCCCATTTCCGGGTTTCCAATTCGCCGATAAAAGCACCTTTTTTAGTATCCCATGCAGATTTTGCAGCCTGTGAAAACCTTGAATTTCTTGAAAAAGACTCTGTCTTGGAACGTGTAGCCTTTCAAGGGGTGGTAGTGGTGCTATCCGAAGACCAGCCCACTGAAGTGTGGAAGGCACTTTCCGAGGAAACCCAAAAGACCATCCAAAAGAAGCAGGTGAAGCTCTATGCGGTCAACAGTGAAAAACTATCGGAATATATAAAGCGTAGTGGTGAAAATATTTCCGTTCTGCATGCCAGCTATTTGATAATGAATAGCCCAGTTGTCAGCAATGAAATCTTTTCCGTTGGCCGTGATGAAATTAAAAGGGTGGATACGTCATCCAAAAATCAAAATAGCGAACAAGAGTTGTGTGAAGATGAGGTTTTCGCCCAAACACTCCTAGGTCGGCTTTTGGCTGGTAAGGGAGACGAAGCCCCGGTGAGTCTATTCCCAGTGGATGGGACCTATCCAACGGGAACATCCATATATAATGACAGGGAACTGGCCAAAGAACTCCCCGATTGGACCCCGGACCAGTGTATACAATGTGGTGCTTGCAGCATGGCGTGTCCATCTGGGGCACTCCGTATAAAAGCCTATGATGCCAAGAGTTTAAGGGAAGCACCCTTACAGTGGAAATCCATGAAGATGTTGGAGGAAATGGAAGGATTCAATCTATTGGACTACACCATTCAGGTAAATCCCGATCAGTGTACGGGTTGTCACAATTGTGTGGACGCTTGTCCTGCAAAAGCCCTTGTAATGACCCATGGCAAATCCCGTTTGGAGCAGGAAAAGGAGCATTGGGCTTATTTCGATACCATTCCAGAGATGGACCGAAATAAAATTGATGCTTCCAAAGTAAGTCAACAACAATTGCAGGAACCCCTGTTCAAGTATCCTATGGGGGAGGATGGGTGCGGGCAGGCCCCTTACTTAAAAGTAATGTCGCAATTGTTTGGTGACCGTTTGTTGGTGGCCAATGCCACAGGGGCAAGTTCTATTTTCGGAGGTGCACTTCCTACCACTCCTTGGGGCAAAACCAAGGAGGGCAGGGGACCTGCCTGGTCCAACTCCTTGTTTGAGGACAATGCGGAGTTTGGTTTGGGGTATAGATTGTCCTTGGACCAGCAGGAATTGGAAGCAAAGAAGTTGCTTCAAAAACTTTCAGGATTTATAGGGGACCGATTGGTTCGGGATATTTTAAATGCCAAGCAAACCACGGAGCAGGAAATCAACCAACAAAGGAACCGCGTTGACCAATTAAAATCCATACTGAAGAAAGTCCAGATGCCCGAAGCACGAATACTGTCCCAAAATGTCGATAGTTTGGTGAAGAAGAGTGTATGGATCGTTGGGGGAGATGGTTGGGCCTACGATATTGGGTATGGAGGATTGGACCATGTTTTGGCATCGGGAAAGAATGTGAACATCTTGGTATTGGACAACGAGGTGTACTCCAATACGGGCGGACAAATGTCAAAAGCGACGCCGTATGGGGCTTCGGCAAGATTTGCTGCCAAGGGAAAACAGAAATCAAAAAAGGATTTGGGCGCATTGGCCATGCAGTATGAAGAGGTTTATGTAGCATCCGTGGCCATAGGGGCAGATCAAGAACAAACCTTGAAGGCTTTTGTGGAAGCGGAACGGCATAACGGACCGTCCATCATTATTGCGTATTGCCATAGCCCTACACATGGGATTGATATGAAACATCCCTCACAATACCACAAAGCCGCAGTCGCATCGGGGCAGTGGTTGTTGTATCGTAATGATCCCTCGAGGGTGGAAAAAGGTCTTGCTTCCCTACAATTGGATTCGGAACGACCCAGTCTACCTGTGGAATACTATTTACGTATGGAAAAACGGTTTGATGCCTTTTTTGATAGTGAGGATGATGCTTCTACAAGATTCTTTCAAAAAGCCCAGCAAAATGTGGATGATCGGTTTGAACGGTATAGCCATTTGGCTGTTTCCAAGTCGCTGGAATTGAGTCCGGTATATTAGACGGGATCATTCACTACTTTTCGTGCATCACGGTTCCGGAGGCCCAACCCTCCGGAGCACCCAACACGGCATATTTTTTGGCTTGGTCATTAAAATAGTGGGCTACGGAATCGCCGGGGTTTTTGTAAAGGACCCACTCAAAAGCAGTGGAAGCTGCATTGAATTCTCCTTTGAAATAGGCTTCGATGCCTTCGATGTAGTGGGACAGGGTCTCGAGCTTTAGGGAAATGCTCTCAATGCTGTCTCCATCTATACATTCGTAGATTTCAATGGCCTTTTGCTTTCCCTTTACCCGCACCTTTCCCAAATACCTGAAATTGAATCCTGTGGCATCCTCCATGGCCTGTATGCTATCCTCACTAATAATGATATTGGCCCCGAAATGTTTGGTGACTCCTTCGACCCGTGCCGCACTGTTGACGGTATCGGCAATGACGGCGGGATCGTTTCGTTTGGAATCCCCGATGATCCCCATGATCAATGGTCCGGTGTGCAAGCCTATTCCAATGGATAGGGGTTTGTATCCTTTCTCTTCGACCCTTCTTTTGTTATACAAGGAAAGGGCGCGCTGCATTTCAACAGCGGCATCCAAGGCATTTTCAGGAGTTTTTGGGAATAGGGCCATGATGCCATCCCCGAGATATTGGTTCACAAAGCCTTGATTTTCTTTGATGATGGGTCCCATTCGACCCACATAGGCATTGACAAACTTGAAGTTTTGCTCCGGTGTCATTCCTTCAGCTAGGGAGGTGTAATCCCGGATATCAGAAAAAAGTACCGTCACGTTCTTTTCAATATGATCCCCCAACTTGACATCGGTGATGGATTCTTTTCCCACAGATTGTACAAATTCGGAGGGAACAAACTTGGAAGTGGCCCTATGAATGGTGTTCAGGTTGATGTGGGTCCGTATCCGACTCAGCAATTCACCCTTTGAAAAGGGTTTGGTGAGGTAATCGTTGGCACCGGAATTGAATCCGATGACCAAATCATTGACCGTGTTTTTGGCAGTGAGCAGGATAATGGGCAGATCACTGGCCGTATATTGCTTCCGAATGGTCTCACAGACCTCGTATCCAGAAAGTCCGGGCATCATAATATCCAATAGCACCAATTGGAACGGAATCTCCCCATCCAATAATTTTAAGGCCTCCTTACCTGAACTTGCTTCAATGACTTCATACCCTTCCACCGTAAGATGGTTTTCCAAAACCCTCCGGTTTACGGGTTCATCGTCCACCACAAGTATTTTTGTGGACCCTTCTAGGGAGTTGGTCTTTATTTGTTTGGGAAGTAGGTCTTCGTTGCCACGGCTTATGGTTTGGACAACGTCTTGACCCATTTGTCCCTTTTGTTTGAGTTCTTTTCGTTTGATTTCGCTAACGGGTAGGGTAAAGGAGAAAATGGCCCCTTTTCCCGGTTCCGATTCAATCTGAATGGTGCCCCCGTGCAGTTCCACCAAATGTTTTGTGACTGAAAGGCCAAGCCCAGTACCGCCATAGGTCCTTTGGATGGACCCGTCCCCTTGTTCAAACGAATTAAAAATGGTATCCTGCTTATCTTTTGAAATACCAATTCCCGTATCCGAAATGGAGATGGAAATCATGGCATCCTTCGCTTCGGCAAAAAGGGTAATGTACCCCTTCTCGGTAAACTTAATGGCATTGCCAATGAGATTGTGCATGATTTGTTGTACCCGGTTTTCATCGGCGGTTACCAAAGGGATGTCCTTTGGGATGGAATTGATGAGTTTTAGTTTTTTGTCCTTGAGCAGGGGCTGGGACAACCGAAGTACAATGTTGGATATGGCGTAGAGATCCACAGGCTGAAGGGTAAGCGACAAATCCTTGTTCTTAAGTTTTGAAAAATCAAGGATGTCGTTGACCAAGTGGGAAAGTCGTTTACCACTGTTGGCGATCATATCCAAATTTTCCAAGGCGGCTTGGGGCAGTTTGCCCGCTATGCCATCTTTTAAGGATTCCGATAAACCAATGATGCCCACCAAGGGCGTTCTCAGTTCGTGGGAAGTGTTGGCCAGGAATTCATCTTTCAACGCATCTATTTTTTGAAGTTCCGCCACTCGCTGTCTTTCAATCTCCGTACGCTTTCGTTCTTCTTGGACGGCACGTCTTTTTTCCTCATCGGCCTGTTTTACGCGCTGGTTCTGTTTATAGCGTTTAAAGGCGAACCAGAGGAATAATAATGCGGCCACGGCCAGTCCTATAATAATGTTCCGAAGGGTTTTCTGTTGCTTGATCTTCAACTGGTTGATTTCCGCATCTTTTTGGAGCGTGGCGATGGCATCCTGTTTTTTTTCAGTATCGAACCTTACCTGGAGTTCTTCAATCTGCTTGGATTTGGCCTCATTGAACAAACTGTCCTTCAAGGCCACAAACTTATTTTTATAGATCAGCGCCTTGTTGTATTCCTTGTTGCTCTCATAAATGCGGGAAAGGATGTCATAGTTTTCCTGAAGGTGGGAGCGTGCACCAATTTCTTCGGCTATGGCAATGGCATTTAGGATGGATTTTTCTGCCTGTTCGGGCTTGCCCATTTCAAGATTGATGGTTCCTATTTGGGTATAGCTCATGGAGAGCTCCAATCTCATGCCCAATTTTTCCCTTAGGGCAAGTGCCTTGTTGTGGTGCTCCAGAGCTTGGGCGTATCTTTTTTGACGCCCGTATACCTTTCCCAAGGCCTCATAATCAAAAGCTTTTCCCCAATCGCTGTTGGTCTCTTGGTCCAAGGCCAAGGCCCGGTTCAAGTATTCCAAGGCTTGATCATAATCTTCTTGGTGCATGAACGTGTCCCCAATGTTGAAAAGGCAATTGGCTATTTCCGTTTTATCGTTCAAGGCACTGAAGATCTCCAAGGCTCTATTGTAATGGTCCATGGCCTCGGACATTTTTCCGGTCTTTTTCAGGATTTCACCCATGGCATTCAGTGTGGTGGCAATACTGAACCGATCATCATGGTCTTCATATATTTTCAGGATATCGTAGTAGATTCCCAAGCTTTTGTCAAAATCTCCCAGATTATCCAAAATAATGGCCTTTTGGTATAGGCCATTGGCCAGTGCAAAAGGTTCTTTTTGGGTACGGTAATGGTTCAAATACCCATCAATATGATTCAGGGCTTTGCTGTAGTTTCCAATCTGTCTTTCCCACACGGCATATTGATAATCCGCCATGGCAATTCCCCAAGACAGGTTTGCATTTTGGCTGATGGTGTACAAGCTATCGATATGCTTTTTTGCCAAATCTGGGTTCCCGCGATTGTTCAGGTATTCCCAAGCAATATCCTTAAGTATCCGTATCCGAAGAGAGTCAGAGTCAACGGTGGAATATTTTTGCTGAAGACTGTCTATAAGCCCTGTCTGTCCCTGCGTAGTGGTGGCAACAAGACATACGAAGAATAGTATGAATGCAGAGCGTTTGATAGTGTTGGCTTTAGGTTGATAAACAGTAAGTTAAATGTAGTGCATTAAAGTGATACCCACAAAAATGGCTCGGTGCGGATCACTTCAAACTTTCAGGTAGTTGTATGGATTATTGCTGCATTTTTAGATAGTAATCCGCGGAATGTTTTCCCGACCCATAAACGGCAAAGAAAATACAGGCCAATAGTACCAAGGTTGCCATAATTAAATTGGAGGTGTTCATGGTTCCCAAGAAATTGGTGAGTACGGCACCGAATAGAATGGGCAACTGTGCAATTACCGCCCAACGGGTCAATAGGCCAATTACAATTAAAAAACCACCCACAAAATGGGCAGGGGTAATATAGTGCAGTAAGATCATACCTCCCGGCACTCCTTCAAAAGGCTTGGCCATCAAGGCCATCTGCTCATGATTTGTCATAAATTCAATACCCTTGATAAAAAGAAAAATCCCTAGGGCAATACGCAACAAATCCAACGGATAATAGGTATGGGCATTGGCCCATTTGTTTAAGTCCTTTACGGTTCCCATAATGAACGGATTTATAGGTTGAATACTATAAGGTACTCATTTTTAGCGACATGTGGAAATTAATCCGAGGTAAAACCCTGTTTTTAGTCTAATGTTTATTGAAGAGGGAAAGCTTGAAAGTTTGTATTCCGATCGTGGTTCTATCCGTTTTCCAAAACCAATTCCATTTGGATATCACTGCGCTCATAGGGCGATGAAACCCCAACAATTTCAACAAAGCCAAGCTTCCTGTAGAGGTTGAGGGCAGGTTGCAGTATTCTGTTGCTCTCCAGATAGAGTTTCTGGGCCCCCAAGGACTTGGCCTTGTCAACAATATGCATGCCCAAAAGTTTGCCGATCCCTTTTCCTTGCGCTTTCGGGGAAACTCCCATTTTGGCCAATTCAAAATCATAGCCGTCATGTTTACTGGGGATAAGGGCACATACGCCAACGGGCTCATTCTCCAACAAGGCCACAGCAATGTAACCACCTTTGTCCAAAATGTTCTCCTTGGGATGGTGGAGGGAAACACGGTCCGCTTCTTCCATCTTAAAATAGGTGTTTATCCATTCCTCATTGAGAATCCTGAATGCCTTTCGATAAGTGTCGGAATAGGGTACTATTTTAGGGGAAATGGCCATGGCGAATCGATAAAAAGTTACCATACAAAGTTACGGGGAAACCTTGAAAAGTATGTCAGGCATTTGTACCATAACCCTCTTTTTTTGAGTGGAATAACCAATTTTTTTCGCCTAGCTGCGTTATATATGTAATTAACCTCTCCGTTCAACGAAAAAATTGGTTGTTTACCGATTTATTGCGTAATATTACAACTCATATTAGTAATAAAACTCTTACAAGTTCCCAAATCTTGCAATGAGACTAAACCAAATACACACGCCTGACCCCATCAGGTACCTTAACCTACAAATTCCAATCGGCTATGGAAAAACTACTACTATTCTCTTTAAAGAACCCCCTCCGCTTATTCCGTTCTAGTGGAATCGTACCCTTGATACTTTTCTGTTGGCTTTCCGCACATTCGGTATTGGCCCAGGAAAGCAACCCCTATGTGAGCTATGATATTCCGTTTCAGAATCTGCTCAAGTACAATCGGTTTTTAATAAACCCTACTTTTTCAGCGGTCCGCGAAGATAAATCCTATGTGAATTTTTTCCACAGAAGTCAAAGCGCGGAATTCAGTGACAATAACCAGAACTACTTTTTGAGTTATAGTGGCCAAATCAACGATAGGATAGGTTTGGGCTTGAGTTTGTACAACCAAAAATCAGGGGTGATCTCTAACTTGGGGGTGATGGCCAATTATTCCCATGGCATTCAATTGGGGCAGAAAAGCAGCCTTACTTTTGGGGTGAACATCCCTTATTATGTAAGTAGCTTGGACCCGGATAGGGCAGTGGCGCTTGAGGATGACCCTTTGCTGAACGAAGCATCTGAAAGTTCCATCATTTCCTTCCAACCAGGACTCAACCTTTCCTTGGGAAAGTTTGATTTTGGTGTCTTTGCCCAAAATTTGGTGGATTATAACATTAAGTCAGGAAAATCACTCACCAATATTGCAGAGAAGACATTCTCCGGGCATGTTCAGTTTACCCATGAGTTTGAGAATGCCCATGGAATTTTGGAAGATGGTAGGCTCATGCCTTTGGCACGGGCAAGGTTTGAGGGCAGTAATGACCCTATCTTTGGTGGCGGAGTTATCTTGGATCTTCCCAAATTGGGTTGGGTACAAGGTGGATACGACCAATTTTATGGAGCCTCTGCAGGAACGGGATTTAACCTGAACCGAAGACTTTCCTTTGGATATAACTTTGAAAAGAACATCAACAACAACCTGATCAATCTTGGGGTAACCCATGAGGTGTCCATAGCCTATTCCTTTGTACCCACTTTATCCAAGAATGTTATGGTCTCCAATGACGAGAACGACAATAGAAAACCTATTGAGGGAGATGGTTTGGTGGCCGATGCCAAGAAATCCAAGAAAGAGGTGCAGAAAAGCAAATTGGATGTAGCAACCACCTTGCGACCTTCCAATAAAGAGGATCTGGCGTTCTGGGAAGAGCAGATTGAACAATTAAGGGCACAGCAAGAAGATAACTACGCCGTGATCAATGAGCTTATTTTCCGGATGGATTCCATGGAGCAGAACCGGCAACGCGACTTGGAAAAACGGTTTGAAATGGTGATGCACATGGTGAAGCAACAGACCGGGGATACCAGGCCTGATATTGAGCAAAAAGCCCATGAACTCTATTTGGCCAAGAGTGAGGATTTGGATTCTTTGGCGAGAACCATGTCCCAAACGCAGTTGGCAGATAATTCAACCAGTACTTCCAGAAATAGTGTCAAACCTAAGACTACGGGTTCTTTTTCAGGAGGGGATTATAAACCCATTGAAAAGTTCATCAATCTGGATGGAGTAGGGCAAGGGCACTATATCGTTGCCAATGTGTTCAAGAACGAGCGCTATTTAAAGAGTTTCATGAACAAGCTCAAGGCGCAAGGTTTGGAGGTAGAATACTTTAAAAATCCGGATAATGGTCTCAATTATGTGTATTTGGCCAAGTACGAAGAGAACGAACAGGCTTACGCGGCGTATCGTTCCAAGATGAAAGGGAAGTACACGGATGAGATATGGATCATGCATGTGGACAACCCCCGATATTCCAATTGGGCCGATGCCATTTTCCAAGATAACGAATAAAGCAATCAGGATTATCCCTTTTTCATCTTGTGGGCAATGGCTTTGCTTCCCGGGTCGTTGGTCTCGTTGAGCTCAGAGATGATGGTTGGGTGGTCATCCACCCGGGTCTGTGACAATTTATAGGCAGCCTGGATCTCTGTGATTTCAATCTGGAAACCTACCACACCTTTAACTTGGCGTAGGGTCTTGGGCGACATATGGTCCAAGGAAATGGGATTTTTTGAGTGTTGCTCGTATTTATCCACAAGCTTGTACATCGAGGCCATGGTCTGTTCCTCATCCAAAACGGTTACTTTTCCATAGACGTGCACGGCAATATAGTTCCAAGTGGGAACCTCTTCCTCTTTGTACCATGACGAGGAAACATAGGTGTGTGGTCCATTGAAAATACACAATACCTCTGAAGGGCTGTTAAAGTTTTTCCATTGCGGATTGGCCTTTGAGATGTGTCCCACAAGGATATCCTGGCCCTTGGCATTCGTATCCAGTTCCAAGGGAATATGGGTGCCCCAAGGTTTTCCCTCCACCGTATTGATCAAAATGCCAAAACTGTTCTGGATCAAGAAGTCCTTTATTTCATCAAGATTTTCATTTTTGTAATAGTGCGGGATGTACATGGGAAAATGCTCTTATGGGATAATGGATACAAATATATCAATACCGCCTTTATGGAAATCTACATGAAATAAAAAAGCGGGTTAAACCCGCTTTCTTTTACTAGTGAAATCACTGTCCGTCACCCCTTGTTTTCACTTCTCCACTGGAACCGCTAAGATCACCCCTGTAGATCCATAATTCCCCGCGATCTCCGTTTGTGGCAGCTTCAACATCCTTTAAAAAGTCTGAAAAACTGCCGGCACCGTGGACTTCCTCAAACCATTCCATGAACTTGTCCTCTTCTCCCATCCAGGCCGATTTGTCAAAAAAATCGACCCAAACAAAATCCTGACCGTCCATATTGGGGAGTTCGTTGAAGTAACTACCCCATTGATGGTCCGGGTCTTTGGTCTTGAAGACTTTTTGCACGCGATCTAAAATGGAGGAGAACTCCATTTGCTTGAATCGTTTCACATCCACCATAAAAATGGAAAGGTTCTTTAGGTTAAAATCCCTGCTGAAATTGGAATGTTTTAGATCGTTTTTCCAATAGGTGGTTTCCATTTTGGCCAATGCATTGGCGGCCACATTGGTATTCCAATCCTTGGTGTGGGCATCGTCATAATTGCTCACATCGTCCATGGCCGCCCAAGAGGTTGGGCCCATACTCCACACATATTTTCCGGAATTTTCACCACTGGCTACCCAAAACACACTGACTGAGCCTGGATTGTTGGCATGATATTTCTTGTTGTGGGCTGCCATCCCTGTCTCAAATGCCTCAATCTTTTCTGGATGAGGGGTCATCATCACATTCATAAAAATGGGAGCCTGTTCGGTCTGTTGGCCCATCATTACGATAGGCACCAGTACTAGGGTTAAAAGTAATCGTTTCATTGTCTTTAGTTTTAGTTTAGTTTTTGATCATTCTGTTTGTTCTTCCTCCATTATTTTGGCCTCAGCCTCAATTTTTTGGAGTTCCAATACAATTTCGGTAGGGTCCCAATAGCCATATTCCTTGACAATTTTTCCATCTACAAATTGAAAGGTCAGGTGAACGGGAATACTTATTTGCTTTCCGTTAGCCGCAAGGGTGCATCCCCATTCCAACCAACTGTTTACCCAGGTTTCACCATCATCGGTCACTACCATTTCATATTCTTGATGGTCATTCCCAAAGCCGCGCGAGGTATAATTGACCTCCGATTGTCTGTGATAATCCATGGCCTCCGAGGGCGACATGGCATCGTCATTGGTGTTGTAATAGGTCTTGGAAGTATCAGCGTACATGCTGGTATCGTAGTTTTTACTGTCATAATTGGCAATCAATTTCTTGACAGTGTCAATTTCTGGGGAGTTCTGGGTGTACCGCACCGGACCCTGTTGGCAAGCGCCGAGCAATAGGGCCACAATCCCACATGATAAAAGAATTTTTTTCATTGTTTGTTGATTTAAGGTTAGTATAAAAAATACCCCGACCACAGGGGCCGGGGCATATGCTTTATTTAATTTGAAACAGGAAAAATGAGGCTTTGTACGTATCACGAATGGGTTTCCAGGGGCAAAGCATTCCATACGTAGCGAATTTGCACAATCTTCATGGGTCAAATGAGCCAGAATCGTCAGTGTTTTCAAAACATTGAGTTACAGGTTGTGGAAATCTGTGGTACAAAGTCAACTTGCTCAATTGCGAACGGCGTGGGTCAGCATGACATGCAAGTACAAAGATCTATTTAGATGTGGGACTTGCCGAGAAGAATGCAAGGGGGAAAGTTGTAAACAGTCGGTCTTATAAATATAATAAAAAACTGTCAATCAGTAGTTTAAATGATATGTTTTTTGATTGAAATCAGTCAAATCCAGGGTGTTTTCTTACGCAATTCGGTTGGTTTTTCGTGAAATATGGGTTGTGATGTTGTATTCCAGTGAAAAAAAAGGGACATGTCGGATATAAGGTGTCCAACATGCCCCCGGATTTTATTCAAAAGTATATTCGGTCTGTATGGTTTCGGTAACCCGAAAATAGCCATACGCCAAGTTGTTGGGGTTGTCCAGATTCACGCAATTGCCCACCAAGGGAACCGGGGTGGGGCTGAACGGTGTCCCCGCATTTTCATACTGGTCTACCAAAAGCCTTAGGTAATCATGGTACTGTTTAGAAATGCCCATTAAGGCCACATCCACGACATCGCCGGGTTTAAACTCATCAACGCTATCTTCGCCTTCCAACTTTTCATAATAGAAGGTGGCTTCATTGCCGTCAATGAATTCATCCTTGATGTAATAGAGCTCCGAAAGTAGGTCGTTCTGACTTTTGAAGCGAAGGAAGTAGTGGTCTCCAAGACCTTCGGGGTCCTCAAAGGTTACGTTTACCTCAAGGGCCTCATCGTCCTCTCCGCCGTCCTTGGATTGGGAAACCTCGATGGTGTCCACCAAAGGATATAGGGTTTCGGTGGCTGTGTAGGTCTCTCCATTATAGATGACCTCCAGTTGATAGGTATCCCCTACGATAGGCGCAAAGGATGAGGTGGTGTACTCTCCGTTGTTTTGACTGGCAAAGGTGAATTCATCGGCTGTATCGGTATTAATGACCTTGACCGAGGCGCCAAGTACGGGAGCAAATTTCTGTTCGGCAAAGAAAGGGGTGGAAGTACTCAGTACAATGGTCTGATTGTTTCCTTGAGTTCCTTTCTCCCAATCCAAAGAAGCTTCTATGACCAGCCTTTCAGGGCCTTCAGGAACATCCACCTCAATAACGTCGGTGCAGGATGTGGCCAAGAGCAATACGCCAATGCATACTATATAAAATGGTTTCATGTGTTTAAAATTTAAAGTTGTACGTTACAGAGGGAACAATGCCGAAAATGGCGGTACGGGTGGCTTCATTGGCGCCGGTTTCCATATTCTGTCCAAAGGATATCGATGCGGCATTCCTCCTGTTGAACACGTTGTAGATGCCAAAGACCCATTCGCCCTTCCATCGATTTTGGGGCTTTCTATTGGGACGGTAGGTGGCCGAAACGTCCAATCGGTGGTAAGCTGGCAAACGATCGGCATTACGATCCGAGTAACTGGCCACGGAAATCCCCTCATACTGGTATTGCCCATTGGGGTAGGTCACAGGTCTTCCCGTTTGAAAAATGGCATTGGCCCCAAAACTCCATTTTTCGTTCAGGGCATAGGCCCCGGTGAGCGATACGTCATGGGTGCGGTCATGTGGAGTGCTGTACCAATCCCCATTGTTGATTCCCGACCCACCGGCGTCCCCTCCGGGAGTCCGTTGCTGTGATTTGGACCAAGTGTAGGCCAACCAACCGGTAAAAGCACCTTCATTTTTTCGTAACAGGAGTTCAACACCGTAGGCTTTTGATTCGCCGTTCAGGATTTCACGTTCTATGGTATTGTTTCCAATCAAGTCGGAACCATCAATATAGTCGATTCGGTTATCCACGGTCTTGTAGAAAGTCTCCACCTCCATGGAATAGACATTGCCCTTAAAGTTTTTAAAATACCCCAAGGCAAATTGGTCCGATAACTGGGGCTTGATGTACTTTCCGCTCGGGGTCCAAACATCAATGGGGGTTACCGATGATGTATTGGACAATAGATGGATGTATTGGGCGGCACGGGAATACCCCAATTTTACAGAAGAGAGCTCGTTGAGTTGATAGGCGAGGGAGATCCTAGGCTCAAAATTACTGAAGGTTTCAATGCTCTCACTCTTTTTATAATTGACTTCGTCAATGGGATCTTGCCTTTCGTAAATCCGAAGGGTGTTGTTATAGACCAAAGGTCTATCGTTCAAGTATTCGTTCAAAGGCTGTCCGCCCATGCGGTTAAAATGACTGAACCGAATACCGTACCGAGCGGTTAATCTATCCGTAAGCTTATGCTCCGCATTGATGTAGGCCGCACTTTCCAGAGCCCGTTTTTTGTCCAGCTGCAACTCATTGATCGCAGAAGCTGGATCAGTGGGTTTTATACGACCGGGATCAAACACATACTTTATGGTGCTCACTCCAAAATCGAGCTTGAATGCATCATTGAAATAGTATTTAAGGTCGTATTTTACATTGTAGTTTTGGATGGAAGAGACCCAATCAAAATCAAAGAAATCAATACCCAGTTCGTAATCATAATTGCTATAGATCAATGATAGATTGGAGAAGAGCCTATCGTTGAAAATATGGTTCCAACGTAGGTTCCCCGATGCATTCCCGTAGCTGCTGCTAAAAGACCCCCCGATATTGAAAAGGTCACGACCAAAGTACCCTGAGAGGTACAGTTTATTGTTTTGGTTGAGATTGTAATTGGTCTTTAGGTTAAGATCGTAAAAATTGGCGCTGTTATCTTCCCCGGCCAATTTTAGGAACAGGTGGGCATACGATCCGCGTCCGGCAATCAAGAAGGATCCCCGGTCGTTGAACATGGGCCCTTCAAGGGCCAGTCGGCTGGAAATGGCCCCAATGCCCCCGGTCATGGCAAATTCTTTACTGTTTCCATCTTTCTGCCTTACATCCAATACCGATGAAACCCGACCTCCAAACCGGGCAGGGATGCCCCCTTTATACAGTTTAAGGTCTTTTACGGCATCGGCATTGAAGACCGAAAAGAAGCCCAATAAATGGGATGTATTGTATATAATGGCCTCATCCAATAACACCAGGTTTTGGTCCACAGCTCCCCCGCGAACATGAAATCCGCTGGAACCTTCCCCATTGTTGGTGACCCCTGGTAGAATCTGAAGGGACTTTATAATGTCCACTTCGCCCAAAACCACTGGCATTTGTTTTACAGTCTTGATGTTGAGTTTGGAGACACTCATTTCAGGTTTGCGGAGTAGTGCGCGTTCGGGCTCTTCAGCAGTGACCTCCACCTCATCAAGTTGGGTGGACGACTCCAATAATTCCACATCAAGGGTCATGTTTTGGTCGAGGACAACCTCACGGGTCATTTCATTGTACCCCATGTATGAAAACACCAGGGTGTAGGTTCCTTGAGGGGCACTGATGGAATAAAAACCATATTCGTTGCTGATGGCACCAATATCGGTGCCGCGTAAAAAAATGGAAGTGCCAAACAAGGTCTCCCCATTGGTGCCGTCCGATATTTTTCCGCTAATGGTGAAATTGCTTTGGGCATGAACGAGCGTTGTACCCAATAAGAGGCACAGACCCAAAAGCCAAAATGCCGGGCCATGCCTTTTCTTTTTTTGTTTCATTTGTGATTTTTTGAATTACAGGTTAAGATGAAATCGTTTTTTGATTCATTCGCCCTAAAAGACAGCCCAAAAAGTAAAGGGTTGCATGGGGTTATTTGTTAAATGCATTTTTTTGTAAAAAGGCAAGGGGGCAAGTACCATTGCATCAAAAAAAAAGAGCCCTGTACAGGGCTCTTTAATATATTTGGCAATGAGAATCAATTACATATGGGAGGTAGATAGCGTTGGGTGCCATGGATTGTGCCATGATAGCTTCCATCCACCATTTGGAACCCTTGTTCCAATCTAGCTCCATTGGGCATCTTGGATTGCACATAGCCTTCATGTATGGTATACATATATTTGCCTGTAATCTCATGGTAAACTTTAGTGGATTTAGTGTGTACGGCTTGTGATGGTTTTTCCTTCCAGCCAGATTTTGCTGCTTCACGTTTTACAGCGGCCAAAAGAGATTTTGAAAGGTCGTTTGTGGCTCCAGTTGTAGCGCCGTAATTACTGCTGCCACTATTGCAGAACGTTTTCCAGCCTTGTTCTGTAACCTTTATTTTTAACGGCCCCGATGTGGCCATCATAACTTCCAAGGGAAATGTTTTGCCATCAGTAACGTTGATATTGACGACCCATTTTTGTATTTCCATGGTATGTTCGCCAATGCTTGGGTTTTTTGAAAAAATGCCTTCAATCCCTTCTCTATAGGCATCTTGTGCAGGCCCATTTGGCAAAAAGAACGGCTCCCTGTAATGTTTCCATTCATTAACAACCTTAAGATCATCACCTCTGACAGCTCTGAAAAGATCTTGGCCCACTTCCTCTCCATCGAAAAGGATTCGGGTTCTTATGGCGGCTCCCATTTCTCCGGCTGGGGGAAATCCAGTTAATTTAAGAAGCTCCATAGGAGGCCTGTCTTCTTTGGTAATGATACGTACCCAAGCGGAATTACCAAAGGTGAAGGAATTGGTTAGCTCTATGTCCGTTGCTGTAGCTTGTCCTTCTTTTTTGCCGTTGGCATAGATTGGCCCTTCCGTTGAGACTAGAACTTTTCCCAAATTATTTTTGATGAAGGGTTCCAAGTTGGCTTTTTCCACTTTCTCCTTGGAGCGTTGCTCCATGATTTTTTCCAGGGCATCACGACTTTTGGCGTTACTGAAGAATACCATGGCCATGAGTGTTTTTTCTTGAAAAATGGCCAGTTGGTAGTATTCAATATTGCCAGATTCATCTTTTTGCGGAACAATGGCGCCTATTCCCAAACCTTCTATTTCAACACCCACATTTTCTGGGGTTTCTCCTGTGGATTTGTACTTTAGAGCGCCTTTTAGGTCGCCCAGATAGCCTTTTATTTCAATTTCTTGCTCATTTGAGTATCTTCCATGCACAACATTGCCAAACTCCAAACTCTCCCATACCCCGGTTGCAGCATAAGTGCCTTCAGGTAAAAATGAAGAGCCTCCTTTTTTTGTGTTGATCAGTTTTTCTGCTTCAGCAATTTCGCTTTCCAATTTAGAGGTATTGCAATTTGGATCTCTGTCATGGATTTTTTTCAGATAATTGTCTTCCACCCGTTTTAGCACGGTTTCCATCTCAAAGACTGAAAGGTTCTCGTCATCACTTTCTGGTTCCATGATTTTGGCCAAATCCTTGCGGGCCATTTTAAAATAATAATCGGTTCCCTTACAACCATCCTCGATTCCAATCCCAATTTCTGCCTGTTTTGGGTTTGTGGATGTGGGATTGGGTGATGACTTTGGAGTGGTTCGGTTTTCACCTGATTTTGGAAGCTTACCCGTTTTTTCAATATTGCTAACACTTTTTTTAAGCTTCCGTTCTTCGGTTTTTGCTTTGTTGGACACTTTCTTGCCCAATTTTCCCAGTTGTGCTTTTGCGTTTTGAACATTTCCCAGTCCTAAGGCAATGAACAGTATGATTCCTATCACTTTTTTCATTGGTAGTTTGTTTATAATTAATATGATAGGGAAATATTAGCTCTTTTTTTCTGTACTTGACCATGACTTTTGACGGATGAGGGAGTTGAGTTTATGAAACCCTGTTTTGAATTGACTTCCAGAAATAAAAATGATTCCAAAGTGTCCATGAAGTGGATAGAACGCTTCGGGATTTTTGCAATTTGATATTCATGCCGTAGGATATGTCGTTGGGCTAAGAATAATAGGTTCAACAAAGAAGTTTGATTAATTTCATGCCAACTAAACAAAAACAAGAAATGCAGAAATTTTTAATGCTGATGGCCTTGGCCATCTCAATCGTAGCATGTAAGGATAAAAAAGCGGAGGAAACGTCTACCGAAAAGACGAAAATTCCTGTTTATGCTTGGGACTATGGGCCTGGTGAAGCCACGGATGAAGAATTAACCGCAAAGTTTGCCGACCTCAAGGCAAAGGGCATCGATGGGCTTATGTACAATGGCGGACACGACCCGGAAACGTACAAAAGGGTAGGGAAGCTCGTTAAAGAGGCCGGTATGGAGTTCCATACATGGATTCCTACCATGGTACAGGGAAAAAACCCCAAGTTGAAAGAAGAGTGGTATGCCGTAAATGGGAAAGGTGAATCGGCTTTTGATAAGCCTGCCTATGTTTCGCACTATACCTTTTTATGTCCCAGCAAGGAAGGGGTGTACAACTTCTTGGCCGATCTATACGGAAGCGTGGCAGAGGTTGAGCATGTGGATGGCATTCATTTGGATTACATCCGTTTTCCCGACGTGATATTGGCCCGTGGCCTTTGGGACAAATACGGACTGGTCATGGATCGTGAGTTCCCACAGTTTGATTATTGCTACTGTGACGACTGTACTTCGGCTTTTAAAGACAAAACAGGTATCGATATTCTAGAGGCGGAAGACCCTTCACAGGTGATGGAATGGAAACAATTCCGATATGATTTGATCACCAATATGGTCAACCGTTTGACCGAAGTGGTACATTCTAAAAACAAGAAGATCAATGGGGCGGTTTTCCCTGGTCCATCCATCGCCAAGAAATTGGTAAGACAGGATTGGGGCAAATGGGACTTGGATGCCATATATCCCATGAACTACAACGACTTTTATTTGGAAGGTCCCCAATGGGTCGGGGAAATGGTTGCCGAAGAGGTCGCCACGGCAAAGGATGGAGCTCCTGTGTACAGTGGATTGTTCATCTGTCCAAAACCAGAAAAGAAAGGCGATGAAAAGGATCCTGAAAATCACGGTTTGTTGCCCGGGGAAATCGGGGAGGCCATTAAAGTGTCCATGGAGAATGGAGCTGCGGGTATCTGTCTTTTCACACCAGGAAGGATGACGGACGCCCATTGGAAAGCTTTTGAAGAGGCTATCTACAAGGACTATTCCGCAAAATAATTTTTTTGATTGCATTTAGAAGCCCGATGATTTTTATCATCGGGCTTTTTTTATTCATACGATCCATCAGGGAAAAACCACAGTTCGGTAATTCATTTTTTCTGTGTTTTCAAGAAACCTGCAATTTTGGGACATCAATCAAAAAACGGACGGTCTTTTTTCTCACTTTGCCTAATTTGGAAGGTGATTGGGCCAGCCTTCTGAATAAACCTATGGTTTTTGTTAATTTTAATCATCATAAGGTGGGATGGTCAAGCGTATTCATCCACCAACCCGATTAGCAATCATGGAAAAAACATTCCGATACATTGGCAAATTGTTGCTTACCGCAATAGGATTGGGGCTGTTGATAGCGCTAATCTTCATAAGCGTAGAGGCACTCTTGGGCCGGGAAGTGGTGTTTGGCAAGGATTTAATAGGTGAAGTGGGTCACTATGTGCTGTACTCCATCGTGCTCACCTTCATTAATAGTCTGTACTACGATTACATCAACCATCGGGTGCAATGGAAAAGGTTTGCAAATTATCGCATATTCATTAGTGGCATTGGAGGGGTTGTGCTTACCCTTTTGGGTATCTTTTGGATACGCATTGTAATTAACTTGGGTTTTGAGGGAGAAACATGGGAAACTTTTGTGAAAGGGGAAGACCCTATGTTCTACATCGTGGCACTTTTAATAACCGTGGTAGTGTCTGTGTTTTTCTATGCGGCATATTTTTACAAGAATTGGCAAGAAAAGCGGGTAAAGGAGCAAAAGATCATCGCCGGGACCGCTTCGGCAAGATTTGATGCCCTTAAGAATCAATTGGATCCCCATTTTCTCTTCAACAGCCTCAATGTACTCACCAGTCTCATTGAAGAAGACCCCGATCAAGCACAAAAGTTCACCACTTCGCTTTCCAAGGTATACAGATACGTATTGGAACAAAAGAATAAGGACTTGGTCACGGTGGATGAGGAGCTCAATTTTGCCCGAACCTATGTGCGGCTGTTAAAAATGCGATTTGAGGACAGTATTGTTTTTGAAATTCCGGAAAGTTGCACCCAACCCGAAGCCAGAATAGTTCCCCTTTCCTTGCAATTGCTTTTGGAAAATGCAGTAAAACACAACGTGGTGACCGCTTCCAGACCATTGCACATAAAAGTGTTCGAGGAAGGTGGAATGTTGGTGGTAAGCAACAATCTCCAAGAAAAACAGGTAGTGAAAAAGAGCAGTGGGGTGGGCCTGCAGAACATTAAGCAACGCTATAACATTTTAACGGACCGCGAGGTGGTCATCCAAAAAACGGATGTAGAGTTTAGGGTGTCATTGCCCATACTCACCCAAAAACTGACCGTTGTGGAAACCCAAAAAGATTATATAGCGCAAAAACGATACGCCAAAGCCAAAGAACAGGTGAAGGCCATAAAGGACTTTTACAGCAACTTGATTACGTATTGTATGGTGATTCCATTTTTGTGGTGGATCAATTTAAGGACCACAGACTTTCTTTGGGCCTTTTTTCCCACCTTGGGTTGGGGATTTGGTGTGGTCATGCATGGGATGGAAGCTTTTGGTTACAACCCACTGTGGGGCAAACGTTGGGAAGAACAAAAAATCCAGGAACTTATGGATAAGGATGAGTTTTAATCCTTTTTAGCTCAGATGTCAGAAGTCGGATGTCAGATTATAGCAAAACCTCCCAACAACTCATCCACGATAATTGACGGTTCACGAATCTATTTTTCCCTCACTTTCGGTAAATGATGAATTTTGGAGCATACATAATCACTAAATCATAAAAACGAACCGTTATGGAAGATTCGAACAAAAAATACGATAGGGCCAAAGAGAAAGTGGAAAAGCTAAAGTCTTTTTATGCCAGTTTATTGGCCTATTGCATCGTAATCCCGATTTTGGCCTACCTCAATTATAGAACAACCAGTTACCCTTGGATTATTTTTCCGGCGGTGGGATGGGGCATAGGTCTTCTGGGAATGTGGTTCTGTGCACAAGGCTACAACCCTCTTTTGGGAAGGGGATGGGAAGAACGCAAGATCAAAGAGTTCATGGAGCGAAAAGAATTTTAACAATGTTTATATTTAGCAGTAGCCAAAAAGTCTATAGTATGGAAAATTTGGACAGGGAAAGCAAGTACATGAGGGCCAAGGAACGGGTTGGCGAGCTTAAAAAGTTTTATGCCCATGTATGGTCCTACATCATGGTCATGACGGTATTGGCCTTGATCAACTATCTTACCAACGGGTTCAGCTATATGTGGTTTTTATGGGCCGCTTTTGGGTGGGGCGTAGGAGTCATGTTCCATGCCATTGGAACCTTCAACCTGAATCCCTTTTTTGGGAAAGGATGGGAAGAAAAGAAGATAAGGGAGTTTATGAAAGAAGAAGAGGATGAAACCACAAAATGGAGATGATCATGGAAAATTTTGAGCAAGAAAAATTTACTAGGGCCAAGAAACGCGTAGAGGAAATCAAGTCGTTTTATATTCACCTGATGGTGTACTTGGTCATTAATGCCTTTATATTGATAAGCATTTATATCAATGCCGACACTTTTTGGACATGGCCCCATTTTGTGACCCTTTTTGGTTGGGGGATAGGGTTGGCCTTTCATGCGGCCAAGGTTTTTGGTTTTAACCCATTGTTTGGAAAAAATTGGGAGGAACGCCAAATCCAAAAGTTCATCGAAAAGGACAAAAGGGAAATGGACAAATACCTGTAAGAAATGAATGTGATCATCATTGAAGATGAAAAACCAGCGGCCAGAAGATTGGGTCGCTTATTGTCCGATTTGGAAGTAGAGGTCTCCACCATGTTGCATTCCGTTGAAGAATCCATTGACTGGTTTCAAAACCATCCGCACCCCGATCTTATTTTTTTGGACATCCAATTATCCGATGGATTATCCTTTGAAATTTTTGATGTGGTCGAAGTGAAAAGCGCCATCATTTTTACCACGGCTTTTGATGAATATGCACTACAGGCTTTCAAGTTGAACAGCATAGATTATTTGTTGAAACCCATCGATGATGAAGAGCTGGAAAGAGCGGTGAAAAAGTACCGTGATTTTAAACCGAACCAACATAAAATTTCGGTCGATTTTGACGACATAAAAAAGCTGTTGGCAGACCCTTTGGAACGCGAATACAAAAAGCGGTTTACGGTCAAGGTAGGGCAGCATCTCAAAATCATAAATGCGGAAGATGTGGAATGTTTTTACAGTGAGAACAAAGGAACGTATGCCGCGACTTCAGAGGGTAGAAATTATTTGTTGGACACAACTTTGGAACAGTTGGAGGAGGAGTTGTCCCCAAAGATTTTCTTCCGGGTAAGCCGTAAATTTTATGTGAACATCAACCATATAAAAGACATCATTTCATATACAAATTCCAGGCTTCAACTCAAGTTAAACCACTTCAATGGGCAAGAAATCATTGTAAGTAGGGAGCGTGTAAGGGACTTTAAGTTATGGTTGGAATAAATGATTAAAAACAACTGACTATCAAATAATTGATTTAATTTAAAAGTCACTATAAGTTTTCTTTATAGTGGCTTTTTTAAGCTAAAATGGTCAATTTTCCTCTATGCGGTTATCGTCAAAAGCGGAGGGAAGCAACTTTGGGATAAGCTTGATAAAAATAGGCAAAAGAACCGCTCCTCCAGGCAACATAAAAATGGCCAAGGATGGGATACTTTTAAAAATGTCGATGAGTTGGTTCTGCACTTTTTTCTTCTCATCTTCCGTTAAATCCTTCACGGTTGATTTGGACAAAAGCGACATTAATTCCCTACTTTCCTGGAGTTCTTTTTTGAGTCTTTTGCTATTTCTCAAAATAAGTTTACTCACATTTTTGGACATGCCATCATAGAATTGAAGGGCCAAATTCTTGTCGTTCAAATAGGCAATTTTTTCCTTGTTTTCCTCAAAGAATTTTTGCACATATTCGAGGGTGGTTTCCACCTCTTTTTTTGACTTTCCAAGATGGGTTCCAAGACCAAAAATATAATCGGATTCGGTGTAGTCAATCGACTTATCTTCCCATATGGTCAGACAGGCCATATCCAAAAAATAATCCTTTTCAAAAGAGGAAAAATTTTGATCTAAAAGTTCTAGATAGGTACCATCAAATTTTGCTTCATCGAGGTTCACATAGGTGAGGGAAGCATCCAAAAGTTGAATGAGTTTGTCATCATTCTTTTTGGCCTCTTTGGAGTTTAGGGTATGGTAGGCAATGTTGATGGTCACGTACTCCAAAAGTTGGGCATGTTCCTTGAAAGACTCCCGGGACTGTAAATAGTTTTTAAAGATGAGCACATCCACATAAAGCAGCGAATTGGTCAAGCTACTGCCCAAAGCCCGGTTAAATGCATTGCCGCCCAAATAAATCCGGGAATCAATCAATTTCTCCAATTGGGCCTCGGTATGTTTTCCACTCAATATTTTGCTCAGAAAGGAGATGTGGGCCACCTCCAAGGACTGATAGTATTCAAAAACAGTATTGACAAAATGATCAAAACGGGCCTTTCCTTTTTCAAATTGAAAGGTAAAATAGAGTGCAGTGAGCAGATTGATCTTGGCTATTTCGTCTTCACTAAGGGTATGCTCCGCTTCAATAAAGGGCGGAATGTCCAGATGTACCCCATAGACAAAACCGCTTCTTTTGAGTTCATGGTACAGGCTATCAAAGTCTTGAAAAAAAGTGGCCTCTTTGGTAACAAGGTGGCCAAACTTCTTGATCCATCCAGAAGCAGAAGGGTTCATTGGGTGATTATTTACAGACCAAAGTAAAACAATTATGGGACTTTATCATGAACAATAGGCCTAGCTCACATTAAAAATCCATTAAGTTTTTTTTAACATTTAAGGACCAAACCGCTCCAGAACAAGTTGCGTAGGTAGGGGTGTAGGAAACTTTAAAAACAAATGACATGAAAAAAACAACAAAGTATGTAATAGGCTTAGGTGCTTTGGTCGCATCGGCAATTGTTCTGGTGTCCGCAGACCATATTGATGCACCTTCGACCGCTGGTACCACTTCGGATATTGCCGATTTTTACGCCTTTGAACCCAGTGAAGGTTCGGATAATACGGTTTTCGTAGTGGACGTCCAATCCAATGTGTTGCCCGAATTGGCGTATGGCACCTTTGATGAGGATGTACTTACCGAAATCAATATAGATTTGGATGGGGATTTGGTAGAAGACCAAGTGATCCAAGCCATTGCCAGGGATGGTAGAATGTATTTCTTTGGACCGGCAACGCCATCACAAACAGGATTGAACAGTCAAGTATTAACGGACTCTCCCCTTGGTGATGTGGAAATTTCCGGAGCAACGCCCATTGTGGAAACCGCCAATGGGGTTTCATTATTTGCAGGACCGAGACAGGACCCCTTCTTTTTTGATTTCTTCCAATTCAATGCGGTCATTTCCCCTGAGATGGAATCGGCCCCTGGTGGATTTCTTCCGCCAGAAGAGGCAGCGGACACCTTTGATGGTGCCAATACCCTTTCCATAATTGTGGAAATCCCCAACGCCATGCTGGGAGCCCCTACGGCCACCAATGCCTTGGGACTCACGGTATATAAAACTTGGGTGACCACAAATAGAAAACAATAAGCAACTTAAAGCATTAAAAAACATGATACGAAGACAAGCAATATATTTCGCAGCGCTGATATTGACCTTAGGATTGGTCATTGGATGCAGTAATGATGATGAGGCCCCATATCAGATGGGAATGGATGACGATATGATGATGAATGATGACGATGATATGATGGGAGCCGATTTTTCAGGGACCTATGCCCAAGTGGACCACATAGGGCGCCCCGGTATCAATACCACCTTAAGTTTTGATATGGAAGGGGAACCCAGTGTAAAAGATGCACACAATACCACAATTCCTTCGGAAATGTCCACGGCTTTTCAGGCCGGTTTTCAAGCAAGGTTGGAACAATACCATGATGTGTATGCCATAAAGTTGGGACTGGACCCTGCTGATGTAGATTATGAGAACAATATTTTGGGGTTGGATGCCGCTACCCTGACCACCGTTTTGGCGGCAGATGTTCTGGAAGTGGCCCCGGATTTGCCCACAACCTACTTTAATCCGGGAACCGATTTTGATAATGATGGCCGCATTCTCGTGCCGGATGGAGATGAGGTGGCCTTGACAGGCAGACATCCTAATGATGATATCATAGATGTGTCCCTTATTCTTTTCTTTGGAGGGATGGAAGGAGATCGTTTCAGTGGTCAGGATTTGGATGATGATGGAATGGCGGACCTGCCTAGGTTGACTTCTGACGGGGTTGCCCTTACAGCAGATATTTCAACAAGTTTCCCTTACTTGGGAAATCCCGAGTAATCGCTATGAAAGGGAATGGGGGAGAGGATTCGTCCTCTCCCTTTTTATAAAAACAACAACAAGATTATGGAAGCAACAAAAATTAAACTCTTCCTTTTGATCACGGTACTATTGTTCTCGTGCAAGAAAGAAGAAAAGGTATTTAAGACCAATAAGAAGGACTATGACCACTATTTGGCCTCCACACCTGTGAAAACCACTTCAAAATATTTTCAGCTTTGGGACTCCAAAATAAAACAGGATAGTTTGCAAATGATGGGACTGGCCAATGTGGCCAGTGAATACAACCGGTTCTTTCAGGGGACCGGGGATATCAAATACCTAAAGATGGCAGAACGCTCATTGGAAAAGGCATTGGAGGCTGCCGCGTTGGGAAAAGCAGGGTATATGAGGGCTTTGGCGAGAAATTATATCTCACAGCATAGATTCAAGGAAGCTTTGGAACTGGCCCAAGCAGCGCGAAAGCAAGGAAGCGGGGTCAATGCCACGCAGGCTCTCTTGTTCGATGTGCAAATGGAACTGGGGAATTACGAAAAGGCGCATATGTATTTGGACAGCATCCGGAACATGTCAGATTTTGGATACCTGATCCGGTTGGCCAAATGGAATGATCATAAGGGCGATTTGGACACCGCCATTAGGTTTATGGAAAAGGCTTATGATAGGGCGAGAATGTCCAACAACAGGGGCCTTTTACTATGGTCCACCACCAATTTGGCCGATTTTTATGGACACGCAGGCCGTATAGAGGATTCGTACAGGTTGTATTTAAAAACATTGGAAATGGACCCCCAAAACGCCTATGCCAAAAAAGGGATCGCCTGGATCGTATATTCCCATGAACGAAATGGAGAGGAGGCCTTGCGCATCATGGATAGTATCATTCAAAAGCATCAGTCGCCGGAATATGATTTGCTCAAAGCTGAGATTGCAGAATTTATGGATAATGAGTCCTTAAAATTACAAGCCTTGGACAACTTCCATAAAAAGGTGGGGAATATGGATTATGGAGAGATGTACAATGCCCACAATGTGGATTTTCTTATTGCCATGGACGTTACGGAAAGGGCCCTTACATTGGCAAAACGGGAAGTAGGGAATAGACCTACCCCGGAAACCTATGGACTTTTGGCCTATAGCTATCTGAAAAAGGGAGAAAAGAAAAAGGCTCTGCAATTGGTAAAGACCCATATTGAAGGGAAAACCTATGAACCGTCCACGCTCAGTCAAGCAGCTGAAGTCTATAAGGCCAATGGTGAATATAAAAAGGTCCAGGAACTGAAGCAGGAACTAACGGGGGCCATTTATGAATTGGGCCCGGTAAAGGAACATCAAATATTGAGCTTATAGGCAGGGAATTGAAGGTAAAGTAGTGGTTTTTGGGTTGCTATTTGGTTGTTGTTTGGATGCGTCATGAATCTTTTATGGCGCATCCTATCAATTTTCAATGAATTCTTCCTCATCGGTATCTTCCTCCTCGTTCTTAAGGATTTCAATACCTTTTTGTATGACCAAATTGGTAGGGATGGTTATCCTTCGGCCATCATCTGTACGCATAAAAAGGTAAAAACCGCTGATATCCTCTACCTTTCCGGTCCAATCAAAATCCTTGTCCAATACCCTGATCCTGTCCCCCAAACGCAAGGGATGGCTAAAAAATAGGATCACACTGGCCGTTAAATTGGAAAGGATGGACCATTGCGCCACAAAACCTACACCCAATATGGCCAAGGTTGAGGAAAGGAAAAGGGAGAAATCCTTCAAATTCATCCCCCATATCAGCGAAATTCCAACAAGGGCAAATCCATAAAAGAAAAGATTGCTGAGATAGAAGATGATTTTTCTATTGTTCATATCAATGGCACTGGTCCTGCCAAATCTCCGTATGGCCCTTTTGGTCAAAGAGTTCAAAACAAATACAACAACCAGTAAAATTCCCGTGACTAAAATTTCGGTTTTAAAAGACATTACGCCCACCATGATCCAATCTTGCTAAATTTGGGTTAACTTATTGCTCTAAACTACGAATAACCCGTTTTACTTTTACTATAATGGTTACAGATTTCGAAAATAATACCTGGGTCATCAACTATTCCCTTGAGGATTACTACAATCGGAAATTTTCCATGGATGAAGATGCGCAACTGTCCAAAAATGACAAGAGCATTACTTGGGTGAACACGTATGGTCTGGGCTACACGGAAGAGTTTAGGAAGATGGTACTCCATAATGAATTGGACGATTTCCTTCTCAGGTTGCTGCTCAACCAGAACTTTGGCAATAAGGTGATAGAGCTGGAAGAACAGCTTTTTATTGCTGCCCGAATCATAAAGACCGAAGATCAAAACTTGGAGTCGGAACAGATGTTTTTTGTCGTGGCCAAGGATTTTGTATGGTGCATACAGGAAAAATGGGGGGATCATTTTGATTGGATACGGGCAAGAATATTCGATAATAAGGGAATCATACGAAAAAAGAAGGCCGATTACCTTCTGTTTTTTATCCTGGAAACCTTGATTTCCAACTACAAGGAAAAGTATGAGGAAATGGTTTTGATGGAAAACATGCTGGATCGTGCCACCAAAATGGAACCCACACCGGAGTTTATGTTCGAAGTGGAACAAAAAAAGGCCATGATCCAACACTTTCGGAAAGCATCACATGGTCTAAGGGATATTGTGACCCGACTGGAAAGGGTAGAGGTAAAAGGGTTCCATACCAAATATTTTAGTGAACTCAGAGAACAGATCAACGGCTTGGCCAATGATGTTGATTCTGATACCCAAGAGTTGGAAAGTCAAATCAACTTATTTTTCAGTATTCAGGGCCATCGCCTCAATGAGGTGATGAAGACGTTGACCATCTTCTCGGTAATATTCATTCCCCTGACTTTTTTGGCGGGCATCTATGGGATGAATTTTGAGAACATTCCAGAGCTTAAATGGCCGTACGGCTATTTTATTCTTTTGGGTCTCATGCTGGTCGTTACCCTCATTTCCATACTCATCTTTAAACGAAAAAAGTGGTTTTAAGGTGCCATTTCGGTTTTTGGATAGCCATAATTTTTATTCAGTTGTATGTCATTCAAGGGATGGCATGAACGTTTATTATCCAATGATAAACGTCATATTTCCTGCATATATCGCATTGTAGCTTTGTCTCATCTTAAAATTCAAAAAAATGAGAAGAACAGTACTTTTTGCAGCGATGGCGTTAATGGGATTCATCAACATGGGGATAGCTCAGGATGCTTCGTCGGGTGACGGCGGCAGTCCTTGGCAGTTCCGACTTCGGGGAATTGTGGTGACGCCGGATGAAAGTGCGGATATAGAAGCCATTGGAGGGGATGCATCCATTTCCACTGCGTTTGTACCAGAGTTGGACATCTCTTACTTTTTCGATGAGAATTGGTCTTTGGAATTGATTTTGGCCACCACGAAACATGATGTGGAAGCCGTTGGGACCCTAGCTGGGGATATTGATTTGGGACATGTGTGGTTACTTCCTCCAACCTTGACCGGCCAGTACCATTTTACCGGAGGTGATTTTGTACCCTATTTGGGAGCTGGATTGAACCTTACCCTCTTTTATGGAGTAGATGAGGGCCCTGTGGCCGATGATGTGGATTACGATACCGCCGTGGGGTATGCATTGCAAGGAGGATTCGACTTTATGCTCAATGATAAATGGTTTTTGAATGTGGATGTGAAAAAACTGTTTCTGAATACAGATGCCACCGTTAATGCCACTACCGCATTGGGAGCTACTGTGGTGGCCGATGTGGATATCAACCCATGGATATTTGGATTCGGGGTAGGTGTAAAACTATAGGGTGATTTTTAACACTGACCAATGCTCTGAAAGGCGTTCTGGAATTTCCAGAACGCCTTTCAGTATTATAAACCAGACTTACGCTAAAGGCAAGCGAAATCCATACACTTGGAGTTTCCCTTGTTTAAAATCCAAATCGGGAGAAGCAACAAACCCCAACTTTTCATACATTCTCCAGGCCACTTTCATGAACGAAGTGCTGTGTATGATGACATTGAGATGTCCTCGATTTTTGGCCCTTTCAATACAGGCTTCGCTTAAGGCTTTCCCTATTCCCATTCCTCTGGTTGCCGGGTCAACGGCCAATAAGCGGAATCCAGACGCATTTTTTTCTTGTTTCGCAATACCCTCGGCACCATAATGTTCCATATGTTCAAAATAAAGGACTGCCCCCAAAACCTTCTCGTTGGGGGAAACAGCAGCCAGAAGTTCCACACCGGGTTTTTGGGTAAAATCACCTATGTTGGCCAAGGTTTCATAGTATTTGGGCTGTTCGTTTGCTTTGGGGAACCCTTCTAGACCCGAATAAACATCCACCATCAATTTTCCTATGGCATCAAATTCAGAGGGTTTTGCTGTGCGGATGTAAAAGCCTTTGTGACCAAAACGTTCTTGATAACGTTCCTGGAATCCTTTGGAATCGAATTCCTGTTCCAGTTGGCGCAATCCCTCCAAAAAATCAGGGTTTACAAATTCCTGTAACACTTTTTGGATGCGATGCCACTCCGCCTCAAGGGAGCTTAATGCCCGCTCTCCCTTTCGGGAAAGATAGATAAAGGTTTTCCGTCCATCTTGGGAGTCCTTTTGGCTTTCCAGATACCCTTGGCCCTTCATTTTTTTGACAATCTTAATGATGGCAGGATGGGAAAACCCCAAGGTACTGGCCATTTCGGTAACCGTGAGTTTTCCGTTTTCTTTCAGCATTAAAAAGACAACGTGCCAATTGGGTTCAATGGGCAATCCCAATCGGGAATAGTGGTCCAAGGTGCTGGATACAATTTTCTCGTTCAACCGTTTTATACGGGCGGTAAAACCTAAATGTGCTATTTCTTGGAGAAAGTCATTGGCCATTATAAAAATGTAACTGGTTACGTAAATATATAAAAAATAAGTAACTGGTTACGTAAAAAGTATCGGAAATGAATTTAAGGGCCTACAGCACCCAAGGTGTAAAGTTGTTCCAAAGTAGGGGTTTCGCTACCGCCTTCAGGCTCCAAGGTAATGCCAAAAGCTTCGGATTCATTGGGATTGGACAGCGCGAACAATTTACTCTCATCCGTGGCAAAATCTTCAAGAAGGCCAATGCTGGTGGGGGTAAGCGGGGTCAGTTTCAAGGACCAAACTTGATAGGCATAGCCCGGTGGGGGTTCAGGAAGTCCTTGGGCATCAATGATAACCTTGCTCTCTTCCCGGTTCCAATAGGCCTTGGCATATGAATCTGGAGATACAGCCTGTCCGCCCAACGCCACTACGGTAATATTTTTAGCCCGAAGTTGTTGTAAAAGCGCTTCCTTATCAATAACCTTTTCCTGGGTGGTGGATAGAATTTGTTCCAGATTCTCCTTTTCCTGATTGGTGATCTCTATCTCGGTTTTAAGCTGATTGTTCTGTAGATATACACCAATAAGGCCAACTGCAAGTAATATGGAAGCTGCCCAGCCCATATAATTGCCCCAGGGAGTTTTCCTTTCCGAAGCTTCAGGTTTGAATTGGATGACATCGTCCAATTGGGCACGGACTGTTTTAAAGCTGTCTTTGGATAGTTTGGGCGAGGTTGTCCGGGTAAGCTCTAGAATGGACTTCTCGATAGCTTCAATCTCTGACTTCACCTCAGGGTATTGTAGGGCGTAGTGTTGTACCTCCAAGTTCTCCTCGGGGCTCAATGCTCCTGCTACGTAGAGTTCCAAAATTCCTGATGCTATGTACGCTTTCACATCCATGTTACTATGCCATATTTTTCCGAATTTCGGAAATACAACTTCTGATCCGTGTTTTTATGGTTCCTATTGGTGTCTTTAGTTCTTTTGCGGCCTCTTTTTGTGTAAACCCCTTAAAGTAGAGCAGGTCAATCAAAAGAATGCATTTATCCTTAAGTCCCTTTAATAGGGATTGTAGTCCTATAGTATCTATTTTGCCATTAAGATCTTCACTGTTTTCATAAATACCTACGAGAGAATCCACAGGGAGGTTTTTCTTTTGGTTTTTATGGCTCTTCGAACGCAGTTCATCGATGGCGGCATTGCGGGCAATGTTTAATATCCAGGTAAAGAAACGACCTTTGGAAGTGTCATATTGGTCCGATTTGCTCCAGATTTTCACAAAAACATCCTGACAAAGCTCTTGGGAGCGTTCAGGGTCTTTGAGGATCACATTGATCACCCCACAAATGTTTTCCGCGTACATGTCATACAAAGCCTCAAAAGCTACCGTATCTTTTTTCTGGAATCTTTGTATGAGGTTGTCTAAGTCCATAGCGGGTCAGCTAAAGATATAAAAAAAGCCTTTCCCATTATGGATTCGCGGTGGAATGTCAATATTAATGGTCTATCCGATATTTATCCCCTTTAGGACCAGTGATTTCCATTCTGGATGCCTGCTGAGGTACAGGGCAACAAACGGACAAAGGGGAATTAGGGTGAGGTCATGGGCTTTGATATGTTCCAAGGTTTTCCGGATCAATTGGGAACCAATACCCTTTCCTTCATAGGATTCCGGAACTTCGGTATGGGTAAGATAGATTTTTTCCTTGGCGCGGATGTATTCTATTTTGGCAATGGCGTCGCCCAAATCAAACTCAAATTGTTTGGCTTCCGCATTGTCCACAAGCTGATATTCTTGTTTCATGATTAGAAGGATATATGGATTTTTCTCCGCCTAACCCAAAAGAGGCCACCTAGGCAGCCTCTTTACTATAGTATGGCTGGGAGGAATTACATTTTACTTAAGAATACAGAGGCATTGATAGCCACATCTTCCCAGGTTTTGCTTACTCCATCAGGTCCGGTATGCAATGCTTCACAAGCTTTGTTCAAAGATGCCAAGGCTTCCAAGGCATTCCAGTTTTTAAGGTCCATAACACCATTGAAATTGACTTGGCCACTATCAAGGATCTCATAGTCCATGGGGAGATTTGTGGAAACGCCATTCATGGTAAGGTTTACCGAACATTTCTTGTCGTTGTCAAAAGAAAAAGTTCCCTTGATGGATTGGGTCTCTGCCATTACATCAAAAAAGAAGTGTATTATTTTTGGGTCCCTGGTATTGGTGGTGTCATTGGTGAAAAGGCTGCTCACCGGAATGGAAAATTCCAACCCGTCCAACGTTTCCATGGGAGTTTCCCCGGCTGAATAAGTAAGGTCTATTTTGGTGAATGTACCTCCTACAGGCTTTTTTTCAGTTGTTTTATAGGCTGTGAATCGGACATTTGTGGAATCTTCGACAATGCTGTAAGCCTGCTTGGATTCTGTTTTGTTTTCTTCTTTTTTAGCCTGTTTGCAGCTAAAGACGGCCAGTAAGGCCAATCCAATTACCACTGCGGGTATTTTTTTCATTAGTAAGAATTTTTAGGTTCAGTCTAAGGTAATCATTATTTAGGGAGGTGTCAACAATTTTCCCATCAATCACTTTATGGTTTTCCAAAGGAAAGCATACGATTTTATGGGTGGGACCGTTATAGATGTACTATTGGATTTCAACATCAAACAAACTCATTTTGGTCAGTACAGCCACGGACTATATCAACTTCTTGATCTACTGCAAAAAGAAAAGGTCTTTTTGTAAAGGATACCACCGTTTGAAGGAAAACAAACTAAAGGGCTATATCAATCAAAGGGAGTATGTAAAATCATTGCGCAATATCTACAATGCCGTAATTGAACTGGAGTTGGATTATTTTGATATCCGGCACATGAGGCTATAATCTCCTCACTACTTAAATCAATTTGTTTATCACCTGCGTTTTACTGTGCAGGGTTTTGTGTACGGGACATTTATCGGCAATCTCCAGGATTCGGGTCTTTTGTTGCCCATCCAAATCACCTGTCAATTGTATTTCCCGGTAAAATGTATCGATTTTTGTCCCTTCATTTTCACAGTTTTCACAATCCACGGCATGGGTTTTTTCATAGGACGTATGCACTTCCACATTGGTAAGGGGCCAGCCTTTGCGTTTCACATACATTTGAATGGTCATGGCGGTACAGGCAGAAAGTCCTGCGGAAACCAACTCGTAGGGTGATGGCCCAAAATCGTTTCCTCCATAGGATATAGGCTCATCGGCCGTCATAAAATGGTTTCCAACCTTCATGGATGTGGTAAATCCGTCCTCCGCATCCAAACTAGCCACCACTTGATGTTGGGTCTTTAAGGACTCTTGGGGTATTATGTCCACATATCGAGTGGCCCAACCCGCAATGACTTCACCTACATACATGGAGTCGTTTTTATTGGACAACAAATGGTCGGCACCGTCCAAGGAAATAAAACTCTTGGGATGATGGGCGGCAACATAGAGTTCCTCGGCATTTTGTATCCCCACAATCTGGTCTTGGGGGGAATGCAGGATCAATAGTGCTTTTCTAAGATTTTTAACGGTCGATGTGAGTGATTTGGTCTCCAAATCGTCCAAAAACTGTTTTTTGATGGTAAAGTCCCTTCCACTTAGGTTTACGGTGGCTTTGCCTGTAGATGTTATCTCATCGAGCTCACTTCTCAACAAATGCTTTACGTGTGCAGGGCTGGAAGGCGCACCCACAGTGGCGACAGCTTTCACGGAAGCAATTTCGGCAGCGGCAAATAGGGAAGCTGCGCCACCGAGGGAATGGCCAATAATCAAGGTAGGCGCTTTATAATTGCCTTTCAAGTAGTCCGAAGCAGCCACCAAATCCTGAACATTTCCAGAAAAATTGGTGTTTTCGAAATCCCCTTCACTCTCTCCCAAGCCCGTAAAATCAAAACGGAGGACCCCAAATCCTTTGGAGGTCAATGCTCGGCTAATATGGGCAACGGCCAAAAGATTCTTGGTGCAAGTGAAACAATGTGCAAACAACACAAAGTTATGGGGATGTTGGTCTACGGGCAGCTCCAAGCGCCCCGCCAAAGTCTGTCCTTCCTTGTTGTTGAATGTTACTTTTTGTAGCCCCATGATGTTTTTTTAGGTTGATAGACATAAAATAGGCCCATTCACCATTACCTCAAAGGGGCCATACATGTTTAACTTTCGTCCTTGGCTTTTTTTGCAAAGACTTTTCTTAAGTCGGGATTAAAGAAGAAACCTATCTGTAACCGATCATAAACGGCATTGGCAAACTGGTTTCTGAGGTAGCCCACCTGTACGCTACTATTTTCCGTGATATGAACACCCACGGCACCATACAAACGGTTTTGTCCAAATAGGTCATCCTGTAGGTTGATGAACAACTCATCATAAAAATTCAAGAAAAAAGTATCGGTGAGGGGTAGGGTCATCTGGATACGGTAGCGTGCCCTGTGCTGGGTGTCGGTAGCGTCCCCTAATTCCAAAAAGCGTTGTTCCAAACGATAGCGGTGTTCAAAAAGTAATTCCCAAACCTTGTTTTTCAGAATAAACTGCTCAAAGATTCTGTGCTCCCTGCCGTCCAATCCGCCAAGGGGCTCATCAAAAGAACCATCGGTCTTGATAAAACCATACCCCATGGTGGCAATGGCATTGGGGTTGATATGGTAATTCAGCCCGGTACGCAACAACAACTGGTTAAAATTGCTGGTGGTCTCATAAAAACGGAATTGGGCCTCGGTGTGAACGCTAAGGCGTTCGGCAATCTTATTGGTGCCAAAATACATATACCAAGCCCCCCATTTGTCCTCTCCGGGTTCTTGGGCATTCAATACTACGGTAGCGGTAAGCGCGACCCAAAGGGTCGATAACAATTTTCTTTTTCTATGCTGCATTAATCTAAACTAAAGGTTTCTGTTTCTTTAAAAGGTGATGTATCCAAGGTTTCAATGGATTCTCGATATGGTTTCCATTTTTCGTTGAAGAAGGCATTGGTCTTGTCCAAGGCCGACTTTAACTCGTCTTCCGCAAAGCGGACCAATCTTTTTTCCGTTTCCGTGATTCCAGACTGGCGGGTGCTCACATAATAACTGGCCGTGCTGAGTCTTTGTTCCACTGATGGCTCTGGGTTTCGGGTAATGCCTTGGCGCTTGTCCTCCTTGCCCAAGTACAGCGCAACTACGGAATCTATCTCTTTTACAATGTTCTTTGAGGCCTCAATATGCTCCTTGAACTTTTCCTTATCCAAGTCTTGGAGCTCTTTTTGGAATTTGTTGGCCAAATTCTTGTTCTCCACCAATTGTTTTACGGCATCGGCGGCGGTTTGTGTAAAGCCTTCCAATTTTTTGCCTAGGGCATACACCTCATTGATGGAAGCCATGGAGGTATTCAACCTTGGGTCCGTTTTTACGGTCACTGAGGTGGAATCTTTTTGCTCGCCATAGTGGGCCACCACTTTATAGGTCCCCGGTTTAACGGATAATCCGCCCGACTCCCTCGGATTTTTTACAATGGTCCTTGATGGGGAAGCAGGGGCTTTCTCGTCCAATTCCCAATAGATTCTATGGAACCCGACCTTTTTGGGTGTCTTGTATTTTAAGGTTCTGATGAGCCTATCGCCATCGTAAAAATTAAAGAAGATGGAATCTTTGGTTTTCTCTTTGGATGTATCCTCTTCAGCGGCTTCGTCCTTGGTTTCATCAGCTTTTTCATCATCTTTCTTAGACGCTACATCTTTGATGTAGTAGGTAATCATAGCTCCTGATGGTCTGTTTTCGGCATTGTACAGGGCATCCCCGCCAAAACGGCTTCCGGTGGGTTGCTGGTAGGCGGCTAAATAGGCATCAGGACTTTTAAACAAACTAATTTCCTTCTGTAAAAGCGATGAGTTGTTGGCCAAGGCCCTTAAAGGTCTAATGTCATCCAAAACCCATGCGGCCCTTCCAAAGGTACCGATGATCAAATCCTGCTCTCTGGGATGATAGGCCAAATCTTTTGTGGAAACGGTGGGGAATCCTTTGTCCCATTTTTGCCATTTGGCACCTGCATCCAATGAAATGTAGAGACCATCATCGGTTCCCAAAAACAGGAGATTGGAATTTTCCGGGTCCTCCAAAATACTCAAGGTATAGCTCTCCACATCAGTTTGGTCCACGATACGGGTCCAGGTTTTTCCATAGTCCTTGGTCCGGTAGGCGTAGGGTGCATAGTTGAACCTTCGGTAATCGTTGGCGACCAATAGGGCCTCACCTTTATTGTTTTGGGAGGCTTTGATTTGGGGAATCCAACTGCCTTTTGGCAATCCTTTGATGTTGTTGGTAACATCGGTCCAAGTGGCACCGCCATTTTGGGTAAAGTGTACCCGGCCATCATCCGTACCGGCCCACAACATATCTTTTTCCACAGGCGAAGGTTCTATGACAATGATAGTACAGTGATTCTCGGCACCAGTGGCATCCATGGTAAGCCCCCCACTTTCACTTTGTTTTTGCTTTTCTGGGTCGTTGGTGGTAAGGTCTGATGAAATGACCTCCCATGTCAATCCTTTATCCGTGGATTTATGGACAAACTGACTTCCAAAATATACGGTGCTGGTATCAAAAGGGTCTTGGCCTATGGCCGCATTCCAGTTGAAACGAAGCTCCACTTTGGGGTCGGGGTGGGTTGGGCGGACGGTATAGTCGTTTCCTGTTTTCCAATCGTAACGGCGCACGTAACCTTGCTGGCTCATGGCATATCCAAATTGACTGTCATCTTTATCAGGGATGACATCAAAACCATCACCAAAGGCAATTTCCTGCCAGTAGCTGTTCCGAATCCCTTGGTCTCTCCACACATAGGCAGGGCCACGCCAAGAGCCATTATCTTGCATTCCTCCGTACACGTTGTAGGGATATTCGTTGTCCACATTGATGTGGTAAAATTGTGCCACGGGCAGATTACCAATGAATCGCCATGTCTTGCCACCATTTTTGGTGATGTTCAACCCACCGTCATTACCGTCCAGCATAAACTGTCCGTTGGTAGGATGTATCCACCAGGCGTGGTGATCGGGATGCACCCCATTGCTCACACCGTAGGCTGGCATCAATTGGGAGAAGTTTTTGCCCCCGTCTTCTGAAACATTGATGTAAGTGAACACGGAATACACCCGGTTTTCGTTCTGGGGATCCACATAGATTTCGGAATAATAAAAAGGGCGGTTGCCAATATCGTTTTTGTCGTTGATTTTTTCCCATTTGAACCCACCGTCGACCGACTTGTACAGGGCATTTTTTTGGGCCTCGACCAGAGCGTAGATCACGTTGGGTTTGTTTCGGGCTATGGCGATACCAATACGCCCCAGGTCACCCTTGGGCAGGCCGTCATCTTCCGTGATTTGTTTCCAAGTGGAGCCACCATCGTGGGTCATGTACAGCCCACTGCCTTCACCACCGGATTTGAAGAACCAAGGGTCACGTTTATGTTCCCACATGGCCGCCATCAATTTATTGGGATTGGTGGGGTCCATGACCAAATCGGCCACTCCTGTTTTGTTATTCACGAACAGTATCTTTTCCCACGTCTTTCCACCATCGGTGGTTTTGAAAACACCTCGTTCAGGGTGCTCGCCCCAAGGGGAGCCAATGGCCCCAACATAGACTACATCAGGATTGGTAGGGTCTATGATGACCCTGTGGATGTGACGGGTTTTTTCGAGTCCCATGGATTTCCAGCTTTTGCCTCCATCCAAGGATTTATAGATACCATATCCACCATTCAAGCTGTTTCTGGGGTTTCCTTCCCCAGTACCGACCCAAATTACGGATGGGTTGGATTGTTGAATGGCAACGGCACCAATGGAGGCAGTAACCTCATGGTCAAATATAGGTTCCCATTGGATACCACCAGAGGTGGATTTCCACAAACCGCCCGATGCGGTTCCCACATACATGATGTCCGGATTGGAAAGGACTACATCAATGGCGGTAACACGACCACTCATTCCAGCCGGACCTATGTTTCTTGGTTTCATATCTTGAACCAAATCCATTGAAAATTCTTGGGCAAAAAGAGATATTGATGCGAAGAGCATCAATAGGAAAAGAGGCTTTTTCATTTTTAAGGTCAATTAGTCGCCTAAAGATACCAAAAACCCCAAGTGGAATTCTTAAAAGGATGTTAACTGGAACCAGACCGCAGGGAAACCCTCTCTATTTGAATTGAATGGGCTATTCGTTTTTATAAACCACTCCATCTTTCATAACGAAACGTACATGTTGCATCTGTTCAATATGGGTAAGGGGATTGCCTTCCACGGCAATGAGGTCGGCCAAAAAGTTGTTTTTGATCTTCCCCAGATTTTCCAGATGGAATACCCTCGCATTCACTGAGGTCGCCGATTGTAAAGCCTTGAGGGGCTGCATTCCATATTCGACCATAAGTACAAGTTCCCTATAGTTTTCTCCATGGGAGAATACACCCACGTCACCTCCAAAGACAATGTCCACACCAGACTGTAGGGCCAAGGCAAAGGATTGCTTCTTTTTTGCGATGCGGTCTGTATCAGCCTCTTTGCCTTTTTTCCATCCTTTGTACTGTTCAATGGCATCGCCGGCAGCCAAGGTAGGGCAGAGGGCCACATTTTTTTCTTTCATCAGCTTGAAAATCTCCGTGGTGCCTCCATCTCCATGTTCTATGGTCTCCACACCACCCAAGATGGCTCGGCGCATCCCTTCGGGGGTGCTGGCATGGGCCACAACATATTTGCCTGCAGTGGTGGCGGTGGCTACCATGGCATCGATTTCTTCTTGTAAAAAGGTAGGTTGCGAGGTTGCACCTGGGCTCCAACGGTAATCTGCATAAATTTTGATCAAATCCGCACCATTCCCCATTTGATTCCTGACTTCCTTGATGGCCTCATCTCTTCCACTGACAGGTTCGGCACCCAAGGGAACGCTGACCCCATCATGAAATCCTTTTGGGCCATAGGCCCCTGTCGCCACAATGGCAGGTCCGGCCACTAACAATCGCGGTCCGGGGATGATTCCGTCATCGATACACTTTTTTAGATAGACATCGGTATACCCCGCACCTTCTGAGCCTAAATCACGCATGGTCGTTACCCCGGCCATCAAGGATTTTTCGGCATGGACGCTACCCCGGATGGCTCGTTCCACAGGGGATTCCTTTAAAACTTGGTCGTTCCAATCCGTTTCGTTGTAGGGATGCAACAACAGGTGGGAATGCCCTTCGATGAGGCCTGGCATCAGGGTCATCCCTTTTAGCTCGTGTTTGGTATAGGAGTTTGGTTTCTTTAGTCCACTTTCTGGACCAGTATAGGTAATTAGATTACCATTGACGGCCACCACCCAATTGGAATGCATTTCCTCACCATCGAATACCCGATCTGGGACCAATAAGACTTGTGCTTTTATAGGTATGGCAAGCAGAAATAGGAATAAAAGCCCCCAAATTTTTGAGCTTACCGTAATTTTTGGAGTGGAAGTGATCATTGTGTATGGTTTTTAAATTGAAATATGCATCAATCCATGATGGCAGAGTCCAATAGTTTCTGTAGCTGGGTTTCGGAGAACACTTGGGTTCCCTTAACTACCATATAAATTTGTTGCGTATTGCGAATATCTTCCAAAGGATTGTCATCCAAAATCACCAAATCCGATACGTTTCCTTTGGAAACACTGCCGTAGTTGTCCGATTTATCCAAAAACTGCGCACCATTGTAGGCTGATGTACGCAAAGCATCCAAAGGTGAAATCCCATTCTGCACCATGACTTCCAATTCTTTGTGGAGTGAGATACCTGGATAGGTGTAGGAGTTAAAGGCACCACTGTCCGAACCCGCCAAGAGTTTCACACCTGCATTATTAAGGGATTGGGCCAGTTGGCCAAAAAACGTATCCAGTTCCTTTCGGTTATTTCTGACTTCTTCCGAAGCACTCATGGCCCGTGCAATCCTACCTTGATAGGTTTGGATGATTCCTTGCCCCATATAGGTCAAGTACGGGTCGTTGGAATGGTCCACCTCATCCAAATAGCTTAATGTTTTTCCAATATGTAGTGTAGGAACCACAAAGACGTTATGATCTTTCAACAGGGTAAAAGTCTGTTGCGCAGTAGAGTCTGAATACGCTTGTAGTAGTGCGGGCATAGCATCCCAAAAACCCATTTCCCCGGATTTAAGCTTTTCGGTTATCTGCAGCTCATTGCTGGCACAACCTTTCATGATATAATAGAGATGCTCAATGGCATCCATACCTGCCTCCATGGTTTCATTCAGCGTAACTGTAAAGGGCATATGGCCCGAGACGGTCATACCTCTTTTCTGGGTTTCCTTGATTGCGCTGAGGTAATTCTCCCCCGAAATCCGGCTATCATAAAGTTTGACGAAATCAATCTGCAGCTCCTGAAGGGAATCTAAGGCGTTCTTAACATCCTCTTCAGTTTCCACTTCAAGAGAACCCGCCCATGTGGCATTAAGTCCATCAATCTTTGGGCCTGAAGTATAAATGGTAGGTCCCACCAAATCCTCGGAAGCAATCAGGTTTTTCCATTGGATGACGGAAGGCGTGAGGTCACCACCTGCGTCGCGGACGGTGGTAATCCCATTGGCAATGAACAGTTTTAAAAAGTTCTTGTTGTTGGCTACCAACGAATCACCTCCCCTAAGATGTATATGGTTGTCCCAAAAACCGGGAAGTACAAATTTTCCAGTAGCGTCTATAAGGGTATCGGGCTCGAAGGTGTTCTTGGTGCCTGCACCCAGAATTGCTTGGATTTCCCCATCGGAAATAAAGATATCCTGAGTCTCCACGGCCCCGGTTTCAAGATGGATGACCTGGGCATTGGTTATGGCCATGTCCACCCGCAGTTTGGAATTTTTGTCCATGCAGGCCATTGCAAGTATGGTCAATGTGGATATTCCCAATGTTTTGATGCTATGTCTCATCTTCCTAGGGTTCTATATTTGATGTTTTGGGCCGACATACCCACGATTTCAGCTATCCGTTTCTGTCGGGTATCTTCCCGCTTGGCCTGATTGAGCCAGTACAGATAACTTTTACGCTGACTATGGGTGAAGTTTTCAAAATTCTCTTGTGCCTCCTTGTTCTGGTCAAATGCCTGTTGAAGGTCCTCGGGAACTACTCCATTCTCCACATCGTCCAATGCGGTCCAAGAACCATTCTCCTTGGCAATTTGTATGGCGGCCAATCCACTTTTGTGCATCAATTTTTGGGATTTCAAATCTTTGATGTGCTCTTTGTTGAGTTTGCTCCATACACTCTTGGGTTTTCTAGGGCAGAAATATTGTCTCCGTTTGCCATCTCCCAGACTTTTAACCGTGCTGTCTATCCACCCGTAGCAGAGGGCAACCCTTACTGCTTCTTCCCATCGCATACTTTCCATATGGTGCTCTACCTTGTATAAAATGAGATGGATACCATCCGAGCTGTCATGGTTTTCGTGTAGCCAATCGCGCCATTCGGAATCGTTTTGGAAATAATGTTCGGGAAGTTCGTTCACATTAGATTTTTTGGGTTTCGATATAAAAATTAGGGTCAAAAATCAACTCGTTCCCCTTGAGGGATTCGGTTTTCCATTCTGAATTCGGGAAGAGCCATTGCTCGTTACCATCCACAAATACACGAATGGGCATATCAAAATCTTCTACAATATCCACATACCTATAGGTTATGGAACTGCCGTTTTGTTGGTATTCAAACTTAGGGATCATGGTGGTGCGCAGGTACTGGTTGAAGAAAGCGGACAGGTCTTTTTTGGTCTTTTCGCTGATGTAGTCCTCAATTTGCTGCGTGGTGACGGTTTTGTGGTAGAATTCGCTGTTCAGACCCCTTAAGATTTGGCGCCATAATTCGTCGTCCTCAATAAGTTGTCGTAAGGTATGGAGCATGTTGGCTCCTTTGTAGTACATATCCCCGGAACCTGCTTGGTTTACCCCGTAGGCACCAATAATAGGTCTGTCGTTTTGGATGTTGTTGCGTGTCCCCACCACATATTCCGAAGCGGCTTTGGACCCATAATGGTAATCCAGATAGAGGTTTTCGGAATAGGCGGTAAAACCTTCATGGATCCACATATCGGCGATGTCCTTGTAGGTGATGTTGTTGGCAAACCACTCGTGGCCCGCTTCATGGATGATGATAAAATCGAACTTAAGGCCCCATCCGGAACCCGAAAGGTCACGCCCCAAATAACCATTGGCGTATTGGTTGCCGTAAGTGACCGAACTTTGGTGTTCCATCCCCAAATAGGGTACTTCCACCAGTTTGAAGCCATCTTCGTAGAAAGGGTATGGACCAAACCAATGTTCAAAGGCCTTGAGCATCATTGGGGTCTGTTTGAATTGCTCTTTGGCTTTTTCCAAATTTTCGGGCAGTACATAATAATCCACATCCAAAGTACCTTTTTCTCCCTCGTATTTTTCGCCAAAATGAACATAGTTTCCAATGTTCACATTCACTCCATAATTGTTGATGGGATTGGCCACGAACCAGTTATAGGTCTTGAACTCTCCATCATTTTCCACGCCTTCCAGTTTTCCGTTGGAAATATCCATCAAATCTTTCGGGACAGTTGCACGGATGCGCATGCTGTCTACCTCATCGTACATATGGTCTTTGTTGGGCCACCATACACTGGCGCCCAACCCTTGGCATGATGTGGCCACAAAAGGATTCCCCTTGGTATCCTCTTTCCAGGAAAAACCACCGTCCCAAGGGGCTCTTACGGCTTCACGGGGATAACCGGAAAAATGGATGTCAATGGTATTGAACTCGCCCGGAACCTGCTCCTTCTTCAAGGTGATGAAGTGTGCATTTCCTTCGGAAAGGACTTCCAGAGGCAGACCTTCTTGGGTCACGGATGTTACTTGCATAGGTTCCTGCAAATCAATTTGCAACACTTTTGCGGCGTTGAGCACTTTGTAGCGAACCACATTGTGTCCTGAGATGAACTTCTTTTCGGGCTCAACCTTTACATTCAGGTCGTAGTAATTTAAATCCCACCATGCCCGTTCTGGGGTAATGCTTCCCCTTAAGGTATCCTGACGGGTAAAATTTTGGGCGGATGAGGCACAAAGCCCCAAAATAAATGCTGATACTATACAATACTGTTTCATATTCGTTCTCTAAAAAGCACTTGGACCAGACGTGCTATTGATTTTATCTAAAAACCTTGTTTGGAAAAACCACGGGGCTTTCATGTCCATCTTTGCCCACAGCAGCCACCCCAAAGAAAAAGTTGTCAATGACGATACCGTTCAGGGTATATTCATCAATATCTCCTACGTATCTGTGGTGGTCCCAAGTAGGGGAAGTGGTATCCCTCCAATAAATCTTGTATCCCACGGCGCCGTCTACCTTGCTCCACTTCAATTTAGCAGCGGGTTCCACAATTCCTCCTATTTCAACGGTTGTTGGTGCGGGAGGTGCCCAAGCTATGGAAGCCAAATTGATGGCATTTACGGCGGTCAATTTTTTGGCATATTCAAAATTCACGTGCTCTAAAACATCGCCATAGGCGATACCATCCTCCATACGGATATCTTGATGCTGTTGGGTATAGTTTTCATGGGCTTCCATGATACGTATCCCGGCAAAACCGGCATCGTTGAAGGGTCTATGGTGTCCACCACGTCCAAAACGGTCCAAACGATAGATGAGCATGGGGTTCATCTCGGGCATGTAGGTCTTGGTGGTTTTGTATACATATCGGGCCAATTGGCGTGAGATACCATCCACCTCACCGCCATAAAAACGTCTGGCGCGTCTTTCTTCCTCGGTTTCGGTAGGGGGGACAGGTTCCGAGAAAATGCGAAAATCCCGATTGCTGACCACGCCATCCACTCCGGTGATGTTGCCGATCATGTCGTTGTTGAAAATCCCAACAATGTCCCAGTTGTTTTGTTTGGCATGTGCGGCCAAGCCCCTGCCACCGTAAAGTCCCTGTTCTTCCCCGGAAAGCCCAACAAAAATGATACTACTCTCAAACGAATATTGGGAAAGCACCCTTGCCGCTTCTAGGGTTCCGGCCATGCCGCTGGCATTGTCATTGGCACCCGGTGAATCTGAAGTAAAGTTATTGGGGTCGCTCACCCGTGAATCAATATCCCCGCTCATGATGATGAAGCGGTTGGGGTATTTGGTGCCCCGTTTGATAGCTACCACATTCACTACCCAAACGTCCTTTACAATCCGGGCGCCTTCACCCTTTTTGATAAGATCCTTTTGATAGAAGACTTCCAAACAGTCCTTGCAATTGGAAGATATTTTTTCGAATTCAGATTTGATCCATCGTCTTGCAGCGCCTATGCCACGAGCTTGGGAAAGGGTGTCGCTCAAGGTGTGTCGTGTGCCAAAGTTGACCAAGGTGGTAACGTCTTTCTCTATCCGTTCCGCGGAAACCGTATTGATGATATCGTACAAACGCGTATCATCTTGTGCTGTTAGGATGGAAAGACTCAATAGTGAGAAAATAAACGCTATGCTTTGTTTCATTGGAATGAATTTTAGTTGCCTATGATTTCAATAAAAACCCCATCTGGATCTTGAATGAGGATAAAAGTTTTTCCATTGGGTAGTTTAATGGGGGTGTCCCCAAGAAATTCGATATTGTTTTCCCGAATTCGTTTTATGATGTCTGCTGTGGATTTTATGAAAAAGGTGGTGTATTGCATGCCGTTTTGGTCCTGTATGTGTTTGTCAAAACCCTTTTTGTCATTGCCGAACGACACCAATTTATACTCCGTGGCGTTCGGACTGTTCTTGAGTTTTAAAATTTTGACCAACAAAGGTCTTCCCCCGGTCAATCCAGAAGCTTTTCCAAAGGAACTGTCCAAATCCAGTTCGCCGGTTTCTTCCATGCCCATGATGTTGGTATAGAATTTAATGGAGGCTTCGAGGTCCGAGACGACCACTCCTATGGATACGGTCAGGTTTTCATAGTCATCTTGGGCACGTATGGTGCTGAAAGTCAATACTAGAATGAGATAGAAAAGGTAGTGGGTTTTCATACAGAGGCTTTTTTAGAAATCCCATGAAAGTAGCAAAAAGACTCATCGTAAAAAAGTGACTTTCACAATTTTTCCATTTTCAACCTCATAGATGGCGACGGCATGTACCTCGGAATCATTGACGGTTACCTGTTCTTCGTCAATGACCTTGTTCCCGATCACCATCCGATTTTTGATTTTACAGTGGAGGTTTGGGGTATTCTTAAAAAAGGTACCGTACCGTTCCTTTATGGCAGTTTTACCCTTACCGGTAACTTGGTTGGGAAAATTATGGAGGGTGATATGGTCTGCATAGGTGTCCGAAAAGCCATCTATGTCCCGAGCATTGTAGGCATCCAATTGTTCCTGTACAACAGATTCTGCATCTGCGGTTTCCTGATCGGGAAAAATAAAGGTCATGGAGGTGATGAGTCCTCCTTCAATGGTATAGAGTGCCACTTGGTGGCCTTGTCTACCATCAACCATGGTGATTTTCTCGTCAATCACTTTATTTCCAATGGTAATTCGTTTGATCACTTCAACCTTTGCATTCTTGGTATTGGCGTAAAACCGTTCGTAATTGGCGAGCATTTTGGCTTTTCCCACATACATGGTGTCGTTGGGAAAGCGTTGTGCCAACACATCATCCGTATAGCAGGATACAAATCCATCCAAATCCCTTTTGTTGAAAGTATCCACTTGTCTTTGCACAATTTCCTTGGGTGAAATCTCTGTGACCAAGGCCAATCGGGTTCCACTCGGGTTTACGGCCAATCGGGATATTTTAAAGACTTGCTCTTTATCAAAAAACTGAAAATCTTTAGTATCCCCCACTTTTGGATTATAGAGGGAAATCCGGTTGTCATTGGGGATAAGGAGTGCGCCATTGGGTAGCCATACCATATCTTCCACTGGGTTGACCAAGGTCAGGATGGTATCGATTTTATCATCGGTTACATCAAGGGATTTGATTTGCCACAGTTCTTTTTCCGAAGACTCCTTGCTGATAAAACTAACCAAATCTGTCCCAGGAATTTTATGCAGGGAGCGCCCCACATTTTTATTCACTATATGGTGGGAGCCTGTATCAAGGTCGATCACTGCCAAATCCATCCGGTCTGCTACCAATACGGTGGATACCAAAATATGGTCATTGTACCACACATGATAGCCTATCTTCAAATCGGAAATGGGTTCGGATTCCCCAGAATGGATATCGTATTCATACAATTGTTGCAGTCCATCCAGATCTAACCGAATGGCCGATATATTATCCTTTCCCGGTATCCTCACAGGCGAATATTCACTTCCCGTGGGGGTATTGGTGACCCAAGAAGAGGTGCTTCCTTGGTTGATATTGAACCGCAAGATGTCTGTTTGCCCCTCCCTTGTTGAGGAAAACAATACCGTATTATCGTCCCAAAACGAAGGCTGGTTGTCATAACCATGATTGTTGGATATATTCTTGGGATTGGACAATGGAGCACCCTTGGTATCCATATCAAGGTCAAAAAGATAGACCTCGGTATTAGCCTGACCGTAGCTGGAGAGGGTTCCCAGCAAACAAAGCACAAAACAAAATCGTTGTATCATGGTTTTGTAAACCGTTTTAAAAGTTCCCGTACCCGTTTGGTGCTCTCAACATGGTATTTGGCTTGGGTCTTTTTAAGCCCTACTTTAACGGTTATGGCCGAGCTGGGAAGTTCTTGGAACATAAATTCATCAGTCCAATCATCACCTATGGCAAACACAAAATCATAGTCATCCTCTCCCAGCATTCGCACTGCGGCCCTTCCTTTGTTCACGTTACTGCTTTTGACTTCCATGACCTTGTTTCCGTTGAGAACGCTAATATCGTCATTCCCAATGAGACTGGTTAAGACCGTATTCAGTTCAGTAGCTCTTTTTTCACCAAAGTCAGGATCAGTGTTTCGGTAATGCCATGCCATGGAGTAGTTTTTCTCCTCGATAAAAGATCCAGGCGTCCGATCTACAAAAGATTCCAGTACGGGTCTTATTTTTTCCATCCACTCGCTTTTTACATTTTCCAAGAGTTTAAAGTCCTCGCCATCCTTGGATATCCAAACCCCATGCTCTACGATCATATTGTACTTTTTGGGAAGGAACCATCTGCCAAAAGTCTGTTTGTCCCTGCCACTGATCAAGAATAGGGTGGTGTCCTTTTGGTTGTGCAACTGGTCCAATAGGATGTACAGTTCCTCATCGGGTGATGCTTTTTGGGGGTCTTTGTGAAACCCGGCCAAAGTCCCGTCATAGTCCAAGAACAACAGCCGTTTTGAAGAGTCTGCGTACTCCTTGGAGATGGTATTAAGGCAGTCGTTTGTAATCTTTTGGGAGATATAGGCATGCCCCAGTGTTTTCTTCTGGTTGAGGGCGCTCATGAATTCGTTGGCCCACACTTCCACATTGTAGCGTTCCAGTCGTTTTTGGAGGAATGTATTTCGGGATTGTTGCTCTTCCAAAGGCATGGTAATGGCCTGGCGCAAGGTATCCGCCTGTTGTTCAAAATTATTGGGATTGATCAAAAGGGCTTCGTTCATCTCATAGGCAGACCCGGCCATTTCACTCAAAATAAGCACTCCGGACTTATCCGTTCGCGTGGCAATGTATTCCTTAGCCACGAGGTTCATCCCATCACGAAGTGGGGTAAGCCATGCAATGTCACTGGAAGTGTACAGGTCGATGAGGTTTTCAAAGGGCAAGGAACGGTAAAAATACCAGATAGGGGTCCAGTTTACCGTGGATAGTTCACCATTGATGCGTCCCACCAACTCATCAATCTCTTTTTTGAGCAATTGGTATTGGGGCACATTGGAACGCGAGGGCACCGCAAGAATGATCAATCGTACCTTTTCCTTGTACTCTGGATATTTGTTGAGGAAATACTCAAAGGCATTGATGCGTTTGGCAATACCTTTACTGTAATCCAAACGGTCTATGGAGAGAATCAATTTGGTGTCCGGGGCAGAGGCCTTATGGTCATCCAACCGTTTTTGTAGATCGCTTCTGTTGTCTTTTTTCCGTTCTCCCTGAACCAAAGCGGCATCCCTGAATTTTTTGTAATCAATACCCATAGGGAAAGAGTCGACCTTAATGACACGGTTGTCCATGAAAATCTCGTTAAAGCTTACTTCCATTCCCAACAGTCTACGTACAGAGCTTAGAAAATGTCTTTCATAGTCGTAGGTGTGAAACCCAATAAGATCGGACCCCAACAAGCCTTCCAATATTTCTTCACGCCAAGGGAGGGTCCTGAAAATCTCGTAGGAAGGAAAAGGAATGTGCAAAAAGAAGCCAATGGAGGTGTTGGGTCGTTTTTCCCTGACCATTTGCGGAACCAGCATCAATTGATAGTCATGTACCCAAATGGTATCGTCCTCATCCGATTGTTCAATAATGGCATCGGCGAATTTCTGGTTCACGGCCTTGTAGGTGTTCCAAAAATCAAGTTCAAATTCGGAATACTTCAAAAAATAATGGAAAAGGGGCCATATGGTCCTATTACTGAACCCAAAATAAAAACCGTCCACTTCCTGGGCATTCAGTTTTACCTTGGCACATCCATTCTCTTTCAGGGCCTTGTCAATATCCTCCTCGAGCTCGGGAGGTGTGTCCTCATCCGTGAGTCCTGACCAACCTATCCAAAGGCTCTCACTGCCACTGTGCACCGATTTCATTCCGGTGGCCAATCCTCCTACACTGGGGATGGCGGTAATGCTTCCATTGTTGATTTGCAATTGAACGGGCAGTCGATTTGAGATTATGATAGTTTTGGCCATAAAAGGGTGTTTTTTGACAGGTTTTACTTTTAAGTTTCTTTAAATTTCGGGAAATTCGACTGTAAAAGCAATACATTCTAAACCTTTTGAGGATAATTAGCCTATGGAGAACCTGGATTATGGAATTATTGGAAATTGTAGGAGTGCGGCCTTGATCTCAAAAACGGGCTCGTTGGATTGGTGTTGTCTGCCCCAGTTCGATTCCACTTCTGTCTTTGCAAAGTTGTTGGATGAGGAAAAAGGAGGGAGCTTTGAGTTTCTTGTGGATGATGCCTATGAAACCCATCAGCAGTACTATGAAAGGACGGCCATATTGATTACACGTTTTTCCCAGGGGGAAGATGTCTTTGAGGTGCATGATTTTATGCCGAGGCACCACAAGCATAATAATGGAAAGTATAATGCCCCGCCCGAAATCGTTCGGTATGTAAAGTATGTTTCGGGAAAACCAAGCTTTAAGGTCAAGTACGATCCCAAACTGGAATACGGGTTGGGACAGACGGAGCATCATGTAAAAAAGGATTTTGTGGCAAGCCTTACCCATAAATTAAAGTATGATACCCTGTTCCTGTATACCTCTTTCAATAAAGAAGAGATTCTAGAGGGAGTGGAGATTTCTTTAAAAGAGGATGGTTATTTCATGATTTGTTACAACGAAAAGATCCTAAAACCCACTACGGAAAAAATGGCCTTGGAGTTGGAACGTACCAAAGTCTATTGGTTGGATTGGGTGGATAAGACCCCTACCTATAAAAAGTTCAACAAGGAGATTGTACGGAGCGCCATTACCCTGAAAATGCTTACTTACGATAAAACGGGGGCGGTTTTGGCCGCTGCAACGACTTCCTTGCCTGAAACCATTGGCGAGGTCCGCAATTGGGACTATCGGTTCTGCTGGATTAGGGATGCCTCCATGGTGATCAAGGTGGTTTCCGAACTGGGGCATAAGAATTCCGCCAAACGATACCTGCAGTTTATCATTGACCTTATGCCGGACAAAGATGAAAAGCTCCAGATCATGTACGGCATCAACCAAGAAAAGAAGTTGACGGAGCAGACTTTGGACCATTTGGAAGGATATAAGGGGTCCAAGCCCGTCCGTATTGGAAATGCCGCCTACAAACAAAAACAGAACGACATCTATGGCATCCTAATGGATGTTATCTATGAGCAGTTGGTGAAATTCAGTAATGATATTGAAAATGTGGAGGAACTCTGGAGCATCACCAAGGGGATTGTCTGGATTGTGAGCAAACACTGGAGGGAACCGGACAAGGGCATTTGGGAATTCCGAGGGGAAGACCGACATTTTACCTTTTCCAAAGTATTGTGTTGGGTGGCTTTGGACCGGGCCATTAAGGTGGCCAAGATTTTTGGAAAGACCCATAAGATTGAAAAATGGACTGCCCTTGAGCAAGAAATCAAAAGGGATATCCATGAAAATGCATGGAACAGTGATATCAATGCCTTTGTACAATCGTATGGTTCCCGTCATTTGGATGCCTCTGTACTATTGATGGAACCCTATGGTTTTATCAATGCCCGGGATCCCAAATATGTGAACACGGTCTACGCCATTGAAGAGGGGTTGAGCAACGATGGATTGTTGTATCGCTATAAAAATGAGGACGATTTTGGAGAACCCTCATCTTCCTTTACCATTTGTACCTTTTGGTTTATCAACAGCCTCTTTAAAATAGGAGAGGAAGAGAAGGCCTTGGAACTTTTTGAGCGTTTGCTGGGCCATAGTAACCATCTGGGACTTTTTAGTGAGGATATCGATTTCAAGACCAAACGTTTATTGGGCAATTTTCCCCAGGCGTATTCCCATTTGGCCTTGATTGAATGTGCCATCAACTTTTCAAGAAAGCAGAGCGAGGAAAAAATACTGGAATCCATCGCCTAGTTTCGGGAAGACACTATTTTTTAAATAGGCCATGGAACCACAGGTGTGTTGTCTGTGTAATCTTAAATGACACATAAAAAAACCGCCCTTTTAGGGCGGTTCTTCAGTTGTTTTGTTTCAAAAAACAATTGCATCAGTCAAAGGTGTACCCGTTATCTGCGGCCACTTTATCCGCAATTTGCGTGCGAAGTGCCACAACATTGGGCTGGTTAGTATATTTTGTGAAACGTTTCAGTCCCATGAGCATCATGCGTTGTTCATCTCCATCGGCAAAAGAAACTATGGCTTCTTTTCCTTTTTGGATGACGATATCCACGGCTCGGTACAAATAGAGTTTGGACATGGCAATTTGCGTGGCTTGGGCTTCTTCACCAAAACGTTTAGCATTTTTTTCGGTACGGAGGATGGTGGACTCGGCCAAATACACCTGAATCAATATATCCGCAGCGGATTGCAACAACATCTGGTGCTGTTCCAAATCCGGACCAAATTTTTGAACGGCGCTACCGGCGATCATAAGAAAGACCTTTTTTAATCGGGCCACCAAATCTTTCTCTTCGGAGAACAGTTCAGAAAAGTCGGGAGTATCAAAAGATGGGATGCCCATCAATTCCTCACCAACAGCAGTGGCAGGACCTAAAAGGTCCACATGACCTTTCATGGCCTTTTTGACCAACATGCCCACGGCCAACATCCGGTTGATTTCGTTGGTCCCCTCATAAATCCGTGAAATACGGGCATCGCGCCAGGCCGATTCCATTGGGGTATCGGCACTAAAGCCCATTCCTCCAAAAATTTGGATACCCTCATCCGTGGTGTGCTGCACATGCTCGGATACGGCCACTTTTAAAATGGAACATTCAATGGCGTATTCCTCAACACCTTTCAGCTCCGCTTCTTGGTGCGAGTTGCCTTCGGACTCCCGAATGGCAATCCGGTCCTCGATGTTTTTAGCCGCTCGATAAGAGGCCGATTCATCCACATAGGCATTGGTGGCCATATCGGCTATCTTGGCTTTGATGGCCCCAAAATTCATAATGGGAGTTTTAAACTGAATACGCTCATTGGCATATTTGGTCGCTTCATTGAGCACCCGTCTTTGAGCCTCCAAACAGGCAGCAGCCAGTTTAATCCGACCAATATTCAGGGCGTTCATAGCAATCTTGAATCCATTCCCTCTTTCGGAAAGCATATTTTCAACAGGTACTTTGGTTTCGTTGAAGAACACCTGTCGGGTAGAGGAGGAGTGGATGCCCAGTTTCTTTTCCTCATCGCCCAATGTGATGCCGTTCTCAGGATTGTTCTCAACTATGAAACCGGTGATGTTCTTGTCATCCTCGATTCGGGCAAAAACAATGAACATATTGCAGAATCCCGCATTGGAAATCCACATTTTTTGACCTGTAATGCTGTAATACTTGCCATCATCCGACAAAACAGCCTTGGTTTTCCCGGAATTGGCATCGGAGCCAGCCCCGGGTTCGGTAAGGCAATAGGCGCCAAACCATTCACCAGAGGCAAGCCTGGGGACGTATTTTTGTTTTTGTTCCTCGGTACCGTACAGGGTAATGGGCATGGTCCCGATTCCGGTATGTGCCCCAAAGGCCGTACTAAAGGAGCCTGTAGCCCCTGAAATGTAGTCACAGACCAACATGGTAGAGACAAAGCCCATTCCCATTCCGCCGTAGGCTTCAGGGACAGCAACGCTCAATAGGCCCAATTCACCGGCCTTTCGCATACACTCCTCGGTATAGGCGTAGTCTTTTTTCTCAAAACGTTCCCAATGCGCCCAAAGTTCCCGGTCTACAAATTCCTTGGTGCTTTCGCGCATCATTTTTTGTTCTTCGGTAAGGTCTTCAAGGGTGAAAACATCCTCACATGGGGTTTCCTTTACCAGAAACTGACCTCCTCTTAAAATGTCTTTATTTGTTGTTTCTGTGCTCATCTTTATAAGATTTTAGATTCAAGAGACAAGAATCAGGACTTATTTCAATCCATCTTGAAAGCTTGATATCATTTTTTGTAGTTGTTGGATTTTATGTTCTAAAAATTCAAATTTCTCTATAGAAATGTACTTTTGGTTCAAGGCAATAATTAATTGGGTTTCCCACTCAAAACTAGAACCAAGGCTTACTTCGATATAATTATTAAAATGCTTATTTGTTGATTTGCTTGTACCTTCGGCAATATTAGATGGAATGGATACTGCACAACGCGTCATTTGGGATACAAGATTGAATTTTTCCATAGCCGGAAATTCTTTTATCATTTGATAAGTTTCATCAACCAAAATCATCCCTTCCTGCCAAATTTTAAGTTTTTTAAAATTATGTCTTCCCATAGTCTTGAATCTTGGTTCTATCCGTCTTGGTTCCTAAGCTAAAAATTCAAATATGCCCGCAGCACCTTGCCCGGTTCCCACGCACATGGTCACCATACCGTACTTGCCTTTCATATTGCGTTTCCGCATTTCATCAAAGAGTTGCACGGATAATTTTGCCCCTGTACAGCCCAATGGATGTCCCAATGCAATGGCACCACCATTCACATTGACAATCTCAGGGTTTAGGTCCAGCTCGCGGATAACGGCCAAGGATTGTGAGGCAAAGGCTTCGTTCAATTCAATTAATTCAATGTCACTTTGCTTCATTCCGGCCTGTTTCAAGGCTTTTGGAATGGCCTTTACCGGTCCAATCCCCATAATCCTCGGCTCAACCCCCGCAGCGGCATAGTTCACCAATCGGGCAATGGGCTCCAGATTCAGTTCTTTCACCATTTCCTCACTCATCACCATGACAAAGGCTGCGCCATCACTCATTTGGGAAGAGTTTCCTGCAGTGACACTTCCGCCTGCCGCAAAAACGGGTCTTAACTTGTTCAGGGTAGGGATATTGGTGCCTTTTCGTGGCCCTTCATCCTTGGTCACAGTGTAGCTGGTAGTTTCCTTTTTGCCTGCTCCATTGATAAAGGTATGTTCCACTTCAATCGGTACAATCTGGTCTTGGAACCGATTTTCTTCTTGGGCTTTTAGGGCCTTCATGTGTGAATTATAGGCAAAGACATCCTGATCTTCGCGGGATACCTTGAACTGTTGGGCCACGGCTTCTGCGGTTAGCCCCATGCCCCAATAATAATCCTCATGTCCTTCTTTGGCTGTGGCATAATCCGGGGTGGGTTTGTAGCCCCCCATTGGAATATAGCTCATGCTCTCGGCGCCTCCTGCAATGATACAATCCGCCATTCCCGATTGGATTTTTGCGGTGGCAATGCCAATGGTTTCAAGCCCAGAGGCACAGTATCTATTGACGGTCACTCCCGGAACATCTTCAATGTCCAATCCCATTAAGGAGATGAGTCGGGCCATATTTAACCCTTGTTCTGCTTCTGGCATGGCGTTGCCCACAATGACATCGTCTATGCGTTTTTTGTCCAACTGTGGCAATTCCTTCATCATGTGTTCGATGGTCTCTGCGGCCAGTTCATCGGGTCTTTTAAAACGGAACAGTCCCCGTGGTGCTTTGCCCACTGCGGTACGATATGCTTTTACGATATATGCTGTTTTCATTTTTTTAGATTTTTAGATTCAAGAACCAAGAGAAAAGACGGCTGTCTTGGTTCCAATGTCTTGATTCTTGTTCCTAATTTCTCAGAGGTTTACCGGTTTTTAACATATGCTGGATGCGTTCCAAGGTCTTCCGTTCCGTACATAGTGAAAGGAAGGCTTCGCGTTCCAAATCCAAAAGGTACTGCTCGGTGACGTAGCTGGCTTCGGAAAGATCTCCACCTGCCATGACGTAGGCCAGTTTATCGGCTATTTTCTTGTCGTGTTCCGAAATGTAATGTCCGGCTTCCATGGAGTCTGTGCCCACCAAGAACATACCCAATGCTTGTTTTCCAAGCACTTTTACGTCTTTGCGTTTAACGGGTTTGGTATAGCCTGCCTCAGCCATTAATTTGGCGTAGGCCTTGGCCGTGGCAATTTGTCGGTCTTTGTTCACGACCACTACATCCTTTCCTTTTTGTAGAATGCCCAAATCGTAGGCTTCATAAGCCGAAGTGGACACTTTGGCCATTCCTATGGTCAGGAAGTATTCCTGTAGCACATTCAACTCCACATCATTTTTCCTAAAAGTATCCGAAGCACGGAGTGCCATTTCTTTGGAACCGCCCCCACCGGGGATGACCCCAACGCCAAATTCCACTAAACCAATATAGGTCTCTGCGGCGGCCACTACTTTATCGGCATGCATGGATAACTCACATCCGCCTCCCAAACACATGCCATGTGGCGCTGAGACGGTGGGAATGGAGGAATATCGCATCCGCATCATGGTATCCTGAAAGTATTTTATGGCCATGTTAAGCTCATCATACTCTTGTTCCACAGCCATCATGAAAATCATACCGATGTTGGCCCCAACGGAGAAGTTGGCGGCTTGGTTACCCACGACCAATCCTTGAAAGTCTTTTTCGGCCAAGTCCACGGCCTTGTTCAGTCCTGCGAGGACATCACCGCCAATGGTGTTCATTTTGGATTGGAACTCACAGTTGAGAATACCATCACCCAAATCCTCAATGACCACACCACTGTTCTTGAACACTTCGTTGGACTTTCGGATGTTGTCCAAAATGATGAAGGCATCCTGACCTGGGACCTTTTCCATGGTCTTTTTGGGAATGTCGTAGAAATAGGTGGCCCCATCTTTTACGGTATAGAACGAATCGATGCCTGCCGCTTTCATTTCAGTAACCCAAGGGGCGGCTTCCAGACCTTCGGCCTTGATGAATTCCAGACCTTTGTCCAATCCCACGGCATCCCAAATCTGGAATGGTCCGTGTTCCCAGCCAAATCCAGCCTTCATGGCATCATCAATTTTATAGAGTTCGTCCGAAATCTCAGGAATGCGATGGGTCACATAGGCAAATAGGGCCCCGAAGCTTTTTCGGTAGAATTCCCCTGCCTTGTCCTTACCATCGACCAATACTGGAAAACGCTCAATGACCTTGTCAATGGTCTTAGTGAGTTCCAAAGTGGCGAATTTTGCACTTTTTTTGGAACGGTAGTCCATGGTATCCAAATCCAATGTGAGGATTTCGCTCTTACCATTGTCACCTTTTACCTTTTTATAGAACCCCTGCCCAGATTTGCTCCCCAACCATTTATTTTCCATCATGGTGTTGATGAAATCTGGAAGTTTAAAGAGTTCATGACGTTCATCTTCCTTGCAATTCTCATAGATACCGTTGGCCACATGCACCAAGGTGTCCAGTCCTACCACATCCACGGTGCGGAAAGTGGCGGATTTGGGCCTACCAATGACCGGTCCGGTGAGCTTATCGACTTCTTCGACGGTCATGCCCAATTCCTTCACGGCATGAAAAAGGCTCTGGATGCTGAAAATCCCAATCCGGTTCCCGATAAAGGCGGGTGTGTCCTTGGCCACTACGGAAGTCTTGCCCAAGTATTGTTCTCCATAGCCGTTCAGGAAATCCAAAACTTCTTGGGAAGTCTTAGGTCCGGGAATGATTTCGAAGAGCTTTAAATATCTGGCCGGGTTGAAGAAGTGGGTGCCACAGAAATGTTTTTGAAAATCCTCACTGCGTCCCTCACTCATAAATTTGATGGGAATACCAGAGGTATTTGAAGTAATCAAAGTGCCGGCAGTACGGTGCTTGTCCAGGTTTTCGAATACCTGCTTCTTAATGTCCAGCCGTTCCACGACCACCTCGATGATCCAATCCACTTGGGCCACCTTGGCGATATCATCTTCCAAATTTCCCGTGGTGATCCTATCGGCAAATTTCTGGTGATAGATAGGAGAGGGTTTGGACTTCAATGCGGCGGCAAGGGAGTCATTGACCAAACGGTTTCTTACGACCTTGTCCTCCAAGGTCAAGCCTTTCGCCTTTTCTTTTTCATTGGGTTCCCGGGGAACAATGTCCAGCAAGAGAACTTCGACCCCTATATTGGCAAAATGGCAGGCAATGCCACTACCCATGATACCGGAACCGATGACGGCAATTGTATTGATATGCCTTTTCATTTATGAATGCTTGTTTTAATTAGTTGTTTTTATGTACACTTTTTTATCGGAAATAAGTTTGTTTATGATTTCAACGGTGTTAAAAAAACCGACCAAATCCTCTTCGGCGATGTGTTCCTTGACCACATCATTGAACCGGAGTACCACTCCCTTGGATTCTTCTCGTTTCTCCAAGCCCAAGGCGGTTAAATGTATCAGCACCCCTCTACCATCGTTAGGGTTGGGTTTACGCTGAATATACCCTCTTTCCTCAATATTTTTTAAAATTCTGGATAAGCTTGTGGCCTCCATGCCCATTTTAGGTCCCAGGGCAGTACTTGGTGTTCCTTTTTTGGGGTCAATGCTCAAAAGGGTAAAACCAATGGCCATGGTGATGCCATAGTTCTTGGCCTCTTCATTGTACATTCTACTGACCGCCTGCCATGTAGCCCGCAATGCATAATCAATGGTCAAATCCTTCATAGCCTAGTTTGGTTTCCTCAAATATAAACAAATTTATTATGCATGCATAATAAATTTAAGTTAACTCAAAAAGGAATAATATTCTGGATAAAGGATTTTTCGACAATACGCCAAATGGCAAGAGGTACAGTAAGATACACAAAAAGTTTGAGTTTTCCCTATCAAAGAATTGGTCATTGTTAATTGAACATTGCTTATTGAAACCCCATCCGTCAACCCAAACGGGCCATCCGTCAATTCAGCCCACAAAAAACCCCTTGGATTGCCCAAATTGCTGTTTTAATCCAAAAACCCAAAAATCATGAAATTAAAAAGATTGCTTTACACGGCTTTTTTTGTTCTGATGGTGGTTTCCTGTGGAAAGGATGACGCGATATCATCAGAAGAAACAAACCGTCCACCAAGTATCAAAGGATCCCAAACCTTTGATGCCAATGAAGATATAGACCATACTACCATCATTGGTACCGTTGAGGCCACTGATGATGATGGGGATGACCTGAGCTTTTCCGTTGCCACCAACAGCGATGGCCTATTCAAGATTACAATGGACGGCAAGTTGAGCCTGATCAGCGGAAAGAGCTTGGACTATGAAACCAAACCTTTACATACCTTGGTCATCAAGGTAGATGATGGAACGGACAGCACCCAAGAAGAGGTGTACGTGTCTGTGAACCTGGCTGCAACGAACCAGTCCCCACAATTGGAGGGCCAAAGTTTTGAAGTGGCGGAGAACATAGGTGATATGGATGTGATTGGCACTGTGGTGGCTATGGACGACGACGACTTGACCTTTGAGATTAAACAGAATGATGGGTATTCCATAAACGAGCCGTTATTTGCCATTTCAGCGGATGGCCAATTGACATTGATAGAGGGAGTCTCCTTGGATTATGAAACCGCCCATGAATTTGGTATTATTGTAACGGCAAGTGACGGGGAAAACATTGTGGAGGCATGGATGTATATTACCGTAATCGATGTGCCCGAGGCCCACCCCGATGACAAGAATGCTTTTGTGACCACTTGGGAGACCACAACCGATAATGAGAATATTCAAATTGGTTTGGAATCACTGTTCGATTATGACTTTACGATAAACTGGGGAGATGGCTCAATCAATAGTATCACAACAAGTAATCCAACTGGAATATTTCACCCTTATGAAACGGCAGGAACATATACCGTGGCCATAGTAGGTGATTTCCCTGCCATAAAAATGAATGCGGTAGGGCAAACAATCGAACAATTAAAAAGTATAGACCAATGGGGCAATATCCAATGGAAATCTATGGTAGGAGCTTTTTATCTATGTTTAGATATGCAGTATAATGCCACGGATGCTCCAGACTTGTCCCAAGTCACCTCAATGAATTCCATGTTCTATGGGGCTACCGCTTTTAATGGTGAGATTGGGGATTGGGATGTCTCCAACGTTACGAATATGGGAACGATGTTTGATCATGCAAATAGTTTCAACCAAGACTTGGGCAATTGGAATATAGCAAATGTTACTCAAATGCACGACATGCTAAATTTCTCTGGACTCGACCAAAGCAATTATAGCAATACTCTTATAGGCTGGTCTGGTCAACAGAATATCCCGTCTGATATTATTTTGGGGGCAGATGGACTTGTATACTGTGGACAAGAAGCCATAGATGCAAGAAATGAACTCATAAATACCTATGGATGGCAGATTTCGGGCGATAGCGAGTGTCAATAACTTTACAAACAGCTGATAAGAGAAAAAATGAATTATTAAAAAGGGGAAACCAATTTGGTTTCCCCTTTTATTTTTAGGAGTCAACCCATCAATGCCCATAAATATCATTGTAGAGGTCTAGATACTTTTCCTTTACGATTTTTCTGCGCAGTTTCATGGTAGGGGTCAGGTGGCCACTGTCCACACTCCAAACATCCGGGGTCAAACGGAACTGCTTTACCTTTTCCCACTTGGCAAAATCCTCGTTGGCCAGATCCACTTCTTCTTGGAAACGGGCAATGACCTTGTCGTTGAGGACAATATCCGAGTTTTCCCCTACTGTTACCTTATGACGTTTGGCCCACTCGTGCAGGAATTCAAAATTAGGTTGTATCAAGGCCGCGGGCATTTTTTCGCCTTCGCCCACCACCATGATCTGTTCTATAAAGCGGGATTGTTTAAATCGGTTTTCCAATAACTGTGGCGCCACGTACTTTCCGCCAGAGGTCTTGAAAATTTCCTTTTTACGGTCCGTGATGCGCAAAAAGCCATCGGCATCCACTTCGCCAATGTCCCCGGTATGGAAATAACCATCGGTGAGTACTTCGGCGGTTTTTTCAGGGTCTTTGTAGTAGCCCATCATTACATTGGGTCCTTTGCAGAGGATTTCGCCATCCTGGGCGATTTTCACTTCAACCCCATCAATGATACGGCCAACCGTACCTATTTTCCAGCCTTTGTTCCGTTGGTCATTCACGGCAATTACAGGAGAGGTCTCGGTGAGGCCGTAACCTTCCATGACCGGCATGCCTGCTGCGGCAAATACACGGGCCAACCGGGGTTGCAAAGCGGCACTCCCAGATACCATGACCGTAAGGTTTCCACCCAGCCCTTCTTGCCATTTGCTAAAGATGAGCTTTCTGGCGAGGCCCAGTTGTTTTTCGTACCACCAACCGTTTTTGCCGTAGGGTTCATATTTCAGGCCCAGATCCACGGCCCAGAAGAACAATTTCTTTTTCACCCCAGTAAGTAAGGTTCCTTTGGCAATGATGGCATCATAGACCTTTTCCAACAATCGGGGAACCACTGTCATTACGTTGGGCTTTACCTCTTTGACGTTATCGCTGATTTTGTCCAACCCTTCGGCAAAATGGATTTCAATACCACAATATTGGTAGAGGTAGAGGATCATTCGTTCAAAAATGTGACAGACGGGCAAAAAACTTAGGGCACTACCACCAGTTTCAAAAGGTACTCTTGTCTCACTGGAAATTACGTTGGACACAATATTGTCATGGGATAACATGACCCCTTTGGGTCTTCCCGTGGTACCCGACGTATAGATCAAAGTGGCCAAATCTTCTGGCTTCACCTGGTCTTTCAGTTTTTCCACCTCATCTTGGTTGGAATCGTCCGCTCCTTTTTCCAAGACTTCCCCCCAATTTTTACAGTTGTCCAGTTGGTCAAAGGAATATACATCCTTCAACTTTTTCAATTTATCGCTGATGGACAGTATTTTTTGGAGTACCTCATCACAGGAAACAAAACAATACTTAGCTTCGGAATGGTTCAGTACATATTCGTAATCCTCTTCGGAAATGGTTGGGTAAATGGGAACGGTCTGCGCCCCGATCTGGAGCACTCCAATGTCCATAATGTTCCATTCCGTTCGGTTGGTCATAGAAATTATGGCAATCTTGTCGTTGGGCTGTACACCCAAACGTAACAGGCCCCTGCTAATGGCATTGGCCTTGTTTATATATTCTTGGGTCGAGGTTGCTACCCATTTGCCATTGTATTTGGTGACCAATGACTTTTCCAGCGGAAGTTTGTTCAACTGGTAATAGGGGAAATCAAACAATCGGGTAACGTTTTGCATACTAAGTTTCTATTAGGTAATTGCAAAATAGGGAAAGGAAGCGGGATTTTAAAATGAAAAATTCAACCATACCCTATTCATTTTGATGAATACTTAAACAGGGATATCAAAAAAGCCTTCAAAAAGAAGGCTCTTACACGTTTGTATTCAATCTTGATTGAATGAAGAATGCTACTCTTCCAAGATTTTGGCATAGTTGATACCAAGGATATCCCACTCCTGCTGCTTTACCTGCAAGGCTTTTAAAAAATTGTTGAAGTCTTTGTTTTCCGTATTTGTCCAACCTACCTCGGCATAAGCTGCAATTCTAGGGAATGTTTGCCGTTCCACATCTTTGTTGGTCGGAGTCCATTCGCACCACATCTGACAGCCAAGTCCATAGATGTTTTTATGGTATTGTGGCTCCAGTCCTTTGGGAATGGGATCAAAACCATAGGCTTTCTCCAACGGGATGCTTTTGTAATCATAATCAAGGTAGGTATTGCTGTGAAGTGAATTGACAATGCCATAACCTTCTTGGGCCGCACTGGTGGCCAGTTCCAAATCCCCTTTCCAAAAATGGACCACTATGTTCTTGGCCAGTTCGGTCTCTGCATCTTTGTCATCTTTCTTTTCCTCAAAATCATCATGGATATTTTTGCCCATGATTTCGTTCCAACCCATCATACGTCTATTATGTTGCTCAATGAATCTGGAAATTTTATTGGTGAACCCTATCTGAAGGTCCGCAACGGTGGTTATTCCATTTGCCTCCATGTAGTCTTGTACATGTTTGCTTTTGTTCCAGACTTCGTAACCTACTTCATCGCCACCAATATGGATTACTTCTGAAGGAAAGAGTTCAAAAAGTTCCAACAGTACATCCTTGACAAACTGTTCCACCTTGGGATTGGTCACATCATAGTTGTCATAATGGCGACCAAACTTTACAGGGACATCAATATCCTCACCAGCAGTCCCAAGCCAAGTATATGAGGCAATTGCAGCACTGCTATGGCCGGGAATCTCAAATTCCGGTACAATGGTAATATGTCTTTCGGCAGCGTAGGCCACCAATTCCATGATCTGTTCTTGGGTGTAAAAACCGCCGTGCGCTTCGCCCGACAATTTACCGCTGCCCCAGGTTTCGATTTCAGAATCACTTCTAAAGGCTCCTACTTCAGTAAGTTTGGGGTATTTTTTTATTTCGACCCGCCATCCGGCATCATCTGTCAGGTGCCAATGAAAAACATTCATTTTTAGCGATGCCATCTGGTCCAATATTTTTTTGACAAAATCAGTCCCATGAAAATAGCGTGCCTCATCCAACATATAGGCCCGCCATCCAAATCGGGGCGAATCTTTTATCGTAATCGAAGGAATGAGCCGGAGTGATTCTTGGGCATCTTTTACAACCAGTTGCTTTAAGGTTTCACTTCCGTAGAAAAATCCGGCCGAAGTGTTTGCAGAAATAGTGATTCCTTTTGGTGACACTTCCAATGTATAGGCTTCCTTCCCTAAATTTGGATCTAGATCAAAAACAATATTTCCATTACCGGAATCGGACACGTATATTTTTGTTGACGTCAAAGAGGAAAGGTCATCACTTAGTTTATGGGCAACTTTTTGTGCCTTATCATTTAAAAAAGCAATGGTCATCCCATCCTCCAATGCAAAGGAGTTTTCGGATAATTGCACTTCATTGGGTTGGGGCAACAAATTGATTTCATCTGCCGTGAAACTTCTATGTTCACGCACACATGCTGTGGTCAAAGTCAAGAGGGTCGCACAGGCTAAAAAGACTGTTTTTACAGAATAAGGTTGGTTATTCACATTTTGGTTTTAAAAGTTATGGTCTAAGGGGGCTATTTTACATTCATTATCCATTCCCTTGCATTTACAAAAGCTTGGAGCCAAGGCGATACCACATCATTCCTATCCTTTGGATAGTGGGCCCAGTTCCATGGAAAGGTAGACCGTTCAATATGCGGCATGGTCACCAAATGCCTTCCGGTTTTGTCACAGAGCATAGCGGTGTTGTAATCGCTTCCGTTGGGATTGGCGGGATAACCTTCGTAGCCGTATTTGGCCACGATGCCATAGTCGCTTTCATCATGGGGAAGACTGAATTTCCCCTCGCCATGTGAAATCCATACCCCCAATGTGGTTCCGGCCAAGTTGGACAGCATTACCGAGTTGTTCTCTTGGATTTTTACCGATGTGAAATTGCTCTCGTGTTTCCCAGACTCATTATAGGTCATTTTGCCATGGGTTTCGTGTTCGGGATTGATGAGGTCCAATTCCATGAACAACTGGCAACCGTTGCAGATACCAACCGAAAGCGTATCGGGGCGGGCAAAGAAATCATTGATCACTTTGTTGGCCTTTTCGTTGTATTTGATTGCGCCGGCCCATCCCTTGGCACTGCCCAGAACATCGGAGTTGGAAAAACCGCCCACGGCACCCAAAAACTGAATGTCCTCCAAGGTCTCCCTACCCGAGATGAGGTCGGTCATGTGCACATCCTTTACATCAAACCCGGCCAAGTACATGGCATTGGCCATTTCGCGTTCGGAGTTGCTTCCTTTTTCACGAAGAATGGCTGCTTTGGGTCGGCTGTTATCTCTCGACTGCGCTCGAGATGACAGTTTCCCATCAAAACTTTCAGGAAAAATGTATTGTAAAGGCTGGTTTTTGTAATTCTCGTATCGATTTTTGGCCAAGCCTTTGGCCGTTTGCCTGTTGTCCAATAAATAGGAAGTCTTGAACCAGGTATCGCGAAGCGAAGCAATGTTCAATCCAATTTCCACCCCATTGTTTTTGATTTTCAAGGTGCTTTCTGAAGTGGGGGTTCCAATTTTTGCAAAATCGATGCCTGCTTCTTGGAGTGTACGTTCCACGGAGTTGTCCTTGGCTTGGAACACTACGCCGGCATTTTCACTGAACAAAAGCTTGATGATATCCGTTTCCCCAAGGCTAGATAGGTCCAATTCCGCTCCAAGGTCATTATCGGCAAAGCAGAGCTCCAAAAGGGTGGTGATCAAACCACCTGAAGCCACATCATGCCCGGCCAAAATCTGATCTTTTTTGATGAGTTCCTGTAAAGTATTGAAAACAGTCTTTACATAGTCAGCATCCAAAACCGATGGGGTTTCATCACCAATGCCATTCAAGATTTGGGCAAAGGAAGAACCTCCCAGTTTATGCCCATCCTTGGAAATATTGATGTAATAGAGGTCCCCACCATCTTTTTGTAGGACAGGCTCCACTACTTTGGTAATGTCGTTACAATTGGCCGCTGCGGAAACAATCACGGTTCCGGGGGACAAAACCTCACTATCCTTATATTTTTGCTTCATGGAGAGGGAATCCTTCCCAGTGGGAACATTGATGCCCAACGCAATACTAAAATCGGAGAGGGACTCAACGGCCTCGTACAAACGGGTATCTTCACCTTCATTTCGGCAAGGCCACATCCAGTTGGCGGAGAGTGATACTGATTTCAAGCCATCTTTCAAAGGAGCCCATACGATATTGGTCAAGGCCTCGGCCACACTATTTCTGCTACCGGCCTTGGCATCTATCAATGCAGAAATGGGGGAGTGCCCAATACTGGTGGCAATACCTTCCTTGGTCTTGAAATCCAAGGACATTACCCCACAGTTGTTCAAGGGTAGTTGAAGAGGGCCGGCACATTGTTGTTTGGCCACATGGCCACCCACACAACGATCCACCTTATTGGTGAGCCAATCCTTGCAGGCCACGGCTTCCAGTTGCAGTACCTGCTCCAAATAGTCGTGGAAATGCTCCAAGGAATAGGATAGGGCAGGGTAGATTTGTTGAGAGGTGGTGTCCTCCATAATGGTCTTGGGAGAGCTTCCGAACATATCCGAAAGTTCCAAATCCATTGGTTTTTCACCTGTTTTTTCTGATTCAAAAGTAAACCGGTGGTTGCCAGTGACCTCGCCCACATTGTACATAGGGGCACGTTCACGGGCGGCTACGCGGTCCAATAAGTCTAAATCCTTTTCTCCGATGACGAGTCCCATGCGTTCTTGGGATTCGTTGCCGATAAGTTCTTTTTTGGATAGGGTAGGGTCTCCAACAGGGAGTTTATCCGTGTTGATGGTACCACCCGTATCTTCCACAAGTTCCGACAAACAGTTGAGGTGTCCACCGGCTCCGTGGTCATGGATGGAGACAATGGGGTTATCATGGCTTTCCAAAAGTCCGCGAACTGCATTGGAAGCCCTTTTTTGCATTTCAGGGTTGGAACGCTGCACGGCATTCAACTCAATGGCAGAACTGAATTCCCCTGTATCGGCGCTTGAAACTGCTGCACCGCCCATTCCAATACGATAATTGTCACCACCTAGAACGACTATTCTGTCTCCTTTCTTGGGGGTATCCTTCAAGGCTTGGTCCTTTTTTCCATAGCCAATACCGCCGGCCATCATGATTACCTTGTCAAACCCAAGCTTACGGGCTTCTTCCTGATGCTCAAAGGTGAGTACGGAGCCAGCAATGAGGGGTTGACCAAACTTGTTGCCAAAATCGGAAGCCCCATTGGAGGCTTTGATCAAAATGTCCATGGGGGTCTGATATAGCCAATCGCGCTTAGCCATACCCTTTTCCCAAGGACGATTTTCTTCCAAACGGGAGTAGGAGGTCATATATACCGCGGTTCCTGCCAAAGGCAAAGATCCTTTTCCTCCAGCCAAGCGGTCCCGGATTTCCCCTCCTGAACCTGTGGCAGCACCATTGAAAGGTTCAACGGTGGTCGGGAAGTTGTGGGTTTCTGCTTTTAGGGATAGGACGGAATCAAATTCTTTTTCTTCGTAGTAATCGGGCTTGTCCGCACTTTTTGGCGCAAATTGAATGGCTTTTGGCCCCTCAATGAACGCTACATTATCCTTATAGGCCGAAACAATATCATTCGGATTGGCTTCTGAGGTTTTTTTAATGAGCTTGAACAATGAGGAAGGCATTTCCTTGCCATCAATGACAAAGGTACCGTTGAATATTTTATGTCTACAGTGTTCCGAATTCACCTGACTGAAACCAAAAACCTCGGAGTCGGTCAATTTTCGACCCAATTTTTTGGAAAGGTCTTCCAAGTAGGTCACTTCCTCATCACTCAGGGCCAAACCTTCTTTTTGGTTGTAAGCCGCGATGTCGTCAATTTCCAAAATGGGTTCCGGAACAACGGCAATGGTGTATATGTCTTGGTCCAACCCTTTGTATTTTTGAAACAGCATAGGGTCGTAATCGGTATGGTCTTCCACAACGGCGTGGAACTCTTCAATCCGCAGGATGCCAACAATGCCCATATTCTGGGTGATTTCCGTGGCATTGGTACTCCAAGGGGTCACCATGGCGGCACGAGGCCCAACAAAAAAGGCGTCCAGTGACGCCGCTTCAATCTTGGGTTGGTTGCCAAACAACCATGTTAGTTTACTGTTGTCTTCCTGAGTAATTTCTTGAGTGGTCTGGACGGCAAAAACCTTGTTAGCCTTGTCCCCAAAAAAATGAATCATACAATGTATGGATTGAACGGTTTGAGAAAGTGCAAATTTACGGTTTTCAGTTTTATTTTTAAACCTCTTCGTTTCGAGTTTTAAACCAAGGATGTTAATTAATTCATGGTGTTTTAAAGGAAAAAATGCCCAACCATCAATTCAAAAGGGGTATTGGTGAATTGGGTTCCCCTTATGATGGATATTTTGGATAGATTTCATGTGTTATGGAAATCGAACAAAACAAGTATTGGGCAAAAAAGAATGTAAAATACTTGGTTGTTGGATTAATGATTGTAGTCTTTGTTTTTTTGATCATTGAATTGGAGGAAAGGGAACAGCTTAATTTTATTAAACATGTTCTGAAAAACTTCATTAGGAGTATAGCAAGGATTCGATAGGTATTGTCAAAAAACAGCATCGCCTCGGAAGTGTCAAAATGCAAACCGATTTATTTGTATTTTAGGAAGATACTTGCTAATTCAAAATCCAACCGTATGAAAATGTTCAAGACCCTATCGTCCGGGTTCCTTCTTCTTTGCTGTATTGCTACGGCAACTGCGCAAAAACAATATTCCAAACGACACATTGAAAAATTAAAGTCCGAAGCTGCCCAAATCGTGGAGGACCATGCCAAACAGTCCCAAGTGATGGTGGACAAAATCTTCAGTTTTGCCGAGCTGGGTTTTCAGGAAGAGGAAAGCTCCAAATATCTGACCGGGATTCTTGAGAACAATGGATTTACCATTGAACATTCCATTTCTGGGATTCCCACAGCTTGGTTTGCCACTTGGAGCAACGGGGATGGTCCCGTAATTGCCTTGGGGAGTGATGTGGATTGCATTCCCAAAGCCTCCCAATATCCTGGGGTGGCCTATCACAAGCCTATTGTTGACGGGGCTCCCGGTCATGGAGAGGGCCATAATTCCGGTATTCCGTTGAACATCACCTCCGCTTTGGCGGTAAAACAGATCATGGAACGCGAAAATATTGGGGGCACTTTGATTCTATGGCCTGGTATTGCCGAAGAATTGGTGGCCGCCAAGGCATGGTACGTTCGGGATGGTCTTTTTGACAATATCGACATGTGCATCTTTACCCATGTGGGCAACAATTTTGGGGTCTCATGGGGCCCAACCCGCGGAACGGGCCTGATTTCGGTGGAATACCTTTTTGAGGGAGAGGCGGCTCATTCGGCCGGTGCCCCATGGCGGGGCAAAAGTGCCTTGGATGCTGCGGAGCTCATGAATATAGGCTGGAACTACAAACGGGAGCATCTACACCCGTTGAAACGGTCCCATTCCATCTTTACCGATGCAGGAGATCAGCCCAATGTGGTACCCTCCAAGGCGGCCATTTGGTTTTATTTCAGGGATATCAAGTATGAAGGTATCATGGAGATGTATGCCGAAGCCAACGATATTGCCAAAGGTGCTGCATTGATGACAGGAACCAAAATGACCTCCAGGGTTTTGGGTACGGCATGGCCCAGACATTACAATAAAGTGATTGCGGAGACCATGTATGAAAACATCAAACAAGTAGGGTTGCCTACTTGGTCTGCGGCCGACCAAGCCCTGGCCAAAGCTGTCCAGATGGAAGTGGGCTCGGAGAAAACCGAAGGGCTTCCTACCGAATTGGCCGAACTGGGGCTTCCTGTATTGGAGCCTGTTAGCGGTGGTTCGGATGATATTGGTGATATCTCTTGGAAGGTGCCCACGGTTACCATGCGTTTTCCTTCCAATATCCCGGGATTGCAGGGGCATCATTGGAGCAACGCCATAGCTATGGCCACTCCCATTGCCCACAAGGGGGTTACGGCCGGGGCCAAGGCCGAAGCGATGACCTTATTGGACTTTTTCTTAAATCCTGAGTTGCTCAAAGGAGCATGGGATTACTTCAACAATGAACAGAGCAAAGAGACCAAATACCAACCCATGATCGCTGCGGATGATATGCCGCCTACGTATTTGAACAAGGATAAGCAGGACACCTATCGCTCGGAATTGCAGAAGTACTACTTCGACGAGACCAAATACGATACCTATTTGGAACAATTGGGCGTGGAATACCCTACGGTAAAAAAATAAAAGTTGTTGAAATGTTATATCGAGTGTGGCCGAAAACCGTTAGGCACATCTCGACTGCGCTCGATGTGACAGTATTTAGGCTTTCCTTTTGAGTAAGGCCATATAAAATCCGTCAAAACCACTTTCAGAGGCATACACGTTTTTCTCCCTGATGAACTCAAAATCCTTTCCATTTTCAGATTCGAGGAATTTTTTGACTTGCTCCGAGTTTTCTTGGGGAAGGATGGAACAGGTAGCATAGACCATTTGTCCACCTTTTTTGAGCATCTTGCTGTAGTTCTGTAGGATATCTTGTTGAACCCCAATGATACGGTCAATGAACTCAGGCTCCAGCTTCCATTTGGAGTCAGGATTTCTTTTGATGACCCCTAGACCGGAACAAGGCGCATCCAACAACAAACGGTCGGCGCTGTTGTACAGTTTTTTGATCACCTTGGTGGAATCTATGGCCCGGGTCTCCATATTGTGCACCCCATTTCGACGGGCCCTGACCTTCAACTTTTTGAGTTTACTCTCATAAATATCCAGCGCAATAAGCTGCCCCTTATTTTCCATATGGGAGGCCAAGTGGAGGGTTTTACCACCCGCTCCGGCACAGGCGTCCACCACACGTTGTCCAGGTTCAACCTCTAAAAAAGGGGCTACCAACTGCGATGAAGCATCCTGCACTTCAAAAAGTCCATCTTTGAAAGCGGAAGTGACAAATACGTTTTTCCGTTCCTTGAGCAGCAGAGCGTCTGGATAACCATCCAAGATTTGAGTTTCAATATCTTCCTTGGCCAAAAACGACCGGAGTTGATTCTTTTGAATCTTTAAAGTATTGGTACGGAGAATCACATCTGCCTGTTGGTTGAGTGCGGCGATTTCCTTGGTCCAAAGTTTGTTGCCCAAGGATTTTTCACCCAATTCATCCATCCAATCGGGAATGGATTCCCTAAACTTTCTAATTTTTGAAAGCTCATCAAACCGTCCTTTTATGCGACGCTCTGGAGTGCCTTCCAACTGTTTCCAGTCCGGGATGCGAATCCCTTTCAACACACACCAAACAGCGAATAGTCGAAATAAATGGGGACGGGTGAACGGTTCGTGGGCTTCGGCAATTTCAGCATACAACCGCTTCCATCGAACAATGTCATAGGTGGTTTCTGCAATAAAACCGCGGTCCCGTGCGCCCCAACGCTTGTCGTAACGCAATACTTTTTCAATGACCTTATCGGCATATTCCCCCTCATTGAAAATGAGGTTCAGGGCATCTATAACGGCAAAAACAAGATTTCGATGTAAGCGCATGGTATAAAATAAGTTGCAAAGGTATCATTTCTACTTACTTTTATAGCAAAATATCCACTATGCGATTTTCTGTTGGTATGCTATTGGCCATAATCTTGGTTTCTTGTATTGATGAAAAACAATCCCAGCCATTTAAAACGGTATCCGTGACCCCGGTTTATGAAGATTCGGTGAGCATCAGGGCCATTACTTTTTTGGACAACAATACCTTGGCCTTTGCGGGAAGTAGAGGTACCTATGGAACGGTGGATGTGAGGACCCAAAAAGTACGGACCAATATCCAGAAGTACGATTCCATTGTTCCCGAGTTTAGGGCCGTTGGAAATACGTCCACAGATTTTTTCATGCTTTCCGTGGCGAATCCGGCTTTGTTGTACAAAACGGGTGATCGGGGAAAAATGGAAGTGGTATATAAAGAAGAGGGCGAAGGCGTATTTTATGATGCCATGGCCTTTTGGAATGACGAGGAAGGTATTGCCGTTGGGGACACTGTGAATGGTTGTCTGTCCATTATCCTTACCACGAATGGGGGACAGACCTGGTCCAAGATATCCTGTGAAAATCTTCCAGAAGGAGTTGAGGGCGAAGGAGCCTTTGCGGCAAGCAACAGCAATATTGCCATTGCAGGCAATCACGTGTGGATTGGTACCACGGAGGGGAGAATCTATCATTCTTCTGATAAGGGAGCCACCTGGAGCGTACAGCAGAGTCCCATCATTCATGAAGAACCTACACAAGGCATCTATTCCATGGCCTTTTATAATGAAAGTATAGGTTTTGCCGTTGGTGGGGATTATACCCAACCGGATGCCAATACCGCCAACAAGATCATCACCCAAGATGGTGGTAAAACTTGGAATTTAATTGCCGATGGTCAAGACCCTGGCTATAAAAGTTGTGTGCAGTTTGTTCCCAATTCCGAAGGAAAAGGATTGGTGGCCGTAGGCTTTACAGGGATTTCCTATTCGGCCAACGGAGGTGAAAGCTGGAAATCCATGAGTGAGGAGTCTTTTTATACCTTACGCTTTTTGAATGATACGGTCGCTTTTGCCGCTGGAAAAAACAGGATTGCGAAATTGGTCTTCCAATAAAAAAAGAGCGACGAGATATCGCCGCTCCTTTGTTCAACAACTAACCAAATCAAAAAAACTATACGGTAACGACCCTGTAATATCGTCCTGTTCTTTTATACCAAACCCCTCTGTATTGGTATAATCTTCTGCCGTTAACATAGACCACCTTGGACCCTCTGGGCAAAACGGATACTTTAACCCCGCTGGGTGCGGCGCAGACCACATAGCTTCTGCCTCGGGCTCTGTACCAAATGCCATCGGCATAATAAAAGTTCTTGTTCTTATGTACCACCACATGGGGGCGGTTTATGGTGGTCACTACGGTTCCATAAGCTGGATATGTTCTTATTACAGTTCTCTGCGCATTGGCCACCGTCATACTTCCTATAAGGGCGACTATGATCAAAATTGTTTTTAAACTTTTCATGACTAATGGATTTTAAGGGTTTATATGGGTAAGACTTGGGTTGTTGAAAAAGGTTTAATCAAAAAAAGAGCCTTAAGGCTCTTTTATTTTTTGAAGTGATGGGAGTTATTCCCCTCCATTATGTTTCCGGTATTGCTGCAACAAACGCTTTTTAAAATCCTCTTCGGCCTTGATGAGCAGCAATGTTTTTTTGGCCGAGATGACCGTCCTGATTTTTGTGATGAAATCCTGTTCGGCATTGTGCTTTTCTTTCTGAAGGGCCATAAGATTGTTCAAAAGGGTGGAAGATTCACTGTCCGTTAAGTCTTGGGCCAGGGATATTCGGGAGCGAAGCTCCCTGCGTTCCTTTCTTCTAATGTTCTCCAGAGTTTCCTCATGGGCGTTGTAGATGGGCCAAAATTGTTGTGCTTCCTGACTGGTGAGCCCAACCCTTTCCGTGATAAAGGCCACTTTTAGGGTCTTTATACGGTCCCTGACCGGACCTTGGGCGTGCAAGTAAGCGGTTCCCATCAACAGAGCGAACAGTATGAGTATTCTTTTATTCATAATCGCTGTAATCTAAGTTTAGTTCGTCAATATCGTCTACGGTTTCATCCAAATATTGCAAAATATTTTCGGCATCCAGATCCTGTTCCAAAACATCGTTCAATTCCACATTGTCCAACGAGACCAGTTCGGCAAGTTCATAGGTATTGATATCCAGCTCATTACTTTCAAAATACTCATCTATCTCGGCATTGGCCAAGTCATCAAATGCAACGGTTGGAGTGGATTTCCAGTTGATGCCGAAGACCAAAACAAAGACTGCGGCCACGGCAGCGGCACCATAGTAAAACGTTCTATAGGATTTTAACTGGATGACCTTACCATTTTCCTTGACTGTTTTGGACATGATTTTTGGGGTTACCCCATCCCAATAGCCTTCGGGAATGGCAAAACCATCCGATTTTGGGATAACGGAATCCGTTTGGGCCTCTTTTTCCATCCGGGCCATAAGCCGATCATGGAAGCTGTCAAAGTAGCCTTCCGGGGTATTGAAACTATTTTTTTTATCCTTTTTCATGTCCTTAATTTGACTCCAAAACAAGCCAAAGGTTTAATTTTCCTTAAGATACGATTCAATTTTCTTTACGGCCAAATGATAGGAGGCCTTTAGTGCGCCGACCGAGGTTTCCAAGGCCTCGGAAATGTCCCCATATTTCATTTCCTGAAAGTATTTCATGGTGAAGACCAGCTTTTGTTTGTCCGGCAGGGTGGCCAGGGCCCTTTGCAATTTCAATTGGATCTCGTCCCCTTCAAAATATACATCGGATTGCAGGTTCTCCACCATGCGGTTTTTGAGTTCCTCATCACTGATTCCGGCTTTCTTGGATTTCTGCTTTAAAAAGGTCAGCGATTCATTGGTGGCGATACGGTACAGCCAAGAATACAGCTTGCTTTCGCCTTTAAAGCCGTCAATGTTACGATATACTTTAATAAAGGTATTTTGCAGCACGTCATCGGCATCGTCATGGTCCAGGACAATTCTTCGGATGTGCCAATATAGGCGTTCTTTGTAAGTGTTCACCAACACCTCAAAGGCCTTTGCTTGGCTTTCCTTTTGTTTGAGTTCTTTGATTAGGGCTTCTTCGACAATCAATTGTCCGTACAATTTGGTGCTTTGACTAAGATAGGGGTAAAAGGTTTAATGCAATTGGCAATTTTCAATGGACAATTAACAATGAGTAATGTGAGACCGTTATTTCGAACGAACGTGAGAAATCTGTTTTGGTGCATAGGGTTCAGTTGTCAGAAATCAGACCTCAGAAATCGGAAACCAAAATTTGGGCAAAGATGGTTTGAGCTTGAACTTGATATTTGAACTTTTAGGGGTTTGACACGAATTACACCAATTTGCACGAATATTTTAATAAAAAGAAAACCCCCGCTTAAGCGGGGGGTACTTCCATCAAATAAATCAAAATATGGGAATGGTACTTTCTTGTGATGTTATTTGAGTACCGAAAAAGTTCCGGTACTGGTAACGCTCTTGCCTTCTACAATAATGTTGATTTTGGAAGTTTTCGCTCCTTCGGGAACCAAAACTTGTATTGAAGAAGCTGTGGTATTGTCCACAGTGGCTAGAACTGTTCCGAATTTTACAACGGTATTGACCGAATTTGGACTAAAGTTTTCCCCAATAATGGTAACCATTGTGCCCTCTGCACCTAATGAAGGGCTAAAGCCTGTAATGGAAGGGGAGTTTTCCAAGGAATCATTTGAGGTGTTGTCTTCTTTACTGCAGGAAAAAACTGCTAAACTTAGGAACATGATAAATGATGTTCGTTGAATAATTTTCTTCATAATTTAAAATTTTCGGCAAGAAAGAGAAGAAATCAGAAGAAAGAGGAGGACAATTGACGGATGCCCCGTTTGAGTTGACGGATGAGTGCCAATAAGCAATTTTCAATGGACAATTAATAATGAAAAATAAACAATTGTCATTTCGAGCCTTGTCCAGAACGAAGTCGGAGGAGGTGTGGGAAATCTGTTTTGCCAATCAGAAATCAGAAATCGGACCCCGGAGTTTAGGTAGCGTTGAACTTGATTTTGAAATTTGAGCTTTCAAAAGGTCTGACACGAATGGCACCAATTTGCACGAATGTACCGGATGTCATTTCGAGCCCTGTCCTGAGCGAAGTCGAAGGAGCTGTGGGAAATCTATTCAAATATTAAATATTCAGACCTTAGTAATCGGAAACCAAAATTTGGGCAAAGATGGTTTGAGCTTGAACTTGATATTTGAACTTTTAGAGGTTTGACACGAATTGCCCTAATTTTCTCTAATGTGCGTCTTCTTTTTAGGAGGAGAACGATTGCATCTCTACGAGCTTTTTATAGCCTTTTTCGGACTTCATAAGCTCTTCATGGGTACCCTGTTCCACAATTTCACCTTTGTTCAACACCACAATGGAGTCCGCATTTTGGATGGTGGACAGGCGGTGTGCAATGACAATGGAGGTGCGGTTTTTCATCATTTTCTCCAGTGCATCCTGTACCAAGCGTTCACTTTCGGTATCCAAGGCCGAAGTAGCCTCATCCAAGATCATGATCGGTGGGTTTTTGAGTACGGCCCTGGCAATGGAGAGCCGCTGTTTTTGTCCGCCACTTAATTTATTGCCACTGTCTCCAATGTTGGTGTCGTACCCATGCGGAAGTTCCATGATAAATTCATGGGCGTTGGCCACTTTGGCTGCGGCAACAATCTCTTCGGTGGTGGCATTTTCCTTGCCCATGGCAATGTTGTTCTTCACCGTGTCATTGAACAAAATGGAATCCTGGGTCACCAGTCCCATAAGCCCGCGAAGGGACTTTTTGGAGATTTGTTTGATGTTGGTCCCGTCAATGAGGATTTCCCCTTTATTGACATCGTAGAAACGGGTGACCAGATTGGCCACGGTACTCTTCCCGCTTCCGGATTGACCCACCAAGGCTACGGTATGGCCCTTATCAACTTTTAGGTTGAAGTTTTTCAGCACATAATCGTCCTCATATTTGAAAGATACATTTTGAAGCTCAATACCTTGGTTGAAATCGGTTTTTTCCAATGCATTTTCGGCATCTTTAATGGGATTTTCCGATTCCAGGATTTCCAAGACCCGTTCCGCAGCGGCGTTTCCTTTTTTAACCCCGTAAGAGGCCTTGCTTATGGCCTTGGCCGGAGTAAGAATATTAAAGGCCAGACCCATGTAGGAAATAAAGGAGGCTGCGTCCAACGAGCCTTCCAATAATACCATCCGGCCTCCAAACCACAACAGCACCCCAAAGACCAATATCCCCAAGAACTCTCCCGTTGGCGATGCCAAGTTCTGTCGGTTCAACAAGGAGTTGGAGAACTTGAAAAAACGAATGGTGGAATTTTGGAAGGTCTTAAAGAATTTGGATTCAGCATTGAAAGCTTTGATGACCCGCAGTCCGCTCAAGGTCTCTTCCACGATGGAAAGGAACTCGCCCTGTTCTTTTTGGACCCGGTCCGATTTGCGTTTGAGGGATTTACCAATTCGGGAGATGATCATTCCGGCAATGGGAATAAAAATGAACACAAAAATGGTAAGCTTCACACTGATCAGGAACATTACAATGATCGTGAACAATATGGTTAGGGGTTCCCGTACGATCAATTCCAAAATGGAGAGGAAGGAATGCTGTATTTCCAGTACATCGGAAGTGATCCGTGCAATGACGTCCCCTTTTTTCTTTTCCGAAAAATAGGAAATGGGGAGGTCCACAATCTTTTCGTACATCTTGTTCCGGATGTCCTTGAGTACCCCATTCCGTAAAAACGTGATAAAGTACATGGCCAAATAGTTGAAGATGTTTTTGAACAGGAACAGGAACAAAATCAGCCCCACCGCCAAAATAAGCCCTTTCATGGGGTCATTTCCCGAATACTGGGTGACTTGGTAGTTCATGTAGTCCATGAAGTAATCCTTCAATCCACCGATGCCTTCCAATTTTGGAGGAGTGTGCACTTGCTGGGTCTTATCAAACAAAACATTGAGCATTGGGATAAGGGCAGCATAGGACAACGCACTGAAAAGCGCATAGAGGATATTGAAGAAAATGTTCAAAAAACCGTATTTACGGTAAGGTCCCGCAAAACGGAGAATCTTTCTAAAGTAGTTCATTCACCTACAAATTCAGTTCGGAAAGGATGCCGTCTATTTTGGCTTCCAACTGCGAATTTACGGATTTAAAATCCTCGGCCTTGTCCAATTTGGCATTTGTACTGATGTAAAACTTCACTTTGGGTTCCGTACCGCTGGGACGGGCGGCGATTCGGGTACCGTCCTCGGTTTCGTAAATCAACACATTGGATTTGGGCAGGTTGATGGTTTTTTCCTCACCGGTTTGCACATTTTTGGCGATGGAGGTATTGTAATCCTCAACCCACAATAATTTGGACCCTTGCACGGATTCCACAGGATTTTCTTTGAAATCCATGAGCATTTGTTTGATTTCCTCTGCGCCACTGATGCCTTTTTTGGTCAAGGAAATCAACTTCTCCTTATAGAACCCAAACTTGACAAAACAGTTGATCAGTTCCTTATAGAAAGAACCTCCTTCGGCCTTGGCACTGGAAGCGGCTTCGCAGGCGAGTAGGGTAGCGGTAACGGCATCCTTGTCCCTGACAAAATCCCCCACCATATACCCAAAGCTTTCCTCACCGCCCCCAATAAATTTGGAGTTGGGGAAATCCTTGATCATTTTACCGATCCATTTAAAGCCGGTCAAAGCCGTCTTGTACTCTACTCCATAGGCTTTTGCCATTTGTTCCACCATGGGAGTGGATACGATGGTTGAGGCTATGAATTCGTTGCCTTTAAATCCCTTTTCCTTGTAGCGGTCCAACAAGAATTTGGTCATCAGCACCATGGTTTGGTTGCCGTTGAGCAGTTCCATTTTCCCTTCAAGGTTTCTAACGGCTATTCCCAAGCGGTCACTGTCCGGGTCGGTACCCACCACCATGTCCGCACCAATTTCTTCGGCTTTTGCGATGGCCATGGCCAGTGCTTCCGGTTCTTCCGGATTGGGGGATGCCACTGTGGGGAATCCACCATCGGGCTTTGCCTGTTCTTCAATGATAGTGACATTTTTGTAGCCTGCGCGTTTCAATACCTCTGGAATGGCCGTGATGGAAGTGCCGTGCAAGGAGGTGAACACAATCTTGAAATCATCCTTGCCTTTGGTATTGAAACTGCCATTTTCCACAGAAGCTTTAAAGAAGGCCTCGTCTACCTCTTTGTCAATATGTTGAATCAGACTTTCATCGGCATTGAATTTGATATCCTCAAAGGAAAGGGAATCGATTTCCGCGATGATCTCGCCATCTTGGGGCGGGACAATTTGACCGCCATCTGCCCAATATACTTTGTATCCGTTATATTCCGGTGGATTGTGGGAAGCCGTGAGGACAATCCCCGCATGGCAACCCAAATAACGAACTGCAAAGGATAGTTCGGGGGTGGTGCGTAGTTCGGAGAACAGATATACCTTGATGCCGTTGGCCGCAAAGACATTGGCCACGGTTTTGGACAGCGTATCCGAATTATGCCTACAATCATAGGCTATCACCACTTTAAGGTCGGAGTCGGAATACGTTTTCTTTAAATAATTGCTGAGACCTTGGGTGTTCTTCCCCAAGGTATATTTATTGATTCTATTGGTGCCCACACCCATAATGCCTCGCATGCCCCCTGTGCCAAATTCCAAATCCTTGTAAAAGCGTTCCTTGAGTTCTTCTGGGTCGTTCTGGATCAGGTTTTGGATTTCTTTTTTTGTGGCATCATCAAAAAAATCGGTCAGCCAGGATTGTGCTGTGGAAGTAATGGCGTCCATAGTGTTTAGCTAAAATTTATTGTCTTAAAAATACAAAGATTATGGGTTGCAAACCCCTAAAGATTGATTTTATTGGAAATGGTATACCGTGTATCATTTTTTCTGGAGCGAACCATGATTTCACCAATAAACCCCGCCAAAAACATTTGGGTGCCTATGATCATGGCAGTCAGGGCGATATAGAATTGCGGTCGTTGTGTGATCAGGCGTCCGGTTGGGTTCAAAAACAGCTTGTCTATGCCCAAATAGAGGGAAAATCCGAAGCCTACGATGAACATTAAAACCCCCATGGCTCCAAAAAGGTGCATGGGTTGCCTGCCAAATTTGGAAACGAACCAAATGGTGATCAGGTCCAAAAATCCATTGATGAAGCGTTCCACTCCAAATTTTGTGGTGCCGTATTTTCGAGCTTGGTGTTGAACGACCTTTTCGGTAATCTTTGTGAACCCGGCATTTTTGGCCAACACGGGTATGTAGCGATGCATTTCGCCAGAAACTTCTATGGTCTTCACCACGTTATGATCAAAGGCTTTTAAACCACAGTTAAAATCGTGCAGTTTTACCCCAGAGGTTCTCCGGGCGGCCCAATTGAACAATTTGGATGGGATATTTTTGGTGATGACGGAGTCGTACCTTTTTTTCTTCCAGCCCGAAACTACTTGGTTGCCTCCTTGGACAATCAATTGGTACAGTTCTGGGATTTCCTCGGGATTGTCCTGTAGATCGGCATCCATGGTGATGACCACATTGCCCTGTGCTGCCTTGAACCCGGCGTGGAGGGCTTGGGACTTCCCATAATTCTTTAAAAAACGGATTCCCCTTACATGTCCATTCTTTTCGGAGAGATGGGTAATCGTTTCCCAAGATCCGTCCGTACTGCCATCATCAATAAAGATGATCTCATATAAAAAATGATTGGATTGCATTACACGTACAATCCAATCATGCAGTTCGTTGAGCGATTCTTGCTCGTTAAGTAAAGGAATTACAATGGAAATCTGCATTTCTTGTTTCTGGAATTCCCTTCAAAAGTAGTATTTTTTGCCTTAGTAGGCAGGTTTTGCCTTTTTCAAAATAAGACCGGTGATCAAACCCAAGACCAAGCCAATGACGCAACTGATGATCAAACCGATGGGGTAACTTATCCAGTTCATCTTTTTCCGCATCGTCACACCTTGTTCCCATTGTTCTTCCGTAAGCGATGGATTTTGTTCAAAGGTTTTTGGTTTTGCGATTTCCATGGCCTTGTCAATAAAATCAGGTTCTATGAAGTTGGTAAGGACATATTGGTACAATAGCGAGATAATGGCAGAAATCAATGCAATGCCAACAGCTACCTTTAAAGCTTCCCCGATTTTAAGATATCCTCCATTGGCCTTTTTAAATGCATTGACGCCCATAAAAATGGCTACGGCCGTTAAAATAACGGAAACGATCATGATTGGAGTGCTCATTTCGTAATGCATCTTTTGTGTGTATAGCATTACCCCGAATACTACAGAGACCAGGCCTAATAAAAGGCCATAGTTAAGAGCGAATTTACCGGTTTTTAGTTGTTGTTCTTCCATATAAAAAGTTTTTAGTGTTGATCTGTTTGTTAGTGGCAAAAAGCATAATTTTGTTACAGCTAAAGGTAGTTTTTTTCTTTTTTCCATTTTTAAAGTTGGAGGTATCAAAGAAATCATTAAATTTGCACCTCGAAAATTCTGAGATTAAGTATTTAAGACGATGAGAAAAGGTATACACCCAGAGAATTATAGATTAGTGGCTTTCAAAGACATGTCCAATGAGGATGTGTTCATCACCAAATCCACTGCAGAAGCGAAAGAGACCATCACCGTTGATGGTGTTGAGTATCCTTTGGTAAAGTTGGAAATCTCAAGAACTTCGCATCCTTTTTACACCGGTAAGACCAAATTGGTGGATACTGCTGGTAGGATCGATAAGTTCAAGAATAAGTACAAGAAATTCAAGAAAGAAGAGAAGAAGGCCGAGTAGGTCCTTACTTTCAACGAAATATATGAACGCTCCTGATGCTTTATCAGGGGCGTTTTTTAATTTTAGGGCAATCTAAATACGCGATATGAACTATATCCTTTCTGATGGTGATTACCGAAAAGCGATGCTTCCCTTCACATTTACCCGGCCCGTGGCCGAGATTCGTATAGGGATTTTGACCCTACGGGAGAAGTGGGAAAAATGGTTGCAGACGCAAGTCAGTTTCCGTACCGAGGAATATCTTTCTGTAAAGTTCCCACTTGTTGCCGCAGATAAGAATGTAGTGATCATAGGGAATATCCTTCCTGATGCCCCATTAGTGGAACAGATAAAACAGTTGGGGATGGGGCAAGCCTTGGTCTACAAAGACGAGGTGGTCGCCTACGGGACAAACGAACCGGAAAAACCTTTCCTCTTGGATGATTATGAAAGGGTTGAATATAAAGTGGAAGTCTTTGCCCTAAAAAATACATGGGATATTTTCAGTAGAAATGGAGAGGCCTTGGAAGCTGATTTTGAATTACTGACCAAGGGTAGGAAGAGTGCCTCCATATCGGACACCAATAGCCTGATACACCCGGAGAGAATCTTTGTGGAGGAAGGAGCTACGGTGGAACACAGTATCTTGAATGCCACTAAGGGGTCTATCTATATTGGTAAAAATGCCGAAATCTGGGAAGGAAGCCTTATCCGCGGTGGATTTGCCCTTTGCGACCACGCCATTGTAAAAATGGGCGGCAAGATTTATGGCCCTACCACTGTTGGACCTTATGGAAAGGTTTGTGGGGAAATAAACAACTCGGTTATTTTTGGACATTCCAGTAAAGGCCATGAAGGCTATCTGGGAAACTCCGTTTTGGGAGAATGGTGCAACATAGGGGCGGCTTCCAACAATTCCAATCTAAAGAACAATTACGCCAAGGTCCGGTTGTGGAATTATGATACCGAATCATTTGACCATACAGGGCTCCAGTTCTGTGGCCTTATGATGGGCGACCATAGTAAAACGGCCATCAATACCATGTTCAACACGGGTACGGTCATTGGGGTGAACAGTAACATCTACACGCCCGGATTCCCTCGGAATTTTATCCCAAGTTTTAGTTGGGGCGGAGCATCAGGGTTTAAGGAGTACCATCCCAAGAAAGCTTCTGAGGCTGCCAAGGTGATGATGGCCCGCAGGGGCAAGGAGTTTGACGAGGTTGAGGAAAATATCCTGAACAAGGTCTTTGAGCTCACGCAGAAGTGGCGCAAGTACTAGGGAAAGTCCACTGATTTCAGTCTATAAATTCTACAATATTATTTCCAATCTGGATGCCGTTTCAATTCCTTTTCCAAAGCAGTTTTAATATCCACTTGTTCGGTGGTAAGTGAATCTGAAAACAAGGGATTCTTTTCCAATAAATCGTTGCTCAGGTGATAAAACGTGCTGTCCGGGTACAATTTATAATCCAACGAACGCACAAATTGATTTCGATACCGGTTTACATTTTTGCCCCACTGGGGGTCATAATGAACAAATGCGGTTTCCCTTGGTGTATATGCCCCTCCGGTCAATAGCGGATAAAAGCTTTTCCCATCGGAACTGACCTCAGCCTTGACCATATCTCCAAATGTTGGGAAAAAGTCACTGAATTCTATCAGGTCATTAAAAACCTTACCTTCTTTGATTTGAGAGGGCCAATAGGCCACTAGGGGCACATGGGTGCCTGCATCTATGGTGTTTCCTTTGGCTCCTTGAACAGCGCCTTCGACCAGTTGTGATGTAATGGAGGGATGGGTGCCATTGTCCCCTGTGAAAATGATCAGTGTGTTTTCATCCAGTTGTAATTCTTCGAGTTTGCGAACAATCTTGCCCACAATCTTATCGGTGTAGGCAACCATGTCCTTAAAATAGGTGGTGTCGTTCTTATATCGGTTTTCGGAATCATTCCAATTCTGGGAATCCGGGGTGGGAACAAATGGGTCATGGACCAAGACCATGGGGTAGTATACAAAGAAGGGTTGGTCCTTTTTCCGTTCAATAAAATCCAGAATATAATTGGCAAAAATATCCGGGCCGTAATCATCCGAATTGCGGTCCAAGATTTGTCCATTTTGTTCGATCAAGGGGTCGGCATAGCGCCCACCATCGCTTCTTTGTTTGGTCAATTGCCATAGGCAGTATTCGTCAAATCCAAACTTGTTGGGCCTGGTATTGTCATTCCAATCCGATATGATGTCCTTATAGGCCAAACCGTTCAATTGCCATTTTCCGGCAATACAGGTTTCGTATCCTGCATCTTGCATCAGGTTCCCAAAGGTGTATTCTGAAAGGTTTAAATGTCCAAAATGATCATAATTGCGGTAATTGTATTTGCCTGTCATGATCTTTACTCTGGAAGGCGTGCATAGGGGTTGGGAGACGCAATTGGCAAAACGGATGCCCTGTGAGGCCATTTGATCGATGTTGGGAGTTTGGTAGGAAGTGGAACCATAGGCCCCAATACATTCGTACCCCATGTCATCGGCCATAATAAGAATCACGTTGGGCATTCGGGTGCTCTTTTCCTTAGTGCATGAAGCTGCGCATACGGCAAGCATTAGGATTAGGAGGTTAAATTTGGTTTTCATGGTGGTTGGAATGGTTATAATCTCTTGTAATGAAATCGGATTGGCCCTTTTTCAAACATAGGTGTTGGCAAAATCATAAATGTAATGGAAAAATACCTTGGAATCAATGGATTGAGGTATTTATGGAGTCACAGTTGCGAAATCAGTTGTTTGTCCTGTTCCGCCAAAGGCAAAAAGCTTATATCCAAATAGCCTCCACTGGCATTGTCATCACTTACTATTTGAGGTTTCCCTTTAATGGCTTCCAAGGAATTTTGATGGATGTGACCCGTAAATATGCCTAAGAGGTTCGGGGCATTGAAAACCTCCTTATGAAAGTTGAGCGTGGTGGCGCTATGCCCCTTTTCCGGCCATTTGGGGCGCCGTTCCAATTTAAAATTCCGGTCAGTGGCCGCATTCCAATTTGGATTCCCACAGCCAAAGGAAACACTCTTTCCGGGAGCATACATGGGAATATGTACCAACAGGACCAAGGGAACCCCACTGGCTACGTGCTCCTTAAAAAATGCCAGTTGCTCCTGATTGATTTGATAGGTGGAATTATCGATGGCCAAAAATCGCACCCCTTTGATGTCATAAGCGGCCATCAAAGGATGGTTTCCTTGGTAGAGGGGCAATAACCGTTTCTGGATCCAGGTATCGCGTAAATCCTCTAAGGATCCTTCCATGCCCTCGTAGTGCCAATCATGGTTCCCAGCAACGTAGATGTAGGGAATGCCGGTTTCCTTCAATTTTGACAATACCCACTCAATGGCCGCTTCGGAGGGGAAACTAAAAATATCCCCGACCAAGGTGATCACATCGGCATTGACTTTTTTGGCGAAAGCCAGGGTTTCTTCAAAGGCTTCTTCAGGATCGGTTTGTGCCCGTGTTTTAAAATGGGTGGTCTGATTATAGGCTTTGGCCATTCGGCCACTATATTCTTGATAAGGTATTCCCCTATCATCATCCTTGAATAAATGGGTGTCGGCAATATGAACCACCTTAATGGATTCATGGATGACCTCGGCATAGAAAAAGACTTTTTCCTGTTCCACGGTGGTACAGACCTTTAGGGGTTTATTGGTTTTCTTCCCCAAAGTACTTGAAAAAGCCTCCGAGGTAAGTCCCACCCCCATTAGGGCGGCAGTGGTTTTTTTAAAAAATGGCCTACGTTTCATAAACTATGGTTGGTTGGTCAAACACAAAAGCCCATGCAGGTCAGCCATATCTTTTGACCGCATATCATAATTTTCGGGCGATAGCGTACTTAAAAATAATCATTCCCGTGTTATGGTAAAATATTCTCCAATTGCCCCATATTGTAAAATATGGTCATAGGTAGGGTCAAATTCATTACGTAGAAACTCTGGGTAATCCCTATCCTGCAGGTAAATCGTGGATGACTTATACTCCATTTGATCAAAAGGAATCAAATCGGGATACATGGTATAGAGCTCGTCCGGAAGAGCAGATAGTGTTGGATAATTTTCTGGGTCACTTTCTATCCCCCAACTGGTGATATTGCAATTATCAGTGCCCAATGGTTCCGAACCTCCAAAATAATCAGACCTTCTTACATAACTGGTGTTCGTTGTAAGATCAAAGCCATTGATGCCGTCTTGGGTAAAACTTATACTAGGCTTTTCGGGTAAGGAAGTGATATTGGGCTTTGGTCCCAATAGGTGGTAATGGTAGCGTGCATTTTCATCAATTGTCATGTTAAAAAAAGTTTTGTAATGCGTAAATCGGTCCAGAAAACCTAGGGGAATCTGCATACCATTGTTAACATCGTTGACTTCCAGACAAAAATACCCGGTATGGGTCTTAAAGCTGGTTTCATTTTCATATCCTACCATTTGCAAGGTATAACGTTCGTTTTCAGGAATCACAGGAAAATAAGCATAGCTGTCGAAAGGTTGGAAATTTCCATAGTCAATGGTCAGGTCACTGCCCGCATCGGGGTTCTGAAAAAAGAGATACTTTAAACCTTCATCGGCATGTAGGATACTCATCATATAGGTAGTGTCTTCCCAATTGTTGATCGCATATTCAATAACTTTTGTGAATCCACCGTTTTGGGAGGTTTCGGCGGTAGCTCCAAATTCAGCGAATCGTAGAGTGGATATGTTACCTGAATTCACATTCCCCACGTTACTTATAAAGTTATTGAGTATTGGATATTGTCCTGGAATATTCTCTAGAGTCAATGTGAAAGATCCCAAATTGTTAAAAGGATTTCCGGGCAATCTGGTCTGGTATCTGGATTTTACCCAACTACTTCCTTTGGAAATGCCGGGATAAGACATGATATTGGATTGAGAACCATCACAAGACATACTTACGTTGTCTACAGTAAAGTATCGGGTTAGTTCCCTGTAAGAGAATAGGGTAACGGTAAATGTTTCTGTCAGTTCCGAGTCCAAGGCCGTGAACTCCAATGTCTGTCCACTTTCATAGGGCTTATGGTCTAAAATATCCCCGTTGGAATCATACAAAATGACCCAATTATCCTCGTTGTCAGTTTCTATTGTTCCATCAGATAAAAAGGTAAAATAAACCACAGGTTCTGGTTCCGGTTCTGGCTCGGGTTCTGGCTCGGGTTCGGGTTCCGGGTCTGGAGTTGAGCCCACGGGCTCTTTTTCAACAGGGGCTTCTTCCTTGGAGCAGCCAATGGCCAAAAACAAACTGAAAAATAAAAGCAAAAAAACTTTTGGGGCGAGGTTGGATTTTTTATTCATGGTAAAGGTTTCGATTATTCTTTTTTTACCCAGAAGCTTTCAACTTCTTGGCCATATTGGATGGTATCGTCATAATAGGAATCAAATTCAAAACGGATATGCTCCGCATAGTCTCTCCCTTTTATATAAAAAATTGACCCGGAATACTCAATTTCATCTAAAGGGGCCATATCTGGATACTTGGTGAGCAATTCTTCGGGAAACTCGTTTATCACGGGGTAATTTTGTGGATTGCTTACCACGGACCATCTTGTACTGTGGCAAAATTCCCCAGAGGTTGGCCAGGGTGTTGCCCAGTTATCAATTCTTCTTATGTAATTGAGGTCGGTAACCAAATCAAACCCATTGATCTGTTCAAGGGTGTAGCTTACACTTGGTTTTTCGGGATAGGAACTAATGTCCGGTTTAGGACCAAATAGGGTGTATTTATATTCCGTATTGTCCCGCACTATCCGCACGTCACTTCTGTAATGGGTGAAGCGGTCCAAATACCCAAAGGGTATCTGCATACCATTGTTCACATCATTGATGTAGATGCAAAAGTAGCCTACATCTGTCTTGAAGCTGTTTTCGTTCTCAAAAGCTCTAAGGGCAACCGTATAATCATCATTTGATGGGATTGCAGGAAGGTATGAGTAACTGTCAAAGCTCTGAAAGTCGGCATAATCCAAGGTTAGGTCATGGCCTACTTCAGGATTTTGGAAGAAGAGGTATTTCAATCCTTCATCTTCATGCAGCACACTCATCATATAGGTGGAATTCTCCCAGTTTTTCACCTGTTCGGTGCTCACCGTAGTAAATCCTCCATCATATGTAGCTTGATTGTTGTGGCCGAACTCTATGTATTTGAGGGTGGTGATGTTACCTGCGTTGTCATTATCCAGATTCCATCCCGAATTGTTTAGAATTGGATATTCACCAGGAACATTGGCCAAGGTCAAAGTGAATTCTCCCAGATTGTTTGGTGTTGGACTTGGTTGTACACTGGAGGGAATATACCTTCCTTTTTCCCAATGGCTCCCAATGGCGATATCCGGGTAAGTTGTGGCCGAGGTTTCGGTACCTTCACATGATTGAGAGGTTCCATCCACATCAAAATAATGCGTATAGGGTTCATTTTGAAGGATGGTGACGGTAATCTTTCCTGTGGGTTCTTCATCTTCTGCCCTGAACTCTACCATATCCCCACCTTCATAAGGTTTATAATCCAATAGATTCCCTTCGGAATCATGTATGATTATCCAATTGTCCATTTCACTGGTGTCTTCCGTAGTCCAATATGAGGTGAAAGTAAAATAGGGAGGAGGTTCTGGATCTGGCTCGGGTTCCGGCTCAGGTTCCGGAGTTTGCCCCACAGGTTCTTTTTCTGTTGGGGAATCCCCTTTTGAACAGCTGCTTATCAATACAAGACAAAAGAAAAGTAAGGGAATACTCCCCAAGGTGAGGCCGATTTTTTTTACCATATATTTAAATGTAGGATAAAAATTACATTTTTAATAAAAATATTAGATGAAAGGAAAAAATAGGGTCATGCTACTGCTTGACTTCCGGTTTTTCCGTAAAAGGCCGTATCCCAAACGCGGGATACACTTCTGTGGGATAGTAAAACGTACCTCCTTTGGATACCAATGAAATGGTCTTGATATCCTTGATGTTTTCTGCAGGATTACCGGGCACCAAAAAGAAATCGGCCAGTTTTCCGGGTGCAATACTGCCCAGATTATCCTTTCCGAGGTATTGGGCCATGTCGTAGGTGGCCAATTTCAGCAATTCAGCAGGAGTATAGCCCAGTTGTTGGTAGAGCTCCAGTTCGCGGTGCAGGAAGAACGCCCCGCCCAAATCGGTTCCAGGGACTATAAAAATGCCTTTTTCTTTCATAAGGGTAATGGTCTCCACAATTTTTTGATAGGCTTCCTTGTAGGCTTTGTCCTCCTCTTCATCGGCAATCTGTGCCATGGCCACTTTAAAACCGCGTTGCTCGTTGGGAGGTAAGTGGTCTATAAAATCTGTGGTGCCGGGAGAAATTTCACCGTTTCGGGAGAGCATCAATAACTCATGAATGGCCAAGGTGGGGTCTATTGCTGTGTTATTGGCCACAAAAAGGTCCAAGGTTTCCTGTACCTTGGGACTGTTCAAGTCCAACTCGGGGAATCGCTTCATGGCCGTTAGGCGCAATAGGGTACGGGTATCCTCCTCTGGCTCCAGTACCCAACCCAACATGGTTTGGTTAATGTGGGTCATTTCATCAAAACCAGCCCTGAGCATGGCATTGGCATTGGAGAAGGCAGGTACGTGTCCTGTAACAAACATACCCTTGTCATGGGCCTTTTTAACGATGTCCGGAGCCCAATCCCCATTCATGCTATTGTATAGTTTGATTCCATAGAAGCCCAAACTGTCATAGGTGTCCACGGCGGCCAAGGCTTCTTCCTTACTTTCCACCAAAATACCATTGTTGCTGTTGTACGGACTTTTTCCTTCAATAAAGCCGAGACGGGTAACACGTGGTCCGGCCAGCACTCCAGATTCTATTTTTTCAATAAGGTTGCTCAACACTTCGGTATCGTTCCCCATATCCCTGAACGAAGTGACCCCTGCCAAAATATTCAACAAGGCATCGTCATCTCCGGTATGGGCGTGCATTTCAAAAAGACCGGGCACCAAGGTACCTCCGTTGCCCTCGATTTCAACCTCACCTTCACTGCCTTGGGCATCAGGAGCCTCAATGGCGGCAATCTGTTCGCCATCGACCACTACGGAAACCGGTTCGGACAAGGCCAAAGCTTCTGGGTCAAAAACGCGGACATTGCGAATGCGTACTTTACCATCATACTTGTGGGCAAACTCTTTTTGTATGTTTTCATACCGATCGGCGGAATAATTTTCCGAGAGTTCGCGCATATCCTTTTCCACGGCCTCATATCCTTCCCGAATGGCAATGTATCGAGGGGTGATGTAGGCAAAGAAACGCTGGGCATCATCCAATATAAAATAAGAAGGGTCCAACCCTGCGCCGGATAGGGCATAGGAGGTCAGGGTCAATTCACTATCACCTGAAGGGTTGGGAACACTTAAAGTTTCCATTTCTTGCAAGGTCAGTTGACCTGCCGGGAGGACCTCCAAAGTATTTTCCGGGGCTTGGAGCAGTACTCTGGCTGTCAAAGCGTCCCCGTACGGACTTCCAAATTGATTTACGTATAGTTTTGGGGTTTCAATTGTGGCATTGCCTGAACCCGTGGCATCGGTCCACGAGGCATTTTGGCCATCCAAATTGTACTCCTCGTCAACGGCATTGCCAAAAGTGGTGTTCCCGGTTATGTTCCAATGAACTGGAAAGCCATCAGCGTTGAGCACGATGGTTTCTTTCATGGTTGGTCCACGTCCATTGTTCTTGTAGTCATAGTCAATGAGAATGGTATCTCCCGAAATGTGGGTCTTGAGATGTCCTACCTTGTTTTCGCCAACTATGACGGTATAGGTTTCATCACCTTGATAATTAATTAGGGAAGCAGGAGAGGCTTCTTTTTTACAGGAATAGGTGGCCAGAACAACAAGGCCCAAGAACAGCAAACGGAATTTCATACGGGTTGATTTTTAGTACTGGGCTTAAGGTATGGATTTTTATGGAATGAGGTGGAAAAACAAAGGGGTTGAATTTCAGGTTGTTGGCGAAATTCCAACTCAATGTGTAGGAAGAATAATGCTCCACTCAAATCGGTTCCGGGGAATACGTTGCCTGCCGCGATGTCTGCTACTGTGTTGTAAACTGTTTCTGCAAAGGAGGTGGACTATTTCAGTTCTTCTACATAAAATTGTCAAGTTTCTCACCGGGGAATAGTTGTGGGATGTAAAAAAATAAGCTGCTATTGTTTCTAAGAAGTTCTTCTTTCCTAATAGTAAAAGTTTGTTGCCATCCTACAAAACCTTTGGCTTGAATTAAAGCGTCAATGTACTCTGCAAAAGTACATTCTAAAGAACAAAATCCGTCACTTCCACTCTTTAAGTAATATAATTTATCTGTTATCGCTCCATTTTCAATAATGAAACCTACTCTTATCCAATCATTGTTATCATTATCATCAATATGACGAAAATTGAATAAATCTTCTTTTTCTTCCTCAATTATAGTATCAGCCCAATTGTCTAAAAACTTATCATAATTGAGTAAACTTCCCAAATTAGGGATATTGATTACCCCTTTTATATAATCTAAATCATCATAATTATGTTGTTTTTTTAAGAAATTTTGTCCATTATTAGGTTCATAATGCCATTCTATTTCTACTCCGTCCATTTGCCTATAAAATGCCAATACACTTTCTGGCATCTCACGGATTTTATAGTAATCTTTTAGGTCTTCAATATCCTCATCATCTAAACTAAGTGAAAGGAATTCTGTATCTACCTTAATGTAAGGATTATCTTTTAGTTGGTTTAATAAATCTTCAAATTTTTTAGTATAGTTCATTTTTCCTTTTAACCTATTTGGTTATTATAGTAATCTTTTGTTGTTCTTTCCAAATTTGTGGTAGATCAACCAACTCACTATTGCAGATTTCTATATAATTTAGATTTTCCATTTCTAAGAGTTTAGTGGGCAATTCTCTAATTTGTGTATTATTCAAAAAAAGTTCTCCTAATTGCGGAAGTTTGTAAATTACTTCTGGAATAAATTCTATGGGATTATGACACAATGAGAGCGTTGTGAGCTTTTTTAATTTTGCTATTGTATCTGGTAATTCAGTTAAATTATTACCATCAACACGTAGATCATCTAAATTTGTTAAGTTCAAAAGCCAATCGGGTAATTCGTGTTGAAATAATGCTGAAATATCTAAACGTTCAAGTGATATCAAATTACCAATCCAGGGAGGAACAATTGTAAGAGGGTTATTACCAATACTTAGGCTTTCTAATTGTTTACATTCTCTTAAACAATCTGGAATACTTTTTAGTTGGTTCTCTCTTAAATCAAGATAGGTTAGTTGTTCAAGTTGACAAATGGCTGGATCAACTTCAACGAGCTTGTTTTCAGCTAATGAAAGAAGATATAAATATCTTAATTTATTGATTTCAGCAGGCACAGAGATAATATCATTGTTATCTAATTGCAATGTCCTAAGTGCTGTCTTTTGAAAAACTGGTTCTGGAATTTTTTCCAACTTGCAAGATTCTATCCGTAGTTCATAAAGTCCTGGATTATGGTCCCCTAATACAAATTCTGGGATTTCAACTCCTTGTAAGTCAATCCCTCTTATGCTTATAAAAGCTGCTTCATCGCCTATAGCAGCTGAACCAAGTGGCACAGGCCTAGTTCCGTGAGGTACTTGTTTCTTTAATTCGTTTATAATGTCCATCTATTGCTAGTTGTTTTTAATATGCCATCTCATTATATCTTCTAAATTGCCTATGGTAGTGTAACTGATTTAATTAACTTTTCAAATATTCTATAATTTCCTTATTTCCTACTCGCTCTGCAAAATCTAGAGTGGTTTCGTTCTGAATATTTTTAATTCCTTCAATTTTAGCTCCTTTATTTATCAAAAATTTGACCATATCAAGATTTTCATACGAGATTGCCGTCCATAAGGCAGTGCCGTATCCTCCTTCGGCATTAATATCAGCTCCGTTTTCCAATAAAAAATTAACCATTTCTAAATTATCATTTTGATTATATAAGGCAACCATTAATGGAGTGCGTCCTTGCCTTATTTCATTGATGTTAACACCATAACTTATTAATAATTTAATACATTCTAAGCACCCTATTGCGGCAGCTTGTGTCAAAGCACTATCACCATTTTCGTCAACTAAATTAGGGTCGGCTCCTTCTTTGAGCAATAGGCCTACATTATTCGGATTAGAATAACTGCAAGCAATGATTAGTACGGTACGACTCAAATAATTTTCCTGAGAGTTAATATCAAATCCATTATCCAGTAAATAAATGATACATTCTTCTGCATTTTCTATCTTCACAACTACCCCAAGTAAGCTTTCATCATATTCATCCAATGAAAAAATATCAGCTCCTTTTTCTACCAACACTTTCATTTCTTCTAAATTAAGTTCTGATGCTTTGTTAAAAAGTTTTTTATTTAAATTAGATTTCATCATTATAATCTTAGAATGTAATTTGTCTTTAAGCTCCGTAATAAATTCTCTAACTTGTTCTGTAAGGCTACTGAGTTTTCTATTTAATGTTGCTTGAGGGGCCCCATTAGATATACCACCGTGGGTATCTATTTCTTTAGTACAGCCAACATCTAGGTCTTCAAATCCATCTAAATTAGTATTTGGATCAAGAGGCTCACCTTTAAACCCTCTTTTTCCATATCTTGTTCCCTGTTCAAATTTTTCCAATGCTTAATTTAACGTGGAATTTCCGATTACAATTTCCCATGGGGTTCTTTGATGAGGTGCTTAAATCCTCTCAATAATCTCTCTAATTTTCTTAGAGATGTCGCCTAAGCCTAAGAGTGAGGCTAAGAAACCTAAAACAATTGGGATCGTTTTTGCTAAAGCATCTTCCAATATTCTGGTATCCTCCAAAAATCAGATAAGGTTGTCAAATAACTGAAAAATATTACGGAGCACTAGTAAAGTACTGTTATCTTTTTCTTTTAAGAAATGCTTTTTGTACTACACAATATTTTTTGGTTCTTTATAAAATTACTTGCATCTTATTTTTTTTACTAAACACAAAACGAATCAATTTTATAAAATTCTTTAAAGGCCTACTATATTGTCTATAATTTCAATATGTAAAGTAGCACATTTAGAAAAAATTTAAAACTTTGCAAGTAATTTCATATAGAGCCTTTTTTTTATATTAATAAAAATTATGGTGCCATGAAATATTATACACTTCAGGAACTTTCAGCAACAAATCCTAGGAATGTTGTTAGGATTCAAGATCATCAGAAAGATGTTTCTGACTTTTTTAATAGGATAGAAGATTTTGAGAATCTAGAAGCCTTACATCTTACAAATTGTAATATTCAAAATATACCTGAATCTCTTTTTCTACTACCTAAGTTAAGGGTACTAAGTCTTGGGGATAATCAAATACAAGATTTACCTTCATTAAACAACGAAAATATTAGTATTGGAATGGTTTTCTTGGAAAACAATAGGCTTACAAGAATCCCAACTATTATTCTAAAATGTAAAAATATAGCTATATTAGAATTAGAGAATAATTTTATTAAAGAGTTACCTGAAGAAATAGGCTACCTTACTTGGCTCAAAAATTTATCTCTTAGTAATAATCAAATTCAACGATTGCCCGAAAGCATAGGTAGTTCACTTTTTGAATTAAATTCATTACGTATAAATAATAATCAGCTAAGTGAGATACCAAGTTCTATTGGAAATTATCAATATAATTTCAATTTTTTAGATGTGGGTAATAATCAAATTGAAGAATTGCCAGAAGAATTGATGAATCTAGAAAATTTAGAAAGCTTATACATTCACAATAATAATTTAGATGAAATGCCTTTTTGTATAAAAGGTATGGTAAACTTAGAAAACTTAGATTTATCGCAAAACAAAATTAAATATATTCCTACTTGGATAAATGAACTCAAACAATTAGTTTCTTTATATATTTCTGAAAATTTATTACAAAACATTCCAAGTTCTATAGGTACATTGAAACATCTAGAAACTTTACATTTATTTGAGAATAAACTTACAAAGTTACCTTCTGAGATTGGTAATTTAGAATCTCTTCAGGTTTTAGCAATAAATCAGAATCCAGTTCAAGAAGTCCCCCAAGAAATAGCTAATCTTCTGAATCTAAATGAGCTCTATATAAATGATACATCAATCAAAGAGTTACCTAATTCTTTACAAAACTTGACTAAGTTAAAGAAACTAGATATAACAAATAGTAAATATACCAAAAAGCAAGTTGAAATTCTAAAAGAAGAAATGCCTTATACTCAAATATATAGTTAGAAAATAACCCTAAAATGTAGGGAAAGCTGTTTCTATCATAAATTCAGCAGGATTATTACTTGCCATCATTAGTACCGCACTTGTGCCTTGTCCTTTAAAGCTAAGTTCATGATGTTCATTCTCCAAAGTAAACTCTACTTTTGCGTTCCACCAATCTTTTATTTTTTGTACAGTATCTTTTCCAAATTTAATTATTCCTTGTGCTAACTTAATCACCTTTTCCAACACCCAATCAATCGCTTTATTAATAGGTGCTTGAATCCTCTCAATAATCTCTCTTATCTTCTTAGAGATGTCGCCTAAGCCTAATAAGGAAGCTAAGAAACTCAATACACTTTTTTAGGATTTGATATACTTCTACATTATTTGCGACAAAGACTATATCAATGAATTAAATTTGGTGATTGCGTTCTCAATGGTTTCTATCAAATCTTCACAATTGTTTATCCAGTCTTCTTTTCTTATTTTTTTGATGATTGGAATGATTTCTTTTATTTCCTAAGCAACTAAAATCTCTATAATTTTTTCAATCGAATCACAAGTTTCTTCCTTTTCTATTCTTTCAATCAGTAATGGTACAAATTGTTTGAGTTTTTGGTCTTCGATATAGTTTACAACAGCTTCTCTTACAGCAATACGTCTATGAGTAAGATAAGGAATGATTAGGTTTACAGCTTCTTGGTTATCAATATCATGAGTATTTAAAGCCCAAATAACTTTTTCAACAAAATATTGAGTTTTTTTATCTTCTAACTGTAAGATGTTTATATAGATGGGTATGTTCCTTTCATCATCAACATCTTGTAAGATATCAAAAAATCTTTCTGCATTTTCTAAGCCTTGGTAATCAAAAATTTTGAAAGATATATCTAAAACGGTGTCAAACTGTTCTTTTCTTACAAGACTAACTAAAATTAATTCTAACTTTAGTTCCATTGACTTTTCTTCTCCAATCTTCATTAGATATTCATAGGCCAATTCTTTTAAAATTTCTATTGGATTGCAATTTCTAAGTTGCTCGAGGCATATACTACGAACCTTAACATAATCTTCAAGTGTATCAAATTGATTATCAAGACTTGCTAAAATTTTGCATATTTTAGTATGTTCGTCCATTTTTTATATTTTTTTCTTCACATACTTGCATTGGCAATTTTCCATAGGGTTCTTTGATGAGGTGCTTAAATCTAGCGAAAAAACAAATCACTATCTTTGCACCCCTCAATTAAAGGCTTGGTAATGAACAAAAAAGTCGCTTTTTACACCTTGGGCTGCAAGCTCAACTTTTCCGAAACCTCCACGATTGCCCGAAGTTTTGAGAAAGAGGATTTTACGCGTGTGGATTTTTCCGAGGAAGCGGACATCTATGTGATCAACACCTGCTCGGTGACCGAGAATGCCGATAAGCGGTTCAAGACCATTGTAAAGCAGGCCCAGAAGGGCAATCCCCATGCCTTTGTGGCCGCTGTGGGATGTTATGCCCAACTAAAACCCGAGGAATTGGCCGCTGTGGATGGTGTGGATTTGGTGTTGGGGGCCACGGAAAAGTTCAAGATCACGGATTACTTGAACGATCTTTCCAAAAATGATAGGGGAGAGGTGCACTCCTGCGAGATAGCGGATGCGGATTTTTATGTGGGCAGTTACGCCATTGGCGACCGTACCCGGGCCTTTTTAAAGGTGCAGGACGGATGCGACTACAAATGCACCTATTGCACCATTCCATTGGCTAGGGGCATATCACGCAGTGATACTTTGGAAAACGTGCTGGGAAATGCCCGTGAGATTGCCTCAAAGGATATCAAGGAAATCGTTTTGACCGGCGTCAACATTGGGGATTATGGTAAAGGGGAATTCGGCAATAAAAAGCACGAGCATACCTTTTTGGATTTGGTGAAGGCCCTGGATGCCGTAGATGGGATCCATCGTTTGCGCATATCCTCGATCGAACCCAATTTGCTGAAGAACGAGACCATTGATTTTGTATCACAGAGCGATACGTTCGTGCCCCATTTCCATATTCCTTTGCAAAGTGGAAGCGATGAAATTTTAAAGTTGATGCGCCGCAGATACCTGTCCAATCTTTATGTGGATCGGGTAAAGCGCATTAAGGAGACCATGCCCCATGCCTGTATTGGAGTGGATGTAATTGTTGGTTTTCCGGGGGAGACGGATGAGCATTTTCTGGAAACCTACCATTTCCTGAACGAATTGGACATTTCCTATTTGCATGTGTTCACCTATTCGGAAAGGGACAATACCTTGGCCGCTGAAATGGACCAGGTGGTGCCACAAAACGTACGGAGCAAGCGAAGCAAAATGCTTCGTGGGCTATCCGTCAAAAAAAGAAGGGCATTCTACGAAAGTCAGTTGGGTACCGTACGCACTGTTTTGTTTGAAGGGGAGAACAAGTCTGGTTACATTCACGGTTTTACCGAGAACTATGTAAAGGTCAAGGCGCCTTGGAATCCTGAATTGGTGAATACCTTGCACCAAGTGGAGCTTACCCAGATAGATGAGGACGGTCTAGTACGGTTTGAGTTTGTTTCCGATGCCGTAACGGCATAAAAAAAACCTCTCAAAGTAGAGAGGCTTTCAATGTTTTCATGCTGGTTTGGTCAGATGCGAATCCCTACGGGCAACATCTCCTTGTACTGTCTGTTTTTCCGTAAAAAACCTGCAATATGCGGGCTGGTGGGAACTACTCTCAGGTTCTTCTCCTGAATGTGGTGCAGAACGGCCTTGATAAAGGCTTCCTTAAAACCATCTTGGGTAATCCCTTCAGGAATTACCAACTTGGTCAAAAATACTTTACGCTCCTGTGAAGAGTACTCAATTTTAGCCAAAACGCCGTCGACTTTGGTCTCAAACTGGCGCAAGAAGCTATTGTCATTGATTTCAATTTCAGTCATATAGTATTGTTTTTAAAATTGACTCGACCTAAATTACCAAAGCGGTAATTGACTATCCCTTTAAAAAAAGCATTATGTCACGTGAGGTTCATTACAAAAGGGGTACAAAATTACTCAAAAAATTGCTAATTTCCTAACCCTTATCGATATTTGGTGCGAAATGCCCGACAATCCCATCCATATCTACCTCATGCCGGGAATGGCTGCCAACCCATCCATTTTTGATGGCCTAAAACTTCCTGCCGATACCTTCGAGATGCATACCCTGGAGTGGTTTGTTCCGGAAAAGGGTATGGACTTTGAGACCTATGCCATAAAGATGTGCGATAGGATTGCACATGATAACCCTGTTCTTCTTGGAGTGTCCTTTGGGGGTATGTTGGTACAGGAAATGGCAAAGCATATACAGACCCGAAAGGTGATTGCGGTATCCACGGTAAAGACCAAGGATGAACTGCCCAAGCGGATGATCTTTGCCAAGTATACCAAGGTGCATAAACTATTGCCCACGGGATTGGTGAACAATGTGGAGCTTTTGGCCAAATACGCCTTTGGGGAAACGGCCACTAAGCGTTTGGATCTCTACAAAAAATACCTTTCGGTGCGGGACAAACAATATATAGATTGGTCCATAGACCATATCGTTAACTGGAACCAGACCCGACCACCACAAAATTTGGTGCACATCCATGGCGGGAAGGATGCGGTTTTTCCCATGGCCAACATCAAAAATTGCATTACCGTAAAGAACGGAACCCACACCATGATCATACACCGGGCCAAGTGGTTCAATGAAAATCTCCCCTCAATTATTTTAGAATAAGGCCGTTCTTATAGTATCTTTACTGTAAATTTTATAGAATCTTGGTATGAAACAGATAAAAAATATATTGGCGATTATTGGTTTGGTGGCAGTGGTGAGTACGCTCATATTTGCGGTTCAGACCGATTCAGTGGACACGATTGAAAAGAAGGAGACACCTCCCAATGAGGTTAAGGATTTGGACAAGAATGTGGCCGACACCTATCAGATCAGTGCCATAGAGATTCCAAAGGATTTAAATTTTGCGGGCGAACCCGTTCCCCAGGAAGATCCAGAGATCATGGAGCGTGTGGACCGTGAATTTTTGGTGAACACCTATTGGCAGTCCAATGCCCTCTTGTTGATGAAACGGGCCAACAAATACTTCCCGATCATTGAGCCCATACTTAAAAAAAATGGCATCCCTGACGATTTTAAATACTTGGCCGTGGCAGAAAGTGGCTTGGAAAATCTGGTTTCTCCAGCTGGGGCCACTGGTTTTTGGCAAATTATGAAAGGGACTGGCAGGGAGTATGGTTTGGAAGTGAACTCCAATGTAGATGAGCGGTACCATGTGGAAAAGTCGACCCAAGTGGCCTGTGATTACCTTAAAAAATGGAAAGAACGTTTTGGAACCTGGACCTTGACGGCAGCAGCCTATAATGCGGGACCCGGAGGCATCCAAAAATATATGGGCATCCAACAGGTGAATGATTACTACGATTTGCTATTGGGCCAGGAGACCGGACGCTATGTGTTCCGTATTTTAGCGATTAAGGAAATTATCTCCAACCGCGATAAGTATGGTTTTCAGTTGGATGAGGAGGACATGTACGAAAAAGTACCAACCTTTACCGTTGAAGTGGATACCGCAGTGACCAGCTGGGCGGATTTTGCCGAACTTTACGAAATCAACTACAAGGTACTGAAACGCCACAACCCTTGGTTGCGCGAACCCCATTTGAACAACGCTTCACGCAAAAAGTACACTATTGAAATCCCCAATAAAGGCTACTACCGCGTGGGGAGTGTAGGGAGGTAAATAAGTGTACCGGATTTGAGGGTTCACTTATCGGTTTGGCTATGATTTCGTTGTGGAATCTTCGCAGGATTATTCCGACGAAATCCAGCCGTTTGATTTATAGATTAAACATCGATTTAGCTTTTTGCCACAATGAATTATAGCCATTGTTGCCATTAGTTTTTATTCCGTCAATTAAAGAATCCAATTCGGTTTGTTCCAAGTTGTTTGTATTGTCATAAATCAAATAAAAAGTCAATACAAAATTCCGAACCTCGTAAGTCAAAATCCTCAAATTTGAAGGAATTGTTTCAGTTCCATTTTTGGTTTTGTAGTCAAATCCATATTCCGTCGAAAGTGCGCCAGTCAATTCGTTTTTCAATATCCTTTTGGCGTTCATTTCTACTAGGTTAGTCTTTTTTGCCAAATAAGGTGCCCACATTAACTCAAACTTGTTTATACTCCGAATATTGAGATTACTTCCGCCTTTTAATGCTTTGATATCAAAAAGATAGCACGCAATTATTGGTCTTCCATTATTTTTTTTGAGTGTAAAAACAGGTGAAAAAATCCCGTTTTCAAAGCTCTCTCTGTCCTTTTTTGAAAATTCAGAGTTTTCTGGAAAAACATATTCCTTTTTAAAGTTTTCAAATATTCCGCCGTCATCGACAGTAAATTCTTTGGGAATTGGAATTGAAATACCTATGTCGTTCAATTCAACAGTATTTTCTAAAATTTCAACCTTTGGTTTGAATTTCAGCTCTCGGATTTTTATTTGGTCAGTTAGTTTCATTCAAATTAATGGCAACTTTAAAGATATGATTCGTTTTTAATGAATTATATCAGTCGATAAGTGAAGTTAATATTTTTTTGGTATAGATTCCAGTTGAAATTGAGGGTTAATTGACCAATACCCCATTTGGATTGACGGATGGCCAAAAAAAGGGAAAAGTCGTATGAAAGAACACCAACAAAAGCTGTTACCGCGCGGGGAGTGTAGGGAGGTAAATAAGTGTACCGGATTTGAGGGTTCACTTATCGGTTTGACTATGAGCAGGCGGGCTTTAGAAGCGCTTTCTTGTCAGCCGAGCCGATAGTTAGTTTATAGTTTTACCCTTTCGTATTACACTGTCGCCCCGCTTGCTTATAGTTTTTGTTAGCCACAGTATTTTTTCTTTTTTCACATTGCTACTTTTCCGTCATACCACAAATAATGTAATGCTCTCATTGCGTTAATGCAGTGATTCCCCCAATGGTGATTAAATCCGAATTTCAGTTGCCATAAAGCGTCTTCAATTGATTCGTCAGTTCCGATTTGGTCAATCTTAGTCAGTCCTTCTTTGAGGTCAGCGTAAATGTCGGCAAAGTCGTCAACTAACCAACCTTGAGAGGGTTCTCTATCGGTAATTTCCCACTCTTCACCTGGCTTTCCATTTTCTTCCGTGTATGTTGGGTCGAAAACTTCCCAATAAAAACTGTCTTTGCCAAGATTCGAAATCAGATTCATATTCATTTTTCTGAGTTCGTCTTTGTCAATTTCGTCAAATTTGCTCTCGGGTCCTGAATGAATCAACTCAATCGTTTCAAGGTTTAAAGCTGTTCTATATAATTCAGATAACGCTTTATGTGATTCTTTGTAGAATTGTTTTTGGTTTAAATCACCATTTTCTAACAACGTCACGAAATGTCGAGCTGCATTTAAGAAGTCAGTCGTTGATTTCTTATTCAGCAATTCTGTTATTTCAGTCGACAGTTGTTTCATTGTCTTTTCATATTGTGGTTAACTTTAAAGATATGATTCGTTTTTAATGAATTATATCGGTCGATAAGTGAAGTTGATGGTTTCCTGGCAAAAATTCAAGTGGCAATTGACCAATACCCCATTTGGATTGACGGATGGGCATAAAAAGGGAAAAGGTATATGGAAGAGACCCGAATAAGGGCTATTACCGCGTGGGGAGTGTAGGGAGGTAAGCTGCAATGGAGCTATCTATGGGATAAAAAACTCTAGTCACAGATTATATAAAATTCGGAATTCCCATATTCATCTGAAATTCCAAAGTCCAATTTGACTTTTGAAATTTTACCATCAATTTTTTTGACCAATTTGAAGGGGATTTCAAAATCAAAGGGAAGATTTGTTGCATCTTCTGGATGATCCAACCCAAGAACGGGTAATTTTTCAACCAATGTCTGTTGGGTACCATAAGCATCCGTAAAATAAAAGCGCAAGGCTCCCGGGTAAAAATCAAGAATATATTCCATGGCAGTGACCTTGAGCATAATCCATGTTTGTTGGTAATGGTCGTGAAGAAAAAGAAAATCAACGGGAAAACCCCAATCAATTGATCAATGCTTCATTTGAATTGACGGATGGCGATAAAAAGGGAAAAGGTATATGGAAGAATACCAAATAAGGGATGGATGGTAAGGCTGTTTCGGTTGAGGGGGTAGTACATGTTATAGTAGGACGAAAATTATGACATTGAAAAGTGAATAATACGTATCTATTGTTGGATAGGGTGAGTTTGGTTGATTCCAATGGAAAACATGATTAAATTTTATCTTCTACCACTAAGGTCTTCGAAATTACATCATGCCAAGCTTTTGCATTCCCACCCAAGAGAAGCGAAAATGTTTCAAAAGGTATCCACCTACAAAAGTATCTGACCATTGAAGTCTTAAAGTCAATATTCTTACCAGATAAATTAACGACTCTTGTTTTAGTGAAATGTTTCCCCACTGTTTTTCCTAAAAAAAACTCCATTAATATATAATATCCGGCAGAAGTAAAAATAAGAATCAATTCTTTGGGGATATATATGTTTATATACAACTTTTGTGTTTCCTGAATGACAAATGCCAATAGAAAACAAAACATTGTATCGATCAGATAATTGAAAAATCTTTTTTTCTTGGAAGCTTCTACAATTTGTATTGAATTGGAAACATTTGAATGGGGTATTTTCATTTTAAAATAAGTTTTTATTCACTCCTACTGAGGAATGAAGAAATGACTTATTCAAGAATAAAATCGGAATGAATTGACCAATACCCCATTTGAATTGACGGATGGGCATAAAAAGGGAAAAGTCGTATGAAAGAACAGCAACAAAAGCTATTACCGCGCGGGGAGTGTAGGGAGGTAAATAAGTGTACCTGATTTGAGGGTTCACTTATCGTTGAGTGTACGGTCGTTTTAATACCATTTATGCATTCATTTTTACAAGCTTTTTATTTAAATGTCAGTAATACAATAGTTTTAATTATCCAATTGGCTAATTCGGATTCATTAAATGCATTACTTTCTCTATACCTGAAGTTTCCAGGATTAAAAACTGACTGCCAATCTTCGTGCCCCAGCTTCTTGTAAGAACAATAGTTAAAATTCGGGATAGTATCATTTATAGGTTTGTTAATATTAATTACAATTTTTTCAATATCTCCATTATTTGAATCATGCTCGGAGAAATTGATAAACCGATGAATATTTGGGTGATATTCACTAATTTCATCAAGTATTATATGCTCGGATTCATCAATTTTTCGAATTCCTTGCCAATCGTTATTGTTTTCTTTGTCAACAATATAGCCATTATTTAAAAGTTCTTTTTTTACCAGATCGATAGAGTTCCTATATATATTTGTACTATCCAGATTAACAAATTCTATATAAAAAAATTTATCTTCTGCTTGTTCAACAGCCTGAATTTTCTCGCCTGATTCAATTGATGATTGTGAAATGTTTTTACAGGAAGTCAATAAAAATGCTGCGGAGAGATATATATAGAAAATCCTTCTCATTTTATTGTTTGTAATGTAAGATACAATTCAGTTTATTTTTTATGAATTATAATGACCATAAGTGAAGTAATAATTTCTTTGAATAATTTGCCACGGGCAATTGACCAATGCCCCATTTGGATTGACGGATGGCCCATCCCAACGAAAAAAAGAAAGTAAAATAAAGAAGCGGAGAACCCTTAGATCTTCTTCATCTGCTGCTGCATCATCTTGATCTGCTCGGTAAGCATATTGTTCTTGTCCAGCTTTTTGGCCTCTTGCAACAATTGGGTGGCCTCACGTTTTCTGCGCTTTTGCATGGCAATGCCTGCCAAGCTCAATTTGGCCATGGCCACATCATAATCCATGGTCAATCCCAGTTTTAGGGCCTTTTTAAAGTATTTTTCGGCCTGGGTAAGGTTTTTTTGTGAAAAGATGATCCCGTGTAGGTAGTTAAAGTACCCCTGTTGTTTTTTGATCAAGGCAGCTTCGGGGTTCTTGATCTTGTTCAACCACTTTTGGGTGCCTTCCAAATCCTGTTTGCGCATGCGCAAGAAGGCCAAAAGGATAAACTCGTTCCTGAAGTACAGAAAGATGAATACCAAGGAGAGCAGGATCAATGAAATACCATTGCCAATGTATCCTTCCACAAATTGGTATACGGCATAGGCTATAATGAGACCGGCTATAACGAGCTTAAGATTTTTGTTGAACATATTCCAGTTGATTTTCTTTGGATTAAAAGAGGTGGCAAAAGTAGTAAAAACTAAATTAAATATTTTTGTTCAGGGCTTGTCAAAGTAAAAAGTCTTCGTATATTTGCGCCCAGAATTTTTCGGGAAGACAATCTTTCCACCAACAAAATCCATTAAAAGAGTTCCGAAATGAAAAGAACGTATCAGCCGTCAAAAAGGAAGAGAAGAAACAAGCATGGTTTTAGGGAGCGCATGGCGACTGCCAATGGTAGAAAAGTTCTTGCGAGAAGAAGAGCCAAGGGAAGAAAGAAGTTAACGGTTTCCTCTGAGCCAAGACATAAAAAATAATGATAGTATTTTAGATTTAAATTAAAGGTGTTACTTTTCTAGGTAACACCTTTTTTTTGACTTGAAACCAAAAACGAGTAACACTTTTTAGAATGCCAAAGAGAAAAGATTTAAAATCCATTTTGATTATCGGTTCTGGCCCCATCATCATTGGCCAGGCATGTGAGTTTGATTATTCTGGTTCCCAGGCCCTTAGGTCGCTGCGTGAAGATGGGATAGAGACAGTCTTGATCAACAGCAATCCCGCTACGATTATGACAGACCCTTCCATGGCGGATCATGTATACTTGAAGCCCCTTACCACAAAATCAATCATTGAGATTTTAAAGAACCACCCCAATATAGATGCCGTTCTACCCACTATGGGAGGACAAACGGCCTTGAATCTTTGTATTGAAGCCGATGAAAAAGGCATCTGGGAAGACTTTGGCGTGGAGATCATAGGTGTGGACATCGACGCCATCAACATTACCGAAGACCGTGAAAAGTTTAGGGAGTTGATGTTGAAAATAGGCGTGGGCATGCCTCCACAAGCATCGGCCACCTCTTTCCTAAAAGGAAAGGAAATAGCACAGGAGTTTGGTTTTCCTTTGGTAATTAGAGCTTCATTTACCCTTGGTGGGGCTGGAGCGGGTATCGTATATGATCCAGAGGATTTTGATGATATGTTGAGCCATGGTCTGGAAGTATCACCCATTCACGAGGTGATGATCGATAAGGCCTTGATGGGTTGGAAAGAATACGAATTGGAATTGCTTCGGGACAAGAATGACAACGTAGTGATCATCTGTACTATTGAGAACATGGACCCCATGGGTATCCATACCGGAGATTCCATTACCGTTGCTCCCGCGATGACCTTATCTGACAGAACCTTCCAACGCATGCGGGATATGGCCATCCATATGATGCGAAGCATTGGGGATTTTGCTGGGGGATGTAATGTGCAGTTTGCCGTAAGCCCGGACGAAAAAGAAGATATTATTGCCATTGAGATCAACCCAAGGGTTTCCCGCTCATCTGCTTTGGCCTCCAAGGCCACAGGGTATCCGATTGCAAAAATTGCAGCCAAATTGGCCATCGGCTATACCTTGGACGAACTGGACAACCAGATTACCAAGTCCACATCGGCCTTGTTTGAGCCTACCTTGGATTATGTGATCGTAAAAATCCCAAGATGGAACTTTGATAAGTTTGAAGGTTCCGACAGAACCTTGGGACTTCAAATGAAGTCCGTAGGGGAAGTAATGGGTATTGGACGTTCGTTCCAAGAAGCCTTGCACAAAGCCACACAATCTTTGGAAATCAAAAGAAATGGATTGGGAGCCGACGGCAAGGGATATAAGGATTACGAGACTATCATTGAGAAGTTGAGAGTGCCCAGTTGGGACAGGGTTTTCGTGATTTACGATGCCATTCAACTTGGAATTCCATTGAAACGTATCCACGAAATCACCAAGATAGATATGTGGTTCCTAAAACAATACGAGGAATTGCATTACTTGGAGATGGAGATATCCAAATACACCATAGAAAGTCTGCCCAAAGCACTTTTGTTGGAAGCAAAGCAGAAAGGTTTTGCCGATAGACAGATTGCCCACATGCTGGATTGTTGGGAGAGTGAGGTGCACAGCAAGCGAATGGACCTGAACATCAATCGGGTGTATAAATTGGTGGATACCTGTGCGGCAGAATTCAAGGCCGTTACGCCTTACTATTACTCCACTTTTGAGGAAGAGATCGAAACTGCCGATGGTCAGCGTTATGTGGCCAACGACAGTGAGGTGACCGATAAAAAGAAAATTGTGGTACTAGGCTCAGGACCAAACCGTATTGGGCAAGGAATCGAGTTCGATTATTGCTGTGTGCACGGAGTTTTGGCTGCGGCCGAATGTGGTTATGAGACCATCATGATCAACTGTAACCCGGAAACGGTATCCACGGATTTTGATACGGCGGACAAGCTGTACTTCGAGCCTGTTTTTTGGGAGCATATTTATGACATCATCCTGCATGAAAAGCCCGAAGGGGTCATTGTTCAGTTAGGTGGTCAGACCGCCTTGAAGTTGGCCGAGAAACTGGATAAATACGGAATCAATATTATAGGAACCAGCTTTGAATCCTTGGATTTGGCCGAGGATAGGGGAAGCTTTTCCACACTATTGAAAGAGAATAACATTCCTTACCCAAAATTTGGGGTGGCCGAAACGGCAGATGAAGCTTTGGCCCTTGCCGATGAACTGAATTTCCCCCTTTTGGTGAGACCCTCCTATGTTTTGGGAGGACAAGGGATGAAGATTGTCATCAATAAAGAAGAGTTGGAGGCCCATGTGGTGGATTTGCTACGAAGCATTCCCAACAACAAGCTCCTTTTGGACCACTATTTGGATGGGGCCATAGAGGCTGAAGCCGATGCCATTTGTGATGGGGAAGATGTGTATATCATCGGAATCATGGAGCATATAGAACCCTGCGGTATCCACTCCGGGGATTCCAATGCCACTTTACCCCCCTTTAACTTGGGTGAGTTTGTAATGCAACAGATCAAGGATCATACCAAGAAGATCGCTTTGGCCCTGAACACGGTGGGATTGATCAATATCCAGTTTGCTATCAAAGATGATATAGTGTACATCATTGAGGCCAACCCGAGGGCATCCAGAACAGTTCCTTTCATTGCAAAAGCATATGGGGAACCCTATGTGAATTATGCCACCAAGGTAATGCTGAAGGAAAAGAAGGTGAAAGACTTTACGTTTGACCCTAAATTGGATGGATACGCCATTAAACAACCGGTTTTCTCCTTTAATAAGTTCCCCAATGTAAATAAGAACCTAGGGCCGGAAATGAAGAGTACAGGCGAAAGTATATTGTTTATTGATAGCTTAAAAGATGATGAGTTTTACAACCTATATTCTCGTCGAAAAATGTATTTGAGTAAGTAAAAGTAGAAAGAGGATAATAAAAAAAGGGGTTGATTTATCAACCCCTTTTTTATTTTTAGCCTGTTGTGGGGCTTATTGTTTCTTGGCATTTTCAATACTTTCCAGACGTTCGGAGAGCTTTTCAATAAGCTTATTTTGCTCTACTAGCTTGGTATTGATGTTTTTTAAGCTATCAATCTCTTTTTGTTGTTGGATGGTATGTAATGTCAACTCTTCTATTTTTTGCAATAAATGAGCGTCCATTTTACCAAGATTGATGCCTTCTTTTTTTACTTCTTCCGCACTTGGGATATTGGGAAGGTGACCATGTTCCTTTATATAAGACTCTACTTCAGATAAACTGAGAAGTTTGTGGTCTTTGGTAAATACAAAGTCGGGCCAATTTCCTTCAAGTTCAACTTTTACGCCTTCGGCAATGACATTTCCTGCCACTGCAAGCATATAACCTTGGGTATTGGTGGTCCCTATTCCTACATTTCCCATGCTATAAGAAAGATCGTTGCCGCTAATGGACCATGGGGATGATGGTAATGCCGATCCGTTGACCAAAATATTGGTGGCGTTGAGGGTTCCGTCCACATCCAAGGTGTATCCCGGGGTATCGGTTCCAATACCCACGTTTCCAGAATCAAAATAGGCATCCCCAGAATTGAGGCTCCACAAGGGGGATTCCAAGGCCAATCCATTGACCAAAATGTTGGTGGCGTTGAGCGTTCCGGCCACATCCAAGGTGTATCCAGGGGTGTCCGTTCCAATACCCACGTTTCCAGAATCAAAATAGGCATCCCCAGAATTGAGACTCCATAGTGGCGATTCCAATGCCGATCCATTGACCAGAATATTGGTTGCGTTTAGCGTTCCTGCCACGTCCAAGGCATATCCCGGAGAATTGGTTCCTATTCCTACATTCCCGGTACTGTAATAGGTGTCGTTTCCTGCTACCGTCCATGGTGAGGAAGAGTTCTCCAAAGGAGCTCCGTTCACCAAAATATTGGTAGCGTTAAGAGTGCCTGCTACATCCAAGGCATAATTCGGGGAATTGGTTCCAATACCTACATTTCCCGAAGTGTAGAATGCGTTGTTTCCCGTCAGACTCCAAATGGGTTCTTGAATAGAAGACCCATTCAACAGAATGCTACTGGCATTTATGGTGCCAGTAATGATGTTGGTTGCGTTCATTGTGCCTGATACATCCAAGGTATAGTTGGGAGACAGTGTCCCTATGCCCACATTCCCAGATGCTGGGAATGAGTTTTGTCCATAAGAAGACGTAAACACTAGGGCCAAAAAAAGTATGTAAATCGGGATTGTTCTTTTCATGATAATTCTAAAATCTAAATTTTAAGATATGTTTAGAGGTTTTGGATGTACCCAACATCTGTATTATTCATATTCCCTAAGCTCAAAGGATAAGTTTTCAAAATTATCGGCAAATACATTAATTCCATTTTGTAACTCCAGTCTAACCTGGTTATTGCCAACCAATTCACCTCGAACCCCGGTATGGGTGCTGGGGGTATTATAAAAAATGACCGTTTTACCAATGTCGATAGCCCTATCCAAAGTTCCCAAATATCTTCCTTGGGATTCCCGGACCCATGATATGCCCAAGCTCAAGGAATTTTCAACAATAACGCTGGTTGGGTCATCGGTCCCAGACTGACTTATCAATGATACGTATGAAGTAAATGGGAAACCTGAGGAATCCATGTTGCATAGGTATTCTGAGGAATCCACTTCTCCTGCCTCCAGTTCTCCATTATCATTGGCGTCCAAGCCAACATCGATACGAAAACCTCCTTGGGAGCAGTTCTCTCCGGGTTGTTCTATGAAAGTTGCTATTAGGCTGTTGAGTCCATCCGATCCGTCACTTCCATTAAGACCGTTGGTACCATCTTTGCCGTCAAGACCATTGGTTCCATCTTCGGGACTGCAAGAAAAAATAGAGAAAAATAAGATTGTTAGCACACCTAGTAGCGGCAGAGGTAAGTTCTTTTTCATGGGGGTTATCGGCAATATTATTTTATGTGTGTAAAATTAGGAAACCATCTCCAAAAAAAAATTACCATTAGGTGGAAAGCTCAATAAATCAGATGAAATGCACAGTAGGAAACATCTTTAAAGGGATTTTTCCAAGAATGGCCTAAATGACCAATATCCATAAAAAACAAAAGTCTCATTTGGAGTCCTTTGTGGTTTAAGAATGTATAGTTTAATATACTAAGGGTTTTTGTGTACTTATGGCTATTCGGTTCCATGCATTTATGGTAACAATTGCCATAATGATCTGGGAAATATAGCTGGCATCAAATCGTTCCATAGCTTTTGAATAGGTTTCCCGGGTGAGTCCTTGGTCATGGATCATCGTGACTTCCTCGGTTATTTTTAGGATGACTTTCTCCTCTTCACTGAACAGCTCGGTGTCCCACCAGGCATCTAAAAGGAACAATTTTTTAGGGTCTTCGCCCATTTTTAAGGCCTCTTGGGTATGCATATTGATGCAAAAAGCACAGCCGTTCAGTTGTGAAGCCCTTATTTTGATGAGTTCATAATGCAATTTGCTCAATTTTCCCTGTTTTAAATATGCCTCCAAGCCAAACATGGCCTTATAGGCCAAAGGTTCGGTTTCATCAATTTGAATTCGTTGCTCCATTGTTTATCTTCTTTTTAGATTTTAAGGCTAAGGTATCCAACCTAAAAACTAAAAAACTTAAGCGGGTTTAAGAACGTTTTTTGGCCAGACCGCAAATGCAGGAATATGTAGGGGAAGTATTTTGCGAAGAATTGAATTTCACGGTATTCCTACAAAATTTTTGACAAAAAAAGCAGACGATTTATCGAATTTAACCAATATTAACAATGACTATTTGTGCGTGTTGTTTGCGTGACATAGTTTTGTTCCCCAAATGAAAAAGGCACTAGCGCAATATTTGGTTCCCTTATGTATGCTTCTCTTGGGAGGATTCATGAACCATACCTATGCAGATGCGCAAGACACTTCGGAAAGTGCCTGTATCATTGACCATCAACACATCGATAATTCTACCGTTGCCATTCCTCTAAATGGGGTGGAGAAGAATCTTTTTGTGGAGATCACCGATGTGGAGGAACAGGAAGAACGTGATGAGAATACTACTTCTTCTAGTGTAGATGTACGGTTGGGCAGTTATTTGACTGCCTTTTTTAATGGCTCGCTCTCTGAGCAGACCTTTGGTCAACTTGAGACCAATCCAAGACATTTGGAACCTAATTTCACTACCGCAACCCAAAAGCGGCATATTAGGTTTCAAGTATTCCGAATTTAGAATTTTCCGCTTTTAGCTGGTCTCGTGGAATATGAGGCCGCTTTCCATCCTTTGAAATAATTTCAACACAATGGGGTAGGTCCATGGTAAACTGGATTTGGACTTCCCTTCAATCAATTAAACCAATTTTTTAAACCTGTAAACATTATGAGGAGAATTTCCATCTTCATTGGCATGTTTGTATTGCTGTTCCATGCAAGCTGCGAGTCCAAAAAACATGAAAAAAAGGACGAAACCAAGTATCTGGTCAGCAGTCCCATACGTATGGACACATCCATCACCAAAGACTACGTTTGTCAAATTCATTCCATTCGCCATATTGAATTGAGGGCACTTGAAAAAGGATACCTCCAACATATCTATGTGGATGAAGGGCAGCACGTAAAGAAAGGACAGCAGATGTTCCACATCATGCCCAACGTTTATCAAGCAGACCTTCAAAAGGCCAAGGCGGAAGCAGAAGTGGCCAAAATTGAATATCAGAACACCAAATTGTTGGCCGACAGCAATGTGGTGTCCGAAAATGAACTGGCCATGGCCAAAGCGGAATATGACAAAGCCAAAGCCGAGGTGACCTTGGCGGAAACCCATTTGGGATTTACAGATATCCGTGCCCCATTTGATGGGATCATGGACCACCTTGAAGCAAGGGAGGGTAGCCTTCTGGACGAAGGCGAACTGCTGACCACACTTTCCGATAACAGTAAAATGTGGGTCTATTTCAATGTTCCTGAGGCCGAATATTTGGATTATATCACCAGCGCCAACAAGGATAACAAACAAGCGGTGGACCTTTTGATGGCCAACAACAAGAAATTTAATCAATCCGGTATCGTGGAAACCATAGAAGGGGAATTTAACCACGAAACGGGAAACATCGCCTTTAGGGCCACTTTTCCCAATCCCGATGGGATACTTCGCCACGGGGAGACCGGTAGCATCTTAATGAAAGTTCCCTTGCAGAATGCCATGCTCATTCCCCAAAAGGCCACTTTTGAGGTATTGGACAAAAAGTACGTTTTTGTTTTGGACAAAGAGGACAAAGTGCAGCAACGAGAGATTACCGTGGGTGCCGAGTTGCCCCACCTTTTTGTGGTGGAAAGCGGAATTTCTGAAAATGACAAAGTCTTGTTGGAAGGCATACGAATGGTTCGGAGCGGGGAGAAAATCCATTACGGGTTTGAAAAACCGGAGGAAATCCTTTCCAAGCTAGACCTGTACACTGAGTAGTAGAACCCAAAATCTTTCAATAAGATGTTCAAAAAATTTATTCATAGGCCCGTTTTGGCCATAGTGATCTCCGTGATCATTGTGTTTACGGGGCTACTAGCCATAAAACAATTGCCCATATCGCAGTTTCCCCAGATTGCACCAACTACGGTAAATATCTTTATTGCCTATCCGGGGTCAAGTGCGGATGTGTTGGTGAAATCGACCTTGATTCCTTTGGAAACCTCCATCAATGGGGTACAGGGAATGCGGTACATAGCTTCCGATGCTACGAGTGCGGGGGAGGGTACCCTGCGTGTGATCTTTGAACCGGGCACCGACCCCAACCAAGCTGTGGTACGGGTAAAGACCCGGGTAGACCAGGTAATGCCCCTCTTGCCCGAGTTGGTACAACGTGAAGGAGTCATCATCACCCCGGTACAGCCCAGTATGCTGATGTATGTGAACCTGTACAGTGATGGCAAGGACAACGATGAGAAGTTCCTCTATAACTATGCCTACACCAAGATGATTCCAGAGATCCAACGGATCAACGGGATTGCCAGTGCGCAGATTTTGGGGAGCCGTAAATATGCCATGCGGGTTTGGTTGAAGCCAGACCGTATGCGGGCGTATAATATTTCAGCAGAGGAAGTTCTCGAAGCCATGGAAGACCAAAGTATTTTGGCACGTCCCGGGCGTTTGGGAAGAAGTTCCGGTAAAAAGGCCCAGTCCTTGGAATATGTTTTGGTGTACCAAGACCGGTACAGCGAACCTGAGCAGTACGAAGATATCATCATTAAGGCCAATGAAGAAGGAGAGTTGCTCAAGTTGGGTGATGTGGCCAATGTGGAACTGGGGAGTGAATTCTTCGATATCTATTCCAACTTGGATGGAAAGCCTTCAGCGTCCATTGTATTGAAACAAACCTTTGGAAGTAACGGTAGCGATGTGATCAAATCCGTTAAGGAAAAGCTGGATGAACTCGAAGCTGAAATGCCTCCGGGCATCGATTACAAGATCAGCTACGACGTATCCAACTTTTTGGATGCATCCATTGACCAAGTGCTCCATACGCTTCGGGATGCCTTTATCCTGGTGGCCATTGTGGTGTTTCTCTTCTTGGGGGATTGGCGATCCACATTGATACCGATCATTGCGGTACCTGTTTCCCTTATCGGTGCTTTCTTTGTGATGCAGCTTTTTGGTCTGTCCATCAACCTGATCACTCTGTTCGCACTGGTATTGGCCATTGGTATTGTGGTGGACAACGCCATTGTGGTGGTGGAGGCGGTGCACGTGAAAATGCACGAGGAAAACCTCACTCCCTATAAAGCTTCCTACGAAGTGTTGGGCGAAATTGGAGGCGCTATTATCGCCATTACCTTGGTAATGACCTCGGTATTTATCCCAATTTCCTTTATGACCGGACCGGTAGGGGTATTCTATCGGCAGTTTTCCATTACCATGGCAGGTTCCATTGTTATTTCAGCCATTGTGGCCTTGACACTGACCCCGGTACTCTGCGCCATGATGTTGAAAAATACCCATGGACAGCCCAGAAGAAAATCACCCGTAAACCGATTCATCGATTGGTTCAATGGAAAGTTTGAGAAACTCACGGGAAAATATGTAGGCTTTTTGACCAAGATCGTAAACCGAAGAGTGGTCACTTTTGGGGCCTTATTGGCGTTCTGTGCCGGTATTTTCCTTACCAATCAGGTATTGCCCGCAGGATTTATCCCCAATGAGGATCAAGGGATGATCTACGCTATTATCCAAACGCCTCCTGGGGCAACTTTGGAGCGTACCAATGAGGTGGCGCGTAAGCTTATGAAAATCTGTGAAGAGACCGAAGGAGTGGAATCCGTATCCTCTTTGGCCGGATATGAGATCATGACCGAAGGTCGGGGTTCCAATGCTGGTACCTGTCTCATCAACCTTAAACCATGGTCGCAACGAGAACATTCCGTACACGAGATCATGGAAGAGCTGGAAGAAGAAACCAAAGACCTAGGGGCGGTTATAGAATACTTTGAGCCCCCCGCCGTCCCAGGCTTTGGTTCCTCCGGCGGATTCTCCATGCGATTGTTGGACAAGACCAATGGTACGGATTACCATGAGTTTGAGCGTATCAACAATGCATTTATGGAATCCCTTCGGGAGCGCAAGGAGTTGACAGGTTTGTTTACCTTCTTTGCGGCCAACTATCCCCAGTACGAGTTGAAGATCAATAACAAAGTGGCCATGCAAAAGGGTGTTTCCATTGGTAAGGCGATGGAAAACCTTAATATTCTGATCGGGAGTACCTATGAGCAAGGCTTTATCCGTTTTGGACGTTTCTTCAAGGTGTATACCCAAGCGGCGCCGGAGTATCGTGGCATGCCTTCGGATTTGGAGAAATTCTATGTCAAGAATGAAGAAGGGGAGATGGTTCCTTACTCGGCTTTTATGACCATGGAGAAAAAGCTGGGTCCCAACGAGATTACCCGATACAACCTGTACAATTCTGCGGCCATTCGCGGATTACCGGCAGCGGGGTATACCAGTGGGGATGCCATCAAGGCCATCCAGGAAGTGGCGGAGCAGACCCTGCCCCGAGGGTACGATATTGCTTGGGAAGGTCTCTCCTATGATGAGGCACAGCGCGGTAATGAATCCATCTACATTTTTATTGTGGTATTGATATTCGTGTATTTGGTTTTGGCTGCACAGTATGAAAGTTTCCTATTGCCACTGGCAGTAATTCTATCGCTGCCTGTTGGGGTGTTTGGTTCATTCTTCTTGCTCAAGGTCATGGGGCTGTCCAATGACGTGTATGCCCAGATCGGGATGATCATGCTGGTGGGACTGTTGGGTAAAAATGCGGTATTGATTGTGGAATTTGCTGTGCAGAAGCACCGTCAGGGAGCTACCATACTTGCTGCGGCGATTGAAGGTTCCAAACAGCGATTCCGACCCATTTTGATGACTTCTTTTGCCTTTATCGCAGGTTTGATTCCGTTGGTGGTGGCCACTGGGGCTGGTGCCATTGGAAACCGGACCATTGGTGGTTCCGCATTGGGTGGAATGCTCATTGGAACCTTGTTCGGCGTATTGTTGATTCCAGGACTGTACTACCTTTTTGCCAAAATGGCTGAAGGCAAGAGTCTTATCAAGGACGAACACCATGAGCCTATTTCTGAAGAATTGTTCAGGACCAGTGAGGGAGAGAGCAAGATTAGAACAAGACTTCGTGAAATCAACAAGCTGTTGAAAAAAATGGCCACAAGAAATGGTAACAACAAGAAAAATGGAGACAATGATACGGAATAGGAAATTATACGGGGTCGCTGTGCTGGCAGCAGCGGCCTTTTACGCCTGTGTGCCCACTCGTGAAATCCGGGACGAAAACAGGACAGTGCCCGAGCAATATCAAAGCCAATCGACCGATACCGTGAATACAGGAGCGGTACAATGGAAGGAGTTTTTCAAGGACCCCAACCTGGTGGCCTTAATCGATTCGGCCTTGGTGAACAACCAAGAGTTGAACATCATTTTCCAACAGGTGGATATGGCCAAGAACGGAATTCAGGCCAAAAAAGGGGAGTATTTGCCCTTTGTGAACCTTTTGGCAGGAGCCGAAGTGGAAAAAGTGGGCGAATATACCCGAAATGGCGCCGTGGAGAAAAACCTTGAGGTCAAGGAAGGGGAGGAGTTCCCTGAACCGTTGACGGATTATAAGGTTGGGGCCTTTGCCACTTGGGAACTGGATGTGTGGAAGAAGCTTCGCAATGAGAAAAAGGCGGCTGTTTTTGAATACCTGTCCAGTGTGGAGGGCAAGAATTTTATGGTAACCCAGTTGGTTTCGGAAATTGCCGATTCATATTATGAGCTGATGGCGTTGGACAATGCATTGGCCATTATTCAGCAGAATCTCGAAATTCAGCAGAATGCCCTAAAAATGGTTAAGCTCCAAAAGCAGGCGGCAAGGGCCACCGAGTTGGGAGTCCGTCGTTTTCAGGCAGAGGTGTTGAAAAACCAAAGCCATAAATACGAGATTCAGCAAGAGATCGTGGAAACGGAGAACAAGCTCAATTTCTTGTTGGGACGTACCCCGCAACACATTCAAAGGGAGTCCGACAACTTTATCGATACCACTATTGATAGCATTTATGCCGGGATTCCATCACAATTGTTGCAGAATAGGCCTGATGTACGTCGGGCGGAGTTTGAGTTGGCAGCTGCCAAGTTGGACACCAAAGCTGCCAAGGCCAATTTTTATCCCCAGTTTACCATAAAGGCAGGCTTGGGATTGCAGGCGTTCAATACCAAATATCTTACCACCACCCCAGAATCCGTGTTGTATTCGGTCATGGGTGATATGGTAGCTCCCTTGATCAACCGAAATGCCATCAAAGCGGAGTATAAAAACGCCACGGACCGACAGTTGCAAGCGGTTTTTGAATACGAAAAGGCTATTTTGAATGCCTATATCGAAGTGGCCAATCAGTTGTCCAACATCGACAATCTGAAAAAGAGCTATGAATTAAAAGACGGTCAAGTACAGGCCCTCACGGAATCCATTGAGTTGTCCACACGCCTTTTCCAATCCGCACGGGTGGAATATATAGAGGTATTGTTGGCGCAGCGCGAAGCCTTGGAGTCCAAGATGGAGCTGGTAGAGACCAAAAAGGACCAGATGCTGGCCCAGGTGCATATGTATCGTGCCTTGGGCGGAGGCTGGAATTAAAAACCCCAAATCAATAGTTGTTGTGCCTACGTAATGCGCTATTGGTTTCTCAAAATGAACCCCCATTTACATTTGTAAATGGGGGTTTTAATATTCCTTAATTTTAATACTAAAACACTTTTATATATTGAGATACTTAGCTTATTTCAATGGAATTATATTTAAAGGGTACTTTTTTATCCTTGAATAAAATATTTCCGCACTTACAATATTTATTTGTGGGTCTATGGAGATTCTGTTGTGTACTGACTATATTTTCTTCTAGACATTGAGAACATTTTAAAGTGAAATATACTCTAGCCCAACTAGACTTGAAATTTGATTCTATATTATACTTTAAATCGATAAAAGGGTGGTAATCAAATTCAATTAAATAATTGATTTTTATGCTATTTGTATCCTTTATGACTTCCCTTAGAACTATGCTGCCAGGGAAACCTCTACACTTACTTTTGGGTGTGCAGACCCCTTTTTGGTTTATACCTTTAAATAGGATTGTTCTACGGTTTCTTTGACAATTAATACATGGTAAAGATATTTCCAACTCATCAGCAACTCTAACGAAGCTGTTAGGGCTTATCTTTAGATCGCAGTTTAAGCTATATTGAACCTTTTTCAAATTATAGAACCTGTTAATTAAACGAACAAAAAAGATTATTCTTTATCCTTATACTTCTCAAACCAAGCCAACACACTGGCTATTTTAGCGATCAAGTTACTAGGCTTGTTGGCTATTCCGTGTGAAGCTCCAGGAATTCGCACCATCGCAGTTTCCACATTCTGTAATTTCAAAGCGGCATAAAACTGCTCGGATTCCGCAATCGGGGTTCGGTAATCCTCTTCACCCGTCATGAGCATGGTTGGTGTGGTTACATTGCCCACATAGGTGAGGGGAGAACGTCTCATATAGTTTTCAGGATCTTCCCACGGTTTTTTTCCGAACCAATATTTGGAGAAGAACTGTACGCCATCGGCATAAAGGACAAAACTATACCAATTGATAACCGGTTTGGCCACTACGGCCGCCTTAAAACGGTCTGTTTTACCCACGATCCAAGCTGTGAGTACCCCGCCGCCACTACCTCCGGTGACAAAAAGGTTGTCTTGGTCCACAAAACCTTTGGCCAACAAAGCATCCACGCCAGACATGAGGTCGTCATAATCATGGTTGGGATAGTCATGATGGATAAGGTTGCCAAATTCCTCCCCATAGCTGGTACTTCCCCTAGGGTTGGTATAGAGCACCACATAACCAGCCGCTGCATAGGCTTGGATTTCCGCAGAATACACAAAACCGTAGCTGGTGAAGGGACCTCCATGGATTTCCAGGATCATAGGATATTTTTTGGAAGGGTCAAAATTGGGAGGCGTTACCACCCAGCCCTGTATTTTGCGTTGGTCATAGGAGGACTCCCACCACATCTCTTCCACCTTGCCCAAATTTTTGAACGAAAAGAGATCATCATTGAGCGCGGTCAAGCGTTTGCTGTTCCCTTTGGCATCCACAACCGCCAAATCTGAAGGATGGTCCGTTGTACCCAAGGTATAGGCGAATTTGTTGTTGGAAGAACCGGAAAAGCTGGCTGCATTGTAAGGTCTGCCCAAGGACAATCCTCCGAGACCTTCCACTATATCGGTCACCTTTCCGGATAGGGTCATAGAGGCCAGTTTCCCCAATCCCTTATCGGTGTAGGCAACATAGAGCCCATCTCCCTTGCTGTTCCAGACCATATCTTCCACATCCCTGTCAAAGTTCCCGGAAATTAATTGGGCATTGCTTCCATCCGCATTCATTACATAGAGATCGGTCAATTGGTAGCCTTGAAGACGGTCATCAAAACCCAAATAAGCAATTTTGGAACCGTCAGGGGAAAGCACGGGATTGCCATCAGGACCATTACGGTCGGTGAGGGCTTTGGTTTCACCGATGCCTACACTGATTTGGTAAATTTCGCTATCCAAGGCCTCAAACTCTTCATCCTTGTGAAAATTGGCACTGAAATAGAGATGTGTATCATTCTTGGACCAAATAGGACCTCCGTGGTCAAAATCGGTAAAAGTGAGCTGCTTGGGCGTTCCCCCGGAAATGGGTAGGGTGAACAATTGCATGTTTCCACCTTTTATATATCCTTGGCCATCCCCGCGATAGTTCATTTGGTCAATGTATTTGGGTGGGTCGTTCCATTTGGCGCCTTCGGGTTTGGCTGGCATCTTAATAATGGATTTATTTTCCTTGGGCACAAACATGTTGAAGGCCACATACCGGTCGTTGTGCGACCAAGAAACCTGCCCCGGAGCTTGTGGCGTATTGGTCAAGGCCATGGTTTCCTTGGTGTCCAACCACATGAGGTAGAGCTTCATCTTTTCATCGGCCATATTGGATTTGAAGACGATTTTTGTGCCGTCATGGGACCATTTGGGCGCAAAATCATTATGGTTTCCCGTGGTCAACGGACGGTTGTTGGAACCATCGAAATTCACGATCCAAAGATTGGATAGGTTTCTGTCGGTCATGACGTCCTTAAAATTCCGTACATAGATAATTTTGGAGCCATCAGGGGAAATCTGCGGGTCCGAAACGTACTCCATGTTGAAGATATCCAACAATTCCAAGTTGGACTGTACTTGGGTATATCCCAAAGGGATATAAGCGACCAAGAGAATGAAAGTGCTGAGCAGTTTTTTCATGGTATTGCGATTAGTTGATTAGTGTTTTGGGCGCTGGCCCAAAGCTTGATTTTATTTTTGAATGCTTTTATCCTGATTGACTTCCAACGTTGGGATTCTCACGATTTCAAATGTTGAGGATGCCAAGGTCACTTTACCGCCAGTCGCTAAAATCCTTCTGCCAATCTCTTCATTGAGAAGATGTTTGGTCATCCGCCGTTTTTTGTAGTCCACAATGTATCTCAAATTGAACTGAATCCAGTTATCGGTCATGGTGATGGCCAGCGTGGGATCTACTTGGGCATCTTCAATGTAGTATTTGTTAACGACATCTTTCCAGCCTGCAATGGAATTTTTCACATATTCCGATAATTTTTCCTGGGCTACGGAAATTACAATTTGTTTGGCCAATTCCATATCCGAGCCATATCGAATCGGAAGGTCGAACTCATCCCAAACAAAGGGGAAATCGAGGGAGTAATTATAAACGGGACCCTTAAACACAAAGGCATTGCTGATTTTGACAATCCGTCCACTGTAATTATCGCTGGACACCCATTCCCCGATTTCCATCATGGTGGTGTAAATGCTGTCTATATCGATGACATCTCCCTTTATGCCGTTCAATTCGATTCTGTCGCCCGGTTTGTAGACCCGTACAAAAAAGATATAGAAGGAACCGGCAATGCTCAGGATCAATTCTTGCAGGGTGATGGTGATGCCCGCCGTGAGCAACCCAATGGCAAGACCAAAATCATTGATGTTTCCCGTAAAATAGGAAATGGTGATTAGGATGATCAGAAAATATCCGATGACCTCTATGGCCTTTTGGGCTTTGTATTTCAGGGAATTGTCAGGAAGGTTTTTCTTGACCAATTGTCGTACCCATTTGACAAGCAGAAAAACCAAAACGACCCAAACCAAATACTTGATAATGGCAGTTGATACCGGATGGTCGGTAAGCCATTGTTGAATGTTTGATATGAGGTCCATAGGTTATTTAGATGTCATACGTTATGGGAGCTATTCCTCCCATTCGGTATGGAAAATTCCTTCTCGGTCTACCCGCTCATAAGTGTGGGAACCAAAATAATCGCGCTGCGCCTGAATGAGGTTCAGCGGTAAACGACTGCTGGTATAGGCATCAAAGTAGGTAAGGGCATTGGACAACCCGGGTAGGGGAATACCATTGGCCGCACCATAGGCCACCAGTTCACGGGCTGCATCAACCGTTCCCTGCACTTTTTTCACAAAAGAAGGGGAGAGCAATAGGTTTTGCAAGTCTTTATCCGCTCGATAGGCTTCGGTAATATCTGCCAAAAGGGCGGCTCTGATGATGCATCCAGCACGCCATATTTTGGCAATTTCCCCCAGTTCCAGTTCGTAACCGTACTCTTTGGAGGCATCTGCCAATTGGTGCATGCCTTGGGCATAAGTAATGATAAAGGCAAAATACAACGCCTGTTCCGCTTTGGAGGTAAAGTCGTTTTTGTCAACACCTTTAGGTGTTGGGTGGTTGTACAGTGCATCCGCTTTGACCCGTTCGTCCTTTAGAGCTGAGATTTCCCGCATGCTCACCGCCACATCAATGGTGGGGATGGGAATGCCCAAGTCCATGGCATTTTGGGAAGTCCATTTTCCGGTTCCCTTTTGTTTGGCCTTGTCCAAAATCATATCCACGAGGTCACCATCTCCCAAATCATCCTTTTGCTCGAAGATTTCTGAGGTGATTTCCACCAAAAAGGACTGTAATCGCCCTTGGTTCCATTCAGAATAGGTTTTGTGGAGTTCCGCATTGGAAAGTCCCCCCGCTTTTTTGAGCAAGTCGTAAATTTCTGACGTAAGCTGCATCAACCCATATTCAATACCGTTGTGCACCATTTTTACATAGTTTCCGGCCGACTTAGGCCCCAAATACGCTACACAGGGTTCACCTTTATACTTGGCAGAAACCGCTTCAAAAATGGGTTTTACATGTTGGTAGGCCTCGCGGGAACCCCCTGGCATGATGCTGGGACCTTTTCTGGCCCCCTTGGCACCACCGGAAACCCCGGCCCCAAAAAAGTTGATGCCTTTTTCCTTTAAATAGGCCTCGCGTCGGTCCGTATCCGTAAAAAAAGAATTCCCACCATCAATGATGATATCGCCTTGGTCCAAATGGGGCAATAAGCTCTCAATAACTATGTCCACTACCTTTCCGGCAGGGACCAAGAGCATGATTTTTCTAGGGGTGGTAAGGGCTTGTACAAAGGTTTTTACCTCAGTAGTAGCGTTCACTTTTGAGGTATCGCCACCTTCTTGGATCAGTGCATTCACTTTTTCGGTATCCAAATCGTTCCCGAAGGCGGTAAAGCCATTATCGGCCACATTCAAGATAAAATTGCGTCCCATTACTCCCAGGCCTACTAGGCCAAAATCATACGTATCTGTCATTGTGCTTCGTTTTCAGCTTCTTATGTTAAGACAATTTAAAGTAAGCTATTTGTTGAAATCAGAACCTAAAATAAACCTTATATTCGTTATGCTCAAATATAAAAGGACTTCATTGGATGACGTGTGCGATCATCCGAAGAAATTACTCAGCCAATATCAACTATCGTATGAAAAAGACCGAAAACCAAATGCTCGTGATTTTTGGGGCATCTGGCGATTTGACCGCAAGAAAATTGATTCCAGGCCTCTTTAATCTCTATTTGGCCAAGCAGCTCCCGCCCAATTTTGTGGTATTGGGAGCCAGTAGAAGTGACCTTACGGATGAGGCATTTCGGGATAGGGTGGTGTATAAAAGCCCCTATCTGAAGGAGAAATTACAAAAGCTGGGTGAAAGTGAGGTGAAAGGCTTCGCCGATAAGCTTTTTTATATGGATTTGGGGAAGGATTACGATACGGATTATGCGCCGCTTCGCAAACGGGTTGAAAGCCTGAAGGCCGATCATGATACCTCTGGGAATATCATGTATTACCTTTCCACTCCTCCTACATTGTATGAGACTATTGCCCAAAATTTGTCCGAAGCGGGCATGAATACCCAAAACAACGGCTGGAAGCGTTTGATCGTGGAAAAGCCTTTTGGATATAGTCTGGAAACCGCAAGGCAGCTCAATAAAGGACTTCACAAATATTTTACGGAACCCCAGATATACCGGATAGACCATTATCTGGGAAAGGAAACGGTACAGAACCTATTGGTGACCCGTTTTTCCAACAGCATTTTTGAGCCATTGTGGAACCGAAACTATATCGACCATGTGGAGATTACCAATGCCGAAAGCGTGGGAGTGGAGAAAAGAGGAGGGTATTATGACAAATCCGGGGCGCTACGCGATATGTTCCAGAACCATTTGTTGCAGATTGTATCCTTGGTGGTGATGGAGCCACCCATTGGGGACCAACCTGAGGAAATTCGTAACGAGAAAGTGAAAGCGCTGAAATCACTTCGTATCATGAAGGATGAGCAAACTTTGTTCGACAATACGATCCGTGCGCAATATGTAGCTTCCGAAATCAACGGGGAAAAGGTGAAGGGATATCGAGAAGAGGAGGGGGTAGACCCCAATTCCACTACCGAAACCTATGCGGCCATTAAGTTTTATGCGGACAACTGGCGCTGGCACGGGGTGCCGTTTTATGTGCGTACCGCAAAGCGGATGCCTACCAAGGTCACCGAGGTCGTGATCCACTTTAAGGCACCGCACCACCAGATTTTCAAGGATTCGGGTATGCAAAGCAAGGACAATAAACTGATTATCCGAATACAACCGGATGAAGGTATTTTGATCAAATTTGGGGTTAAGGTCCCGGGACAGGGTTTCAAGGTGGAGCGTGCCAATTTGGATTTTTATTACTCCAGTTTAGCTGAAACCTATGTCATGGAAGCTTATGAACGACTTTTATTGGATGCCATGCAGGGAGATGCCACACTTTATGCCCGTGCTGATGAGGTGGAAGCCGCTTGGGAATTTGTGGACCCAATTCTGGATTATTGGAAGAATGGCAAGGATGTGCGCATGTACGGATATGCTGCGGGGGTATGGGGTCCTGAAAATGCCGATAACCTTATGAATGGTTTTGGTTTTTGGCGGAACCCAGGGGAAAATCTCGCCGATGACCCCGGATATTGTGTGATTTGCTAATAACAATGAACAATGAACAATGAACAATGAACAATGAGCAATTGTCAGTTCGAGCGCAGTCGAGAACCAGTTTAGTCAAGAACAAATGAAATTAGATGTTGATGGAATTAAAAGTATATAGTGACAAACAAGAAGTAGCGGAGCAGTTTTCAACCTATTTTAAGGAGAAGGCCAGTTTGGGGGAGTTCCATGTGGCCCTTTCCGGGGGGAGCACGCCCAAAATTGTATTTGATGTACTGGCTGAAAAATTTTCGGATGAAATTGATTGGAGCAAGATTCATTTTTATTGGGGGGATGAACGCTGCGTTCCTCCTACCGATGATGACAGCAACTACAAAATGACCGTGGAGCATCTATTTTCAAAAATTGAGGTGCCCGAAGCCAATATCCATCGTGTATTGGGAGAAAATGACCCCAGTGGTGAAGCCATGCGCTATGCCAACCTGTTGGAAATCAATTTGGATAGGATAGAAGGCATTCCCCAGTTTGATTTGGTCATTCTGGGTATGGGCGATGACGGACATACGGCTTCCATTTTCCCCCATGAGATTGAGCTTTGGAACGCCGAGGACCATTGCGTAGTGGCCACCCATCCCGATTCAGGTCAAAAAAGGGTTTCCATTAATGGAAAGGTCATCAATATGGCCAAAGAAGTCGCTTTTTTGGTCACCGGAGCCTCCAAGGCAGAAAAAGTAAAGGCAGTTGTGGAAAAGACTGAAGATTCTGAAGTATATCCAGCTACCCTTGTTGACCCTTCATCAGGCAATCTGGTTTGGTTTTTGGATGAGGATGCTGCCGCTGGGCTTAGTCCAAATCCATAGTCACATTTTCCCCTTCCAAAAACTCCAAAAACTCGTTTACCTTAAAGTTGTTGGATTCGTATTTGCTGTCGCGATTATAGGCGGATTGCTTCCGTTCCTTACTTCGGGCGAATCGACGGATGTCCTGCTTGCTTTTTAAAATCAACCCGGGAACCGCTTTGTTTTTTCCGTTAGTGCCTTTGGATACCATGGTGAAATAGGAAGAGTTGCAGTGTTTTACCTCACCGGTGGTCACATTTTCGGATTCCACCCGGACCCCGACCACCATGGAGGTTTTTCCGGTGTAGTTGATAGAGGCCTTCAGCGTGACCAATTCACCTACTTCAATGGGATTTAAAAAATCTACCCGGTTCACGGAGGCGGTCACACAATAGCTTTGCGAATGCTTGGAGGCACAGGCAAAAGCAATCTGGTCCATAAGGTTAAGAATGTGCCCACCATGCACCTTGCCCCCAAAATTGGAATGGGAGGGAAGCATCAGTTCGGTAATGGAGACCCTACTTTCTTTGGACGACTTAAATTTTTTCATTGATTTCTGAATAGCGGTGACTTTTCCGTTTCCACTTCGGTGATAAAATATTTGGTATCGCCCAGCCAAAAGAAGGTGGCGTAGCGTTCCTTGTAGGTCACTTTGATGTACTGGCCTTGGTATTCCTTCATTTTTTCAATGATCTCCGTTTGGCTGTCCTCCACGGAAAAGGAAAATACATTGGTACCCGAAAGTCCCTGACTGATTTGTCCTTCCCAGGTTTTTACCACAACACCCCTACGACTGAATTTGATGAGTTCCCCAGAGCGATAGCCTTCACTGAAGGGCACGTAGTAGATAAAGGCAAAATAGGCTGCAATTCCCAACACTATGGCGGAAATGGCGATAAATAAAAACTTTCTCACGGCTTATAGTTCTAGTTTAGGGTCTTCTTCAAAATCATCCTCGTGGGCACGCTTTAAAATAGGCTCAGGCAAGGATTTTTTGGCTTTGGCCCCCATTTTTTTCAATCGTTCAATACTGGTAATGATGTTGCCACGGCCATCCACCAACTTGTTCATGGCGCCACGGTACTCACTTTTAGCTTCGTCCATTTTCTTGCCCACTTTGGTCAAATCGGATACAAAACCTTCAAACTTGTCATAGAGGGCGCCGGCCTGTCGGGCAATCTCAATGGCATTTTTTTGCTGTTTCTCATTGCTCCACATGGTATCAATGGTGCGCAGTGTGGCAAGCAATGTAGAGGGGGTCACAATGACAATGTTTTGTTCAAAGGCCTTGTTGTAAAGCGAAACGTCCTCGTTTATGGCCACGGCAAAGGCGGGCTCAATAGGTACGAACATCAATACAAAATCCGGACTTTCCATTTCATAGAGGTCCTCATATTTTTTGGCGGATAACTGTTCCACGTGCTTTCGCAGCGAGTTGATATGGTCTTTTAGGAATTTGGGCTTGTCATCTTCCTCGGCATTGGTATACCGCTCGTAATCGGTCAATGAGACCTTGGAATCCACGACCATTTTTTTACCATCGGGTAGGTGGATGATGACATCGGGCATGACCCTACTGCCATCATCACGAGTAAAGCTTTGCTGGACACTATACTCCCTATCTTTCTCCAAACCAGACTTTTCCAAGACCCGCTCCAATACCAATTCTCCCCAGTTTCCCTGCATTTTGCTATCCCCCTTCAATGCCTTGGTCAGGTTTTCGGCCTCTTGGGTAATTTTAAGGTTTTGGTTTTGGAGGTGGAGCAACTGTTCTTTGAGGGCAGAGTGTATGCTGATGTTCTCCTTTTGCGAATTTTCCACCTTTTCCTCAAACTCCTTTATCTTTTTGTTGAGAGGAGTGAGGATGTTCTCGATGTTCTCTTTATTGCTCTTGGTGAACTTTTCACTTTTTTCTTCCAGAATTTTGTTGGCAAGGACCTCAAACTCTTTGGTGAACTTTTCCTGTAGTTTTTCAACCTCTTCCTTTTGTTCCCTGTTTTTGAGTTGAAGGTTTTCCAAATCGGCCTGATAACGCACCAACTGGTTGCTTTGCTGTTCCTTTTCGGATTGTAACTGTTTCCGTTCCTCATCACCCAACAACAATTTGTCATTTAAGGATTTGATGGAGGCATGGAGTTGCTGTTCCCGTTCGCCCCAAACACTTTCGGTGGACTTGGTCTTTAACTTTTGGATGTACATACCACCAAACAGCCCCAAGGCCAATGCAATGATTCCTATAATGAGATAGATAAGTTCTGCGCTCATGAAAAGATTTCTTCGGATAAAGATAACGGATTCCGACGGATGCCGAAATGGAAAACATACTTACTTATTCACCTTGAATGTACCTGTTTTGGCATCAAACTGAATCATTTCCGAAGGAAACAAGCGCTCAAAATGGTGCTGCTCAATCAGTTCGCATGGTGTCCCGAACGGGTTGTTTACGCCGTCCAGAATCAAGGTCTTATCGCACAATTGAATGGCCAAATCAATCTCATGGGTAGTAAAGAGAATGGTTTTTTGGTTTTGATGGGCCAATTGCTGTAACAATTTCAAGATTTGAACCTTGTGGTAGAGGTCCAAATGGGTGGTGGGCTCATCCAACAGAATCAAAGGAGTGTCTTGGGCCATGGCCCGGGCAATAAGAACCCGTTGCAACTGACCATCGCTCAGTTCGTGGCATTTGGCATTCCGTAAATCGTTGAGTAAAAAAGCATTTATACTTTGGTCAATGTGGTCTTTGTCCATTGAAGAAAGGCTTCCCAACCAATTGGTATAGGGTTGTCTTCCCAAGGCAATGAGTTCCTGTACGGTAAGATTTTTGGAGGCAGGGGGTTCGGTAAGGACCACACTGAGTTTTTGGGCCATTTCAGATGGGGAATGGTTCTCCAATGTTTTACCCTTCAAGTAAATGTTGCCGCCTAGTTTGGATTGAAAACCACCCAAGGTTCGGAGTAAGGTGGATTTCCCGATTCCGTTGGCTCCTACAATACCGCACAGCGTTCCCGTTTCCAAAGAAAAATTGATATGTTCTGCCACAACTTTTGAGCCATAGCCAATGGCCAGTTCCTTGGTGGAAAGGATATGTTTTTCAACGTTTTCCATCAGAATATCATTTTACGTTTTCGTACCAACAACCAAATCACCACAGGTGCCCCTACCAATGAGGTAATGGCATTAATGGGCAATACGTTCACCGAGTTGGGCAATTGGGCCAAGGTATCACAGAGCAGCATCAAGATGGCCCCATAAAGGAACACGGCAGGCACCAAAATGCGATGCTCCATGGTGTCGAATATCTGTCGGGTAAGATGGGGCACCGCCAATCCGATGAAGACAATGGGTCCGGCAAATGCGGTTATGCCACCGGCCAACAAACCCGCGGCGGCGATGATGACCAACCTTGATTTTTTCAGGGAAACCCCAAGACTTTGGGCATAATGTTCCCCCAAAAGGAAGGCATTCAGCGCCTTGATGGAGAGCACACAGAGCAAGACACCTAAAATCACAATCCCCGCCAACAAGGACAATTGTTGGGAACTCAAATTGCCCACGCTACCAAAAGACCAAAATATGAAGCGCTGTAAACTTTCCGCGCTGGTAAAATAGGCCAGTACGCTGACCAATGCCGAGGTGATACTGCCAAACATCAACCCGATGATCAATAGGGCCATGGTGTCACGAATACGTTGTGCAACAATGAGCACTACGGCCAGTACCAAAAAACTACCTAGACTGGCAGCAATGGCCAAGGAAACATCACCCACAAAAGACAGGGAAGCAAAGCTTGAAACAAAAGAAGCCCCCATTAAAAGCAGTGCAGCTCCCAGACTGGCGCCGGAGCTAATGCCCAAGACAAAGGGTCCTGCCAGTGGATTTCGGAACAGGGTCTGCATCAAGAGTCCGCTCAGGGAAAGTCCACCGCCTACCAAAAGTGCCGTGAGCGCCTTGGGAACCCGATAGTCCCAAAGAATGTATTCCCATGAGGGCACTTCCAAGGGTTTGCCCAAAAGCCCGGAGAGGGTTGCCGAAAAGGGAATGGAAACGGAACCCGAACTGATGTTCAATACCACTGCAAGGCAGAGTGCGACCGAAATCAGCACAAAGGAAAGGCGATATGATCTTGGGTGCGACATCTACTGCAAAGGCCTGTAAAAATGGGGTTCATAACTAGGCAATAGTCCCGGATGCAAGATGGAAATAAGGTCTTTCAACACCAAATCGGGGCGTTGGGGCGCCAATTCATAAAAAACCAATCCACCCGTGGCTCCCTTCCTGATGGCATTGGAATATACCTTCTTATTGGAAAATGCCGAAAATTGGAGGTAATGGATGTTGGCTTGTTCCAATTCTTCATATGTTCCGTGAAGGGACGGATTCAACCAATAATCCACTTGTTGTGCTTTTTCCAGGACGGCTTCCAAACTTAAACCGATTCCCCCGGTCTCTTCGGTATCGGCCCAGATATAATCAGTATTGGCATCTTCTAAAAATTGGGCCATCCAACTTTTTCCACCGGAAACGTACCACACATCCTTGTAGAGACCCCCAGTAAGTACGGTAGGACGTTCTTTGGCATTTTTGGCCAACAGTTTGGCCTCTTGATAGGACTTTTCAATATCGTTAAAAATGCTGTCGGCTTCCATTTCTTTCTGAAAGAAAGGGGCAAAGAATTTGATCCATTCCGCTTTTCCCAATGGGGTCTGTTCCACCCAATCCCCATTATAGACCACAGGAATCCCCGACCGTTTGATGATGTCATAGGCCTTGTTGGTATCATTGATGCCAAATCCCATGACCAGTTCGGGGTTGAGCTCCAGCACCACCTCGGTATTGATATTCTCATTGGTACCCAATTCTTTGATCAGGCCTTGGTCGATTCGCTGCCGGGTGGCAGTAGATGAAATCAAATCGGTATTGGGAAACCCGACTACGGATTCGAGTACACCCAAGGCTTCCAAGGAAGGAATATGAGTAGTTGAAGTGATTACCATGCGCTCAACCGGTATCGCCACAATGGCATCATAGGCGTCGCTAGGCAAGGTAATGGCCGCTAATTTCTCCCTGGGTACCAAGGCATACTTGAAGCTTTTTTCAGTACCAGGCCAAGCCGCTGTGACTTCAATTTCGGTAAACTGGCCATTGTGTTGGACCGTAAAGCCCGTAGCATATTGGATTTGGGATTCCTCCGCAGTTACTAGGTCGATGACTGGTGCCTTCTTTTTTTCTCCGCAGCCCAAAACCAAGAGCAAGGAAGCGATTCCAATGAGGAGTCTGGATAACTGTTTTTTTGCCATGGACCAAAAGTAAGATTAATTAACTTTTGCCAAAAAAGATTAAACAGATTGATTACTTTCGCGTTGAATTTTGGTTTACACGTTGTTGTTGACGTGTGATTAAAAGGGAATCCGGTGAAAATCCGGAACTGTTCCCGCAACTGTAAGTTTATGCCAAACTTGTTTTGGCACCCTTGTGAAAAGGGATGTTGTTTCTTCAAAACCACTGTCCGTTGGATGGGAAGGTTAAACTACATAAGACAAGTCAGGAGACCTGCCAAATTCAAACAAACAATGTTAAACTTTCGGGATAAAAGTTTGCGTATGAACACCATACTACGCTCCCGTTTATTGATTTAAACGAAATGAAGAAAAATCATTTATGGTTATGTGCCGCCCTTTTGGCAGGCAAGGGACTTTGTGCCCAACAACAAGATTCGGCCCACGTGCAACAATTGGATGAGGTTGTAGTGAGCGATTCCAAATTTGAACTGAAGCGTGAGAATTCAGGAAAAACGGTGATCAAGATCACTGCAGAGGAATTAGAACGAAAACAAGGCCAGACCGTGGCCCAGATCATCAACACCAAGAGTGGGATCGAGATTACGGGAAGCCGTGGACGTGACGGCGATGTTTTGGGCGTTTTTGCCCGTGGAGGTCGAGGAAGACAGGTTTTGGTCATCATTGACGGGGTCAGGGTTTCCGATCCATCATCCTTTAGCCAAGAATACGATTTGCGATTGCTTTCCACGGCAAACATTGAAAGTATTGAGATCATCAAAGGAGCGGCGAGTACCCTCTACGGGACCAATGCCGCTACGGCTGTGATCAACATCACCACCAAGAAAAGCTCCAAAGAGAAATTGGCAGGGAACTTTCAAACCACGATGGGAAGCAATCAGACGGCTGATGACCAGAACTACAATTTGGGCAACCTCAGCAATGCGGTTTCCTTGAACGGGACCTTGGACAAGTTCGATTATGTGGTGGATTTCTCCAACCGTAGTTCCAAAGGGCTTTCCGCTGCGGTGACCCCGGAAAATGAAGAGGACAATTTTTCCCATTTCAGCACCAACGTTAAATTGGGCTATCAATTTTCTGAGAACTTTCGATTGTCCGTATATGGAAACCAGACCCGATATTCGAATGAATTTGATGCCGATTTCATGGAGGCCCCTAACCGTTCCAGAGTGGACCAGAAGAGGGCCGGAGTCACCTCATCTTTTGCATATGGGAAGGGATCGTTGCACCTGAACGCAGCATATACGGATTACGAAACGGATTCCAAAAGCACCTATGGGGAGAGTATTTCGGACGGAAAGAATCTGGTACTTGATTTTTACAACAAATATGTGATCCACGATAAATGGCATACCATTTTGGGCGTAAATTATCTCAAGGATGAGGCGACGTTTTCCAATGATACGGATTTCAATATTGTTGATCCCTATGCCAATGTGGTCTATGTTTCTGATTTTGGATTGAATTTGAATGTGGGTGGACGTTGGAACAATCACTCCGAGTATGGCAGTCATTTTGTGTACAATCTTAACCCTTCCTACGTTTTTTCATCCGCCAATGGGTATGTAAAGCTGTTCGGGTCGTATGCCACATCGTACATTACCCCAAGTTTGACCCAATTGTTCGGGGATTTTGGGTCCAATCCGGACTTGGAACCCGAGGAGAACAGAACCCTTGAAGGAGGTGTGGAGTATAAAGTCAATGATGGATTGCGTTTGAGTGCCCTGTATTTCAATCGAAATGAAAAGAATGCCATCGGGTATGACCAGAACTTTACCAGCATCAACATTTCTGATGAAATCGATGCCAATGGGGTGGAAGTGGAGCTGTCTTGGAACCCTTTTGATGTTTTGGACATCAATGCGAACTATACTTTTACGGAACGAAAAGGGGACAATGCCATTCGAATTCCCAAGCACAAGGTGAATTTGGCATTGGGCTACCAAGTTTGTGAAACCACTAACCTTTCCTTGAGCTACGCCTATACTGGGGAACGTTTTGACACCAATTTCATGACTTTTACGGATGAACCCTTGGAGGCATTTTCCTTGGTGAATCTGTATGTGGAGCATCAATTGTTGCCCAACAGGTTGAAGGTCTTTGTTAACGGTTATAACCTATTGAACGAAGAATATACTGAAGTCATCGGCTTTACCACTCGTGGTAGGAATGTGGCCTTTGGGTTGAATTTGAACCTATAAACACCCGTTGCAATCCTATGCTGAAAGTCTGTTCCTTTTTGCCGGCCGTTACCCAAATGCTTTATGATATGGGGCTCGATGGACATTTGATGGGAATCACCTTTGAATGTCCCGAACAGGCCTTGAGGGAAAAGAAACCTGTGGTACGCTGTATTCTTGAAGGTAAGAATTTGTCCAGTCAGGAAATCGATTCCCTTTTCTCGGCCAGTAAGCACCAAGGGAAGCAATTGTACTATGTGGATGAAAAGCTTTTGGAGCAAATGGCCCCAGATATTATTTTCACCCAGGATATGTGCGATGTTTGCCAGATTGATACCGCTTGTACATCGACTGCCGTGGCCAATCTGAAAAAGCAACCTGAGTTGATATCCATTAGCCCTGAATCCTTGGAAGATGTTTTTGAATCGGCCATTACCATTGCGAAGGCTTTGGACCGGGAAGAAGTGGCCTATAGGTATTTGGAAGGACTTCACAAGCGTATGGAGTCTGTGACCGACCAATTGCGTGCGGCCAAGGCACTGCCCAAGCGGGTCATGCTCATGGAGTGGATTCAGCCCATATTCAACTGCGGTCATTGGATTCCCCATCAGATTGCCTATGCGGGAGGTGTGGATATGCTTTCGAACCCGTCTGGGGATAGTGTGGTCACCTCTTGGTCAAAAATCACACAATACGACCCAGAGGTTTTGGTCATTGCTCCCTGTGGTTTTGGGATTGACCGAACCATGGAGGAAATCCATCTTTTAATGCAGCGGCCGGGATGGGATGGCATCAAGGCGGTCAAGGAAGGAAAGGTTTTTATTGCGGACTACGATATGTTCACGCAATCATCGGCCAATACCTTGGTGAACGGAATAGAAGTGCTGGCAGGACTTTTCCATCCTGAGGCACTGGAAATACCGGAAAACTTAAGGAGTAAATGTCGAAAACTAAATCTTCAAGCAGTAGAGTAAAAAAGAAAAGCGGCCTAGGCCGCTTTTTTTATTGTAGATATTGGTTCTTGCTCAACGTTAGGTTTACGTCCAACGGCTTGTCCAGATACATATTATCTCGTACTGGGGTCAAAACCCTGGAACTAATAAACCCTTTTGCAGGTATCTGGACCGAAAAACTTTTCTTGGCCGACACTCCGGTGATTTCCTCTATGGCACGGGCCAAAAGTGGCTCATTAGGGTCTCCAAGAACCCCAAGGTTGGCCAAATCTTCTTCAAGGGGAATATTAGGGACAAGTCCAGAAGTGTAATCTGAAAACCCATCGGCGTTTTCATTTCTTCCTACCAAGGGCTGTATACCCCAGCTATTTTTGGAGTTGATGTTGCCTTCACGGTCCTCATCATAAATGAATGCATTTTCCGGATCGTCGACCAGGGTTATGGAAAATTCATTTTTCCCCCGTGTCGTTTCACCAATATGGATGACATCGACATAAGGGGCCAGACCATTCATGACCAATTCACTGGCTGAGGCGGAATCGTCCGTGGCCAGTACATACACTTGGCTTAAATTAAGTGAGTTTATGGCACTTGCCCCGGTAGAGTTGGTAAAATAATCCTCTAACTGTGCAGTGCTTAATTGGCTTTGTATTTTATCATTCCAGCGTTGTCTAATATAGAGTTCGTTGGTATTGGTGCCATAGATCATACTGGCCAGAAGACGGGATGTGTTTACCGAGCCCCCTGGGTTGTAACGCATATCGAGCACAAGCTCGGTGGCCCCATCCGTCTTGAACTTTCCAAAGGCGGCATTGAGTTCTTCGTTAAAATTGCTCAAGAACCGATTGTACATCAGATAAGCGATTTTGGTGCCGTTTATATCCAAGGTCTCGGCCACCAAAATGGGGTTTTCCACTTGGTTTTCAATCTTGGTCAAGGTCACTTCAGTATCATTGTCCACAATTTCACCCCCAACAATGTCGGCCATACCCAACGTATAGGTATCGTTGTTTCCAAAAAGAAGGCTGATGTAGTTGTCTTCGGTCAATTGTTGACCATCCACGCGGGTAAAGATATCTCCCCTTTGAATGGTTTTGGTCGAGGCATCAGAATCGGGCACAATGTAAATGACATACCCGAAGACATTGAACCCATCTTGAAAATATTTAAGATTGAATTCCAGTCCGTTGCTTTTGGAAACTCCGGAAAGGTTGCTGACCAATTCGGTATAATCATCGTTCAAAAAGCTGAAACGGTCATCGTTAAAAAGGAGAACATCGTAGTAAAAATCACTGGGATTGGGGGTAGCTTCCAAAAACGAGGTGTATTCGTTATTGGTGGAGAACCTATCATCGGCAAGATCGGGCACATCACCTTGCCAAAAATACCAAAGGTTCATGGCTTGCCACATAAAATTTTGTGCAATGGCGGACGATCCCTGGTTCATGGTAGGGGTTTCCCCATTCTTGATCTGGTCATCATCATTGTTGCAGGCTGTAAAGAAGAGCACTAACCCCAATAGTGGAAGAAGATATTTTTTCATAGCTGAATTTTTATTGGATTCCTCAATTTTTGTTCCAAATATGTGATGAGGTTGGTAAGTAAGGCGATAAATTTTATAATTTCTTACAAATTTGCTGTACAAAATAGGTACATAAAAGCAGAATACAAATTTTTTGTAACAAATTTCGATATGCGTCGTCGTGATAATGTAGGCCAATATAGAGGGGCCGAAAACAACTAAGACAAACCAATGAAGCAATCAGAGTTTTTAAATGTGGTGATGCCCTTTAAGGACAAGCTGTACCGACTGGCCAAGCGCCTTTTGGTATCGCGGGAGGAAGCAGAGGACGCCACACAGGAAATCCTGATGAAACTATGGTCAAAGAATGAGTCAATGGGACAGTATAAGAACGTTGAGGCCTTTGCCATGACCATGACCAAGAACTTTTGTTTGGACCGATTGAAATCCAAGCAGGCCGGAAACCTAAAATTGGTGCACAGCAACTATAGTGATGAAAACACTTCGTTGCAACGCCAGTTGGAAGCCGAGGACAGTGTGCAATGGATGGAACGGATTATGCAGGAACTGCCCGAACAACAAAAAATGGTATTGCAATTACGCGATGTGGAGCAATACGAATTTGAGGAGATATGTGAGTTGATGGACATGAAGCCCACCGCCGTACGGGTGGCATTGTCCAGAGCAAGAAAGACAGTACGACAAGAATTGATAAAAAAACACAGCTATGGCATTGGATAACATAGAAAAATTATTGGAAAAGTACTTTGAGGCCAGCACAACGGTGGCCGAGGAAGAGCAACTTAGGGAGTATTTCGCACAAGAAAGCGTTCCAGCGCACCTTGAGCAGTACAAATCCATGTTCAATTACTTTTCCAACGCCAAGGAAGAACGGTTTACCAAGCAGGTTCCATTAAAAACCAGAAGTAATCTATACAAATGGATTTCCGTTGCAGCGGTCGCAGTTTTGACCTTTGGCATTTACTTGGGTAATGAGTACCAGGAAAGAAAAAAAGCGGAGTACGCATACCAAGAAACCAAAAAGGCTTTTGAACTCTTGGCGGAGAATTTTGGCCGGGGAACGGAGAAAGTGGCCTACCTAAAAGAGTTCGAGGAAGCAAAACAAAAAATTTACAACAACAATTAAAAACGAAAAACATGAGAAGGAATATTTTAATCATTTTGATCGCAGCTCTCCCATTGTCGGGGTTTTCACAATCCTTGTTCGATAAGTTCGAAGACTTGGATGAAGTCACCTCCGTGGTGGTGAACAAGAGCATGTTCAACCTATTGGCAAAAATCGATGTGGAAGTGAACGACCCAGAGGCCCAGGATTTTATGGATATCGCCAGCAGCCTTAAAAGTCTAAAAGTCTTTACCACGGAAAACAAAAAGATAGGGGACGATATGAGGTCGTCCGTGAGCAGTTACCTGAAATCTTCCCAGATGGAAGAGCTTATGCGCGTGAAGGACAAGGATGCCAATGTGAAGTTTTACATTAAACAGGGAAGGGATGATGACCATGTAAGCGAACTGCTGATGTTGGTCACCGATCTGAACGAAGTAGAGGCCGATGGCAGAAAGATAGAGACCGTACTACTTTCTTTGACGGGTGACATTGATTTGAACAAGATCAATTCCCTGACCAAAAAAATGAACCTCCCCAAAGAGTTGAACAAGGCGGGCAAGCAAGAGTAGGGAATGTATTCGGTTGGCAGTGATGGGGCCATGGTGTAACAAAATGCAAGTTTCATCAACCAATCACTGTCAGCTGATTCTATTAAAAAATAAATCAATCAAAAAACGTACAGATGAAAAATATAGTAAAAGGCATTTTGGTAATGGGAGTGGCCCTTTTGGCTTCTTGCTCCTCACGCCAGAGTTTACAGGAATACTACGTGCACAATTCGGAGAACCCCAATTTTATTGTTGTGGATGTCCCGGCAAGCATCCTTAAAATGGATGCAGTGGATTTGACCCCTACCCAGAAAGAGGCAGTGGAATCCCTGCGTAAGTTCAACTTGTTGGCGTTCAAAAAGAATTCGGGCAATGCTGCGGAATTTGAAGTGGAGCGGAACAAGGTGCGGGAGATCCTAAAAAACGGTGACTTTGTGGAACTCATGAAGATCAACTCCAAATACGGTAAAGGTGTAGTGAAATATTTGGGTGAGGAAGATGCCATTGATGAAGTGATCATCTACGGGGATAGTGATGACAAGGGCTTTGCCCTGGTTCGCGTTTTGGGCAAGGATATGAATCCGGCCCACATCATACAACTCATGCAGGCCATCCAAAAATCGGACTATAAAGGAGAGGGATTGGGAGAGATCGGCGAATTTTTGAAAGGATAACCATATTCGGGCACAACACAATCAAGGGGCAACTTTAGTTGCCCTTTTTTATTGATATCTGCCAAATTCTCGGGGTTTTGTGACCTTCTTTTCTATCTTAGTGTCTCATAATAGGAACACTAACAAATCAACTACACTATGGAAAAAGCAGAAGAATGGATGAACTACGGCCTGGAATTGGCCAAGGAGTTTGGACCCAAGCTCCTCACCGCTATCCTTATCTACGTCATAGGCGCGTGGATCATCAAAAAGATTGTAAAGACCGCCAGAAAGGTCATGTCCAAAAGTAAATACGATGAGTCCTTACAACGATTTCTGTTGGATTTGGTGTCATGGGGCCTCAAGGTATTTTTGATCATCATAGTCATTTCAAGATTGGGTGTGGACGTTACCACCTTCGCTGCGGTAATAGCGGCGGCCGGTTTGGCCGTGGGTCTGGCCTTGCAAGGTTCCCTTTCCAATTTTGCCGGTGGGGTATTGCTCATGATCTTTAAGCCCTATCGTATTGGCGACCTTATAGAGGCCCAAGGCGTGTTGGGTGTGGTAAAGGGCATCGAAATCTTCACCACCAAACTGGTGACTCCACAGAACAAACTGGCCATTATCCCCAATGGGGCCATGGCCAATGGAAACATCATCAATTACACCGCCGAAGGCAAAATGCGGGTAGATACCGTAATCGGGGTGGGCTATGGAGAGGACATCAAAAAAACCAAAGAGGTGCTGCTAAAAGTCCTCACCACGAACCCCAAGGTTTTGGAAGACCCGGCCCCTTCCGTAAACGTATTGGAACTGGCCGATAGCTCCGTGAACTTTGCCGTGCGGCCTTTCTGTAAGCCCGAGGACTACTGGGATGTGTACTTTGCCACCTATGAAAACTGCAAATTGGCCCTGGATGCCGCTGGAATTGAAATTCCATACCCGCACCAAGTGGAAATCCACAAGGAGGGATAATCAAAAAATCAAATAGTTTGAGTTTAATTAAACCCCGGTATAATTCGCTGGGGTTATTTGTTTTAATTCTGTTTTGATGGCATCCGAAACTTCCAAGGTTTCAATAAAATCCGCAATGGACTTTTGGTTGATCTTCTCATTGGTCCGGGTCAAGCCCTTTAGGGCTTCGTACGGATTGGGATAGCCTTCGCGGCGTAAAATGGTCTGGATGGCCTCGGCTACCACGGCCCAGTTGTCCTCTAGATCTTGTTCAAATTTTGCTTGGTTCAGTACCAATTTGTTCAACCCCTTTAACGTGGATTGAAACCCGACCAAAGTATGGGCAAAGGGCACCCCTACGTTTCGCAATACGGTACTATCCGTTAGATCGCGCTGCAATCGGGAAATGGGAAGTTTGGCCGATAAATGCTCAAAAATGGCATTGGCCAGACCCAAATTTCCTTCGGAATTCTCAAAATCTATGGGATTCACTTTATGGGGCATGGCCGATGAACCCACTTCTCCCTTTTTTATTTTCTGTTTGAAATAGTCCATGGATATGTAGGTCCAAACGTCCCGGTTGAGGTCGATCAAGATGGTATTGATGCGTTTAAGGCAATCGAACAAAGCGGCCATATGGTCGTAATGTTCAATTTGGGTTGTGGGGAAAGAGTGGTAAAGACCCAATTTTTCCTGTACAAACTTACTGCCGAAGGCTTTCCAATCGATATTGGGATAGGCCACTTTATGGGCATTGTAGTTTCCTGTGGCCCCTCCAAACTTGGAGGCACTGGGGATGTCGTTCAATAAATTGAACTGTTCTTTCAAACGTTCCACAAACACATCGATTTCCTTGCCCAAACGGGTAGGGGAGGCTGGTTGTCCGTGGGTACGCGCCAACATGGGTACGTTTTCCCATTCCTTGGCCAATTCCTTCAATTTTTCGAACACCTCAAAGTAAGAAGGAACGTAGCTATCGTTCATCGCTTCCTTGATGGAGAGTGGAATGGCCGTATTGTTGATATCCTGTGAAGTCAACCCGAAATGGATGAATTCTTTATGGTCTTCCAATCCCAAGGCATCAAAACGCTGTTTAATGAAATACTCCACGGCTTTTACATCGTGGTTGGTGGTTTTTTCAATTTCTTTGATGGCCTGTGCATCCTCAGCAGAAAAATCCTTGTAAATGGACCGTAGCTCCTCGAATTTGGTTCCATCAAAATTAGACAATTGGGGCAGCGGTATTTCACAAAGGGCAATGAAATACTCGATCTCTACCTGGACACGGTATTTGATGAGGGCTTCCTCGGAAAAGTAATTTTGTAAGGATTCAGTTTTGTTTCTATACCGACCATCGATCGGTGAAATGGCATTGAGTTGCGTTAAGGACATTTTTGCGTACTGTTTTGGAAGTGGCAAAGATACTTAAACTTGTAGAGTTTATCGGCTTAATTTGGCCAGCTTGTCCAGTGTTTTTTTGGCTCGGTTCTGGTATCCCACCGTACCTGTGGCATAAGATTCCTCCAAAATCATGCGTAATTCAGGATGTACCCAATCAAATTTCAGTCCCAAATAGTAAAGACTGGTCATGGAAAATACCTTCGGGGCCATGTTCATGGGGCTGATGAGCCAGTCAAAACAGGTGATCATTATTTTCTCTAGATGTTCATCGGCTATATTCTTGATGAAAACAAGGTCTTTTTTCTTGAAATAGGCCTCTGTAACCATTTCGCAGACATGGGCCATGGGACGGATGCAGGATTCGCACCGTAGTTCGGACAGACTGTTTGTGAAAAGGGTCATCATGGGCAATAGATAGACCAACCTTTTCCGCATCAAGTGATCAAAGGTCCAGCTGGCATTGAATGTCCCTTCCTTGTCTTCTTTCAATACCTCAAGAAAGAGTGCTTCAGCCAATGAGGGCTGTTGTATCAATTGTTCCACCAATTGGTCTACTTCGGACTTTGTAAGTCTGCCGGAATGCAATTTGGTATGTAGCTGTTGTTTGGTCACAAAAGTGTATTTTTAGTTAAAATCCGGTTCGAATGAAAATAGCAAAAAAAATAGGCATTGTCTTGTTGGTGGTCTTTATAGGCATGCAATTTTACAGACCGAACAAAAATCTGTCCGATAGTGATTATGTTGCCGTTTTTGAGGCCGAGACCCAACCCAGCACCGAAGTCAAGCAGATTTTGAAGTCTACGTGTTACGACTGTCATAGTGGAAACACGGTCTATCCTTGGTACAACAATGTGGCCCCGGTTTCGTATTGGTTGGACCACCATGTCCAGGAAGGCAAGGAGGAACTCAATTTTTCGGATTGGGGAAATTATTCGGACAAAAAGAAAGATCATAAGCTGGAAGAGTTGGTTGAAGAGGTTAAAAAGGGCAAAATGCCTTTAAAGGAGTACACCTGGACCCATAAAGAGGCCAGACTTACGGAAGCACAGAAAAAGAGTTTGTTGGATTGGGCCATTGGGGTCAGGTCATTGTATCAGATAAGTGATTCACAAGAGTAGGGACTCCTTCCGCAGCAGTTTCGGAAATTATGGTAAGGTTCCCAAAATCTGATGGACGTACACTGGGTTTGGGATCCACAAAAAAGATAGGGGTCTGTCCCGATACGTAATTCGCTAAACTGGCTGCAGGGTATATCTGCATGGAGGTTCCTATAATGATCAGGATATCGGCCAATTGGGTAATTTGGGCCGCGGTTTCCATCATAGGAACCATTTCACCAAACCAGACTATATGGGGTCGGAGTTGGTGTCCATTTTTGTCCAAATCACCAAGAATCAAGTCCTTTTTCCATTCCAACACATGGTTTTCATCCATGGTGCTCCGTACTTTGAACAGTTCGCCATGCAAATGTACCACATGGGAGCTGCCGGCTTGTTCATGGAGGTTGTCCACGTTTTGGGTCACTATGCTCACCTCAAAATGTTTTTCCAAGTCCACCAAAGCATGGTGTCCCGCATTGGGACTGACTTCCAAAAGCTGTCGCCTGCGCTGGTTGTAAAAATCGAGGACCAATTCCGGATTCTTGGCAAAACCTTGGGGAGAGGCCACTTCCATGACATCATGACCTTCCCACAGACCATTGGAATCGCGAAAGGTCTTGAGGCCACTCTCTGCACTCATTCCCGCGCCAGTGAGCACCACTATTTTCTTTTTGACCATTGTTTAGTTTTCTTTGTTGGAAGTTTGGGGCGACCAAAGCAGGGGAGGTTCAAAAATAGGAATTTCATTTTTTTCTATCTTGGCATTTATGCAAAATGATGATTTGTTGACCTATTTAGAAGGGTATTTGACCGATGAGCGCAAGCAGCGCTTCCTTGAGGTATTGCAAAACCGCACCAAATTCCTCACCGTGGCTATTGAGGATGTGTATCAAATGCACAATACCAGCGCTATCATGAGGAGTTGCGATGTATTTGGTGTTCAAGAGGTACATGTGGTGGAAGATCGTTTTCAAAAGCGATTGGACAAGAACATTGCCGTTGGGGCCGAACAATGGGTGGATATGCATACATATGGGGATGCCTCTGAATGTATCTCCAAATTGAAGCAGTCGGGGTATCAGATCATTGCTACAACCCCACATAACGATTCCCTACTGCTCCCGGATTTTTTCCCAAGGGAGAAGACTGCCTTGTTTTTTGGAACGGAAAAGGAAGGTTTAAGTGAGGAGGTAATGCAACAAGCGGATGGATACCTGAAAATTCCTATGGTCGGTTTTTCAGAAAGCTTGAATGTTTCCGTATCGGCAGCGATCATTATACAAGAGCTCGCCCAAAAAGTCAGAAAATCCAATGTGGATTGGCAGCTTACCCAGGCCGAAATCCTTGAGAAACGGTTGGACTGGACCAAGAAATCCATCAAAAGTGTGGAAGGTATTATTGAGCGATATCTTTCGGAATAAAGTTTTTTGTACATTTAGTATCTAACCAATTCAAAGACAAATGACTACGATATTTTACATTCTAGCCGGGATTGTGCTGCTCATCCTTATTTTGGCAGCTATTGCACCCAAAACGTACCATGTTTCAAGATCGATTGTGATTGCGAAGCCCAAATCCGAGGTTTTTGAAAATCTTCGATTTCTTAAAAACCAAGATCAATGGTCGCCTTGGAACCAGAAGGACCCCGACATGGAGAAAAAGTTGACCGGAACAGATGGAGAGGTGGGAGCGATGAGCTATTGGAACGGGAATAAGGATGTTGGGGAAGGAGAGCAAGAGATCACCAAAATTGTGGATGGGGAGCGTGTTGAGTCCGAACTTAGATTCCTGAAGCCTTGGAAGTCCACTTCCGATGCCTATTTGGCCACCGAAGCGGTGGATGCCAATTCGACTAAGGTGACTTGGGGATTTTCTGGAAAAAATAAATTTCCGTTCAGCATTATGATGCTGTTCATGAACATGGACAAAGCTGTTGGAAAGGATTTTGAGGAGGGACTTGACAATTTGAAATCAATCTTGGAGGAATAATATGGAACAAAACATGGTGGGTTGGTTCGAGATTCCCGTTGCCGATATGGACCGGGCCAAAGGGTTTTACGAAGCGGTTTTTGGGGTTGCCATCCAGGTTCATGATATGGGTGGGACCAAGATGGGATGGTTTCCGTGGGATGAGACCAAAACCGGGGCTGCAGGTTGTCTTATCCAGAATACGGATTGGTATACGCCTAGCAATACGGAAGGAGTCCTGATTTATTTTGCCTGTACCGATTTACAACAGGAATTGGACCGTGTGGAGCCGTCTGGAGGCAAAATTTTAAAGCCTAAGACCCAAATTAGTCCGGATGTGGGGTATATGGGATTGTTCTTGGATTCGGAAGGAAATCGGATTGCACTGCATTCCCGGAATTGATCATTCCACCAATTCCAAAAGGGCCATATCAAATGCATTGTCCAGAAGCACTTTCCCTTTAGTAACGGTTACTTCGGTGCCTGAATAGGTATCGTACAATTTGGTGCCATCCCCAAAGAAGCCCTTAACGTTGAGTGATTTTTTTCCTTTGGGAAGGTCAAGTCCTACGACCACTTTATCCCGATAGTCCCCATCAACATAGGTTCTGGAGAACACGTAAGGGGATTTGGATAAACGCTTATGGCGTCCGGCCCCAATAGCAGGGTGGTCCCTTCGGAACTGCCCCAATTTTTGCCAGTGTTCGAGAATCTTTTGAACATTTGCCAAACTGTCCAGTTCTTTCCAGTTCATAAAGGAACGAAGGGTGGCATCGCCTTCGGCCCCTTCTATCATAAGGCTTCTGGAGGTTTCGTCCCCATAATATACCTGTGAGGCACCAGGTGTCAACAACAGTACATTGGCAGAACGGTACGGTTTTTTGCGTTCCTTGTCAAAAGGGGCGCCATCATCATGGGATGTAAGATAGTTGAGGACACTTTTTCCTTTTAGTTTGTTATTGAGTAGGTTGTTGTATTTTTTGAAAATGGTTTCGTACGTCTTCATTCCATCGTCCTTCAATTCAAAATTGATAAGACTATTGAAACCATAGTTGAAGTAATCCACCTTTTTATCCCCAAAATCGAATTCCCGTCCTCCTGAAATACCATAATTGTACACTTCACCCACCATATAAAAAGGGTTGTTATCCAGAATACGGTCCGGGTGTTTCTTTTTCCACATTTCAAAGGCGTAATTGGCCTCTTTGTGCAAATCGGCCCAAGCATTTTCGTTCACGTGCTTTACAGTGTCCACGCGGAACCCATCCACTCCAAAATCATTGATATAGTCGGTGAGCCACTTGATGATGTAGTATCTTGGAGCTCTGGGATATCCTGTCCTTTCAAAGAAAAGCTGCAATTCGTCCAGTTCTTGGCTCAATCGGCCTTCTTCCTTCCATTTGGCCAAAAGGGCATCGGGAAGCTCCACGGATTCATTGGATTCGGTAAGCACATCGGGTAAATTTTCCACCAAGGTGCATGCGGTGGTGGTTTCGTATGTGGTGAAATCGCATTTTGGACCTGTGCGAACCCAATCATCCGGCCAGGCTGGGTCTTTTTCGGTAACAGGACCGGTATGGTTGAGCACCACGTCCAAAAGAATTCGGATGCCTTTGGCATGGGCTGCCTTGACCATGTTTTCCAAATCCTTTCGAGTGCCAAAATTAGGGTCCAAGGCCGTCCAATCCTTGGCCCAGTATCCATGGTAGCCATAGGTTTTTCCGGTTCCTTCGTCCGTTGCGCCATGGATTTGCTCCACCAGCGGAGTGAGCCATATGGCATTGATGCCCAAATCGGTAAAATAGCCCTCCTCTATCTTTTGGGTGACCCCTTGGAGGTCGCCTCCTTCAAAGCCCCGGAGTATGGCAGTATCCTCCGTTCTGTCAAAATTGACATCATTGTCCGGGTTTCCGTTGTTGAAACGGTCCGTAAGCAGAAAGTAAATATTGGCCCCTTCCCAAACAAAAGGAACCTCTTTTTTTGGGCTTTGTTCCTCAACTACCTGTTCTGTGGTTTGTTGCTCTTTCTTAGCTTCCCTACAACCGAACAAAATGGACAGAATTGACATGAGTACAAGTAGTTTTTTCATGCATTGGGATTTTCCCTAAAGCTATAAAATGAATATGGAAAACTAAAATTTATTTATCGTCCCAAGTCGCTACGGGTAAAGCGTAAAAAGGTGTTCGTTACTTTCGGTTGAGTACTTTGTACTCTTCGTAACAGCTGGAAATGGCATCCAATATCTGCAGGTCATTGGCCGTATTGATGAAGGATTTTGAATAGTTGCAGTTGTTGAGGATGTCCTCGATGTCCACTTTTTCCAATTGGAGCAGCTCGGTGAGGGTTTCCCGATCAAATTTAGAGGCCAGAAGATTCCGGATGTTGTCATCTTCTTTCATCTGACGCAATTTTCGCATCTGTCTGGGCTTTTTGCCAAAGAGGTTCCGCAGGAGATCTGCCGGATTTAGGATGGCCCCCAAGACCTTGGTCACGGCACTGGGACTCTTGTTTCCTCCTTCATAACTGGTGTTCAGACCAGAGATGCTGTATTGATAGGCATTGTTGATGGGAAGGTTCTTTACATCGATTTCCAAATAGCCTGTAAGTTGATAAGGTTTTACGATGACTTCTTCCAAGGCGTAGGCCAGCTCCGTCAACGCTATTTTGGTGTCCTTGAACCGGAACATATCATTGGTGACCCGTACTTTTTGGGTCTTAAAACCCAAGTAGGATAGGTATAAGGTATCGTTTACGGCAGCTTGAATGGTAAACTTTCCATTTTGGTCCGTGATGGTACCCTTTACCTGATTCAGGTTAATGACGTGCACACTTTCCAAGGGGAAATCACTTTGAGCGTTGATTACCGTAGCGGTCAACTCCTCCTGAACGCTGGATTCGTCGTCATTTTGGGCAAAGCAAAATCCAACGGTCAAGGAAAAAAGTAAAAGTAGATATCTTCTCATGCAATCTTTGTAGGTATAAAAATACTAAACAAAGAAAAATAAACAGGAAGCCCGTGTGATTTAATATAGAATTAACTAATAAAAGCCAGACCTCTTTTTGCCACCTTTCTTACCGTATCCACCTTTTTTTCCTCCTTTGAAGGATGGTTTGTTGCTTCCGCCTTTTCGGTGTCCACCTTTTCGATGTCCACGTTTTTTGCCTCCACCTTTTCCACCGCCACCACCGGGCTTGGTAGAAATTTCTACATTGATGAAGCGACCTTCCAATTTGAATTCGCTAAAGGTTTGAATAATTAATTCAGCCAGATGCGCATCAGAATTGAAGAAAGAGAAACTGTCTTTGGTGTCTACATTGAAAATGTCTTCTTTTTCCAGGTTCAATGTATCTCTTAGGAAGTCTTTCAGCGACATCCAATCGTAACCATCGCGCTCACCAACATTGATGAAGTAACGCACGGAACCTTCAGATGGAATTTCTCCTTTGGAAGTCCCTTTGCCATCTCTATCCCTGCCACCATCTTGACTATTAAGGTCTTTGGTTTTGCTGTAATAGTTGTAGAATTGGGTGAACTCTACGGAAACTATTTTCTTGATAAGCTCCTCACGGTCGATACCCTCCAATACATCATTGATGGCAGGAAGGTAACTATCTATCTCCTTGTTGATCTTGGTATCCTTAATCTTGTTGGCCAAGTGATATAATTGAATCTCGCAGATTTCGATACCATCAGGAATATTTTTCTTTAAAAAGTCCTGTTTGATCTTATTTTCAATGGACTTGATCTTTCTCAGTTCGGAACGGGTGACAATGACCATGGAAATACCTGATTTTCCGGCTCGTCCCGTACGTCCGCTTCGGTGGGTATAGGTCTCGATCTCATCGGGCAATTGATAGTTGATCACGTGGGTCACGTCGTCCACATCAATTCCACGGGCAGCCACATCGGTGGCCACCAACATTTGTACCTGCTTTTTTCGGAAGGCATTCATGACCAAATCACGCTGGTTCTGGCTTAGATCACCATGCAATGCTCCTGCATTGTACCCATCCTCGATTAATTTTTCGGCTACCCGTTGGGTGTCACGCTTGGTTCTACAGAAAACCACGGAAAAGATACCGGGATTGGCATCGGCCAAACGTTTTAGGGCCGCGTAGCGATCGCGTCCACCCACCACATAATATTCGTGCTGTACCGTTGATGCCCCTGCATTTTTGGTGCCCACGGTGATTTCCACAGGTTGGTGCATGAATTTTTTGGCGATGGAAGCCACTTCCTTGGGCATGGTCGCTGAAAACAACCAAGTCAATTTTTCTTGTGGAGTGTTGGATAGGATGTCCTTGATATCTTCATAAAAGCCCATGTTGAGCATTTCATCAGCTTCATCCAAAACACAGTAATCAATTTTGGAAATGTCCACCATCCCACGGCCGATCATATCCTTCATCCGGCCTGGCGTGGCCACTACGATCTGCGCGCCGCGTTTTATCTGTTTGGCCTGTTCGGTGATACTGGCGCCACCATAGATGGCAACCGTATTCAGACCTTTAACGTATTTGGAGTATAATTTTAGTTCGTTGGTGATCTGCAAACACAGTTCACGGGTGGGTGAAAGGATCAATCCTTGCGTAGTCCTGCTCTCCGCATGGATCTTTTGGATCATGGGAAAACCAAAAGCAGCGGTCTTACCTGTTCCTGTTTGGGCCAAGGCCACCAAATCGGTGTCTTGTTCCAAAAGAATGGGGATTGATTTTTCTTGTACTTCGGATGGAGATTCAAATCCAAGATCGGAAATAGCATCCAATAGGGGTTGATCTAACCCCAAGGCTTCAAATTTTGTCATAGCGGTGTATACCTTAAATCGCAAATATGTTGTGTTGCATAGAGCGATTTTCGTATAACCCTTTCAAGCCCATCGCAACACCTTGCCCATACCGGCGGCGTTAATAAAGCGGCAAATGTACGCTAAATATATTCCGTGGAAGCTATTACGCCTTCTTTTTTAAAAAGTCCACCAGTTTCTGGATGGCCCTTCCTCTGTGGCTGATGGCATTTTTGGTCTCCGAGGATAGTTCCCCAAAGGTTTTGTCATAGCCGACAGGGATAAAGATGGGGTCGTATCCGAATCCACCTGTTCCGGTCTCCTTTTCGGTGATGACACCTTCAACAATGCCTTCAAAAACAAGGCTTTTGCTGCCTGTATTCAAGTGGATGGCGGTTTTGAAATGCGCATTCCTATTCTCTTCCCCTTTCATTTCTGAAAGTAATTTGTCCATATTGTCTTGGGCATTTTTTTGCTCCCCGGCATAACGGGCAGAATGGACCCCGGGTTGGCCGTTGAGCGCATCCACCAAAAGCCCGGTATCGTCCGAAAAACAGTCGAAACCATAGGTTTGGGTGACAAAATCGGCCTTGATTTTGGCATTTTCCTCCAAAGTCTCCCCAGTTTCAGGGATTTCATCAAAACAGCCGATATCCTTTAGGGAGAGCAGTTCAATGGAGTTGGGAAGTAATTGTTGTACCTCACGTAGTTTATGGTCGTTATGGGTGGCAAAGACAAGTCTCACGCTGGAAAAGATTCAAATAAGGCCCAAAAGTAGTAATTTCGAAGCATAACTTTTGGAATATGGGACTACGGATTCCCCCAGCTTTGGTGCTACTTGTTTTTAGCGGTCTGATGTATGTTTTGGATAGGTTTTTGCCCTTTGGGGAGTTTGACTTTTTTGGACGCAAAACACTTTCAATGATACTCTGTGCATTGGGTATTTTGGTGATACTTATTGCAGTGGGGCAGTTTTTGGCCTCCAAGACCACGGTGGATCCCTTGAGTCCCAAAAAGGCCGAAAAATTGGTGACCAACGGTATTTACGTGTACACCCGTAACCCTATGTATTTAGGAATGCTTCTTTTTTTACTGGCCTTTGGCCTTTGGTTGGGCAACGCGTTCAACACCCTTTTGGCTGCCGGATTTGTATCGTATATGAACCATTTTCAGATTCAAAATGAAGAAAAGGCATTGGAGGAGGTATTCGGAAAGGAATATCGGATGTATTCCAAGATTACCCGGCGTTGGTTTTGAACGCAATCATTACAAAAAAGTGGATTTCGGGTGCCATTTCAAACATTTTAAAAGCGTTTTTTGATTTATCCGCAATTCTGTAAGGTTTTGGTAGGCTTCCAATTTGGTTGATGGAATTAATGCTTAATTTTACGCCTTAATTTTTTGAGAACATCATGGTAGAAGAGGGACGCAAATACGTTTTCGATTTTGATAGCACCCTTACCCGGGTAGAGGCATTGGATGTTTTGGCGGAAATTACCCTTCAAGGCAAATCCAACAAGGAAGAAATTGTAAAGGAGATCCAGAGGATCACCAACTTGGGAATCGATGGGGACATTTCATTTACGGAATCCCTTGAAAAAAGAATACGTCTATTGAATGCACACAAGAACGATTTGGAGCATTTGGTGGGTGAATTGCGACACAAAATTTCCAAATCCATAACATCCAATAAAGACTTTTTTAAAGAGTTTTCGGATGATATTTATGTAATTTCCTGTGGATTCAAGGAATTTATCGACCCCATAGTGGAAGAATACAACATTCCATCCGATCGGGTTTATGCCAATACCTTTAAATTTGATGAAGAAGGAAACATCATTGGATTCGACGAAGCCAATGTTCTCGCTTCCCATAATGGGAAAATTGAGTGTTTGAAGAACTTGGATTTGGACGGCGAGGTCCAAGTAATTGGTGACGGCTATAGCGACTATGTGATGCGCGAGGCCGGTATTGCCCATAAGTTTTTCGCCTATACAGAGAATGTGCACCGTGAGAAAGCAACGAACAATGCGGACCACGTAGCACCTAACCTAGATGAATTTTTATTTGTGAACGATTTGCCACGTAATTTATCCTATCCCAAGAACCGAATCAAGATATTATTGCTTGAAAATGTCCACCCCGATGCTTTTAAAAACCTATCGGAAGAAGGATTTTCCGTTGAATTGGTCAAGCACAGTCTTCCTGAGGAAGAGCTCATAGAGCGAATCAAAGGGGTGCATGTGTTGGGAATACGTTCCAAGACCCAGGTGACCCAAAAGGTTTTGGATGCCGCCAACAAACTTTTGGTAGTGGGTGCCTTCTGTATTGGTACCACCCAAATCGATTTGGAATACAGCAAGAAAAAAGGGGTTGTGGTGTTCAACGCACCGTATAGTAACACCCGTTCGGTAGTGGAACTGGCCATTGGGCAGACCGTTATGTTAATGCGGAGCATTTTTCCGCGAAGTACGGAAATCCACAATGGCGAGTGGAACAAAACCGCAGCCGGTTCTCAGGAAGTGAGAGGCAAAAACTTGGGTATTGTAGGTTACGGAAACATAGGAAAGCAAATGTCCGTTTTGGCAGAGGCCATGGGGATGAAAGTATATTATTACGATGTAAACGACCAGTTGGCCATTGGTAATGCCATTAAATGTAGCACCTTGGAAGACCTGTTGTCCGTTTCTGATGTGGTAACGTTACACGTGGATGATAACAAGGCGAACAAAAATTTCATTGGTGAGCGAGAAATCAACCAAATGAAAGACGGCGCCAAGCTTATTAACCTTTCCCGTGGATTTGTGGTGGATATCGATGCTTTGGCCGCAGCCATTAAAAGTGGAAAGTTGGGTGGAGCGGCTGTGGATGTGTACCCTTCCGAACCACGAAGCAACGGTTCGTTTGAAACACCACTGCAAGGACTTTCCAATGTGATTTTAACACCACATATTGGTGGAAGTACGGAAGAAGCCCAACGCGACATTGCTGACTTTGTACCGAACAAGATCATGGATTACATCAATTCAGGGAACACGGTGGATGCGGTGAATTTCCCAAATATCCGACTGCCTAAGCAGAACAAGGCGCACCGCTTTTTGCATATTCACAGGAATGTTCCGGGGATCATGGCCAAAATCAATGAGGTGTTGGCTAAATACGGGTTGAACATCACGGGTCAGTACCTTTCCACGGATTCTGAAGTGGGGTATGTGATCTCTGATTTGGACAAGGAATACAACAAAGATGTGATCAAGGAGCTTAAGGGTATAGAAAATACCATTAAGTTCAGGGTACTTTACTAGGCAAAACTCAAGTGTCAAGACTAAAGAACCTAGAGCCAAGACTCAAGAACTAATAGGCGGTCTTTTCTCTTGAATCTTTAAGCGAAGCGGTCTAAGATTTAATCATTGATGGTGATAAGGTTCGTTCCGTAGAATAGAGAACCCTCGGTACAACTGCTCTACAAAGAACAAGCGCACCATTTGGTGGGAAAAGGTCATTTTGGAAAGACTTATTTTTCCATTGCATCTCTGATAGACAGCATCACTGAAGCCGTAGGGTCCGCCAATGACCAGCATCAAATTCTTTATGCCACTGTTCATTTTCTTTTGGAGGAATTGGGAAAACTCGACCGAGGTATACTGTTTTCCTTTTTCATCGAGCAGAACAAGTACATCTGAATTTTGAATCTGTCCCAAGATTTGTTCCCCTTCCTTTTCCTTTTGTTGGGCTTCGGAAAGATTTTTACTGTTTTTGATGTCGGGAATAACCTGTAACTGAAACTTGATGTAATGTTGCAACCGCTTTTCGTAAATGGCGATAAGTCGTTCTAGATCAGGATTATCGGTTTTGCCTATGGCGATCAAGGTAATCTGCATCCCCAAAAATAGATTATTATAGTGAAAGTAGGAAGTAAGAGGATAAAGGTAAGTTCAAGTTCAAGTTTAAACCCCTTGTCATTTGCGATTGAGTTTAAGTTTGAACTTGAACTTGGGCTTGAACTTGAACTTGGTCTTGAGTTAGTTAACTCCGAACACGGGATTTCACACCCAAATACCTTAAGATCTCAGCGACTAAATTACAGAACGGCAGCAATGTTTTTACTATTTTCGTTAAAACCCCTTGTGGATGATATCCGAAGAACAATTTCAGAAAGAACTCAGTTTGATCATAGCCAATGCCATTCGTGAAGATGTTGGCGATGGCGACCATAGCTCCTTGGCCTGTATTCCGGCAACTGCTACGGGTAAGGCAAAGCTCTTGGTGAAGGACGAGGGTGTACTGGCCGGTGTGGCCTTTGCCCAACAAGTTTTTGAATATGTGGACCCGCAACTTAAGGTCGAGGTTTTACTGCCCGACGGTACCTTGGTCAAGCATGGGGATATTGCCTTTTACGTGGAGGGAAGTTCCCAAAGTATTCTAAAGGCAGAACGCTTGGTGCTCAATGCCATGCAGCGGATGAGTGCCATTGCCACGAAGACCCAATACTATGTGTCGCTTTTGGAAGGTACGGGTACCAAGATTTTGGACACCCGAAAGACCACTCCGGGGATCAGGGCTTTGGAAAAATGGGCGGTAAAGATTGGGGGAGGGGAGAACCATAGGTTTGCCCTCTACGATATGATCATGCTTAAGGACAACCATATCGACTTTGCGGGAGGAATCACCAAGGCTATCCAAAAAACCCAACAGTATCTAAAAGAGCAAAACAAGGATTTAAAGATCATTGTGGAGGCAAGGAATTTGGATGAAGTGGAAGAAATCTTGCAATCCAAAGGCGTCTACAGGATTTTGCTGGATAATTTCGATTATGAAGATACCAGAAAGGCTGTGCAGCGCATAGGAGAGCAGTGCCTTACCGAGTCTTCTGGCGGAATTACTGAAGACACCATTCGAAAATATGCCGAATGTGGTGTGGATTACATATCCTCTGGGGCATTGACACATTCCGTATACAACATGGACCTTAGTTTAAAAGCGGTTTAGATGTCGGTAGCCATAGAAGAGCAGTTGGAGAAAATACCCGTGGTCAACTGGTTGGTGCGGTTATTAAAAAACATAAAGCTCAAGGCTTTTGAAGGACTCTCTTTCTATGATCTGATGGAAATGTACGTGGTAGGTATCGTGAAAGGTGCCGTGTCCACGCGTGCTAGTTCCATTGCGTTCAGCGTATTTATGGCCTTGTTCCCCTTGCTCATTTTTATGGTGACGCTCATTCCTTTTGTCATTCCGTATGTGCGAGTGGGAAATGAAAATTTTGATGCCCAGTTCCTCCTTTTCCTGGAATCTTTCCTGCCATCGGCCACAGGAGATTATTTTGGGGACATCTACCAACAGATCAAGGACCAAAAACAAGGAGGTTTGTTGTCATCGGCCTTTCTGTTGTCCATTTTTTTGGTGGCCAATGGGGTCAATGCCATTTTTGGAGGTTTTGAAAACTCCTATCATGTAGAACTCACCCGGAATTTTTTCAGGCAGTATATCTATGCCCTCATGGTTGGGCTGTTATTGTCCATTTTGTTGATTGTGGGTGCCGTGGCCTTCGTGTATTTTGAGTTCTATATTGTGGAATACACCAGTGAATACTTTGGGAAGACCTTTGGGACCGATATTGAGAAAGGGGATACGGTGGGAATCCAACTGGCCAAAATCCTGTTTTTCATGGTACTGTCCTATCTGACTACCTCCATCCTCTACTATTTTGGGACGGCAGAAGGGCGTAAAGCCAGGTTCTTTTCAGCGGGTGCCTTGATGACCACCCTGCTGTTTGTGCTCACTTCCTATCTTTTTGGAATCTATGTGGAAAAGTTTGCCCGATATAACGAACTTTATGGGGCACTGGGAGGATTGTTGATTTTGATGGTGTTCATTTGGTTGAATTCCAATATCTTATTGTTGGGGTTTGAGCTGAATGCCACCTTGAATTCATTAAAGAAGCGGCATGAAAGGTATCAAGATGTTCCATAAATGTTTTTTTGTTTTGACCGTGCTGTTTTTCCAGAACATGTGGTCCCAATCCGTATTTGGAAAATGGAAAACGATGGATGATCGAAGCGGAAACGCCAAGGCCATAGTAGAGATTTATCGCGAAAATGGACTGCTACAGGCGAGAATCATCGATATTTTGGAAAAAGGGAAGAAAAATGCGCTTTGCACTAAATGCAAGGGAAAGTTTAAGAACCAACCCGTTTTGGGGATGAAGATTTTTCGGAACCTTAAAAGGAACGATAAGGATGAGTATAAAGGCACAGATATGTTGGACCCGGAACACGGAATGACCTTTAGGGGGAAATTGTGGCTTCATCCAGAGGATATGGACAAACTAATGGTCAGGGGCTATTTGGCATTTTTGTACAGGACCCAAACGTGGCATCGGGTTAAGGAAGAATAAGTGTATGGAGTATTTTTTGGATGTCGTCCTACCTATTCCTTTGGAACGACTTTTCACCTATAAGATCACACAAGAAGAGGCGGATTTTTTACAGCCAGGGATGCGTGTGGCCGTTCCCTTCGGGAAATCCAAGATATATACGGCCTTGGCCTATCAAATTCATACCAATGCTCCTATGGCCTATGAGGCCAAGGAAATCTACCAGATTTTGGATGAACAACCTTTGGTCAATGCCATTCAATTGAAGCATTGGCACTGGATGGCTCAGTATTATATGTGCACTTTGGGCGAGGTGGTGCGAAGTGCCCTTCCCAGTGCTTTTTTGTTGGAAAGTGAAACCTTGGTCATGCCCAATAAAGATGCCCAGATTGATGAAATGCAGCTGGGGGACGATGAGTTTCTGGTATATGAGGCCTTACAGCACCAGAGCGCGCTGAAAATATCCGAGGTGAGTGACATTGTGGATAAAAAAAATGTTCTGAAACTCATCAATGGACTGGTGCATAAAGGGGTGGTACTCCAAAAAGAAGAGTTGTACGAACAGTATAAACCAAAACTGGTCCGTTATGTCAAGCTTTCCGAAACCTATGAGGATGAGGCCCAATTGGAGCAATTGTTGAACGAACTGACACGGGCACCAAAACAGAGCCAGGTGGTGTTGTCCCTGTTTCAAATAGGGGCAAAGACCAAAAAACCCATCCCCATAGCCGATTTGGAAAAGGAAAGTGGCAGTTCCCGGGCCGTGATCAAAGCCCTCATTGATAAAGAAGTTTTAAAGGAATACCACATTCAAACCGATCGGGTAAACTTTGACGGCCAATCGGAAGAATCCCAACATATGCTCCTGAATGAACACCAGACCAAGGCTTTGGAAACCATTCAGGCTGGTTTTTTGGAAGGCAAACCCGTTCTTTTGCATGGGGTTACCTCTTCAGGAAAGACCGAGGTGTATGTAAAACTCATCCAGCAATGTTTGGAAGAGGGCAAACAGGCCTTATATCTGTTGCCGGAGATTGCACTGACCTCGCAATTGATCAACAGATTACGACATTATTTTGGACACAAAGTGTCCGTTTACCATTCTAAATACAGTATTCACGAAAGGGTCGAGGTCTGGAACAATGTGGTGGCGAATGCGGAGAAGGCACAAATTGTCATTGGTGCCCGCTCTTCCCTGTTTTTGCCATTTTCAAATTTGGGATTGGTCGTGGTGGATGAAGAGCATGAAAGCTCCTTCAAGCAGTTTGATCCCGCTCCACGATACCATGCTCGCGACGCGGCCGTTGTGTTGGCTTCCCTTCATGGGTCCCATATTGTGTTGGGGTCGGCCACGCCCAGTATAGAGAGTATGGACAATGCCAAAAAAAGAAAATATGCATATGCTTCCATACAATATCGCTATGGCAATGTGCTCATGCCGGACATCAGTTTGGTGGATATCAAGGAGGCGACCCGAAAGAAGCGGATGAAGGGGCATTTTTCAGAAGTGCTGCTCAAAGCCATTTCGGAAACCTTGGAGGAGGGGGAACAGGTAATTTTGTTCCAAAACCGTAGAGGATTTGCCCCTGTGGTGGAATGTACCACCTGTGGCCATGTGGCGCAATGCCCCAATTGTGATGTGAGCCTGACCTATCATCAGCGGAGAAACCAACTTCGTTGTCATTATTGTGGTTATCATATGGCCTTGCAGCAAGCCTGTTTAGCGTGTGGCAGTGCCACTTTGGACAACAAAGGCTTCGGTACGGAGCAGATTCAGGAAGAGCTGAGTCATCTCTTTCCCGATGTTGCCGTAGGTCGAATGGATTTGGATACCACCCGAGGCAAATATGCCTACGAAAAAATCATTTCAGCGTTCGAAAACCAAGAGATGGATATTTTGGTGGGAACCCAAATGGTCACCAAAGGGCTGGACTTTAGAAATGTGAGTTTAGTGGGCATCATGAATGCGGATTCCATGTTGAACTTTCCGGATTACAGGGCGCATGAACGCAGTTTCCAAATGCTCACACAAGTAGCGGGTAGGGCAGGGCGAACCCAAAAAAGGGGCAAGGTACTTATTCAGACCTATAACCCTTATCACCAAATATTGCAGCAGGTCACTACAAATGATTATGGAAAGATGTTCTCGGAGCAGTATTACGAGCGGGAGCAGTTTAAATACCCACCTTTGGTGCGCATTGTCAAAATCACTCTAAAGGATAGGGATTTCAACAAGCTGAACGAGGCCGCCAGTTGGTTGGCAGGTTCCCTCAGAAACGTATTGGGACAGGACATTCTGGGCCCCGAGTATCCTCCAGTGGCCCGTATAAGAAGGGATTATCTAAAAAACATCCTTATTAAGATTCCAAGGCAACAATCGTTGGTACAAACAAAAAATAGCATTAAAAGAATTGAGAAATCCTTTAATGCTATTTCCAAGTATAAAAGTGTAAGACTGGTCTACAATGTGGACCACATTTAGTTATACGTTGGCCAGTGCTTCTGCCAATTCAGTCTTTTTGTTTCTACTCAAAGGAATCTGTCTGCCCCCTACTTCAACATTTTTACTGTTGAATTTTTCAATCTTCTCCAGATTCACAATATAGGATTTATGGATTCTCAGAAATTTTTCGGCCGGCAATTGCTTTTCGAAGGATTTCATGGTGGATAGGATTACGATATTGGCTTCATCGGTTACCAATTTAATGTAATCTCCAAGGGCTTCTATCCATTTAATGTCGTTTAAGATAACCTTACGCTTTTTAAGGTTACTTTTTACAAAGATGTGCTCTTCATCCTCATCAACACGGTTCATTTGCTCATATTTGGCCACGGCTCTTTTCACAGAGGCTTCAAAACGTGCAAGTGTGATGGGTTTGTGAAGGTAATCGGTCACATCATAATCAAATGCCTTAAGGGCATAGTCAGGTTTTCCCGTGATCAAAATAACCTGTGGTGGGTTCTCTAGGGCCTCTAAAAGGTCAAAACCACTGATGATCGGCATTTCAACATCTAAAAAGATAAGGTCGATTTCGTGGTTCTTTAGGCCATTTTTTGCTTCAATGGCGTTGCTGTACTCCGCAACCAAAGCAAGGTGTGGATGATTGTTGACCAACTTTGCAACGGCCATCCGTTGCATCGAGGAATCGTCTACAATTATACTTTTTAATTTCATAGAATGGGGTGATTTGTAGGGTTTTAAATCATCGGCAAATTACACAAAAAACACGTTTAAGAGCAACAAAAGATGTAAACATGGTCTATTTTGTTGTGTACATTGCCATATACGATACGTAGGTTTATTGGGTTCTTTTTTGTTAATAACTCTTGGAATTTAAACGAAGTTTTTTTGCTTTTCTTGCAGGGAGAAAGAAATATTATTAATTTTGCGCTCCTTTAAAAATATATTATAATGAACCATTACGAAACTGTTTTCATTTTGAATCCCGTTCTGTCTGAAACACAGATAGAGGAAACAGTCAAGAAATTTGAGGATTTCTTGATTAAGAATGGTGCCAAAATGGTCTCCAAAGAGAATTGGGGACTTAAAAAGTTGGCCTATCCCATTCAGCACAAGAAAAGTGGTTTTTACCACTTGTTCGAATTCCAAGCTCCTGGAGAGGCTATTGGCCCGTATGAGTTGGAATTTAGGAGAGACGAGCGCGTTATGCGTTTTTTGACCGTTAAATTGGACAAGCATGCCATTGCTTGGGCCGAGAAAAGAAGAACCAAATTAAAAGCAAACGCATAGGGTTATGGCATCTATAGAGCAACAGGCAAAAGCAAAAAAAGACGGGGAAATCAGATATTTGACCCCTCTTAACATTGAGACCAGCAAGCAAAAGAAATACTGTAGGTTCAAAAAATCAGGTATTAAGTACATTGATTACAAAGACCCGGATTTCTTGATGAAATTGGTAAATGAACAAGGAAAACTGCTTCCCAGAAGACTTACAGGTACTTCCTTAAAATACCAAAGAAAAGTGGCCCAGGCCGTTAAACGTGCCCGTCACCTAGCGTTAATGCCGTACGTTGGCGATATGTTGAAATAAAAAAATACCGAAGAATGGAACTTATTCTAAAAGAAGATGTACAGGATTTGGGATTTAAGGATGATATCGTTACCGTAAAGAACGGTTACGGCAGAAACTTTTTGATCCCTCAAGGTTTGGCCTCATTGGCTACTCCATCTGCCAAAAAAGTTTTGGCCGAAAACCTTAAGCAAAGAGCCCATAAAGAGAAAAAGATAGTCGACGAGGCCACTAAAATTGCCGAAGCACTTAAACAATTGGAAATCCGTATTGCTGCCAAAGCAGGATCTGGAGATAAATTGTTTGGATCTGTGACCAATATTGATTTGGCCGCTGCTTTGGACAAAGAAGGTCATCAAATCGACAGAAAATTCATCAGTATCAAAGGAGGGGCCATCAAAAGGGTCGGTCCTTATGATGCCGTCATCAGACTTCACCGTGAAGTTATTGTTGATTTTCCTTTTGAAGTGATCGCTGAAGCAAAATAAGCTGATTTCAGCCAATATTATGGGAGGGCTATGCTTGCATGGCCCTCTTTTTTGTTATACCTACTATCAAATTTTTATCCAAAGCCTTTTATTTTTGTGGTATGAAGTATAGAAGACTTACGAAAGAGCAGTTGGAGGAGTTACATCCGGAGTTCATCAATTTTTTGGCCACCCAATCCATAACCGCAGAGGAATGGAATGCCTTAAAAGCAGAAAAGCCTGAAGTGGCTGAAGAAGAAATCGATGTCTTTAGCGATTTGATATGGGAAGGGGTGCTCAACAAGGTGGAGTACTTGGAAAATGTCTCTGAAATGCACATGCACCTATTCCACCTGACCGAAAAGGAAATGAAACTACTGTCCGTAAAGGTCATGAACCCTGAAATTGACCTGCGCACCAAAGTGGGCTTCGATTGGTTCAAACGGAATTTCCAATCCGATTTTGTGGAATACCTTACCGCCTCCAAAGCGTATGGGGAGGACAAGAATGTGGACAAGTTTGAACTCATCAAACAAGGCGCTGTCATTACCAAAGGGGAGCTTTACCAATGGTTTGAGCAGATTATGGAGTAAAGAAAATTAAAGTTTCAAGTTCAAGAGCAATTACCATTTGTCATTCCGAATGAACAGCGCGATTGAGGAATCTAAACCGAGGTCATTTTGAGACACCTCTTTCCGTTAAACACTTGTCATTTCGATGGAGCGAGGCATGGGCGACGAGAAATCCCAAAATCAAACAGATTTCCCACAGCTCCTTCGACTTTACTCAGGACAGGGTTCAAAATAACGCGAAGGGTACTGAAATTGTCAGTTCGAGCGTAGTCGAGAACATATCAGAGGTAAGAAATACGCTTTATATTTCTGCGTCATTCCGAAGAAGCAGCGCGACTGAGGAATCTCAACCATTGTTTTTTGGGATACTTCTCTCCGTTCAGCACATCAGCTATCGGTCTTGTCATTTCGACAGAGCGAAGCATGGGCGACGAGAAATCCCAAACCTATAGATTTCCCACAGCTCTTTCGACTTTACTCAGGACAGGGTTCAAAATGACACGAAGGGTACTGAAATTGTCAGTTCGAGCGTAGTCGAGAACCTATCTAATGCAATAAATACAAAATGAACTAGGGTCTATTCCTTATTAAAATAGGGAGAAAGGACTTTATGGTCTTCAATAACAATGTCCGTCTCCATAAGCGCTTTTTGGATTTGCGCTGTTTGGCCCTTGTCCTCCAAGGCAGAAATTTTGATAAGGGTAATGTGTAAAAAGTCCCATTCACCCAACCATCCTGGATTGGTATCTGACCCATCGAAAGTTGAAACTGATATATAAACAAATCCGGGTTCAAAAAACACATTGTAACTTCTATCAAATTCAGCTACCCCTCCAGGAATGGGTAAGTACACACTATTGAGTTGAACATACTCCAAATAAAATAATAACACATAATCTTCTATGTTCTCCGGTGTAAGTTGTGGAACAGTAAATTGGATAATGGAATCATAGATATATGCATCATCAAAATCCAACACAATCCTCTGCACATCGGCATTACCGTCTGCTCCTTGGCAGTCGGTTACATCCCATTTGCCATCTTCATTGATGTCTTCCTCGGGGTCGTTCATAAAATCGGCATCCAAGTCCCAACAATTGACCCCATTTTTGCCATTGAGCCCATCCATTCCAATACAGTCCAAGTTGTTCCATTCACCATCGTCATTCGTGTCCTCCTCTGAATCATTGAACCGATTGGTGTTGGTGTCCCAACAATGATAGCCATTTTCCCCGGATTCCCCTTGCGGACCAACGTCCCCATCTTCACCGGAGCATGACATTAAAAGTAAGCTTACAATAAACAAAAAAAGCAGTGGTGTCCTCATAACTGAATGATTTATATTGAAATATAGCCTCAAACCATCTCGATGTCCTTCCCAAATTGATGAATGCCCCATTTGAGTTGATGGATGAGGGAAATTATTGGCAGTTTGGGGTCAGAACTAGGATTCAAACAATGGGTATTGGGGAAGGCTACCGTTCTTTGTCATTTCGACAGAGCGAGGCATGAGCGATGAGAAATCCTAAAATCAAACAGATTTCTCACAGCTCCTTCGACTTTATTCAGGACAGGGTTCAAAATGACACGAAGGGTACTGAAATTGTCAGTTCGAGCGCAGTCGAGAACATATTAGTTTACATTTCTGTGTCATTCCGAAGAAGCAGCGCGACTGAGGAATCTCAGCCAATGTCATTTTGGGATACTTCTCTTCGTTCAGTATGACATTTTGGTCTTGTCATTTCGACGGAGCGAATTATGAGCGACGAGAAATCCAGCCCGCAATGGATAAGATTTCTCACATTCGTTCGAAATGACTTCGCAAGCATTCTATACATGTAACAAACCCCGTATATTTGCACGAGAATTTTAGACTACATGGCACAAAAACCATCCATACCCAAGGGAACACGAGACTTTTCGCCAGCTGAAGTGGCCAAGCGCAACTATACCATCCAGACCATAAAAAAGCATTTTGAAACCTATGGTTTCCAGCCCATAGAGACCCCGTCCTTTGAAAATTCGGACACTTTGATGGGCAAGTATGGGGATGAAGGAGACCGCTTGATTTTCAAAATATTGAACTCCGGGGATTTTATCTCAAAGGTGGACGATGTGACCTATAGTTCCAAAAATTCAGCATCGCTTACACCAAAGATTTCGGAAAAGGCATTGCGTTATGACCTTACCGTGCCTTTTGCCCGTTATGTGGTAATGCACCAAAATGAAATTGATTTTCCCTTTAAAAGATATCAGATACAGCCTGTTTGGCGGGCGGATAGACCCCAGAAAGGCCGTTTTCGTGAGTTTTACCAATGTGATGCCGATGTGGTAGGGGCCAATTCCCTTTTGCAGGAAGTGGAGTTTGTACAGCTCTACGATGCCGTTTTCACCGATTTGGGATTGAATGGTACCACCATCAAAATCAACAACCGAAAAATTCTTTCTGGCATAGCCGAAGTGATCGGGGCCAAACACCTGTTGGTGGATTTCACCGTGGCATTGGATAAATTGGACAAAATAGGGGAAGGGAAGGTCAAGGAAGAAATGCTGGAAAAGGGTATTTCCGAAAGTGCCATTGAAAAGGCGCAGCCCTTGTTTTCCATGGCGGGTACCGCCTCGGAGCAGTTGGAGCAGTTACGTGGTCTCTTGGCCGATTCTGAAGTTGGTATGGCCGGAGTGGGCGAGTTGGACGAAATCATTTCCACCGTAGAGAATATTGGGTTGCAATCGGCCCAATTGCAGTTGGATGTGACTTTGGCCCGTGGGCTCAATTATTATACAGGTGCCATTTTTGAAGTGGCCGCGCCGGAAGGTGTCCAGATGGGTTCCATTGGAGGTGGAGGCCGTTACGATGACCTTACGGGTATTTTCGGATTGAAAGATGTGAGCGGAGTGGGCATTTCCTTTGGATTGGACCGGATTTATCTGGTTTTGGAGGAATTGGACCTCTTCCCGGACAGCTTGGATACGTCCTTGGACGTACTTTGCCTCAATTTTGGAAAGAACGAAGGTCTGGCGGCTTTAAAATTGGTCTCAGGACTGCGAAAGGAAGGTCTTCGGGCCGATTTATACCCAACGGATGCCAAAATGCAGAAGCAATTTAAGTATGCCGATAAGAGAGGGGTTCCGTATGTAATCCTATTGGGGGAACAGGAACTGCGCGATGGCAATTTTGTGGTAAAAAATATGGTGACCGGGGAACAAAATGCCTACAAGCTGGATGCTTTGGGTCAATTTTCGGAATTGGTTAAAGCCTCTTTTTAATCTCCTGAACGATTTTTTTATAGTAGGTAGGGCCATGCGGGACATACTTTGCCGTATTGGCCAATCCCCAGGTTTCTTCTGCGAATTTGAAAAGAGGGATTAAATCCAAATCATCCACTTCACTATCCTGTTTGGTCAATTCACTGATGGGAACGTTCAATTTGCACAGAAAAATATGGTGCAGTTCGGCATCGATAAAATCATCCGAAATTTTATGGACTGCCTTGTAGGTACCGATGGACTCCAAGTCCTTTTTTGAAATGGTCAAACCCACTTCCTCCTGTACTTCCCGTACTGCGGCCCATTCAATATCCTCTCCGGACGATACATGTCCGGCTACGGAAACATCCCAAAGTAGGGGATGGGTATCCTTGTGTTTTCCCCGTTGCTGGAGCAATATTCGCCCGTCTTTGGTGTAGAGCCACACATGGATGGTAGGGTGCAACAGGCCTTTTCGGTGCGCTTCGGATTTTAAACAGGACGCTCCCGTTGGGTTCCCATGCTCATCCAAAATGTCGACCCGTTCATCCATCATAAGAATAAAGATATGAATTTGTCATATCGAGTGCAGTCGAGATGGCACATAATTTAGAAATGAATTTAATCGAGTATGTAATTCCTGTGAAAGTGGGAATCTATTTATGTCGAGACCCTGAAATAAGTTTGAGGTGACGAATTGCATCAAAAAAAGCACAAAAACCAAAAAGGTTGATGTGCTTTCAATTTTATTTCAACAGGGTCATTTCGAAATGAGATACTTTGTATCGATTGAGAAATCTAAAGGTGAGATTTCTCACAGCTCCTTCACTAAACGTTCAGGACAGGGTTCGAAATGACAGGGTTTAATCAAAATAGCTAAATGTTTCACCTTCCTTGATGGTCAACAGGGTTTCGTAGATCAAACGGATCACATTCTCCACATCGTCCTTGTGCACTGTCTCCACAGTGGTGTGCATATAGCGCAAGGGCAACGAGATCAAAGCTGAGGCCACCCCACCGTTGCTGTAGGCAAAGGCGTCTGTATCTGTACCCGTGTATCGGGATGCCGCCAATCGTTGGAAGGGTATTTTTTTCGCTTCGGCCGTTTCCAGAATGCGTTCCCGCAACTTGTTCTGCACTGCGGGCGCATAGGAAACTACCGGCCCCGAACCTATGGAGGTTTCCCCTTCCTTCTTCTTATCGATCATAGGGGTGGTAGTGTCATGGCAAACATCGGTGACGATGGCCACATTGGGCTTAATGGTCTGGGTGATCATCTCAGCCCCGCGCAACCCAATTTCTTCCTGTACTGAATTGGTAATGTATAGGCCAAAAGGAAGCTCTTTTTTGTTCTCATGGAGCAAACGGGCCACTTCGGCAATCATGAAACCGCCCATGCGGTTATCCAAGGCACGGCAGACAAATTTATCCTTGTTCAGGATGTGGAATTCATCGGGATAGGTAATGACACAGCCCACATGAACCCCCATTTTCTCCACTTCGGCCTTGTCTTTGGCTCCTATGTCAATAAAAATGTTCTCCACCTTTGGTGATTCTTCCTTGGCCCTATCGCGGGTATGGATGGCGGGCCATCCAAAAACACCTTTTACAATACCTTTTTTGGTATGGATATTTACCCACTTGGATGGTGCGATTTGGTGATCGCTCCCTCCATTTCTGATCACATACAGCAGTCCATTGTCCGTAATATAGTTCACATACCATGAAATCTCATCGGAATGTCCCTCAATGACCACTTTGTACTTGGCCTTTGGGTTAATGACGGCCACGGCGGTCCCATAGGTATCCGTGATGAATTCATCCACATAAGGTTTTAAGTACTCCATCCAAATCTTCTGTCCTTCCCATTCGTAACCCGTGGGAGAGGCATTGTTTAGATATTTTTCAAGGAATTTAAGGGATTTAGCGTTGATGATCTTAGCTGCTGCCATGTGTTCAATTTAGTACACAAACATACTAATATTCACTTTTATTTAATAGCCAAATCTTACCTTTATCCTTAATTTTGGCAGGACTTTTGAACAATGGACCACATGTGGCGTACTAGTTTTTTAATCGTCTTTTTAAGCCTGCATGGCCTTGGGTTTTCGCAGGAGAGGGAAACGGACTCCTTAATGAATCCCAAGGATTCCATTGAGGATTACTATGTGCGGTTCGAAGGTGACTCTATTTTGTACAGCTCCATTGCGTTGGATGAAGTGTATATTTTCGGGAAACTGGAATTTGCCGATCGCAATGAAAAACTACGTTACTATATCCTAAGGCGAAAAACCCTAAAAGTATACCCATATGCCAAGTTGGCCGCAGAACGATTGGTGGAACTGAACGATAGTCTGCAGCACATTAAAAAGCGGCGACACCAGAAAAGATATACCCGGAAAGTGCAAAAATTCATCGAAGAGGAGTTTTCGGCCGAGTTGAAAAAATTGACTAGGACCGAAGGTCAGATTTTGGTGAAACTGATCTACCGGCAGACGGGTACCACTGCCTTTGATTTGGTCAAGGAATTGCGAAGTGGATGGCGGGCCTTTTGGTACAATACTACCGCAAGTATGTTCAGTATTAGCTTAAAAGAGGAATTCCGACCGGAACAGGTGCACGAGGACTATCTTATTGAGGATATTCTGCAACGGGCATTTGCCTCGAACCGACTAGATCGCCAGAAATCGGTTTTGGATTATGATTATGCCCAACTCAGCAACAAATGGAAAAATGCCCCGCCGAGCTCCAAAAATTAATCCTTTGATTTCTTTCCAAAAAGGGCGTCCATTACAATATTCACGGACCTGAACCCCAAATAAATGGCCAGTCCGGCAAATAGGATTCCCAATATCAAAACGGGAATATAAAAAGGGTGGTCTTCATTTTTAAATGCCTGATACAGTAGAAAGGGCCCTAAAAACATAGCGGCAACGGTGTAGCCAAACGATTTGATTCCCTTTACCAAAAGCTCCTTGTCCGTGTGTCTCATGGGACCAAAGTAGGAATATTAGCTTATATTTAATGGATATCGCATAAAAATTGAACATGGAACTATTGGTTTTGGCCTTGGTGGTGCTCTTTATCATTGTGGCAACGGTGAAATTTAAGATGCACCCCATTTTTTCCCTGACCATAGCGGCGGTGGCCTCGGGGTTTCTTTTGGGACTTTCCCCTGCGGATATTATGAAAACCATAGGAGAAGGGTTTGGCAAGACCCTTTCGGGGATTGGACTGGTGATAGCATTTGGGACAGTGATTGGCATTTATTTGGAAAAAACCGGAAGTACCCAGGTTCTTGCCAATAGTATTTTGAAGATAATCGGCCTTAAGCGTTCGCCCTTGGCCATCAATCTGGCCGGGTATGTGATTTCTATACCCGTATTTTGCGATTCGGGCTTTATCATCCTTTCCTCACTCAACAAGGCCATCAGCAGAAGGACAGGGATTCCGGTGATGGTATTTGCCATATCCTTGGCCACGGGATTGTATGCGGCCCATGTTTTTGTACCCCCAACCCCGGGACCTTTGGCGGCGGCAGCTTTATTGGAGGCCGATTTGGGCCTGGTGCTGCTCTTGGGGCTTGCGGTGTCCATTCCCGTTTCACTTACCGGTTACTTTTGGGCCAGAATTATCGGCAAATCCTTGAAGGAGGAAAAAAATAGTGATGACGTTTCGGAAAAAGAGGAATTCCAGACCTCCATAAAACCTATTCAGGCATTTATGCCACTCTTGGCGCCCATACTCCTAATTGCCATGAAATCCATTGTCAACTATCCTACTCATCCCTTGGGGGAAGGAGCGGTCTTTCATCTCCTCGACTTTTTGGGAAATCCCATCATGGCCTTGTTGGTGGGAGTATTTTTGGCGCTGTCCCTCGGGCGTAAAGTGCCTACCAAAGAGAAGGAGGGCTGGGTCCCGGAAGCCTTCAAACAAGCTGGGGCCATTGTATTGATTACCGGGGCCGGAGGGGCTTTTGGAGCCATTCTGCGCACTATGGATATTGCGTCCCTAATCAATTTGGAATCCAGCTCGGGAATAGGAGGCCTGTTGATTGCTTTTGTGATTGCTGCGGTGTTGAAAACGGCCCAAGGGTCGTCCACAGTGGCCATCATTACCACTTCGGCGATTATTGCACCCTTGCTGGAAAGTTTTGGATTGGTTTCCGCCATGGATAAATCGTTGGCCGTACTGGCTGTTGGGGCAGGAGCCATGACCGTTTCCCATATCAATGACAGTTATTTTTGGGTGGTTTCCCAATTTTCCAACATTACCGTTAAAACTGCCTTGCGGGGGCATACTTTGGGGACCCTATTTCAGGGTGTAGTGGGTATTTTGATGGTGCTAATGTTGTACTTTTTGCAGTGAGAAATGCTATCATTCTATAACAAGAGACCGTGAAAACTCCTGGACCACGGCAAAGTAACCCAAGGCATATTCATCTGGGCGCTCCACATTGTCAAAAATGTCGATATTGTCCAGTCCGGTAACGTCAAATACGTTACCCCGGACCGTGGCCACGGGGGTTTGGAACACCCCGCCATCGGCCTGTGTTTGCTCCACCAAGAGATCCATGTAGTTATAAAAATCTCGATCAGCTCCCAAGATACTTACGGTAATAGTTTGTCCCGGGTTTAGGTTTTCATCATAGAAATAGGAGAAATCAAATTGTTGTCCCATAATAAATCGGTCATCCAATGCTTGAAAATTACCAAAGTCAAAATCAAAAATGTAAAAATTGGTATGGTCGGGATTATCGGTGAATGTTACGATGATTTCAGTGTCTTCTTCATTAAAAAGTGTGTTTTCCCCCTGTTCCAAATTGTCTATGGGGACCGTAGGGGCATACTCCGTTCTGGCATAGTAGCTTTTGTCCTTGTGTTGTATTTGTAAAATAAATACCACCCCCAGTTCCACTTCCGAGGTGCGTATGCGTTGGTCCGATGAGAAGTTGGGGTCCGGCACATAAACACCTGTATTTGGTGCCTCTTCGGTCAAAGAGGAAAAGGCCAATTGGGTGAGTTCCCCAAATTGGTTGGGTACACCGTAGCCAATGACCGCACTTTCCACTTGGGTTATGGTGTTCTCCTCAAAAAAGTTGGTGGTTTCGCGCATTTCTATGCGCACATCAACAAACTCCTGACTTTTGTCCACTCGTAACAGGCCATTTACAATAAGCCTGGGCTCGGTTTCGGGCAGATCTACGTCAACCACATCCTCACAGGAAACCAGTGCCAGCAAAATCAATATGTAGAAGATTTCTTTTTTCATAACACTAGAATTTAAAGTTATAGGTTATGGACGGGATAATCCCAAAAATTGCCGTGCGTACAGCCTCATTTCTTCCAGTGTCCTCATTCTCCCTAAAGTTGATGGAGGCTGCATTTTTCCGGTTGTACACGTTGTAGATGCTGAATACCCATTCGGATTGTACTTTTTTCCGGTCATTCCGTTTTGGGGTCAAGATGGCTGATACATCCATTCTGTGATAGTCCGGTAACCGTTCTTTGTTTCGCAGGCCATAATAGGGAACTGCCAAGCCCTCAAATTCAAATTGTCCTATAGGGTAATTGGTGGGCTGTCCGGTCTGGAATATGAAGTTGGCATTAAAACTCCAAGCTTTGCTCAACTCGTAGCTGCCATAGAGCGCAAGGTCGTGTCTTTTGTCATAGGGAGTGCTATACCATTGTCCCAGATTAATGCCCGTTTCCAGGTCGGAGCGCCCCGTGTCTATTCCAAAAGCCGTGAGATCTCTAGGCGGTGTCCGTTGTTCTGATTTGGACCAAGTGTAGGCCAACCAACCGGTAAGTCGTCCTTCATTCTTGCGGATAAGGAACTCAAGACCGTAAGCACGGGCCTCACCGTTCAAGATGATGCGCTCAATAGCCTTATTGGCAATGAGGTTGGCCCCATCGATATAGTCGATTCTATTTTGTATTTCTTTGTAAAATGCCTCTGTTTCAAAAGAAAAAGTACCCTCTTGAATATCCCTAAAATACCCAACGGCATATTGATCCAGCAATTGGGGTTCTACAAACGGGCCGCTGGGGGTCCAGACGTCCAAAGGGGTAGGGGAACTGGTGTTGGACAATAAGTGTAAATACTGTGCCAATCGGGTATAACTGGCCTTTACGGAGCTTTTTCCATTGAAATTGTAGGACGCCGACACACGGGGTTCCAGATTGAAGAACTTTTTAAGGGTTCCGCCTCTTCCGGGGTTGATGGTGTCTATGGGCTCAGCTTCCCGATAGATCAAGGTGAATGGATCGAACAACACGGGGTTGTCATTTTCATACACATAGAACTCATCTTGCCCCAATCTGTTGAACTGACTGGCCCTTAGTCCGTAGTTCATACTGAGGTTGTCCGATATCTTGTGTTCAACATCCAAATAAATGGCATTCTCATTGGCGTACTTTTTTGTTAGTTGCTCCTCAACAATACCAGAATCAGGGCTATTGGGACGTATTCTTCCCGGATTGAACACGTAATAGGTATTGTGCATGCCATAATTGAGTTGGAGTTTATCGTCAACGTAATGTTTCAGGTCGTATTTGAGGTTAAAGTTTTGAATGCCGGAATCCCATTCAAATCCCACAAAATCAAGCTCCAAGCCGTAGAAATAATCGGAATAGATAAGTGATAGGTTGGAAAACAGTTTGTCCGAAAACAAATGGTTCCATCTAAAATTCCCCACAGCATTGCCATAGGTGTTCACAAAGTTTTCGCTAAGACTAAAAAGGTCCCTTCCAAAGTACCCGGATAGAAAAATACTGTTCCGGTCATTGATCTTGTGGTTGATTTTCGTGTTCAGGTCGTAGAAATAGGCTTTGTTGTCCACATCGAACAGGGGAAGGAAAAGATGCGCATAGGAAGCCCTTCCGCCCACTAAAAAGGCAGTACGGTCTTTTGTGATGGGCCCTTCAAGCAGCAATCTACTGGCCACGGCACCTATGCCTCCGTTGACTTTGAAATCCTTGCTGTTCCCTTCTTTTTGAAAAATCTCCAGTACAGAGGACACTCTTCCACCATACCGGGCGGGAATACCTCCTTTGAAGAGTTTTACATCTTTGATGGCATCTGGATTGAAGACCGAAAAGAAACCGAACAAATGGGAGGAATTGAACACCGTGGCCTCATCCAAAAGAATAAGATTTTGGTCGGCAGCACCACCTCTAACGTTAAAACCAGAGGAGGCTTCACCGGCGTTGGTCACCCCGGGCAGTAGCAGGAGTGATTTCACCACATCGGCCTCTCCCAAGACCACCGGAATTTTTTTGATGGTTTTGGCAGCCAAGGTGGTCACACTCATTTGGGGTTTTCGAATGTCCAATCGTTCTGCATCGTCGGTGACCACAACTTCTTCCAATTCTTCCGCAGTTTCCAGAAGGCTGAAATCTTTCTTGATGTTCCTATCAAGGCGAATGGTTTCCTGAATGTCCTGGAAGCCTAGGTAGCTTAGTATAATTTCATATTCCCCTTGGGGAAGGGTAAGGGAGTAAAAACCATATTCATTGGTAGTGACCCCTGTTTTAAGGGCCGGGACGGCAATGGTGACTCCTATCAGGGTTTCATTGCTGTTGGCTTCCGAAACGGTACCGCTCAATGTGAATTTTTGTTGCGCCTGTACAAAACCAATTTGCACTAACAGGGCAAAAATTAAAATGAGGTTCCGTTTGGACATTCCATGGGTTTGACTAAAAATACACATTTATGGAGAATAGAAAAGTAAAAACAGCAAGTAACCTTCTGAAAAACAAAATGAATCAAAAAGGGTGCAGTGCCAGATTTAAATCAGCACTACACCCTTTCAAAGATGAATTCAAATACGTTGCTAGGCGATGGTCTCCAGAATTGTATTCAAGGTATCGCTGGGACGCATGGCTTTTGAGGCCAATGCGGCATCGGGGAGATAGTATCCACCAATGTTCACTGGCGCACCTTGCGCATCGATCAATTCCTGTGCAATCTTTGCCTCGTTGGAAGACATGGCATCGTATACTTTGCTGAAAGCTGATTTCAGTTCTGCATCCTCATTTTGATTGGCCAATTGTTCGGCCCAGTATAACGCCAAATAGAAGTGGCTTCCACGGGTATCCAATTCGTTTACCTTTCGCGAAGGGGATTTATCATTGTCAAGGAACTTTTCAGTGGCTTTGTCCAATGCATCGGCCAATACCTTGGCTTTGTCATTGTTGTTTTTCTCACCGTAGTGCTCCAAGGAAACACCAAGGGCCAAAAATTCACCCAAAGAGTCCCACCTCAAGTGACCTTCCTCCAAAAATTGTTCAACGTGTTTTGGGGCAGAACCTCCGGCACCGGTCTCAAATAGTCCACCACCGTTCATCAAAGGAACAATGGAAAGCATTTTGGCACTGGTACCCACCTCTAAAATAGGGAAGAGGTCGGTAAGGTAATCCCGTAGCACGTTTCCGGTCACGGAAATGGTATCCTTACCATCCTTGATGCGTTCCAATGTAAATTTGGTGGCTTCAAGAGGTGATAGGATTCGGATATCCAAACCTTGGGTATTGTGGTCTTTAAGATATAGATTGACTTTTTTGATAAGCTCGGCATCATGCGCCCTGTCTTCATCCAACCAGAAAACTGCGGGGGTGTCCGTAGCCCTAGCTCGGGTCACGGCCAATTTCACCCAATCCTGTACGGGTGCATCCTTCACTTGGCACATTCTCCAGATATCGCCTGCTTCAACTTTGTGCTCGATCAAGGTTTTTCCGGTTGCTGCATCAACCACTTTTACGGTGCCGTCAGCAGGAATCTCAAACGTTTTGTCGTGTGAGCCATATTCCTCGGCTTTTTGGGCCATAAGTCCCACATTGGGCACTGTTCCCATGGTAGTGGGATCAAAAGCACCGTGCTCTTTACAAAAATCGATGGTGGCTTGGTACACCCCGGAATAGCTGCTGTCTGGAACAACGGCCTTGGTGTCTTGGGGCTTTCCGTCCTTGTCCCACATTTTACCAGAGTTTCTGATCATGGCAGGCATGGACGCATCGATGATTACATCACTGGGGACATGGAGGTTGGTGATTCCCTTATCGGAATTTACCATGGCCAAATCAGGGCCGTTTTCAATACTGGCTGCAATAGCTTGCTTAATTTCTTTGTGTTGGTCATCAGGAAGACCGGACAATTTGTTCAAAAGGGTTTCCAGACCATCATTGGGATTGATGCCCAATTTCTCGAATGTGTCACCGTACTTTTCAAACAAATCGGCAAAATATACCTCAAGGGCATGGCCAAAGATGATAGGGTCGGAGACCTTCATCATGGTCGCTTTGAAGTGTAGTGAAAGTAGGATGTTGTTTTTTCGCGCATCGGCAATTTCCTTGGTAAGAAATTCAACCAATGCCTTTTTGCTCATTACGGTGGCATCAATGACCTCGCTTTGCTGCAAGGCGATTTTGTCCTTCAATACACTGGTGCTCCCTGTGTTGTCCTGCAACTCAATACGAACATCACCTGCATGATCCATGGTCAATGACTTTTCATTGGCCTTAAAGTCGCCATGTGTCATGGAAGCTACATGGGTATTGGAGTTGGGTGACCATTCTCCCATGGAATGTGGGTTTTTCTTGGCGTAATTTTTCACGGCTTTTGGAGCTCTTCGGTCGGAGTTACCTTCACGCAATACCGGATTTACGGCGCTTCCCTTGATTTTGTCATATCGGGACTTGATGTCCTTTTCCGCATCATTTTTAGGCTCATCGGGATAACTCGGAAGCTTGTAGCCTTTGCTTTGTAATTCCTCGATAGCTTCTTTTAGCTGAGGAATGGAAGCGCTGATGTTGGGTAGTTTAATGATATTGGCCTCCGGTGTTTTGGCCAAATCTCCCAGAATGGCCAAGTCATCCGAGATTTGCTGTTCCTTATCCAGAAACTCTGGAAAAGCAGCAATAATCCTGCCTGCCAAGGAAATGTCCTTAGTTTCAATGGAAATATTGGCGGTCTCGGTATAGGCTTTTACAATGGGTAAGAAAGATAAAGTTGCTAAGGCTGGTGCCTCGTCGGTTTTGGTATAATAAATTTTGGCCATTTAAATGTATTTGTTTGAGCGGTGCAAATATACGACTTATGAATGGTGCGGAATAAAGGAAATAGGCACAAAAATGAGAGGGAATGTGAAAAAACAAAAGCCATATCGATGTATGAACATTGATATGGCTTTCTGAAAAGGACTAAAAGACTTGTTTTGTGTTGCTACAAAACTGCAAATCCGAAGACTGCATCTGTTGCCCTTTTAACGTTTACCTTGCTTTCTGTCCTTAATTCTTCAACTAAACAACGTCTTGCAAAGTGGTACCGGTTGTTTCCTAAATCTTATCAAGATGGAAAATTGCTCTTCCACCCGCACATAAAATTTATTATTTCTCCCCAAGCAGCCTGAGCCTTACCTTGACTTGAAATTCCTTTTGTGATCAGTAGTGTTACCAATTTTAAAGGGAAACATCAGCTTTTAAAGAACGTCAACTTTAAAACCGAAATAAGAATTTGATGGTATCATTTTCATTATTTCTTCTGCTAAGATAGGATTAAGTCTCAGATATCCAAATTTTGTAACCGATTAAAAATCAACAATGTATGAACCGATGTTATTAACAATTGTTCATAAAAAAAGCACCTTGAAAAGGTGCTTTTTATTTGGTGTCGGGGTTTTGTTATCCCCTAATCTCTTTGATACGGGCTTTTTTACCGGTAAGTCCTCTAAAATAGAAGATTCTTGACCTACGTACTTTACCTCTTTTGTTTACTTCAACACGTTGAAGTGCTGGCATGTTGATGGGGAAAATTCTTTCCACACCTACAGTACCGGACATTTTTCTGATGGTAAAGGTTTCTGTGGCACCGCTTCCCCTTCTCTGGATCACAACTCCTTTAAAGAACTGGGTACGTGTTTTTTCACCTTCCTTGATTTCGTAGTATACCGTGATGGTATCTCCGGAAGAGAATTTTGGAAAATCTTTTTTTGGAACAAATTCGTCTTCAACAAATTTTACTAGGGATTCCATGATGTTTTTTTTAAGTGTTTAGCAAGATCAACTTTCACGTACTTCGTCAGAGGTTGATTTTGAGATTGCAAAAGTAATGCAATATTTAGAATTGGCAAGCTGTTTTTTGAACTTTAAGCGCTTTCTTGTTCCAGATGCTTCTTTTTTACCTGGTTTGTGGCATACAAAATCAATCCAATGGCAAAAATGGCATAGGGGAGAGGGCCTAAAAGCGCCATGATCTTATTGGCCATTAACAGGGAATCCACTCCGTCCCGGGCGGCAACAAAGTTCCATACGTATCTGCCCATGGAAAACAGTAGGGCCAGAATTTGTCCAACCAACATTAAAATGGTTGCACTGCTCTTTTGTTTGGCCACTAAAATGATGCAGGCCACTATCACAACCAATTGTATGATACCATTCAGTAGACCGCTTGCGGCAAAGTAGATGGAGTCGGTGTTGTCCATATGAGTTTATTTTAATAGATCGGGTCTTCGTTTCGTTGTACGTTCAAAAGCTTGTTCTTCCCGCCACTTTTCAATTTTTGGAAAATCCCCACTCAGCAGGATTTCAGGAACCTTCCTTCCTTTGTATTCGGCAGGTCTCGTATATACAGGAGGGGCCAGTAGATTGTCCTGGAACGTATCGGTTAGGGCCGAGGTCTCATCGTTCAGGACCCCGGGCAGCAATCGTATTACGGCATCACATAAAATGGCGGCGCCCAGTTCCCCTCCGGACAATACATAATCGCCCACGGAGATTTCCCGGGTCACGAACATATCCCTTACCCGTTGATCTACTCCTTTGTAATGCCCGCATAGGATGATCAGGTTTTTCTTAAGGGAGATTTCATTGGCCATACGTTGGTTCAAGGTGTGGCCGTCGGGGGTCATGTAAATGATTTCATCGTATTCCCTCTCACCTTTAAGTTGGGTGATGCATTTATCTATGGGTTCAATCATCAAAACCATTCCGGCACCTCCACCAAATTGATAGTCGTCCACCTGGCGGTAATTGCCGGTGGTGTACTCCCGCAAATTGTGTAAATGTACCTCCACAAGACCTTTTTCTTGGGCCCTTTTTAATATGGAGGCCTCAAAAGGACTTTCAAGGAGTTCGGGCAGTACGGTGATGATGTCAATTCTCATGGATGTATAACAAATAATAGTGTTTGGTAGTTGTGCTATTTGGGATTCTTCCAAAAGTAATGAAAGAATGCGGTATCCTTTTGCCAATCTAAGCGTTCGTATAGTTTTTGGGCCGGATTGTCCGCAGCGGTCTCCAAAGCCAAACCTTTAAAGCCCACCTCTTGGCAGTGCACTTTTGCTTGTTCCAACAAGGCCTCTCCAGCACCATTTTTTCGATGTTTGGGCAGCACAAAAAGATCGTTCAGGATATAGAGGGGTTGCATGGAAACCGATGAGAAGGTTTTGTAGAGTTGTGTGAACCCTATGGGCCTTTCATCCTCAAAAGCCAAAAAAACAACATTATCTTTATTAATAAATCGTTCTTTTAAAAAAGAACGGGCTGCTTCAAGGTCCGAGGGTTGTCCGTAAAAAACCCTATAGGCATCAAAAAGGGGGGCGATATGCTCCAAATCGGATTGGGTTGCCTTTTTTACGGTCATGGGGTTGGTTCTCGGCTTTTATTGGATAGGTGAAAGGCTTCCTTCAGGAAGCCTTTTCTTTATTTTTTCTGCTTGTTCAATTCATCCTGTAATTGACGGCTTATTTTCTGCTCCCGTTCCAGGGCGCGTCTTCTGTGGTCCTCATATTCTTTTTCCAGATCGGCAAGGGCAGATTTGGCCTGATGCGTCAGGAAGTTACTGTTTCTGAATCGGTAGATAAAGAAGAGCAAAAACAGCAAAAGGGCAAAAATGATGGCCCACAAGATAAAATTATAGGTCCCTTTACTGATCAAAGCGCCAAAAAAGGATATACTGTCCTTTTCCTCTGTGACCGTGTTCAACTTATTGGTGGTGTCCTGCAGTTTTGTATTAAGGTCCTCTATCTGTGCCTCGTTACCGGTAATGGTTGCGGAAAGGTCCTTGATGCTCTTGTTCGCCGTATTGATGGAATCAAAGATATTGTTCTTTACTTCATACAGATCGGACAATTTAATGACCTCGTATCTTATCCCATTGGCCCGGTAGTTGCCCGATTTACGTTCCAGTTCCTCAAATTGTCCAACAAGGGTATTGTTTTCCTCGGAAGTGGAATCGTCTTCTTGGGCATGGGATGAAAAGAAAGTTACAAGTAGGGCGAGGGGCAATAAAACTCTTAAATGCTTCATGGTCAATAGTATTCTCGTATTAAATTTAGATTAAGGGTAGGGCGAAATTACATCAATAAACCAGAAATCAAAAGAAAAACCTTTAGACGCTGGCCGAAACGCTTTCGCATTACACTACTAATAATACGTATAACGCCTAACCTTGGCGATGTATTTTGCCAACCGAATGACTTGGCGCGAATATCCGTATTCGTTATCATACCAGATATAGAGCACCACGCTCTTTCCATCCCCGGACACCAAGGTGGCCTTGCTGTCATAAATGGATGGTGCTGAGGTTCCTACGATATCCGAAGATACCAACTCATGGCTCAGGGAATATTTTATCTGTTCCACCAAATCGCCCTCCAATGCATATTTTTTTAGGATGGTGTTGATGCCTTCCACGGTGGTCTTGTTCTTTACTTCCAAGTTCAGTACCACCAGCGATCCATTGGGAACTGGAACCCGAATGGCATTGGAAGTCAATTTTCCCTTTAAGGAAGGCAATGCCTTGGCCACTGCGGCCCCAGCACCCGTCTCCGTTATGACCATGTTCAGTGCGGCAGCACGTCCCCGGCGATATTTGTTGTGCATGTTGTCCACCAAATTTTGGTCATTGGTATAGGCATGAATGGTTTCCAAATGCCCCTTTTTAATGCCCAAGGAGTCCTCGATGACCTTTAATATAGGTGTTATGGCATTGGTGGTGCAGGATGCGGCGGAGTAAATTTTGATCTTGTCCGGGTCAAACTCCTTATGGTTTACCCCATGGACAATATTGGGCACCTCTTTTCCGGGGGCAGTGAGCAATACCCGACTGGCTCCTTTGGACTCCAGATGTCGGGACAATGCCTCCTTGTCCCTAAAAGCTCCGGTATTGTCTATGATCAAGGCACCGATGATGCCATATTTGGTGTAGTCAATGTCTTCCGGTCTTGCCGCACTGATGAACTTTACTGTGGTGCCATTGATGATAAGGGCTTGGTTTTTGACATCCACGTCCACCGTACCCATAAATTGCCCATGGACCGAATCGGTGCGAAGCAGGGCAGCCCTTTTTTCCAGGACTTCTTCCGTTAATTGGTCACGGACCACAACGGCCCTGAGCCGCAATTGACTTCCTCTTCCGGTTTTGGCCATAAGTTCCCGCGCCACCAATCTGCCTATTCTTCCAAACCCGTACAACACTACATCCTTGGGTTTGATTTCTTTGGAAAATTGGGCATCCTTGAGTTTGTCCAGGACAAATGCCTTTACATTGAGATGGGTGTTGTCGTCGGAATGGTACTCGTAGGTAAGTTTGCCAATATCCAATTTGGCTGGTGGAAGACTGATGTCGTTAATGGCACGTAAAATTTCGACCGAATCAAAAATGGAGATGGGCTTTTGGACAAACTCCCCTGCATATTCGTGCAGGTTGATGATGTCGCTCACGTTCTTGTCAATAATTTGATTTTTGAAGAGTACCACCTCAATGGCCTTGTCGTACCACAGGTCACTGATGATCTTTATGAATTCCGTGGTCGCCTTTCTTCTGTCGGCTTGGAAGGCAAGCTCTTTTTCGTAGGATTTGATGTCGCTCATAAGCTCTTGGAAACGATTGTTTTAGTTAGATAGATGTTGGCAAAATTAGATATTTCAAACGTTTTCGTAAAAGAATTCGATATAAAAAAAGCACCTCTATTGAGGTGCTTACCTATTTTGTTTTCCATGCGCTTATTGCAGGATCATATGTTCTTTCTCACCTTTTTCGTTGATCATGGTGAAACTGGTCCGGCCATACCTTGAAATTTCACCGAAATGCCGTTTGGCGTCATCAATATTGTTGACTTCATTGCCATCTACTTCTGTGATGATCTTGTTTTGCAGACCATACCTTCCGTAAGCTTCGGGAACATCTATAATTTTCACCCCTTTGGAGATTCCGAATTTCTTTTGGTCTTCCTTGGAAAGGTTTTTAACCGTAAAACCGGTCATGGGAAGGATAATGCTGGACTGTTTTTTGAGCGTGACTCTTTTGGAAACACTCTTTCCATCGCGATCTACAACTACTTCAACTACATCACCGGGTCTTTTGGAAGATAGATATCCGGACAATTCCGAAAATTTATGGACGGCTATGTTGTCCACTTGTCTGATAATGTCCCCTTCTTGAAGCCCAGCCTCGGCAGCGCCGGACTCCTCGGTCACTTTGGAAACATAAACCCCATCTGAACCACTAAGGCCTTTTTCCTCGGCCAGGGAAGAGGTGAGGTCGCCTCCTTGGATACCCAGCAATCCTTTTTGTACGTTGCCAAACTCCATGATATCCTCCACCACTTTTTTGGCAATATTACTGGGTACGGCAAAGGCATAACCCACATACGAACCTGTTTGCGAGGTAATGGCGGTATTGATTCCAATAAGGTCACCGTTGGTATTGACCAAGGCGCCACCACTGTTGCCGGGATTTACAGCCGCATCGGTCTGGATAAAGGATTGGTTTCTGCCCAAAGACCTTGCCTTGGCACTTACAATTCCAGCTGTTACGGTAGAAGTAAGGTTAAAAGGGTTGCCGACAGCCAGTACCCATTCCCCGATTTTTGCATTGTCCGAATCTCCAAAGGCCAAGTAGGGCAGAGGTTCTTCGGCATTTATTTTTAATAGAGCAATGTCGGAATCGGCATCGGAACCGATCACTTCCGCATCATAGGTTTTATTATTGTTCAGGTTCACCTGCAATTGGCTGGCATTGGCGATTACATGGTTGTTGGTGACAATGTAGCCATCGGGAGAGATGATCACACCTGAACCAGACCCGATCTGCGGGGTTTGTTGGCGTTCAAAACCATAAAAGAAATCGGATAGACTGCTCGGGCCTTTGCTCAAGGTCAAGTTTTTCACGTGCACCACGGAGTTCACGGTTTTTTCCGCGGCCAAGGTAAAGTCCACCTCATTGATGCCAGCGCCCCTCGGCGAGGTAGGCAGATTGCTTGTGCTCAACAAAGGAATCTCTTCTTGCGAAGCGGCCCATTGGTAATGGTCTTTTTCAAAAAATAATTTGTAAGCTCCCAGGGTGATTGCCCCTGCGAATAGGGATACCAGAAATAAACTAGCTATTCTCTTCATAATCAATACTAATTTAACATTTAGCTCTAACAAAATTAAAAGAATTGATTTTTTGGTTTTATGGGTTTAACTCGTTTTTAACTACAAAAAAACTCTTAAAGAATGCCCTATATTTGTTCCTTTGTAGCGAATTATGGAACTACAGTTTTTTAAATATCAAGGGACCGGGAACGATTTTGTGATCATTGACAATCGCCAGGAACTATTTCCCAAAAACGACACCCAGCTGGTGGCGCATTTGTGCAATCGGCGGTTTGGGATAGGAGCGGATGGATTGATTCTTCTGGAAAATGACCCCGATACGGACTTTAAGATGGTGTATTTTAATGCCGATGGGGCCGAGGGCAGTATGTGTGGTAATGGAGGAAGATGTTTGGTGGCCTTTGCCCATTTTCTTGGAGTGATCGGTAATGAGACCACCTTCAATGCGGTGGATGGCCTGCACCATGCCACCATTGATGGGGATATGGTAAAATTGAAGATGGTGGATGTGGCCGAGGTTCGCGAAAAGCCCAATTACAGTTTTTTGGATACAGGCTCCCCACACCATGTACAGCTGGTGGAAGATTTGGAGCATTTCAATGTACCCAAGGAAGGGGCCAAGCTCCGATACGGAATCTATGGAAAATCTGGGAGCAACATCAATTTTGTGGAGCAATCATCGGATGATGCCTTTCAGGTGAGAACCTACGAGAGAGGCGTTGAAAACGAAACGCTCTCTTGTGGAACAGGGGTAACGGCCGTGGCCATTGCCATGCACCAATCCGGGAAGACCGCATCCAAAGTTGTAAAGGTGAAAACGCCAGGAGGTAACCTTACCATAAGTTTTGAACAACAGGATGATACCTATACGAACGTCTTTTTACAAGGACCGGCCGTGCAAGTATATAAAGGTGTAATAGTATGTTGACCTTAAAAGGAGAACATATATACCTGAGGGCCTTGGAGCCCACGGACCTGGATTTTCTATATCAGTTGGAAAACGATACTTCCATTTGGGAGATCAGTGGGACCTTACGACCATATTCCAAAAAAGTACTTCGTCTATACTTGGAGAATGCCCACAGGGATATTTATGAGGTAAAGCAATTGCGATTGTGCATCTGTAATACGAACGACCAGTGCATTGGCCTCATTGACGTGTTCGATTTTGACCCGAAGAACCGAAGAGCGGGAATAGGCATTGTGATTGCCAATCCTGAAAATCGAAATAAAGGAGTGGGAGCGGAAGCACTCAATTTGCTATGCGATTATGCCTTCTCCGTTTTGGACCTTCATCAGTTGTATGCCAATATTCTGGAGGAAAACACCAATAGCATCCATTTGTTTGAAAAGTTGGGATTTGAAAGGATAGGGGTAAAAAAGGAATGGATCAGGACCAGTTCAGGGTTCAAGAATGAGATAATGTTTCAAAAGATAAGAACGAATGTACCTTAAAAAAATACTTTGGACAGTGGCCTTGCTTGGGCTTTTGGTATGTGGATTTGTCGCTTACCAAATCTATAATGCCATTTTTAGTCCAAATACACAGTTCAATAACAATGAGGCTTTTGTCTATATTGCCTCGGATGCCACCTTCACAGATGTAAAGTCCAGCTTGGAACCCTTATTGAAAGATTTGTCCACTTTTGAAGCTGTAGCCAAACGAAAAGGCTATGTGACCAATATAAAGGCAGGAAAGTACGCCTTAAAAAAGGGGATGAACAACAACGAGATCATCAATACGTTGCGGAGTGCCAATATTCCGGTTCGGGTATCCTTCAACAATCAAGAGTCCTTGGAGTCTTTGGCCGGTCGTATATCGGAACAGTTGGAAGCGGATAGTGTGTCGCTCGTACAGGCATTCAATGATTCGGATTTCCTTCGCGAAACCAATTTTGATGAAGACAGCAAGTTGGGGATGTACCTTCCCAATACCTACGAATTTTTCTGGAACACCAAGGCAGAAGGCTTCCGCGATAGAATGCTCAAGGAGTATCGTGCATTTTGGAATGAAGAACGTTTACAGAAGGCCAAAGCACAAAACCTAACCCCGGAACAAGTAATTGCCTTGGCAGCCGTGGTACAAAAAGAAACGGCCAAAGTGGATGAACGCCGTAGGGTAGCAGGGGTATATCTCAACCGAATCCGAAAAGGAATCCTGTTGCAGGCCGATCCCACGGTCATTTTTGCCATTAAAAAGGAAACGGGGAATTATGACACCATAATCAAAAGGGTGCTGTATCGCGATCTGGAGATGGATTCCCCATACAATACCTATAAATATGCCGGGGTTCCACCAGGTCCCATAACCATGCCCGATATCTCTTCCATAGAGGCGGTTCTCAATCCGGAAAAGCACGAATATCTCTATTTTGTGGCCGATGTATCCAACTTTGGGTACCATATGTTTGCCAAAACTTTGGCGCAACATAACCGGAATAAAGTGCAATATACCCGATGGCTCAATGAGCAAAAAGTACTCAGATAACGTTATTCATCGTTAATTTTCAGCTATTTAACGTAATTTAGGCCTCTTTTAAGAAAATCTTAGGAGCTTTACACCAATCAACAAGAACACTCCCCCTATCTTTGCCGGCCAAAATTAATTTCAATACGTATATGTATTGAGATCACTAATATGAGCATTATGAAAAGATGGATAGGTTTTATACTACATCTTGCCATGATTGTAGTTTTGACAAGCTTTGGTTCTTATACCCTTACGAAGAAAAGGAACATGGAAGTTCCTGATTTTCTGAAGGTAGAGGAAAACATGGGACTTTTTGCACCTCAGGATTCAGTTGCTGTAAATGAGGTTGATGAAGTGACACCTCCCTTCCTTGGGAAAGCATATTTTGGATTTAAGGAAGCGCTGGCTTTCAAGGAATCCCAAGGGAAATATCACGTTGTAAATACATTGGGCTATTTGGGTAAATATCAGTTTGGGGGAAGTACCTTGAGCTTGATGGGCGTTTATGACATTGAAAGCTTTTTGGATGACCCCATGCTCCAAGAAAAAGCCTTTGACACCAATATTTCACGGAACAAATGGATATTGCGCAGGGACATCAAACGGTTCAAGGGGAAACGCATAGGAGGAGCCGTGGTAACGGAATCCGGTATTTTGGCCGCTGCCCATTTGGCTGGGGCCGGGAATGTGAAGAAGTACCTTCGGTCATATGGTCAAAATGATGTGGCCGATGCCTTTGGGAGTAGCATTTCGTACTACATTAAAAAGTTCTCGGGATATGATGTTTCGATTATACCTCAGAAGAAGAATCCAAAGATTTGATTCGGCAAGAAATAAAGAATGGAAAAGCCCAGAAATATAATTGTTCTGGGTTTTTTTATGCCTGAATGATATAGATGGTGGGACGTTTGTCCAGATCTATGTTGATTTCACTCCACTCGTGGGCACTTTTGGTCTGGATGAACTCCGTAGGAAGCGTAATATCGCAGGCAATGCACAAACGGGTGCTTTTTTGCAGGGTCCTCACCAATTCCTGGACCAACTTATTGTTTCGGTATGGGGTTTCCATAAAAATCTGGGATTGGCCTTTGTCCCTTGAGAGGCGTTCCAGGCTTTTTATCATGGCTTTACGTTCCTTGTTATCAATGGGCAGATAGCCGTTAAAAGCAAAATTTTGCCCGTTCATTCCGCTGGACATCATGGCCATTAAAATGGAGGAGGGGCCTACCAGGGGTACTACTTGGATTCTTCGTTCATGGGCCACCTTGACCACATCGGCGCCAGGATCTGCAATCCCTGGGCACCCTGCTTCGGATAAAAGGCCAATGTTAAAACCATGGATGCAGGGATCTAGATAAGAAGGGATCACGGAAGGGTCAGTATACTTGTTCAGGGATTCTATATGTAAGTCGGGTTGGGATTTGCTTGGGCTCACTTTTTTGATAAAATGCCGAGCTGTTTTCTCATTCTCAACAATATAGTGGTCTATGTTTTCAATGGTGCGCTTAATGGAAATGGGCAGCACTTCAAGCGGGGCATTGTCCCCAAGTGTTGTGGGGATCAAATACACCTTGCCCATGACCAAACCCGGTTTAACCTCTTCTTCCATAGGTTTAATTTAGTTTTTTTGCAATTGCCTCACAAGCCATATCGATCATTTGATATACATCTTCAAAGCCATCCACACCTCCATAGTAAGGGTCGGGTACTTCCTTGATGCCTAGATTGACCTCGTCCAAGAGTAATTTTACCTTGCTCATTTCTTCCGAGCTCTTGGCCAGATCTATCACATTGGCCAGATTGCTTCGGTCCATGACATAAATCCAGTCAAACTCCATAAAATCCATCTCGGAGAATCGCCTGCATTTTTGGGTTCGGATGTCAAGCCCATGCTTTTGGGCCACATCAATGGACCTTTGGTCCGGGGGATTTCCCACATGGTAACCGGCCGTTCCGGCGGAATCCACAAATACTTTGCCCGAATCCACTTTGGATCTTAAAATGCCTTCGGCCAACGGTGATCTGCAAATGTTGCCCAAGCAGACCATCAACACCTTGGTTTTCATTATGTATTGGAGGTTAAGAGAACTTTTTGTTCAAGTCTTCGATATACTTTCGGAACTGCTTGTCGGTTTCCGCGAGGTTGTCCACGGTTTTGCAAGCGTGCAATACGGTGGCGTGATCTCGTTTTCCAATTTGTGAACCGATACTGGCCAAAGAGGCCTTGGTGAACTTTTTGGCAAAGAACATGGCCAATTGTCTGGCTTGGACAATGTGACGTTTTCTGGTTTTGGATTGAAGGGTGGCCACATCCATTTCAAAATAGTCAGAAACCACTTTTTGGATGTAGTCTATGGAAACCTCACGTTTGGTGTTCTTCACGAACTTTTCCACAACTTGCTGGGCCAGTTCCAAGGTTACTTCGCGCTTATTGAAAGAGGATTGTGCAATCAGTGAGATAATGGCGCCTTCCAGCTCGCGAATGTTGGTCTTGATGTTCTTGGCCACATGATCAATGATATCATCGGGCATCTCAACACCATCACGGTACAGCTTGTTCTTTAAAATGGAAATACGGGTTTCGTAATCCGGACTCTGCAATTCGGCGGAAAGTCCCCATTTGAAACGGGACAGCAATCGTTGTTCTATGTCCTGCATATCAACCGGAGCCTTGTCCGAAGTCAGGATGACCTGCTTTCCGTTCTGGTGCAAATGGTTGAATATGTGGAAGAACACATCTTGGGTACCAGATTTACCGGATAGGAACTGTACATCATCTATAATGAGTACGTCGATCAACTGGTAAAAATGGATGAAATCGTTTCGGGTGTTCTTTTTTACGGATTCGATATATTGCTGGGTGAACTTCTCCGCAGAGATATAGAGTACCGTTTTTTCAGGATACTTGTCCTTTATTTCCACCCCAATAGCGTGTGCCAAGTGGGTTTTTCCCAAACCAACACCGCCAAAAACCAAAAGAGGGTTGAAAGAAGTTCCACCCGGTTTGTTGGCCACGGCCATCCCGGCCGATCGAGCCAATCGGTTGGAATCACCTTCCAGGAAATTCTCAAAATTGTAATTGGGGTTTAGTTGGGATTCTATTTTTATGTTCCGTATCCCGGGAATAACGAACGGGTTTTTCAACTCGGGACTTTTGGAGGTAATGGGCACGTCCAATTCCTGGGGTGCTACAGCAGTACGGTTGGAACTTGGAATCTGTTCGGTGAACGGTTCTTTGTTCCCGTACTTGTTTTCCATTTTAATAATGTAAATCAGTTTTGCATTGCTGCCCAGTTCACGCGTCAAGGCTACCTTTAAAAGCTTTACATAATGCTCTTCCAGCCACTCGTAAAAAAACTTGCTGGGAACTTGAATGCTCAGTGCCTTATCGGTCAGCTTGATGGGCTTGATCGGCTCAAACCACGTTTTGAATGCCTGCGGTTGGATATTATCTTCGATAAAAGCCAAACAGTTGTTCCATACGGAATTAGCAGTAACACTCATGAAGTTTTTCCTCGTTTTTTGTTGGTTAGCAATAACACTTTTAGATGTAACATCTAGGGGTATTTAGATGCCCAATGGATGCGACAAATATGTGAACAATTCTTTTAAAAAAAAAATGAATCGCTCATTGAATATTTTGTTTTTTTTTCGCATGTTACCCAAATGTTAACCAAGTCTCTAATATATAATTTTTCAGTTAAAATATGAGGTTAAATTCGCATTCTTTTCGGGTTCGTTATGGAGAAACCGACCAAATGGGGGTAGTTTACCATGGTAATTATGCACAATACTTGGAAATGGGTCGGGTGGAATGGTTAAGGGCGCTTGGAATCACCTACCGAAGCATGGAGGAGAATGAGGTCATGTTACCCGTAATTTCTTTGCAGATTGACTATAAAAAATCTGCGCTTTATGACGATTTGATTACCGTGGAGACTTCCTTGACCAAAAAACCTTTGGTAAAAATAGAGTTCGATTATAAGATCTACAACGAAGCCAAGGAACTTTTGGCCACGGCCCATACCGTTTTGGCGTTTATGGACAAGAAAACCAATCGACCTATTAAATGTCCCGAATACATTTTGGAAAAACTGGAAAGATGATATTTCCATTAAAGCAAAGTCACCTTATATAGGTATAGGTTAAGTCCATTTTCTTGTAGCCTCTGTAAAAAAGCACCGCAGATTAACCTGAACTTGAGTCAGAACTTGAACTTGCACTTGAGCTTGAGCTTGAACTTGAGCTTGCACTTGAGCTTGAACTTGCACTTGCATTTGGGCTTGAGCTTGAACTTGCACTTGAGTTTGCACGTGACCAAACTGTGGTTCCTCACCCCATTTTCTTGATACGTACATGCTGCATCTCTTCAAAAAACTGTTGCGTTTGTTCCGCTTCACTTTCCCGTACTGAAATAATGAGTTCACAGTCCATCTCCATTTTTTGGGAAACCATATCCAAACCACGCTGCTTGATGCCCCGCATGACCTTATCCATTTCAGGGTAGCCAAACCGCAATTGGAATTTTGTGGTCAGGGTCTTCTCAATGATTTTGGAATCTTCAAGGGCCATTTGCGCAGCAGCACGGTAGGCTTGGATCAAACCCCCGACGCCTAACTTGGTCCCTCCAAAAATTCGGGTCACGGTAACCAGTACATTGGTTACATCAAAGGACTGTATCTGTCCATAGATGGGCATTCCGGCAGAATTATTGGGTTCGCCATCATCATTGGCGCGATAGGTGTGTTCCTTCTCGCCCAATTGCCATGCATAGCATACATGGTTGGCGGTATGGTGTTTTTTGCGAAGCTCCTCAACAATGGGTTTTACCTCATCCTCGGATTGGATAGGGAAGGCTTGTGCAAAGAATTTGCTTTTCCGGTCTTTGAAGAGAACCTCGGATGAAGGCCTTGCTATGGTTTTGTAGCGATCATCTTCCATTAAAACAAAGCTACAAGGATTATGCTGAATACGGCCAAAACTACTCCGCCCCAGTTTTTCAAGCTAAGCTTTTCCTTGAACATCAGAATCCCCATAAGGGTGGAAAACATGACGATGGCCACATTGTTCAGCGTGAACAGAGCGGAACTTTCCAACATTTCTGAGCGCAGGGCGCGAATCAAAAAGAAGATGGAAAAGTAATTGGGTACCCCCAGCGCTATCCCGCCCAAAATATTCTTCAGGTTGACCCGTAGTGGATTTTTAACGGATTTCACTCCAATAAAGACCAACCCGGTCAAGGCGGCACAACCGAACACCATGGAAGAGAAGAGAGGAATTTCTTGGGAGGTCAGATGCTGTTCCTCAAAATATTTAATACTCGTATCGATAACCCCTGAACCCAAGAAAACCAAAGCGGGCAATATCAGGTCTCTTTTATGGATGGTGATATGCTGCTCTTTTAGCGAAGCCATATAAACGGCTACGAGGGCTAGCAGAATTCCAATGATCTGCCATGAGGACAAATGCTCTTGATAAAAGAGTACCCCGAACAGTACGGGAATGACCAACGACATTTTAGTGGCCACGGAAGCCACGGATACCCCTGCAACCTGGGCGGTTTTGGCCATCAAGTTGAAAACTGTGATAAAAAGGACTCCCAAGAGTACCGGTCCTATAAACCAAGAAGCTTCGATAATTTTAGATGGTTCTACACGTCCTTCGTAAAGGAGAAGTCCAACGATGCAGGCCACTACATAATTGGTGATGATGGCATAAAGTGTCTGGACCTTGTATACATCAAATAATTTAAAGACCACAAAAATTAGGGTGGAACTCAGAATGCTTAGGGCCAGGTCAATCATTTATAGGTAGTGCTTAAGTTGGGTGATGTCTTCTTGGCCCACCAAAAGGTTCCAGGTTTGGATACCGAGCTCGGCCGCAGCATCCGTGTTCTCTTTGGTGTCGTCCACAAACAAGGTTTCGGATGGGGTTAAGTCGTTTTGCTCCAATACGAATTCAAATATCTCCGCATCAGGTTTGCTCATTCCCATTTCATACGATAGGTAGAACACCTCAAAGGCATCCTTGAACCGATTGAACTTTTCCATTCCCATTTGCTGCTTTATATATTCAATATGTAGGTCATTCGTATTGCTCAATAGGAAAAGGCGGTGTTGGTTTTCTTCGGCCAGTTGTTCCAGAAAGGTAAGTCGCTCATCGGGAAAATCCTTTAAAATGGCATTCCATGCCTGGACCAGGTCATGTTCCCTAGCTTCGGGGAAATACCCTGAGACTTGTTCAAGGAATTTCTGGGAATCCAAGGCTCCTTTTTCGTAGGCTAAAAATAAGAGGCTCAATTCCGGGGTAACGCCCGAAAAACCAAATTTGATCATTTCCCTTGCTGTGGCAGGTTTGTCCAGGTTGATGAATATATCCCCAAAATCAAGTATTATGTTTTTAATCATGTGTAAAGATGGCTAAAGTGTCGGATAAAATGAGTTGTTCTCTTATGGGTTTGTCGTGAAGTTTCGGTGCGGAGGCCCCACTGCCAAAAACCGATGTTCCAGTAAAGACCCGTGCCTCGTCCCATAGATTTTCATTGATAAAGGTTTGAAGGGTACGTGAACCACCTTCAATAATGATACTGGTTATGGAATGTTGATACAGCACATGGCAAATTTGTGCGGCAATGGCCTTCGAAAAATCGATGATCTCATAAACAATACCTTCGCAATAGCGGGTGACGTCATCGACTTGGGTCAAAACAATGGTCTTTACGGTTTGGTCCATGACATGAAAAGTCGAATCAATTCTCAAATCCCTGTCCAAAACCACCCTCACCGGGTTTTTTCCACTCCAATCACGGGTGGTCAGTTTTGGGTTGTCCTCCAAAACGGTATTGGTGCCTACCAAAATGGCCTGTTCCTGACTCCGCCACTGGTGCACCAGTTGTTTGGAGTAGGGATTGGTGATCCAAAAGGGTTCAGGAGTGGCTGTCCTAAGATTTGGGTCCGGTGCGATAAAACCATCTATGGTCTCTGCCCACTTCAATATAATGTAGGGGCGCTTTTTCTCTTGAAAGGTCAAAAATCGCTTAAGGTGCTCGCGACATTCTTTTTCCAAAATCCCAACAGTGACCTTGCAACCCGCCGCTTCCAACTTTTGGATGCCTTTTCCGGCAACCTTGTCGTGGGGATCTTTGATTCCGATGACCACTTCTGGAATGTGATGTTGAATAATCAGGTCGGCGCATGGAGGGGTTTTTCCATAATGGGAGCAGGGCTCCAAGAGAACATACAATGTAGCTTTGGGAAGCAGGCTTTTATCCTTTACGGAATGAATGGCGTTCACCTCGGCATGGGGGCCACCATAAGGACTGGTATATCCCTCACCAATAATCTTTCCTTCATGCACAATAACACAACCCACCATAGGATTCGGAGCAGTGGTGCCCAGCCCCTTTTCGCCCAGTTCTATGCACCGGAGGATGTATTTTTGGTGTATCTTCACCCAACAAAAATAGAACAATAAAACGCAATATGAAGGATGCGGTGATACGGGAAATAACACCGAAGGACAATGCTCAGGTTGCCCAAGTGGTCCGGAAGGTTTTGGAGGATTTGGGGGTGCCCAAGGTAGGAACAGCCTATGCTGATAAGGCCCTGGATGATATGCATGCTGCCTATGATGTGCCCAAATCCACCTACTTTGTTGTGGAGTATGATGGTAGTATTATCGGTTGTGCGGGAATTGCGCCTTTGGAAAACTACGATGGAAATGTGTGTGAACTTCAAAAAATGTACTTTTTGGAAGAAGCTAGGGGGAAGGGGCTTGGAGCACAGATGATCACGACATGTCTGGAGAGGGCCAAGACGTATGGTTTTGAAGCCTGCTATTTGGAGACCATGCCCTATATGGAATCGGCTCAAAAGCTCTATCAGCGTAGCGGTTTCGAATATATTGATGCCCCCATGGGCAATACAGGGCATTATTCCTGTCCGGTCTGGATGCTAAAAAAACTGTAATGCTACTCCAAGAAGTCAAGACCATTTTTCATAAGGAATTGGATGGTATCTACCCCAAAGAGGAAGTGGACGCTTTTTTTTACCGCTGTATTGAACACTACTTGGGATTGCAACGATTTGTATTGGCGGTGAAACCCAACACTACAGTGACCAAAGAAGACGAGCAGCCTCTGTTTGAAGCTTTGGCACAACTGAAGCAAGAACGACCCCTGCAGTATATTTTAGGTACGGCCCATTTCATGGATATGGAGTTTGCCGTCAATGAAGATGTGCTCATTCCCAGACCTGAAACCGAAGAACTGGTACAATGGATTATGGATGATGTGAAAAATCAGAAATCAGAAAGAGAACATCGGACATCAGAAATAAGAATCCTCGATATCGGAACAGGAAGCGGTTGTATTGCCATTGCCCTCGCCAAATACATTCCCACTGCAAAGGTCTATGCCTTGGATATTTCAGAAAAGGCCCTCAAGGTAGCTCGTAAAAATGCCGAAGCCAACTCTGTGGACGTTACCTTTTTAAAACAGAGCATTCTTGAACCTGAACTTGCACTTGAACTTGTACTTGCACCTGAACTTGCGCCTGAACTTGCACTTGGACCTGAACTTGCGCTTGAACTTGAGTTTGATATTGTTGTATCCAATCCACCTTATGTCAGGGAGTTGGAAAAAAAAGAGATAAAGAAAAATGTAGCCGGCCACGAACCCCACTTGGCACTCTTTGTCCCTAATGAGGACCCTTTGCTGTTTTATAGGGCCATTGCCCATTTTGCCAATAAAAACCTGACCAAAAACGGAAGCTTGTATCTGGAAATCAATCAATATCTGGGAGTTGAAACCCAAGCCCTTTTGAAAGCCCATAATTTTTCGGAAATTGAACTCCGAAAAGACATCTTTGGCAATGATAGGATGATCAAGGCGAATCCCAATCCATGAAAAGTATTTCGGTTTTTTGCGGTAGTAGTAATGGAAATGATACCACCATTGTCCGTGCATCGTATGCATTGGGTACATTATTGGCACATGAACATATCACCTTGGTGTACGGTGGGGCCAAAGTGGGTCTTATGGGGCAGGTGGCCAACGGGGCATTGGATCATCAAGGAGAGGTTATTGGGGTGATTCCCGATTTCCTGCGTTCCAAGGAAATTTTCCATGACAGGATTACCGAATTGATCGTAGTGGGGAGCATGCAGGAAAGAAAAATGAAAATGCACGAACTTTCCGAAGGCACTATTGCCCTGCCCGGTGGATTTGGCACCCTTGAAGAATTGTTCGAGATGGTCACCTGGGCACAATTGGGCCTACACACCAAACCCATCGGTATTTTGAATATTAATGGGTATTATGACAAGCTGTTGGAATTTCTGGATGGCATGGTGGCCACAGGATTATTGAAGCAAGAAAACAGGGATATGCTTTTGGTGGATGAAACTTCCGAAGGACTTCTGGACCAGATGAGAGCATACCAGCCTACGGCAACCCCAAAATGGATTAAAAAAGATCAGATATAGCAAATGAGCAACATCGAACAAAAAATCACATCCCTACGGGATGAACTCCGGGAGCACAACTACAAATATTACGTATTGGACCAACCTTCCATTTCGGATTATGAGTTCGATATGAAACTCAAGGAACTTCAGAAACTGGAAGATCAGCATCCCGAGTTCCATGACCCAACATCACCGTCTTTACGGGTTGGGGGAGCGGTGACCAAGAACTTTGAGACCGTGGTGCATGAACATCGGATGTATTCGTTGGATAATTCGTATTCCAAGGAAGATTTGGAGGATTGGGAAAAACGCATCCAACGTATTTTGGGTGATGTGAAGGTGGAATTTACCTGTGAGCTCAAATACGATGGGGCTTCCATAAGCCTTACCTATGAGGACGGACAATTGGTACGGGCGGTGACCCGGGGAGACGGCTTTCAAGGCGATGAGGTCACCACGAACATCAAGACCATCAAATCGGTGCCTTTGCAATTGAAGGGCGATTACCCACAAAAGTTTGACATCCGAGGCGAAATCATTCTCACTCTCGAAGGTTTTGCCAAGATGAACCAAGAACGTATCGAAGCGGGTGAAGATCCTTACATGAATCCACGGAACACGGCATCGGGAAGCCTTAAACTACAGGACAGTGCCTTGGTGGCCCAACGTCCATTGGAGTGCTTGTTGTACAGCATCACCGGGAACAATTTGGGCATCAACACCCAATTTGAGATGCTGGAAAAAGCAAGGCAATGGGGATTTAAGGTGCCTACCGTGGCCAAGTTGTGCAAATCCACCCAGGAAGTGATGCAGTTTGTGGACTATTGGGACACCCATCGTCATAGTCTGCCCTACGAAACTGATGGGGTAGTGGTCAAAGTGAACAATATCCAGCATCAAGAGGAATTGGGGTATACAGCCAAGTCCCCGCGTTGGGCCATGGCCTACAAATTCAAGGCGGAACAGGTATCCACCGTACTCAATGAAATCACTTATCAAGTGGGACGTACCGGAGCCATTACCCCAGTAGCCAATCTGGAACCCGTATTGTTGGCCGGGACAACGGTAAAACGGGCTTCCCTGCACAATGCGGACCAGATTGCCAAGTTGGATGTGCGCGAAGGGGACACCGTTTTTGTGGAAAAGGGAGGGGAGATCATCCCCAAGATTATTGCGGTGGATTTCACGAAGCGTTCTACCGATTCAAAACCTACGGAATACATTACCCATTGCCCGGAATGTGGCACCGAACTGATCAGGAAAGAGGGAGAGGCACAACACTTTTGTCCCAACGACACCGGTTGTCCCACCCAGATTACGGGTAGAATCCAACATTTTATCTCCCGGAAGGCCATGGATATTGAAGGGATGGGGAGCGAAACAGTGGAATTGTTGTTCAAGGAAGGACTGATTGCCAATTATGCCGATTTATATACCCTGACCAAGGAGCAGGTGGTGCCTTTGGAACGAATGGCGGAAAAATCTGCTGAAAATTTGGTGAATGGCGTAGCAGCATCAAAAAGCATCCCTTTTGAAAGGGTTTTGTTCGCTTTGGGAATCCGCTATGTGGGGGAGACCGTTGCCAAAAAATTGGCCAAGGCCTATAAAAATATCGATGCCTTGATGGTGGCCACCCAAGAGGAATTGATCGCTGTGGACGAAATAGGGGAACGGATTGCGGAAAGTGTGATCAATTTCTTTGCGGAACCCACCAACGTGACCCTTGTGGAACGGTTGAAGTCTTACGGATTACAGTTTTCATTGTCCGAAGAACAATTGGAAAATCAAACCGACAAATTGAAGGGACAGACCTTTGTGGTGTCCGGCGTTTTTGAAAGCATCAGCAGAAATGACCTTAAAAAACTCATTGAGGACAATGGAGGCAAGGTAGCCTCCTCTATTTCGTCCAAGACCAGCTTTGTGGTGGCAGGCGACAATATGGGACCCAGTAAAAAGACCAAGGCGGAGAGTTTGGGGGTACCTATCATTTCGGAGCAAGAATTTATGGAAAAAGTAGTGCATGATCCCTGAAAACTATCAGACATTTCAAAAAACTTTGACAGAAGCAAAGCATCCACAAGAATGGCCCTTGGCCCTTCAGGCTTTGTGGTATGATGCCAAAGGGGATTGGGAGGCTTCCCACAATATTGCCCAGGATTTGCATACTACTATGGGTAGTTGGATACACGCCTACCTTCACAGAAAAGAAGGGGACGATTGGAACGCCAAATATTGGTATGGTCAAGCGGGTCTTTCTTTCCCCGGATATGGTTTGGAGGAAGAACTACAGCGGTTGGTGGAAGCCAATCTGTAAACAAAAAAATGCCGACTTTTAGTCGGCATTTCCATAGTACTTTAATAAGTATCACTTTGTGATCATTGTTTGAACAGTTTTACGACTTCACTGGAATTGTCATCATACGTCAATTGAAGGAAGTACAGTCCGGCAGGGCCTTTGGAACTGGATAGATCCAAGGTAGTCTGCGGTCCACTGCTTATTTTCCCTTTGGGAACATTGTATTTGTATCCACCGCCATCAGTAAGAATTGCCTTTTTGATGGATCGTCCCTCTGACAAAGTAACATTTATGCTGCTTGAGAAAGGATTCGGATACACAGCCACAACATTTTCAGCTCCGGCCGAAGGATCATCCCCTCCATCATCCTGCGCATTGGGACTCTCCTTGACTTCGCGGTTCACCTTGCCGTTCCAACCTATGTCATCAAAAATGGAAAGGACAATGGGACCAGGATTATCAAAAGAGGCTCCTGTGGACAAAAATGGAACCATGAGTCCGTTGGTTCCACCGACGTAGGTAAAATAATCCAAGTGCGAATAGCTTGAGCCGGGCAACCAAATATCGGTAAGACCTGGAATTTCGCCACCTAAAATATCAGAATCCAATATGGTGAACACCTGGGCACCTTTACCTTGGGTGGTTCCTTTGATTCGGGGTCCTTTGGCGGTCAAGGGGCCGGAAAGGAGCATATCGCCCAATGTTGTGGTAAAATTCCCGTATTTGTTTTCCTTCAAAATGGATTTTCCATCGGCCGAATAGGCCAATCGATCATAAATGGCAGGGAAAACGGGATTGGGAATGCCAAATCCATAATCTCCGATACCCGTTTCATTGTCAACGAACAGGGAGCCGAAGAAGCCCAGTCCATGGCCCAGTTCGTGCAGCACTACAGACTTAAAGTCGTACATGCCTGCAGGAGTGTTGCCATCGGTGCCATAATACCAGTTAGGAAAAACCGTGCTGAAGTTGGCCACAATGTCATAACTGGTGGGGTTTAAATCTTCACCGGCAAGTTTGTCGGCCAAGGCATCGCCATACCAAGTATCTCTTTCCAATCCAGGGGCGTTGGCAAAAACGCTGGTAGGTCCTGCAGAACCCAATACCCCTTCATCCAACGGCTGAAAAACAGCGGCAACATAAATTGGCACATCCGAGGACAAGAGGCTGGCCCATGCATCCACCGCGGATTGGAATGCCGTGGCGGCAATAATAAAATCTTCCACGGGCAGTGTAGGGTCGAAATTATAATAGTCCACAATAAGGTTGGCGCCCGTGGCCGCTTTTTTAGTGTTCGAAGCAGATTTAAGGCTTCCGTTCACCCGTAGACCGGAGCGGGAGTTGCCAATACTGTGGTGGGTTGCCGCAGCGGCATCGGCTGCGTGGATTTCACAGGCAATATCGCCATTGCTGTTTACCGTCAATTCACTGATGGGTCCCGGAAGGGATTGTTGGCTTTGCGCCCATGAAATGGAGGAGATCAAAAGAAAGCTAAAGAGTAGGGATAAAGGAAGATGTTTGGGGTGTGAGGTAAAAATCTTTTCTTTCATATGTAATGGTTTGTGTGATTCCTCTAAAATGTTAAAAATTTAACAAAAAACAAAAGGTTTGTTCCACTTTTTCAGCCAAATACAGCAAAGCGATCACAAAGCTGTATTTCAACGGATAAATCATTGTTTTTGTCTGATGGATGGCCTTGTAAGTTGAAGTCTAAGTCCAAGTATCAAGTTCAATGGGGACGGTATTGTCCATTGTCCACTGTTTATTGTCCATTGTCCATTGACCCCTATCCGTCAACTCAAACGGGCCATCCGTCAATTCACCGCCCTGAATTACCGGCAAAATGGGCAAATTGTGGTTTTAACCATAAAACAGTTCATCATGAAATTAAAAAAATTGCTCTACACGGCCCTTTTTGCCCTTATGGTGGTTTCTTGCGGTAAGGACGATGCCCCAAAGCCACCGATCGATAAAAACAATGCCCCACAAATTGAGGGTAAGACCTTCAATGTCAATGAGAACATAACGGACGCCCATGTGATCGGTACCGTGGTAGCTTCCGACGATGACGACGATGACTTGGAATTCTCCATCAGCACCAACGACAATGGTCTATTTGAGATCGGTGCCACGGACGGCAAGCTTAGCTTGGCCGCCAACAAAACTTTGGACTATGCTTCCAAACAGCAACACACCATCACGGTGAGTGTGAGCGATGGGGAGCTTTCGGCAAATGCCAATATGACCATCAATGTCACGGAAGCGGAGCAGACCAACCAGCCTCCTACGTTTGAAGAAGAGGGATATACATTTGAATTGGCCGAAAATACTCCCAATGAAAGTGTCTTTGGCACTTTGGGAGCTTCTGACCCGGATGATGACACCTTGGAATATGCCATGGTCCAAGATGATTCGGGACTGTTCATTGTTTATGGGGAGAGTGGTAGCTTGGCCATCAAAGGAGGGAAATCCCTGGATTTTGAAACGGCACAGCAGCACACCTTCACGGTATCTGTAACGGATAATGTAAACGACCTGGTAGAGGTCCAGGTGACCATTACGGTGACCGATGTGGCTGAGGCCCACCCCGATGACAAGGCTGCCTTTGTGACCACGTGGGAAATACAAAATACTGGAGACAATGTAATTTTAAACCTAGATCCAGAGTATTCCTATGATTTTACCATCAATTGGGGGGATGGTACCGTGGAAGAACTAAGCCCGGAAAACCCCACCACCATTAATCACAACTATGCCACAGCGGGGATTTATAAAGTGGCCATAGTGGGGACTTTCCCTTCCTTTTCAATGGTTGAGGATAATGCTGTTACCGATCAGCTGATACGTATGGACCAATGGGGCACCACGGTATGGCAAAAGTTGGCCCATGCATTTTACAATTGCAAAAATATGATGTATTACGCCATGGACGTGCCTGACCTGACCAATGTGGAAAGCCTGTCGTATATGTTCCGTGGAGCCAGTTCTTTCAATGCGGATTTGAACGGATGGAATGTTTCCAATGTAAAATATATGAACTACATGTTTGCCTATGCAGCTGAGTTCAATTCCGATCTGGATCAATGGAAGGTTGAGAATGTGATCACCATGGAAGCTATGTTCAATTTTGCAAGTAAATTTAACGGGAACATTGAAAATTGGAAAGTGGGCAACGTTACCAACATGTATGCCATGTTCTCCAATGCTTCTGAATTTAACAGGGACATCAGTGATTGGGAAACAGGGAAAGTGACCAATATGTTCGCCATGTTTGCCTTTACTCCATTTAACCAGGATATTAGTGGGTGGGACACCGCAGAGGTCACCGTAATGAGCAGTATGTTTCTGGGAGCCGTCCATTTTGACCAAAACCTTGGTGATTGGGATATTGGTAGCATAACGGGCATGGTACAGATGTTCAATAGTGCCGGAATGTCCTCCCTAAATTATGGCAGCACCTTGATAGGTTGGTCACAAAAGGTCAGTAAACCACAGAACATTACATTGGGCGCAATAAATATACCCTATTGTCAGGATGATGCAATTGTTCAAGGTGCCAGGGATATATTGGTGAATTTTGATGGTTGGAATATATTAGGGGATGTAGCTGAAGATTGCGGTATCTAAATTGAACCTAACGGAACCATGCACTGGGAGGCTTTACGGCCTCCCTTTTTTATGTCACCTAGAGTTGAATCCTGAATGGGGTCGAACGGGTAATGGGGGTGTACTTACGGGTACTGTCATTTCGAGGGAGTTTGCGACCGAGAAATCTCTTTTTTGATTGCTCAGATTTCTCCCATGCGGTCGAAATGACGAAAAGGGCAACATGTCATTTCGAAATGAGCGTAGCGATTGAGAAATCTCTTTCCTGTATACAGATTTCTCACGTTACCCTTCGACTGCGCTCAGGATGACAGTTCGAAGTGATCCAAAAAAAACGAGCTGTCATTCCGCACTTGATGCGGAATCCACCGCAATGCCTTTGTGGATATTCGTGTAATTCGTGTCAAAACCACGAAAACTGAGGAACCAAGTATCAAGTTCAATGGGGACGGTATTGTTTATTGCACATGGTCCGTTGATTATGGTTTATTGCCAATTGGTCATTGGAAACCTAAACGGAAATACTCACTCCTTGAGCCGTAGCCTTTTTAGTGGCATCAAAATAAAAATCGATTCGGCCCACATTTAAGCCATAACAGCCTACTTGGTTCACCAGTACGGAATCCCCATTTTGGTTGATGCGGACATCGGGTTTTTCCAAAAAGGTATGGGTGTGGCCACCAATGATCAATTGGGTGTGGCGGGTGCGTTGTGCCAATTGCGTATCGGAAGGGCGTTGTGGATTTTCATAATCGTACCCCAAGTGGGACAAACAGATGATAAGGTCGCACTGTTCCTCTTCCTTGAGTTGGCGTTCCATGTCCGAGGCCATTTCAAACGGGTCCAAATATCGGGTTTCTTTATAGAGACGTTTGGTCACCAGTCCGTCCAAGGCAATGCCGAGGCCATATACCCCAATTTTGATGTCATCCACTACATAGGTTTTGTAAGGTTTCACATAGCCGTCCAGTACCGTGTTGGAAAAATCATAGTTGGCCGATAGCATTTCAAATGAAGCATAGGGCATTTGGGCCAACAGTCCGTCCACGCCATTGTCAAAATCGTGGTTGCCAATGGTGGCGGCGTCATACTTGAGCTTGCTCATCAATTTAAACTCCAGCTCGCCCCCATAAAAATTGAAATAGGGCGTGCCTTGAAAGATATCCCCGGCATCAAAAAGCAAGGTGTTGGGATTCTCATTGCGAATCTGCTCCACCAAAGTCGCTCGTCTTGCCACCCCGCCCAAGTTGGGATATTGGGAGTGGGAGGAAGGAAAGGGGTCTATGTGGCTGTGCACATCATTGGTATGGAGAATGGTGATTTTTTTTTCGCCAAGGTTGGAACAGGAGCTAAGTCCCAGTCCGCCCATACCCACCAAAGTGGATGCGGCAGCCGTGTTGGTGATAAAGTCCCTTCGTTTCATTTAATCCAATTGTATAAATCTATCGTCGACCACAGCATTCAAGGTATCCACTTTTCTAAAATGGTCAATGATGGCATTGCGGAGGTAGTAATCAATATCGGTTGTGGAGATAGTGTCCTTAAAAAAACCAATACTGGGCCCACCCTGCACCAGATAGTCCGAGGTGCCCACAAAATAGGTCCGGGTTTCATCAAAGGGCATGCCTTGGATGTTCACGGATTCCAAACCGCCCTTTTTGTCCAAAACAATCTGCATACCCGAAAAAGGATGCCTTCGGGTAGCATTGATCAAAAAGGAAATAAGTTCCCGCACTGCCGAACCACTCATTTCCACAATGGCAATCCGGTTTTCAAACGGCATGACCTCATAGGCATTACGGGCGCTCACATTTCCTTCGGAAATTATGGAACGGACCCCGCCGTAGTTGAGGACCACAAAATCCAGATCATTACCCGTTCTGGATTTGAATAGGGGTGCGGCTTCCTCAAAAACAATGTCGGCCATAAGGTTGCCCATGGAGGTATTGCGTTTGCCATCATCCAACAAAAAAGGTTTGGGGGCATAGGCCAGGGTGCTGTCGAGCACTTCGTTTATCCGGTTTCTGAACGGGGCAACAAAGGACGTAATGGAATCCACTTCCTCCAATGAAGCATTGATGGGAAGCTGTTTCCCTTCAATTTTTGAAAGTTGCTGAGGTCCCTCTTTGCAGGAAACCACAGAACATAATGTTATAAATATAACAAACTGTTTTAATTTTAAAACACTCACCTGCGTATCTTTGTCATGTAGTCTTGGTAGAATATTTACCTTTGTAAAAATGCATAAAATTATGTTTATAAAGGGGCTCCAAGATAAATTTAAGGTTAAATCAGGGCTTAAATATTTAAAGGAGGAAATGGAAAAACCTCCTGTTCCCGTAAATCGGGAAAAGGGAATTACCAGCATAGGCTGTATAGTGGATGCCGATAATTTCCAGAATGCAGAGGCCTTTTATGAGTTGATCGGTGAATATTCCCTAAAACCCAATGCCATAAAGATCATTGGATACAAACGGGAATACGACAAAAGCTCCCCTTATGCCATTCAAATGTATTGCGATAGGGATTTGGGATGGAAAGGACAAATAGAGAACGGTTATGTTCTGGAGTTTTTGGGAAGGGAATATGATATGTTGATCAATTATTATGAGGAGGACAACCTCATGATGAAGTTGTTGTCCGTAAAGGCCCAAGCCCGATTAAAAGTAGGTTTGGGAACCCAAGACCCCAAAGTCAATGATTTGATCTTGAGTACACCTTTGAAGGATTTTGAGTTGTTCAAAGGAGAGTTAAAAAAATACTTGAAGGTTCTAAAAGAATTGTAATGGAACAGTTGGTAGGAACGGGAGTTGCTTTGGTAACCCCCTTTACAGAAGATTTTTCGGTTGATGTGAACGCCTTGGAGCAGATTGTGGAGCACAATATCCAAGGTGGGGTAGACTATCTTGTGGTCATGGGGACCACGGGGGAATCCGCTACCTTGTCCAAGGCCGATAAACTTTTGGCCATGGATGTTGTAGTGCGTACCAATGCGGGGAGATTGCCCTTGGTATTGGGAGTGGGGGGAAACAACACCGCTGCGGTTGCGGAGGAATTGAGTACCCTTGACCTATCCGATTTTGATGCCATACTGTCCGTTTCCCCGTATTACAACAAACCTACCCAGGAAGGTATCTATCAACATTTCAAGGCCATAGCAAAAGCTTCCCCAAAACCTATCATACTATACAACGTACCCTCCCGAACAGGAAGCAACATGTTGCCGGAGATCACATTGCGACTGGCCCATGATGTTCCCAATATTATTGGCATCAAGGAAGCTTGTGGAGATATGGTGCAGATCGATAAGATCATCAAAGGAAAGCCTGAGGACTTCATGGTTATCTCTGGGGATGACTTTACGGCATTGCCTACCGTTTTGGCGGGTGGCGCAGGCGTGATCTCTGTTTTGGGACAGGGATTGCCCGGTCAATTTTCCAAAATGATCAACCTTGGGTTGGAGGAGAGTGTGGATGAGGCCTATCAAATTCACCACAGCCTGTTGCCTTTGATGCAGCTTATTTTTGAGGAAGGTAACCCTGCCGGGATAAAAAGTGTCTTTGAAAGCCTTGGGCTTTGCGGGTCTACGGTACGCTTGCCCTTGGTGGATGCCACAGCTTCGCTCAAGACCAGAATCGGTACTTTTTTACGGGCAATGGACACGGCCCATGCCTAAATAAAGTTAAAAGTTGCCCAAAACCTTGGTGAGTGGCCATGGTACCCCTTACTTTTGGGTACCAAATTCTTTTTTTAAATCCGTTCATTATCACTAATTTTGCAAAATGTTTTTGAAAATGAGGTCCATTCTCCCTTTTCTGTTTGCGATAGTTTTTCTTTCGTCCTGTAGCGAGTATCAAAAAGCGCTTAAAAATGAGGACGTAAAGACCAAATATGACATGGCCGAAAAACTCTATGAGGAAGGCGACTATAAAAGAGCCGTCCGATTGTTTGAGCAGATTGCCCCAAAGTATGTGGGAAGACCACAAGGTGAAAGGGTGATGTTCTTTTTCGCCGACAGCTACTTCCAGAACAAGGACTATTATCTTTCGGGGTATCAGTTTGAACGTTTCATGAAATCCTATCCCAAGAGCGAAAAGATACAGGAGGCCAGTTTTATGGGGGCTAAAAGCTATTACATGCTTTCCCCGGCCTATTCCTTGGACCAGACGGATACCGATAAGGCCTTGGCCAAACTCCAGACCTTCATCAATACCTATCCGGAATCGGAACATTTTGAAGAGGCCAATACCATGGCCAAGGAGTTGACCTCCAAAAAGGAGAAAAAACAGATAGAGATTGCCAAACAGTTCAATAAATTGGGTGCTTGGGATTATTCCATATTGGTTTCCGCGATTACCGCATTGGATAACTTTGTTTCGGACAATCCAGGTTCCATATACAGGGAAGAGGCATTGTACTACCGTATCGAAGCTACAGCCACATTGGCCCTGAACAGTGTGGACAATAAAAAAGAAGAGCGTCTAAGAGACGCTCTTGATTCGTATAAAAATCTATTGCGCTACTATCCTGAATCAAAGTTTAAGAAGAAAGCGGACGATTTATCCGATAAGATTCAAAAGGAGTTGAGCGCAGTTACCGTTATTTCCGATTCCAAATAAATAGTTTTTTAAAACAGTTGCACATGCAAGATTTGAAAAATACAAAAGCCCCGGTTTCCACAGTGACCTTGAACAGAAATGAGTTCGATGACAAGACCGGGAACATTTATGAAGCCATTTCCATAGCTTCCAAACGTGCCATCCAGATCAATTCCGAGATCAAAAAGGAATTGTTGGAAAAGTTGGAGGAGTTCGCCACTTACAGCGATAGCTTGGAAGAGGTTTTTGAGAACAAGGAGCAGATCGAGGTTTCCAAGTTCTACGAAAAATTGCCAAAACCACATGCCTTGGCCGTATTGGAGTGGTTGGAAGACAAAATCTACTACAGGAATACAGAGAAAGACGCCTAAGAAATGTTGGGCGGTAAAAATATCCTTTTAGGTATTACCGGGGGAATTGCCGCCTATAAGACCACATTTCTGGTCAGGTTATTGATAAAAGCTGGTGCCCAGGTCAAAATAGTGATGACCCAGAGTGCCGGCTCTTTTGTTTCTCCCCTTACGCTATCCACCTTGTCCAAAAATCCGGCGCTCACCGATTTCGTCAATGAGGAAGATGACAGTATCTCATGGAACAACCATGTGGAGCTCGGTCTGTGGGCCGATATTATGCTCATAGCCCCTGCAACGGCAAATACCCTTTCCAAAATGGCCAATGGGGTATGCGACAATCTGCTTTTGGCCACCTATCTATCTGCTAAATGTCCGGTGTACTATGCCCCGGCCATGGATTTGGACATGTATCAGCACCCTTCTACCAAAGCTTCCATTGAAAAATTGGAGTCATTTGGGAACATCCTTATTCCGGCTGAGTCTGGGGAACTGGCTAGCGGATTGCATGGTGAAGGCCGTATGGCGGAACCAGAAAACATTGTAAGTTTTCTTCAAAACCATTTGGCCGAAGGACTGCCCCTTAGCGGAAAGAAAGTACTCATCACGGCAGGGCCTACCCACGAAGCTTTGGACCCTGTACGCTTTTTGGGTAACCGATCTTCCGGGACCATGGGTTTTGAACTGGCCAAGAAAGCGGCCGATTTGGGAGCAGAGGTAATTTTGGTCTCCGGGCCTACGAATCTGTCCATAGAGCACCCTTCTGTTACATTGATAAGAATCACTTCGGCCCAAGAAATGTACGATGCCTGCCATGAACACTATGCCAAAACCGATATTGCCATTTGTGCGGCGGCCGTGGCCGACTATCGCCCCAAGCATGTGGTCAAAGAGAAAATGAAAAAGAAGGAAGGCGATTTGCATATTGAATTGGAGCGGAATCCGGATATTCTTCTTTCATTGGGAGAAAGCAAGATCCATCAGTTTTTGGTCGGATTTGCCTTGGAGACGGAAAATGAACTTGACAATGCCAAAGGCAAACTGCAGCGCAAGAATCTTGATGCCATTATATTGAACTCCCTGAAGGATGATGGGGCAGGTTTTGGTGGGGCCACCAATAAAATTACCTTCATTGATAAGAATTTGGGGATAAAAACGTTTGGATTGAAGACGAAGCCCGAAGTGGCCTCGGATATTTGGGAAGAAATCATTGCAGCGATCCATGCGTAACATATTAGTGTCCACTTTTTTTCTATTTGTTTCTTTGGCGGTTTCCGCGCAGGAACTCAATTGCGTAATTACCGTCAATTCGGACCAAGTGGGTCAGACCAATCAACAGATTTTTAGGACATTGGAACGTTCATTGAATGATTTTGTGAACAACACCAAGTGGACCAATAGGGTCTATCGGGAGAACGAAAGGGTCAGTGCCCGGATGTTCATTACGGTGACCCAGTACGAATCCGATCGTTTTGAGGCCAATATCCAGATACAGTCCTCCCGTCCGGTTTTCAATACATCCTATGAAAGCCCGGTTTTTAATTACAAGGACGATGCTTTTAATTTCCAGTACCAAGAATTTCAACCGTTAGTGTACAACCCCAATGTGTTCGATTCCAACTTGGTAGGAGTCATCTCATACTACGTCTATGTGGTCCTGGGCTTGGATGCCGATACATTTTCCTTGGAAGGAGGAAGTGACCATTACCGAAAGGCCCAAAACATTGTTACCCAGGCGCAGGGTTCCAACTACAGCGGATGGAGCCAGGAAACTGGGGAACGGACCCGTTTTGAGTTGGTGGACAACCTTATGGGCAATTCGTTCCGGGAATACCGTATTGCCATGTACAATTACCATAGAAAGGGACTGGATATCCTTGGGGACAACAACAGCACCGGAAAGCAGGTGATCGCTGGGAGTCTTCGTTTGTTCGAGACCTTGATCAAAAGACGCCCCAATGCCTTCTTGATCCAGACTTTCTTCGATGCCAAATCGGAGGAAATCCAAAATATCTTTTCCGATGGTCCCAAGATCGATATTGTAAAGCTCAAGGAAACCTTGAACAAAGTGGCCCCATTTTATTCCAATACCTGGAACGAAATAAATTACTAGCGCAGTTCTCCAAAGACATTTATCTTTACGGAGAAAATATTCCAATTTGCTAGCAAATCTTTCCATCCAAAACTACGCTTTGATTGACGACGTCAATGTCACCTTTTCCAATGGTTTCACCACCATTACTGGGGAGACAGGGGCAGGGAAATCTATTTTGTTGGGAGGTCTTTCCTTGGTTTTGGGCAAACGGGCCGATTTGTCTTCGCTCAAAAACACGGAGCAGAAATGTGTGATCGAGGCAGAATTCGACATCTCCAAATATGGATTGAAGCCTTTTTTTACGGAAAATGATTTGGACTATGAGGACAGGACCATTGTGCGTAGGGAGATTTTGCCCAGCGGTAAGTCAAGGGCTTTTGTCAATGATACCCCGGTTACTTTGGATGTGCTCAAAGCATTGGGCGATCGGTTGGTGGATGTGCATTCCCAGCACCAGACCCTCCGTTTAACGGAAAACGATTTTCAATTGAAGGTGGTGGATGCACTCGCGGCAAATTCAGAAAACCTACAGCAATACAAGGTCCATTTGGGCCAACATACCAAGGCTTCAAAAGAATTACGGGAATTGGAGGATTTTCAATCCAATGCCGATAAGGAGCACGAGTACAATAGCTTTCTATTACAAGAATTGGAAGCAGCCAAGTTAAAACTTGGAATGCAGGAAGAGCTGGAGGATGAATACGAGCAGTTGAGCAATGTAGAGCAGATCATGGAGCAACTGGCGGCCGGATACCAGCTATTGAATGAGGAACAACTGGGGATTTTGGGACGTTTGGCCGATTTGAAACGGGCCTTTCAAAGCCTGTCAGGTTTTGGTTCCGCCTATGCATCCCTTAACGATAGGATACAATCCGTCTTTATTGAGACCGATGATATTGCCACGGAGTTGGAAAGCATGAAGGATGCCGTGGAGGCCAATCCGGAGCGTTTGGAAACCGTCAATGGACAATTACAGCAGTTGTACGATCTGCAGAAAAAGCACCATGCGGCTACTGTGGAAGAACTTATCGCCATACGGGAAGAACTGTCCCAAAAAGTAGAGGCGGTCGCCAATATTGAGGCAAACATTGAAGCCAAAAGGGCAGAGGTTGCCCAAATCACCAAACAAGTGGATGATTGGGCCGGAAAAATAAGTAAGGCCCGGCAATCGGTCATTCCGCAACTTAAAGATATGTTGCAAGAGAACCTGTCCGACTTGGGTATGCCTTCAGCAAGTTTTAAGATTGAGGTAAATCCGACCGAAACCTTCAAAGCAAACGGCAAGGACGATTTGGTCTTTTTGTTCTCGGCCAATAAGGGTTCGAACTACGGAGAATTGAAAAAGGTAGCTTCAGGCGGGGAACTGTCCCGGATCATGCTCACCATAAAGTCCATTTTGGCCACTTACGAACAATTGCCCACCATGATGTTCGATGAAATCGACACGGGGGTTTCCGGGGAAATTTCAAACAAAATGGGAGAGATCATGCAACAGATGAGCAAGACCATGCAGGTATTTTCCATCACCCACTTGCCCCAAGTGGCCTCAAAGGGCCAGCATCAATTTAAAGTGTTCAAGGAAGAGCAGGAGGGGAGTACCAGTACCCAAATGAAAAAGCTCAGTGTTGACGAACGTGTCCAGGAATTGGCCGAGATGTTGGGAGGCAAGTCCCTGTCCGAATCGGCCTTGGCCCATGCAAGGCAGCTTTTGCAGTAAGGGTATAGACCATACATTTGGCCAAAAAGCACAAAACTTCAAAATAGAATAAATATCTTTGTCGCAGAACCAACAATAGCAAAACACCTATGGCGTATAATCTTTTAAAAGGAAAAAGAGGAATTATTTTTGGAGCTTTGGATGAGAATTCCATCGCTTGGAAAACCGCAGAGCGTGTGCACGAGGAAGGCGGTACATTTGTACTGACCAACGCACCCATTGCCATGCGAATGGGACAGATCAAGGAATTGGCGGCGAAGACCAATTCAGAGATTATCCCTGCCGATGCCACCAATGAGGAGGATTTGAACAACCTTGTGGAAAAGGCTACGGAAATCTTGGGCGGAAAATTGGATTTCGTACTTCATTCCATAGGAATGTCCGTGAACGTGCGCAAAGGAAAGCATTACACCGATGAGAACTACGATTTCACGGCAAAGGGCTGGGACGTTTCAGCGCTTTCTTTCCATAAAGTGATGCAGAGTCTTTACAAGGCCGATGCCATGAACGAATGGGGTAGTGTAGTGGCCCTTACCTATATGGCGGCCCAACGGACTTTCCCAGATTATAATGACATGGCCGATAACAAGGCCTATCTGGAATCAGTGGCCAGAAGTTTTGGCTATTTCTTCGGGAAAGAGAAAAAAGTAAGGGTAAACACCATTTCACAGTCTCCTACGCCCACTACGGCCGGACAAGGAGTGAAAGGATTTGATGGTTTTATCAACTATGCCGAAAAAATGTCGCCCTTGGGTAACGCTTCGGCCGATGATTGTGCCAATTATACCGTGAGTCTCTTTTCTGATCTCACCAAGAAGGTGACCATGCAGAACCTCTTCCATGATGGAGGGTTCTCCAACACAGGGGTAAGCCAAGAGGTAATCGATGAATTTACCAAGTAACTAACCTAGACCAAAGAGGTTTTCGGTTGTCACATCGAGCGCAGTCGAGATGTATATTACGTATTCAGGATTTTTAAAGCGTTCTCGACTGCGCTCGAACTGACATCAATACTTTTATGAACACTCTTTTCTCCATAGTGGTTCCCGTGTACAACAGGCCCGACGAAATTCGGGAGTTGTTGGAAAGCCTTTCCGAACAGACTTTTCAGAAAGATTTTGAGGTGGTCATCGTCGAGGATGGCTCTTCGGAAAGTTCTGAGGATGTGGTAAGGACTTTTCAGGATGCCCTAGCCATTTCCTACTATTACAAAGAGAATTCAGGGCCGGGGGACTCCCGTAACTTTGGTATGCAAAAGGCCAAAGGGAATTACTATATCATCTTGGATTCAGATTGTATTTTGCCCAAGCAGTACCTCACAGAAGTGGATAAAGAGCTCGAGAGGGAATTTGTACACTGTTTTGGCGGCCCCGATGCTGCGGACGCATCGTTTACCACGGTACAAAAAGCCATCAACTACGTAATGACATCGTTTTTTACCACCGGGGGCATCCGTGGTGGGAAAAAGTCCGTGGGAAAGTTCCAACCGCGTAGCTTCAATATGGGAATTTCCAAGGAAGCTTTTGAAAAAGCGGGAGGATTTGGACGTATCCATCCCGGGGAAGACCCAGATTTGACCTTTCGGATTTGGAAGGCTGGATTCGATACCCGTTTGTTTCCCCATGCTTATGTGTACCACAAAAGACGTATTGACTGGAACAAATTCTACATTCAAGTGAACAAGTTTGGAATGGTGCGCCCCATTTTGAACCTTTGGCATCCGGGCACGGCCCGTCCAACCTATTGGTTTCCCACTTTTTTTATGTTGGGACTCTGTGTATCCCTTGTATTGGCCTTGATGGGAGTTTTACTGCCATTGGTGTTGTACGGCTTCTATTTTTTACTGCTGTTTGTTGATGCCTTGCTCAAGAACGCGAACCTAAAAGTGGCTATTTTGGCCCTATTTGCGGCGTTGACACAGTTTACAGGATATGGAATAGGTTTTTTCAAGTCCACAATCTTGCTTACATTTAGTAAGAAGGAACCTGAGGAATTGTTTCCAAAGCTGTTTTTTAAGAAGAAGTAAAAAGTGTTCAAAAAACTATTGCACGGCCTCAATCAAAGAAAAGTGAAAGTGTTTTCACTGTTTTTGCTGTGCTCTTTTTTGGCTTGGTTTCTCAGCAATCTGTCTGAATCCTATGAATCCAGGGCCGATTTTACCATCAACTACAGAAACCTTCCCGATACACTTTTGTTGGGCAAGAATTCGGAAAACACCCTGGAGGCCAAGTTGAAGACCAGTGGGTTTCAGTTTTTGTACTTTAATTTTTTCAAGAAGCGTATCGATTTGGATGTATCCCAAGTGACACATCAAAATGGGAATTATGTGCTGACCGAGGCTACTCTAAAAAAACAGATAGAGCAACAGTTGTCCCAAAACATTTCACTTATGGATTTGGGGCGGAATCAATTGAAGGTCGACCTTTATCAAGTGGTGTCCAGGGAAGTGCCCATAAAAGCGGATGTAAGCCTTCAATTTGAACAAAACTACATATTGGACGGAGCGTTGGAAATCACCCCAAATCATGTGGTGGTCAAGGGTCCGGGAAATGAAGTGGACACTTTGAAGTCCATTGTAACGGGACCTCTTCAACTGGCAAACCTATCGGCTGACTTTTCAAGGGAAGTCCCTTTGATTTTCCCCAAGGGATTGGACAATACCATTTTCTCCAATGGAAGGGTCAATGTCTCGGGAAAGGTGGTGCGGTTCTCCGAGAAAGTGTTTCAGGTGCCCGTTCAAGTAGTGAATCTGCCCGAAGGGTATCAGGTAAAAACCTTTCCCAATGTGGTAACGGTACTTTGTAAGGCCACTGTGGACCGATTAAAAGAGCTGTCCCTCAATGACTTTGGGGTTACTGCGGATTATGGGCAGTTGAATGGGACGGATAAGAACACACTCTTTCTTAGATTGAGCAAAAGCCCAGAAAATGTGTACGATGTTAAACTACAGGAACCCTCGGTGAACTTTGTATTGGAACAGGAATGAAGATAGTTGGGCTTACAGGAGGTATAGGAAGTGGAAAAAGCACCGTGGCGAAAATGTTCATGGATTTGGGTGTTCCGGTCTATGATTCGGACCTTGAGGCCAAAAAGTTGATGCACTCCTCAAAAGAATTGAAGGAAAAGATCATAGATCTACTCGGTGAGGATGCATACCAAGAAGATATGCTCAATAGGTTGTTCATTGCCCATAAGGTGTTTAACGATTCCGTATTGTTGGAGCAATTGAATGGGATAGTGCACCCCGCGGTCCGGAAGCATTTTTTGGATTGGTCGGATATGCAGAAGGCTCCATATGTTATTCAGGAAACTGCGCTTATTTTTGAGAATGGCTCCCAAGACCAATATGATTTTGTTGTTTTGGTGACTGCTCCGTTGGATATGAGATTGCAGCGGGTCATGGAACGGGACGGGGTTTCCGAAGGGCAAGTACTGGAGCGGATGAAAAACCAAATGGAGGATGCCCAAAAGTTAGACCTAGCTCATTTTTGTATCGTAAATACAGATTTGGAAACCACAAAGAACAAGGTTGGAGAACTTCACGCCAGACTTGTAGCCTTGAGCTCTTCATAATTTTAACATTTTTGTTAAGGTTAGGTTAAACGGCCAAAGGTCTAAATGTTAAATATTTAATTTTGACCCAATGAACAAGAAGCTATTCGTTCTTCTCGTCATTCTTATGAGTATGTCCCTGGTGGGGATCATATTCGTTCAGGTGTATTGGATACGGACATCCATAAACGACAAGGAAGAACAATTTTCAAGGACAGTCACGGATATATTGGACAAAGTGGCCAGTAGGGTGGAGATGAAGGAGATGAAGGACTATTCCGATCGTTTGGCTTCACTTGTGGATAGTATTGGTCAGCCCAAAAGTACCCAGTTCAGGAATTTTTTGTTCGTGGACAGGGATTTAAACTCTGATGAGATTCTTTTTTATTCCCACGGAATCCTTGAGGAAGATTACAATATAACATCTACGTTCTTTGATAACATAGGCGGAGAGGAAGATACCACTACGTTTAGGAACTATACCAGCAAGCGTACCAAGGCCATATTTAAGGAAGAATATGGATTGGATGGAAAGAGTTATAGTTTGACCCCCATTCAGAGGGCGGAAAAAATTGGTGGACTCTCCAAAATCGACAAGGCGGCATGGGAAGATGTCTTTATGGAATATGCCAAGACCAGACCCATTCACAAAAGGATATCCAACAAAGAATTGGAACTTTTGTTGAGTCAAGAGCTGAAAAACAGAAACATCGATATTGATTATGAGTATGGGGTGTATAGTCAAGGCTACCCTACCAAAATCAGGTCCAAGAAGTTCAAGTTTTCCGGGACCAAGATGTATAAAGCCCCAATTTTCAAGGACAGCGAAGGATTTACCAATTTTTCAATACTGTTGACTTTTCCTAAGATGGATAAGTTCCTGTTCAGTTCCATAATGGGAATGGCTCTATTGTCCTTGATATTCACTTTGGTGATTTTGGTGGCGTATTCCAGTGCGATATACCAGTTGATAAGGCAAAAACAGATATCCGAGATCAAATCGGATTTCATCAACAACATGACCCATGAGTTCAAGACTCCCATTGCCACCATCAATCTGGCCGTGGAAGCCATTCGCAACCCGAAAGCCATAGAGGACAAGGAAAAAGTATTGCGGTATCTGGGGATGATCAGGGATGAGAACAAGCGTATGCACGCCCAAGTGGAAAATGTGCTGCGCATATCCAAATTGGAGAAAAACCAGTTGGATATCAGTAAGGACAGGGTAGACATGCACGACATTATTGGTGATGCCATTGCACACGTTGAATTGATAGTCCAAGATAGGGGAGGTTATGTGAACGCCCATCTTGATGCGGAAAGGTCAGAGATTTTGGCCAATGATATGCATATGACCAACGTCATTGTGAACATTTTGGACAATGCCATAAAATACTCCCCAGAGTCTCCTAAAATAGATGTGTACACTGAGGTGGTGAAAAATAATATCATCATCAAGGTGGAGGACCAAGGAGCGGGGATGAGCAAGGCCGTACTCAAAAAAGTTTTTGAGAAATTTTACCGGGAACATACCGGTGACATACATAACGTAAAGGGCCATGGATTGGGATTGGCCTATGTAAAAAGAATAACAGACGACCATCAAGGCGAGGTTTATGCAGAAAGTGAAAAAGGAAAAGGAAGCACCTTCTTCATAAAACTCCCACTAATTTAAAAGCAAACTATGGAAACAGAAAAAAAGAAGATATTATTGGTGGAGGACGACCCAAATTTTGGGATTGTCCTAAAGGATTATTTGTCCATGAACGACTTTGATGTGGTTCTCGCCAAAAACGGAATGGAAGGTTTTGAAAAGTTCAAAAAGGACAATTATGACGTCTGTATCTTGGATGTGATGATGCCCTATAAAGATGGATTTACCCTTGCCAAGGAAATCCGTGAAAAGAATGAGAACGTTCCGATCATATTCCTTACCGCCAAGACCATGAAAGAAGATGTACTCAAGGGATATAAGGCCGGTGCCGACGATTACCTGAACAAGCCTTTTGATTCGGAGGTGTTGTTGATGAAACTTAAAGCCATACTTCAAAGAAAGGCATCCAGCACTTTAGCGGACAGCAAGCAATTTGAGTTCCAGATTGGAAACTTCCACTTGAATTCCAAGCTACGGTTTCTAAAATTCAAGGATGAAGAGCCTATTAAGCTATCTCCCAAGGAAAATGAACTCTTGCGTTTGTTGGCTTTGCATGAAAACGATTTAATGCCCCGTGAATTGGCATTGACCAAAATCTGGAGGGACGATAATTATTTTACTTCCCGAAGTATGGACGTATATATCGCGAAGCTTAGAAAATATCTAAAACGTGATGATACGGTAGAAATCCTTAACATTCACGGAGAAGGATTCAGATTGGTCATCAAGGCTGAAAATCAATAAGAAAAAATCTTTAAATAGTTATAAAGCCGTCCGTTGGGCGGCTTTTTTTGTGCTGAAAATTGCCGGGGTTTATACGAACAAGTATACCAAGCACACGGAAAGCATCCCCACAACTGATAAAATAGTGGTCATGACGGTCCAAGACCTGAAGGTCTGCTTTTCTGTAATACCCAAGTACTGTCCCACCAACCAAAAGCCGCTATCATTCACATGGGAAAAAATACTGGCACCAGAGGCAATGGCGATGACGATGCAGGCCAACTCCACAGAATTTAACTCCGTATTGACCAGTAAGGGGGAAACCAATCCGGCGGCGGTGATCATGGCTACGGTAGAAGACCCTTGGATGACCCGAACAATGGCAGCACTGATATAGGCGAAGATGAGAATTGGAATTCCGGCATTACCCAATGATGTGGCCAAAAGTTCCCCAGCTCCAGTATCGGTCAGGACCTGTTTGAAGACACCTCCGGCACCTGTCAACAGTATAATGGTCCCTGCCGGTGTCAAGGATTTGGTCGATATCTTAAGAAGCTGATCTTTGGAAAACCCTTTGCGGATACCAAATACATACCATGCCAGCAAATTGGCAATGATCAAGGCTGAAAAAGGATGGCCCACCAAAGAGATGAAGTTCAAAACGGATGCATCCACCCTGAACGTCCCAGCTGAAAACAAGGTATTGGTGAGAATCAATACGATGGGAAGGCCTATGATCCATAGCGTCTGACCAATGGGGGGAAGTTCAACAGATTGTTGGTCCTCAATCTGTTTTGGCGCTTCCACGAATATTCTTTTGGAGATGTACTTTCCAAAGACCAGTCCCGCAATCAATGCCGTGGGGATTCCAGCCAGAAAACCCATTAAAATGACCCAGCCCAAATCCACTCCTATGATATCGGCTACGGCAATGGGTCCCGGAGTAGGCGGGATGAAAGCATGGGTTATTGCCAGTCCGGCCAAAAGCGGAATGGCATATAGCAATAGGGACTTCCCGGTCTTTCGTTGCAAGGCATAGATCATGGGCACCAGAATAATAAAGGCCACATCAAAGAAAACAGGAATGGCAATCAAAAAACCGGATACGACCATGGCGGCAGGGGCATTTTTCAACCCAAATTTGGAAATCATGAAGTCTGCAATGGTCTTGGCACCACCAGATGCTTCCAAGATGCCTCCAAAAATGGCCCCCAGACCCACTACTGTGGCTACAAACCCAAGTGTGCCACCCATCCCTTTTTGAATGGTGTCTATCATTTGCTTGGCATCCAATCCAGCAATCAATCCCACGGCAATACTCCCAATCAAGAGTGCTATAAAAGCATGTATACGGAGCTTTAAAATCAAAAAAAGAAGAATGGCAATGCCTGCAATCACGGCGATAAACAAATTGGTATCGGTCATTTGAGCTGTTTTAGGACTTCTTGCACAATTAAATCGGGTTTTTGCGCTATGGATACGGAAATGGCCTTGGAGGGAGGTTCCAAGGCTTCAAATTGGGTCTTTAATAGGGCGATGGGCATAAAATGGTCTTTTCGGTTTTGCAAACGTGACTTGACCAAATCAAAGGAGCCGTTCAGGTAGATGAACTGTATGCCACTTCCCATGCCGGCCCTTAAGAGACTACGATAGGTTTTTTTCAATGCCGAACAAGCTATCACAGCTCCCGTATCTTGTTTTTCCAAGGCTAATTGGTTTAATTTTAGGAGCCACCCTTTCCGGTCGTCATCATTCAACGGCTTGCCCGAAGCCATTTTTTTTATATTTTTTTCGGGATGAAAGTCATCCCCATCAAAAAAAGGATACCCCAATTGTTCCGAAAGCAGCTTGCCCACGGTGGTTTTACCCGTACCGCTGACCCCCATGACCACAAGCACCTTAGTCTTGGTCATGGTGAAGGCTTTTTAATCGGTCCGATACCGCGGCAAGAATATCCGTTGGTTTTGTATCGTGGTTCACCCAGAGTATGTTTTCGTTTTTTCGTAACCAAGTCAATTGCCGTTTAGCAAAGCGTCTGGTGTTCTTTTTGATTTCGGACACGGCAATTTCCAAGGAACAGTGTCCATCAAGATATTCAAAAAGTTCTTTGTAACCAACTGTTTGTAGCGCATTTAGATGTTTGTGGGGATGCAATTTTTTTGCTTCTTCCAATAATCCAGCCTCCATCATCAGGTCAACGCGGGTGTTGATACGTTCATAAATGGTTTCCCGTGGTGCTTCAATGCCTACATACAGGGTTTTGAACGCTCTTTGGGGTTTGTTTTGGTTCAAAAAGGAGGAATAGGGCTTGTTGGCGGTGATGCAAACCTCCAGTGCCCGTATCAAGCGATGCGGATTTTCCAGGTCTACTATGCGATAATAGACAGGATCTCTCTTTTTTAATTCGTCCTGAAGACTTTTTAAACCCTCCTTTTCCAATTGTTCATTAAGGGATTCGCGGGTTTTGGGAGATACTTCCGGGAATTCATCCAAACCAGAGACCACGGCGTCCACATACAATCCGCTTCCGCCTACCATGATGGCCACATCCATTTTTTGGAACAGCCTGCCTAACAACGCAATGGCTTCTTTTTCAAAATCCCCTACCGAATAAGGCTCGAAAATGCTTTTGTGTTGGATAAAATGGTGTGGAACGGCATTCAATTCCTCGGAAGAGGGAACAGCTGTACCGATTTCCATCTCTTTGAAAAATTGTCTGGAATCCGCTGAAACAATTTCGCTTTTAAAGTGTTTGGCCAAGAGGATTCCCAAGGCGGTCTTTCCTATGGCCGTGGGTCCCACCACTGCTATCAGTACTTTGGAACTCATAACGAATGACCACAATTATAGCAATGCGTGGCGTCATCACGATGCCCCTCTGCGGAACAGCTGGGACACGCCTGGGTGTTTACATGGACCATGTTTTGGTCATCTGCCTGCCCCTTTTTACCGCGGGAAAACTCAGCGGTGACAATCCCCGTGGGCACAGCAATAATGCCATAACCCAAAATCATGATTACGGTGGCCAGAAACTGCCCTAAGCTGGTCTGCGGTGCAATGTCGCCATAGCCCACAGTGGTCAGGGTTACAATGGTCCAGTAGATGCTACGGGGAATACTGGTGAAACCAGCCTCATCCCCTTCAATAAGGTACATTAAAGTGCCCAATATGACCGAGAGGATCAGTACTACATAAATAAAAACGGCAATCTTGGTACGACTGGCCTTTAAGGCCGATTGCAGCTGTGAGGCCTCCCCAATGAACTTAACCAATTTTAAGATCCGGAAAATACGTAATAGGCGAAATGCCCGTACGGCCAAAAGTACTTGCGAGCCCGCCAAAATATAGCTGATGTATAAAGGTATAGTGGAAATAAAGTCGATGATGCCGTAAAAACTGAAGATATACTTCCATGGTTTTTTTATACTGATGACACGGGCGATGTATTCCAAAGTAAAGAAGATGGTGACACCCCACTCCAAGGTCAGGAGTGTTTTGTGGTAGTGCTGGTCAATGCTCTCTACGCTTTCCAGCATTACCAAGATTACGCTAAGAATGATCAAAAAGAAGAGGGCGATGTCGAACAATCTTCCCATCGGGGTATCCGCTTCATAGATGATTTCATGAAGTTTCATTCTCCAACTGGGCTGTTCATTCTGTTCTTTCAAGGCGAAGGGGTTAACGCTATGGTTTTGATCCTATGGTTCTTCCGTAAATAAGATTCAATGATAAATGTGGTGTTTTCATCACTCGGCATGGTCGTCATTATGGATTCCAATATATGAATATTATTCATTTGATGATTCAGCTCCACATATCCAAAACCTTGAAGTTGACCATTTTTGATAAGAATGAAACTGCGTTCCCCAGTTTCCCTGCCTCGGTCCACAAGCACCACGTCCTTGTTGTGTATGCTATAGGTGTTGAAGGCAGAAGAGGCCTTTTCATTGCAGTTGTGTATGGTTTCCTTGGTGTCACCGCCCCCTGCTTTTTTATCTAAGGAAGAGGGGCAGAGGTCAAACTCGGACTGTATCCGATCCAAAAAACTCTTGGCGGAGGCAACTCCGTTGAACCGTATCTTTTGGGTGGCTTGGGAAGTGCCATTTTCGATACCCAAAGTAATATGCCCTGAACCATTTTGGTTGAAGCTTACCACATGGGAAAAGAGTTTCCGTTTCTTGTTGCCGTTATGTCGCGGGTTGGTCTTCCGTAGTTCTTGGTACTCCTTCAAGAGGGCGATCAATTCGCTGCCCGTAGGCTCGTACGACACTCTTTTGGTCTCCTTTTGGAGTTTCCGGGCCAGACCTCCCACATTGGTAAAATGTTGGTTGACCCTTTTTTTGATGTTTGTGGTCTTTCCCAGAAAAATAATATCCCCCTCTTTGTCGTGCATGTAATATACCCCAGTTTCAGAGGGCAGTGAAACAACCATATCCAGTTGGTTGGGGGAGAGTTCGCCATGGGCCGCTTCGCGAATGACCTCTTTGATGATGCCCTTATCGGAATCCTTGTTCAACAACAGCTTAAAAAGTTTAACGGTAGCAATGGCATCTCCATTGGCCCGGTGACGGTCGCTCATGGGAATCCCGAGGGAACGTGCCAATTTCCCCAAGCTGTGCGATTCTGCATCGGGAATCAATTTTTGGGACAGATCTACCGTACACAAGGTTTTTCGCTGATAGTCGTATCCCAAACGCCTGAATTCCGTCCTTAGGATACGATAATCAAATTGGGCGTTATGGGCCACCAAGATGGTCCCTTCCGTAATTTCCACGATTCGTTTGGCCACCTCATGGAATTTTGGGGCGGAACGAAGCATTTTATTGTTGATTCCCGTTAGCTTGGAGACAAAGGGCTGGATTTCCCGTTCTGGATTGATCAAGCAGATGAATTTGTCCACCACTTGGTGCCCATCAAACCGGTGGATGGCAATTTCCATGATACCTTCCTCATTGTATTTTCCTCCGGTACTTTCAATATCGAGTATGGCGTACATGAAACTGCTTTGCTGTTTTATGAATAGTTTCTGGTTCCAAAGATACTACTTCCAATACGTACCATGGTGCTTCCTTCCTCAATGGCCAGGTTGTAATCCCCGCTCATGCCCATGGAGAGCACCGAAATACCGGAAAGCTCTTGCTTAAGGGTGTCAAAAATTACCTTGAGATGGGCAAATTCCTTCCGAATCTGTGTTTCATCCGAAGTATAGGTGGCCATACCCATCAATCCTACAATCTTTATATTTTCCATGGCTTTGAAGGTTTCGGATTGCACAAGTTCTTGCAACTCCGATTCGTCCAGTCCAAATTTGGTGTCCTCTTCCGCAATGTGCATTTGTAGCAGACAAGGGATGACCCGGTGGTGCTTTTGGGCCTGTTTGTTGATTTCCTGCAACAACCGAAGACTGTCCACACCATGGATCAAGGAGACGAATTCGGCCATGTATTTTACCTTATTGCGCTGCAAATGGCCAATCATATGCCACTCAATGTCCTTGGGAAGTGTTTCCCACTTTTGGGTCATTTCCTGTACTTTGTTTTCACCAAATACCCGTTGTCCGGCCTCATAGGCTTCCAATATGGCTTCATTGGGCTTGGTTTTGGAAACTGCTACCAAGGTTACGGAATCTTGAAGGTCGGTTTTTAATCGATTGAGATTTTCTGTTATTGACATGTTGGCAAAATTAACAAAGGATGTCCAATTGGACATCCTTTACTCATTAAGATTGCATTGTGACTCTTTATTGGCAAGAGTCTAATCTGCCAACTTAATACAAATATTCGAATAGAATTTATCACTCTCTGGCTGATAGTGGATATACATGACCCGGTTATTGGAAACCACGGTTTCTTTACCGGTACCATCAACAATGCGAATTGAATTTTCCAAAGCTTCAATTTTTGTGGACTTTTGGTCAAAGTCAATGGTGTTCTTAACAAACTCGACTTTACCATTGCTTTGATTTTTGTGGCCAAAAACACCACGTTCAATGAAAACATGCTTCACGCTTGATACGGGATGTTTTTGTGAAAAATCCTGGACTTCTTCTTTGGAAATTTGCCCATGAAGGGCACTTGTGGCCGGTAAAATAGTTGCGGCAAACAAAATGATAATCTTACTCATAATGAATCAATTTGGTTAAACGATAAATTAAATGAGGTCGATTAAAAGAATGTTGGGCAAACAATGAAGGTTACCTGTGGACTAATTTAAACATTTTTTTGGGTTTTGTGAAACCAAATTGTCTTTTGACCAACAGGTGGCTGCGTCTTGCCTCCTTCAAAACGCATAAATTGCCAAACCACTCCGAAGTTTAGGCTCAATGTATGTACTCTTTGGGGGCATCACCAAACCGGCATCGGCAATGGCCTTGATTTCCTCTATGGTTATGGGCATCATACTAAATCCCACCGCAAATTTCCCCTCATCCACACTTTCCTTCATCGCAATGGGACTGCCCTTGCCATGACCATAAGAAATGCGTTGGTCGTTCCGGAAATCCCTTATCCCCAAAATAGGTTCCAAAATGGTCTTACATAGAATTTGGGTGTCCAGTTTGCTCAAGGCATCTGTGAAGGTATAGTTGGTCCTTCTGAGGTAGAGTGAATAAAACCCGCCATCCAAATACATGCAGAAATGATGTTTTTTGGTAGGTCTGTGGAATCCATCCTTCTGCTTTTCAATTCGAAAATACCCATCCAATTTGATCAAGAACTCCTTTGGGGTAAGACCGTTCAAGTCTTTCACCATGCGATTGAACCCATGGATTTTAATGTGCGACTCTGGAATGAGGTACGCCATAAAAAAATTATAGGAGCCATTAGGGTCATTGGTCTTTTTCTGTTGCTCCATTTTTTGGGCCAAAAGATTGGAAGAAGCGCTGCGATGATGCCCGTCAGCAATGTACAGGGCTTCTTTCTGGGCAAAAATCGCCTCAATCTTTGCAATGGTTTTTGGGTCGGATATCTTCCAAAGCTTGTGGCCCACCCTATCCGGGGTGGAAAAATCGAATTCAGGCTGTTGTTGGATTTCTTTTTGAAAAACCCCATGGATTTGGTCATCATCTTTGTAGGTCATCAAAACGGGTTCCGCATTGAAACCTACGGCATGTAGATAGTCGGCAAAAAGCCGCTCCCGGTGTTGGATGGTATCCTCATGCTTTTTGATGACATCCGTACGATAATCCATGACGCTACAAGCGCAAAAGAACCCTAAACTTGTGAAATCATCTTTTTCAATTTGATAGAGGTAAAAACACGCTTGGTCGTCTTTTTGGAAAATGTGTTCCTCCAAAAATTCCAAATAACGATTGTGCACCAATCGAAACCGCTCTTTTCCAGTAATGCTCTTATCAAACTTAAACCCGGGATTGATGATATGTAGAAAGGAAAGCGGATTGTATTTCAATACCGATTTCAGCTCATCTTTGGAATACTCCTCGTACGAACGCGATGCCACAAAGGAGACTTTGTCCTTGGTGGGCCTTATGGCCTTAAAGGGTTTTACAAGGGCCATGCAAATCTATTTGAATTGCACAGAAACATGCTCCGCTTTTCTGGACTCGGAATAATCGTAAAAACCTTCACCTGATTTTACACCCCATTTTCCGGCCATGACCATATTCACCAATAGGGGACAAGGGGCATATTTTGGGTTTTTGAACCCATCGTACATCACGTTCAAAATGGAGAGGCATACATCGAGCCCAATAAAATCGGCCAATTGCAGAGGACCCATTGGGTGGGCCATGCCCAGTTTCATCACCGTGTCTATTTCTTGAACACCGGCCACGCCATTATATAGGGTTTCAATAGCTTCATTGATCATGGGCATAAGAATACGATTGGCCACAAACCCGGGATAATCGTTCACCTCGGTTGGGGTTTTTCCCAACTTTTGGGAAAGCTCCATAATAGTTTTTGTCACAGCATCAGAAGTGTTGTATCCACGGATGATTTCCACCAATTTCATGATGGGAACCGGATTCATAAAGTGCATCCCAATGACCTTGTCCGGACGTTGGGTGGCCGCACCGATCTGTGTAATGGAGATGGATGAGGTGTTCGTGGCCAAAATGGTTTCTGCTTTGCAGATTCCATCCAAGTCCTTAAAAATCTTGAGTTTGATATCCAAATTCTCCGTGGCGGCCTCGACCACCAAGTCCACTGAGGAAACCCCGGACTTTAGATCGGTATGGGTGGTAATGTTGCCCAAGGTGGTTTCTTTGGTGTCTTGGTCAATGACCTCCTTGGCCAGCATTCGGTCTAAATTCTTGGTGATGGTGGCAATTCCCTTATCCAGGGAGGCTTGGGAAATATCAACAAGATTGACTTGAAATCCATTTTGGGCAAAAACATGGGCGATTCCGTTGCCCATAGTTCCTGCACCGATGACTGCTATGTTTTTCATGGTATTCGGATTGAATGTATGCCAGTTCGAGCGTAGTCGGGAACGACATACCTTATTTTTCAAACGATTCTATAATCTGTAGGGCCACTTGAAGTGCTTTTGCACCTTGCTTCAAGGTCACTACAGGTGTGGTGTCATTTTGTATGGCATCGGCAAAAGTCTCCAGCTCATCCAAAATGGCATTATTCGCCTCGATTTCCGGGTTTTCAAAATAAATCTGTTTTTTCTCTCCTTCGGCATTCTGTAGGATCATATCAAAATCCCCTGGATTTTCCGGGGCATCCTTCATTTTCACTACTTCCACTTTTTTCTCCAGAAAATCTACAGAAATATAGGCGTCCTTTTGAAAAAAACGGGATTTCCTCATGTTTTTCAAGGAAATACGGCTGGCGGTCAAATTGGCCACGCAGCCATTTTCAAACTCTATTCGGGCGTTGGCGATGTCCGGGGAACTACTGATCACGGATACTCCACTGGCATTGATTTGACTTACTTCGGAACCTACAACACTCAAAATCACATCAATATCGTGGATCATAAGGTCGAGCACCACGGGAACGTCGGTCCCCCTCGGATTGAACTCTGCCAAACGATGGGTCTCAATGAACATGGGGTGTTCAATCTTGTGCTTTACCGATAAAAAAGCCGGGTTAAACCGCTCCACATGGCCCACTTGGCCTTTTACGCCATGCTTTTTGGATAAAGCAAGCAGTTCTTGGGCTTCTTCATAAGTGTTGGTAATCGGTTTTTCAATAAAAACGTGCCTTCCTTTTTCAATGGCCTTTTTGGCGCAATCGAAATGGGAAAGGGTAGGGGTAACAATATCTACCACATCCACAGCATCCATCAAGGTGTTGATGTTTTCAAAATAGGTATAGCCAAACTCGGCTGCGACTTTTTTTGCATTGATTTCATCCGGGTCGTAAAAACCAACAAGTTCATACTTTTCCGATTGGTTCAGGAGACGTAGATGGATTTTACCCAAATGTCCCGCACCCAGGACACCAACTTTTAGCATAGTATCTGTTTTTGTCAAAAATAAGGATATGGTGGCACTCTTCCATAAAAATAAGACGGGAACCAAGGGAAAGTTTTTGGAGAACTTTTTAAATTCGTGGACCAGACCAATACCATGAAGGATACGCTTAAGCACAAGGGCATGCGCAATAAGTTGGCAGAATCGTTGTCTGCCAAGGGAATAACGGACAAAAAGGTGATCGAGGCCATCAAGACCATCCCAAGGCATCTGTTTTTGGATAGTAGTTTTGAGGATCATGCCTATCAGGACAAAGCCTTTCCCATAAGCGCGGAACAAACCATTTCACAACCCTATACCGTGGCTTTCCAAACGGAATTGCTCCAAGTGAAACCCAACGATTCCATTTTGGAAATTGGTACGGGCAGTGGCTACCAGACCGCCGTATTACTCCATTTAAAGGCCAAAGTATACACGATTGAACGCCAACAGGAGCTTTTTAAGAAGACCCGATTGTTTTTCAATAAAATGCATTATCGACCCAAGAAAATGATTTTCGGGGATGGGTACAAGGGATTGCAGGAGGAGGCTCCTTTTGACGGCATCATTGTAACGGCCGGAGCACCGGAGGTACCCAAAGCGCTCATGTCCCAATTAAAAGTAGGGGGTAGATTGGTGATTCCCGTTGGGGTGGATGAGCAGGTCATGACTCTTTTTATACGAAAATCGGAAAAGGAATTTGAAAAACAGGAATTGGGGGCTTTTCGGTTTGTACCCTTGCTGGAGGACAAAAACTAGTTGTTGAAATCTTTCTTGATTCGGGAAAGGTTGCGCTTGTTGTCCCGGTCTTTGATGGTTTCCCGTTTGTCGTACTGTTTTTTACCCTTGGCCAAACCAACATTCATTTTGGCAAGACCGCGGTCATTGATGAAGAGATTGAGCGGGACAATGGTAAGCCCTGATGTAGCCACCTCTTTTCGGAGTTTTCTGAGTTCTCCTCGGTTCAGAAGTAGTTTTCGTTCCGCTTTGGGCCTGTGGTTGTAATGCCCGCCATGACTGTATTCGTCTATCTGCATATTGATCACAAACAGCTCCCCCCTGTCATTGAATTCGCAAAAACTTTGGGATAGGTTGGCCTTTCCCAATCGAATGGATTTGATTTCGGTACCTCCCAGCACAATACCAGCGGTGTAGGTGTCCAAAATCTCGTAATCGAATCGGGCCCGTTTGTTCTTTATGTTGATGTTTTTCATCATGGAGGGCAAAAATATAAACTCTTCGGTAAGAAAATTGTAATGTTGTGGCTTATTTTACGATTATCTATAAAACCCAAACCATGAATAGATATATTGCGGCCCTTTTGTTGGTCACATTCCTTGCCTGTAAAGAAAAACCAGAAAACAGTTTGACTGCCCAAGACATAGTGGACAAATCGATAACCATAAGTGGAGGGGGACTTTATGCCGATCATAACACCTCTTTTGTATTTAGGGATCGTACATACCGTTCTGATTTCGTTGAAGGAAGAAAAGTGCTGAAAAGAACCTTTCAATTGGATTCCGTGACCATCACCGATGTGAAAAAAGGCAATGATTTTGAACGGTTCTTGAACGATTCCCTTGTTGCTGTACCCGATACCATGGCGGTCAAATATGCCAATTCAGTAAACTCCGTGCACTATTTTTCACGCCTGCCGTATGGCTTAAATGATGCCGCGGTGAACAAGGAACTTCTTGGGGAAGAAACCATTGAAGGGAAAGTATTTTATAAAATAAAGGTAACATTCGACCAAAATGGAGGAGGTGACGATTATGATGATACCTATGTGTATTGGTTTGATAAAGAAACATTTAAACCAGAGTACCTGGCCTATGACTTTCATGTAAACGGAGGGGGGCAACGGTTCAGGAAAGCGTACAACGAGCGGTACGTGAACGGTATCAGATTTGTGGACTATGAAAACTACAAACCCAAGAACGAGGGTTCGGGTATCCTGGAAATTGGGAAACGGTTCAGCAGCGGGGATTTGGAACTGCTTTCAAAAATTGAGCTTACGGATATTACGGTGGAAAAGGATTAATCCATTTTCAATCGAAAATCGGTGGGAACACCGTCAATGATGCGGACAATAAAAAGGCTACTGTTGTCATTGTCATCCATTGGGTCGTATTTTTCAAACCCTATCATTTTGTTCACAAAGGCCGGTGTGGTATTGCTATGCCCGACCACCAAAACGTTTTGGCCTTCATTTTCAGACTTAAATTCATCTACATCAAGGCTGTTGGGGTCATAGTATTTAATATCCACATTTTTTTTGACCGAGGTGGGGGCAGCGGTCATGGATGTGCGTTCGTAGTTGGTGGAGTAAATAACATCAATGGAAATGGGATCAAAGACCTCGGCCCAACGAATGGCGCGATCTAGTCCATCTTGGTTCAGCTCTGGATCGGGATTTTCTGCATCTGTTCGATCCTTTTCTGCATGTCGTATAAAATAAAAGGTGGAGATGATAGGATCTTCCGCAATTTTCGTATCTTCTTTGCAACTGATGGATGCTATAAATAAAATTGCAAGTGCAATTAGAGGTTTAATGGTCCGCATAGTATTGAGATAAAGTTCCCGCGTTTGTATCATTTTGATTTTAAAAGTAACGTTTAATTTTTATTTTTTCGCATGCCAAAGATTTTGTGTCGCCTTTCTTTGTTACTGGTTTTTGTTTTAGGAGAGGCACAGGAAGTGGAACTGCCCTCGGATTTTAGACAACATACCCTCACCCAGTTCAATGCCAATCTCCTAAATCCAACCTATGCCCAAAATTGGAACAATCCCAATTCACTTGCTGTTTGGTCACGGTGGCAATGGCAGACCTTGGATGGGGATCCCACCACCATTTTTGCCAATTACACCCATCAAATCAGTGAATCATCAACTGGCGGTTTAGGCTTTTTGCAGCACAATACAGGTGTTTTTTTGGATATTGGAGGTCACCTCAATTATGTGTACAAGTTTTCGCTTGGTGATGGTATTGCCTTATTGGCGGGCGTTAATCTTTTTGCTTCGCAACGCACCTTGGCGGATGATTTTTTTATCTCCGATGCCGAGGTTGATCTGACCCAGTTGGAGGCTGCTGAAGGTTTCATGGTGCAGTTTTCCCCGGGAATCCGACTTCAAGCCAATCAGTTTGGCGTGGGGCTGGCCTTTGAGAATGCTATTGGGTTGGGGGCTAGCGATAATGATATTTTGGAAACCACAAACTTTAAGACCATCACGGGTAGCTTGAACTATGATGTTCCCATATCTCTTTTTTCAGGTTGGGGGAGTAGTTTTATACGTCCAATGGTGTATGTTAAATCCATTCCAAATGGCGATACCCAGGTGGGTATAAATGGATTGCTTTCCACTCCAAAAGTATGGTTGCAGGGAGGGTATAACAGTTTTTATGGAGCCTCGGCAGGACTGGGAGTAACTCTTGGGGAGGCTTTTTCCGTTGGGGGGCTTATGGAATTTGGGACCGATACTTCACTAAGTGGGGAAGACCCTACTTTGGAGTTGTTGGTGGCATATCGGTTTGCAAAGCGAGATACGCAAGAGGAGAAGCTTGAGGAAGAAAAACCAGAAGATACTTCTGTTTCTGAGACAGAAGAAGAATTGCGGCAAGACCAAGAAGCTTTGGAAGAGCAGCAGCGCTTGGAGCAGGAACAGAGAGATAGGGAACTGGAACAAGAACGCTTACTGAAGGAAAAGGAACAACAGCGAAAAGATTCCATTCAGGAAGCGCAAGCGCTGGCATTGCAGCGGCAATTGGAGCAACAGCGTCAAGATAGCTTGGTACGCCTGCAAAAGGAGAAAGTGGCCGTGCAACCCAATGAAAGATATGAGGAAGTGACCCAAGCCGATGGTCTCACACCCGGTTTTTACCTCATTGCCAATGTCTTTGGCACCAAAAAGTATTTTGAAAACTTCATGGAAACGCTGCAACAAAAAGGGCTGGAGCCAAAATCTTTTTACCGCAGCGCCAACAAGTATAACTATGTGTACTTGGAACGGTACAATACCATGGAAGAAGCCCGAAGGGCGAGGGACAGTAAATTTTCAGGCAAGTACCCCGATAAGACTTGGATCTTTAGGGTAAAAGCGGATTGAGGAAAACTATTTCCGTATCTCGCTACCTACCAAATGCTCCAAATAGGTAATGGTGTTGATTAGGTATTTTCGATCTCTAGTCATGGTACTCATGGCAATGGCCCCTTGGATCATGGTGAACAGTTGTTTGGCAAACTGGAGTGGAGGAACAGGTAATTTGATTTCTCCATTTTTACCACCGTTTTCCAGGACCAGGGCTATTTTACCCTCGATTTCCTTGATGGTCTCTTTCACGGCGGCAGCCAAAAGCTTGTTGTTATTTTGGGCGTCCACACCTACATTAAGGATGGGGCATCCGCCCAAGGGCAGGGAAAAGACATCGTATTGCTTGTAGAAGTTCATTAGGGAAAATAACTTCTCCATGGCATTGCCTTCCACATCAATCTTTTCATCGATTACGGCCAGTAAATGGTTCCGATTATATTCAAAAGCGGACAGGGCAAGGGCTTCCTTGTTTTCAAAGTTCCCGTAAATGGCACCTTTGGTGAGGCCTGTGGCATCGGTAAGATCGCTCATGCTGGTACCTACATAGCCAAACCTATTGAATATAGGCGCTACGGTCTCAATAATATAGGCAGTGGTACGTTCTGCTTTTTTTGTCATGGTGGTCTAGGTTGGTTGAGGAGTAACTAAGATATAAAAAAACAGATACTGCACGGTATTTTACAAAAGCAAAAGCCCCCACTTTAACAAAATGGGGGCTGTTCATTTTAAAATTGGGTCTTATTCCACCAATTCGTTTTGGTTTCTGAAGACCAATTCGTCATCGAATGAATCCAAAAGTACAATGCTGTCTGACTTTATCTTTCCGGCCAATAACTCTTTGGATAAGTTGTTGAGCACTTCTTTCTGTATCAATCGTTTTACGGGTCGTGCACCATACTGTGGATCGTACCCTTTTGCGGCCAAATAATCAATGGCTTCCGAAGTGGCATCCAAAGTGATGTGCTGTTTGGACAACATTTTCTTCAAATTGTTCAGTTGAAGCCCAACAATATCCTTGATATCCTTCTTGTTCAATGGGGCGAACATGATAATGTCATCGATTCGGTTTAAAAACTCGGGACGGATGGTCTTGCGCAGCAATCCCATGACCTCTACGCGTGCTGCTTCCGAAGCACTCTCCATATCCACGGCATTTTCAAACTTCTCCTGAATGATATGGCTTCCCATGTTGCTCGTCATGATGATGATGGAGTTTTTGAAATCCGCTACACGACCTTTATTATCGGTCAACCTTCCTTCATCCAATACCTGTAACAGGATGTTGAAGGTGTCAGGGTGTGCCTTTTCAATTTCGTCCAGCAAAATCACGGAATAGGGCTTTCTACGGACGGCTTCGGTCAACTGACCTCCCTCGTCATATCCCACATATCCTGGAGGTGCCCCTACCAATCGGCTTACGGAGTGGCGTTCTTGGTATTCGCTCATATCAATTCGGGTGATGGCGTTCTCATCATCGAACAGATAAGCGGCCAAGGTTTTGGCCAACTCGGTCTTACCAACCCCCGTGGTTCCCAGAAAGAGGAAGGAACCAATAGGTTTTTTATCATCCTGCAATCCAGCCCTACTTCTGCGTATGGCATCCGATACGGCCACAATGGCCTCATCCTGACCAATGACGCGTTTGTGGAGCACATCTTCCAATTGCAAGAGTTTCTCGCGCTCGCTTTGCATCATCTTGGTGACGGGAATCCCGGTCCATTTGGCGACTACTTCGGCGATATCCTCATAGGTCACCTCTTCTTTGATCAAGGTGCCGGCGCTTTGCTGCTCGGCAAGTTCCTCTTGGAGTTTGTCCAACTTTTCCTGTGCATCCTTGATTTTACCGTAGCGTAGCTCTGCCACCTTGCCATAATCACCATTTCGTTCGGCACGTTCCGCTTCCAATTTAAAGTCCTCAATGTCCTGTTTGGTCTTTTGGATATTGTCCACCACGGTTTTTTCGCTTTCCCATTGTGCAAAAATTTCGTTGCGTTCCTCTTTGAGATTGGCCAATTCCAAGTTCAAGGTTTTCAACTTTGCCTTGTCGTTTTCACGTTTAATGGCCTCTATCTCGATTTCCAACTGCATGATTTTTCGGTCCAACACATCCAGTTCCTCGGGCTTGGAGTTGATTTCCATGCGCAGTTTGGATGCAGCCTCGTCCATAAGGTCAATGGCCTTATCGGGCAAAAATCGGTTGGTGATGTAGCGTTGTGAAAGTTCCACGGCACCGATTACCGCTTCATCCTTGATGCGCACTTTATGATGGGTCTCATACTTTTCCTTGATGCCCCTGAGGATGGAGATGGCACTTTCCGTATCGGGCTCATCCACCATGACCTTTTGGAACCTTCGCTCCAAGGCCTTATCCTTCTCAAAATATTTTTGGTACTCGTCCAAAGTGGTGGCCCCTATGGCACGGAGTTCCCCTCTGGCCAAGGCAGGTTTCAAGATATTTGCGGCATCCATGGCCCCTTGTCCTCCACCGGCACCTACCAAGGTGTGGATCTCATCAATAAAGAGTACAATATTACCATCAGAGGAGGTAACCTCTTTGATGACGGCCTTCAATCGCTCCTCAAATTCTCCTTTATACTTGGCTCCGGCGATCAAAGCGCCCATGTCCAAGGAGTAAAGTACCTTGTCCTTTAGGTTTTCAGGCACATCACCCTGTACGATCCTGTGGGCCAATCCCTCGGCAATGGCGGTCTTACCCACGCCGGGTTCACCCACAAGCATGGGGTTGTTCTTGGTACGTCGGGACAAAATCTGCAACACCCTTCTAATTTCTTCGTCCCTGCCAATAACGGGGTCCAACTTGCCGTTATCGGCCAATTGGTTAAGGTTCTTGGCATATTTATCCAAGGAGTTATAGGTTTCCTCGGCACTTTGGGAAGTAACTTTCCCTCCTTTGCGCAACTCCTCAATGGCAGCGGTAAGGTCTTTTTCGGTTACCCCTTGATCCTTTAGGATCTGGGCAATCTTACTTTTTGATTTGAAGACCGCCAGCAACAGGTGCTCCACGGACACAAATTCATCGCCCATCTTTTTGGCAATGATACTGGCTTCGTTCAGTGTTTTTCCACCCTCACGGGACAACATGATCTCGCTTCCCGATACTTTGGGGAAACTCTGTAGTTCCTTGTCCAAAATCTGATTGACGAGGGAGGTATTGACATTCAGTTTTTTTAGGATGAACGGCAATACGTTTTCATCCACCTCGGCAATGGCCTTGAAAAGGTGTTCGTTTTCTATTTGTTGGTGGCCATGTTCCTGGGCCAATTGCTGGGCCCTTTGGATGGCTTCCTGGGATTTTATGGTAAAATTATTAAAGTTCATAGTGTACTGTTTTTTTATGGATGATGTCAACAACCTTACCAGAGAAAACATACCGTCAAAATGGCGTGAAATCCACAGATACGCAAGACATTTCGTCAGTTGTAAGGTTTTTGGTTCTGCTCGACATATCTCCTAAATTTGCAGCATGGGATTATTTGACAATGTATTTGGAAAACGTGAGAAAGCTCCAAATAAAGATACAAAATCGGCTTGGGTTTCTTTGACAACCTTGGAGCAGTTGGATGAATTAAAGGAACGTTCAAAAGAAAAGACACAACTCATCTTTAAACATTCCACAACCTGTGGTATCAGTGGAATGACGTGGCGTATGTTCAAGGATTCCTATGAATGGGAAGGACACTGCGACCCCTATTTTTTGGATATCCATGCGCATCGCGACATATCCAATGCCATTGCCTCCATGTATAGCGTACGGCATGAATCCCCACAACTATTGATCGTTAATGGAGGGAAAGTTTCCTTTCACACCTCACATGGGGCCATCACGGATATCAATATTGGGGATTACCTATAAAAAAAGCCCCGAATCGGGGCCTTTTTCTAATTGAACTGATATTTTGAGACAATGCCTTTTAAACGTGTCTTGAGGTCTTCTCCTGCATCGTAGACCATTTGCTCGTTGGACGGGAAGGGTACCTCCCTTGCGTTCAAGTATACCAAAAGGTCATCTTCCAAGGCTCTTTTATCGCCTTGAAAGTTGGCGAAAATATGTTCGAACACAAATTGACTGGATAGGGGATAGGCGTTGATTTCCTGCCCGTTCCTTAGGTCCGTGAATCGGACCTTGGCACCAATTTGGGCACTTTTGCTCTGTGTAAATTGGAAAAACTTACAGGTCACGGTGCGCATTTTGTCCACTTTGATCTTGTTACCCAAGCTGTCCTTCACCACATTTCCATTTCTGTCCAATAGATATTCCCAACCGTCCTTGATCTGTCTTTCCTTGATGATCTGGGTCTCGTTGACACGTTCCGGTGAAACATTGATTTCCATAAAATCCAAGTTCATGGCGTAGTCATACTTTACATTGGACAAGGGATTGGTATGATATTGCAACCAAAAGTTATCAATACCGAAAGCGTTGAAGTCCAAAAGTTCATTCTCCAATCGTTCTGGGATGATCTGTTCGGTCTGGTTGGCGATCTCCACCCTTACAAACTCCAGTCCTTTATTGTAGGCTTCATCCATTTTGGCAACAGTGGCCTTGTAGCCAGGGTTGATTTCCTGCAAGTAGTTGAGGTCATCATAGGCAGCTCTATAGTCTGCTTTGGTCCGGGCACTGGAAAGTAGTCCTAGGGCATTGTTGTATAGATGTTCCGAAAGGTCGTCCTTGGTGTTCAGGATTTTGGCGTCATAGTTCACAAAACTGAACCGCGCATCGCGCCCTTCCTCATAAATAGTGAGGGGCAATAGGGGCCTGATGCGTTGTTGGATTTCCTTTAACTGCAGATATTTGTTGTAAATGGTTTCCAGATTGGCCGGATTGCCATCGTTCTGAAGAAATGAAATCTCTGACTGCTCCCTTTGGGTGTTTTTGGCAAAAGCATCCTCCAATAGGATAATGTAGGTTTGGTTGCCTTTTTTGGTCTTGTTCTCCGCAAGGTTTTTTATGGCCCTGTTCATGGCCGAGACATAGTTTCCTGAGTTCAGGGCCTCAGAGGTTTTCTTGACACCGCTACAGGCGACCAAAAGAGTGATTATGCTAAAAAGTAGAATTTTTTTCATGGTCGTTGAATTTATTTGGTTGTGTTATTGTTTTCAACAGCTGTGCCAAAAACCCACAACTTATAAACGAAAAAGGACGAACGGTAGTATATGTCCGATGAAATGACCTTAAAATGGCTTGTTTTCAGTAGGTTATGTGAAAGTGAAAAATGTTGATCCCTGTTTGAAAAAATCACATACTCGTTCCTTTTTTTTGGAATTATTCAGTAAGCAATTCGTAATTTTAGCCCTTGTTAAATTTAATTGCCAAATGCAAAGAGACCAGAAGATTTTTGACCTGATAGCACAGGAAAGGGATAGACAAATAGAAGGATTGGAACTGATCGCTTCCGAAAATTTTACCAGCCCACAAGTAATGGAGGCCGCAGGATCGGTATTGACCAACAAATATGCCGAGGGTTACCCCGGAAAGCGCTATTATGGAGGTTGTGAAGTAGTGGATCAAGTGGAGCAATTGGCCATAGACAGGGCCAAAGAGCTTTTTGGTGCCGAGTATGCCAACGTACAGCCCCACTCCGGTTCTCAGGCCAATGCCGCTGTATACCACGCGTGCTTGAAGCCCGGGGACACCATTTTGGGCTTTGATTTGGCACATGGGGGGCATTTGACCCACGGTTCGCCCGTGAATTTTTCAGGTAGGTTGTACCGTCCCGTTTTTTATGGGGTGGATGAGGAAACCGGAACATTGAATTACGACAAGATCCAAGAGATTGCCGAAAGGGAAAAACCCAAATTGATCATTGCAGGGGCTTCCGCCTATTCGCGTGACATGGATTTTGCCCGTTTCCGGGAAGTTGCAGATAGTGTGGGTGCCATTTTAATGGCGGACATATCGCACCCGGCAGGATTGATAGCAAAAGGCATCTTGAACGACCCTGTTCCACATTGCCATATCGTGACCACGACCACCCACAAAACCTTGAGGGGCCCAAGGGGAGGTCTTATTTTGATGGGAAAGAACTTTGACAACCCATTTGGGATCAAACTAAAGAACGGTAACCTCAGAAAAATGTCGGCCTTATTGGATTTGGCCGTTTTCCCAGGAAACCAAGGAGGACCTTTGGAGCACATCATCGCAGCCAAGGCAGTGGCTTTTGGTGAAGCCTTGACCGATGAGTTCCTACACTATATGCTCCAAGTAAAAAAGAATGCCGAAGCCATGGCCAAGGCTTTTGTGAAGCGGGATTACAAAGTAATCTCTGGAGGTACGGACAACCATATGATGCTCATCGACCTAAGGAACAAGAACATCACTGGAAAAGATGCCGAAAAGGCTTTGGAACTTGCGGCCATCACAGCGAACAAGAACATGGTTCCATTTGATGATCAATCACCGTTCATCACTTCGGGTATTCGTTTTGGTACTGCGGCCATCACCACTAGGGGGCTAAAGGAAGAAGATATGGAGACTATCGTGGAGTTCATAGATCAAGTACTTACCAATTCGGAAGATGAGGGCAATATTGCCCAAGTACGGAAAAAGGTCAATGAGCTTATGAAGTCAAGACCTTTGTTCAAAGCATAACAAGTAAGTCTATAAATAAAAAAAGCGCTGTAAATTTTACAGCGCTTTTTTTATTTAAGGGATATTGTGTTACTCCAATAGAAAAAGGTCATCTTGGTTAAGCTTTCTTTCCTCAAGGGAGTATACCATTACTTGGTGTTGTTTTTCATCCTCAAAGTAGAGGCCCCAAAAGTCAAAATAGTCATTGAGCTTTTGTAGGGGTTCCCCGGCCTTTTGGGCTTTATCCTCGAATACCGGGACAAATATTTCATAGGGCATTTCGGTAAGTCCTTTGGTAAGGTACACAAAATGTTTGCTGACCATCAGAAGGATATCGCCCAGTTGTTGCGGAATGCTCTGATCGTATAGTCTGGATACAATAACGGAAGTGTCCCTAAAATGAAAGGATATTTCCGCAATATCAATGGAATAGGAGTTTTGTTGGTTCAAGCGCAACAGGGAATCCTTAAAAGACGAGGAGGCCAAGGTGTTATGTTCTGTAAACGTCATTCCTCCCCATGACCCTTTGTTGAGATAATGTAGACTTTCGGTAATTCCGAAGTTGAGATGGATGCCGAGTACGAGATCGGTTTTTTTGGTCTCAGCATCAAAATTGCACTGTACTTTGGCTTCTGCGAAAAAATCCCTTTCCAGGACTTTCAGAAACTCATCCAGCCCATTTGCGACCTCATATACTCGTGAGCCGCCAAGGTGGAAATTTAGGTTGGTTTTCTTTGGGAATGACATGTGAAAAGTGTTCTAATTTTTTTTTACCCTTAAAGTTAGAATGAATCTTTTTTTTAGGGTTGAAGGAAATCCTTAAAAATTCTGGGGGTTTTGTACAGTTTGTAGGTTTTTTACGGCATAAACTGCAAAAACCAGTTACCAATTTCCCTTGGTCCGAAGAAAAAGGGAAAGAACGCTCTAAATAAACCCTCGGTTTTTGGCGGCAAGAATCAAGGCAAGATCGTTCTCGTTCTCGGTACCAAAAAGGGTTTTCATGTGTCGTTTTCTGTTCTCTATGGAAGAGGGGGAAAGCCGTATGAATTTTTCAAGATCCTTGGTCTTGGTCCCTTTGGAAAGGTGGTACAAAATCTGTCGGTCCTTCTCATCAATGTCCAGATCGTTGGACATTTTCTTCCGTATGGCGGACAACGCCTTGGAAGAATAATAGGGCGGATTCTGGATTACGGTCTTAATGGCCTCTCTCAAGGTTTTGGGGTCTATGTCCGTCTTGACCAGATATCCGTCCGGGTCCACGGTTTTCAGAATGCCGTTGATCCTAAAGTTATCGCTAAAGGAGGACATAAAGGCTATTTTGGTCTCCGGCACAATTTTTCGGGCCAAGATGCCCAATTCCTCCCCGGTTTGGGGCTGTTCGCTACTTTCGTCCGGATTCTGCAATTGTACATCAAGCAGTAATAGGTCGTATTTAAAGGAATTCACGGAATCCTCAATGAGTTTTTTCGCTTCCTCATAGGTGTTGGTGGTATCCACAATAATGGTATCATAGTCATCTAACGTGATGGCCTCCAAGGTGAATTTATATCCCAAAGTGGTCATTTCATGGTCGTCTATGGCCAATATTCTCAGTGTGTTCATGTGTTCTATTTTGTGTAGGATTTAGGCATTAATAACTTGTTGTTCAAAATCTTCATCATCAGTGTTTGGGGCTGCAGCCAGTTTTTCGTACTTACAGGGAATTGTAACGACAATGGTGGTCCCTACGTTCTTGGTACTGTCCACGGTCAAGGTTCCCTTTATCTTTTCCACTCTGGAGGCAATGTTCTTGAGGCCAATGCCCTTCTTGCCCTTGTCCACATCAAAACCAATTCCGTCATCGGCGATGGTCACTTTCAATTTTTCGCCCTGTACGTCAAAATTCACCTTTATGTTTTCGGAATGGCCATGGGTGGTCGAATTCTTCAAGCTTTCCTGGATGATCCGTATCACGTTGATCTTGATCTCCATCCAGAGCCTGTCCCAATTTACCTCGCTGCTGTACGTTAAAGAGCATTTGGCCATGGAAGAATCCTCTGTCTCGCTGAGCAGGGTCTCCACGGATAAGATAAAATTATGAAATTTTTTATAGGCCGCATCGTTCAGTTCGTGCGAAATGGTACGGATATCTTCCTCCACATGCTGCAAACGCTCCAGAAAATCGCTCCGCTTCCGCACAGAGGCCTCGTCATCCTTGTTGTTGAGTGCGCTGAGAATGAGTCGTATGCCCAGCATTTCGCCCAAGACGCCATCGTGTAGTTCTTCGGAAATACGTTTTTGTTCCAATTGTTTGCCTTCCTGAAATTTGCCCTGCTGCTGGAGCATGAGGTCGTAGACCTTTTGGTTGAGCTTTTGCTGCTTTTCCTCGGACTTTAACCTGTCGTTGCTGATTTTCTGTACCGAGATGATGTAACCTCCCAAAAGAAAAATGACGGTCAAGACAGATATCCCTGCCCAAATTTGGCTTTGGCGGGTAAGGACCACATTTTCTTGGGCAATCTCATCGGTTTCCATACGTATGCGGGCAAACTTGTCCCGTTTGGTGCGTTCCTCTGCCTTTATGGTCTCGTTAAGATCGTAGTACTCGTTGGAGTAGGCCGCGGCATTATTGCTGTCCAGTTTGGTGAGCAGGCGCAGTACCTCCATCAACCCTTCATTATTATAGGTCTGTTTGGCCAGGCCACGGGATTCCTTGGCGTAGGTAATGGCGTTGGCCGTATCGCCCTGATCGGCCAAAATCTCGGCATAGTATTTTTTAACTCGTGCTTGCTCAAAGGGATAATCAATACTATCGTTGATCCTTATGGCCTGTTGCAACAACTTTTTGGATTTCTCCAGATCGTTTTCATCCTTATAGAGGGAATAGGCCCTGCTGGAGAGGGATAGGGAATACAATTCCGGGTTCCGGGCAAAAATCCCCTCGTTTTGGAGCAGCTCCCCAAAGGCTACCTTGGCGCGGCCGTAATCCTCTTTCTTTAAAAACTCATGGGCAATATTGTTTTGGGTCTGCTCCGTATATTTTATGCGGTCCATACTTTCCATATCGTCTATGTAGGAACGGGCTTTTTGAAAGTATTCCAAGGACTTGTCGCTATTGCCCATGCCGCTGGCTATGATGCCCAACACGTTATAGCAATTATAGATTCTTTTGGTGTCCTCTAAATCTGTAAAGATTCGCAAGGCTTCCGTAATACTGGTTTCAGCTCCTAGATAGTCTTTATAGGAATCCTGTATTTTCCCCATGCTATAGAGCATCTTTGCTTTTAGGGAGCGGGAGTTTGGATCTACGGGTAACAACTCAAAGCTGTTCATTGCCTTTTGATAGTGATAAAAGGAACTGTCCAGAACCCCATTGTTTTTGAAAAAGGTGGCCAAGTCCCAATGGGAATATCCCAAAGTGGTATAGAGTTCTGTTTCTTTGGACATTAACAAGACCTGTGCGTTGGTCTTCCGGAAGGCTATAGAATCCGGAAGGTCCCTATACGCTAAGGAAATATTCGAAAGATTGGTCAACAGCAGGCTGTCATTGGGCAAGGCGAAGGTGATTTCCTGGGCCTTATGCAAAAACTGCCGGCGCTCTTCCAAAGGAAGCCCCGTACTGTCCCGCGCGGAACCGATCAATTGCTTAATGGCCTCGATCTTTTCCGCTGAGGGGTCCTCGTTTCTTGGGGCGTTTTGGGCGCACCCCACCAGAAGGATCAAGACGATGGTAAAATATCCAATTTTCAAAATATAGTAGGTTTAGTACATATTAAGCCCATACAAGGTAACAAAAAAGCCCCATACCGTGAGTGAGGTTGGGGCTGTATCATATGTAGTCTATCTTTTAGAGTTTCCGGTCGTCTGCGTTGGATCGGAACCCGGACAGATGGTGTCTAAAGCTGTTCAGCCTCACCTTATCCGGTGGTAAACCCGTGTCGTCCAAGTCTATCAGGGCCGATTGTATCTGTAGGTTACCTGTGGGGGACCTTTCCTGATCGTTGGCAACAAGTGCACACACTATAAGAGTACCTATAAGGAGGCGAAACATTTTTTTCATGACCTAAAACTATAGAGAATCAGCGGAATACAAAAATTAATTGCTTCCTCCGCGATCTTCGTCATCGGATTGCTTTCCTTCCGTGGCACTTTGATCAATGTCCACGCTAATGCTCTTTACCATAGCTTCGGTGTCTTGTACGTCGGTTTCCGCTTCGCAAGAAAATAGTCCAGTAGTAAGAAGGGCAATCGCAAAAATAGATAGTAATTTTTTCATAATATTAGGTTTATGGTTTAATGAAATAGGTTTGTGCAGCCAAATTATCTACCTAATACCGAGAAGTTTACTCTATTGAAGGATTTTTAGAATTTGTAGGGATTCTGCTAGAATTTTGCAGGAATCTGTTAGAATTTGCTCAATTTAACTCCCCAACCGCCGTTTTGGAGAGAAAATCCTTAAGGCCATCCACTTGTTCCTTATAGGTTTTGGAGAACGGAAGCTCTTCCTGTCCGTTCTTTAGGGTACAGAGGGATTTACCGTAGTTGATACGCGAAACGTAGTTGCCATTGAGGATATAGCTCTGGTGTATACGGATGAACCCTTGGGGCAATTTGTCCTCAAAAGACTTGAGGGTCTTAAAGGCGCTTACCACGCTGCCGTCCCGCATAAAAAAGTCGGTGGCGTTGTTGTCCGATTTTAAATAAAGGATATCCTTGGTGTCCAGATACCTATAGTCGTTATAGGATTTAAGGCAAATGGTGGAAGGAATGTGGTGCTTGGGATGTACTTTGCGGAGCCTCATAATGGTCTTACGTACGTCAAATTCATTATGAGGCAGTATCCAATAGTCGAAAAAGCCACTTTTAATGGCATTGTACGCATATTTTTTGGTGTCGGCATACCCAATGATGATAGGGAGTGTGGGCATGTACTGGTTGAGTTCCGTTACCATTTGGAAACACTCCAGACCATCTTGGGCCAAATTCACGAACACCACGTCTGGGGAGAACTTTAAAATAACGTTCAACCCTTCTGTAGCGCTGGTGGCCTCCCCTGCACAGACCAAGTCTTCATATTCCTGCAAATAGAGCTGTAATTGAAGCTTTGAGGTTGCGCTGGAATCTATGACAGTGTAGGTGTAATCCATATGCAAAATGCTGATTGCAAGTTACTAACGTGCAAAATAAACTCATTGCAGTTTTACCTTAAAAAAACTATGGGTTTCCCTCTAAACTGGGCTATTTTCCTACTTTTTTCACAAAAAAAGGTTAAAAATCAATTGTTGTCCGTGAATTCATAGGCGCCCAAGTCTGGATTTTGGGTCCTATCCATTCCTAAAATATCTGCGGGAACGGAAAGTGAAGCGTCGGGGTCGCCCTTGTCAATGGCTGCAGAGTTGTCATGAATGGTCAGTTGGTTTTTAGATGGGTTGAAAAAGTTTGGCTCTTGGTTCAACACTATGTTACGGTAAAGGTCCGTATTGCCAAAATTATAGAGGGGATTTTCTCCAAACTGATCATTGTTATCGTTAAACTGCAGCAAACAGTGGTCAAAGCCAAAGTTGAAATTGGCGCTGGAATCCTGTAGTAGGGCCAGTTCCAAAGACAGACTCCCGGCCACAATACAGTTGATAAAGTCCGCTTGTTGCAGGTCATTGGCCACCCCGCCCGCAAAGTTGGCGAGGGATAGGGTAGTGCCGCTCCTAAAGCCATGGCTCCAATAATTGGCCAAGGTGGAGTGCACAAAACGGTATTGTCCGCCCAGGTCTATGTATAGGGAAGAGCTTCCCGCTCCGCCCAGAACGGTGTTTTGGGCCTGTATGTGTGCGGCGGTGGCCCAAAGGTTGTGCTCTTGGCTGTTATAAATTTGGGTGTTCCGTACATGAAGGGTGGGGGTGTCCAAGATGCCGTCCCCTTCTACCCGTAACCCAACGGTGGCATTTTTTAGGGTGAGATGGTCAATGGAATTGCCGGTGCTGCCTTCCCTGATCCAGAGTGTGCCCCATTGTCCGGGGACATCGGCATAGCCGGGTTCCAAGCGGTCCCCTTCAAAGATGACCTCATTTTCCAAGGCCGTGGGATCTTCGCTCAAGGCCCCATTGATGTGGAGGGTTGCCCCTTCATTTACAAGTATCCCGGAACGGTTGTGAAAATGAACCCTAGCGCCGGGTTGTACGGTAAGGACATTGCCATCCGGGACGGCTGCGTAGCCGTAGATCACATAGGGCTTTTCGTTGGTAAAGTCCAGTTGGTCCGGTTCCAGAAAAAACCCTTCTACGGTAATATCGTTCCCTGCTTCGTCCTGTCCCAAGACCAGGGTTTCCTTGGTGCCATCGGATTGGGTAGCGGGGTATAGAAAAACGGCATCCTTGACCAAGGTGACCAATTCCACCCTTTGGGTGGAGCCGCCGTTGCCGAACAGAAGGCCTTCGGTATATAAAAATTCGTTGAGGGTGGTCTGGGTAATATCAAAAGTGGTCTCGATGAACACAAAAAGGCTGTCCTTGGCCAAGAGGGGCACATTGTTGAACTCCTTGCCCGCCATGCCATCCACATTGAGTCGATAACTACTGTTCTGCCCGGTTTCCAATCCCACATAGGGGATAAGGATATCCTGTTGGGAGCGGTTATATACCTTTAAGGTATAGGTGCTACTCCCGATATTGGTGAAAACGGTATCCAAAAAAACAGTGTCCTTGGAAAATGCCAACTGGCCGGAACTGGGCACAAATTCAAAATCGTTGCGGCATGATGCCCCAAGTACAATAAGGACAAGCCCCACTGTGATTGATAAAAGTTGTATGTGCCGGACCACTATAAGAATAGGTTATGAACGGTCTCCGGGACACGTTTGGGACGAAAGGTCTTCGCATCCAATAGACACCATTCGGTATGGGCATTAACTAAAAGTTGCCCTGTTTTATTGTTTTTGATCTCCACCACTCGGGTGGACAACGGGCCGGTATTGTCCTTTATATAGGTAGAGATTTGCAGGGTGTCGCCCAAAACGGCGGATTTCAGATAGTTGATATTGTGGTTGCGCACTACCCAGACCATTTCGTTGCGCATGGCTTGTGGGGCGACTTTTTCCCAATGTTTTTTGGAAATGTCCTGAATCCATTCAATGTAACGGATGTTGTTCACGTGGTTCAGGTCGTCCAGGTCTTCTTTGGATACGTCCAATACTTCAGCGTAGGTCTTCATCAATCTTTTTTACGAATGTTCACCTCGAACAACTTGTCCCAATTCTTTCCGGTGACAAAAAAAGTGCCCCTTTCCTTATGGTAGGCCACTCCGTTGAGCACGGAATTGGTGTCGTCCCAGTTGGGTCCTTTATTGACCTTGCCCTTGAGCCCACCAAAGTTGATGACCCCTTCAATGGCGCCGGAAGTGGCATCAATGATCATCATACTTTCCTTTTGGTAGACGTTGGCGTAGATTTTTCCGTCCACATATTCCAGTTCGTTGGCCTTGTTGAAAATGGATTTGTTGGTCGCTGTTTCAATATGGCCTATTTCTTCAAGGGACTCGGGGTCCAAAAACCAGATTTTTTCGGTTCCGTCGCTCTTGTAGAGTTTTTTGCCATCGTTACAGAGTCCCCAGCCTTCCCGACTTTCGCCATAGCTGAAATTCTTGATTTTTTCCAAGTTGGAGGTATGGTACACATAGCCCAGGCCGCTTTGCCAGGTAAGTTGGTAGAGGCGGTCGTTGAGAAGGGTAATGCCCTCTCCGAACACCGAATTGTCCATATCTATTTTTTGGAGCACCTCGCCGGTTTCAAAATTTACTTTTCTAACGGTGGAGGCTCCTCTCTTCCCGGTACTTTCATATAGTGTTCCGTTATGGAACTCCAAGCCTTGGGTGTAGGCTGTGGGATCGTGGGGATAGGTGTTCACAATTTCATAGGTGTAGATTTCCGGGGCTTGGGCGGCCAACAGTCGAAAATCTTCCTTGATCTCCACGGTTCGCCCCTCAATTTCAATTTGGGCCACTAGGGTTTTATTCCCCAACGTTTTTGCGTCCATGGTAATTTGGTTGTCTTCCAAAGAAAGTTCCCGGCCCTCCAGAATGTACTTGATGCTGGAAATCTCAAGGTCTTTTTTGTTCTTGATGGCAACACCTACTTTTTGGTTTTGCTGTATGTTGTTGTTTTCCAATTGAATGGAGAACAGTTTGGATGGGTCGTTCTCTCCGCCGCAACCTAGGAAGAAGAGCAAAAACCCAAAAATGGAAGCTAATTTTATCATGGTCTTAAGTGCATGTTTCATAGTGGAAATGCTTACCCTTCGAAATTAAGCATGAAATAGGATTGTGGCAAATTTTAAAAGGTCGTATATTTGCACAGGCAAGTCCTACACGACCAGCTCCTGCAGAATCCCCCAGGGCGGGAACGCAGCAAGGGTATGCGGTCGTAGCGGTGCGATGTAGGTAGCTTGCCTTTTTTTGTTCCCTAAACTCAGATGGCCATGGATAAGAAAGTTGTTTTGATCACCGGCGGCTCCTCTGGCATAGGCAAGGCCATTGGAACCTTTTTGACCTCCAAAGGCCTTACGGTTTACGGGACCACACGAAACCCGGACAATCACCCTTATTTTGATGCTTTTGAGCTCATCCAGTTGGATGTGAAAGATGTGGAGAGCATCCAAAGAGCCGTTTCCACGGTCGTTTCCAAGGAAGGTCGTTTGGATGTGTTGATCAACAATGCGGGAAAAGGAATTACCGGCCCCATTGAGGAAACCCCCCATGAAGAAATCCTGGATGTATTTGATACCAATTTTCACGGACCTGTCCATGTGATGAAAGCCGTACTGCCGCAAATGCGCCAGCAGGGTGGGGGAGCGATCATCAACATTACCTCCATTGCAGGGTATATGGGCTTGCCGTTCCGAGGATTTTATTCGGCCACCAAAGGTGCTTTGGGACTGATCACCGAAGCGTTGCGCATGGAGGTCAAGGATTTTGGCATTACCATTACCAATGTGGCCCCTGGGGATTTTGCTACCAATATTGCAGCAGGGAGATACCATGCCCCAGTGCTTAACGGTTCGCCTTACGAGGACAAGTACGCCCATACCATTGAATCCATCAATGATGATGTGAACAGTGCAGGGGACCCCATTCAAGTGGCCGAGGCCGTATACAAGATCATTGACCAGAAACGCCCCAAGGTGCATAATCCCGTGGGTGCCTTTATGCAAAGGTTTTCCTTGGTGCTAAAGAACATTTTACCCGATAAACTCTACGAAAAACTACTGATCAACCATTATAAATTGTAGTTTTATACCTCATACTAATCACTTATATATTAAAGGAATGAAGTTTTTTATTGATACCGCTAATCTTGATCAAATAAAGGAAGCACAGCAATTGGGCGTCTTGGATGGTGTTACTACCAATCCGTCCTTGATGGCCAAGGAGGGCATTACCGGGAAAGACAATATTTTAAAGCATTATGTGGACATCTGCAACATTGTTGATGGGGATGTATCCGCAGAAGTTGTGGCCACTGAATTTGATGCCATGGTCAAGGAAGGTGAGGAATTGGCCGAGCTGCATGAACAGATAGTGGTAAAAGTGCCCATGATCAAAGATGGGGTAAAGGCGTTGAAATATTTTTCGGATAATGGTATTCGTACCAACTGTACCTTGGTCTTTTCTGCAGGACAGGCCTTGTTGGCCGCTAAGGCGGGAGCGACTTATGTTTCTCCGTTCTTGGGTCGTTTGGATGATATTTCCACCGATGGGTTGAACCTCATTTCCGAGATTAGGTTGATTTATGACAACTACGGATTTGATACCCAGATTTTGGCCGCTTCCATTCGTCATACCATGCACGTAATCGATTGTGCGAAGATCGGTGCCGATGTCATGACCGGACCTTTGTCGTCCATCACTGGATTGTTGAAACACCCACTTACCGATATCGGACTTGAAAAATTCTTGGCCGATTACCGAAAAGGAAACTCGTAAGAAAAGAAAATACGATGAAGAAAGAGCCTTGGGAAACCGAGGCTTTTTTTTTGGGGTCAATTAAAAGGAAGCATATAGATTGCCAAAGGCGTTGACAATCAAAGAGTCTTGGGTGATTACACATTTATTGAGGCCATCCACGATCATGGCCATTTGGATTTCCTTGAAATCCTCCCCGTGATATTGGTTGGTCTTGTCCAAATGAAACTCTTCCAGCATATTTACCCATTGGGTGTGGCTTGTCTTTAAGTTGATGCCAACAAAATTGTATTCTGGATGTTTCTTTTCAAGTAGTGCAATACGTTGGGTAATGTTTTTAAAATGCCCTTTTTGGTCGGCGGTCCAAAAATAAAAGACGGTATTTTTCTTTTTGCTGACCACATCTTTAAGATGAACCTCATTATCGTCCACATCCCTTACCACAATATCTGGGAGACTGTTGTTGGGCTGTAGGCTCTTGATGCCGGAATATAGTGCGTCAATCTCCTTTTTGTGGTCATCATTGGAAGAAAGGGAACGGAACTTGTCTATGAACACCCGGCATTCTTCGCTGGGGTTGTGTTCTTTCAACAGGTAATCCACGGCAATGTTCCTGAAAAGGATGTCCCTAAGCTCTTGCTCTTGGACCAGACTGTCCACAAGATGAAGCTTGTGGTTGTTAAAGTGGAGACGGTCACTTATAGGAGCTTTTCCCATGTGGCAATCATCCATGCAGGTCATGTAGGACAGGTTGCCAAAATGCCATTTCATGAAATCAAAATAAGGTCTAAAATACGTAAGGTCCTTATTGTTGAGGTTTAGGTTCTTTCGGTACTCATAAAACGAACTGCTGAGTTCATGTACGGTATCCTCACCGGTTCGTTTCTTATGGTAAAAAGGATATTTTTCCTTGTACAGATAACTATTGTAGTCAATGGCCGCTTTGGCCATGGCCAACTCTTTCCCCGTAAATTGACCGTTGTCGGTTTCCAATTCCTTCAAGTGGGCAATCTTTAGGGCTTTTAACGAATCAATCTTTTGGTCGAAGGATTTAGGGTCCAGTTCGTATAGGTCGTAAATAAGGGGCTCTTCGTTTTCATGTGCGAGGAACATTTCAATCAAGAAATTGTTGATTTCGCTTCCCTTTCCGGAGAATACAAGGGACTCGTCAAATTCCAAGGTGTTCAATCGGATAAGCAGGCTGTCCCCTCCTTGTAAATACACATATTGCAGTTCAGGACTGTGGTCAAAATGATACAATCCCTCTTCTATTCCTTCAAGATCAAATGAGAAACGACTGTTGTTGTCCAGTTTCACCGAATCCACGTAAACGTCATTTCGATACAGGACCACATAGTCGCTGGTAGGGTTCACTATCTCCCCACCAAAGAAAACAGCAGGACAATCCGAGGATTTTTTCCCGCATGCTAGAAAAGACAGTAAGGTGAGGCCGAGTAATAATCTTACCATATAATGGGAACCATACATTAACACACAAAATTAAGCATCCCCTTAGCCCGATCCTGTTAATGGTGAGTTAAATGTTGTAAAACCCTGTTTTTGTGAGGCTTAATAAAGTGCGTTTAAATTTCGAAATAAGGAGTGGTTTTAGCTACTTTTGCAAAAAAATAAATAGTACATGTTATCAGTATCCAATTTATCGGTACAGTTTGGAAAACGAGTGTTGTTCGATGAGGTCAATGTAACCTTTACCCATGGAAATTGCTATGGGATCATTGGTGCCAACGGCGCTGGGAAATCAACCTTTCTGAAGATTTTATCAGGCCAGATAGACCCCACATCAGGGCATGTGCACCTGGAACCGGGCAAGCGGATGTCCATTCTGGAGCAGAACCACAATGCGTACGATGAATTTACGGTGTTGGAATCCGTGGTGATGGGGAACAAGCCCTTGTTCAACATCAAAAAGCAGATAGATGCACTGTATGCGGACTATACCGATGAAAATGCCGAAAAGATAGGGGAGTTGCAGGTACAGTTCGAGGAAATGAACGGATGGAACGCCGATAGCGATGCCGCTGCCCTTTTGTCCAATCTGGGAATTTCTGAAGATATGCACTATACCACCATGGCAGACATGGATTCCAAATTAAAGGTGCGGGTACTATTGGCCCAGGCCTTGTTCGGAAACCCTGATGTGTTGATCATGGATGAGCCTACGAACGATTTGGATTATGAGACCATTAACTGGTTGGAGAATTTCTTGGCCAATTATGAGAACACCGTTATTGTGGTTTCTCACGACAGGCACTTTTTGGATGCCGTCTGTACCAGTATTGCGGATATAGATTTTGGAAAGATCAATCTCTTTTCCGGAAATTACACCTTCTGGTACGAGAGTAGCCAATTGGCTGCCCGCCAGCGTGCACAGCAGAACAGAAAAGCGGAGGAAAAAGCCAAGGAACTGCAGGAGTTCATCCAGCGTTTCAGTGCGAACGTGGCCAAGAGCAAGCAAGCGACTTCCCGTAAAAAGATGTTGGACAAACTCAAGGTGGAAGATATCAAACCGTCCAGTAGAAGATATCCCGCCATTATCTTTGATAGGGAGCGTGAGGCCGGAGATCAAATTTTGAACGTGGAGAAACTATCGGCCATGTCAGAAGATGGGGATTTGCTCTTTCAGGATGTGAACATCAACTTAGCCAAAGGCGATAAGGTGGCCATTCTGTCCAAGGATTCCAGGGCCACTACGGCTTTTTACGATATCATTACTGGAAAGACCAAGGCCAATGGAGGCTCATACCAATGGGGAGTAACCACGACCCAATCTTATTTGCCCGCCGATAACTCCGATTATTTTAAGGAAGATGTCAACCTGGTGGATTGGCTACGCGAATGGGCCAAGACCGAAGAGGAGCGCGAAGAGGTTTATATCCGTGGATTTTTGGGTAAAATGTTGTTCAGTGGGGAAGAGGCCCTTAAAAAATGTACGGTACTCTCCGGTGGTGAAAAGGTGCGTTGTATGTTGAGCCGCATGATGATGCTCCGCGCCAACGTTCTACTTTTGGATGAACCCACCAACCACTTGGATTTGGAAAGCATCACGGCATTCAACAACTCTTTGAAGAACTTTAAGGGAACCATATTGCTCACCACCCATGACCACGAATTTGTACATACCGTGGCCAATCGAATCATTGAGCTTACCCCTAAAGGCTCCATAGACCGTTATTTGACCTTTGACGATTACATGTCGGACAAGGCGATCAAGGAACAACGGGAAAAGATGTATGCTGTTACGGCCTAGGCATTAAAGTACTTACTGTTCCAGATAGCGGGGTTGAAATTCTTGCCCAAGGCAAATCCGTAGAAGATGACTACGGAGGCAATGCACTTGAACATGAAAAAGAAGATGATCCAAAACTCCGCCGTTGTATTTTTCTTGGAAAATAGCCCGTCGGGTACCATCAGTGTTACCAAATAACTGATCAACACCACAAAAAGGGTGAGGTTCACTATATTTTTAAACGGCCAGACCATTATCTTTCTAAGGGGGTGGAGGTCATTGCCCCATTTGTGCACCAAATAATAGTATCCGTTGCCAATGGGGGCAAAGAGCAAAGGGTCGTCCTTGTCTTCCAATTTAAAAAGCTTGGAGGGTGCCATAATCTTGTAACCTTTGATATCGATATCATGTAAGGCTTCCAATGCCTTGATTTTGGAAAGGGCACTCTGGGGAAAATGTCCCTTAAAAAAGGAACTGTCCAGAAAGCGAAGCCGATAATCGATACAGATTTCCTTGATATGATCTAAATGATAGATTCTATCGGTTTCCAAAAGGTCAAAAACAAAGGAATTCCCAACAGAAGTGGTTTTGGAACGGAGTTCTTTGGTGATTTTTTCTTCCTTCAAGACGTCCTTCCTCAAAATTTCATGGACATCTTCCAATATTTGGACTTCTTTTTGTCTTTTTTTCCTAGCTCTAGAGAGTTGTTTTTCAATATCCGTTTTAGCGAAAATCATAACATTTTTCTTAGCAATCCACTCAAAGTTAAGGAATTGTGTAGGGGATTGATCCTTAGGGAAAAACATGTTATGTTAACGTTGTGTTAAATCAAATGTGATGGTAAAAAAAATGCAGCTGATTCCAGTTAAAAGATGTAACTTATCGAAGTTTTTTAGCATTTAATCGACAAACCATACGAAACCACTAAAGTCCCAAATTTGAGCCGACTCCGATGAAATCCCCCCTTACCAAACTATTCTTGGGTCTTTGTATGGCCTTCTCAATGTGTTCTTTTGCCCAGAATAATGTCCCAAGGGCAAAAACCATTGATTCCGAACATCATAAAATACTTTTGGAAGCTGTAAAGGTCACTGAAATGGAAGAAATTCTGGAGAAATCGGGACCGTTCACCATTTTCGCACCTTCAGATGCTGCCTTTGAACGGTTTTCCACCGAAAAAATAAAGGAACTCCTCAACTCCAAGGACAAAAGTGCACTCAAGTCATTGCTTACCTATCACATCGTTGCCGGACACTTGACGGCATCCCGTATTTTGCGTGCCATGTGTAGAGGGAATGGTAAAGCAAGCTTTACTACCATTCAGGGGAAAAAACTTTTGGCCCATATGGACGGGTATGATATTGTTCTTACCGACCCCATTGGTAACACTGCACGTATTACATCGGCCGATCTCAATTTAAAGAACGGGGTGGTTCATGAGATCGATAGTGTAATTCTACCCACTCAAATGTAATTAGCGTAATTCTGCGCTGAGCTCTTTCTGGAACTGGGCCAGTAATTTGGCCATTATCTTGTCGATTTGTTTGTCCGTAAGGGTCTTTTTGTCATCCATAAGCGTAAAGCTCACCGCATAGGATTTTTTGCCCTTGGGTAGATTTTTACCTGTGTATACATCAAAAAGATTTACCTTCTTCAGGAGCTTCTTCTCCGTTTTCCATGCAATGTCGTACACTTGCTGGAAAGTGGCCGAATCATCCAGTAACAAGGCAAAATCACGGGTCACTTCTGGAAACTTGGGAATTTCCTTGAAGATGATGTTCTGTGTGCCTACTAGTTCCAAAACAGTATCCCAATCAAAATCAGCATAGAAAACGTCCTGTTTAATGTCGAACATCTTAAGCGCGGATTTCCCCACTAATCCAAAGTCTGCCAAAACTTTTCCGTCTTTATGGTACGACAGGCCTTCCGCATAAAGATCATCCTTGCAGGGTGTAGTTTGGATGTCACGCAGACCCAAACGCTCAAATAACGACTCCACGATGCCCTTGAGGTAAAAGAAATCCGTTTTTTGGCCAGGGGTGTTCCAGCTATCTGCCGTGCGATTGCCAGAAGTGAAAATGGCCAAATGTTGACGTTCCTGATTTTCACCGTTTATCTTATGGTAGGTTTTTCCAAGCTCAAAGAGCTTAAGGTTTGTTTTCTGCCGATTGTGATTGTAGCTTATAGCCTGAAGTCCGGAAAACAACATGGAGGTCCTGAGAACTGATAGGTCAGAACTCAAAGGGTTCAACATGCTGATTTTCTCTTCCTCCTTGTTGGGCGCATGGGCATCAGGAGAGACCAAACTATTGGTCATGATTTCATAAAAACCCTTTGCGGCCAACAAGTTTCCAACAACATCTTGGATCCTATGATTTTCAAAACGTGAGGTTTTGGCAATGGAAGCCGTAAGTTTTTCCTTGTGGTCAATGTTGTTGTAACCGTATACCCGTAAAATTTCCTCGATGACATCCACTTCACGGGTCACATCCACACGGTAGGTGGGAATGGTAAGTCCCAATCCGGATTCGGTGACATTGTTGATGCGGATTTCAAGGGAAGACAGGATGGATTTTATGGTATCCCGCGGGATTTCCTGCCCGATCAATGAATTGATTTTATCAAAAGTAAGGAACACTTGACGGTCCTGTGGCTTCTTGGGGTATAGATCTACCACTTCCGAAGTGATGTACCCGCCCGCAATCTCGCGAATCAACAAAGCCGCTCTCTTCAACGCATACTCGGTAAGGTTGATGTCGATACCACGCTCGAACCGAAAAGAAGCATCCGTATTCAAACCGTGTCTTTTGGCCGATTTTCTGATGGATACGGGGTCAAAATAGGCACTTTCCAAAAAGATGGATGAGGTGTGCTCCGTAACACCGGAGTTAATTCCTCCGAATACCCCGGCAATACACATGGGTTTTTCAGTATCGCAAATCATAAGGTCATCCTCATGCAACTCGCGTTCCACATCGTCCAAGGTCTTGAACTTGGTTCCCGCCGGAAGGGTCTTCACCTCAATCTTGTTACCCTTGATTTTGGAAGCATCAAAGGCATGCAGGGGCTGTCCCAGTTCGTGGAGCACATAATTGGTCACATCCACCACATTGTTGATAGGGGATAGGCCAATGGCCTTCAATCTATTTTTTAACCAATGGGGAGACTCTTGCACCACAAGATTGCTGATGGTAACACCGCAATATCTTGGAGCTAGTTGACTGTCCTTGACCTCCACATCAATCTTTAGTGATCTATTGTCAATGGAAAAGTTACTGGTGGAAGGGGTAACCAATTCCTTTTGTATCTCTTTTTGCTCCAATCCGGCCTTTAGGTCGCGGGCCACGCCAAAATGGCTCATGGCATCGGAGCGGTTGGGGGTAAGGCCTATCTCAAAGACCTCGTCGCTTTCAATATCGAATACTTTGGAGCAAGGGGTTCCGGGTTCCAAGGTCTCGGACAGAACCATAATGCCATCATGGCTGCTTCCCAGTCCCAATTCATCCTCGGCACAGATCATCCCATGGCTTTCCTCGCCCCTGATCTTCCCTTTTTTGATTTCCCAAGCTTCTCCATCCTTGGTGTATAGGGTAGTTCCAATGGTAGCGACCGGAACCTTTTGTCCTGCCGCCACATTGGGGGCGCCACATACAATCTGTAAAGGTTCTCCCTGACCAATATCCACGGTGGTCAATTTCAATCTATCGGCATTTGGGTGTTGCTCACAGGTGAGCACATGGCCTACCACAATACCCTTCAGGCCGCCTTTGACAGACTCAAAGTGGGATATGCCTTCAACCTCAAGGCCTAAATCCGTTAAAAGCTCACCGGTCTTTTGTGAATCCCAATCAATCTGCAAAAACTGGCGTAGCCAGTTGTAAGAAATCTTCATACCCCAATTTTAGAGTGGACAAATATAAAACAATAGGGCAACAGATTCAATGTAAATAACCCTGTGTTCTATTTGGAATTTGTAAGATTTATGTAGTATTTTCTACTTTTAGGAAAAATCTTTCAATATATGAACCGGATAGCACTGTTATGTTTACTCATTTTGACGGTAATTTCATGTAAAAAGGAAAGCAAGGAATTGTTGTTGGGTGACTGGCTGGGGAAGATGAAGGTGTCTTCCTCCAAAGAACTGCCCTTTACCTTTACGTTGTTCAAGGATGATGATGGGGATTACCGCATGGAGATGTATAATGCCGATGAGGTGATTGCTGTTGATCAAATTGAAATTGAAGGAGATTCCATACGGATTCAAATGCCCATTTTTGAAGGATATGTCTCAGGAACTTTTTCCAAAGATGAAATCCAAGGTGACTTCATAAAGGAAAGTCTGGACCGGATAGTTCCCTTCACCGCGGTTCACGGAAAGCAAGACCGTTTTGAGGTGGGTCAAGATGCCCAAGTCAATATTTCGGGCATTTGGGAAACCTATTTTGACCTCAATACAGATGGTGAATATCCGGCCAAGGGAATTTTTATGCAGAATGGCAATCGGGTCAAGGGCACCTTCAGGACCAAGACCGGGGATTACAGATACTTGGATGGTGTGGTTACAGGGGATAGCTTAAAACTTTCCGCTTTTGATGGGGCGCATGTGTACCTGTTCATGGCAAAGGTAACGGACAGTACCCTTGAAGGACAGTTTTATAGTGGAAATCATGCCGTTGAAGAGTTTATGGGGGCTAGGAACGAAGCCTTTGAGCTCCCTGATGCAGATTCATTGACCTTTCTCAGGGAAGGGTATGATCGGCTCGACTTTTCGTTCCCGGATACTTCAGGAAAAATGGTGAGCCTGACCGATTCAAGATTCAATGGAAAACCGGTATTGGTACAGATTATGGGTTCTTGGTGCCCCAATTGCTTGGATGAAACCCGATTTTATGTGGAATTTTTAAGGAACAATCCGGATTTGGATATTGAGTTGGTGGCCCTGGCTTTTGAATATGCCAAGACCGAGGAGAAAGCTCTGGCAGGTATTGCACGCCTCAAGGAAAGGGCTCAGGTGGATTATCCCATACTGTTGGCCCAATACGGAACCTCAAACAAGCAAAAAGCAAATGAGAAACTACCGATGTTAAATCATATCCTGTCGTATCCCACCACTATTTATATTGATAAAAATGGGGCGGTAAGAAAAATCCATACCGGGTTCAATGGTCCTGCAACGGGAGAGAAATATGAGCAGTTTAAAAAACAATTTGCCGAAACGGTCCGTGGGTTGGCTGCAGAGCCTATCGAAACGGATTCTTAAATAATGGTGGATTTTCCCAAGTGGATGTTTTCATCATTGATATTGAAATCATCATCAATATCAACAATATTGTTGGCAATATAATCGCCTACTTGGTTGGTCCCGAAATGACTGTTGGGTTTTAAGTCTGGAGTGACAATTTCCTTTTTCAAGGCTTTGTCAACGGCATTTCGGACCGCCAAGGACTCATCGATTAGCCCAAAATGTTCCAACAACATGGCCACGGAAAGTATGGAGGCAATGGGGTTTGCAATGTCCAGTCCCTTGGCTTGGGGATAGGACCCATGGATGGGTTCAAAAAGGGCACTTTCCTCACCAATGGAGGCAGAGGCCAACAATCCTATGGAGCCACCGATGACACTTCCTTCATCGGAAATGATATCACCGAACATGTTTTCGGTAAGGATAACATCAAACTGGGTGGGGTTTAGAATGATTTGCATGGCGGCATTGTCCACAAACAGGTATTCCAAGACCACATCAGGATAGCTTTCACCGATTCTGGTCACCACTTTTCGCCAAAGTCTGGAGGATTCCAGCACGTTGGCCTTGTCCACCAAAGTGAGTTTTCCTTTTCGGTTCTTGGCGGCCTTAAAGGCCAAATGGGCAATACGGCTGATTTCTTTTTCGGAATACTCGCAAAGGTCGGAAGCCACTGTGCCTTCGTTATTTAATTTTTTCTCACCAAAATAAATCCCTCCCGTCAACTCACGGTAAATGACAAAGTCAGTTCCCAAGACAATCTCCTTTTTTAAAGGGGATTTGTCCACTAGGGAAGAATGCGCTATCACGGGCCGTATGTTGGTAAAGAGCCCAAGTTCCTTGCGAAGTTTCAACAAGCCCTGTTCCGGGCGGATGGGTGAATCAGGGTTGGCATCGTATTTTGGATGGCCAATGGCTCCCAATACCACGGCATCGGCTTCTTTGCAGAGCTTTAGGGTATTTGTGGGCAAGGGAACCCCCTTTTTATCAATGGCAATGGCCCCAATAAGGGCTTCTTTGTAGACAAAATTGTGATTAAAGGTTTCTTCAACCGCTTGTAGGCACTTGACCGCTTGGGCCAAAACTTCAGGTCCTACGCCATCTCCGGGAAGCAATGCAATGTTCAAGTTCATATGATGACAGGATTGGAAAAAGGTGCCTGGTATTAAGCGAGGCTTTGTAGGCTGATGTTGCTGGTTTCCACAATTTCGTGGATATCCTCATCCAAGATTTCCTTTTTGGTATCCGCAAATTTCAAAAAGTTCTCATAGACGGCATCCAATTGGACCTTGGTAAGCTCGTAACCTACTTTTTTGGCCCTGTACGCCAATGCGGCCCTTCCGCTCCTTGCGGTAAGCACAATGGAGGATTCGTTGACCCCTACATCTTTAGGGTCAATGATTTCATAGGTTTCACGTTGCTTGATGACCCCATCTTGGTGGATTCCGGAACTGTGGGCAAAGGCATTGGAGCCCACAATGGCCTTGTTGGGTTGTACGGGCATTCCCATTTTCTGGGAAACCATTTGGCTTGTGTCCCATAATAGCTTGCTATTGATGCCGGTATCAAGGTTTAGGTAAGGGTGTTGCCTAAGAATCATCACCACTTCTTCCAAGGAAGTGTTACCTGCACGTTCCCCAATACCGTTGATGGTACATTCAATCTGTCGTGCCCCGTTGATCACACCAGCTATGGAGTTGGCAGTGGCCAATCCTAGGTCGTTATGGCAGTGGCAAGAAAGAATGGCCTTGTCTATACCTTTTACGTTTTCCTTTAGATATTTCATTTTGGCACCATACTCTTCCGGGAGACAGTATCCAGTGGTGTCAGGAATGTTAAGCACGGTAGCTCCGGCCTTTACGACCGCTTCGCAGACTTGTGCCAAAAATTCATTGTCCGTTCGTCCGGCATCTTCAGCATAAAATTCAACATCTTCCACAAAGGTCTTTGCATAGGCAACGGCCTCCACGGCACGTTCTATGATTTGTTCCCTTGTAGAGTTGAATTTATATTTAATGTGGGAATCAGAAGTTCCGATTCCGGTATGTATTCTTGGTTTTTTTGCTGCTTTCAGGGCCTCGGCGGCCACTTCAATGTCTTTTTTTACGGCTCGCGTCAATCCGCAGACTGTAGCATTTTTGACCAATTTGGAGATTTCGTGCACAGATTTGAAATCACCAGGGCTTGAAATGGGAAATCCTGCCTCGATCACATCAACACCCAGTTCGTCCAGACGTTGAGCGATGACCAATTTCTGTTCCGTGTCCAACTTGCAACCCGGAACTTGTTCTCCATCTCTTAGCGTAGTGTCAAAAATTTGTACCTTATCTTTACCCATTATCTTTTGTCTGTTGTTCGAATTCATACGAAAATAGAGAAGGAGGGCCAGAAGGTAAAAGGAGGGTCGAAACCTTATACAACGTTAAATTGGATTTGGTGTCAATTAATAAATTGATAATCAATTGTTTAAATTATATTTTTTACGATGACAAATGCCCATAAGGATGCTTTGTTTGTGCTGGTAAAATCGTTGTCCAAATCGGAAAAGCGTCAATTTAAACTGTACGTGGGCCGTTTGGGGGTCAACACGGATGCCAAATTTTTGGCACTTTTCAATTTGTTGGACAAAATGCGGCGTTATGATGAGCGTCAAATTTTGGAAAGTGGTATTGTGAAAAAAGCGCAACTATCCAATCTTAAGGCGCATCTCTACAAACAGATTTTGGTAAGCCTTCGTTTGAACCCTGTAAATCAGAATATACGGATCCAAATTAGGGAACAACTGGATTTTGCCACCATTTTATATCAAAAGGGACTGTATAAGCAAAGCTTGAAGATTTTGGATAAGGCCAAGACGGTGGCCATTGAGAATGAAGAAAAGAATGTGGCTTACGAAATTGTGGAATTTGAGAAGATCATAGAGACGCAATACATCACCCGAAGTATTCCGGATAGGGCCGATGAATTGGCGATACAGGCCAAGGAGCTTTCTGCACAAAATGTAATGACGAGCAAGCTTTCCAATCTTTCCCTTCAGCTATACGGAATGATGCTCAAGGTGGGGTATGTCCGTAGCGATGAGGACCTGCAGAAGGTTAAATCCTATTTTGAGAGCCATTTACCGGACTATAATCTGGAGAGTCTGGGTTTTAGGGAGAAGCTATGGCTGTATAAGGCCTATCTGTGGTACAGTTTGTTGATACAGGATTTTCTATCGGCTTACCGTTATGCCAGCAAATGGGTAGATCTTTTCTATGACCATCAGGAAATGATTGCGCTGAATCCTGTTTTTTACTTAAAAGGGAACCACTACCTTTTGGAGTCACTTTTCTTTGTGAAGTATTCTTCCCAATTCAGGGAAACCTTGGATCGTTTGGAAGTGCAAGTAGAAAGCTCAAGTTTTCCACAGAATGATAATATTGCCTCTTTGGCCTTTTTGTATATCAACTCCAATAAGTTGAATCTTCACTTTTTGGAAGGTACTTTTGATAAAGGGTTGTATCTGGTCAATGTGATTGAATACGGTATAAAAAAACACGGGGAGCGCATAGATGAGCACCATATCATGCTGCTTTACTATAAGATAGCCTGTTTGTATTTCGGTAACGGTGATAACAAAAATTGCATTGCCTACTTAAAAAAGATCATCTCCAATAAGAACCTTAAGATGAGAGAGGATTTGATGTGCTTTGCAAGGGTACTGAGTTTGGTGGCCCATTATGAAGCGGGAATGGATTACCACCTTGAAGTTCAACTGAAGAGTACATATAAATTCCTGTTGAAAATGAACGACTTACATGCCGTTCAAAAGGAAATGATCAAGTTCTTGAGAAACCTTGGGGATATCTATCCACACGAGCTTAAGGATGAGTTTCAAAAACTGTACAATGAGCTCAAGAAATACGAGAACCATCCGTATGAGAAAAGGGCGTTTTTGTATCTGGATATCCTCTCTTGGTTGGAAAGTCACTTACAGAACAAGCCTGTTTCCCAGATCATTCGCGAAAAGGCCCTTGCGCTTACCCGTTAAGGCAGGCGTTCCAGACGGGATCGTTGGGAGGTGGGGCCAAAAAAGAGAGCGGCTCTTTTTTTACGGGATGTTCCAATTCCAAGCTACGGGCGTGTAAATGGATGCTTCCATCCTTGTTGCTTCGTTCGGCTCCGTATTTTAAATCCCCCTTGATATGACAACCTATGGCCGCCAGCTGGGCACGGATTTGATGGTGTCTGCCTGTTTTCAAATCAATCTCCAATAGATAATAGCTATCCAATTTTTTTAGGATTCGGTATTCCAAAATGGCCTTTTTACTATTGGGGACTTCTTTGGTGTGGGCATAAGACTTGTTCTGTTTAGGATTGCGAACCAACCAATGGGTCAATGTCTCACTTTCTTTCTCTGGAGCATTTTTTACCACGGCCCAATAGGTCTTTTGGGCGTTTCCTTCGGAAAAAAGCTTGTTCAAACGAGGTAGGGCCTTCGAGGTTCTGGCAAAAACCACAATCCCGGTTGTGGGCCTGTCCAACCGATGGACCACACCTAGGTACACATTTCCCGGTTTGTTGTACTTCTCCTTCAGGTATTGTTTGACCACATCGCTAAGGGGTGTATCGCCGGTCTTGTCACCCTGTACAATATCCCCAGACCTTTTGTTGACCACAATAAGGTGGTTGTCCTCATAGAGCACTTGGAGGTTGGAGGGATTGGATGTATTGGGTTTTTGGACTTTTGGATTTTTGGAACTCACTTAAGGATGGATTTAAATTTAGAAGTCATTTTAATGATTGCGTTTAATTTGCCCACTAAGAATTCCAATCTTTTGTCTGACAAAAAGCCTAAATCATTTGATATAAGGAGTTGTGTTTCTACTTCGTACATGGAACCCATGGCGATTTCTAAAAACCTTGAAAAGTCCTTATTGGATTTTCTTGAGCATCCTTCTGAAATATTTGAAGGGATAGAAACAACTGCTCGTCTTAGTTGATTGGAAATTCCGAATTTTTCGGTCTCGGGGAAGCTGCCTGTCACTTCGTAAATATCAGAACAGAATTCTCGGCTCAATTTCCATATGTCCAAGTCTTTGAATCGATGCATGAGTAGGATTTTGTAGGAAGAAAGATATCAAAATATCCACTAATCCAATATTCCAACACTCTAATAAGACTCTTCCTCGTTGGGAAAGTCCCTGCTCTTTACATCATCCACGTATTGGGAAATAGCATTGCTCATTTCGTCATATAGGTTCATGTACCTTCTAAGGAAACGAGGGTGGAATTCATGGGTCATGCCCAGAAGGTCGTGTACTACCAAGACCTGTCCGTCAACCCCGTTTCCGGCACCGATTCCAATGATAGGGATGGAAACACTTTCTGCCACTTCTTTGGCCAAACTTGCCGGAATTTTTTCCAGAACAATACCAAAACAGCCCAACTCTTCCAACATTTTGGCGTCTTGTTTCAATTTTTCGGCCTCTTCCTCTTCTTTGGCCCTAACGGTGTAGGTGCCAAATTTATAGATGGATTGGGGGGTAAGTCCCAAATGCCCCATTACGGGAATGCCAGCTTGCAGAATGCGGCTTACCGAATCTTTGATTTCTGCCCCACCTTCGACCTTGATGGCATGGGCGCCACTTTCCTTCATGATTCGGATGGCGGAACGCAAGGCTTCCTTGGAATCGCTTTGGTAGCTTCCAAAAGGGATGTCCACCACTACAAGTGCCCTTTTTGCGGCACGGACCACGGAACTGGCATGGTAGATCATTTGGTCCAAGGTAATGGGCAAGGTGGTCTCATGGCCGGCTATGACATTACTGGCGGAATCCCCCACCAAGATGACATCCACATTGGCGGCATCAACGATTTTGGCCATGGAATAATCGTAGGAGGTGAGCATGGAAATTTTCTCCCCATTTTGCTTCATCTCGATCAAGGATTTTACCGTGACTCTTTTGTATTCTTTTTTGGCGACAGACATTTGGTTCTTTTTTACGGGCTAAATGTAAGCAGATTTGTTTAATTTGGGCTTCAATCAAAAAACTACATCTCATGAGAACAGTATTAAGTTTTGCATTTTTGTGCATGACGTGCCTTACGGTCACGGCCCAAGGTCCAAACCCTCCAAAGGTTGATTCGGAACAGCAGATAAAACAGGTGATTGAAACCTTTTTTGATGGCTTTCACAAACAGGACTCGACCATCATAAAAAGTGTTTCGGCCGATCATGTGGTGCTCCAGACCACTGGGAGGGACCAAGAGGGCAAGACCCGATTCCGCAATGAAGAGTTTTCCAAATTCCTTACCTCCATTTGCAGTATTCCGGACAGCATAAAATTCGAGGAAAAACTGACCTCATTTTCCATTCAGGTAGACCGGACCATGGCCAATGCTTGGGTAGGCTATGAATTTTGGTTGAACGATACCTTCAGTCATTGTGGTATAAATTCTTTCCAACTTGTGGACTTTGATGGTGACTGGAAAATCATCTACTTGATAGATACCAGGGGCAAGGCTGGTTGTATGGAAGAGTGATTACGGGGCTAACAGGTTTTAGTGCGTGGCGTTGAACGCCTCCCAATATGTTGTTAGTTTATTTTTCAGTTGTGCGTGGTCAATATTTAGACCATTTGAGGAAATATTAAATGGAGAGCTGTAATTTTCTATATTGTATTTCATTAACTGTCTCCTAACTTGGTTCTTTTCTTTTTCTAGCCAAGAGTCCGGATTCTTTACATTGATGATCAAAATTTTGGTCCCGTGGATACTGATTTCATCAAATCCAAGAATTTCGTTCCATCCAATAAGCCCCGTTATTGATTTTTTGGGATCGACATTTAACCCTTTGGGGGAAATGATCAGCATGAGTTGGGAGGAAACCAAGCGTTTGATGCCTGCATATATCCCCAATCCAAAGAAAAGTATGGCGAAAATCCCCACACCTTGCAGGAGAATTGGGTTTCTGTTCATGGAGGTTGCCAAATCATTGGCTTCCAATGTAAACCAGATTCCTAGGCATACAAAAATTAAAGAACCCAATAGCAATAAAATGGATTTCTTTTTACTGGTATATATTTCAATATTTTCCATGGTAAGGTGATTAAATGTATCCACACTTAAAACGAACCAAACGAAAAAATATTTGTCTGTTTTTAGCAATCACTCGGGAAGACACCCCTACGGCCAGACCGCCTTCTGAGGTTTCCTTGTATTTGGAACTCATGTCTTTGGCGGTTTCCCAGATGGTGTTCACTACTTTGTCCAAAGGAACCTAGGGTCGGTATCAAGGGCCAGTTCCGCGGCATTGATGGCCTTTATGGCTCCCATGGCGGCTGAGATGGTGCCCCCTTTTTTTAAAATGCTCCCCACTTCGCTGGCCACCAATAAAAACTATCGTACATCATCAAAGTCGGAATCGTGGTTTTCAATTACCATATAGTACATTAAAACGGCCGGAATTAACCCTGCGCTGCCATTGGTAGGTGCAGTGACCGCTCTCCCCAATGAGGTGCCTCGTTTACGGACAGGGCAAAGCAACTGACCCATTTAGAATCTACCGGAACCTCACTTCGGTATCCCGTGTGCTCTCCAATCATTCCTGGGGGGTAGAGTAGGGCACATCACCTTTAAGTTTTTGATAGATTTCAAAGGCAAGACTCTATCATCATGAAAAGTGTTTCGGCCGATCATGTGGCACTCCAGACCAATGGAAGGGACCAAGAAGGCAAGACTGGCTGTATGGAAGAGTAAGCATTGATAAGATTACTCGGTCAAGGTTTTTATGGCGTCAATCAGTTTATGGATTTCGTCCTTGTCGGTGCCATCATATACACCACGGATTTGCTTTTTTTTGTCAACAAGCACAAAGTTTGGAGTATGGATAAAGTCTTGTAGGCCGCCATCTCCATAATCCACAGCCGCAAAATAACTTTTACGGGCCAGGTTGTAAATATGCTCTTTGCTGCCCGTAGTGATGTTCCATTTGTAATCCATGACCCCGTTTCTCAGGGCATATTCCTTTAAAATGGGGATGCTGTCCATTCCAGGAGTTACGGAAATGGATAAAAACATCACATCTGGGGTATCCCGAAAAACCTCCTGGAGCTGTTCCATATGGTTTGTCATTATGGGACAAATACTGGGACATCTTGTAAAAAAGAAGTCGGTAACGTAAATCTTGTCGGCATAATCTTCTTGGGTAATGATTTCTCCATTCTGATTGATCAATTCAAAATTGGCAACCCTATGAGGTGCTGCATTATTCTGTAAGCTGTTGTCCACCAGCTCCACATTGAAATCTTTTGGGCCAAGAACAGGCAATTTTGAGTTCTTTTTGAAAATGCCATAAACCACCGCCAAAACACCAAGGGCAATGAGTGCCATTGGTATTTTGGAGCCGTTTTGTTTTGAAGATGAAGGTTTTACCATCTATAAAATCGAAGTTTCTATGGAGATGTCTGAGTGTTTCCAAGCCCTGTCAAACTCATCTTTTATGGCCTGTGCCTCTTCCATTTTGCCTTGGGCCTTCAAGCTGTTGTATAGTCCGATCAATGACCAGCCATTTTGCCTGAGCACGCTTAAATCTTCCCGATAGATCTTTTCGGCCTCTTGGTATTTTTTGGCATTCATCAAGACTGCACCCAAGTTTTGTCTTGTAGGAATGTGCCAAGCAGCGGGCTCCGTGTAGGTGAGCCCGTCTTCAAATTCAACGGCTTTGCCCAAGTGTTCTATCGCACCGTTGATGTCCCCGTTCAAGGCGGCCAGTTCTCCCGCAACTACTTCATAGGCAATGTTCGCGGCATTAACGGACGGATTATGTGGTGTGGCTACCAGGGTTTCCAAATCTGGATCATTTTTTAAGGATTCAAGCGCATCCAGCTCTTCCTGTGCTTCTTTTTTGTTCCCTTTTCGTACAAATGCCATTCCCCGGGCATAGTGTCTGATGAGATTCAGGTGCTTTATGTCTGGATTGGGGGCAGGAATGGTCAAGATTTCATTCCATTTGCCAAAACGCGTATAGGCCAGCATGGGAGTGGAGGCAAAGTCTTGGAGAAATGGCATGGTGATAAATTCGCCCACGGGAACCTTTTCAGCCGTTTTCTTTGCGGCGTCGATGGCAATATCACTATCACCCAACAAGCTGGCTGCGGACCATAAAAAATGGATGTTGTGCGGATAATACCCCAAGGGGTAGAGTCCTTGCGAATAGCACTGGGAAATGTAATCCTCATCCGCTAAAATGGCAGCTTGATTTGCTTTTACGGCATCTAAATAACGCCCAACCCGAATGTAGATATGTGAGGGCATGTGTACAATATGTCCGGCTGCGGGCATAAGTTTTCCTAGTTTATCGGCACTGGCCACACCTAAATCGGGTTTGGGTAATTCTACCATGTGAATATAGTAGTGGTGTGCCCCCGGGTTATTGGGATTGATTTCCATTGCCTTTTCCAGAGCAGCCTTCGCTTCTGGAATGTTGGGGGATGGATTCCCATCTTGATCCCAATAGTTCCAAGGGACTGTGTTCATCACCGAAGCAGCATAAAGTACTTGCACCTCAGCATCTTCGGGGTATTTTTTCAAAACTTTTGCCATTTCGTTCATATAGGCCATATTCAATTCCGCGACATCTTTGGTAAGATCTTCACTATATCTTGCTGTAAGTGCTAGGATTAGTGCCTGCTCTTTTGGAGTGGCCGAGGAGATAAGGCTTTTGGCCTTTGCCATGGCCTCATTGGTTTTTATTTTTCGGTCTTCTGGAGGCAATGGGTCGTTGATGTTTGGTCCCAATGCATAGGCTTGACCCCAAAATGTCATGGCCGAAGTGGGGTCTAATCGGGATGCTTCCATATAAGACCTGTGGGCCTCTGCATGGTTAAACGCATAGGTGAGCCGCAAACCTTGATTAAAAAAGGTTTGGGCTTTTTCGCTTTTAGTGGTAATGGGGTAGCTCAAATCACCCAAGTTTTCAAAAAGGGGAGCAATTTGTTGGGTTGAATCCACTACATCCAAAAGATAAGTGGTAGGAGTACATTTAATAAAACTGAATGATGCTTTTTGTCTGTCCTTGTTCACGATGGATTGGGATTCATCGGTGGTAAGGTGAATGGCCATTAGCACCGCTAGTGCCAAAATGGTCAGGCTTAATTTTGTTTTCATGATGATGATGTTGTTGTGTGTTAGGCAACCGATGTTCGGAACATCCGGCTCTGTGGGGGAAGTAATCAATCGAGCTCTCTGTCACATGAAAGAATCCAATTGCTCTATAGTTCTACACTAAACTAATGAAATTTAACCGATTAAGAAAGAAAAAAGCAGTATCTGGAGCCGTCTTTTTTGATGAGATCTCATTTAACAGTCGCTAAGGAAGACCCCTACGGCCAGACCGCCTTCTGAGGTTTCCTTGTATTTGGAACTCATGTCCTTAGCGGTTTCCCACATGGTATTGACCACCTTATCCAAGGGAACCTTCACCTCATTTGGGTCGGTGTCAAGAGCCAGTTCCGCAGCGTTGATGGCCTTTATGGCTCCCATGGCATTGCGCTCTATGCAGGGCACTTGAACCAGCCCTCCAATGGGATCGCAGGTGAGTCCCAAATGGTGTTCCATGGCAATTTCGGCAGCTATCAATACCTGTTCGGGGGTACCGCCCATCAGCTCCGTAAGTCCGGCAGCGGCCATGGCTGACGATACTCCAATTTCAGCTTGGCAGCCTCCCATGGCGGCTGAGATGGTGGCCCCTTTTTTAAAAATGCTCCCTACTTCACTGGCCACCAATAAAAACTGTCGGACATCATCAAAGTCGGCATCGTGGTTTTCAATCACCATATAGTACATCAAAACGGCAGGGATTACCCCTGCGCTGCCATTGGTAGGTGCCGTGACCACTCTTCCCAATGAGGCATTGACCTCGTTTACGGACAGGGCAAAGCAACTGACCCATTTAATAATCTGCCGGAACCTCACTTCGGTATCCCGTATGCTCTCCAACCATTCTTGGGGGGTAGAGTAGGACACGTTACCCTTCAGCTTTTGGTGGATTTCAAAAGCACGACGTTTTACATTGAGCCCTCCCGGAAGTTTTCCTTCGGTATGGCAACCCGTGTACATACATTCGAGCATGGTATCCCAAATGCGTTGCAATCCTTTGTCGATTTCATTGGCTGGGCGCAACGAAAGTTCATTCTCCCACACGATTTCCGAAATGGCTTTTTGGTGCTCCTGACAGTATTGCAGTAATTCTTGACCAGTTTTTACAGGATGCGGAAACGTTTTGAACGTTTCCTTATTCTCTTTGGAATGTGTCAGTTCTTCCTTGACCACAAACCCTCCTCCAATGGAATAATAGGTTTCGGAAACGGATTTCCCATTCGTCAACTGGGCCTCAAAGCGAATACCATTGGAATGAAAGGGGAGGAATTCTTTTTTAAAGACAATATCATTTTTAAAATCAAAGGCTATGGAATGGGTTCCGCCCAAGTTTAGTGTAGAACTGCTCTTTACGTTTTCAATGGCCCCATCAATGCTGTCAATGGGAACCGTTACGGGATCGGTACCCAGCAGTCCCATGACAACGGCAATATCTGTGGCATGACCTTTTCCTGTTAGGGAAAGAGAGCCAAAAAGGAAGACTGAGACCTGTTGAACATCATCAAAGACCTCCTGTTCTTTAAGTTCACCGATCCATCGTTCCGCGGCCCTCCACGGGCCAAGGGTATGGGAGCTTGAGGGTCCCACGCCGATTTTGAGCATATCAAATACACTGATACATTCCATAGGTCCAATTTACTCTTCCAAATATAACAAGTAGGTTGGGATAAAGCAGGAAATAAATCTCAATGATTTTATGCCTATAAGGTTGCCTTAGCATGGCAATTTGTGAGTGTTCATGGAATTTGATGGGGATTGTCTGACACCTTGTCATATTCTGGGTCGTGGCATGATCATTGACACTTCATGAACGAGACAAAAATGAATTTCAAACAGATATAACTTTAGATACAATGAGCAAAATTATAGGTATAGACTTGGGTACGACCAACTCCTGCGTCTCTGTAATGGAAGGTAACGAACCTGTGGTAATTCCAAATGCCGAAGGTAAACGTACCACCCCTTCCGTGATTGCATTTGTGGAAGGTGGAGAGATCAAGGTGGGAGACCCTGCCAAAAGACAGGCGGTTACCAACCCCAACAAAACAATTTATTCCATCAAGCGATTCATGGGGAACAAATTCTCTGAATCCAAAAAGGAAGCAGACAGAGTTCCTTATAATGTGGTAAAGGGCGATAACGATACCCCAAGAGTGGATATCGACGGTCGTTTGTATACCCCACAGGAACTATCGGCCATGATCCTTCAGAAAATGAAGAAGACTGCCGAAGATTATTTGGGTCAGGATGTAACCCGTGCGGTGATCACGGTTCCTGCCTACTTTAACGATTCACAAAGACAGGCCACCAAAGAAGCTGGTGAGATTGCCGGTCTTACCGTGGAACGAATCATCAACGAACCAACGGCTGCTTCATTGGCCTATGGTTTGGATAAAAAAGACACCGATCAAAAAATCGTAGTGTTCGATTTTGGTGGAGGTACGCATGACGTTTCCATCTTGGAATTGGGCGACGGTGTTTTTGAAGTATTGGCCACTGATGGGGACACCCACTTGGGAGGTGACGACGTAGATCAAAAAATCATTGATTGGTTGGCCGAGGAGTTCATGAAGGATGAGGATATGGATCTTCGTAAGGATGCCATGGCACTTCAGCGTTTGCGTGAAGCTGCCGAGAAGGCCAAGATAGAATTGTCTTCCTCTGCACAGACCGAAATCAACTTGCCTTACGTAACGGCAACTGCGTCAGGTCCTAAACACTTGGTGCGTACCTTGTCAAGGGCCAAGTTTGAACAGTTGATCGATGATTTGGTAAAAAGAACCATTGCACCTTGTGAGACGGCATTGAAATCTGCAGGTCTTTCAAAAAGCGATATTGATGAGATCATCTTGGTAGGGGGTTCTACCCGTATCCCTGCGGTACAGGAAGCTGTTGAGAAATTCTTCGGCAAAAAACCATCCAAAGGGGTGAACCCGGATGAGGTAGTGGCCGTAGGTGCCGCTATCCAAGGAGGTGTATTGACCGGAGACGTGAAGGATGTACTTCTTTTGGACGTTACCCCGCTTTCATTGGGTATCGAGACCATGGGAAGTGTGTTTACCAAATTGATCGAGGCAAACACCACCATTCCTACCAAAAAGTCACAGGTATTCTCCACAGCTGCGGATAACCAACCTTCGGTTGAAATCCATGTGTTGCAAGGAGAGCGCCCCATGGCTGCAGATAACAAGACCATTGGAAGGTTCCACTTGGACGGGATTCCACCGGCACCAAGAGGTACGCCTCAGATTGAAGTGACCTTCGATATCGATGCCAATGGTATCATCAAGGTTTCTGCAACGGACAAGGCTACCAATAAGACCCAAGATATCCGTATTGAGGCATCTTCAGGTTTGACCGAGGAAGAAATCAAAAAGATGAAAGCTGAGGCCGAAGCCAATGCCGAGGCGGATAAACAAGCCAAGGAAAAAGCTGATAAATTGAACGAGGCCGATGGTATGATCTTCCAAACTGAAAAGCAGTTGAAAGAGTTTGGAGATAAATTGTCCGATGACAAGAAAAAGCCGATTGAAGATGCTCTGGAAGAGTTGAAAAAAGCCTATGAGACCAAAGATGTTGCTGTGATAGAGCCTGCTTTGGAGAAAATCAACGAGGCTTGGAAAGTAGCTTCCGAGGAGATGTACAAGGCCCAGGCCGATGCAGCCCAAGCCAATGGTGCGGACCCATCTGCCGGTGCTGATAGCGCTGCTGGAGGCAACGCCAAGGAAGGTGATAATGTAGAGGATGTTGACTTCGAGGAAGTGAAGTAACACTCTAATAGCATAAACCATAAAAAACCCTGACCAAAGTCAGGGTTTTTTGTTTGCTTGATTTGGGTTTTATGCTGCGTTCAATTGGCGCATTTCCATTTCACGAAGCTTTTCCAACGCTTCTGATTTTGAGTTGACATTGAGTTTTACGTAAATGTTTTGAATATGGAAATTGACCGCACTCGGCGTAACGCAGAGCTTGTCCGCAATCATCTTATAGGTGAATCCTTGGGTAAGGAGTTCGGCAATTTGGTTTTCCTTTCTCGAAAACGAGTCAAACGATTTGGTCTGGAAAGAATGGATGATTTTTTTGGCCACATCGTGCTCCAGGGCTACACCGTGCTGATCTAGTGCTGCAACGGCAGCAAAGAGCCTTTCTTTGGTCAAAGGTTTGGTAAGGTAGCCACTGGCACCCTTTTTAAAAGCTTCCTTGATGAGCTTGAAATCATTTTTTCGGCTCATCATCAAGATTTTCAGGTCTTCATCTTTCCTGAGGAAGTATTCCAGGCCATCAATTCCGGAAATTCCGGTCAAGGCCACTTCGGATAGAATGATATCCGGGGCTTTTCTTCCAAAATTGGACAAAAGTTCATGAACGGTCCTATAAATACCGTGCAGTCCATATTCAACTGTATCTTCAAAATACAATTTATACATAGGGTTTAGGCTTTCATCGTTATCGATGATCGCAATTTGTAAAGGGTAAGTTCTCATGACGCATAGATTTGGGGGTCATCTGATTCTGTTACTGTAATTAAATCCCTTTTAGGTAAAATTTGGGCAAAAACTACCTGTTCCGCCAGTTGAATGGGGAGGAAAATGGAACGCATATCAAAGAAGCATTGCATTGAATGTCAAATGCACGCGCCTAATGCTGCCATTGTCCGAACCAAACAAATAGGGCAGGTCGACCCTTATGGGGTCAGATCAAAATGTAGTTTAGAAAAGGTTATTGGGTACCTTAGAAAAGTAGCTTGTAGGTAGCTTTAGGTATGCCTTTTTTCCGAGAATTGTAGTTTGTTTTCATGACTAATAGATTTGGGTTTGTATTATTTCAAAAATTAAATTAGTTTTTTTTTCACTCCCACAGAATTTTTTGTAGTGTTTTTCGTTCAAATGCATTCCGGCAATTGGATTGGATTTGCTGAAAATCAATGGTTATGAAGCAATTATTTAGGTGTAAATAGTTGCTTTACAATGGAATGAAAAAAAATAGGATGCATTTTAATGCATCCTATTCTTGGTAAAATCGGTCAGATTGAAATAATACAACCCGCTTCTATGATAGACTGTCAGTTCCCCCTGTCTTTCTTATCATGGTCATGAGTGTTTCGAATCTCGGCTATGAAACAGAATCTGATGACACCTCAGGTAGTTGACCGACTTTAATTTCATATTTTATTTATCCTCAAAGGAAGTACTGGTGTACTCTTGGGTGGTGTTCATGGCGGTTTGGATGTTGGCATCCCGCTCCGCAACGTATCGGTTGTCCTCCTTTTTGGAATGTCCGTAGGCTACGGTATACTGTGAAATGGTGTGGTTTTGTCCTCGATTGGAGACTACAAATCCCAATCCCTTTTCAGGGCTCAATTGAATGGCGTAGTCGTCACGATCACTGTTGATATGGTCTCCCAGGTTTACGGAAGGGGTCAAGGTGTTCAACACAACCTGTGTGGCATATAGGTCCAGGCCACCATAACCATCCCTTCCTTCGGAAGCAAAGAACAGCAAGGTTCCATTATAGAGGTTAGGGTATAGCTCATCTTCTTTGGTGTTGACCTTGGGCCCTAAATTTTTGGATACGCCCAAACTGCCATCAGATTTGATTTCGGCTACATAGATATCGTATTTTCCATAGCTGCCTCGCATGTTGGAAGCGAAGAACAAACGCTTACCATCATCAGAAATAGTGGGGTGCTTGGCGGAAGCATATTTTGGACAAACCTCCATTTTGGTCACATTTTTCCATTCGCCGTTGATGTTTTCGGCCCTATAAATTTCATGGATGAGTTCTTTTTTGGAGAACACACCAGTTAAAGGTTTTTGGTAGGTCGCTTTACTGAAATAAGCCGTTTGGCCATCTTGGGTCACCGTCATGGAAGGTACATAACCATCCAAGGTAGATAAATTGCCTTCCATGGCATGGGATACAAGGTCCTTGTCCATTTGGGCGTTGGTATTTTGACTATACATTAGTATTCCAGAGAAAAGTAGGCTGTAGATAAGTGAACGTGTCATGATATTCTGATTTGGGGGTTAATACATGACAAAGATCAAAAAGATTTTAAGGGAATACTTATGAATTTTTCATAGGTTTTTACTTTTACCGAGTAAAAAGTGCATTTTATCGAAAAAATTTTAAAGATTTTTCATTCAAACAACATCTAAGTAACGTTTATCGGTGATTTTTAACCTTTTATCTGCTTAAAGGTGACCTTTTTATATATATAAAGACCGCAATCTGAGGTTGATGGGCACATGAGGGGCTAATCTCAATTCGCCGTAAAGGGTCGGAATACCTTTTTTACAAATCGTGGAGGTTCAAAGCGATACCCCAGATATAGTACCCCATAGAATTCGTCATTCTTCACACTACTGTTGCTGTCTTCGTTATACCAATTGGAGTTAAGGGTAAGATTGACTCCAAAGATTACTTTCTCCGAACTGTATCCCAAATTGATGCCGCCTGAAGCGGAACGGGTAAAATAGGTCTTTCGTTCAATCTCGGTGATTCCATTTTCTGTGGATTCATCTTTGGAGAAGCGAGCACCTAGGGAAGGGGATACATTTCCGGAAATAAACCAATTCTCATGGAATACATGGGTGTAGAAATATCTTGGGGAAAATCTCAGGTTAAAAAACTTTTCCTTGCTGCGGAGCCCCAGTTCATCAAAAGAAAAAATATTGTAGTCATAATATAAGGTTGGGATAAGACTGCCGCTGCTTACTTTTTGCCACTCATTTTGATAGACAATGTTCCGATATGAAAAATTTGGGTTGAGTACATACGAAGTAGACATGCCATAATGCGAGTTGGTAAGGTTGTTGAATTGTATGTACGAGTTGGTTCCCTCTATCCAGCCCGGGGCAAAATCGGCTGTGTTCTTTACGTAATAGCCAGAAGTTTTGCTATAATTGAGACCTTGTACCCATTTGCCCAAGAAGAACCGAAATTGATAGTCGGTAAATGACGATTTTCCCTTAAGGTCCTCATCGGCATTGGCCCCAAGGAATTTTGGAACGAGCCCTACACTTACCCCGATGAATTCATAATCCAAGGAAAGAAAAAGCCGGTACCTGCTGTTTGGAGCCAGTTCCAGTCTGGCATCCTCAGTACGGTTTCTATAAAGGAGTACATCGGTCCGGGTATCTATATTGGCTTTTAAAATGATTTTGTCCGTGTATGTGACTATCCTGCTCGTATCTTGCTGTGAATGGCCGTGCCAGCATGTAAAAAATAGACCAAGGGAAAAAATCCCAAAAAGGGAAAAGTGTATGGGGCCATTAAGAAAGTATCTGGACATATAGCCACAAGATACACAGCTTTAGCCAATCCGCGTTCCGTTTTTCACGTTTCGCTCCGGTTGGATAAGGATTACTTCCTTGTTGTCCCCAATTCCGCCAAGGACAAGGCATTCGCTCATGATGTTTGCAATCTGCTTAGGGGGAAAGTTCACCACGGCCACCACTTGCTTTCCAATAAGGTCTTCGGGGGTATACAGTTGTGTGATTTGGGCAGAGGTCTTTTGTTTTCCCAAGTCGCCAAAATCGATGATCATTTTATAGGCCGGGTTTCTGACTTCCTCAAATATTTCAGCACTAATGATGGTGCCGACCACCATCTGTACTTTTTGAAAATCTTCCCAGCTAAGGTTTCGGTCGGGTTCAATATCCACGGACATATGCTTTTTTATGCAAGGTACAATCTCCATTTCCAATGGGCCAAAACCCATAATGGGTTTAACTCCATATTATCACTTTCCCAATAGGTTTTTCAATATGGGGATTTCAAAGCGATGTTGCCAAGCCAAGAAACAGCAAATGGCAAAAGTGATCAGGGCCAAAATAAAAAGGGTACCTCCATCATTCTGGACTTCAATACCAAGCAGGGTAAGGTGAGAAAAAATGGCCCCTCCAAGGATTCCCATGCCCAATACCGCCCCAAGCCCAGTGGTTCTTGACACTAACAAAAGAATGGCCGTTACCAGTTCCAATACCCCGATTCCTATCCGCCCAACCGGTTCCAGACCCAAGGTCTCAAAAATATATACCGATTCTGGGGCGGCGGTGAACTTAAAGTATAGGGTCTGCAATAAAATTACCGAGGCAATGATTTTCAATAATAGATGGATGATGGATGTACGGGTCATGATGGTGCTGTTTTAATAATGGTACCATCTAGGTCGTAAAAGTGTGACGTAGTTAACGTTAAAAGTTGTATTGGCCATAATTTTATACAATGGGTTATTTTTGTATGAGAATCAGCATGGGACATTCCCATCGCAATCGAGAAATGATAGATGGAATTACTGGAGCATTTAAAGTGGCGTTATGCCACCAAAACATTCGATCCCACCCAAGAAGTATCCGAAGAGGATATGGAAAAGCTGAAAGAGGCGATACAGTTATCGGTCTCGTCCTATGGACTACAGTTGTATAAAGTATTGGTGATTTCAAACCAGAGGCTCAAGGAGGAATTGAAAGCGGCCTCATGGAACCAAGACCAGATTACGGATGCCTCCCATCTTTTTGTGTTCTGCAACTATACAGAGCGAAAGGATGAAGACGTGGACACCTATATCCAATCCATTTCACAAATACAGGGCACCCCCGTGGACAAATTGGAGGGATATGGGAACTTGATCAAACGTAGTTTGGTGGAAATGGATGAACCCACTTGGATTTCATGGTCCGAAAAACAGACCTATCTGGCCATGTCCACGCTTTTGATGGCCTGTGCCGAGTTGCGGATTGATGCTTGCCCCATGGAAGGCTATGAGGTGCAAAAGTACAATGCAATCCTAGGGCTGGACGAACAAGGGTTGAATGCAAGCGTGATAGTTCCCGTGGGCTATCGCTCCAAAGAAGACCATACCCAGTTTAGAAAAAAGGTGCGCAAGCCGCTTGAAGAGCTCTTTGAGATTTTGTGAAGGGTAAAGAGTTAAAAAAAGCCCCTATCTAAGGGGCTTTTCACGTCATTAAGCGGAGGAAGAGGGATTCGAACCCCCGGAGGTGTGACCCTCAACAGTTTTCAAGACTGCCGCATTCGACCACTCTGCCATTCCTCCTAAGCGGGTGCAAATATATAAAGCTTTTTTGGTTCTGTAAAAGTTTATAAACTTTAATTTTTTACACCAATGAATCCCATTTTAAGGGAGTACTTTTGTGTACATGATGGAATGGTACCACTATGTGCTTTTGGTTGCGGTTGGTTTTGCCGTGGGCTTCATCAATACCGTGGCGGGAGGTGGTTCCCTACTGTCCTTGCCCACCCTTATCTTTTTAGGGCTTCCCCCGGCCGTGGCAAACGGGACCAATAGGGTGGCCATCGTTATCCAAACGGCTTTGGCTACCGCGGGTTTCAAGAGTAAGGGGGTTTCTACCTTTCCATTCAATCTATATTTGGGTATTGCGGCCTTTTTAGGGGCTATTTTGGGAGCTTGGATTGCCATTGATATCAACGGCGAGACCTTTAACCGGATTTTGGCCATGGTCATGTTGGCCGTGGTGTTGATCATTGTTTTTAAGCCCAAAATGCGTTTGGAGGATATGGAAGAAAGGCTCACGGGCAAATACCTATGGTTGAGCCTCATTGTGTTCTTCTTTTTTGGGATCTATGGCGGATTCATCAATGCAGGTCTAGGTTTTTTAATGATATTTTTCATGCACTACGTAAACCGGATGAACCTCGTTCGGGTCAATGCCACCAAGGTGGCCGTGGTTTTTATATATATGCTGTCCGCCTTGGCCGTTTTTGCCCTTAATGATAAGGTGAATTGGAAATTGGGGCTTATTTTGGCCATTGGAAATGGCTCCGGGGCATGGGTGGCGAGCCGTTATTCTGTAAAAAAGGGAGACGGATTCATAAAGACTTTTTTAGTGGTTGTGGTCATTGCCATGGCCATTAAACTGTGGTTTGGTGATCAATTGATAGATTGGATTTGTTCCTCTGTCTTTGGGGATTTTTGTGATAAATAACTTATATAAAATAGTATGCCGGGTTTTGAACTTTTTGGAGATAAGGAACGGGAACAGGTACAGGATGTGCTGGATTCTGGGGTATTGATGCGTTATGGGTTCGATGGAATGCGTGACGGACATTGGAAGGCAAAGGAGTTGGAAACTGCCCTTTCCGCTAAAATGAAGTCCAAACACGTACACCTGTTGAGCAGTGGTACGGCCGCCCTTACGGTTGCGTTGGCCAGTGCCGGAATAGGGGCAGGGGATGAGGTAATTATGCCCACGTTCACCTTTGTGGCCAGTTTTGAATCTATTTTGGCGCTTGGCGCCATTCCTGTTTTGGTGGACATAGATGATACCTTGACGTTAGATTCTTCCGCAGTGGAAAAAGCCATAACGTCAAAAACCAAAGTGGTGATGCCCGTACATATGTGCGGCTCCATGGCCAATTTGGAAGCGTTACAACAGATTTGTGACCAACACGACCTTCTGCTTTTGGAAGATGCCTGCCAGGCCATTGGGGGAAGTTATAAAGGAAAACCTTTGGGCAGTATTGGGGATTTGGGCTGTTTTTCTTTTGATTACGTAAAAACCATCACCTGTGGTGAGGGAGGAGCCGTTATCACCAATAATGAAGCCTATTACCAAAATGCCCATAAATATTCCGACCACGGGCACGACCATATTGGAAATGATAGGGGGGCGGAAGCGCATCCTTTCTTGGGATACAACTTTCGGATTTCAGAATTGAACGCTGCCGTGGGACTGGCTCAACTGAATAGACTGGATGAATTTATCGCGCTACAGAAGAAAAATTATACCATTTTAAGGGAAGCGCTATCACAGGTTCCAGAGGTTACCTTTCGAACGGTGCCTGATGGGGGAGAGGAAAACTATTCATTCCTGAGTTTCTTTCTTCCTTCGGAAGCGATTGCCCAACAAGCCCACAAAACTTTGGGGGAAAACGGAGTTGATGCCTGCTTCTATTGGTACAACAACAACTGGCACTACTATAGAAAATGGGAACACCTCACCCAATTGGAATCATTGGGCAACCTGCCCCAAGAAGTCATTGAGGGCTTACCGGATTACTCCAAGGCCGATTTTTCCGCATCGGACCACTGGATAGGCAGGACCATTTCATGTCTGATTAAATTAAGTTGGACTGAAACTGAAGTCCGGGAAAGGGCTAAAAAAATGGTGGAAATCCTTGAAAAAGCCTGATAGGTCCAATTTTGTATTTGGGAAAAACCTAATACTTCACATACTCCACAATTTCCAAACCGTAACCTACCATTCCAACTCGGCGGGTCTGTGCGGAATTTGAAAGCAAGCGGATTTTGGAAATATTGAGGTCGTGTAATATTTGAGCACCAATCCCAAAATCTTTCGTGTCCATATCAATTTTGGGAGCTTTGAGGACACCCTCTGCCTGAAGTTTCTTCAATTCTGCCAAACGGCCCAATAAATTTTTGGATTGGTTCCCTTGATTGATGAAAATCATAGCGGCTTTGTCTTCAGCGTTCAAGGCATTGAACATTCGGTTCAAGGTCTCATCCGGATTGTTGGTCAAGGTGCCCAAAATATCATTGTTCACCAAAGTGGAATTGATACGGGTCAAGACCGGGTCACCGTGTTTCCAGCTCCCTCGGACCAAGGCAATATGTACTTGATCGTTGGTGGTCTGTTTGTAGGCGCGCAGACGGTATTCCCCAAATCGGGTTTGGATAGTGAAAGCTTCTTTGAGTTCAATCAGGCTATCATGCTCCATTCGGTAAGCGATCAAATCCTCGATGGAAACGATCTTAAGGTCAAATTTTTTCGCCACTTCCAAAAGTTGGGGCAAACGGGCCATGGTGCCATCCTCGTTCATGATTTCCACGATGACGCCAGCAGGCTCCAATCCCGCCAAGCGGGCAAAATCAATAGCGGCTTCGGTATGTCCTGTACGGCGTAGCACACCACCTTCCTTGGCAATGAGTGGAAAAATATGTCCCGGGCGGGCCAGTTCATGGGCCTTGGTGTTGGCATCGGTCAAGGCCAAGATGGTTTTGGCCCTATCCAAAGCGGAAATTCCCGTGGTGACCCCATTTCCCCTCAAATCCACAGAAACCGTAAAGGCAGTTTCCAAGGGGTCGGTATTGTGCGTCACCATTTTGTGGAGTCCCAAATCCTTGCACTTCCCTTCGGTAAGTGGGGCACAGATAAGCCCTCGGCCATGGGTGGCCATGAAATTCACTGTTTCAGGGGTAATCAGTTCGGCAGCGGCCACAAAATCGCCTTCATTCTCGCGGTTTTCATCATCCACCACAATAATGACCTTGCCTTGTCTGATGTCTTCAATGGCTTCCTCTATGGCGTGCAACTGTATTTTTTTCTCCTCGACCATTACTCTTCAGAATCTTTTCTTTTTCGTTTAAATATGCTTCTAATACGATCTATAATGTGTCCAAACCCAAACAGTCCTCTATCCGCAGTGGCCCTTTTGGTCAATGAAATACCCAAGGGCAGCATGATCAAGGTGGAAAGCCAGGCTCCGATCGCGGGGTGTATATTACCTTCCTTGGCGTAGTTTCCGGCGAATACCCCAATAAAATAATAGGTCAAAAATAAGACAATGGCAATCACCATGGGCAATCCCAGACCTCCTTTTCGGATAATGGCCCCTAAGGGTGCTCCTACAAAAAATAGAATAATGCACGAAAATGCCAAGGCGAACTTTTTATGCAAGGAAAGAATATGACTGTTGTAGAACTTGAACCGTTGCTGCAATTCATCTTTCTTGGAAACTACGGTGGTCAAGATACTGGTGACCGAATTTTTGGCATTGTTAACGATTTGTAACTGCTGCCAATCTTGGAACGATTCCAAAAGTTCGTCCACACTTTTGAGGGAATCTTTTGAAATTTTATTTACAGGAATCTGGGTCGCGGCTTGAATGGTGTCCCTAATAGCTGCTTTTGGAGGAAATGCCCCCATACGATTGACGATATTCTTGGAGAATGCCTCGACCTTTTCCAAATTGTTGGTTCCCAACGAGTCGATATCCTTGATCAAACGCCCCACATTCTTCATTTTGTCCGTGGTAATATTCCCGTCTTCCTCCAAATCTTGATTGTTCAGTTCCGATATATCTATGTTGATGGTATAGGTTTCAAAATGGGCCTTGGCGAAAGGTTGTTTTCTTTTTTCCTTGTTATCCTTTGGAACCAGCTCCTCGTAGTAATTGCCATCTTTCAGCACCAACTGGATAATGTCGGAATCCTCACTACTGATCAATTCCCCTCCTTTGGCCTTGATGACCGTGCTGTTTACATTTTGGTTGGTTTTTTTGTGGATGACCACATTGTCCAAAAACCGGTCTTGTTCCCCGTACTTGCGTTCCACTTTAATGTTCATGCCCTCACCGGTACCCTCAAAATCACTAAAAACCCCTTCGGTAATGGCTGCGGCTGGTTTTACCTTGGCAATGTTACGTCTAAGGTTGAATATTTTTTGTTCGGATTTTGGAATAACATTGTTGGCGAAGAAAAAGGTGACCACCCCTAGAAAAAGTACGAAAATGACCAAGCTTCGCATTCCTCGCTGTAGGGATATCCCTGAAGCTTTCATGGCAGCGAACTCATAGTTTTCCGCAAAGGTACCAAAGGTGAGGATGGACGACAGCAATACGGTTAAGGGCAATACCTTGTCCACCAAAGTGGGGATGAAATAAAAAATAAACTTCCCAATAATGACCATGCCTAGACCTTTTCCTGCCAAATCATCTATAAAAAGCCATATTCCCTGAAAGATGAATATGACGATCAAGATGACAAAGGAGCTAAAGAAGTTATAGAGAAACCTCGATAATATATACTGGTCTAGTATTTTCAATGGCTAGTTTCGTGTTATGTAATACCCTTTATCCTCGTATTTTTTCTCGTCAAAGGTAAATAGGGTACTTGAAAAAGGCTGGTTGGTTTTGAAAGAATTAACGGTTATAGTGGTTTTTGTGCCGTTGTTTCCCGTCTGGATAAGCTTGTAGATATGCTTGGTCTGTGTGTCAACGCCCAAGAGCACGGATTTGATCTCCGTATTGGAATCAATGGGGGTGAGCTTTACATATTGTATTTTCCTTCCGCCCACATTTTGCAATATGTCCCAAGCATAGTTGTGTCCGGTTTTGTAGAAGGTAAGCATTTTTGAAGGGCTCACATTGTCAGCATCTTGATCAACATCCTCAATGGTCACTTCCTCATTTTCGGGGACAATGGTGTATACCTTGTTGCCATCATATAATTGTTGGGCCCCAAAATAGTTCAGAAAGTATTTTTCGCCACTCAAGGAAACATTACCGTGTGTTTCCTGCTTTAAATTGGCCTCACTGTTCTCCAAGGTCGATGTAAAATCGATATAGATATTGTCATAGCTTTTCACCTTATTGTAGACTTCGTCCAAAAGTGCCTTGGCCTGTGATGAGCTCTGCCCATATGAGAATAGTGCAACGGTAAAAAGTCCGATAAAAAGAATGTGTTTTTTGATCATGGTATTATTTTGATTCGTTTTCTAAAAATTGTTCCAGGGAATACATGTCCGGAATCAAGACCTGACGGGCTTTGCTTCCTTCAAAAGGACCTACGATCCCGGCGGCTTCCAGTTGATCAATGATCCTACCGGCCCGGTTGTATCCCAATTTCAGTTTTCGCTGGATCAGGGAGGCGGAACCTTGTTGTGCCGTAACGATGACTTCGGCGGCTTCGCGGAACATGGCATCCCTTTCCGAAATATCATAATCAATACCCGTGCCAGAGTCTTCACCTACGTATTCTGGCAGTAAATGGGCCTCAGGGTAGGCGCGTTGCGAACCAATGTATTCGGTGATCTTGGACACTTCGGGCGTATCTACAAAGGCACATTGCAAACGGGTCACATCGTTCCCTTGGGTGTAGAGCATGTCCCCGCGGCCAATGAGTTGGTCGGCACCTTGGGCGTCCAGAATGGTCCGTGAATCTATCTTGGAGGTTACCCGGAACGCAATCCTTGCCGGGAAGTTGGCTTTTATAATGCCCGTGATCACGTTGACCGAAGGCCGTTGGGTGGCAATGATCAAATGAATTCCAATGGCACGGGCCAACTGTGCCAATCTGGCAATGGGGGTTTCCACTTCCTTGCCTGCGGTCATGATCAAATCTGCAAACTCATCGATCACCAAAATGATGTAGGGAAGGAATTTATGCCCATCGTTCGGATTTAATTTACGGGCCTTGAACTTGGCATTGTACTCTTTAATGTTCCGTACCATGGCTGCTTTTAACAGCTCATAGCGATTGTCCATCTCAATACAGAGCGAGTTCAGGGTATTGATCACCTTGGTGTTGTCCGTAATGATGGCTTCATCCGAATCCGGGAGCTTGGCCAAGAAATGCCTTTCAATTTTGTTGTAGAGGGTCAATTCCACCTTTTTGGGGTCGACCAAAATGAACTTGATTTCCGCCGGGTGTTTTTTATAGAGGAGCGAGGTGATCACCGCATTCAATCCTACGGATTTTCCTTGTCCGGTGGCACCCGCCATGAGCAGGTGGGGCATTTTGGCCAGATCCACAACAAAAGTCTCATTGCTAATGGTCTTTCCAAAGGCAATGGGAAGTTGCATTTCCGCTTTTTGAAACTTGTTGGACGCTATCACAGATCGCATGGAAACAATGGACGCGTTCTTGTTGGGCACCTCAATACCCACGGTTCCCTTGCCTGGAATGGGAGCAATGATCCGAATGCCCAATGCGGCGAGGGAAAGGGCGATATCGTCTTCCAGGTTTTTGATCTTGGAGATACGGATACCCGCTTCGGGGACAATCTCGTATAGGGTGACCGTAGGGCCTATGGTGGCCTTGATCTGTGCAATCCCGATTTTGTAATTCTTAAGGGTACTTACAATACGGTTTTTGTTTTCCTCCAGTTCCTCTTGGTTGATGGTAATGCCACCGGCTGCACCATGCGCCTCCAATAGTTCCAAAGGTGGGAACTTGTAGCTGCCGAGTTCCAGTTTAGGGTCGAATTCCCCAAAATCCTTGACCAATTTTTCGGCCTTGATGTCTTTTTCCTCTTTTTCTTCCTTGACTTTTTCAACCTCCAGACTGATGTCGGCCTCTTCCTCTTGGGGAAGGTTCACATCCAACCCGGCTTCATTCTGAAGGGGTGGGATATCTTTTTTATGGGTATAGGTGTCCACGGCAACGGGAACTTCCTCTTCCTCTTTCAGGTTCAGCTCAATAGGGAGCTCTTCCGTTTCTTGTTTTTTTGCAACAGGGGTTTCCGTTTGAAAATCGGACTTTATTTTTTGGCGTTGCGAACGGAAGAAATTGGCGACCCCTTCGGGCGTAAAATTGAAGAGTTGTACCAAGATGACCATCAGCATAAAAATCAAAATCAAGAACACCCCTATTTTTCCGGTGTAATCTTGGAGGAAATCGTTCATTTCAAAGCCAATAAGCCCACCCAACAAAGGTTGGCTGGAAGCAAAGAAGCCCAAGGCGATGGATACCCAGATAATACCGATAAAGCCCCAAATCCATTTGCCAATGAGGCCTTTTCCACTTAGTCCCAAAAACAGGTATAACCCAGTGACGGCCAGTAATAAGGGAAAGGCAAACGATGCAAGACCAAATCCTTGGTACATGAAAAAATGGCTCACACTGGCCCCGAACTTGTTCAGTAAGTTGCTGGCCTGGGCATTTCTGTGGGCAAATTCGGAGAGAATGCTCTGATCTTCCTGCCATGTAAAGTAATAGGACATGAACGAGAAGAAAAGTGCTATGCTGAGAACAATCAGCAAACTGCCCAAGATGATCTTGTTTTGCTTGGAAGGTCTAAAGGAGGCCTTCTTTTTGGCGGTTGTAGGTTTGGATTTTGATTTTGTCCTTTTCTTTGCCATTAATCCGTTTGCTATGGGGCTAATTTACAAATTTACGCTGCTATACCGGGTCTTGGATGTTCTTACATCAATTTGGGTATATAGATGATCAATCCAATAATACTGGCCATGATGGATACGATCATCACTGCACCCGCGGAAATATCTTTGATCAGACCAATTTTAGGGTCTTGATCAGGTTGTACATAGTCCGCCAGTTTTTCAATGGCCGTGTTCACTCCCTCTATGCCCATGACCAATCCAATGGCAAAGAGTTGAAGCATCCATTCCGTGGCCGATATTTCAAAATAGAATCCGGCTGCGGTCATTACCAAGGCAATAAAAAACTGTATTTTGATACTGGCCTCGGTACGCAAAAGCAAGAACATGCCTTTGAGCGCATAACCGATACTGCGAATTCTATTATTGAAAAAAGATTCCTTAGGCATCCATCAATGCTTCAAGCGCAGCTTTGTAATTGGGCTCTTCCACAGTTTCGGAAACTTGCTCGGAATAGATGACCTGTCCCTTTTCATTGAGCACCACCACGGAGCGTGACAAAAGCCCTTGCAATGGGCCATCGGTAAACTCTACTTTATAGGATTTTCCGAAGTTTCCATCCCTGAAATCGGATAGGGTCTCCACTTTGTCAATGCCTTCGGCACCGCAGAAACGGGTTTGGGCAAAGGGAAGGTCTTTGGAGATGCAAAGTATCTTGGTGTTGTCCAGTTCGGCCGCTTCTTGGTTGAATTGACGGACAGATTGGGCACAAGTGCCCGTATCTATACTTGGGAATATGTTCAAGACCACTTTCTGGCCTGCATAATCCGAAAGGGAAGCAGGGGAGAGGTCGTTCTTGGTCAGTTTGAATTCCGGGGCTTGGGAACCGTTCTCTGGAAGGTTTCCAAGGGTGTGTATTTCATTTCCTTTTAAGGTGACTGTAGCCATGTTTTTATATTTGGTTCAGCTCCAAAAGTACTTAAAAAAAACCTTCCCGTAATGCATTGCGGGAAGGTTCTTGACTATAAAATATAGTAAGGTTTATTTGTCGATGGAACTGAGCACCCGCGACATAAAGGCATTCATGGCCTCTTTCTTGGGAGTCCCCTTTTGTATCTCGTTGGACACTTCCAAGGCGCCATAGATATTGGAGATGATTTCTCCTATGGTGTCCAGTTCGTTGTCCTTTAACGTAGAGACCTCACAGATGCTTTCCAAGGTCTCTGCGGTTTCCAACAGATAATCCTCGTCATGCTCCTCAACAAAATTTACCAACTGTTTAATGATGGGCAACTTCATTGACCAAGGTTTTTAGTACATCATATTTGTTGGTCTGCACCTGATTTTTCAATGTCCCGTTGGAAAAAGCGGCAAAGGTGGGCAGGTTGTCCACATTGGCCATTTTCCGTGATTCCGGGAATTTTTCGGCATCAACCATCACAAAAGTGACATTTTGGTTAAGGGAAGCCTCTTTTTTAAACTTAGGCTTCATGATCCTGCAATTTCCACACCAGGATGCGGAGTATTGCACCACCACGGACTCGTTACTGGCAACAAGCTCGCTCAGGTTATCTTTTTCCAATTCTATGATCATGGCGCTTAGTTTACGTGGTTGGCCAAATATTCCGCTACTCCGTCACGGTTGGCGTTCATGGCTTCCTTGCCTTCTTCCCAGTTGGCAGGACATACCTCTCCTTTTTCCTGTACGTGGGCAAATGCATCCACCAAACGGATGAATTCCTTTACGTTTCTACCAAGAGGCATGTGGTTGATGCCTTCATGGAACACCGTACCTTCTTCGTCGATCAAATAGGTAGCCCTATAGGTTACATTGTCACCTTCCACAAGAACAGAGTCGGTCTCTTCGTTATAATCTTCATTTGTGATATCCAAAATGCCCAAAGCCTTGGCCAAGTTTCTGTTGCTATCGGCAACGATAGGATACGTTACCCCTTCAATCCCACCATTGTCCTTGGCAGTGTTCAACCAAGCAAAGTGTACTTCTGCAGTATCGCAAGATGCGCCAATCACCAAAGTGTTCCTTTTTTCAAATTCTGCCAAATGTTGTTGGAAAGCGTGTAGCTCCGTTGGACAAACAAAGGTGAAATCCTTTGGGTACCAGAAAAGCAAAATTTTCTTCCTTTCAGCCTTGGCTTTTTCTAAAATGTTGATTTTGAAAGTGTCACCCAATTCATCAATGGCATTTACTTCGATGTTTGGAAATTTTCTTCCGACTAATGTCATTCTTGTGTTTTTTATAAAGGTTATACTGCAAAATTAGCGCAGGGGAATGCCTTTCCCAAAGGAAAAAATCAGTATTTCCTATGGAAGGATAGCCGTGACTTATGGTGTAAAAAAAACGTTGGATTTTTGAAAAGCCAACAATTCCAAAGGGTGAAAAATCATAATTTGGCAAAGAAACGAAGCTCGTGAGGAAATGAGGCTGCAAATTTTTAAGCAGGGGTCTTTTCGGTCAACATTTTAATCTTGATTTTGAAGGCTGCGAACAACAAGGTCATGAACGGACTCAACCAATTAAATATGGCATAAACTCCATACTCCATAACACCAACGCCCAATACGCCGCTATGGTAGGCTCCGCAGGTGTTCCAAGGCACCAATACGGAGGTCACGGTTCCTGAATCTTCAAGGGACCTACTTAAGTTTTCCGGGGCCAGTCCCCGTTCTTCATAAGCTTTGGAAAACATTTTTCCGGGGACCACAATGGCCAGATATTGGTCCGATGCGGTTACATTGAGCGCCAAACAACTGCCCACGGTACTGGCAAAAAGCCCAAATGTGGTCTTGGCCATTTTCAATAAGGATTCGGTAATGCGCTCCAAGGCACCAATACCATCCATGATGCCGCCAAAGACCATGGCACAGACAATCAACCAAATGGTGTCCAGCATACCTGCCATTCCTCCCGAGGAGAATAGGTCGTTCAGTGCGGGGTCGTCCGTGGCAATGGAGGTGTCTACGGTGATCGCATTTAAAATGCCCTTGTATCCTGATTCAAAGGTGAGGTTTTCGCTACCGCTAATGGAGGTGACAATATCCGACTGAAAAATCAATGCGAAGGCGCCGCCCAATAAAGTTCCTATTAACAAGGCCAAAAGAGGAGGTGCTTTTTTAACAATCAAGAAAATCACCGCAACGGGGACCAAGAATAACCAACCATTGATATTAAAGGTACTTCCAATGGTCTCAAGAATAGCTCCTGTGTCAGCCACTCCTTCGGTTTCAACGGTAAAGCCCATAATAATGAACACCAATAAGGTTACGGTGATAGTGGGTACGGTGGTCAGTGCCATATACCGAATATGGGAGAACAATTCGCCGCCCGCCATGGCAGGGGCCAAGTTGGTAGTGTCACTCAAAGGGGACATTTTATCTCCGAAGTAAGCTCCTGAAAGTACCGCGCCAGCCGTCATTCCCAAAGAAATGCCCAAAGCTTCACCAATGCCCACCAAGGCAATACCCACCGTTGCGGCCGTGGTCCAGCTGCTTCCCGTGGCAATGGAAATAATGGCGCAAATAATTACGCAGGCTGCCAAAAATATGGTGGGATTCAATATTTGGAGGCCGTAATAGATCATGGCCGGAATAATACCACTGACCAACCAAGTCCCGGAAAGGGCGCCTACCATCAATAAAATGAGTAGGGCCCCGGTAGTGGAACGCACATTCTCGGCCACTTCGGCAATCATTTGTTTGTAGGATACTTTATTGAAAAACCCCACGATGGCCGCCATGGCACCACCCATAAGAAGGATAAACTGATTGGAACCGCTCAGGGCGTCATCACCAAAAACATAAACATTGTAGGCCAACATAGCTACCAGCGCAAAAACAGGAATCAAGGCTTCCCCAATGGTCAGCTGCTTATTTTCAACAATATGTTCATCCTGTCTGTACTTTGGCTTTTCCTCTTTGTTTGGCATGTGGTCTGAGTTTGTTAAGAGGTAATATTACGATTTTGAACCTTGTTCTCCAAACGGCTTTTTATCGTTTAATCCATAGCGGAATGGGACAGGGACAGAATCCCCAATTTTTCCATGCAGCTCTTCATGGCCAAATAGGTCTGGTGGATATTATTGTCCAATCCAATGGAAAAGCGGATAAGTCCTTGCGACAATCCCAGCGCTTCCTGCTCTTCCATGGGAATTTCCGAAGAGGTAGAACTGCCCGATGCGCTGAAAAGGGTCTTGTAGAAACCGAGGCTCACCGCCAAATAGCCCAATTTTTCGGTTTGCATGAGTTCCATCAAAGCATTGGCCCGATCTACGGAGCCTACGTCCAAGGTGAGCAGACCGCCAAAACCGTATTCCGGATTCATTTGGGATTTCATCAACTTGTGACCAGGGTGACTTTCCAATCCCGGATAGACCACTTTTAAACCATCCCTTTCAAATTCTTGTGCCAAGTAGAGGGCATTTTCACTGTGCTTTTTGATACGGATGTGCAGCGTACGCATATTTTTGAGGATGGATGCCGCCCGAAGACTGTCCAACGTGCTTCCCATGAGCATTCCCGCTCCGTTGTTCACATCTTTTAGGCTTAGGCAGAAATCACTTGACGCACAAACCGCCCCCGCTACGCAGTCACTGCTGCCATTGATGAACTTGGTAAGACTGTGGATGACAATGTCCGCACCCAATTGGGCCGCGTTAATGTTCAAAGGGGAGAAGGTATTGTCCACCACCAAAGGAATACCATGTTTCTTGGCCAATTTGGATAGGGCTGCGATGTCCGCTACTTCCAACAGGGGATTGCTGATGGCTTCGCAATAGATTATTTTGGTCTTTGGGGTGATGGATTGCTCCACCATGTCCAAGTCGGTGATATCTATAAAGGATGTGGAAATATTGAACTTCTTCACGAAGTTTTTCAAAAAGGCATAGGTGCCTCCGTAAATGGTCCTGCTGCAAACAATATGGTCATCCGTATCGCAAAGTTGAAAAACCACAGCGCTGATGGCGCCCATTCCACTAGCAAATACATTGGCCGATTCCGTGCCTTCCAGCTGGGCCATGGCCTCTCCCAAATACAGATTGGAAGGGGAGGAATGTCTGCTGTACAGATAGCAACCTTCAGTATTACCCTCAAAGGTGTCGAACATGGTCTTTGCGGAAAGAAAGGTATAGGTGGACGAGTCCGATATGGAGGGGTTCACCCCACCAAACTCACCAAAATATTGCAGGTCTTGAATGTGTTCCGATGCTTTGTAGTCCATTGTGTGATAATTTTAGGTGAAAGTATTCAACTAAAGACATAAAATCAATAATTTAATTTAAATTTAGATTTCCATTCTATATTTCATTTTTAATAAAGATTTATATTCTAATTTTGATGTAATATTTAATCAGATACAGAAAAAATATCAGCATGGAACTCGACCCAACAGATATAAAGCTGGTGTACTTGCTTCAGGAGGACTGCAAAAAAACCACAAAACAATACGCGGACAGCTTACAACTCTCCAAAACGGCGGTGTATGAGCGTATACGACGATTGGAGCGCAATGGGGTAATCACCCAATATGTGGCCTTGGTTGACAAGGAGAAAGTACGGCGCGATTTTATGGTGCTCTGCCAGATACGGTTGGTACAGCATACCAAGGAAAATGTATTGAAATTTGAACGGGAAATCCTTAAGTTGGAAGAAGTATCCGAATGCTTTCATGTAGGGGGCGACTATGACTATATTTTAAAGATCCATGTGGGGGATATGAAGAGTTATCGCGAATTCATGCTGACCAAGCTTACCACCATCAACAATATTGGGAATACGCAGAGTTCGTTCGTTATCAATGAGGTGAAAAACAGTCCGGCAGTCCATATTTAGCAAACTTTAACCTAAATCGGTGTTAAAAAAGTCCATTGGATAAAGGGGGATGCGTAATTTTTGGCGTATCAAAAAACGAACAACCATCAAAAGACTTCTTTTTCCGTCATGAAAACCCGTACCCGATTGTTTCTCACCGTGTTGGCCACGGTCATTGGAGGGCTGTGTTTAGTCCTGTACACCACACTTTCCCAAGATATTTTGTTTGAAGGCATGAGCTTTTGCTCGTCCTCCCCAATGGATTTGACACTGGGTACTTTGGCCATGTTCACCTCGGCCGTTCTCACAGGTTTCATTTCTTCATTGATAGTGGTCCGGGATAATTTTTGGCCCCATTTTTTCATCTCCCTCTTTATTGTTGGAAAATTATCCATGGTGGCGCTTTGTGGACAGTGGGGTGGACCTTTGTGGTTTGAGTCGGGCGTACACCTTTCTCTTTTGGGTGGACTTTGGTTGGGATGCTACGGCGCCGTTAAATTCCCATTGGCTCCAGTATAGTTGTTCCGCCAAGGGCGCACCCAACTTTTTTACTCGGATATGTTAAGGAAAAATGCATGGTCTATCGGAGAAACATTGTTATTTTTGTAGTTGATAATCGAACGAATAATTATCTCTAAGCATTTACTATGAATCAATATGATGTGGCCATTATTGGCTCTGGACCTGGAGGCTATGTAGCGGCAATCCGTTGTGCCCAATTGGGAATGAAAACTGCAATAATTGAAAAATATGCCACCCTGGGGGGAACCTGCCTAAATGTAGGTTGTATCCCATCCAAAGCCCTTTTGGATTCCTCGCATCATTACGAAGATGCCGTAAAACATTTTGAAGAGCACGGAATTGATATTCCTGGAGAGATAAAGGTAAACCTGGAGCAGATGATCGCCCGTAAACAGGGTGTTGTTGACCAGACCACCAAAGGAATCCAATTCTTGATGGATAAAAACAAGATTGATGTTTATGAAGGTTTGGGCAGTTTTAAGGATGCCACCCACATTAATATTGATAAAACCGATGGCAAAAAAGAGACCATCGAAGCAAAGCATACCATTATTGCCACAGGCTCCAAGCCATCTTCGCTGCCTTTCATCAAAATTGATAAAGAGCGAGTCATTACGTCAACAGAGGCATTGAAACTGAAAGAGGTGCCCAAGCATATGATCGTCATTGGAGGTGGGGTCATTGGACTGGAGCTGGGACAAGTGTACAAACGTCTTGGTGCCGAAGTGACCGTAGTGGAGTTCATGGACCGCATTATCCCCGGAATGGATGGGGCGCTTTCCAAAGAGTTGATGAAGGTGATGAAGAAGCAAAAGGTGAAGTTCAACTTATCCCACAAAGTAAAGTCGGTGGAGCGCAAAGGCGATGAGGTCATTGTGAAAGCCGATGATAAAAAAGGACAGGAGGTCACCTTCACGGGGGATTATTGCTTGGTCTGTGTGGGAAGAAGACCGTATACGGACGGATTGAATGTTGAAGCTGCTGGAGTGAAGTTGGATGACCGCGGTAGAGTGGAGGTGAACGACCACCTTCAGACCAATGTATCCAATATTTACGCTATTGGGGATGTGATTCGTGGTGCTATGTTGGCCCATAAGGCCGAAGAAGAAGGAACTTTGGTGGCGGAATTGTTGGCAGGTCAAAAACCACATATCGACTATAACCTGATTCCCGGAGTAGTATACACTTGGCCAGAAGTTGCCGCGGTGGGTAAAACCGAAGAACAGCTCAAGGAAGCTGGTGTGGAATATAAAGTGGGTCAATTCCCCATGCGTGCCTTGGGCCGTGCCCGTGCCAGTATGGATATTGATGGATTTGTAAAGATCTTGGCCGATAAAAAGACCGATGAGGTCCTTGGTGTGCACATGATCGGTGCCCGAAGTGCGGATTTGATCACTGAAGGGGTCACGGCCATGGAATTCAGGGCATCTGCCGAAGACATTGCCCGTATGAGCCATGCCCACCCAACCTTCGCAGAAGCCGTTAAGGAAGCTGCCTTGGCCGCCACGGACGACAGGGCCATACATGTTTAAAGTATAGTATTAGCCCTTGGCTGTATGAAATTTTGCCCAAAGGGTCATCGAGTTAAATCGCTGACGTTTTGGGCTTTTTTAGCCCCTAACGGTACGTAGAAATCTGCGCAATACCAATCGCGCACGGATGGAAAGTTCCCTCAACAGGGGAATTGAAGCTTCCTTTACCTCAATGGCTTGACGCTTTATGGAAGCCAAAGCCCAAGCAATCTGCGATTTTATCTCCGCTTCATGTCGGTTGTATTTCAAGGCCAAATAGGTACAGACCACCATAAAGAGAATGGCCCCGGGAATCACTATCTGTGGGGTTAGGGAGTGGTTAAAGAAGCGATAAAGCCCCAATCCGGTAAAACTACCGTAGAGAATAATAAAGTGGATTACATAAATGGACAATGTACTGGCGCCTATGTTCAAAATGGTACGGTTGGTCAAGAATTTCCGTAGGAGCATGAACACGGCAAAAACGATAAAGACATTCCCAAGCCTAATGAAGAGGTAGTTGTTCAAGGGAATCAATCCAAAAAACTCCCATCCCGTAAATGCATATAGGAATGCAAAGGCACTGGATGAATGATAGATCAACAAATACCCCACCACCGTTGCCAAAGGAATTCCCACCGTGTACAAGTGTTTAAAATTTTTGAATCGGGTGAAGAGTACCGAGATAAATCCACCCAAGGCGGTATAGCCCAACCAAGGGATTATCGTGAATACGGACCCATTGGCCTTGGTGAAATAGTTGGCCAAGGCATTGGGCAAAAAGGAAAACGACCACTGTTTGTATACCGGCTCAAAGAGGAACAACACCAGCGTGATGCCTAAGAGAAGTGTTGGGAAAAGATATGGTTTTCGCTTACTTGTGATGAGATAAATCCCTATCAAAACAAGAATGGAAAGGCCAATGCAGTGCAATACATCCACCAGATAGAAAGCGTTGTACACCTGTCCTTTGAAGAGCCCGAAAAGGTTCAAACGGAGTAAATAGCCAATCAATAAAAGCTGCAATCCACGACGAATACCTTTGGATACCCTAGGGTTTTCAAATCCTTTCTGCGGCACCCGAATCAGCAAATAGGTGAAAATAAATCCGGAAACCGTAAAGAAGACCGGCGCGGTGATGCCCCTAAAGTACAGCCAGATATTGAACGCAGCGTTTCCAGTATCCCTATAAATAGGGTCCATTAGCCCATCAATGAAATGCCCTTGGAGCATCATAAGGATGGCCCACGCCCGCATGGCATCAATAAAATACAATCTGTTGGTCTGTGCGTTCATTTGCTTTTGGCTACCCTATATACTTGTTTAGCAGCGGGTTTGGATGCTTTCCGGGGCAAAATTATACAAAATACTCGCATCTGTTCCCCAATTGGGGTATTTTAGCGAAACAATCAAACATTTCTTGTAATGGCTGAAATTTTGGCACTCGCCGGAAGCAATTCTTCAACTTCCATCAATTTTAAATTGGTTCAATATACCACTTCATTGGTACAAGACCATGATATTCAGGAACTCAACATGGCCCAGCATCCATTTCCCATGTTCAGTGAGGATCTTGAAAAACAAGAAGGATATCCCGATACCTTGGTAGACTTGAAAGATAAAATCCAAAAAGTGCAGGGGTTGGTCCTTTCCGTGAACGAGCATAATGGAAATCCTTCGGCCTATTTTAAGAATGTACTGGATTGGCTGTCCCGGATAGATCGTAAATTTTTGGAAGGCACAAAAGTTTTTCTCATGTCAACTTCGGGAGGTAAACGAGGGGGTATAGGTTCTTTGGGCATTACCGAAAATATGCTGCCTAGATTTGGTGCAGAGATTGTATCCACCTTCTCCCTGCCTTCGTTCCATGAGAATTTTAAGGATGGGAGTATTGCGGACAGCGATTTGAAAGAGAATCACCAAAAGGCTTTGCACACTTTTCTACAAACACTTCAATAGACATCCCTTGCGAAAGCGGCAAACCTATACCATCACCGATCCTTCCCTGGTCAAAGAAGCTTTGTTGGACTGGTCGGGCAATTATGAAAAGGTTGTTTGGCTGGACGATAATGGACATCGTAATGAATACCATTCCTATGATGCGGCGTTGGCCCTGTCGAGACAGACGGGTAAGTCAAAGATTATTGATTCACTCGGTGTATTGAAAAGTTCCATTGCGGAAATGCAGGATTGGCTGTTTGGATATTTTTCCTATGACCTTAAAAACGAACTAGAAGATCTACAATCCCATAATTATGATGGATTGGGTTTTCCTGACTTACATTTTTTTCAGCCTGAAAAGGTCATATTGCTCCAGGGGAAAGAGTTGACGTTTCTGTATTTGGAACATTGTGCCGAGGAGATGGAAAATGACGTTGGGGAACTCTTGTCCAATAAGGGATTGTCCGAACAAAGAAAGAGCCCTTCAATCCCCATTCGGATTAAAATGCGTATCCACAAGGATGCCTATTTTGAAAAGGCCAACCGTTTTTTGGAGCATATCCATCGTGGGGATATTTATGAGGCCAATTTCTGTCAAGAGTTTTATGCCGAAGACGGCGCTGTGGATCCTATGGAAACCTACAAGCGGCTGAATGCCATTTCCCAACCTCCTTTTGCATGTTTTATGCGATTGGATGAGAAATATCTACTGTGTGCCTCCCCGGAGCGCTATTTAAAAAAGATGGGGCAGACGGTTATTTCACAACCCATCAAAGGAACAGCTCCAAGAAGTCAAAACAAGGCGGAAGATGAAAGGTTGAAGCAACAACTTGCCCAAGATGAAAAGGAGCGGGCCGAGAACATCATGATCACGGATCTGGTACGCAATGACCTGTCTAAAAGCGCATTGAAGGGGAGTGTGGTGGTTCAGGAACTTTGCAAGGTATACCCTTACAAACAAGTGCACCAGATGATTTCCACGGTGATCGCTACCGTTCCAAAAGACAAAAACCCGGTAGAGCTTATTGAAGAGACCTTTCCCATGGGCAGCATGACAGGCGCTCCAAAGATTTCGGCCATGAAGATCATTGAGGAGTTGGAAGAGACCAAAAGAGGTCTGTACAGTGGTGCGGTAGGCTATTTTGATCCCAATGGGGATTTCGATTTTAACGTGGTGATCCGCAGTATCCTGTACAATGCCACAAACAAATATGTGTCCTATTCGGTAGGGAGTGCCATTACGGCAAAGTCGGACCCCGAAAAGGAATATCAGGAGTGTTTGCTAAAGGCCAAGGCCATGCGCAGCGTTTTGGAAACGGACTGATCTTTATTGCTATTTTTGTGGCATGCTGAAACAGTTCGCCGAACATATCAATTCCAATCTCCCTTTCCTAAAGGAAAAATCCCTTTTATTGGCTTGTAGTGGGGGAGTGGACAGTGTGGTATTGACCCACTTATGTGTCGCATCTGGGTTGAAGGTGACCTTGGCCCATTGCAACTTTCAATTAAGGGGGGATGAAAGCGATGGAGATGAGGCTTTTGTCCGGAATCTGGCCCAAAAATCAGGTGTTGGAGTGATGGTCAAATCTTTTGACACGGAGAAATATGCAGAAGCGCATAGAGGTTCCATTCAAATGGCGGCAAGGGAGTTGCGCTACCAATGGTTCAAGGAGCTTTTGGGCTCTACGGAATTTGATTTTGTACTGACAGCCCACCATGCCGACGACGATTTGGAGACTTTCTTGATCAATCTATCCCGTGGAACAGGTATTGAGGGGCTTTCAGGGATACCCATCCAGAATGAAAAAGTAATTCGACCCTTGTTGAATTTTTCAAGACAGGAAATTTTGTCCTATGCCAAGGACAATGCCTTGGAATGGCGGGAAGATAGTAGCAATTCGGAGAGCAAATACCTTCGCAATAAAATCCGGTTGGATATTGTACCCCAACTCAAAACATTGCATCCGACTTTTTTGGAAAACTTCAAGAGGACCCAATCCCATTTGGAGCAGACCCAAGCCTTGGTACGGCATCACGTGGAAGAAATCAGAAAAAAACTGTTTGAAAGTCAAGGGGATATCATTAAGATAAGCGTGGAGAAGTTGCAAGCACTGAAACCCACAGCCGGGTATCTATACGAACTCTTCCAAGGGTATGGCTTTACGGAATGGAATGATGTGGAAGGCTTGTTGCACGCCATGAGCGGCAAGCAAGTGTTGTCCAAAACCCATAGACTGGTAAAGGATCGTACCCATTTGATCTTGTCCCCAATCGAGACTGGATTGGAGGAAGTGTTTTGGGTTTCGGATGATGTCAAGGAACTGGAAATCCCCATCAACCTTAGTTTGCAAAACGTTAAAACGGTTGAAAATACGGGGCGAAATGTCATCTATTTGGATAAGGAAAAGTTAAACTTCCCGTTACAATTAAGGAATTGGGAAAAAGGCGACTATTTTTATCCCTACGGAATGAAAGGGAAGAAAAAGCTGTCCAAGTTCTTCAAGGATGAAAAAGTGGATGTCATTTCCAAGGAAAGGCAATGGTTGTTGTGTTCAGATGATGCCATTGTTTGGGTAGTGGGACGAAGGGCGGATGAACGGTTTAAGGTTGAGGATTCAACCCAAGAAATTTTAAAGATCACACTGGTTTCATGAAGTATTTTTTACTCGTATTTGGATTTCTATTCGCCAACCTACACATTGCTGCACAAACTGATGCTGACCCGGCTCTTTGGAGCTATGAAGTGAACAAACTATCGGATACGGAGTACGAGTTGGTCTTTAAGGGTGTCATCATGGACGGGTGGCACGTTTATTCCCAATACACCGCCGAAGGGGGATCACTACCCAGTGAATTTACCTTTGAGAAGGTCGGGGAGGACTATGAATTGATTGGCGAGACCACGGAAAGTGAGACCATCCAGGAATACAGTGATATTTTTGAAGTGGAGGAGACCTTTTTCAAGGAAGAGGCCATTTTCACACAAAAAATCAAACTGCTCAATCCAGAGGTACGGCAAATCACCGTGAATCTCTTTTACCAAATCTGCAAGGAAGTCTGCATCCCCAAAGATGCTTTTTTTCAGATTTCCTTGGACGGCAATGCGTTTGCCGAAACCCAAAAGGAGTTGGATGAACGCAGCTTGGCCTTGGGAGAATCCCTGCGATTGGATTTGAAGAACAAAGCACTGTTGAACCAAGGTGGTCTTGGGGGCTCCGAAGGGAAATCCAATCTATGGATGATTTTTGGTCTGGGCTTTTTGGGAGGGCTTATTGCCTTGCTTACGCCCTGTGTTTTTCCCATGATTCCATTGACGGTATCATTCTTCACCAAACAATCGCAGCAAAAGTCCAAAGGAGTGGCCAATGCGATTTTGTACGGATTTTTTATTGTCCTGATTTATTTCTTGTTGAGTTTGCCTTTCCATCTGTTCAGTTCGGTAGATTCACAAATACTGAACACCATTGCCACTAATATTTGGCTTAATGTAGCCTTCTTTGTCATTTTTGTGGTCTTTGCCTTTTCGTTCTTTGGATATTACGAACTCACCTTGCCCAGTTCTTGGGCCAACAAGATGGATTCCGCCTCATCTAAAGTAGGAGGGGGCTTGGGTATATTTTTTATGGCCTTGACCTTGGCCATTGTCTCCTTTTCATGTACCGGGCCTATTTTGGGCGGACTCTTGGGAAGTACCACCTTGGCCGAAGGCGATGTGGCCACCAATCTGACCATGGGTATGGTGGGATTTGGTCTGGCACTGGCGTTGCCCTTTGCCTTCTTTGCCCTTTTTCCCGCCTGGTTGAACTCCTTGCCCAAATCAGGCGGATGGATGACCACCGTAAAAGTGGTTTTGGGCTTCTTGGAACTGGCCTTGGCCTTTAAGTTCCTGTCCAATGCCGATTTGGTGGGGAACTGGGGTATCTTCAAAAGGGAAATCTTCTTGGGGATTTGGATTGTACTGTTTGTGCTGATGACGCTTTACCTTTTCGGACTGCTTCGCTTTCCGCATGACGGCCCCAAACAAAAGCTCTCCCCGACCCGAAAGTTTTTTGGCGTGATAGGATTGGTGTTTTCGGTGTATTTGGTATTGGGAATACTCAATGTGACCCCTTTGAAACTGTTGAGCGGATTCCCGCCCCCCGATTTTTATAGTGTGGTGGAAACCGAGAGCGATTGCCCATTGGGATTGGATTGCTTCAAGGATTTTGACGAAGGTGTTGCCTATGCCAAAGAGGTGAACAAACCTATTTTGCTCGATTTTACCGGTTGGGCCTGTGTCAATTGCAGGAAAATGGAAGAAAATGTCTGGAGTGACGCCAGCATTTATCCTTTGTTAAAGGAAGAATACGTACTCATATCCCTTTACGTGGATGACAGAAAGGAACTTCCAGATTCGGAAAAGTTTGATTTTCAGTATGATAGTGGTCGAATAAAGGCCATAGAGACCGTGGGGCAAAAGTGGGGCACGTTCCAGACCATCAACTTCAATGCGGCATCACAACCCTATTATGTACTGCTTTCCCCCAATTTGGAAATACTCAATGATGCAGTCCAATATGTTGATGTGGAGACTTATGAAAAATGGCTCAGGTCCGGTCTGGAAAAGCATCAACTTTCCATCAATAAATAACATTTATTTTCTGTTGATTTTTAATGCATTCAAGAAAATAAACTTACCTTAGAAAGCTAATCAACGTAACCAAAATTCCATGAAAAGGATAAAAAAGGTACTCTGGGCATTGGCAGCTTTGCTATTGCTCATTATGGTAGGAGCACTGATTTTTGTCAACACCCTTAAACCGGATTATTCAGGTGAAAAGACCTTGCCAGGATTGGAGAATAAGGTCAATGTCTTTTATGACACCTATGGGATTCCCCATATCTATGCCGAGAATGAAGTGGATGCAATCAAAGCCTTGGGATACGTACATGCCCAGGACCGGCTTTGGCAGATGGAATTGTTGCGTAGGGTGGCCAAAGGAAGACTTTCCGAGGTTTTTGGACCTGATTTGGTAAAGACGGACAAGTTCTTTCTCTCTTTGGGAATTGATGAGTATTCGGCCCAAACGGTAGCCAATCTCAACATGAAGAGTGACATGGTGGTACTTTCAAGAGCCTATCTGGATGGAATCAATGAGTTCATAAAAAAGGGACCGACGCCTGTAGAGTTTTACCTCACCGGATTGGAAAAGGAGCCTTTTGTTTTGGAAGATATTTATGATGCCGTGGGGTATATGGCCTTTAGTTTTGCCATGGCCCATAAAACGGATCCGTTGTTGAGTAGTTTACGCGATAAGTTGGGGGAGGAATATATGCGTGACTTGGCTATAGATTCCGATACTTCCACCGTATGGATTAAAAACTATCCCAAAATGTCCATGGATTCCTTGGGTACGGATATCACCAATAGTGTCACCCAAGCTTTGGAAAAGCTGCCCATACCCCAGTTTATTGGAAGTAACAGTTGGGTAATATCGCCCGAAAAAACAAAAAACGGCAAGGTTATCTTTGCCAATGACCCCCATATTGGCTTTGCACAGCCTTCGGTATGGTACGAGGCCCATGTGAGTACACCCAACTACGAAAAATATGGCTACCATTTGGCTGGTGTGCCATTCCCATTGTTGGCCCATGATCGAAACCTGGCCTATGGAATGACCATGTTTGAAAATGATGATATTGATTTCTATTACGAGGAAATGCATCCGTCCGATAGTACAAAATATAAAGTGGCATCAGGGTATAAGGACTTTGAATATGTAACCAAGACCATCAAAGTAAAAGATGGGGAAGATATATCCTTCACCTATAAAAAGACACACCACGGTCCGGTATTGAATGGTATTGCCGATCAAATTTCCCAAGAAACTCCAGTTTCTATGTCCTGGATCTACACTAAACCAAAAAATGAGGTCATGGATGCCTTACATGGCATTAGCCATGCGACCAATATGGAGGAATTTAAAAGTGCCCTTCCCAAAATACACGCCCCCGGACTCAATATTATGTATGGGGATGCCCAGGGCAATGTGGCTTGGTGGGCCACGGCCAGACTATACCAAATGCCGGATAGCCTGTCCACCAAATTTATTCTCAACGGAGCTTCGGGAAAAGAAGAGCCTTTGCGCTATTTGGATTTTGAAGAAAACCCAAGTGCCGTGAATCCACCTTGGCATTATGTGTATTCGGCCAACAATCAACCAGATTCCATTGCTGGGATGGTCTATCCGGGGTATTATTTGCCCGAGAATAGGGGCAAACGTATTGTGGAGCTCTTGGAGCCCAAAGATGATTGGGACAAGGAGTCCGCATCGGAAATGATTTTGGACGTAACCTCATCGGTCAATCCGTCTTTGATCACGGAACTCATTAAGATGTTCGATGTGACCACACTCACCAATGAACAGCTGGTACAGGTAGATTCGCTAAAAAATTGGAACGGACGTTATTCCTTGAACAGTACAAGTCCAACTTTATATCACCGATGTGAGTATTACACGGTAAAGAACACCATGGAGGATGAGATGGGAACTGAGTTGTTCAACAAGTTTTTGGCCACACACCTTTTTAAACGACAGATTGCGTGGGGGGCCAATATGGCCGAAGGCAAATGGTGGGACAATGTACATACCAAGGATGTGGTGGAAACCCGAAGGGACATTGTATTAAAATCTTTTGCTGATGCCTGGACCTCTTTGGTGGTGGATTTTGGCCCCGACCCTAGTCAATGGACGTGGGATAAGGTACATACCTTGGAACATCCGCACCCCATTGGACAGGTAGAATCGTTACGGAAATACTTCAATGTAGGGCCATTCCCTGTAGAGGGCAGCCGTGAGGTCATCAACAATATGGGATTCCCCTATGACAGTACAGGGCTTTATAAGGTCAACTCAGGACCTTCGACCCGACGCATCATAGACTTTTCAGATGTGGAGAACAGCATCAGTATATTGCCAACGGGACAATCTGGGAATCCGTTCAGCAAACATTACAAGGACCAAGCGGAGATGTATGTGAAAGGAAAGTTCCGTAAAATGATGATGAACCAACAAGAAATTGAAAATACGGCAGAATCCGTGCTTATTTTCAACAAGGAATAACCCAGAAAACCAATGCCCTTTCTCCCATCCGTTGGTTCTGGATGGGGTTACGTCAACTCAAAACCCGGTATCCGTCAAACGGGAGCATATGGTTGGTTAAAATCATTTACTTTTTGGGCTCATTTAAGAATAGTCCCAAATGCTCATAAAAGTTTACGGAAGTGCCGTTTTTGGTATAGAAGCCACCACCATCACAGTTGAAGTAAATATAGATAAAGGAGTGGGGTACCATCTCGTGGGCCTTCCAGACAATGCCATCAAGGAGAGTAATTACCGTATAGCCGCGGCACTGCAAAACATTGGCTATAAAATCCCCGGGAAGAAGATCACCATCAATATGGCTCCTGCCGATATGCGAAAAGAAGGGTCTGCCTATGACCTTACCTTGGCCTTGGGGATACTGGCGGCTTCCGATCAGATCAAGTCAAACGGAATTGAGCAGTACTTGATCATGGGCGAACTTTCATTGGATGGTGGCCTTCAACCGATCAAAGGGGCCCTTCCCATTGCCATAAAGGCTCAAGAGGAAGGGTATACAGGATTTATCCTTCCCAAAGAGAATGCCGCTGAAGCGGCCGTGGTAAGTGGATTGAAGGTATATGGAGTTGGGAACATCAAGGAGGTCATTGATCATTTTGATTCAGGAATTCCATTACAACCGACCCATGTGGATACCCAAAAGGAGTTTTATGAACGTCTGGACCAGCCTGAGTTCGATTTTTCGGATGTAAAGGGACAGGAAAGTATAAAACGATGCATGGAAATCGCTGCAGCAGGTGGGCACAATATCATTTTGATCGGACCACCAGGGGCAGGAAAGACCATGTTGGCCAAGCGGCTTCCTTCCATATTGCCACCCATGACCTTGAACGAAGCTTTGGAAACCACAAAGATCCACAGTGTAGTGGGTAAAGTGAGAAACCAAGGACTCATGGGCCGGAGACCGTTTAGAAGTCCGCACCATACCATTAGCAGTGCGGCCTTGGTGGGTGGTGGGAGTTACCCACAGCCCGGTGAAATTTCATTGGCACACAACGGAGTCCTGTTTTTGGATGAACTCCCTGAGTTTGAACGTAGGGTGTTGGAAGTAATGCGGCAACCCATGGAGGATAGGGAAGTGACTATTGCCAGGGCCCAATATACCGTGACCTACCCCAGTAGTTTTATGTTGGTGGCCAGTATGAACCCCAGTCCCGGAGGGTACTTTAACGACCCAGATGCCCCTGTGACCTCATCCCCAGCGGAGATGCAGCGGTATTTGGGTAGAATTTCCGGTCCTCTGTTGGATAGGATAGATATCCATATTGAAGTGACCCCGGTTCCTTTTGAGAAGTTGTCGGAAAATAGAAAAGGGGAAGATAGCATTACCGTTAGAAAACGGGTGATGGAAGCTAGAAAAATACAGAATGGGCGGTTTTTGGAAATAGGAAATCTGCATTATAATGCCCAAATGGGAACCAAGCAGATCGCAAAATTCTGTGTACTTGGGGACGCATCAAAAGAATTGCTAAAAAACGCCATGAAACGGTTGAACCTTTCAGCACGTGCCTACGATAGGATTTTAAAAGTGGCCCGGACCATTGCGGATTTGGACAATGCTGAAAGCATCCGGGAATCCCACATATCCGAAGCCATTCAATACAGAAGCTTGGACCGGGAAGGTTGGCTGGGTTGATTTATTTGATGAATAGATAGGGCCATAAGAACTTCATAATCAAAATGATAAAAAAAATAGAAAAAAGCGGTAAAAGTGTAAAAAATACGTTAAACCTTGTGCGTCAGTCGATTATTGAAAAAATTATACGATAATTTTGCGGCCGTTTTTAATTTAGTGTATTAGAATGCAATGTGTTGAATTGAATCCTGCAGGGAATTTTGACCCGTGGGAACAGGAGAAGATAGATGAGTTGCTGCATCAAGAAATAACACAATCGCTGAGTGATCGATTGGTGTTTGAAAATGAAAGTGTAAAACTATGGGAATTACGTCTCGCCCCAAGGGAACGTATTCCGTTTAGAAAACACAATACCAACTATGGTTGGGTATGTACCACAGGGGGATTGGCCTTGACCCGTTACGGGAACGGAAAGATAGACATGATAAAACTGGATGCCGGGGATACCGAATATTTTGAATACAGGGGAAAAAACTATGTGAACGATCTGGAAAACATAGGAGAGGACCCCATTGTAATCAATATTCTGGAATACAAAGAGACCAAACTGGACAACAAGTTGCAGTTCTGCAACTAAATGGCCCTGATATTTGCCTTCAATCCGGAGATGATTCCCAGGATATTATCTACGGTATCCGTTAGGTAGTATTTTACCGCCAAATGTGGAATTCTTACGGTGGTGAACCCATTTTTGAACGAATGCATGGCGTCCTCTAGATCATTGATGGCCTGTTCATGGGTGATCATGTTGTAGTCCTTGTCAATTTCAATATTGAGTTTTACCCGGGAGATGGCAATGTCCACGGATCGTTTGCCGTCCCACCATTCCAGCATGGGGTTGGCCCCAGCTTCTTTTAGTGCGTAAAAAAGTTGTATGGCTTCAAGGGGGGTGTCGTTGTTTAAAATAACCCTTTTAATGAGTTTGGTATGTCTTTCGCAGAGTTCAACACCTAGTGAATCAAAAGATTCCCTGTATTGTTCGTGTCCGATACTTCTGGCGCAATCCTTACATGTCATAAGTATTTGTTCGGTTTAGGTCTATGTATGATTTGGGATTATTATAACTTTCGCTTTTTCATTATCGTATAAATTGTCGATGTAAAACACCCCACTTTTAGACGAAATGCATTTTTTTGGATGAAATGCAACATTTCTCCAGATATCCTCTTATTTTGAAGACCAAGAAACCAATACGATCATGTTTAAAAAAATAGGTCCGGGCGTTTTGGTCGCGGCCGCATTTGTGGGACCAGGAACCATAGCCATGTGTACCTTGGCAGGGGTTCGGTTTGGCTATGCCCTTATCTGGGCTTTATTGGTCTCCATTCTGGCTACGATCGCACTTCAGGGAATGGCAGGAAGGATAGGAGTGGTGACGCAGTCCGGACTTGTGGATGTGGTAAAGGGGGAACTTAAAAACCCTTGGGCAAGAAAACTGGTTATTGTTGTGGTCTTGGGAGCTATTCTCATTGGCAACGCTGCCTATGAGGCAGGAAACATTGGTGGGGCTACCCTGGGATTGGAACAACTTTTTCCCCAACAACAGCTAATGCCATTTTATCCTTTATTGGTGGGTCTGTTCATTTTTGTGTTGCTCTGGTTCAGTAATTATAAGATTTTGGAGCGGATTTTTGTAGGCTTGGTCGCTCTCATGGGGGTATGTTTCGTAATCTGTGCCCTGTTGACCCAACCTTCTATTTCGGATATTTTGCAAGGTATGTTCGTTCCTAGCCTGCCCGAAGGCAGTTTGCTGACCGTTATTGCCTTGGTGGGGACCACTGTGGTGCCCTACAATCTTTTCCTCCATGCCTCTTTGGTAAAGGAAAAATGGAAATCCGATAAAGACTTGAAAGCAGTGAAGTGGGATACGGCCATCTCCATTGGGTTGGGTGGGCTGGTATCCTTGGCCATCTTGGTCACGGCTTCCGCAGCTCCTATAGATGATGTAAGCAACGTCTTGGATATGGCCAAGGGCTTGGAGCCCTTGTTCGGTAAGATGGCCGTACACCTTATGGGTGTTGGGCTTCTGGCAGCCGGGATTACTTCGGCCATAACCGCATCACTCGCTGCAGCATTTGTGGCCAGCAGTTGTTTTGGTTGGAGTGGGGGAATGCAGGATAAAAGGTTCAAAATGGTATGGGGCTTTGTACTCTTTTGTGGGGTATTCTTTTTGTCGTTCGATATACAGCTCATCCAGGTGATACAATTTGCACAAATGGCTAATGGGGTATTGCTTCCCATCATGGCAATTTTGCTGTTGTGGATCGTGAATCACAAATCGATTATGGGACCATACAAAAACACATGGATTCAAAATGCCATTGGAATTGCCATAGTGGCGTTCAGTATATTTTTAGGGGCAAAAAGTATTTTTAAAGTAATCGGATGGATGTGATGGGGCAGTGGGTTATAGATATCAATTGCGATGTGGGCGAGGGAGTGGGCAATGAAGCCTCACTTTTTCCGTATATAAGCTCCTGCAACATTGCCTGCGGAGGACATGCCGGAGATGTGGATACTATACGACGAATTGTAAAGTTGGCCAAACAGCATCATATTAAGGTAGGGGCGCATCCTTCCTACCCGGACAGGGCAAATTTTGGCAGGCAGGTCATGGATATTTCACCCCAAGAACTACAGGATAGTATCAAGGATCAGTTAAAAACCTTTATGAAGGTTTTGCAGGAAGAGCAGGTCAGCCTTCACCATATTAAGGCCCATGGGGCTTTGTACAATCAAACTGCCAAGGATGAAGCATTGGCGGAAATCTATTTGGATGCCCTTGTTCCATATGTAACGGAGACCTTGCTATATGTTCCATTTGGCTCTGAAATATCTAAAAAAGTCCAGCAAAGAGGTTTTGATGTTTGGTACGAGGCTTTTGCGGATAGAAACTATAACAATGATTTAAGTTTGGTCTCACGAAAACTGCCCAATGCCCTTATCCAGAACCCCGGGAAGGTCTTGCAACATGTAGTTTCCATAATAACCGAAGGAAAAGTTTTGGCCGTGACAGGGGAAAAGATTGGAATAGAGGCACAAACTTTATGCATACATGGCGATACGGCCTCCGCATTGGAAATATTGATGTATCTTTCGGAAGAATTGCCTAACCATCAGGTACGAGTACAGTAGTGAAAAGTTACCCCATCACCATTAAGCCCTTTGGAGAACGCGCTATTCTAGTGGAATGGCCCAACCAAGTGGAAGAGTCTATTTTAGCGGACATCCTTGATTTTATGGATGCTTTCAAGGAATTGGGGCTCCCTGGATGGGAAATGTCCGTCGCTTACAACTCCTTGACCATGGTTTGCAACCAAGAGCATTTGGACTTTGAGGCCATTAAAAAGCTTGTGTTGGACTGTCATTCAAGGCAAGCGACTACCAAAACCAAAAGAATCCAACATTTATGGCAAATACCGGTCTGTTATGATTTGGAATTCGGCATTGATTTGGAAGAAGCCTCGAAGACTTTGAATTTATCCCCTGACGAATTGATACAGGAGCATACGGCACATCAATATGTGGTGTATGGCATTGGGTTTTTACCAGGTTTTATGTATTTGGGAGGATTGCCTACGGGCTTGGAAATCCCAAGAAGGGCGGAACCCCGTCTACAAGTCGCTAAAGGCTCAGTAGGATTGGCGGGAAAACAAACCGGGGTGTATCCCCAAGATTCGCCGGGTGGCTGGAACATCATAGGGAATTGCCCTGTGGAACTGTTCAATCCAAAAGCAAAGGAACCCTGTTTTGTGAAGGTGGGCGATAAAATCCAGTTTCAAAAAATATCCAGGGCCGAGTATGACTTGCACAAGATCGAGGGAGAAGTGGGAATTTACAAACCAGAGAAAACCGTATTGAATGCTTAAAGTGTTGAAATCCGGTTTTTTTATGACCATACAGGACCTAGGTAGGTTCGGGCATAGGGATATAGGAGTGCCCATTTCCGGCGCCATGGATGTGGATTCGGTAAAAAAGGCCAATCTGTTGTTGGAAAATGACCCTAATGCAGCCGTTCTTGAGATTACCATGCAAGGGCCAACACTCCAATTTGAAGAGCCTACGGCCATTTGTCTTTCAGGGGCCCACATTTCCGCTACCTTGAACAATGTGCCCATTGAAAACTATCAGGTTGTGCAGATTTCCAAAGGGGACATTCTCTCTTATGGTAGGTTGGAAAATGGATTTAGAGGCTATTTGGCCATTAAGGATGGGTTCCAGACCCCTAAAGTTTTGGGCAGTCGGTCCCAATTTATTCCGGTCACCAAAAAGAAACATGTCAAGGATGGGGAGGAGATTCCATACAAAAAGACCGATTCTTATGCCCCAATTATTTCGGAGGTCAAGATAGAGGACCATTTTCTGGGTGAGGAACTGGAAGTGTTCAAGGGACCTGAATTTTCTCTTTTGTCCGACCAACAATTGGCCGCCATTTTTTCAAAACAGTTCATGGTCTCCAAAGAAAATAATCGAATGGCCTATCAGCTTAAGGAATTGATTCCGGGGCACGGACATTCCATGCTCACTTCGGGAACTTTGCCCGGGACCATACAATTTACGCCGGCCGGGCGTTTGATCATTTTAATGAAAGATGGACAGACCACAGGAGGATATCCGCGCATACTGCAACTATCGGAAGCTGCTATAAATACACTTGCCCAAAAGAAGTTGGGGGATACTTTGTCCTTTAAGCTCCTATAGTGGGATATACTATTTTGGATTTTTTTCTCGGATAGGTATTACCATAAAAGTATTTTTTTGTAACATTGGGGCATGAAAAGAAATATTCTAGTCAACGGTGTCGTCATTATTATTCCAAACATGGAATGATACAGACTTGCTGTTGATGAAAAGGGCCTGTATCAAGATTGATGCAGGCCCTTTTTCTTTTGCATTATAAAAATAAATGAATATTGGATTTTTTTAAGTATAAATAATTGATTTTTAGAGAGTTGTATTGATAATATTTCAAATGGACCTAGATAGCCCGAAACTGTTAAAAATATGGGGTTTTTTAAACATCTATCTTTGGATAACATAAAGAAATTCAACAAAATTCTCGATTCGAACGAAATTTGACAATGGAACTGAACAAGTTTAGTAAAAATGTGACCCAAGACCCAACCCTTCCTGCTGCACAAGCCATGTTGCACGCCATAGGGTTGACCGACGAAGATTTACAAAAACCACTTATAGGCATCGCAAGTACAGGCTACGAGGGAAACCCTTGTAACATGCACTTGAACGATTTGGCACTGGAAGTGAAAAAAGGGGTGCAGTCTACCAATATGGTCGGACTTATCTTCAATACCATAGGGGTCAGTGACGGTATCTCCAACGGAACCCCAGGGATGCGGTACTCCTTGCCTTCGCGGGACATTATTGCGGACTCTATGGAAACTGTGGTACAAGCCATGAGTTATGATGGTTTGGTGACCGTTGTGGGCTGTGACAAAAATATGCCCGGTGCCTTGATGGCGCAATTGCGTTTGAACAGACCTTCCATTTTGGTGTATGGGGGAACCATTGCCCCGGGATGTCACAACAATAGGAAATTGGACATCATTTCCGCATTTGAGGCCTATGGACAAAAAGTGGCAGGAACCATTGATGAAACCGAATATAAGGAAGTAATCCACAAAGCATGTCCGGGAGCCGGCGCGTGTGGAGGGATGTACACAGCCAACACCATGGCATCGGCCATTGAGGCCATGGGGATGTCCATGCCGTTCAACTCTTCAATCCCTGCGGTGAACCAAAGCAAAGGAGCCGACTGCGAAGCTGCGGGAGCCGCTTTGCTCAACCTGTTGCAAAATGACCTTAAGCCTAAGGATATCGTTACCAAAAAATCCTTGGAGAATGCGTTCCGATTGGTAACCGTTTTGGGTGGTTCTACCAATGCTGTATTGCATTTTATGGCCATTGCGCACGCTGCTGAGGTGGACTTTACTTTGGAAGACATTACAAGAATTAGCGAGACCACCCCGCTACTGGCGGATTTAAAGCCAAGTGGAAAATATCTTATGGAGGACCTTCATAAGGTTGGAGGTGTTCCAGCGGTACTAAAATATATGTTGAAGAAAGGAATGCTTCATGGCGATTGTGTCACCGTGACCGGAAAAACATTGGCCGAAAACCTTTTGGATGCGCCCGATTTGGAAGAAGGACAGGATATTATCAGGCCTCTGGACCAACCCATCAAAGAGACGGGGCATATCCGTATCCTTTATGGAAATTTGGCCTCGGAAGGTGCTGTGGCCAAGATTACAGGTAAAGAAGGATTGGAATTTACCGGAACAGCCCGAGTTTTCGATAGCGAAACTGCCGTTAACGAAGGAATTCACACCGGTAAGGTCCAAAAAGGAGATGTGGTGGTCATTCGATATGAAGGACCTAAGGGAGCTCCGGGTATGCCTGAAATGCTGAAGCCTACCTCGGCCATTATGGGCGCAGGCTTGGGCAAGGATGTTGCCTTGATCACCGATGGAAGGTTTTCCGGAGGGTCACATGGTTTTGTGGTAGGACACGTTTCCCCCGAAGCCCAAGTAGGTGGAGGTATCGCTTTGGTGAAAGATGGGGACGAAATCACCATCGATGCCGTGAACAATACCATCAACATCAATATTTCCGATGAAGAATTGGAGCAACGAAGAAAAGCATGGAAGCAACCTGAACTGAAAATAAAATCAGGTAGCCTGTACAAATACGCAAAAACGGTTTCATCTGCCTCGAAAGGATGTGTTACCGACTTATTTTAAAAAAACAAACACTAAATGCCCATAGAGGGAAGGATATGTATTTCCAAAATAAAGGCTTATGGAAACATTGAAAGCACAAAAAAAAGAGAATAAAAAGAGCGCCTCAATACGTATTACGGGTGCTGAGGCTATTATACATTGCTTGTTGGCCGAAGGAGTGGACCTTATTTACGGGTACCCTGGAGGAGCCATCATGCCTGTGTATGATGAATTGTATAAATTCCAGGATAAGCTTACCCACATCCTAACAAGGCATGAGCAAGGGGCTACCCACGCCGCGCAAGGGTATGCACGGGTAAGTGGAAAGGTTGGGGTGGCCATGGCAACATCGGGTCCTGGTGCCACCAATTTGGTGACCGGTATAGCCGATGCCCAAATAGATTCCACACCCATGGTGTGTATCACGGGACAGGTGGCAAGACATCTCTTAGGGTCCGATGCCTTCCAGGAAACGGACATTGTTGGGATTTCAACACCTGTGACCAAATGGAACTACCAGATTACCCGGGCCGAAGAAATCCCTGAGATTATGGCAAAGGCATTCTACATTGCAAAATCAGGTAGGCCAGGCCCCGTTTTGGTGGACATCACCAAGAATGCCCAGTTTGATGAATTGGATTTTGTGTATGAGAAATGTACGGGTGTACGAAGCTATAAACCTGCTCCTGACATCGAAGTAAGTGCTATTGAAAAGGCAGCGGAATTGATCAACAATGCCAAAAAGCCCTATATCGTTTTTGGACAAGGGGTGATTTTGGGTGAGGCAGAGGAACAGCTCAAGGCTTTGGTTGAAAAAGCGGGAATTCCAGCCGCTTGGACCATTTTGGGACTTTCGGCCATGGATACGGACCATCCGTTGAATGTGGGTATGGTGGGTATGCATGGAAATTATGGCCCCAATGTCCTTACCAATGAGTGCGATTTGCTCATTGCCATAGGCATGCGCTTTGATGACAGGGTGACCGGAAATTTGGAAACCTATGCCAAGCAGGCCAAGATCATTCATTTTGAGATAGATCCTGCGGAAGTCAACAAAAATGTGAAGGTGGATGTTGCTGTTTTGGGCAATGCCAAACAGACTCTGGAATTGCTACTTCCCTTGGTAAATAAAAATGAACATAAGGAATGGTTGGGCGAGTTTGAAAAAAAGCGTCAAATCGAATTTGATACCGTAATACAAAAGGACATACATCCCACCAAGCCGGGACTTACCATGGGTGAAGTCATGGAGCAGATCAATGTGGCTTCCGGTCACAAGGCGGTCATTGTTTCCGATGTGGGACAGCACCAAATGATGGCTTGTCGTTATGCTAAATTCAAGCAGTCCAAAAGTAATATCACCTCGGGTGGTTTGGGAACCATGGGATTTGCCCTTCCGGCGGCCATTGGTGCCAAGATGGGAGCTATGGACCGCGAGGTCGTTGCTATCATTGGTGATGGCGGGTACCAGATGACCATTCAGGAACTTGGGGTTATCTTTCAGCATAATCTACCCGTAAAAATAGTGGTATTGAACAATGATCACTTGGGAATGGTGCGTCAATGGCAGGAACTTTTCTTTGAAAGACGATATGCCTCAACCGTTATGACCAATCCTGATTTTGTGAAAATCGCGGAAGGCTACCACATCAAATCCAGAAGGGTAGTGGAGCGTTCGGAATTGAAGGATGCCGTGGAAGAAATGATGGCTTCCAAAGACCCTTATTTCTTGGAGGTTCGGGTAGAGAAGGAAGACAATGTGTTCCCAATGGTTCCAACAGGGGCTTCCATTTCAGACATCAGATTAAAATAAGATGAATCAGGCCAATAGTTTGGATATGCCGGTCAACTATCCCGCTTTGCTTGCCAAATCCAAGGAAATGGGCTTTTCCATGTCTTCGGATATGGGAGTAGGTTCCTTATTAAGGACGTTGGTAGCTTCCAAATCCAATGGAAATTTCTTGGAATTGGGTACTGGAGTAGGTCTGTCATTGGCTTGGATGGTACAGGGAATGGACAAAAAATCCCATGTCATCAGCGTGGACAATGACACTGAGCTTATCCAGATTGCCAAAGCCTTTTTTCAAGACGAACCCCGTTTGGAGCTTGTTTGTGCAGACGGCGGGGAATGGTTGGAATCCTATGAAGGCGATTCATTCGATTTGATTTTTGCGGATGCTTGGCCCGGAAAATACAGTCATTTGGAGAATGCTTTGGCCTTACTTAATATAGGCGGCTTTTATGTCATAGACGACATGAGCAGACAACCCAATTGGCCGGTAGGGCATGAGGATAAGGCGAACCAGCTGATAGAATTATTGGAAAAAAGAAAAGATATAACAATTACAAAAATGGACTGGTCCACAGGACTCATAGTTGCGGTTAAAATAAAATAAGCATGGAAAATCAATGGTATACCATATCGGTGTATTCCGAAAACAATGTGGGTTTGCTCAATAGAATATCTGGGATATTCTTAAAGAGACACATTAATATTGAGAGTTTAAATGTTTCAAAATCAGAGATTGAGAACGTATCAAAGTTCACAATCGTGATTTTTTCCACCGAAGATTGGGCGCGAAAAATCGTCAACCAAATAGAAAAACAGATTGAGGTCATCAAGGCCTACTATCATACGGATGATGAAACCATTTACCAAGAATCGGCCCTTTTTAAGATTGCGTCCCACTTGTTGTTTGATGAAAGACAGATTCAGAACATCATCAAAGAAAGCAATTCACAGATTGTTACCGTGAGCAGGGATTTCTTTGTTTTGGCCAAGACCGGGCGTCGTCATGAAATCGATGAGATGCACGATGCGTTGGAACCTTACGGGATCATGCAGTTTGTTCGCTCCGGCAGGATAGCCGTGAGTAAGGCGGCCATGCCGATCACCAATATTTTAGCAGAATTTCAAAATCAATAAATAGCAAAATCAAATAGTTAAAATGGCAAATTACTTCAACACACTATCACTTCGTGAACAATTGACCCAATTGGGAAAGTGTAGGTTTATGGACCCAAGTGAGTTCGCTGATGGTGTTACCGCTCTAAAGGGCAAGAAAATTGTAATAGTGGGCTGTGGTGCCCAAGGGTTGAACCAAGGATTGAACATGCGTGACTCTGGACTGGATATTTCCTATACGCTTCGTGAAGCGGCCATTAAGGAACAAAGACAGTCATACAAGAACGCCACTGAGAACAATTTCACCGTGGGGACCTATGAGGAATTGATCCCTACCGCTGATTTGGTCATCAACCTAACTCCGGACAAGCAACACTCCAAAGTTGTAGGTGCGGTAATGCCCTTGATGAAAAAAGGAGCCACCCTATCGTATTCACACGGATTCAACATTGTTGAGGAAGGAATGCAGGTGCGTGAGGACATCACTGTGATCATGGTTGCTCCCAAGAGTCCAGGTTCTGAAGTACGCGAAGAATATAAGAGAGGTTTTGGGGTACCTACCCTAATTGCAGTCCACCCAGAGAACGATCCCGAAGGAAAGGGATTGGAGCAGGCCAAGGCCTATGCCGCTGGTACAGGTGGTGACAGGGCCGGTGTTTTGGAATCTTCCTTCGTGGCCGAGGTAAAATCGGATTTGATGGGAGAGCAGACCATCCTTTGTGGATTGTTGCAGACTGGATCCATCCTTTCATTCAATAAAATGATCGAGAAAGGTGTTGATGCCGGATACGCTTCCAAATTGATACAATACGGTTGGGAAACCATTACCGAAGGATTGAAACAGGGAGGGATCACCAATATGATGGACCGTTTGTCCAACCCAGCCAAAATCAAGGCTTTTGATTTGGCCGAGGAGTTGAAAGTGATTATGCGTCCCTTGTTCCAAAAGCATATGGACGACATCATGAGCGGTCATTTCTCCAAAACCATGATGGAAGATTGGGACAATGGCGATAAAAATCTATTGGATTGGCGTGCCGCTACCGGAGAAACTGCTTTTGAGAAGACTCCGGCTGGTGATGTTTCCATTTCTGAGCAAGCATACTATGATAATGGCGTATTGATGGTCGCTTTTGTAAAATCAGGGGTTGAATTGGCCTATGAGACCATGACCGAGTCTGGAATCATTGGGGAATCCGCGTACTACGAGTCGCTTCACGAGACCCCATTGATCGCGAACACCATCGCAAGAAAGAAATTGTTCGAAATGAACCGAGTAATTTCCGATACCGCGGAGTACGGTTGCTATTTGTTCGACCATGCTTGTAAGCCGTTGTTGACCGACTTCATGAAAACTGTGGAAACCGATGTTATTGGAAAACACTTTGGTGAAGGAAAAGACAGTGGGGTGGACAACATCAAGTTGATTGCAGTGAACAAAGCCATCCGCGAGCATGATGTGGAGGTGGTTGGAGCGCGTTTGCGTGCTTCCATGACCGCTATGAAACCTATTGGATAAATATAGATATTGGCCTCATGAAGAAGACTGTGGATGCCTATTTTCCACAAATAGCGGATATATACCAAGCAGCGAAGACCATTGCCCAAGTGGCCCAAGTGACCCCTTTGCAGCAGAGTATCCGGTATTCCAAAAATTATGGGGCCAATATTTTACTCAAAAGGGAAGACCTGCACCGTGTTCGGAGCTATAAAATTCGCGGTGCCTACAATAAGATCAGTTCGCTTTCCAAGGAAGAACTGGAAAAAGGTGTGGTCTGTGCCAGTGCTGGCAACCATGCCCAAGGTGTGGCATTTGCCTGTAGTCATTTACAGGTAAAGGGTACGATTTTTATGCCCGTGGTCACCCCAAAACAAAAAATAGACCAGACCAAAATGTTTGGCGGCGATTGGGTAAAAGTAGTGTTGGAGGGGGATACCTTTGACGACTCCAATAAAGCGGCCCAATTGTTCTGTGCCGAAGAGGGTAAGACCTTTGTGCACCCTTTTGATGATGAAAAAATCATTGAAGGGCAGGCTACGGTAGGACTGGAAATACTTCAACAGACGGATACTCCGATTGATTATGTCTTTGCGGCCGTTGGTGGCGGCGGATTGGCCTCCGGGCTTTGTGCCACCTTCCATGCGTTATCGCCCAAGACCAAAATCATTGGAGTGGAGCCCGAAGGGGCGCCTTCCATGAAAAAGTCCATTGAAAATGGAGGGCTTGTGGAATTGCAACAGATAGATAAGTTTATAGACGGGGCAGCTGTCCAGAAAGTGGGACAATTGACCTTTCCTATTTGTAGGGACTATCTACACCAAATGATGACCGTTCCCGAAGGGAAAGTCTGCCAGACCATATTGGACCTGTACAATCGGGATGCCATTGTGGTGGAGCCTGCAGGGGCTTTGACCATAGCTGCCTTGGATGATTTTGCGGAAGAGATCAAGGGCAAGAATGTGGTTTGCATCATCAGTGGAAGCAACAACGATATTACCCGTACCGCAGAGATCAAGGAGCGAGCCTTGTTGTATGCCAATTTAAAGCACTATTTTATAGTGAGGTTTCCACAGCGTCCAGGTGCATTGAAAGAATTTGTGGTGGATATCTTGGGACCCAATGATGATATTACCCATTTTGAATACTCCAAGAAATCGAGCAGGGAAAATGCCCCGGCCGTGGTGGGCATTGAATTGAAATCATCTGAAGATTTGGAGCCTTTGATCCAGCGTATGAAGGCCAATAACTTTTTTGGGGACTACCTCAACGATAAGCCTGACCTTTTTCGGTATTTAGTGTGATTCCACACACATAGCCCCCAGCTTATTTACTCCATCGTTTTCGATAGGAAACCTTTGAAAACAAGGCAACTCAAAGCCTTTTTTGTGTTAGTTTTGTTAGGAAAACACGACTGTTTTATAGAACTTTAATAGCATAAAAGAACAACATATGCCAGCAATAAAAAGTACCATACCTGAAGCATTTCAAATCACGCAAGAGATTCACCAAAAGACCTATTTGGTCAATGGAGAATTACGAAAATGGGAGGGAAGTACCACTCCTGTGGTCTCCACAATATCTTCCACTAAAGAATATGCCCCGACAACCTTGGGTAGTATCCCCGATATGGGGGAGCCCGAAGCTATGGAGGCTTTGGATGCGGCCTTGGCAGCTTATGATAAGGGACAGGGGGTTTGGCCCACGATGAAGGTGAAGGACCGTATTGAATGTATGGAATCCTTTGTGAAGAAGATGGAGCAGAAGCGTGATGAGGTTGTAAAACTGTTGATGTGGGAAATTGGTAAGTCACAACCGGATTCCTACAAGGAGTTTGACCGTACCGTTGAGTATATCTATGATACCATTGAGGAATACAAGCAGTTGGATCGGGATAGTGCCAAGTTTGAAAAAAACAATGGTGTCTATGCCCATATCCGAAGGGGGCCACTAGGTGTGGTGCTCTGCTTGGGACCCTACAACTATCCCTTGAATGAGACCTTTGCGTTGTTGATCCCCGCTATTATTATGGGAAACACCACCATATTTAAACCCGCAAAACATGGGGTTTTGTTAATTACACCACTTTTGGAAGCTTTTAAGAGCAGTTTTCCAAAAGGTGTGGTGAACATTCTTTTCGGTAGGGGTAGGGCCGTGGCCGCTCCCATCATGAAAACCGGAAAGGTGGATGTGTTGGCCCTTATCGGAAACAGTAAATCGGCCAATGCCTTACAAGAACAGCACCCCAAAAGCAACAGATTGCGATTGGTATTGGGCTTGGAGGCCAAAAACCCGGCCATTGTATTGCCCGATGCGGATTTGGACCTCACCATCAACGAATGTATTGCGGGGACATTGTCCTTTAACGGGCAACGCTGTACCGCACTCAAAGTGGTTTATGTGCATGAGGATATCAAGGACGAATTCCTAAAACGCTTTTCCGAGAAAGTGGATGCCCTTAAGTTTGGCAATCCATGGGATGACGGGGTGAGCCTTACGCCACTGCCAGAACCTGGAAAGCCAGCTTATATCCAAGAATTATTGGATGATGCTAAAACCAAAGGGGCCAAGGTCCTTAACAAAAAGGGAGGAAAGCATTTTGATAATTACATCTGGCCAGCAGTATTGTATCCGGTTTCCAAAGATATGCGGGTGTATGAAGAAGAGCAGTTTGGGCCCATCATTCCTGTGCTGTCCTTCAAGGATATTGAAGAGCCTTTGGACGATATGGCGGAAAGCAACTACGGACAGCAGGTGAGTCTGTTCGGAAAAGATGTGTACACCCTTTCGCCACTTATTGATTCCTTGGCGAACCTCGTTTGCCGAGTAAACCTGAACAGTTCTTGCCAACGTGGCCCGGATGTATACCCGTTTACAGGACGAAAGGATTCTGCACAGTCCACCTTGAGTGTGCACGATGCCCTGCGTTCGTTCTCCATACGGACGTTTGTGGCCTTTAAGGACAACGACCTGAACAATGAGACCATTGAACAGCTGTTGGAAGCCAAAGTGAGCAACTTTTTAAGTACGGACTATATCTTGTAACAACAGATCTCTCACATTCTCCTTCGACTGCCCTCAGGAAAGGGTTCTAAATGACTGTAAATTGTTGTATGTCATTTCGAGTGAGTCCCGGTTTTCGGGACGACGAGAAATCTCTTTTTCAGTCTTGGTTGGATTAATGTTGTGAGTAAGGTGTTTAGATTTCTCACATTTTCCTTCGACTTCGCTCAGGATGACAGTTCGAAATGACTGGAAATGGGTGTATGTCATTTCGAGTGAGTCCCGATAGGCATCGGGACGACGAGAAATCTCTTTTCAGTCTTGGTTGGTTTAATGTTGTGAGTAAGGTGTTTAGATTTCTCACATTTTCCTTCGACTTCGCTCAGGACAGGATTTGAAATGACTGTAAATGGGTGTATGTCATTTCGAGTGAGTCCCGATAGGCATCGGGACGATGAGAAATCTCCAATGAAGTTTAACAGTAAAAAAGCCTTGGAATTTTTCCAAGGCTTTTCGGGTTAAGTCGGTTTGGATTGTTTATAGATCTGGTGTTGAGCGGGTATAGGAAATAGGCCCACCTGGATTTTGATTGCCGTTTCCCCATTCGGTAAAGGTAAGGGTAAGGTATATATCTTCTTCTACCAACCAGACGCCTAAATGTTTTCCCGTGATATAATTGAAAAAAGCATCTTCATCATTATCAATGGTAAAATCATCCAAAACATTATTCACTGGCTGTCCAGTTTCCAGAGACTCTATAATCGCTGCCAAATTATTGAAGCTGTAAAAATGGGTGGGATCACCAAGTTGTCCATAAAGTGAGAAATTTTCCCAAGCAGTATTTGGGTTCTCGGCCCCAGTGTCATCCAACAGGGCCCAGCGCACCCCTTTGGTTCCCCCCGAGGGATCTATGGCGGCAATATCTTTGATTGCCGCGTCATCATTATCCCAAAAATCGGCCACTAAGTCTGAACTAGATGCGTTGTTATGTGTTGCATCTTCGCCAAAAACATCCTGCCACCACTGGTAGTTGTACATAGGACCGCTGTTTTGCCTTGTGAAGACAACCTTTGTGGTAATTTGATCCTGGTTTTCGGGTAGTGTCCAATCAGCGAAAGCTGTCTTGGTGTAAACCTTTTCCTCTCCTGTCCAGATTGTTGCCTCCCATTGTTCCCCGTCACAATCATTGTCAACACCATCATTGACTATCTCTTCAGCATCTGGATTGATATTAGCGTTGGAATCATCACAATCGGTATTATCAGTTACATACTTTTCAGGTACTGCAACGCCATCACATAGGGCCAAAGGTTCGTCAGGATCACCATAAGTGTCCCCGTCATCGTCTAGATAGTAAGTTACGGTTTCACAACCCGGGAAATCATTGGCATCCGAATCATTGGGATCGGTATTGTCGGTTACATACTTGTCCGGAGCCGCCACCCCATCACAGAGTTCCAAGGATTGGTTGGGATCCCCGAAGGTGTCGCCGTCATTGTCCAGATAATAGGTCACCATGGTGCAATTGGAAAAAATATCGGCATTGGTGTCATCGGGGTCATTGGCATTGGCCACATAACCGTCCGGTTTGTCACAGGCCTTTTTCGTGTCACCGGAATCGCCTTCGCCATCAGTATCTCCGTCATGGTACCAGGTTTTCTCCTCACAGGCCTCATCCTTTTTACAGGACTGGTTTACAAAGAGGGTCAGGGCCATGAACATGAGCCCCAAGAGTTTTGGATGTTTCATCGTGAATTTTTTATTGTTTTTCCAAAGGAAAGCAAAGACATACCGGAATCATGGGAGGAATTGACGGATGCCCTGTTTGGGTTGATGTGTGCTTGGTTTGGGTTGATGCAATGTTCCAGTCTTAAAATTACAGAACAGTCGTTGGGCGTCAAGGTGGCAACTTTTAGGTTATGGTAACAGATTTCTCACAGCTCCTTCGACCACCCCTTCGACTTCGCTCAGGGCAGGGCTCAGGACAGGGTTCGAAATGACTGGAAATGGGTGTATGTCATTTCGAGTGAGTCCCGAGGGTAATCGGGACGACGAGAAATCCCAATGCTGTTTATGGTTTATTTTAAAATAAACCCAAAGGATTTTGTTTGGGGGAGGTGAAATTTATCGATGCCCTGTTTGGATTGATGAGATATGATAAGAGAAGTGGGAAGTCGTTCGTTTATCGCAATATATTTTCCTCATCTAGGACAGAGGTTCGTCGTTTCAGGAATGTCAATACCAGAAAAGCAATACTGGAAATGATGAAGCCTACCAGAAAAGTCAGGTTGAAATTAGTGGTTCCATTGATGAGTTCCCCGGCCATATCAAAAACAAAAAATATAGTGAAGAGATTGAAAAAACCATTCTTTTCCTGTTTCAAGACCTTTTTCCAACTAAAAGTCATAACGGGCTGTCTATACCTTCTAAAATTTGGAATAAAGGCTGGGACCCTTTCGGACCAAAACAGATAGGTCATCCCAAACTTTTTACGCAAAAACTGCTCTTCCGCGAACATGATACGTTCATAGTACACCCAAAACAGGAAGCAGAAAGCCGTTACAAACCAAAAGTTGCCGGTCAATAAGGCCGGGCCCAACCACATAAAGAAGTTTCCCAAGTAAAGAGGGTGTCTTACAATGGAATAGATGCCTGTGGTGTTGAGCGTATCTGCTACCTGACCCTTGACATTTCTGCCTGAGGTGTTCTTTGGGGCATGGCCAATGGTGAAGATTCGGATAAACTGCCCCAACAGCCCTACGAACAAACAGAATAGTTCATAATGAAATTCATATGGGGTGTCCTTGATGAAAAAGGTTTCGGGGTTGATCTCGGTGTTGATGTACAGGCCAATTCCGATCGCGATGATGATCAAAGGCAAAAAGCTTCGATATCGGAACAGCCAAATTCCTTGTTGTTCAAATTCTTCCTGTAGTGCCATCTTAAGTTCCTTTTGAGATTACTATTGGAACCAAAACTATTATGGTCCAAATCAAAAAGGAGGGCACAATTGACGGATGCCCCTTATGGATTGACGTAGGCTGGGTTTGAATTGAAGGGGAATTGGGAAGAGGTGTGTTTTTGATATAAAAAAAGCCCCATAAAGGGGCTCTTGGAATTTTATTTTCGAAATGGGTTAGATATTGGCGGCCAACCAATCACCCACCTCACTGGTGCCGTACGATTTGCCACCTTCGGCCAAATCCTCAGTGACTACCCCTTCGGCCAAAGACTTGTTGACCACGGCACGAATGGCTTCCGCTTCATCGGCAAGGTTCAAATCCTCGAACAACATGGCGGCAGAGAGTACGGTTGCCAATGGATTGGCGATGTTCTTTCCAGCGGCTTGCGGATACGAACCGTGAATGGGCTCATAAAGCGACACCTTGCTTCCTACGGAAGAAGAGGGCATCAACCCCATGGAGCCAGAAATAACGGAGGCTTCATCAGTAAGGATGTCCCCAAATAGGTTGGCGGTAATGATCACATCGTAGGCTTTGGGCCATTGTACCAAACGCATGGCTACGGCATCCACAAATTCATAGGACACTTCCACTTCTGGGTATTCCTTTTCCAAATTTTGGACGGTTTCCCTCCACAAACGGGAAGATTCCAATACGTTGGCCTTGTCCACACAGCAAAGCTTTTTAGAGCGTTTAAGGGCCATTTCAAAGCCTTTGCGGGCCAATCGTTCTATTTCAAAGCGTTGGTAGGTCATGGTGTCAAAGGCGGTGTTTCCGTCGTCCTTTCTTCCTCTTTCCCCAAAATACACCCCTCCGGTAAGCTCACGAAGGATGATAAGGTCCGTACCTTCAATGCGTTCTTTCTTCAAAGGGGATTTATCAATCAATGAAGGAAAAGTGAATGTGGGTCGAACATTGGCGAAAAGTCCCAATTTTTGACGCATTTTCAACAACCCTTGCTCAGGACGTACCTTGGCGGATGGGTCATTGTCAAAACGTGGATGTCCTATGGCTCCAAAAAGTACGGCATCGGCATTGGCACATACCTCATGGGTTTCGTCGGGATAGGGTTCGCCCACGGCATCAATGGCAGCAGCGCCGGTAAGTGCTGGCGTCCAATTGATCTCATGTCCGAATTTTTTTGCTACGGCATCGGATACCTTTACGGCTTGGTCTATTACTTCGGGGCCGATTCCATCCCCGGCCAATAGGGCTATGTTCAATTTCATTTCTTTAATTATCAGTTTTCAACAATTATCTATACTAGGTTGAGCATTTTTTCTGTGGCCTTAATGGCCGATACGGTCTGGTCGGAGTCCAATCCACGCGTAGTGAACTCATTTTCCTTGGTCTGCCAAGTGATAATGGTCTCGCAAAGTGCATCCGAATTACTCCCAGGAGGGATTCTAACGGCATAGTCCACCAGCTTGGGCAGTTCCCTTCCTTCTTTTTTGTACACTTTTTTCAAGGCATTGATAAAAGCATCGAATTGTCCATCTCCCTGTGCGTTTTCCTCATAGCTCTTTCCTTCTATTTCAATGGAAAGGGTAGTGGAGGGCTTTAATCCTTTGGAATGGGTAAGTACGTAGGATTTCACAAACACCTTTTGTTGATGGAGGTCGCTGTCCAGAACATCGGAAATGATGTAGGGGAGGTCATCCTTGGTGACCCTTTCTTTTTTATCGCCCAACTCTATGATGCGCTCGGTAACTTTTTTGAGCTCTTCATCGTTCAAGGTCAATCCGAGTTCCTGAAGGTTCTTTTGGATGTTGGCCTTGCCCGATGTTTTGCCTAGGGCATATTTCCGCTTTCTGCCGAAACGCTCTGGCAATAGGTCATTAAAGTAAAGATTCTTTTTGCTGTCTCCATCTGCATGTATACCAGCAGTTTGGGTAAATACATTATCTCCAACAATGGGTTTGTTGTCCGGGATGCCAAATCCGGTAAAAGCCGATACCAACTTGCTCACTTTGTACAGCGAGGATTCCTTGACCCCGATGGAAATCTCGGGCATAAAATCATTGATTACTGCCACTACACTGGCCAACGGAGCATTACCTGCCCGTTCCCCCATACCGTTTACGGTAAGGTGCAGGCCATGGGCACCCGCTTTGAGAGCTTCCATGACATTGGCTACGCTCAGGTCATAATCGTTATGCCCGTGAAAATCGAAATGCGTGTTCGGATATTTCTCAAGAATCTCTTTAAAAAATTGTCCGGTCTCGCCATGGGTCAATACCCCTAAGGTATCGGGCAATAAAATGCGTTTAACGGGTTGGGCGGTAAGAAAATCCAAAAATTGGTACACGTATTCTTTGGAATTTCGCATACCATTGCTCCAATCTTCAAGGTACACATTGGTTTCAATGCCCAATTCTTGAGCGTTTTGGATCACCGCGGCAATATCTGAAAAATGCTGCTCGGGCGTTTTCTTGAGTTGATGGGTGAGGTGGTTCAGCGACCCTTTGGTCAACAAGTTTTGCACCTTGGCACCGGCTTCCACCATCCAATCCAAGGAAACCCCATTGTCCACAAAGGTGAGTACCTCAACTTTGGAAATATACCCTTCACTTTGGGCCCACTCGGTGATACTTTTGACCGCTTTGAGCTCTCCTTCTGAAACACGGGCCGAAGCCACCTCAATACGGTCCACTTTGAGTTCTTCCAAAAGAAGTTTGGCCAAAGTGAGTTTTTCCGAAGCGGAAAAGGAAACCCCAGAGGTCTGTTCACCATCCCTTAGGGTGGTGTCCATGATTTCAACGGTGCGTGCTTTCATTTTCAGTGTAGGGTTGGGTCTATAAGGGAGTGTTCCCGGCAAATTGCTCAATATCGTTCTTGATGTTCAACAAATAGTCGATGTCATCAAAACCGTTGAGCATATTTTGTTTTTTGTACCCGTTGATGTCAAAGCTTTCGCTTTCCCCAGTTCCCAAAATGGTGATTTTTTGCTCAGGAAGGTTCACTTCCAACTCCGCTTTGGGGTCGGCCTCAATGGCGGTGAAAATTTTATCCAAAAACTCGGGACTTACCTGAACGGGCAATACCCCGATGTTCAGACAGTTGTTTCGGAAAATATCCGCAAAGAAGCTGGATACCACACAGCGGAATCCGTAATCGTATACGGCCCATGCGGCGTGCTCCCGAGAAGAACCGGAACCGAAATTTTTTCCACCTACCAATATTTTTCCACTGTAGATGGGATTGTTCAGTACAAAATGCTCTTTTGGGGTATCATCTGAATTGTATCTCCAGTCGCGGAACAAATTGTCCCCAAAACCTTTACGCTCCGTGGCTTTAAGGAATCGGGCTGGGATGATTTGGTCAGTATCCACATTTTCAATGGGCATGGGTACCGCCGAACTTTTTAATATGTTGAATTTATCGTATGCCATGTTTTTTCAATTTTCAGTTGACAAATACCAATTAACAGTAGATTGTTCCGCTGTGTATTGATAATTGTTCATTGTTTATTGCCAATTGTATAGTGTTATGCGAATGCTTCTTCCATGAGTTCCCGTGGGTCGGTGACCTTACCGGTAACAGCCGCTGCAGCAGCAACCAGAGGACTGGCCAATAGGGTACGTGCTCCAGGGCCTTGTCTTCCTTCAAAGTTTCGGTTGGAGGTGCTCACGGCATATTTTCCAGCGGGAATCTTATCATCGTTCATGGCCAAACAGGCTGAACATCCGGGTTCACGTAGCTCAAAACCAGCTTCCTGAAGAATGTCCAAAATACCTTCTTCCCTAATAGCTGCTTCCACTTGGTGGGAACCGGGGACCAACCATGCTGTTACGTGGTCTGCTTTCTTTTTTCCTTTGATGATGGAGGCAAAGGCTCTAAAGTCCTCTATCCTACCATTGGTGCAGCTTCCCAAGAAAACAAAATCAATGGGTTTTCCGATCATGGCCTCACCTTCGTTGAAATCCATATATTCCAAGGATTTCTTATACGTGGCCACACCGCCTTCAACGGCTTCCGCAAGCGGAATGTATTTTTGGATGCCCATACCCATACCAGGGTTGGTTCCATAGGTAATCATGGGTTCTATATCACTGGCATTGAAGGAAAGTTCCTTGTCAAAAACAGCATCATCATCAGAATACAAGGTTTTCCAATATTCCATTGCGGTATCCCAGTCCTGACCTTTGGGAGTGTACTCACGTCCCTTGATGTAGTCAAATGTTTTTTCATCGGGGGCGATCATACCACCACGGGCGCCCATTTCAATACTGAGGTTGCAAACGGTCATTCTACCTTCCATGGACATGTTCCTGAACACCTCCCCGGCATATTCCACAAAATATCCGGTGGCCCCGGAAGTGGTCAATTGGGAGATGATGTACAAGGCCACATCTTTGGGGGTAACCGCTTTGCTGAGGGCTCCATCCACATTGATGCGCATTCTTTTGGGTTTGGGCTGCATGATGCATTGGGTAGAAAGTACCATTTCCACTTCACTGGTCCCAATTCCGAAAGCGATGGCGCCAAACGCACCATGGGTGGAAGTATGGGAATCCCCACAAACTATGGTTGCACCGGGAACGGTAATTCCGTTTTCCGGACCGATGACGTGAACAATTCCATTTTTCTTATGCCCAAGCCCCCAATAAGGGATATTATGGGCTTTGGAGTTTTCCTCAAGGGCCTTTAGTTGATTGGCCGATAGTTTGTCCTTAACAGGTAAATGCTGGTTTCGGGTAGGGGTATTGTGGTCTGCCGTGGCAAACGTACGCTCCGGGTACAATACCTTGATACCTCTATTCTTCAATCCCAAAAAAGCTACGGGACTCGTTACTTCATGCACCAAATGCCTGTCAATAAAAAGGACATCCGGACCATTTTCAATATGTTGGACCACATGGGAATCCCAAACTTTATCAAATAGTGTTTTGCTCATCGTTACATTCAATAATTTGTAAGCCTACAAAGTTAAAATATCAATAAAAACCTGCTCTTGGTTTGCATGTAAAATTACGATGTTCAACCACCATTTTCATAGAATAGATGGAATGTTAACAAAAGTTGCCGTGGTATTTTCAAATATCACTGGTGGATTCCCTTGATTTTGAGTTGAATAAGTTAACTCATTGAAATTTAACATGTTCCAATTTTATTTAACATTGTTGTAACGCTATCCAAACCCTAAGCAACATACTTTAGGACATCAACTTAAAAGTTTATTCATTAACTACATCAAAAAAACGAACCATGAGAAAATTTTACCCGGCCTTTTCGGCCACAATTCTAATGACCGTATTTCTTATGTCCAATACTGTTTTTGCACAGTTGGACTTTCTACCGAGGGGCAGTCAAATGGCAAAAGTGTCCCAAAGGATAGGAACTACGGATGTCACCATCGTCTATTCCCGTCCCAGTGTCAACGACAGGGAAGTTTGGGGTGCATTGGTCCCTTATGGGATGAACAACCTTGGATTTGGAACGGCACCCGAATCCCCCTGGAGGGCAGGAGCCAATGAGAACACCGTATTCAAGACCACCCACGACTTGACCATTGGGAGCAAAACACTCCCAGCAGGAAAATACGGACTGCACATGATCGTCAATGAGAATAATACGGCCACCGTTATTTTTTCCAATAACCATGGGGCTTGGGGGAGCTATTTTTATGATCCTGCTGAAGATGCCCTTCGCGTGGATGTCGAAACCGAGGAAGTGCCCCATGTGGAGCAGTTGACCTTTGGTTTTGACCAGGTGGATGCCAATTCGGCCGTAGCGTTTTTGAGCTGGGAGAAAAAGAAGATACCTTTTACGGTTGAAACGGATGTTACCCAAAATGTTTTGGCCGAAATCCGTCAGCAATTACAGACCACTCCGGGGTTCAATAGGCAAAGTTGGGAACAGGCGGCCAACTACGCGTTGAACAATGGGGGTGATTTGGATGAGGCCCTTGGATGGATTAACGCGGCCATTGAAGGACAGTTCTTCAGCCAGAAGAACTTCAACAACCTTAGCATAAAATCCCAGATTTTGGGGCAACAAGGAAAGACTGCCGAGGCCAAAGCGGTTATGGACGAGGCCATGCCCCTAGGTACTGTTCTTGAAATCCATGGTTATGGACGGCGACTGATTGCCCAAGGGAAAAAAGAAGAAGCCTTGGAAGTATTCAAATGGAACGCCAAAAACCATAAAGGAACCTGGCCAGTGGATTACGGATTGGCCAGAGGCTATTCTGCCGTTGGAGACTATAAAAATGCATTGAAGCACATCAAAGTTGCAGAAGGTAGGGCTCCGGACCAAGGTAACAAGGATGCCATAGCCGCGAATATAACCAGATTACAGGAAGGCACGGATATCAATTAATAATCAGCCGATAAAAAGATAAAGCCCGACATTGATCGGGCTTTTTTTAGCTGATATAATTCCAAATGGTCTTGTTTTGCATCATTCGGGAGTAAGCCTTTCGGATGGGGATGTTTTCTTCTTTTTCCAACCTTGGGTCCTCCTTGAGCAATTGAATGGCATGGTATCGTGCCGTTTTCAAGATTTGGTTGTCCTTGACAATATCGGCAATCTTAAGATTGAGCATGCCACTTTGCTGGGTGCCCATTAAATCCCCCGGGCCACGGAGTTTGAGGTCCACTTCGGCAATTTCAAACCCATCGTTGGTACGTACCATGGTCTGTAAACGGGTCTTGGCCTCTTCAGATAGTTTGTGGCCCGTCATCAGGATACAGAAACTTTGCTCTGCACCGCGACCCACACGCCCACGGAGCTGGTGCAGTTGGGAAAGCCCAAAACGTTCCGCACTCTCAATGATCATGACCGAGGCATTGGGCACGTTCACCCCAACCTCAATCACTGTGGTGGCTACCATGATTTGGGTTTCGCCTTTTACAAAACGCTCCATTTCATAATCCTTGTCGGCAGGCTTCATTTTTCCATGTACAATGGATATCTGGTATTCTGGTTGCGGAAAATCCCGGACAATACTTTCATATCCATCCATTAAGTCTTTATAGTCCAAGGCCTCGGATTCTTGGATAAGGGGATACACGACATAGATTTGCCGCCCTTTGGTAATCTCATCTTTGATAAAGCGAAACACCTTTAGTCGGTTACTATCAAAACGGTGTACAGTTTTAATGGCTTTTCGGCCCGGGGGAAGCTCATCGATCACGGAAACATCCAAATCCCCATATAGGCTCATGGCCAAGGTTCGGGGAATGGGAGTGGCCGTCATCACCAAAACATGGGGCGGAATCTCATTCTTGTGCCAAAGCTTGGAGCGTTGCGCTACGCCAAACCTATGTTGTTCGTCCACAATGGCCAAGCCCAGGTTTTTAAACTGCACTTTGTCCTCCAAAACCGCATGGGTGCCCACCAAAATATTCAGGTTTCCATTCTCCAATTGATTGTGCAACAAGGTCCGTTCCGACTTTTTCGTGGAACCGGTCAATAGGGCCATTTTTACATCCATGCTGCCCAATAATTCCTTTAAACCCGTATAGTGCTGACTAGCCAGAATCTCTGTGGGTGCCATTAAACAGGCCTGAAACCCATTGTCTATGGCCAGCAACATGCACATGAGGGCCACAATGGTCTTTCCCGAACCCACATCACCCTGCAACAGTCGATTCATTTGGGCATTGCTCCCCAAATCGTTTCGAATTTCCTTGATGACCCTTTTCTGGGCCTTGGTCAGTTGAAAGGGAAGGTGGTTTTCAAAGAAACCGGTGAATTTTTCGCCAACCGCTTCAAAGGGCATGCCCTTGATCTTTTGTTTGCGAAGCAGTTTTTTGGAGATGAGTTGTAGTTGTACATAGAAAAGCTCCTCAAACTTGAGGCGGAACTGTGCCTTCGCCAGCAAATCCTGGTTTTTGGGAAAGTGGATGTTGAAAAGTGCTTCACTTTTGGAGATTAACCGTAGTTCCTCCAAGATGCTGTTGGAAAGCGATTCGGGAAATTGCCCCTTGGATTCGATGAACAACTGCTGCATCATTTTGCCCACAACCCGATTGGTAATGCCTTTGGCCACAAGTTTTTCCGTAGAGGGGTAAATGGGCTGCATGGCAATTTTCACCCCTTGTTGGTGCTCGGATAGGAGTTCCATCTCTGGGTGGGGCATGGAAAAAGTGCTCCCGTACTTGGAAATCCGTCCAAAGATCACATAAGGCTCATTGATTTTCAAATTCTCCCTTATCCATTTGTGGCCGCGGAACCAGACCAGTTCCATTTGCCCGGTTTCATCCACAAAAGTGGCCACCAAGCGTTTTCCCCGTTTCTGTTCCACCGTTTTAAGGTGGATGATCTTCCCAACGATCTGGACATCGGCACCGCTAGGCTGCAACTGGGCGATTTTGTAATACTGGGTCCGATCCAAATACCGATTGGGGAACAGATGGAGCAGGTCCCGATAGGTTTCTATGCCCAGTTCTGCCTTGAAGGTGTCTGCCCGATTGGGACCGACACCTTTTAAATATGGGATGGGAGTTTGCAGAAAATTGGGATTCATCGAACTAAAATATGTAATTTGGAAGGACTTTTGATAGGATGATGGTATGAAGCTTACCCCGGCACTTATTTTTTTTCTCTTTACACAGTTGCTTTCCGCCCAGGTTCAGGATAAGGTGGATTTTATCCGAGCCGAGGTTTTGATTGAACCCACTCCGTCCGAAGGTCGCATTGATGGTCGTGTAGCCTATCAGTATAATGTGATTGAAGATGTGGATTCCATTTATCTTGACGCCGTAAATCTTGATTTTTCCAAAGTGTATTTGGATGGGGACAAGACAGACTACCGATACAATGGGAGAAAGATCACCATCAAAAAAAAGATGAAGAAGGGCGATTCCCATATTGTATCCTTGGATTATGTGGCGAAGCCCAAACAAACCGTTTATTTTTTGGGTTGGGACGATGCCATTGAAGGGGATGAACAGGTTTGGACGCAGGGCCAGGGGAAGTATACCAGCCATTGGCTGCCCAGTTTTGATGATATGACCGAAAAGGTGGAGTTTGACCTTGATATCATCCTAAAGCGGAACTACACTGTGATTGCCAACGGAGAAATGGTCAAAAAGGAAACCTTGCCCGATGCAAATGGATATTTATGGCAGTTTGATATGCAAAAACCCATGAGCAGCTATTTGGTGGCCTTTGCGATAGGTGATTTTAAAAAAGAGACCATTCATTCCACATCTGGAGTACCCGTAGAACTGTATTACGAACCCAAAGACAGTTTAAAGGCTGAACCGACCTACAGATATACCCAACATATTTTTGACTTTTTAGAGCAGGAAATTGGAGTGCCCTATCCTTGGCAGAACTACAAACAGGTTCCCGTACAGGATTTTTTATATGCAGGGATGGAAAATACCGGGGCAACCATTTTCTCCAACACCTTTGTGGTGGATTCGGTGGCTTTTGCGGATAAAAACTACGTAAATGTGAATGCCCATGAACTAGCCCATCAATGGTTCGGAAATTTGGTGACAGAGCAGAGTGGAAACCACCATTGGTTGCACGAGGGATTTGCCACCTATTATGCCTACTTGACGGAAAAGGACATTTTTGGGGAGGAATATCTTTACTGGCACTTATTGGAAACCGCCGAAGCCTTGAATCGGTTTTCCCAAGATGGCAGTGGAGAGGCGCTTACCAACTCCGGGGCAGGGAGCCTTACCTTTTATGAAAAAGGAGCCTGGGCATTGGTTATGCTCCAAGACAGGGTAGGGGATGCCAGTTTTAAACAAGGGATAGAAAATTATTTGGCCAAGTACGCCTTTCAAAATGTGACTATTCCAGATTTTATGGCGGAAATGGAAAAAGCCTCTGGAACCAATCTCTCCGATTTTGAAAATTTGTGGCTGCAAGAGTCTGATTTTCCATTTGAACAGGTCAAAGCTTTTTTGGTTGAAAATAGCCCATCCATCAAAACCTATTTTGAGATTAAGGAAACCATAGGGGAGTCCAATGATGGTGCTCCTATCATATTGGAGAACAACTGGTCCACGTTTCGTTCCGGTCAGCTGAAACATCGCTTATTGTTGGATTATGGGGGTGTACTGCCTATAAGTTTTCTTTCAAAAGTCCTAAAAACAGAGGATAAAAAGGTTCGTCAGGCAGTGGCCCTTACCTTGCCCAAGGTACCACAAGGCCTACAAACGGATTTTGAGACGTTGCTCCAGGACAAGAGTTACGTAACCTTGGAACCGGCATTGTACCGACTTTGGACGGATTTTCCCGAAAAACGGGCAGCATATCTGGACAAAACAGACGGCATCATTGGGTTTCCCAACAAAAATATTCGCCTGCTATGGTTGACATTGGCCTTGGTGACTCCCGATTACCGAATGGATTCAAAACCAGCGCTTTTTAAGGAATTGAGTTCGTATACCAGCTCCAACCATCATTTTGAAGTTCGGTTGTTGGCGTTTCAATATCTGAAGAACATCGGAGGTTTCAATGATGAAACCTTGCGTAACTTGATTGAGTCCTGTAGCCATCACGTGTGGCATTTCAAAAAAACATCCCGGAACATGTTAAAAGAGTTTTTGAAAAGTGAAGGCAGTACGGCTCGATTAAAAGCGATTTATCCTTTGTTAAACCAAGAAGAACAGCAATATTTGGACAAAACTTTGGGCAAATGAGGGCATTGGTCATTTCGGGAGGAGGAAGCAAGGGAGCTTTTGCAGGAGGTGTTGCGCAGTTTCTGATCCAGGAGGCCCAACACAAATACGACATTTTTGTGGGCACATCCACAGGAAGTCTATTGATCTCCCATTTGGCGCTCAACAAGCTGGACAAGATCAAAGAAATTTATTCTTCGGTTGACCAAGACAGTATCTTCAACAATTGCCCTTTTCTCATTAAAAAAAAGCATGGCGTAGAGATCATTGCCATCAACCACTGGAATGTGGTAAAAAACTTTATCAAGGGTAAAAAAACATTCGGGGAAAGTGAGAACCTTCGAAAATTGATCAGGGAATCCATTACCGTTGAGGAGTTTGAAGAATTGAAGGAAAGCCATATGGATGTGGTGGTCACGGTATCCAACCTCTCCTTGAACCAAGTGGAGTACAAGTCCATCAACGATTGCACCTATGATGAGTTTTGCGATTGGATTTGGATTTCATCCAACTACACCCCATTTATGAGCTTGGTCAAAAAAGAAGGCTGTGAGTATGCCGATGGAGGACTGGGGACCCTCGTACCCATCGAGGAGGCCCTAAACCGAGGCGCCACCGAAGTAGATGTAGTGGTTTTGCACACCGAAGTGAACTACCTCAACCGGATGTCCTCCAAAAACCCGTTCGACTTGATTACGACGATCTTCAGTTTTATGTTGGATAGGATAGAGAACCAGAATGTTAGGATTGGAAAACTGGTGGCCAGCCAAAAGGATGCCATCATTAACTTTTACTATACCCCCACGGTGTTGACCACCAATTCACTGGTGTTCAATAAAGAGCGTATGACACTGTGGTGGAAGCGGGGATATCTCTATGCCAAGAACAAAAATGAGGAAACCAGCCCCATTGATCCCGAACATCAGGAATAGATCAATCCCAAAGTTCGCTTACCTCTTTTTTCACGAAGGCCAACGCCGTATTGGATGGCGATTGCTTTTCCATGGTTTGGTTCAGGATGTCTTCCCGTAGCTTGTCCGGGGAATCGGTTTCGCTCATGCCTGCGGATCGGATAATCTGTATGGTGGCATTTTTGGCCGCTTTGATGATGTTCCAGCATTCATCGCTCATGTATATCTGTTGGGAAAGATTGTGCTCAAATTCGGTTTCAATCTGTTTGATGAGCAAATTCTCATAATCACTCTTGCTTTTTCCCTTGGGCGCCACACGGACCACTAGGCTATTGATGGCAATCCGCTCCAAGAAGAGCACCATTCGTTCATAGGCCTGCAAACGGACAGGTAAGGTGTCTTTTTGGGAGTCTTTATGTAAAAGGAATCGTCTTCTGCCATCTTCGTTCCGGGTATGCAGTCTAAAAAAATAAAAAGCAACAGCCCCGGTCACAACAGCGGGTAATAAAAAAGCGAAAAGTTGAAGGATATTGTCTCCAGTCATGGGATAGTTTGGTTTTTTATTGATTTTACACAACAAGAACGAACCAAACTTTTAAAAAGTATTTATCCAATAATATTATTGGACAGCTTTGGCACTTTCCTTGGCCTTGGCATAAAATGCTTTAAAATCCGGTTGTAACTTAATGTTTATACCTTCCTTGAAATTGCCATCCTTGGCCGAGATGGACACACTGCCACTGGGCACCCCCAGAACAGTCACCAATTCTTTGGAAACCGCAGCGGCTTGATCATAGGTAGGGCCAAACTCTCCGGTAATATTAAGACCTTCCACTTCAGTAGTGAAGGATGGATTGGCCAAAATGACCTTGGATACGTTGGCCAGCCATTCCTTTCCGGCATCGGTTAGGGTGGTGGAGGTGTCAGAGCCAAAAAGACTGCTTAAGCCATTGGAGATAACGATGACTCCATCACCAACGGCTACTTTGGCGTTCTCGCCCAAGGATTGTTTGATATGGGTCAGGGAGACAATGGCCGTGGAATCGTTTGCCGATATCATATCGTTGATGCCACTGAGCTGTTTCTCTTTTCTGGCCAATGCGGCCATCGCCCGGTTCACATTCTCCGAGTTTTGCTTGGAAAGCTCCGAGAAGTTGCTCAAGTTGCCCAAAAGGGTGGCGTTGGCATCCCGTAGCCCGGCATTCTCCACTTCCAAAGTTTCAGCCTTGGCATTGCTGGAGGATATTTCCCGCTTGGCCTTGGCCAAATCTTGCTCAACACTTGAAATCTGCGATTTTAGATTGTCAATTTCAGCCAAAAGATCACTTTTTCTTTGGGAAAACATGGTCGTGGTCAAGGCTAAGAATACAATTAGGGGTAACTTTTTTCTCATGTGTGGTATATATATGGGTCGTTTATTTATAGACTGCTAAATTATGATGTTTTTTTGAGAACTGGCTTTCCTCCCAAATGTACACAATCATATAGGTCTTGCATGGACTCAAAAGGGACGGCTACTTTTTTATAGTGGTAAATGGCTTCAAGGTCACTGCTCAAATAGTCGTCATCCACGTTTAGTTGGATGTCGTTCATGGTAAATTGGCAAGGATGTTCGTAACCGGCCGCATGCGTTATTTCCAAAAACTCTTTTCGGAATGTTTTAAAGTATTGGGCCAATCTATCGGATTTTAAGGGTACGTCAATACCTTTTTGCAGCCATTTGCTTTGGGTGGCCACGCCGGCAGGGCAACGGTTGGTGTGACATACTTGGGCTTGGATACAACCAATGCTCATCATGGCCTCCCGGGCCACATTGATGCAGTCCACGCCCATGGCAAAGGCCATGGCCGCTTTGGCAGGGAAGCCCAATTTTCCACTTCCAATGAACACGATCCGCTCAGTGAGACCGCGATCTTCAAAAACTTTATAGACAGACGAAAATCCATAGGTCCATGGTAGGGAAACATGGTCGGCAAAACTGGGGGGAGCTGCTCCTGTGCCGCCCTCTCCACCGTCTATGGTAATGAAATCCGGACCTTTCCCCGATTTTTTCATTAAGTCGGCCAGCTCTTCCCATTGGTCCAGTTTTCCTATGGCACCCTTGATGCCCACGGGCAATCCGGTTTCCTCCGCGATGGATTCAATAAGTTCCAAAAGCTCGGGAATAGAGCTAAATGCTTTGTGTGTTGAGGGAGAGAGTACATCCTTTCCTACTTCAACACCTCGTATTTCGGCAATTTCATGGGTGATTTTGGCACCGGGCAAAACACCACCCTTTCCAGGTTTGGCTCCTTGCGAAAGTTTAATTTCCACGCCCTTTATGCATGGGTTTTCATCCACCAATATTTTTAGTTTTTCCATGGAAAAGTTACCATCTCTGGACCTTACCCCAAAATAACCGGTCCCGAAATGAAAGATAACATCTCCACCTTGTTTGTGATAGGGGGATAGTCCACCTTCCCCGGTATTGTGGTAGGCATCACATTTTTCCACCCCTTGGTTCATGGCTGTTACCGCAGCAGCGGAAAGGGAGCCAAAACTCATGGCAGAGATATTGATGATGGATGCTGGGCGGAAGGGTTTTCTACGTTTGTTGTGCGCACCAATGACCTTTGCGCAAGGTAAAAAATAGGGGTTTTCAATATTGGGGTGCCCTTGGGGCATTTGATAGGCCATCATGGCGTTCTTCACAAAAATATGTTGGTGGGCATAGATGTCCCTTTCCGTGCCAAAACCCTCATAATTGTTCTCCTTTTTGGCCGATGCATAGATCCAGCCCCGTTCAATCCGGTTGAAGGGAAGCTCTTCGCGGTTGTTGGCCACAAAATATTGACGCATTTCTGGACCGATGCTCTCCAACCAGTATCGTAGATGACCCACTATGGGGAAGTTATGGCTAATGGTATGCGCTCTTTGGAAAAATATATCCCGAAGGGCTACCAGTAATAGAAAAATGAGAACCCATCCCCACCAAGGGATGCTCCCAAGAAAATCCAGTATAGGTTCCATGTTTTATTGGTTCAAATAATCCAAGGTCAATTGGGTCATGGTCTTTACGCCCAAGAGTAGTCCACTGTCATCAATTTTGAAATCGGGGGTATGGTGCGGAAAGGACTCCGTGGTTCCCGGGGTCATCCCTCCCAAAAGGAAAAACATACCGGGCACTTTCTCTTGGAAGTAGCTAAAATCCTCGGCACCCGTGATTGCCTTGTGAATGGTGACATTCTCCTTTCCGGCCACTTTCTCTAGGGTAGGGGACATTTGCGCAGTCAAATCCAAATCATTGAATGTAATGGCCGTGGATGTTGTGATCTCAATGGTCGCTTCAGCACCATAGGCCTTGGCAATGGCAGGAACCATTTCTTCCATGCGCTTATTGATGTGCTTCTGCATATCGTAATCCAAGGTTCTAATGGTACCAATCATTTCGGCACTTTCGGGGATGATGTTGAACCGGACCCCACTGGTGATTTTGCCCACGGAAATGACCGCAGCCTCATTGGTAAGGTTGGTCTCACGGCTGATGATGGTCTGAAGACCGTCAATAATCTTGGCGCTGATCATGATGGGGTCAATCCCTGCCCAAGGTTGCGACCCATGGGTTTGCTTTCCTTTTACATTGATGGTAAAGCGTTGGGCGGATGCCAATGCACCTCCCGGCTTATATTTTATGGTGTTGATTGGTGTTTGGGAGTTGATATGAAGTCCAAAAATGGCATCCACATCCGGATTTTGAAGTACCCCTTCCTTGACCATGAGTTTGGCACCGCCTTCTTCACCTGGAGGCGCTCCTTCCTCAGCAGGTTGGAAGATGAACTTCACTGTACCTTTTATCTTGTCCTTGTTTTTGGACAGCACTTCGGCAACACCCATTAAAATGGCGGTGTGGGTATCGTGCCCGCAAGCATGCATCACTCCGACTTCCGTACCCAAAAACTCGGATTTTACGGTAGATTTAAACGGAAGGTCATTACGTTCGGTCACGGGAAGGGCATCAATATCTGCCCTAAGGGCGACTACCTTGCCTGATTTTTTTCCTTTCAACAGACCCACGACTCCAGTATGGGCCACGCCGGTCTCTACTTCAATCCCCAGCGATTTCAGGTGTTCAGCAATTTTTTCCGCTGTTTTGAACTCCCGGTTGCTGAGCTCTGGATTTTGATGGATATCGCGTCGCCATTCAATGACTTTGCTTTCAATGGCTTGATAGTCTTTTTCCAATTTGGCGTCCTGTGCCCAAAGGGATAGACCGGACACCAAAAACGCGAAGGTGGTCATTTTGTTCATAAGAAATCAGTTTAAAATTTTATTAGTCGATATCCTTGGTTTTGTAATTGAACAAGGGCAGTCATGGCCGAAAGGGCAATCTTACTGCCTGGAATAAGGTCTTCTTTGGGGTAGTTGCGTGATTTTGAGGATTGTCCGCACAAAATAACTTGTACTCCCGCATCCAGCAGCTCTTTGACCAGATCATAATTGGGATTCACCGTTCCAAAACGAGCTTGGTAGGCCTCATTGTGGATTATGTCCTTGGCCGCTGTCCCGTGCAATACCAAGGCCACCTTAAGTTGTGACACTGGCACACCGCTTTGGGCGTGCATGTTCAGGAAACGGGCCGCTGTTTCTATTTTCTTGTTGATTTCGGTATGGGATTCTGGACTGTCCATGATATCAAACACCAGTTTGAACTCGGCGTTTGTATCGGTTTTGAAATCTGGATTCTCCACGGTCCAGACCTCACCGTGATTTTCGAGCACGGGCCCTGCTTTTTTTTCTTGGGAAAATCCTAGGGATACCATGGCCATAAGAGGGATGGTTAGCAAGAGGGAATATTTCATTGGCAAAAGTTGAGTTGCTAAATATATTCAATTCAATTCAAAACTCCTCCGTGTTTATAAATATTGATAGGTTGATTTTAGCATGAGGCCATTATTGGCTAATTTCACGCCTACTTTTAAATTTCTGAGCGTTTGAGTACTTTTTTGGATGAATTGAACGATGCACAACGGGCTCCTGTATTGCACAAGGACGGTCCGTTGATGGTCATTGCCGGTGCTGGTTCTGGAAAGACCCGTGTACTGACCTTCCGTATAGCCCATTTGATGAATCAAGGAGTGGATTCGTTCAATATTCTGGCCTTGACCTTTACCAATAAGGCGGCTCGTGAAATGAAAAAGCGGATTGCGGATATTGTGGGAAGCTCCGAGGCCAAAAACCTTTGGATGGGAACGTTCCACTCGGTTTTTGCCAAGTTGTTGCGGTTTGATGGAGATAAATTGGGGTATCCGAGCAATTTCACTATTTACGATACTCAGGATTCCCAACGTTTGATCGCTTCCATCATCAAGGAGATGGGGTTGGATAAGGACATCTATAAGTACAAGCAAATCCAGAACAGGATATCTTCCTATAAAAACAGTTTGATTACCGTAAAGGCCTACTTTCAGAATCCAGAATTGGTAGAGGCCGATGCCATGGCCAAACGCCCACGATTGGGGGAAATCTATAAGAATTATGTGGACCGTTGTTTTAAGGCCGGGGCCATGGATTTTGATGATCTTTTGCTTCGTACCAATGAGTTGTTGACGCGTTTCCCAGAGGTTCTGATGAAATACCAGGATCGGTTCCGCTACATATTGGTGGATGAGTACCAAGATACCAACCATTCGCAATACCTGATTGTAAAGGCCTTATCGGACCGTTACCAAAATATTTGTGTGGTGGGGGACGATGCCCAGAGTATCTATTCGTTCCGAGGGGCCAACATCAGCAACATCCTGAATTTCCAAAGGGATTATGATGATGTGGCGGTGTATCGGCTGGAGCAAAACTACCGATCTACCAAGAACATTGTCAATGCGGCCAACTCCATCATCGAAAAAAACAAAGATCAGTTGGAAAAGGTGGTGTGGACTTCCAATGATGTAGGGAATAAGATAATAATCCATCGCAGTATCACCGATGCGGAAGAGGGGCGGTATGTGGCAGGTTCCATTTTTGAGAACAAGATGCAGCATCAGATGCAGAATGGGGAATTTGCTGTGCTGTACCGCACCAACTCACAGTCCAGGGCCATAGAGGATGCGCTTCGGAAACGTGATATCCCGTATCGGATTTACGGGGGACTTTCGTTTTATCAGCGCAAGGAAATCAAGGATGTTCTTGCCTATTTGCGGTTGATCATAAACCCCAAGGACGAGGAGGCGCTAAAACGGGTCATCAACTTTCCGGCCAGGGGTATTGGGCAGACCACTATTGATAAACTCATTGTTGCGGCCAATCATTATGGTCGTTCCATCTATGAGGTCATGGAGCATTTGGAGAAGCTCAACTTGAGTATTAATGCAGGTACCAAGCGCAAGCTGCAGGATTTTGTGACCATGATCAAGAGTTTCCAGATCATGAACGAAGGTTCGGATGCGTTTACCTTGGCCGAACATGTGGCCAAGAAGACCGGTTTGCTGTTGGAGTTCAAAAAAGATGGAACCCCAGAGGGAATTGCCCGAATGGAGAACATTGAAGAGCTTTTGAACGGTATAAAGGATTTTGTGGAAGGACAAAAGGAATTGGCGGACGCCACGGGAAGCCTGACCGAGTTTTTGGAAGATGTGGCCCTTGCCACGGATATGGACAAGGATGTGGGGGACGATGATAGGGTGGCCTTGATGACCATCCACTTGGCCAAAGGATTGGAGTTTCCTTATGTGTATGTAGTGGGAATGGAGGAAGATCTTTTTCCGTCGGCCATGAGCATGAACACCCGCAGCGAACTGGAAGAAGAAAGGCGACTGTTCTATGTGGCTTTGACCCGGGCCGAGAAACAAGCTTTTCTCACGTATACCCAAAACAGATACCGATGGGGAAAATTGATAGATGCCGAACCCAGTAGGTTTTTAGAAGAGATAGACGAACAGTATGTGGAAAACCTCACCCCGGTCAACGACGGATATCGGTATAAATCCATGATCAATGCCAATATTTTTGGAGAGGTGGACAAGAGTAAACTGCGGCAGGTGAAACCAAGCAATGGAACACCTCCCAGTACACAACGCCCCAATGAGAATCAATTGCGTAAACTCAGAAAGCTGAAACCTGATTTGGCTTCTCCTTCGTCAAACAATCCGGTAGCGGATTCTGACCTGGCCGAAGGTGCTTTGGTAAACCACACTCGTTTTGGAAGGGGTAAGGTCGTGAAAATTGAAGGCGTGGGGAACGATAAGAAAGCGGAAATCCTTTTTGAGCAGGGCGGAATCAAGAAACTACTGCTCCGTTTTGCAAAGCTGGAGGTGATCAAGGACTAATTTTCATAATCCATTGCCCATTTTTTCAGGCTTATGTTTTCAATGTAAACTTTGTTACCTTGCATTGGGATTGGCATTAATGCCATTTCTAGGGGTATATGGCAGAGTTCATTAAACTTTATGAGGAAAATCCCAACCCAAGACAGGTCGAGAAAATTGGCAATGTACTTAGGAAAGGAGGATTGATCATTTATCCTACGGATACGGTATATGGTCTTGGCTGTGATATTACCAATTCCAAGGCATTGCAACGTATTGCCCGCATCAAGGGTATAAAGTTGGAAAAGGCCAACTGGTCCTTTGTTTGCGCGGATTTGAGCAACTTATCGGATTATGTACGGCAGATAGACTCCGCTACCTTCAAAATATTAAAAAGAGCGCTTCCAGGGCCTTACACGTTTATCTTGCCGGGAAACAACAATCTGCCCAAGGATTTCAAGAAAAAGAAAACCGTGGGGATACGGGTACCCGATAACAATATAGCCCGGGCATTGGTCACGGAATTGGGCAACCCCATTGTGTCCACCTCTATCCGTGATGAGGATGATATCTTGGAATATACCACAGACCCTGAGCTTATTTATGAGAAATGGCAGAATTTGGTGGATGTGGTCATTGATGGCGGCTATGGGGACAATGTGGCCTCCACGGTCATTGATGTCTCAACCGGTATTCCCGAAGTGGTGCGTGAAGGTAAAGGAGAACTTGATATTTTTTAAAATAAAAAAGCGACCCATTTGGGTCGCTTTCTCATTCAGCGTAATACACTGATTTCTTATTTTCCGCTTCCGCCGATGGCAGGATCTTTCATGCCTTCTTCGATCATGCTGTAGAACTGATCGATTTTTGGAAGTACCACGATACGGGTTCTTCTGTTTTTGGCTCTGTTGGCAGAGGTTTCGTTGCTTACCAAAGGAATGTAGTAGCTACGTCCGGCAGCAGTCATCCTAGCTGGGTCAACACCAAAATCGTTTTGTAGGATACGAACCACGGAGGTTGCTCTTTTGGCACTCAAATCCCAGTTATCCAATAGAACACCGCTTCTGTAAGGTACGTTGTCTGTATGGCCTTCTACCATAAATTCGAAGTCAGGCTTGTTGTTTACAACCTTGGCCACTTTGCCCAACACTTCCTTGGCAGCGCTGGTTACGTTGTAGCTACCGCTTCTGAACAATAGTTTGTCAGAAATGGAAACGAATACAACACCTTTTTCAACACTGATCTCAATGTCTTCGTCATCCAAGTTGCCCAACACACCTTTCAAGCTCTGTACCAAAGAAAGATTGACAGAATCCCTTCTTGTAACGGCATCTTGCAATTTTCTGATGGTAAGGTCTTTTTCACGCAAGCTTTCCAAAGATTTTTCAAGGTTCTCGGCACCTTTTGTGGTAAGGGTGGTCAAGTTGCCCATGTTGTTGATGAGCTCTTGGTTATTGGCCTTAAGGAAGGCGTTTTGATCTTCAAGGGTTTGTAGTCTTGAATCTGCCGTTGCCTTTTCTTCCAAGCAGTCGTTCAACTTAACAGTGGCAGAGTTTAATAAATCTTGGGTTTCTTTTTGTTTGGCTTCCAAATCCGCGTACTTCTTTGATGATACACAAGAAGATAGTAGAACAGTCATCGCCAATGTTCCTAGAAAAACTTTTTTCATAATAGTTCAGAGTATAATTTAAGGATTGTTAGATATTTCATAGTAATAGAACTCGACCAAAATTAGATAAAATGCAAATTTTCTACATTCAGGTATAGTTAATCTTTTACTAAAATGTTAAAATTCTTTATTTGATTTACGAAATGCGACCATACAATGGACGTCGTGGTATGATACTTTAATAAAAAATTAGCTTTTTCCCGCTTTTTGTGCATTTTTATAAAGTTACCATAAAAACTGACATGTGCACGCAGAATGGCCCAACAATGATCAAATTTTAATTGAACGATAAAACGCAGGGCCGCAATGCCATCCAAGATCAGGCGCAAGAAGATAATGGGAAACGCTTTTTTCCGGGGAAGGTTCTTGGTGATGGAATACAACGAGTTCCTAAAATTGAGGAAGGTTTTCTTGGGATTCATGTTCTTTAAAGTGGAACCTCCCAAATGGTACACATGGCTGTGCCCCACATAATACACTTTATGGCCAGCGTTTTTGGCGCGCCAACAGAGATCCACTTCTTCTTGATGGGCAAAGTAATCCTCATCAAAGCCGTGGAGTGATTCAAACACATTTCGCCGAATGAACATACAGGCGCCAGTGGCCCAAAAGATTTCCTTGACATCATCATATTGGCCCTCATCCTTTTCCAAGGCTTGAAATATTCTGCCTCGGCAGAATGGATATCCCAACATATCAATATAGCCTCCGGCAGCACCAGCATATTCAAAATGATCTTTTTGGTTCAGATCCAAAATTTTGGGCTGAACAATAGCAATGTCGGAATGGGATTGGAACAAGTCCATAATGGGTTCCAGCCAACCGGGGGTCACTTCCACATCTGAATTTAGCAGGCAAAAAATATCGGCATCCACGGTTTGCAGGCCGTCATTGTACCCTTTGGCAAACCCTCCGTTCTCTTTATTTTGGATGATACGGATGTTGGGGTAGGCATCTTTCAAAAAAGCTACGGAACCGTCCGAGCTGGCATTGTCCACCACATAAATGTCCGCCCCTTGCGAATAGCTTACAACAGAAGGAAGGAACCTTTCCAACAAGGTTTCCCCATTCCAATTGAGTATGACTACGGCGACTTTCAAAACGGCAGCAAATTAACGGCTAAAATCAGGAATTTCCTTTAAAAACCTGTATTTTTCCTCAGTATGGTCCATTTCGCAATAGTAATGTTCCAGTCCGTTGGTCACCATGAGGTAATCGGATTGTAATTGAAGGTTGTATCGGGCTATTTGATCAAAGGTGGACTGGTCGATGGCAACTTCCGGTGCTTTACATTCCACAAGCAGGAATATGGACCCATCTGGATTGAAGACCACCACATCATACCGTTTTTTCAATTGGTTCACGGTCAACTGTTTCTCCACATTGATGAGGCTTTTGGGGTAATTTTTTGTGAAGACCAAAAAATGGAGCACATGTTGGCGCACCCATTCCTCGGGTTGGAGCACCACAAATTTTTTACGGATACCGTCAAAAATGTAGTGTCTATTTTGGCTATTTTTGATTCGGAACGAATACGCTGGAAAGTTCAATGACTGCATTGGACAAATTTGATGATTTTTTTCTGAATGGACGGAATAAAGGAAATTGTAGCTGAGATTGATGCGGGAAACCCCAAGCCCATCTATTTTTTGATGGGGGAGGAGCCCTATTATATCGATAGGATCTCAAAATATATATCGGACAATGTTCTTACCGAGGATGAAAAGGGTTTTAACCAGATGGTTCTGTATGGAAAGGACACCAGTGTTGACGAGGTGGTCGCCAATGCCAAACGTTTTCCCATGATGGCCGAATACCAAGTAGTGATCGTAAAGGAGGCCCAGCATCTTTCCCGTACCATAGAGAATCTGGTTTCCTATGCCGAAAACCCACAACCCACAACCATATTGGTGCTTTGCTACAAGTACAAGAAGCTGGACAAGCGAAAAAAACTTTACAAGGCCATTCAAAAGAAAGGTGAGCTTTTCGAGAGTAAAAAGCTTTATGAAAACCAAGTGTCGGAATGGATACGCAGGACCTTGGCTAGTAAAAAATACAGGATTTCACCCAAGGCCTGTATCTTGTTGGTGGAGTTTTTGGGAACCGATTTGGGAAAAATCAATAACGAATTGGACAAATTGACCTTGGTGGTGCCGCCTACCATGGAGATTACCCCAGAGGTCATCGAGGAGCATATTGGTATCAGTAAGGATTTCAACAACTTTGAGCTAAAGAAGGCCATTGGGGAAAGGGATGTGGCCAAAGCTTCCCGAATCGTTGATTATTTTGCCCAGAACCCCAAGGACAACCCTTTTGTGGTTACCGTGACCCTTTTGAACACCTTTTTTACCCAATTGTTGCAGTATCATGGGTTGAGTGACCATTCCCCCGGGAATGTGGCCAAGGTATTGGGTGTGAACCCTTACTTTGTAAAGGAATATACGGTTGCCGCAAAAAACTATCCCATGAAGCGGGTAAGTGGTATCGTGTCCAGTCTCCGCGAATTGGATTTAAAGGGAAAAGGGGTCGGGGCCAATAATATGGATCAGGCCGATCTATTGAAAGAGCTCCTTTCGGAAATCATCTAGGGTTATTTCTTATCTACACTATACTTGCCGGGCCCCAAAAGAAAAATGACCAAAAAGACCACAAAATAGAGTAGGGCTTTTTCCTTGGTTCCGAAAGGGTCGGCACCATGGATCATAAAAGCAGCGACAGCCATGGTGATTGCCGTTGGAATGGCGGCCCACCTGGTTTTAAAGCCAATGATCATTAAAAGCGGACAAATAAATTCACCGATGACCGCCAAAAATAGGGAAGGGGCTTCACCAATACCAAAGGGGTTGGCAAATTCTGTATTCCCGTTGATGAGTTTTAAAAGTTTTGGATATCCATGGGTGATCATAAACACTGAAGGTACTATTCGGAGCAGTGCCAATCCCAAGTGGACTAAGGTGTTGTTTTTCATTTGGGGGATTTTAAAGACGTGAAAATATTAATTATGTTTTTAATCGGTGCAACAATGATGCATAAATATACGTCCTTAACCGATATTTTCGACAAAAACCGATTTACCTAAGACTTGGAAAGGAGGCGGGGTCTGCTTCATTCATGATCTGGTAGACCTTTTCAAAGATGTCTTCAGCATTGGGCTTGGAGAAATAATCCCCGTCCGAAGCATAGGCTGGTCTATGCGCTTTTGAAGTCAAGGTTTGAGGAGCGCTGTCCAAATGGCGATATCCCCCCTGTTTCTCCAAAATCTCCTGCAATAAATAGGCAGAACATCCTCCTGGCACATCTTCATCAACAATCAACAGGCGATTGGTTTTCTGGAGACTTTTCACAACATCATGGTTCAAGTCAAACGGGAGTAGGGATTGGGCATCGATTACTTCGGCATCTATACCCACTTCCAGCAGTTCCTTTGCTACTTTTTCAACAATTCGTAACGTGGAGCCATAAGACAACAGCGTGATGTCCGTTCCCTCTTTTAGGGTTTCCACTTGTCCAATGGGTGTGCAAAACTCTCCCAGGTTGGAGGGTTTTTTTTCTTTGAGACGATATCCATTGAGGCTCTCTATGATCAAGGCGGGTTCGTCACTTTTGAGTAAGGTGTTGTAGAATCCTGCCGCTTGGGTCATGTTTCGTGGTGTTAAAATGTACATACCTCGAAGCAGGTGGATCAAACCTCCCATTGGGGACCCAGAGTGCCAGATACCTTCCAATCGATGCCCTCTGGTGCGGACAATCAACGGTGCTTTCTGTTTTCCAACGGTTCTGTACATCAAAGATGCCAAATCATCGCTCAACGTCTGGATTCCGTAAAGGATATAGTCTAAATATTGAATTTCAGCTATAGGTCTTAATCCTCTCAAAGCCAGTCCAATACCTTGTCCTATAATGGAGGTTTCCCGAATACCCGTATCGGCCACGCGAAGTTCTCCGAACTTTTTTTGCAGACCTTCCAATCCCTGGTTCACATCGCCAATGTTTCCGGTGTCTTCCCCAAAGACCATGGTTTTGGGGTATCTGGTAAACAAAGCATCAAAATTGTCCCGTAAAATGATACGACCATCAACTTCTTCCACTTGTTCAGGGTAGGTGGGGGCCACGGATTCAATTTGGGTGGCATTATTGGCGAGTTCACTATGTAGATGCGAGCTGTACTTGGGTTGGGAATCATCCAAAAAGCTCTGGACCCACTGAAGCAGCTGTTGTCTCTCGGGGGTATTCTCTCCCAAAAGATAGCGGAGGGCCGTTCTTGACTTGGAGGCCAAATCTTTTTTGAGCGGTTCATCAACGGCAATCAGGTCATTCTTGATTTTGTTGATGAAAACCCGGTTCGGACTCTTCTCTGCAGCATTGGACAGTAATTGTACTAGCTGTTTTTTGGCAATTAAATGCGGTTTTAAAAACTCGGTCCAAGCCTCTTTTTTTGCGGTCCGGACTTTTTGTTTTATTTCCCGTTCCATTTTTTTGAGTGCTTCCTCGGTACTGATCCCATTTTCCAGAATCCACTCCCTGAACCGCTTGTTGCAATCATTTTCGCGTTCCCACTGCAAGCGTTCTGCAGATTTGTATCGTTCATGGGAACCGGAAGTGGAGTGTCCTTGCGGCTGGGTGAGTTCGGTAACGTGGATAAGCACGGGAACATGGTTGTCCCGGGCTATGTCCGAAGCATTTTCAAAAGTATGGGTCAGGGCGGTATAATCCCATCCCTTGACTTTTAATATTTCATATCCTGCGGCATGCTCATCACGCTGCAGACCTTTGAGCATTTCCGAAATATCCCCTTTGGTGGTATGGAATTCAGAGGGTACGGAAATGCCATATTCGTCGTCCCAAATGCAGATGACCATGGGGACCTGCATTACCCCGGCGGCATTTACGGTCTCAAAAAAGTGTCCCTCACTGGTACTTGCATTCCCAATGGTGCCCCAAGCGACCTCATTCCCGTTGTTGGAAAAGTTGGTCTGGTCCATTTCCTTTACATTACGATAGATCTTTGAGGCCTGCGCCAACCCCAAAAGACGGGGCATTTGTCCGGCGGTACAGGAAATGTCGGCACTGCTGTTCTTTTGCTTGGTAAGATCTTTCCATGAGCCGTCCTCGTTAAGGCTGTGGGTCACAAAATGCCCTCCCATTTGCCTTCCGGCACTCATGGGTTCCTTTTCCAGATCGGTAGTGGCATAAAGGCCGTGGAAGAATTCCTTTGGATTGAGGTATCCAAGAGCCATCATAAAAGTTTGGTCCCGGTAATACCCACTTCTAAAATCCCCGTCCTGAAAGGCCCTTGCCATGGCCAGTTGTGGTAACTCTTTACCGTCCCCAAATATGCCAAATTTGGCTTTTCCCGATAAGACTTCCCGTCTTCCGAGCAGGCTACATTCCCTACTGGTGACCGCAACCTCATAATCCTGAAGGATTTGGGATTGAAAATCGTCGAAGGAAATATCGTTGCTTGTGCTTGGGTCAGGTTTCATGGGCAGTCGAAGATTTCTGCGAAAGTACTAAAATACAATCAAAACAGCAATATGAAACCCTGTTAATAAAATGACAATTCAACAATAATATGTTCAAAAAACAAACATATCCTAAAATTAGTTTTTGTTTGAAGGGTCTTTTTTGGGAATATGATAAAATTAAAACCATTTACGGGTAAACAGCCCTATCAGGGTCTTGGGGCTAATGGTGACTATAAAACGAATACGCTCCTCGTAGTTATTTTGGGCAATTTCCCAGCCTCTATTGGAGTAAACGGGAAAATAGAGTTCAAAATAATCGGTGACCAAATTGAGTCGTATCCCGGAGTCGTATACAAAACGGGCGTCTTCTCCTTTGTTTTTAAGATAGCCTATATCGCCATAGGCTTCAATCCACCTCCAAATGTTGGTACTGGCATTGGTGGTCACGATCCAATCATTGGCAAACGGATTATCAAGTTTTGATTTAAACCCTCCTTCAGATATGATAATTTGCTGACTATACAGCCCAGTGCTTTCGGACCGCCCCAAATAACTTAGGTCAAACATGTAATCGGTTGGTCGGTCCAAGGCAAAGCTGAAGAAATTGGATTCAGTCTTGTTCCGCAAAAACTTTCCGGCATATAGCCTTAGGTTCAATTGCCTATTACTCTGGAACAGCTTCCGATACTCCATTTCAAAGGCAAGTTTGGTAAAATCACTGGAGTGTTGGGCATCCAAAAACCAAGAATTATAGTTTAGGATGTTATTGTCCACATCAATAAAGCGGACGTTCATCACACTATAATCCGGGTCGGTGTCAATTTGATCCGCAATATTGTCATCGATGCTCCTAAAGACATTCCGGTATCTAAAAAGCAAGCTTTGTCTACGATTGGAAAGCAGGTCATTGGGTCGCCACCCAAAACTCACCGCTGGGGTAAGGGTGGAGAATCTAGAGTTTACCTGAAAATGGGAAGTGGAACCGGTAATGGAATAATTGGTGACGTACAACCCTGTTTTTTGATGATATTTTCTGTAATGGAAGGTTGCCTTCCCTACCATGGTGCGTTCCAAAAAGGAATAGGTGGGGGAAATATCGTACTGAAAGGGCCGTTCCAAAAAGGTCTTGTTGTAAATACGCATTCCAGGGGTGATGCCATCATAAATATTGAAATTGGCTATGGGCACATAGAACACCTGATTGTAATAAGGGTCTTCGGTATCCTTGAAAAATTGAAATTTCAGCTTTTTATTACTGGAGAAAAAGCCGTTTAGGGTCTTCCAATTGTCCCGTTGGTTGAATTCCGGTATTTTTTGGTCGTAGTTCAGTACCATCCGATCCTCCCCATTTCTCGGGATGGTAACGGTCTTTGTGGAGTCGATGTCCGTGAACCAATACTGCGAAATCACGGAATCCTTTTGCATGCCAAACAATGAAATGGGAACATTGGTACCTCTCTTGTTCTTCAGGACCAAAGAGATGGAATCTTCGGTCTTGTCCACACTCTTGATTTTAAAATCAATCTTTTTATCCGTACCCACATATTCATCAAAAAACCATTGAATGTCCTTATCCGCAAATTGTTCCAAGGTTTTTCTGAAATCCATGGCGTCTACCTTGGGCTCCAGATGATGTTGTTTGTAGAACGCAAGAATACTGCTGTCCACTTTTTTATCTCCCAGATATTCCGAGAGGTAGGACATGCCCAAACCAGCTTTGTACCCGTTTGCGATTTTTTGGTTGAACTTGATCAAGGAATCGTTGCGAACGGTCAATGCCTGATCAATATTTTTGCGGATGGGCAACATACTTAACAAAGCATACTGTTCGTTGAAGTCCATTTGCGCCAAATGAAACCCTCTGATTCCCCACACTTTAGATAGTTTACCGGCCAATTTCTGCTTGGGGTAATGGTCTTCCACGTATTTGATCATGAGGTAATACGCAATGGCATCGTTTACCCAGCGTTCTTTTCTGGGGTCAAGGAACAAGGTTTCCTTTAGATAGCTGTTGATGGCCGTTTTGAGAAACTTCATTTCAAACTGGAAGCGTTCTTCGTATGGCCTAATGAAAGAGGGGAGTTGGTTGATGCCGTACAAGGGTGCCTTGTTGTAATTAAACTCGCTCACCAATAGATTGTCATGGGGGTATTTTCCTAGATTTTCCTCCAGAAATTGAGCCACTCTATTTATGGAAATCCCTTGGGATATTTCATCATACTTGTTGGACTCCAAATCCGAAGTCACTGTGAGGTAGGGTGTGATATGTTTGGTGAATTTTTTATAGGGACTTAAAATGATCTCACAGCTTTTCCGGTTTTGTCCAGAGAGGGTTACGTATTGACCGCCGGGAAACTTGGTTGAGTTTGATTCATCAAAATTGGTGGCCAAAAAAAGCTTCTCCGGATATTTCAGGTTGATTGTGGTATTGGTGACATCCGTATACAGATCATCCAGATTGATATTGTCATACAAGTGCCATTCACCATTTAAAACCGCAGGAGTTAAGTACCAATCCTTAAGGTTGTAGCCCTGACCGGTAAACCCATAGGAAGTGAATTTGGCACTGGGCAGTTGTACGGTATAGGTGAAGAACAGTTGAATGGATTCCCCAGGCTCTATACTATGGACCAATTTAACGGCGATGACATCCCTATTTTTCACACGTTCCCAATCCAGTCCGGAATAGTCATTGCCAACTATGGTTTTTATATGGGTATAGCCTCGTTCCTTGTCCTTGGCCAAATGTAGGCTCCGGTTGAATTCTTCGGCGAAGCGTTTGGCCAATGCAGTGTTTTTATTGGCATAGGCATGGTTCCAATCATTAAAGTAGAGGGTGGAAACCCCATTTTGGGAAGTATTGACGTATGTAAACTCTTGTCGTATTTGTACCTCTTGGGTTTCATCATCCAGAATTACCGTAATGTCATTGGTATGTTGCCCCCGTAAAGAGGAACATACTGAAAAGAACAGCAAAGAAATTTGGACTAAGGAGAAACGCGCCGTCAAGAAGGAATTTTTTAGAAGTTGGGGCTAAGATCATGCCCTTTGTAAAATGCATCGATGATTTCAACGACCTCTTCCTCGGTGTCCACCAGTTGGATGAGATCTAAATCGGTCGGGCTGATGTTGCCCGCTTCCAGCATAGTATTCTTGATCCAATCCAGTAATCCCTTCCAGAATTCCGTGCCTACCAAAATAATGGGGAACTTCTGTATTTTATGCGTTTGGATAAGGGTGATGGCCTCAAAGAGTTCATCCAAGGTGCCAAAGCCCCCGGGCATGACCACAAACCCTTGGGAGTATTTTACGAACATTACCTTTCGTACAAAGAAATAGTCAAAATCCAAGCTCTTGTCTTCGTCTATAAACGGATTGTCGTGTTGCTCAAAGGGTAGGTCAATGTTCAATCCCACGGAAGTTCCACCAGCCATATTGGCGCCTTTGTTTCCTGCCTCCATGATGCCGGGACCACCTCCAGTGATGATCCCGTAGCCGGATTCGGCCACTTTTTGGGAGATTTTGACGGCCAAGTCGTAATAGGGTTGGCCGGGGCGTACCCTTGCAGAGCCGAATATGGACACACAGGGACCAATCTGGCTCATTTTTTCAAATCCATTGACAAACTCGCCCATAATCTTGAATATGGCCCATGAGTCGTTTGTCTTTATCTCGTTCCATCCTTTGGTGTGTTGTTCTTTTCGCATCTGCATAATTATAATTTAAACTGCCCGTGCAATCTTCTGTTTTGTATTTTCCAGTTCTTTCTTTAAAAACTTGGCTGTATAGCTCTTCGTATCCTTGGCCACTTCTTCTGGAGTTCCGGTAGCTACGACCATTCCTCCGCCGCGGCCACCTTCATAGCCAATATCTATGATGTGGTCCATCATTTTGATCACATCCATGTTATGCTCAATGACCAGAATGGTGTTTCCTTTGTCCACCAATTGGTCAAGTACTTCCATGAGCACCCGGATGTCTTCAAAATGTAATCCAGTTGTAGGTTCGTCGAGGATATAAAATGTATTTCCGGTATCGCGCTTGGAAAGCTCTGTGGCCAACTTTACCCGTTGTGCCTCTCCACCGGAAAGGGTGGTGGACTGTTGTCCCAGAGATATATAACCCAATCCCACATCTTTTATTGTCTTTAGTTTGCGATAAATTTTGGGGATGTTTTCAAAGAAATCAACAGCTTCGTTGATGGTCATATCCAAAACGTCGGCAATGGACTTGCCCTTGTACCGAATTTCCAAGGTTTCCCGATTGAAACGCTTCCCGTTACAGGTTTCACATTCCACATAAACATCGGGCAAAAAGTTCATTTCAATCACCTTTAAGCCCCCACCTTGGCAGGTTTCACATCGTCCCCCGGCCACATTAAAACTGAACCGACCGGGTTTGTATCCCCGGATAGTGGCTTCGGTGGTCTTTGCAAAAAGGGCTCTAATCTCGCTAAAAACACCTGTGTAGGTGGCTGGATTGGAGCGTGGTGTGCGTCCAATGGGCGATTGGTTGATGTCAATGACCTTGTCGATATGTTGGAGCCCGGTAATTTTTTTATAGGGCATGGGTTTTTTTACCCCGTTGAAGTAGTGCGCATTCATGATAGGGTAGAGGGTCTCGTTGATCAAGGTGGACTTTCCACTGCCCGATACCCCCGTAACGCCTATCAGTTTTCCCAAAGGGAACTCGACGGTAACATTTTTTAGATTGTTCCCAGTGCACCCGGAAAGCACGATTTTTTTACCAGTTCCTTTCCTCCGTTCGGCAGGAACGGGAATCTCCAGCTCCCCAGTAATGTATTGTGCGGTAAGGGTATGGTGGTTCTTCAGTTCCGCAGGGGTGCCTTCGGAGATGATTTCTCCTCCATGCCGGCCCGCTTTAGGGCCAATATCGATCACATGGTCTGCATGTTCTATCATATCCCGGTCGTGTTCCACTACAATTACGGAGTTTCCAATATCCCGAAGGGATTCCAAGGAATGGATCAATCGTTCGTTGTCCCGTTGATGCAAACCAATACTGGGTTCGTCCAGAATATAGAGGACACCCACCAGTTGAGAGCCAATCTGCGTAGCCAATCGGATGCGCTGTGCCTCACCACCCGAAAGCGATTTGGAACTTCGGTTCAAGGAGAGGTAGTCCAAGCCCACATCCAATAAAAATTGTACCCTGGTCTTGATTTCCTTGATGATTTCCTCGGCGATTATCTTTTGGTTGCCCTCGAGGGAGCTTTCAAGTTTTTCGAAAAAAGTGGCCAGTTCGGCAATATCCATTTGGGCCAGTTGGGCAATATTTTTCTCCCCGATTTTAAAATAAAGCGATTCTTTCCGGAGCCGCGCACCTTCGCAGGAAGGGCATTGGACCTTGTCCATATAGTCTTTGGCCCATCGCTTGATGGACGTTGAATTGGCCTCTTCGAACTGGGTCTTTATAAAGTTGGAAATGCCTTCGTAATCAATTTTGTATTGTCGTTTTACCCCCAAGGTCTTGGAATCCACCTCAAAGCTGTCCTTTCCTCCATTTAAAATGATTTCCATGGCTTCCGCCGGGATTTTTTCAATGGGATCGGTCAGTTCAAAACCATAGCGTTGGGCAATGGTCTCCAATTGTTTGAAGGCCCAAGATTTCTTGTATTCGCCCAGTGGGGCCAGTCCACCTGCCTTGATGGACAGTTTTGGATTGGGGATGATCTTTTGTTCGTTGATCTCATGAACGTGCCCCAAACCGCTGCACTCTGGGCACATGCCCTTTGGGGAATTGAAGGAAAAGGTATTGGGTTCCGGAGTGGGGTAGGAGATGCCCGTGGAGGGACACATAAGGTCCCGACTGAAATAGCGGGGAACGGTTTCCCCTTCTTCCAAGACCATGAGTACATTGTCGCCACTGTACATGGCCGTGTTGATGGTCTCGCCCAAACGTTTATGGAAATCCTCACTTTCCGAAACTTTCAATCGGTCAATGACAATCTCTATATCGTGAGTTTTGTAACGGTCTACCTTCATTCCCTTGGTGATGTCCAACACTTCACCATCTACACGCACTTTTACAAATCCTTGTTTGCCAATCTGCTCGAACAATTCCCTATAATGACCCTTTCTGGATTTGACCACTGGGGCCAATACGTTTATTTTTTTATCGAGATAGGCCTCAATAATCAAATCTTTGATTTGTTCATCGCTATAGCTGACCATCTTTTCACCAGTGTTGAAACTGTAGGCATCACCAGCTCGTGCAAACAACAATCTGAGAAAGTCGTATACCTCGGTAATGGTCCCAACGGTTGATCGGGGCGATTTTGAGGTGGTTTTCTGCTCAATGGCAATCACAGGTGACAGACCATCAATTTTATCCACATCGGGACGTTCCAATCCACCCAAGAACTGCCTGGCATAAGCCGAGAAGGTTTCTATGTAGCGTCGTTGGCCTTCGGCATAAATGGTATCAAAGGCCAAAGAGGATTTTCCACTGCCCGAAAGACCGGTGATCACTACGAGTTTTTCACGGGGAATGGTAACGTCAATATTTTTCAGGTTATGGACTCTGGCGCCTTTAACCTCAATATGTTCTTCGTAGTTAACCATAAAATCATAGCAAAGCTTCAAAAGTAGCGATTTGGGATGTAAAAATGAAGTGGCCCCAAGTTTCGTTTTTGTTAATTGATGATTTATTTTTGAGTTTGAAAAACAGTCATTTCGACCAAATGGGAGAAATCTAGATTTCTCAGATGCAAAGCTTCTACGAAATGACATTAACAATATAAAATGAAATTATTGGGTATTGGTTCCAGAATTGAACATCCAGAGTATGGTAAAGGGGTGGTGACCAACGTGTCATCCAAGCATTACTGGGTCACTTTTTTGGAAAATGGATTGGAAACCATTGATTTGGATTCCGAATTTGAGGTGATTGAAGCTGTAGAGGACGAAGTGGATACAGTCAGTTTTTTTGATGTGGAGCGTTCCTTGGTGAAGATTTTGGAAAAGTGGAGCGATACCCATGAGAAAGTGGCCATAGCTGATAAATGGAAGGGCGGAAAGTTGATTTTGCAACCTGATGATGCCACCCAGAACAAGGAAATGCCTATTGAGACCTTTTTCCATAAGATCGTGATGGTCCGTGACCGCATCCGGGTGATGGAACAAAAAATCAACAGTAGTAAAAATCTGGATGATCAGGAAAAGGTGGACCTACAGCAATACATCACCCGTGTTTATGGTAGCTTGACCAGTTTTAATGTGCTGTTCAAAAATAAGAGCGATCATTTTGTTGGGGAGCGAAGCAAATAAGATTAAAGTTTCTTTAGGACTCCAGAGGCCCAAATATCATTGGATTTTATTAAGTTCCGAAGGGCATGTTTAATGATCCATTTACGCTCTTTGGTGGCTTGGGGCATCCATGATTGAACCATTTTTTTGGCTTTGTTAGGGTTGTCTTTTAGGATGTCGTTGATGGTATTTGCTACCGAGGTTTGGACATATTTACTGGGGTCGTCCTTAAGATTCTCCAGAATTGGAAAGATGGGGGATGGGTCGTGTACAAACATGTTCAGCTTTTTTGCCCATGGCAATCGTGGTCTTACCCCTTCACTGGATAAACGACGTACATGTTTGTTAGGGCTCTTAGACCATTGAATAAGCACTTTTAATGTCTGTTCAGGGTATTTTTCAAGAAAGGGTCTGATGGTATACTCCCCGGTATTGCGTTTGGTGATTTCCCCAATGGCCTCCATGGATTGTTCAAAATGATCAAGGCCATACTTTTCAACATATTTGGCAATCGGCATAATCCAATAAAACTCTTTAAACATGCCTGTCTCTTTTTCATTCTCAGGACCCAAAATGGCTAACAAATAATTTAAATTGGTAAGGTAATCACCATTTAAATGGGAGTGTAAAGTATCGGCTATACACTCAATTCTATCTTTCAGCTCCAGTTTGTCAACTCTTTCCGAAACTGTACTTGTAAACGATTCGTGATTTATGGGAATACCTTCTTCAGATAGCTTATTGGCCAAGAGTTGGGTCAATTCCACATCAAACCAAAGTTTCAATTGTTTGTAAGCCATACGCTTTTCTGTTTTCTTGAAAGATACTTGTTAACCGAGAAAATCAGTTAAACGGCCTGCTTTTTCTCACTCAAATATTTCCAATACCGTTTGGGTACGTGTTGTGTGTGCAATTTTGGGTTGATGCGGGATTTGATACCGGTACTTTTAAAATAATCGTTCCATAGGGTTTGGTAATCGTATTCCTCGCTCAAAAAAGCATCACTTTTATGGATTTTATTGAAATGGATTTCCTTTAGATTGAGGGAAACCATTTCCACATGGTCTAGGTTATAGTAAATGCCATAATTGCGTTTCACATCATAGATCAGCCATTGCTGGTCCGCATAACGGTTACGAAAGTGCTTGGAAATCAATGGCAATACATCAAAATCGGGTTCAATGTTGGCAAAATAGATGTCGTCCTTGGTCAGTTGGAAGCGGACAAAGGCCTCCATACGGTGTTTTTCCCGACCTACTTTTTTGGCAAGCTGGTCAATATGGAGGACAATCCCATCGGAATAATCCATTTGCTTTCCATTATGGGATGCCATCAATTTTTGAATATAGGTATAGAGTGTTAATTCTACCCCTTCGGTTTCACTCAAAAAGGCAAAATACACATTGGCAATGGCATTATGGCTCTTGTTTCTGATTCCGTTCCAGACCCGCTTTGCCTTTTCTACATGGGTAAAGATGGTTTCGGTCTCTGAAAACAGTCCATTCTGACCTTGACCGTTTTTTTGGATATCGGCCACATTGATTTTTTCATCGAAAGCTACAAAGACGGCAGTGAGGAAGCCATTGAAACTACCATCATAAATTAGGGTTTTTGAAGGTTTCATAGTATTCACGTTTAATTCATTTTTGTTTTTTGATTCCAAATTTTAGTTCTCGACTGCGCTCGAACTGACAATTTGTACTTAGTGCGCCATTTCGAAGGAGTTTACGACAGAGAAATCTAGATTTCTTATATGCATTCGAACTGACATACTCCTGTTGTAATTGCACATTGTTAATTGAACAATGACAATTGTGTGCTGTACTGATTCCGAAACTTCCCTGAGGAAGTCTGTAGGATCATACCCTTGATTTTCTCCGCATCCAAATCCCTACGTTCCCAGTGGCGGGAATCACATACCATAAAGTATTGGGCACGGTTGAGGGCCACCCCGATTTTCTTGAGATGGTCCCAGTTCAGTTTTCTAAAACGGCGCGCCTTAAGGATTTTATCCACGGAACGCATCCCAATTCCTGGAATTCGTGCCAATAGAGCCTTGTCCGCGCTGTTCACATCCACAGGGAAATGGTACAGATTCCGCAATGCCCATGAAAGCTTGGGGTCCACATCCATATCCAGATTGGGATAATCCTTGTTCAGGATTTCGTTGATGGCAAAGCCATAAAACCGAAGGAGCCAATCTGTTTGGTATAGTCGGTTCTCCCGTAACATGGGAACTTGGGAGCCTATGGCGGGCAAGCGCATGTCGTCTGCTACAGGGACATACCCTGAATAATAGACCCTGCGCATTTGGTAATTTTTATAGTAATGGACGGCAGAATACATGATATCCTTGTCGGTTTCACCGGAAGCGCCCACAATCATTTGGGTACTCTGGCCGGCAGGAGCATATTTTGGGGTGCTCTTGATGATTTTTCGTTCAGCCTTGTAGCGGACAATCTCATTTTTTACCTTGAGCATGGGTTTGGTGAAATCCTCATGTTTCTTGTCGGGAGCCAATAACTTTAATCCCGAAATGGTAGGCACTTCGATGTTGACTGAAAGTCGGTCCGCATACAGACCCGCTTCGTACATGAGTTCATCACTGGCCCCTGGGATGGATTTTAAATGGATGTATCCGTTGAAATTTTCCTCTTCCCGTAGTTTTTTGGCCACGGCCACCAAACGTTCCATGGTATAATCGGCATTTTTAAAAATACCGGAACTCAAGAACAGCCCCTCGATATAGTTCCTTCGATAAAAATTGATGGTAAGGTCCACCACTTCCTGAATTTTGAAAGCGGCACGTTGCACATCGTTGCTTTTCCGTGTTACGCAATAGGCGCAATCAAAAATGCAGTGGTTGGTCAATAAGATCTTCAATAAGGAAATACATCTGCCGTCTTCCGTATAACTATGGCATATTCCCATTTTGGAGGCATTGCCCAGCCCTTGACTTTTGTTGGTCCGGTCACTACCACTACTGGCGCAGGACACATCATATTTGGCGGCATCAGCCAGAATGTTCAACTTTTCCCGTATCCGTTCAAAATTCATAACTTGGAAATATTCCAACCAAAGATATGGAAATATTCCAATTATTGGATATAATCCATTAAATATTTTGGAAATAATCCAAATTGTGTATATTTGAAATTATAAGGTCACCTCGAGCGCAGTCGAGAAGTCTTTGTTCTTTAGGTTGAATAATGAACAATTAAGGCCTCAATCTCATATAAGTACGGATGACATGGAAAATGAACTAACCTTAAAACGCTTTACCGATATTCGACGCGAATTGGGATTTACCCAAGCGGAGTTTGCCCAATTGTTGGGTGTGAAGAATACCACGGCCGATATTGAACGGGGTAGGACCAAGCTGTCGGGGAAAGTGGTGACAGAGCTGTTGAGGCAGTTCAAGATCAACCCGATGTGGTTGTTCGGAGAGAGTGACCAAAAGCATTTGGATACTTCCAAAACCAGTGTGATACCCAAAGTGGTCACTGTCGATAATTCTGATCAAGACAATATGGTATTGGTGAATGCCCGTGCCGCCGCAGGGTATCCCCAAAATATTGCAGATACCAGTTGGTATCAACAATTGCCAGCGTTTGACCTGCCCATTCCAGAGTTTAGAAATGCCACCTATCGTGGTTTTCAAGTCGAAGGCGACAGTATGTTGCCCAATCTAAAACCCAATGATTGGGTATTGGCCCGAGCTATTGAACATATAGACCATGTGAATCCCAATAAGATGTATGTGGTGGTACTTCAGGATTCCGTGATGGTGAAAAAGATTGAGAAACGCCCGAATTCCAACAACATCACCTTGGTTTCCTTGAACGAAGCATACCCGCCTTACGACATTAAACCCTTCCAAATTCAAGAAATTTGGGAAGTGAGCAGCAAGTTGACCTTTAATGTGGATGCCACAACGGAAACCGGTTTGCTGAAGCAGTTGCAGCAGTCCATGGAAGAGCTGAAACGCCAGATGGGGCAGGTGAACACCTAAAAATTACCCGAAATACCTCTCCTTGATGCTTTTAGCAAGAATGTTGGCCGCTTCAGGATACAATCGAAACCAAAGCTCCGGTTCAAAAATTTCAAGTTCGGCCAAGGCCCATTCCCCATCGTTGTCCTTAAAAATATCCACCCGGGCATATATCGGGAGTTCCAATGCGGCTTGAGCCGCTTTTTCGGCAAAAGCAATCTGTTCTTTGGAGGGAATGTAATCGTGTACGGTTCCACCGAAATCATCCTGTACCCTAAAATCCCCGGGTTTGGCAATTTTGAGCACCGCATGGGTAAACTTTCCGTTAAATACCATCATGGAGATTTCCCCTTCCTTTACAATATTTTCCTGAAATTCTTGGAGCATCATGGCCTCTTCGCCAATCAACTCCTGAAAGATGGCTTCGTGTTTTGGGATGTCCTCTTTCAGGATTTTGTAGGTATGTCTAGCTGCTCCAGAAACACAGGGTTTCAGGATAAAAATATCATCCATGAACCCTTGATTATCGAGTGCATCTTCAATAGTGTCGCGAAGTGTGGTTTGGCCCCCTTTTTCAATAAAAATGGTTTTGGGGATGTTCACCCCAGCATTGGATAAGTCCTTCAGGTAATGTTTGTCAATATTCCAATAAATGAGGGCTTTGGAATTGATGAATTTCGTTTGTTTGGAGGTAGATTCCAACCATTTGGAAAACTCTTGGTATCGGTCAAAATAATCCCAAGTGGTCCGGAACAATGCATATTTGGTGGATGACCAATCAAAATCCGGGTCGTCCCAAGACTTTCGTATGGTATTCAGCCCCAAACGTTGTAGCGCTTCCAAGACCAAACGGTCTTCAAGAAGGACATTTTCTATGTAGGCACTCTCTTTTTTTGGGTTGATATATCTTGGGTCGGTCAGTACAACGACATCAAAACTCATAGGCAAACTTTAAAATCCAACAGCAGTATCGTCCCCTCTTTTATCGGCTCCGCCTTCCAAACGGCCATCAGGAAGCACACGGATAGCGTCTACTTTTCCAATGATGGGGGTTCTTTCTTCATTGATGATGTATCCTTTTGATTTCAGTTCATCGGTAAGGTTTTCGGGAAACCCTTCAGGTTCAAAGATAATCATGTCGGGCAGCCACTGGTGATGGAACCGAGGGGCATTTACGGCCTCTTGCATGCTCAGATTGAACTCATACACGTTGAGAATGGTTTGGGCCACTGCGGTAATAATGGTAGAACCACCTGGCGTACCAACAACCATATAAAGCTTTCCGTTCTTTTCCACAAGGGTAGGGGTCATACTGCTCAACATCCGTTTCTCAGGAGCAATGCTGTTGGCTTCGGCACCAATCAATCCAAACATATTGGGAATTCCAGGTTTGGCGCTGAAATCGTCCATTTCATTGTTCAAAAAGAAACCCAATTCTGCCGCATAGAGTTTGGAGCCATAGCCGCCATTAAGGGTAGTAGTGGCCGAAATGGCATTACCCTCACTGTCCACAATGGAATAGTGGGTGGTTTCTGAGCTTTCAACAATTTCAACCTCCCCATGACTCACTTCCGAAGAAGGGGTAGCTTGGTCAAATGAAAAATTGGCCATACGTTCCTGTAAATAGGCATCACTGAGCAATATTTCCAAGGGAATATCCACAAAATCGGGATCACCCAAGAAATAATTCCGATCGGCATAGGCGCGCCGTGCCGCTTCGGTGAAGAGCTGGATGGTCTTCACGGAATTGTGTCCGAATTTGGAAACGTCATGGGGTTCCATCATCTTAAAGATTTGATTGATGGTCACTCCACCGCTACTGGGCGGACTCATGGAAATAATACGAAGATCCTTGTAGTTAAAGACAATCGGGTCACGCCACTTGGCTTCATATCGGGCCAAATCCTCTTCAGTCATAAATCCTCCCTTTTCCTGTACAAAGGCAGCCAGTTTTTGGGCCACTTCACCTTTGTAGAAGCCATCTTTTCCATTATCTCGAATCTTTTTAAGGGTATTGGCAAGTTCAGGATATTTTATGGTATCCCCTTCCTTGAAATTGGCGGCAAACTTGGTGCTATCCCCATTAACTTCTATAAACCGTTCTTTGTAGCCTTCCAATCTACTAGCTTGCTTTTTGGTGACCACCACACCCTTTTGGGCCAAAGCGATTACAGGTACCATGATTTCGGACAGGGGCAGGGAACCGAATTTTTTATGTACTTCCATGACCCCGGCCACGGTCCCGGGGATACCAACTGCAGTGGCTCCAACGATGCTCATATTCGGAATCACATTCCCAAGGGAATCCAAATACATATCCTTGTGGGCAGCAAGCGGGGCTTTTTCGCGATAGTCGATTCCACCGATATCGCCATTGTTTTTTCGATAGACCATAAAACCACCGCCACCCAAATTTCCCGCAAAGGGATAGGCAACGGCCAAAGCCAACTCTGTGGCCACCATGGCGTCAAAGGCATTCCCGCCTTTTTTCATGATGTCCGTTCCAATCTTTGAGGCTTCTTCACGGGCCGAGACCACCATGGCCTTTTCCGTGATCAGTCCCGTAGGGACCGCAGGTTGCTGCTTACAGTTCAAGAACAGGAAAAGGAGGGGGGCTAGGAGTATTATTCTTCGCATAGGGAAATGAATTTTTGCTTGGAAAAGGTAATCAATTCTTCAAAAAAAGCGGTGAACTCCGCTTCAAAGTCAGTATAATGTTCTTCAAGGTCCAAAATGGCAAAATTCATTTTCGACCGATTTTGCGTCCTTCGGTTCATTCCATTCAGGACCCGCCCAATACCGGCAATGTTGGCATAATTGAGCAGCCAATTGTCCGTGATCATATAGGGCATCATCCGTTTGGTGCCCAAAGGAAGCAGGTCGTAGTTGTCCTCCAATAGGTCATAAAAGTTTTCCACGTAATCTTCAAGGGGAACTTCTGAATAATCGCTCCAGTTTTTGGCCAAAAAGTGGTCGTAAAAAATATCCACAATGACACGGCTATAATGGCTGTAATTCTTGTGCAACCGCTTGCTGCTTTGTTTGGGAATGGGGTGGGAGTCCGTGTAGGTGTCGATTTCCCGGTGCAACAAGATGCCTTTTTGGATTCGCTCCGGGAAGTGTTTGTACTTATTGCCTCGGATATGGTCCGCAAAGAAATTCCCCAAGGTAATTTCCTTGTCATCAAAGGACAGATAGATGTGGGCGAGGAAGTTCATCGAGGCAAATTTCTTTTCCATCGAAATTTACAAATTCCAAACATGGAATACGGACAGGCCCTATATATTTGCAAAAACTTTTTTAACACTATGACACTGATCAAATCAATTTCTGGAATACGAGGAACTATAGGAGGACGAACCAATGAAAACCTGACCCCGGTAGATGCCGTAAAATTTGCGGCGGCCTATGGTACCTGGTTGAAGGCGTATTCCCAAAAAGAGAAATTGACCGTGGTGATTGGTAGGGATGCCCGACTGTCCGGTGAGATGATCCAAAATTTGGTAGTCTCCACTTTGGTGGGATTGGGCATTGATGTGATTGATTTGGGACTTTCCACAACCCCTACGGTGGAAATTGCTGTTCCTATTGAAAAAGCGGATGGGGGTATTATTTTGACCGCCAGTCATAATCCCAAACAGTGGAATGCTCTAAAGTTGTTGAACGAGCGAGGAGAATTTTTGGATGCGGAACAAGGTGCCAAAATATTGACCCTGGCCGACAAAGAGGATTTCAACTTTGTTGAAGTGGATGATTTGGGGACCATAACCAAAAACGATTCCTATATCGACATCCATATTGATGAAGTATTGGAGCTTTCCTTGGTGGATGCCGATGTGATCCGCGAGAAAAAATTTAAGGTAGTGGTCGATGGTGTGAATTCCACAGGAGGTATTGCCATCCCAAAATTGTTGGAAGAACTGGGGGTTGAAGTGGTGAAATTGTATTGTGATCCTACGGGGCATTTCCCACATAATCCAGAGCCTTTAAAGGAACATTTGGGGGACATCTGTAAAAAAGTAGTGGAAGAAAAAGCCGATTTTGGTATTGTGGTGGACCCTGACGTGGACCGTCTGGCGTTTATCAGCAATGATGGGGAAATGTTTGGGGAGGAATATACCTTGGTGGCCTGTGCAGACTATGTTTTGGGAAAGACCAAGGGAAATACAGTGTCCAATCTATCCTCGTCAAGAGCTTTGCGGGATGTTACCGAAAAGCATGGCGGCACCTATGAGGCAGCAGCGGTAGGAGAGGTAAATGTGGTGACCAAAATGAAGGCCAATAACGCCATTATTGGCGGTGAAGGCAATGGTGGAATCATCTATCCTGAAAGTCATTACGGTCGGGATGCCTTGGTGGGCACCGCGCTCTTTTTAATGTTGATGTCCGAAAGAGGAGGCACAGTGGCCGAACTAAGGGCCAGTTACCCTAGCTATTTCATGAGCAAAAAGAAGATAGAACTTACTCACGAGTTGGATGTGGATGCCCTTCTGGATGCCATGCACAACAAGTACAAAGACGAAGAAGTATCCACCATTGATGGGGTAAAGATTGATTTTCCTGAAAATTGGGTGCACTTGCGAAAATCCAATACAGAGCCCATTATCCGAATCTATACGGAGGCCAAATCCCAAGCGGAAGCTGATGGACTTGCCGATAGGATCATTGATGAAATCAAGGAAGTGGCAGGATTGAGCTAGGATTTTTCCAACTCGTACAGAATCTCCTGTGCATTAAAATCCTCTGGCGAAAGCTGGATGCGCTTGTCCGCATCCAGCCATATTTTCCATGTGCCGTTTTCCTTGCGCAATCCCACATTGAATTCGCCGTATCCCCTTACCGCAAGATCTTCATCATCCTCTCTTTTGGAACTGAAACGATAATATCCGGTTTGGTAGGCCATATCGCCGGTGTCGTTGAGGGCCGTGGAGCGGATTGCAAAGGCAATTCTTACTTGGTGACCTCTGGATTTTACGGATTCCACAAAACTCCCAAAGCTTTCCAGATACTTTTCCCCGGTCTCAACTTGGTTGAAATCTTGGGTCACCCTAAAAATATCTTGGGTGTGGATCGACTTTAATTTTTGGGAATCGGATTGGTCATAGGCTTCCATAAAAGGAATCCAGACGTCAGTTTTAATGGTTTCCAAGGTTTCCTGTGGAATGTCTTTGGGAGGTCGTTGTCCATAAGACAGCACAAAAGTGCAGAAGAGCACAATAGCAGTTAACTGTTTCATTTTTTGTTGATTGAATGAGGTTGAATATAAAAAAAGAGAACCAACTTGCGGTTCTCTTTTAAGAAAAGTATAAGATTTTGGATACTCTCCAATAAAGGAGCAGACCTCCAAATGATTTAGCGATGTACCGATTCCAAATAGGCGCCTCGAACCACTTTGGCGGTTTTGTGGTCGCCTGTGTGGCTCCATCCCGGGGGCATAATCAGATATCGAAACTTATTGAGGATGCCCGGAGCATTCCAAACATCCTTGGCCAAGGCCACTATTTCACCAAAATACACATCCAGAAAATTGCCGGAGTCCATTTCACGGGTGATGCCATACTCAATCTGGATATGGTGCTGTTCCTCTTGATAGGTCTTGAACACCTTGTCCCATATATTGAGCAGGTTGCAAAAATTGGTATCCATATAAAGTGGGTTCTTGGCGTGATGTACCCTATGGTGTGAAGGAGTTAGGATGATTTTGTTCAAAAAGCCCAATCGACCATTTTTCAATAGATTCTCTCCAACATGGATGAAAGCGCCATAGGTGCCATCAATGAACATGATCAGGAACAGCAATTCTGGCTGTACGCCCAATAGAATGCAGATGGTGGTCCGGATGGTGTCCGCATACGGGGCCTCCAAGAAAAAATGGGCATGGGTCACGGAGAGGTTCATATCTTCCGGAGCATGGTGCGTGGAGTGCAGACACCAGAACAATCGCACTTTATGGCCCAGATAGTGATAGACAAAATGGCCCAATTCCCAAACGATATACCCATAGATGAACCAGTACCAGGTCATTGTGGTCTGAAATGGTGCGTATTGCTGGAACAAGCCAATGCAAAAGGCAACCATGGCAATGGCAATAAATCGCCCTACAAACCTATTGAAGATGTAAATCAGAAAATTTACCTTGTAGACCTTGGCTTGGGGTTTTTTATAGATCAATCCCAAAATAAGTTCAAGAATAAGCAGAAGCGGGATAATGGGATAGATCAGGGAAACAATACCATCATAGGTCGTGAAGGACGAATAATCGCCTGAACTCAGAATTTCCCAAGCCTGTGAGATGCCCAAAAAGCCTATGATCTCGTTATAAAGTGTTTGCAATAATTCCATGAAGTTTGTTTAGTTGGTTTAGAAAGTAGAAAACTAGGAAAAAAATTCTATAAAATTTCGACCAACAACAAATTGCATCCCACCTACGTCAAGTGGTTCACTATTTTAAACCTTACCTACTGATTCTGAAACTCTAAGGGAACCTTATTTCTGTGTTTCCAGCGTTTATGGGTCCAGAAATAATACTCGGGAGCTTCGCGTATGGATTTTTCAGTCTCTTTCAAAAAAGCATCTGTTATCTTGTAGTTCTCTACTTCAGAAGGGTTTTCGGAAAGTATTTTGAAAGTGCCTTCGTAATATCCTCTTTTCTTCTTTTTAACCTTAAGGTATACTGGAACAATGTCATTGGCTTTGCAGATTTCCTCACCTCCAACATGGGCGGGAACCACAATTCCCATGAAATCCGTCCAATACTTTGCCCTGCTGACCATGGGGGATTGATCACTGATTATACCTACCATCAACAATTCATTGCTCTCTTTGGCGGCTTTTAGGATTTTTCTGGACTCCCTTGTTGATATTAAAGTAGTGTTGAATTTCCCCCTGATCTGACGGATCAGTCTATCAAAATATTTATTCTCTATTTTTTGATAGATGCCATAGCCTTTGGACCGTATTTGAAGGTTTAACGACAAAACCCATTCCCAACTGGCGTAATGGGGAAGCATAAGCATGGTGTTGGTCCCTTTTTCTTCAAGGCTATGAAGCAGTTCAAAATTGGTTACTGTAAACCGCTTTTGGATTTCTTCTTTACTAATGCCCAAGGTCTTTATCATTTCCAAGAACATATCGCACATGTGGCGATAGAATTTTTTTTCTATCCCAAGGCGTTCCTTCTCGGATTTTTCGGGAAATACCAAGGCCAAGTTATTGCGAACCACTTTCTTACGATATCCAATAACATGGTACAGTAGTATGTATACTCCATCTGAAAGCAAGTAAATCAGTTTAAAGGGGAGTCTGGAGACCAACCAGAGCAAGGGATAGGCAAGGATGAATATGGTCAATTGCATAGGCGATTCGTGTGTGCAAATATAGCTATATTTGAACCCAAACCTTAATAACCATGTTCAATTTACATATCGCTACCATTGCCATCATGGCTGCCAACGTGATGGTTTCCCTCAAGGGATTCAACGACACGGGCTTTTTTGACCGATATAAGTTCAATATCAGTGGAATTCGTGCCGGACAGCGCGACAGAATAGTGACCTCTGGCTTTTTACATGTTGACTTTTCCCATTTGTTCTTTAACATGTTCACCCTATACTTTTTTGCCAATGTGGTGATCGGGTGGTTTGGTCCAGGGAAATTCTTGATCATTTATTTTATCAGTTTGATAGCAGGGAGTTTGTTGGCCTTGTTTTTTCATAAGGACGAACCTTATTATAGTGCCGTGGGGGCCAGTGGCGCGGTCACTGGAATCCTGTATTCCGCAATTTTGCTGAACCCGGACATGCAGTTGGGCATTATGTTCATTCCCATTCCACTTCCAGCCTATGTTTTGGGAATCGGGTATCTCTTGTACTCCATATACGGTATGAAAAGTAGATTGGGGAACATAGGGCATACTGCACACTTTGGCGGGGCCATAGGAGGCTATTTGGTCACCTTGCTCTTTATGCCCGAACTTTTTGTGACCGACACCTTTATCGTGGTTTTATTGGCTGTGCCTATCGTGATTCTCTTCATTTTGGAGAAAATGGGAAAAATATGATCCAATAAAAACGGCCTTGTTCAACAAGGCCGTTTTTATATCTGTAAGGGATGTTTTCTTTAGTTGAGCACTTCAGCTACTTTTTGCTCTAGAGCAGGTCCGCGAAGATCCTTGGCTATGATTACCCCGTTTTCATCCAAAAGGAATGCAGCGGGAATGGCATTGATGTTGTACAGTTGTGCTATAGGGTCCTGAAATCGCTTTAGGTTTGAGATGTGGTTCCAGGCCAACCCATCGGACTCAATGGCTTGTTTCCAGTCTTCTGCACGGGTGTCCAAAGAAACCCCGATTACATTAAAACCTTTGTCCTTGTACTTATGGTATACAGAAACAATGTTCGGGTTTTCGGCACGACAGGGTCTGCACCATGCGGCCCAAAAATCAACCAAGGTGAGTTTTCCTTTGGTAGTGATATCACTCAAGGCCAATACATCCCCATCTGGAGTGGGAGCGGAGAAGTTGGGTGCTTTCACGCCAACCTCAGTAGATTTCATTTTGTCCAATTGTTCTTTAATCCGCTTTCCGGGTTCAGAAGCTTTTACTTCTGGGGAAAGTCCTTCGAACATGGCTTTTATTTCTTCTTGGGGCAATGCTTTGCCTGCCATCAGGTTTCCAATGATCAATGCAGATATCAAAGCATCCGGATTGTTTTTTGCAAACTCCACGTTGAAACTTTTGGCCTCTTCTTGGAATTCTATGAACTCTTCACGCAATGCAGTTACCGTTGCCGTATCTCTCTGTTGGGCTGCCATGCGCATATCATTTTGCATGGACATGGCCTTTTCTGACAATACCCTTGATTCTTCCAAGAAATTCATGAAAAGATCGTTTTGGCGCGTACCTTCTAATTTGGCATAGGTCATACTGTCTTTTGGAAACCTGATTTTGATATCCCCGTTCTCTAAAATCAAGGGAACGTTTCCTCTTCCCGATTCCAGAAAAATATAGGATAGTCTAGGTTCGGCTTGTGTTCCTGTAAAGCTGAAAGCCCCATTTTCGATTGTAGTGGTGTCCAAATCAATCAATTGGTTAAGGGAGTCGGTGGTTCTCAGAAAGACGGTGGTGCCATTTTCTGGTTCACCGGTAACGGTAACATTTAGGGTATATCCTTCAGGTTTCGATTGGCACGAGGCCAAAAATAAAACTGCTAGGAAGATTGCTAATGCGTTTCTCATGTTTTGTTGTTTAAGCTGCTAAGGTATTCATTCCTTATGGCATAAAAAAACCCTTGGCACTTGTAAAGCGCCAAGGGTGATACTATGTGGATTTCTCTTTTTAGAATTGGTATCGTATACCTAATGCAATGTCAAAGTCAAAGTTATCACTGAATCCATCATAACCCACTAGGCCCACCTCGGGTCTGAAATCTAGGGAAAGGAGTAGGGGAATGTCAAAATTGTATTCCACCCCAATGTCCCCGGCGGCAAATACAAAGACACCATCGTTGTCGTTGTCAAAGTTGGGTTCTGGGTCAAAGTCCACGCTTCCAAGTCCGCCCCCAACACCATAATACCAGTTAAAGTTGCCGTCCAGCTGGTGTACCCATTGGTATACTCCACTGAGTTTGAACGCGTCAAAATAACGGCTGTCCCTCCAACCTAAGTTGAATTCGGCCCTATTGTACTGGGCTATGGATTTCTGATATGAAATTTCCGCTCCAAAGCCATCGCTGTCCCCTAAACGGAGTCCAAGGGCGTGATTGGCAATGTCTTGCGCACTCACCGCGGTTGCAGCAAATAAAAAAAGCATAGCAAATAATGAGGTAATTTTCATGAGGTTCTCTTTTTAATTAAAATTAAAATAATTTTGCAATGTCTATATGACACGTTTGAAACTCTTTCAGTCACCAAAAATTGTTCCAGATTGGATAAATCTTTGTTAAAATCTCTGTCGGATAAATTGGATGGAGAATTGTTGATGGACGACCTTAGCAGGGCCCTGTATGCCACGGATGCTTCGGTGTACCGAAAATTGCCCACAGCTGTGGCTTACCCAAAAAGTATAGATGATATCAAGGCTTTGATTCATTTTGCCAACACCCATAATGTAGGTTTGATTCCTAGAACTGCAGGGACTTCACTGGCAGGACAATGTGTGGGCGAAGGCATCGTTGTGGATGTGTCACGGAATTTTACACAGATTCTCCATCTGGACAAGGAGAAAAAACAGGTGCGTGTACAACCCGGTGTGGTTCGGGATGAACTCAACCAATTTTTAAAACCATTTGGTTTGTTTTTTGGCCCCAACACGTCCACTTCCAACCGGTGTATGATCGGGGGAATGGTCGGGAACAACTCTTCCGGAACAACTTCCATTCAATATGGGGTGACCCGGGACAAAGTGATTGCCTTGGACTGTATTTTGTCCGATGGTAGTGAAGCTTCCTTTGCTGAAATCTCAAAAGAAACATTTGACAAGAAAAAGCAGGAAGATTCTTTGGAAGGGACCATTTATGCTCATCTGGAGAAGGAGCTTTCCAATGAACAGAACCGGAACAATATTGAGGCGGAATTTCCCAAAGCCAGTATTCACCGTAGAAATACGGGGTATGCGGTGGACGAATTGTTGAAAAACAACCTGTTCGGGGAATTCAAGGAAGACTTTAACTTATGTAAGCTATTATCCGGGAGTGAAGGTACTTTGGCTTTCACCACGGAGATTACTTTGCAAGTGGATGACCTGCCTCCACCAATGTCCGCCATGGTAGCGACGCACTATAGTACTTTGGAAGACTGTTTGAGTGATGTGGCTCCTGTAATGCAGCACAATCTGCACACCTGTGAGATGATGGATAAGGTTATTTTGGATTGCACCAAGAATAACAGGGCGCAGCTGGCCAATCGGTTTTTTGTGGATGGAGACCCTGCGGGTATTCTCATGTTGGAGGTAAGGGCCCATACCGAGGAAGAGCTTCAAAAACAACTGAAGGATTTATTGGCTACCATAGAAAAATCAGGGTTGAGCTATGCCAGTCCGGTTTTAATGGGGGATGACATCAACAAGGCCATTGAGCTCCGCAAAGCGGGTTTGGGGCTTTTAGGGAATATGGTGGGAGACCGTAAAGCGGTGGCATGTATTGAGGATACGGCCGTGGCCTTGGAAGATTTGAAAGATTTCATTGGCGAATTTTCCCAAATCATGAAGGGGTACAACCAAGACGCGGTGTATTATGCCCATGCCGGAGCCGGGGAGCTGCATTTAAGGCCCATTCTCAATCTGAAAAAGTCAGAGGATGTGGTGCTGTTCCGTTCCATCACCACCGATGTGGCCAAACTTACCAAAAAATATAAAGGAAGTTTCAGCGGGGAGCATGGAGATGGTATAGTCCGCGCCGAGTTTATCCCTATGATGATCGGGGAACAGAATTATGAATTGCTCAAACGGGTAAAATCATTGTTCGACCCCAATAGTATTTTCAACCCAGGCAAAATTGTGGACGCCTACCCCATGGATGAATCCTTGCGATATGAAGTGGACCGAAAAGAACCGGAAGTGAATACGTTGATGGACTTTTCGGATAGTGAAGGTATTTTAAAAGCTGCCGAAAAGTGTAATGGAAGTGGGGATTGTCGTAAGAGCCATCATATGTCCGGAGGGATGTGCCCCAGTTTCCACGCTACCAAAAATGAAAAAGATACCACAAGGGGGAGGGCCAATGCGTTGCGTGAGTTTTTGACGAATACGGAGAAAACCAATCGGTTTGATCAAAAAGAGCTCAAAGAAGTTTTTGACCTTTGCTTGAGCTGTAAGGCCTGTGCCAGCGAATGTCCCAGCAATGTGGACGTGGCCACATTAAAGGCTGAATTTTTGTATCAGTATCAAGAAAGCAACGGATATCCCTTGCGTAGCAAGTTGTTTGCCTACAACACCAAACTGAATGCCTTGGGAAGTCAACTTTCTGGACTGACCAATGCTATGTACGATTCCAAGCTTATCGGAGGATTTTTGAAGAAGACTTCCGGAGTGGCCCAAGAACGTAGTCTGCCCAAAGTGTATCGATTCAATTTTGAGAAACACCTGAAGCAATTCAACTTGAAAAACACGGACCTTTCCAAGAAGAAGGTGGTGTTGTATTTGGACGAGTTTACCAAGTATCTGGATGTTGAAGTTGGGAAGGACGCTATAGAATTGTTGTGCAAATTGGGGTATGATGTGGAACTTTTCTACGCGGAAAGCGGTAGAACGTATTTGTCCAAGGGTTTTTTGAAGCAAGCTAAAAAACTGGTAGCAAAAAACATGGAGGAACTAAGGGATATTTTAGACCAGGATACCCCTATTGTGGGGTTGGAGCCTTCGGCGATTCTCTCGTTCCGGGATGAGTACCAAAGACTTCACGAAGATAAACCCCTCTTGGAAAAGTTGGCATCCAAGTCATTTTTGATAGAGGAATTCTTGGCTTCGGAAATTGCTTCGGGGCACATTACCTCGGACAGCTTTACCCAAGAAGAACGAACAGTGAAAATCCACAGTCATTGCCATCAAAAGGCATTGAGTAATCAGAAGGTTACGTTTGATGTGCTTAATCTGCCCAAAAACTACAAGGTTTCCATCATTGCATCAGGGTGTTGTGGAATGGCTGGGTCGTTTGGCTACGAGAAAGAGCATTATGACACCAGTATGAAAGTAGGGAGTTTGAAGTTGTTCCCGGCAGTACGGAAAAGTGATGGAGATACATTGATTTCTGCCAATGGAACCAGTTGCAGGCATCAAATCAAGGACGGAACGGAACGGGATGCTCAGCATCCAGTATCAATCCTGAGAAAGGCGTTGGTCGTTTAAGGATTTTTCGCTTTCCAGTTTTTCACCTTCGTATTCTTCGGAAACGTTTTCAATCTCCACTTCCTTATCGGTTATGGAGGCAATGAGTTCGTTCATGTCCATTTCCTTGAGGTCTTCATCAGCAAAGAAAGGCGATAGTCGGTCATGGTTGTAATGGTAGACCTTCCAGCGTTTAAAGGAATATTCCAAGGCGGTAAGGTTTTCCACCCAATCCCCGGAATTTAGATAGACACAGCTTCCTTTTTTGTTTTCGTAGCGTTCCTTTTTGGGTTGATGGATGTGTCCGCAGATGACATAATCGTAGTCATTTTCAATGGCGAGGTCGGCTGCGGTACGCTCAAAGTCATTGATATACTTTACGGCTTGTTTTACGCTGTTTTTTATCTTTTTGGAAAGGGAATATTTTTCACGGCCCATTCTCACCAAGCCCCAATTGATAAAACTGTTAATGAGAATAAGTAAGTCGTATCCGTATCCGCCTAGCTTGGCCAACCATTTGGCATTTTGTATGGAGACATCAAAAACATCACCATGGAAAATCCAGGCTTTTTTGCCATCCAAGTTCAGTACCAATTTATTGGATATCTTGAAATTCCCCATTGAAGTGTCGCTGAACTTACGGAGCATTTCATCGTGATTTCCAGTGATATAGTAAACTTCAGTACCTTTTGAGGCCATTCCAATTATTTTTCTGAGCACCTTTAGATGGGCAGCTGGGAAATACCGTTTTTTAAACTGCCAGATATCAATGATATCCCCGTTTAAAATGAGTTTTTTGGGCTGTATGCTGTTGAGGTAAGCGATGAGTTCATGGGCATGACAACCATAGGTGCCCAAATGTACATCGGATATGACGGCGAGTTCTATCTTCCTTTTTTTCAATCGTATAGGTTTACTTACAAATTAATGATGTAGGAATAAACTTAAAATCAAATTCAAATCAATATTTCATGAGCATATCGTTAAATAATCATCAATCCCTAAGGCAATATGTTACAATAACATTAAGTGGTCAGGTTGTTTTTGAATATGATTTTTAACATTTACCTTTGGAGTTCTTAAATTTTATACCGGATGGCTGGAAATTCTTTTGGACAACTTTTTAGACTGACCACTTTTGGGGAATCGCATGGTGTTGCCTTGGGCGGGGTCATTGATGGTTGTCCTGCGGGAATTGAATTGGACCTTGAAAAAATCCAGGAAGAATTGGACCGGAGAAAACCAGGACAGTCGGCCATAGTTACCCAACGTAAAGAGTCAGATACCGTTGAGATTTTTTCGGGTGTTTTTGAAGGAAAGACCACGGGAACGCCCATTGGTTTTGCTATTCGGAACACCAATCAAAAATCCAAGGATTATTCCCATATCAAGGATTCATACCGCCCGTCCCATGCCGATTATGTCTACGACCAGAAATACGGCTTTCGCGACTATCGCGGGGGAGGTAGGAGTTCGGCTCGGGAAACAGCAAGCAGGGTAGTGGCGGGGGCCATTGCCAAGCAATTGTTGAAAGACATCAAAATAACGGCTTATGTTTCCCAAGTTGGGGAGCTCAAGTTGGAGAAGAGTTATGATCAGCTCGATTTTTCCGTAATAGAGTCCAATCCTGTCCGTTGCGCGGATATGGAAATGGCCAGCCAGATGGAGGAATACATCAAATCCATTAAAAAAGAAGGCGATACCATAGGCGGAGTGGTTACCTGTGTCATCCAAAATGTACCCATCGGTCTTGGAGAACCTGTTTTTGATAAACTCCATGCCAAATTGGGGGAAGCCATGTTGTCCATCAATGCTGTAAAAGGTTTTGAATATGGTAGTGGTTTCGATGGGGTTGCCATGAAAGGCAGTCAGCACAACGACGCTTATAATACGGACGGCACCACAAAAACCAACCGCAGCGGCGGTATCCAAGGCGGTATCAGCAATGGAATGGACATTTACTTCAATGTGGCTTTTAAACCCGTGGCCACGGTGTTGCAGGCATATGATACCATCAATAAAGAAGGGGAGAAAGTCACTACTCAGGGTAAAGGTAGGCACGACCCCTGTGTGGTGCCTAGGGCTGTTCCCATTGTGGAGGCCATGGCGGCCTTGGTGCTTGCAGACTATACGCTATTGGCGCGTTCCAACAAAATCTGACCTGCTTTAGGTCGTTTCCCATCAAAAATAGTATATTACTTTCCTAAAAAGTAAATATGCGTAAACTTGAACTGCACTGGCAAATCCTGATTGGAATGCTTTTGGGGATATTGTTTGGATTTGGGATGACCCAAGTGGATTGGGGAAAGGATTTTGTATCGGATTGGATCCAACCTTTGGGAACCATTTTTGTAAAGCTCTTGAAGCTGATTGCCATTCCACTCATCATTGCTTCCTTGGTCAAGGGGATTTCAGATCTTAAGGATATTTCCAAGTTCAAGAACATAGGTTTGCGCACTATCGGTATTTATATTGTCACCACTGTGGTCGCTATCACCATTGGGTTGGTATTGGTCAATGTGGTTCGACCTGGAAAAGGAATATCCCAGGAAACCGTTGTAAAACTTACTGAGACCTATGCCAATGACGCCGGGGTTACCTCCAAGTTGGAAGAAGCTTCCCGGCAAAAGGACAGCGGACCGTTGCAATTTTTGGTGGACATGGTTCCGGACAATGCCCTGTCGGCCATGAGTGACAATAGTCTGATGCTGCAGGTTATCTTTTTTACCATTTTCTTGGGGATTTCCATGTTGTTGATTGGCGAGAAAAAGGCAAAACCTCTAAAGGATTTCTTTGATTCGCTCAATGATGTGGTCCTGAAAATGGTGGATTTGATCATGCTTACCGCGCCCTACGCCGTTTTTTCACTTTTGGCTGCGGTAGTGGTCTCTTCAAGCGACCCAGATCTGTTATTGGCCTTGTTGAAATATGCTGGAGTAGTGGTATTGGGTCTGGCACTTATGATTACTTTTTATGCTATCGTGGTTTCGGTCTTTACCAAGAAGAACCCATTTTGGTTCCTGAAGGAAATGAGTCCCGCCCAGTTGTTGGCTTTCTCGACCAGTTCCAGTGCTGCAACGCTGCCGGTGACCATGGAAAGGGTTGAGGAGCATATAGGAGTAGACAAAGAGGTGTCGAGCTTTGTGTTGCCTGTTGGTGCCACCATCAACATGGATGGGACCAGTCTGTATCAAGGGGTGGCCGCAGTCTTTATCTCCCAAGCCCTTGGATTTGACCTCACTTTTGCCGATCAATTGACCATAGTACTTACGGCTTTATTGGCATCCATTGGTTCTGCTGCCGTACCCGGTGCGGGAATGGTAATGTTGGTGATTGTGTTGGAATCCATTGGTTTTCCCGCAGATAAATTGGCTATAGGCCTCGCTTTGATATTCGCTGTGGATAGGCCTTTGGATATGTGTCGTACCGTAGTCAACGTGACTGGGGACGCTACGGTTTCCATGGTGGTGGCCAAATCTGTTGGTAAATTAGGGAAGCCGCATGTAGAAGAGTGGGACGACCATTACGATGAAGTGAAATAACCAAAAAACATACTGTCATGAACATCTGTTTTTTAATGTATCCGTGGGACCAGATTAACCCTGAAACGGACACCAGTCTGGCCTTGATCCATGAATGTGTAAAGCGAAAACATGGTGTAGCCCTGTGCACACCGGCCAATCTAACCATTAGAAACAGCGTTACCAGTGCTTTCTGTACGGTGATCAATAGGCAGGAAAAGATTTCCAGTAGTCAAAAGACTTTTTACAAACAGGCCAGTACCCGGGAAGAAATGCTTCCCTTGGCAGGATTTGATGTGATTTTCATGAGGGCCAACCCGCCCTTGGATCCCTTGATGCTCAATTTTTTGGATTCGGTAAAGGACGATGTGTTCATTGTCAATTCGCTACAAGGACTGCGTGAAGCCAATAATAAATTATACACGGCCGCTTTTGGGGATAGTCATAGCAATATCATTCCGGCGACCCATGTATCCAAAAACAAGCGATACCTGATTCAACAGATCAAAGCCTCGACTGCGGACAAGATGATTTTAAAGCCCTTGAACGGCTATGGAGGTTCTGGGGTAATCCTTATTGAGAAATCGGCCATGTCCAACATTAACTCATTGTTGGATTTTTACGTAACCAACTCGGATGGAAGCTCTAACTATGTCATACTTCAAGAATACATTGAAGGTGCGGACCAGGGGGATATCCGTATTTTATTGCTCAATGGGGAGCCCATTGGGGCCATGCGAAGGATTCCCGGTTCCGATGACCATCGTTCCAATGTATCTGCTGGTGGCTCCGTGGCAAAACATAGCTTGACCAAACAGGAAAAAGCATTGTGCAAACAGATTGGCCCAAAATTGGTGAACGATGGACTCTACTTTGTCGGTATCGATGTCATTGGAGGCAAGTTGGTGGAGGTGAATGTCATGTCTCCAGGGGGTATTACCTATATCAATAAAGCCTATAAAACCAAGGTGCAGACCAAGGTGATAGATTTTATCGAAAGTAAGGTTATGGACAAGCTGACCGCTTTTGACCGCAGGTCTCGATTACGTAACGAAGTGGAAAATGCTTAGGTGCAGCATTGATGATATGATTCTTCGCATCAACAGCGAAGAATGCTTTGAAGCGGTCTCCGATGATTACTCCTTTACCTTAAAGATTGATGACTATGTGCCTTATGTCTGTGGGGCCGTACATGATGGACACCACTTTAGAAAAACACTTTGGGACAATTGTATCCATACCCAATATGAGCGATGGTACGAGGAAGACCCCTGTACCAAACAAATGGTGCAATCCCATCCCATTGTAATATCCGGATGTGATAGCAGGTTCGAGTATGATCTGAACCGCCCGGAAGAAACAGCCATCTATACCGATGCTTGGGGCAAACAATTGTGGAAAACCCCTTTGTCGGAAGTCGAACGGGAGCATAGCCTTCAAAAGCACCGTAATTTCTACAAAGTAGCGAAAGCCTTGATCCATAAACTGGAGTCCAGATTCTCTAAAGTTTTGGTGTTTGATATGCACAGCTATAACTGGAAGCGTTGGGAGCGGGAAGTGCCGGTTTGGAATTTGGGCACTTCCAATATTGATAATGAACGATTTGGAGGATTGGCGGAACGATGGAGGGAACGATTGCAGACCATACAGTTGCCCCATGGGATACCGTCCACTTCAAAAATCAACGATACCTTTCAGGGAAACGGCCATTTTCTAAAATTTATCACTCGCGAATTCGATAATACCTTAGTTTTGGCGACTGAAATCTCGAAGATCTATTGTGATGAGCATACCGGCATTATTTTTCCCGAAGTGGTACATGCCGTGGAGCGGCAATTAAAGATTTTGATTCCGGAGATGGTAACTACTTTTGAAAAAACGGAGGTATGATAGGAGAAAAGGAAACACAGCAATTGGCTAGGGAGTATGGCGACCTGTTTGAGATTGATGCCAATCTGGACCGTTTGGTACGCCGTATAGAGTTGTTGAGTTACATCAACCCCTTGAACATTGAAAAGGAGAAGCATCGCTTCTTCGCATCAAAATATACCATTGATCCTGAGTTTAAGTACCCCAAGCTCAAGTTCGACCCCTATAAATTGCATCGGTTGTTCTTCTCACAACGGTTGGAGCGAATTTCGGATGAAAGAATCCGTAAATTGTACCAAGAGGTCATTTACTACTACTCCAACATGGTGCAGTGTATAGAGACCATTGGAAGGGGCAAGAACTTTTACTACAATTCGCTACGGGTTTACGGGACCCCGACTGAAAAGGATGTACAAAACGCACGTTTCATTCTTCATTTTGGGGATGAACCCATGACTTCGGACATGGAAAAAGTGTTTTCCGCTGAAGAGGCCCGGGCCTATTTTGAAGATTTTGTAAAGCAGTACGATTTTCCCTTGAATATTAAGTTCTCCACCAATATTGCTGCGGAGGCTATGGTGAGCAACAGTTCCCAATCACTTTTAATCAAAAAGAACACCAAGTTCAGTAAGAATCAGCTTTTGACTTTGGCCAACCATGAGATTGGAGTGCATTTGGTCACTACCTACAATGGTTTGCAACAACCTTTAAAAATTTTCTCCAACGGTCTGCCCAAAAATGTGGAGACCCAAGAAGGTTTGGCGGTCTTTAGTGAGTATATGGGCGGGGCGTTGACCTTAAAACGATTAAAAGAACTGGCGTATAGGGTGTTGGCTGCAGACAGTTTGATCAAAGGGTATTCTTTTGCCGACACTTTTGACTTGATTCATGGGCAATACAAGCTCAATCGGGACGATGCCTTTAGCATTACCCTCCGGGCGCATAGGGGAGGAGGCTTTACCAAGGACCGATTATATCTTAGTGGCCTTCGTAAAATTTACAAGCGTTATCAAAAGGAAGAAAGTATGGATGTGTTGCTTACAGGTAAAGTTTCATTGGATTATGAGGAAACCATCCAATACCTGAAGAGCTTGGGACTGTCACAGCCCATTGCGCACAAGAGCTATTCCTATGACCAAAAACTGAATACCAACAAAACTTTGGATTTTATCCTGAATAACCTAAAATGACGGGTTTTTTTGAATGGTTTTCCAAGAAAACCGTATCGAGAAATGTCACCCCAAAAACTTGGCCTTGAGCTCAGGGGTAGGGATCATACAGGATTCTTGTTTTCCGAACCACTTGTAGCGATTGCGGGCCACAAAATCGTAAATGGCATCCCTAATGGATTTGGGAATCCATGTAAATATGGCCAAAAGGGCGTACCCCCCACCAAAGCTTTGGCCAATTTTCAGTGCGGCATCCGATTTGGTATAGTAGGCCACACCGGGTTCAATAAGGAGAATGGAATCCACTTGGGATGTATCAATGCCCCGCTCTTTGATCATTTGTTGACCCACTTCACTTTGCAGCGCCGTATAACGGAACATATCCTTTCTATCCCGTTTGATCACAAACTGGACCGAACTGTTGCATAGATTGCAGACGCCGTCAAAGAGGATTACTTTCTTGCCTTCTTCCATACTGCAAAGATACGATGACTTACTGTCTGGGCCTAATGGGCCATATAGTCATAAAAAGTTTTTGAAATGTCTGCCAATTGTTGGGGGCCTTTGTCCGAATCCTGGATGTTTTTACTGAGCAACACCAACACATAGCTTCGCCCATTGGGTAAATACACAATGCCTGCATCGTGGTGCACCCCGGTAATCCATCCTGTCTTGTGGGCCACTTCAACATCTTTGGGCAAATTATGCGGAATGATGTCGTTGAACCGTTGGTCTTTTAATATGTCGACCATGTTGTCGCAGTCTTCCTTTGTTCCTGCTTTGTTGGTGGCAATCGCTTCCATAATGATCAACAGGTCTTTTGCCGTGGTGGAATTGCTCAATCCCAAATCATAGGCCTTCTGATCTTCCACACCGCGCAGCACCTGAATGTTCTCAGCACCTAGGTCTCTCATGGTAGCGGTTACCTTTTTGGCATCCACCAGCTCTATCAGAACATTGGTGGCAAGATTGCTGCTAACGGTTATCATGCTGTACATTAGATCCTTGAGGGTTACCTGGGTATTGATTTTGTTATATATGACATCGTCACTGTCATCACCAATATCCATACTGTAGGGACTGCCGTCTACAATACTTTTGAACTCATTTATAAGAAGAATGGAATCGTTTAGGTTGATTTTACCCTCTTCTTTTTGTTTGAAAAGCTCGATCATTACGGGAACCTTCATGGTGCTTGCAGCATGGAACTCTTCATCTTTATTGATGTATAGGGTATCGCTGGGGTCTGAAAGGTTTAGGAACGCCACTGCCACGTTCCCATCAATGAAATCAATTTGTGAACGGACCCTATCTTCCAAGATTTCTTTTTTGGTGGGTTTAGGCTGACAAGCGGTAAAGAAATAAAACAGTGGAACCATCAACATTAATCTTCTAAGAGGTATCATTTTGGGAATCAATGGCATTCTGGTTTTTGTTTGAAACGGTTCAAGTTTGATGTCCGGTTTTGACATTGGATACGGTTGGTTTTTATGTATAGCAGTTGGCCTGTAAGATACACTTTTGCAATAGTGATATATCTGTATTTTGGTCATTCTATTTTTTTGGCTTCGTGGTTGCCTCCTTGGTGGAGGGTCAAACTGTTCACCTCCCCATTTTCATCTTTGTTGAACGTTAGCTTGATGTCCGCATTCACCAAACTGAACTTGTTCTCTTCAAATGGAATGATTTCATTTTTTCCCTGTCCAGTGGCTTGGGCAAATATCTTATCCTCTTCCTTAAAGATCGAGATGATGAAATTTGGGGCCAGTTCGTACTTGCCAAGGTATGTATCGGTAACGGAAGCATCGAGCTCTATTTTGGTCAGGGTCGGGATGGGCGCATCGGTTCGTTTTAAATCCATGTCATACCCTGTGCCCTTTGCAGTGACAGAAACAATCTCATTATTGGAATCCCGGATAAAATGAAGCGTAGTGACACCGCCGCCTTCAAAAAAGAACTTGTCTTTTTCAAAAGGAGCTATCTTGAATTTGCCTCCGCCGGTCCTCATGGAAAAAAGCTGTCCATCCTCAAAGGTGATGACACGCTGGTTTTTCTTATCCGGTCCATACACGGCCTCATAAGTCTTCATTAGATCTTCTGATAGGACCACTGGGGTCCAAGAAAAGGGCTTTCCAATGGCCATTGCCGCCATTTTTGTGGCGATGTCCCCGGGAGAGTTACAGTTGCAATTGGAAAACACCGCAACGAACAACTTTTCTTCCGGCAGGAATATGGAACTGGTCAAATATCCGTTGATCCCCCCTCCGTGGGATATCATTGGGCTTCCTTGGACATTTCCAATTCCCCATCCATAACCATATCCTGTTTTTTCACCATTGTTCAATTGGTAGGTGGACTGGGCTTCTATCCTTGAAGCTTTGGAGATGACCTTATCCTCCATGACCGAGCTATACCATTTATAAAGATCATCAACCGTGGAAAGTAAGGAGCCGGCCGCGTAGGGCTGTGTCATGCTCAGAAAATCGGCATTGATAACCTCACCATCCCTTTTGTCGTACCCATACGCCCTATCTTTGATGATTCTGGAAGGGGAACCGTAGTAGGAATTGGACATTTTCAACGGTTTAAAAAAGGTGCTGTCAATATAAGTTTCATACGTTGCGCCAGACACCACCTCGATAATGTGGCCGAGGATAAAATAGGCCGAATTGTTGTACCGCCATTCTTCTCCTGGATCAAAATCCATGGGTTGGTCCTTGAAGAAATCAATCAATTCCAAGGGGGTGAAATCTTTTTTCCGGACTTCGGCATCCCAAGTTTCCATTCCGGTGTAGCTTTTGATGCCCGAGGTGTGGGTGAGTAGGTGTTTTATGGTGATTTGATGTCCGTGGGTAGGGTAGTCCGCAATATATTTTGTGATATCGTCATCCAAGCTCAGTTTTCCTTCGTCCCGCAGTTTCAAGATGGCGGATGCCGTAAACTGTTTGGTAATGGAGCCTATTCTAAAAACATTCCCAGGTTTCATTTTTATGCCAAGTTCCAAGTTGGCCATTCCAAATGCCTTCCTGTACAAAACCTTACCGTCTTTAACGACCAGAGCCACGGCACCGGGTCCATCGGCCTTAAAAACTTGGGTCATGAGCGAATCAAATTCCGCACTTGGGTTTTGGGGCAGGGCAACTTGAAAAAAGAATGCTGTGATAACGGTGATTAAGGTCCTTTTCATTATTGAGAGGTTTTAATATTAGCAACCCACAAAAGATTGTCTTGTGGTAGGAGGGGGAAGATTGGATTTACGTTTTGAAGTTATGAATTTATGGTGAACAATGACACGTATTTTAATCGTTATCGGCATACGTTTCTACTTTATATGTTCGGTAAGCATTTCCCCAAACTTTACCCCTAGGTCAATCTGTCCATTTGAAGAGTAGTGAAGGTCATCTTCCCATTTTTCCAAATCATCGGTATCAATAAGGTAGGTGTTGGGCAGTTCCTGACTGATACGCATCTGTGCACCGACAACCGTATCCAGGGCGGGGTATCTATCCGGTGGTGGGTTGACTTTTCCGAATATAACGGGTAAATCAGGACTTTTAAGGTCTTTTCTGATGGAGTTGATCAAGAGTTCAAAGTTGTTGTAGTAATCCACCCCGGCTTCGGGGATTCGCGCATCCCGTTCCCCTTGCATCCAAAGTAGGGCCCTTATTTTTACTTGGTGTCCTTTGGTTAAACTATCGGTTAGCATGATCAATCTTTTGTACATGTTCCCAAATTCGGGATGTCCTGTGATTTTAGCTTTCTGTTGATCGTAATTGGGTGACCAGTCCAGCAGGGAAGCTCCTCCGATGGCGTATTTGATCAACAGGAACCTTTTGTTTGGATAATTTTTGCTTAACTCCATGGACAGCCCAACTTCTGGTCCAAAATTACCTTTGGGAGGGGTCAGGCTTGGGTTCAGACCAAAATCAAAGAAGGTAACGTTGGAAAAGGACATCGGTTCCAAATCGGTTAGTTTTCCTTGTCCAACCATATTGGATTGACCTCCCATTAGGATTACATCGTACTCCAAATGGCCTGATAAACCATCGGCATATCGAATTTTTGGAGTACTGGAACAACTCCATAGAAGGATGGTGGATAGGGCAATGAACAAGAATCGAAGTGTCATCACTTTCTTTGTATTCATAGGTTGGGGTGTCCCTGCAATCGTCATCATCTATTCCCGTGCAGCTTTAAACTCACTGCCATTGTACCATTTTGGAAAATAATCTTCGTTGGCCAATTTGAATCCCACATTAAAGAGTAACTGTAGATCCAATTGTATTCCACTCAACTCTGCGGTTTCCGGGTCGTATTCATCCGAGGGTTGATGGTATTTGTACATGCGATAGTGGTCATTGTACTTTTTGATGTCCTCAATGCTGATATCAAACCCTTCGTAGGCACCACTTGCATATAGGGCGGGGATTCCAATTTTGGCAAAATTAAAATGGTCCGACCTAAAGAAGTATCCTTTTTCCGCCTCTGGGTCGGGGATGACATATCGGTTTTGTTTTTCGGCAGCTTCTTTGGCATAATCATCCATTTCGGAATGACCATAACCGGTAATGGTCAGGTCTTTCATTTTTCCCGGACTGTCCAAAGCGTCAATATTGATGTTCGCCACCGTTTTTTTAGGGTCGTAAATGGGGTTTTCCGCATAATATGCCGAACCCAAAAGGCCTTGTTCTTCCCCCGTTACTTCAATAAACACAATGGAACGCTTTGTGTCACCACTTTTCTTGAATGCTTCCGCTATGGCCAATAAGGCCGCAGTCCCGGAAGCATTGTCCACCGCACCGTTATAAATGGAATCTCCATCAATGGCCTTGCTGACCCCAAAATGGTCCCAATGCGCTGAGTAGATGATGTATTCATCTTTTCTCTCCGTGCCGGGCAATAATGCCACTACATTTTTGGAAACATCCTTTTTAATGGTATTGGTAATGCCCACCGAAACCGATAAGTCCAACGGAATTGGGTTGAAATCTTTATTACGGGCCAAGGTCTTGTAGTCCTGACCTTTCATGGAAGAAGCATCGAACATTTTTTGGGCACTTTCCCCGCTGATCCAAGATTCCACATTCAACAGGGGCAAATCGCTTTCAATGGTCAAACGGGAACCGCTCCAGCCAGCTTCCACCACATTCCATCCATATGCGGCCGGTTCGGTATCATGGATGATGATGAGTCCATCGGCGCCTTGCCGGGCGGCTTCCTCATATTTGTAGGTCCAACGCCCATAATAGGTCATTTCGTTGCCTTTAAACAAGGTGGAGTCCCCGGATTTAAAGCCTGGGTCGTTGATCAATACTACGGCTGTTTTACCTTTCCAGTCAACACCTTCATAATCATTCCATTCATATTCCGGGGCCACAATGCCATACCCGGCAAAAACAAGTTCCGAATTTTCAAGCCCTACTTGGGCAATGGGTTTATTGGTTGTGGCCACAAAATCCTTTAGGCGCTCCAAGCTTATGGTGGTGTTTTTCCCGGAAATCACCATATTTTCAGAAGGCGTTCCTGTAATTTCAACCATGGGGACATCTTGGAAAAAGCTATCGCCATTCCCCGGTAAAAGACCCAATTTTTCAAATTCATCCTTTAAATAGTTCACAGTTTTCACCTCACCTTCCGTGAAGGGTTTTCTCCCCAAGAATTCATCCGACGCCAAACGTTCCATGTGCTGGCCAATTGTTGTTTGGTCCACTTCAACTGGGGTTGCCTCTGGCTTTTTGTTGCTTTCACAGCTGGCAAAGAGTATTATTGCCACAAGAATTTTCAAATAACTTTTTATCATGGTCTAGTATGTTGAGGTTAAATCATTTCAATGTAATAAGCTGTTCTTACATGTCCCATTTCCCTCCACTTCCGGTAAACTCAATTCCATTTTTCAAGCAGAGTGCGATCAATTCGGCCGGAGCGTGAATTTTTGTAACATCGAAAAACGAAACCAATCTTTTCCCGGTTTTTGTGTGGACTGAAAGTTGACAGTTTCTTCGGAATCCCAAGGATAGGTGGATTTTTTCAATATCCGAAAGAAGGATGTCCTTTTCACGTTTATCAATAAGACCAAACGGTCTTGAAATGGTCAACCTGTCTTCATAAAACATGAACTTCCAAGATAGGATACGCTTAAGCATATGTGCTGTCAATATCAGGGTGGTAATTCCAATTACCATGATTTTCCATTTCTGGGGAGCTTTTCCGTGTAGTTCAACCAAATACAAAAGCCCCAATACCAAGGAGATGGAAAACAGTATTACTCCCAATGGGAACAGTATGTTTTGTTTTGAAATAAAAATCGGTTTGTCTTTCAAAATTTCACCGCAACTTGTTTATAGGATGTGATTTATACGCAACACTTACAAAATAAGCATAAAATCGATCTTCGTGGAAATTTCAGTCCGAGTGATTTACTTCTTTGTTGACTTTCACCCATTCCACTCGATTATCGATGTCCTTTTCCACAGGACCGACAATCATAAAAAGGTCAGATAGATAGGTAACCTCCACAGTTCTCTTGTTGTATCCCAAAGCGCCAACATCCTGCATTTGAAGCTCTACTTTTTTGAAGTCGAAATGACCATTTTCATAGAGCACTTTCTGTGTTTTCCAAGCTGATGAGGAATACACGATGTTTAAAGGTCCGATGATCAAGATTCCCACCAAGGTCAATGCGGGAAATATTGAAGTGATTATTTTCCACTGTCTTGTTTTGAAAGCCCATAGGTTCCCAAACAAGGTTAAAGGCGTCAATACCATGATCCCGAAATACGCAAACGACTTTATCGCCTGGCTTTTAATCTCTAAGGAAGTCAGTGCGTCCAAGCCAAAAAGCAGTAGGGCCAGCATGAAGATTCCATATAAGATTCTCGATATGTATTTGGTCGTCGTCATTTTTTCAACGCCATATGTAGAATCGGGTAAGGTTTCCCGGAAGAGTCCAATTCAGAGCGACCGATGACTTCAAATCCGAAATGTTCGTAAAATCCAACGGCCTGTTCGTTCTGTTCGTTCACGTCGACTTTGGTGACATTGAGGTTTTCCATAGCGTGATCCAGCAATGATTTGCCAACTCCTTTGCCTCGGTGTTCAGGATCAATGAACAGCATTTCCAAATTCTGTTCCGCAACACCGAGGAAACCCAAAATGTTGTTCTCGTCATTCCTCATGCACCTCAATTCCACGGCATCTAGGTAGGTATTCAGGATCAATGGTTTAAAATACTCAATGTCCTCTTCCTTTAAAAAGTGATGGGTTGCCCTGACGGAAGATTCCCATAGCTGTACCACTTCTTGATATTCCGTTTTGCGTATTATATCTATTTTCTGTTTCATTTTCATAATCAACGCCAACTTTTTATATAAAAAGTAGATTTACATATCCCAAAATAGGTGTAATTGACCATAATTTGGTTTTTACTTGATGGGAATTGGACCATGTTCTCCCATAGAAGCGAGTGACACAAGAGGCCATTTTGCGGGAGCCGAGGATTGATTTTTCATTTTTTGGCACTTCGTTTTTTATTCAATCGTTTCCATGAGTTCAGGGGCCAATCCTGCAATATTTGAGGTCAGTTTGCCAAGCGCGGAAATATTTGATAGAATAATGATGCCATTCTTGGTTTCGGTGTTCAGGATCATGGAAGATGTATATCCGCCCGTACCGCCGTTATGCCAATCCCAAATTTCGCCAGAATCCGTTTTGATCAAGCCCCAAGCCAAGCCTGTGGAGTAATATTCGTCCACGGTAAAATGCTTTGCCCTGGTCAATTTTAATTCTCGGTTGGTATCATCGAACTGGGCAAGGGCAAATTTTGCCAGATCTTCAATGTTGGACAATATTCCTCCAGCGCCCATATGTGCGGCCATGTCCCAATTAGGGACTGGATTGCCCGTATCGTTCAACCCTTCCACAAGGATATCCCTAATGCGGTCACGATTGGTTGTGGAGCTGGGCATATGATATTTGGAAAATATTCTGGTCTGCAGCAAATTTTCATATGTGGTATTATCAATTTTCTCCAGTAGATAGCCCAAAAGACCAAAACCCAGATTGGAGTAGGAGGACGCTGTTCCTGGTTCACCGATCAGTTCCAGCTTTTTGGTAAGGTAAAGTCTCAATTTATCCTCTCCGAAGTCCTTGTACGGATTCTCCAAACTCAGATCAGGGGAGCTTAGGCTGATCGGTACGCGGGGCAGTCCCGAGGTATGGGTAGCCAGTTGCTTGAAAGTAATCTGAACGTTGTTCTTCAGCGAAAAATCAAGATGCTCATTAATAGGGTCATCAAGGCGGATTTTCTGGTCCACAACAAAATCGGCAAGTAAGGTGGCCGTAAAAACCTTTGTAATGGAACCTATTTCGAAAACCTTCCCTGAATTGTCATAGGGCATAACTGAATCTTTTTCCTTTTTGAACCCCAAAAAGTGTACGTTCCCATTTTCAATTAGTGCAATTGATAATTGTGCTTGGTTGGGGAGTGTGTCCATGCAATGGGTAATGAGCTCTGATTGCTTTTCTGAGAGATAGATCTTCTTCGTCTGTTTCGTTGTTGAGGTTTCCAATTGTCCATATCCAGAAAGATGTGTCAGCGCAAAAAATGTTATCCAGAGGTAGTTTTTCATAGGATTATTAAAGTGTATTCCCCGTTTATTTGATTGATGAAACTTTGTTTTGGCTCTCTGTCACTATGGATCATAATCCTTGTTGTGGGCCGTTTTGTTTTTCCAATCTTTCAAGGATACTGCCTTCACGGTAACCGGTCCATTTGTCAATAATTGTTCCTTCGGGATTTATTAAAACGAAGGTTGGTATTCCTTGAACCCCATATTTGATGGATGTTTCACTATACCTGCCTTTTCCATCGTAAATACTGTTCCAGGTGACTTTATCCCGTTCCAAGGATTTTAGCCACACCTCCTTTTTAGGGTCTTGGGTAAAACTGACTATTTTTAGGGAATCGGAGTGTTTTTCGCTTATTTCAACCAATTCATCCGCAGCCTGGATACAGGGACCGCAATACGCCGCCGTAAAGTCAAGAAGGGTATAGTCACCTCTAATATTTGAAAATTTTACGGTTTCTCCTTTTTGGTTCACTCCTTCAAAATCGTGAAAGGTATCTCCAATTTCAGCGATATTCTCCCTTAGATATACTTCAACTACTTTGGCATATTTGCTCTCCTTTATTTCAGGGGTATAGCTATTGAATATTTTCTGTACGGTGTCTTTTGGCAATTTATTTTTTAGAAAGCCAAGTTGCATTACGCTTATATAAGTATTGGGATGGGATTTTACATAGTCAACCTGTGAAGCATCTGTAATACTGTCAATTTTTCTGATTTTCTTCCAAATTTCAGCCCCTGTTTCTTGTTGTTTTTCTTGGGGGAGTCCCATAAAGACTTGGACCAAGGAATCTCTTTTTTTATTGTTCTCTTTGGTGAGACTTTGTGCGTAAGCAAAATCTTCATGGGTTTTTGAACCTTTGACATCCACGTCCCAAGGAAAATCTGCAATATCTGCTTTGACAATGATATTCTCATTTCCGATAAGTAGATTGGTATAGATGAATTTTTTGTCCACGGTCGTGTTCAACCAGATATGTTCAGGTGGACTGGCCAAGTTTCCTTCAAACGCAAAGGTGTTGTTTTTGACTGTGGCACTATCAAAAACCGCATCGGTTGCCATGTTTCTCAGATAGAATGTAGTTCCATCGGGAAATCCGGTTACCTGTGCGGATATGGTGAACGTTTCCTCTTTGTTTTCTTTGTTGTTACAAGCACTTAGGGCAATAATAAAGGCTGCAATCAATATTAATTTGGCGAATGTTTTCATGTTCTTCAATTCAGGTTGAATTTTTTCTATTGGCCCAAAACGGTCTCGATTATGAGTGGTTACGGAATACAAGCTACTAAACTATTGGATGGCACCGACTTTTGATTTATAGTTTATATATAAAATTAGTAATTACCCCGCTACTGTTAATGCATGTTGACATACTTAATCATATGTAATCAAAATAGATCAACGTCATTACCATTGTGTTATAGAAGCCATGGCACATAATTGAATACCACAGATTTCTTTTAAAATATAAGAAAAGGGTGAGGTATACCGCCCCTACCAATAACGCATTAATTAGACCCAAAGCACCGAGTTGAATATGATATATGCCAAAGGCGAAACTTGTTATCACGAAGCTTATATAGGCTGCAAACTTTCCTTTAATCATCTTTTCCAAACGTGTGAAGATGAATCCATGGAAAACTATTTCTTCATAAAACCCTCCTATCAACCACCCCATGATAATCATTAAAAGGAACTGCAATTTCCCACCTTGAATAGTGTCAGATAGTCCTACATCTTTGTATTCTAAATTCACAAAAAACTCCAAAACAGGATGAAAGACCAACTGCATGAATGCCAACGTGAGAGCAGCAACAAGACCTCCAATCAGAATAGATTTTGGATTGAATTGCTTAAAACTGAAGCCTATGTCGGAAAAATTCTCCTTGGAATATTTTAAAGCGAACCATGTAATAAGTAATATAGGAATGCAGTAACCAAAAAACGGAATGAGTTCAGCATGTGGTAAAACGATAATTGTACCTATAGCTATAACATTTAGAATTTTCTCGTATACTTTCATTGCGCACAACGACTCGTTATATCAGATTAGGAGCATGTTTCCCTAAAAGTTGGTGGCCATAAGATACCACCTTTTGTTATTAGAATGTTCATTGGACAACTCAAATACGTCAATCCCGAACGCACCGCACCGAGAGTCCACCAAGGGTTTTGACATCGTACCGGAAAACTTTGGATTTAATGGACATGTCAGGGCCACCATAGCTGATGTCCCATCCCCATACTTTACCATTTACACCGGCAGGAGTGGACGACCACCAGAAAGCAAAATATCCCAAGACGTCATAACCATTGTTTCTGCGAATACCCGCCGGAAGCGCATTGAACCCACTGTTGTTGGTGCCATTTCCATCTTCTTTCCAGCCCTTAGTGCTTTTTAGGGCCTCACCGGCCTTATCCATACCGCCAAATTGCTCTACCAGTAGGGACCATTCGGTATCCGTTGCCAAATGCCAATCGCAGGGGCAGGCTTTTATTGCTGCTTCCCAAGTGTAGAGCAAGCCCAGTTCTTTCCGGTTGTCCTCATGGTCGTCATACGCGTAACTGTCCGCCATCTTATAGTTGAGGTTTTGGGCCATCCAGGTATAGGTGGTGCCCGTAGAAGCGTTTTTAAAGCTGATGGTCGCATAGGTCTGGCCATCGCGCGAGTCGGTAAAGGTGCCTGTGGATTGTGCAATTCCCGCGCAGGCAAAAAGTAGAATGGAAATTAAGATGAAAATGTGCTGTATCCTCACGGTGTGTATGGTTTTGTTTTTACACGACCACAAGATATGACCTTGCGGGAGGGGGTGAAGTTTGGAATCCATGTCTCCAAAATAGTTTAATTAAATGAAATAGCGGCTTGGATGGGCACCCAAACCGCTATTGCTTGTACATATTCTTTTGCTTAGTACTTATTTGATTTTCTCAAATTTTTAAACTGCTTGACCATTTTTCCAAAATTCTTGTCCTTTTTGCGTTTTTCAGCTACAGTTGATTCAAAATGTTCTTTTTCCCGTTTCATTTTCAGGTAATTTTCATAGAACAATTTATCTACCTTTCCACTTTCAACCGCAGACAGAACAGCACAATCCATTTCTATGGTATGGGTACAATCTTTAAACTTGCAGTTTTTGGATAGCTCAACAATTTCTTCAAATGTTTTCTCCAATCCCCCAACTGAATCTGTGATACCCACTTCCCGTATACCGGGATTGTCAATGATAATCCCGCCATTTTCAAGAACTATCAATTCCCGGTGGGTGGTTACGTGCCGACCTTTGTTGGTGCTTGTGCTAATCGTATTGGTTTTCATCAGTTGTTTGCCCGAAAGATTGTTCAGAAGACTTGATTTTCCAACGCCTGACGAGCCCAACAAGCAGTACGTTTTGCCCTTTACGATATATCCTTTTACTGTCTCGATTCCTTTTTGGGACGTATTGCTTATGGCGATTAGGGGTACGTGCTTCACTCTTTCTTGAACTTCTGATATCAAATCGGTCAGAGCAGTATCGGTTATCAAGTCAATCTTATTGAGAATGATGATTGGTTGTACATTCGATACATTGCAAATGGTCAGATACCTTTCTATTCGATTGATATTAAAATCCCTGTCCACAGCCTGTACAATAAAAGCAAAGTCAATATTGGTTGCTATGATCTGATTTTCCCCTTTTTTGCCAACGGCCTGTCTTTTAATGATGGTTTTTCTAGGCAAAATAGCGTGTATGAGCACTTTGTGGTCATCATATTCAGAAATGGCGACCCAATCGCCCACAGCGGGAAAATCTTCACGACTATTTGCGGTATATCGTAGGTTCCCTGTGATTTCTGCCTCAAATTCGCCGTTTTCCATTTTAACCATATACCTCTCCTTGTGCTCTGCAATAATTCTTCCGATTCCAAAGTCTAAAAGGTTATGTTGAATCCTTAGTTTTTCTATGCTGTTGTTATATCCGAAATGTTCCAATTTCATATTCTGTGTGTTTAAACCATTGCAAACACTACGGTATTTATATTCATATAAATACAAAAGCGCCCACAATGCCTGTGATTATTTGCAAAATGTAAATAGATGGTACTACCTCAGATGGTTAACTGAGGAAAAGAAGGGAGATAGTCAAAGAAAATTGACTATCTATTTTACAATATCCGAATATGATATTACGGCTGTACTGAACATAAAATGTATTGGGGTATAAAAATACAAATTTCCCTTATAAAGGGTTAAATAAAGGAGTGTTTTTGTATTAAGCCCAACGGCCCTGGCTATGGCAAGTGCGGGATTTTGAAACCGCTTTAAGCAGTCAACCCGCATTTACTATAGCCGGTGTTGGGCACAGTCTTTTATTTCTTTTTCTTTCGCACGATTGTCATTGCTAGAAGGCCTAAAAATCCAATTGGAATTCCAAGTAGATAGCTAATTCCGGCTGTTTTGTTCCAAGTCCAAAATCGTGCTGAATAGCTGGTTAATGTCCATTTCTTAACTTCAAATTTAGGGGCAACTTCACAGTCGGTCGGTGAACACAGAATAGTATCAATCCCGACTACTTCTCCTTCAATTAATATCTCAGAGTGTCCTATTTCGTAGTTGTATGGGTCAAAGGGTGAATTTCCTGTCAATGTCAGTTCTTGTCTGTGAATTTTAGGGTGTTTGTCCAAAATAAACTGCGGAATCTCAATTTCACCCTTTACGACTCTTGCTTCTGGACATGGACAACCACATTCTTGTCCAGTAATTATCAAGTCAGTTTCAGTCGGTCGCGTCCAAAGTGAATTGATTGTCGCTGGTGTGAAACCATACAATAAAATGAGTATCCATATTAACCAAGCGTATTTCATTTTTCAGATTGTCCCCAACTTGTTTATATAAGCATAAAATACATCTATATACCCCAATACAGCCATAAAACCGATATAATGATGCATTCTTTATTTCTACATGACTAAGACCATGGCTCACTAATTTCACCCATTTCTTTCTTATAACCAATTATTTAACCCCAACGATTTCAAAGAGTTATCAACCCATAACTTTTTAAAATGTATCCCATGAACCTTTGGATGAGGCCGAAAAGGATGCCCTTTTCAACATCAAGGGGCTGTGGGAGTGCCAGGAACAGATCACGGAGTGATTTTAGGGGATAGGAGTCAGGAGTTAGAAAGCTGGTGGTCATTTCGAATTCCTGTCCCGAGCTTGCGAGGGAGCTAGGGAATATGAGAAATCTATCGTTTGGCTTTTGGACACGTATTGCACAAATGTTCACGGATTGCAATGGCCCTGTCATTTCGAACCAACCGAAGGGAGCGTGAGAAATCTATCATTTGAGATTTCTCAATCGTCATTTCCCTCCTCATATCGAAATGACTTGGAGCCAGGTTTTCTTATTTGTGTTTTGGCATTCCGACACGAATGGCACCAATGTTCACGAACTGTATTGGATTTGTCATGTCGAGCGCAGTTGGGACATCAATGGGATTTCTCGTCGTCCCGACAGTCATCGGGACTCTGTCGAAATGACGTTCGGAGTCCTACAGAAAGGGTTTTACAAAAATGGCAACGAGGATATCCATAAAACCGGCCCCGATGGGGGACAACCAGAAATAATCGGCCAAGAAGAAAATGCCCAAAACAAGTATGGGGGAAACCAAATCCACCCATACCGCTTTCTTGCGCTTTGCCCAATCCAAAGCAAACAAGACCAAAGCAGGGAACATCTGTACTCCTTTGTTAAACAGTTGACTTTCATTTAGTTGCAGGTCAAAGGATGCCCTAAAAATCGCAGCGCTGGTGCACATTACCATACAGCCGAGCATCAGGCGCTTGTGTAAAAAAGCTTTTTTTCGGTAGGCAAATGCCAGAACAAACAAGAGGTATGCAGAAAGTAACCGAAACACATTGTGTCCGGCCGCATCTACCGTATTGGTCCCCGCATAGGCTTTGTAGACCACCGGGAAAAGACCCGTGGGTACCATGGCAGCCATGATCACTACACCGAGTATACCCAAGGTCATGTGTGTTTTGTAGTTTTTAACCCGAATCAAAAACACCTGTACGGCGTACAGCAACACCCACAAAGTAAATGAAATTCCATGTACCACCAGATGAATGGGCAATGGCTCTGGGTTGTCAAAATATTTGGAGAGATAGAAGGACGGCGCAAATCCCCAAAACACGATTAGGATAAACCAAATGGCCGAAAAGGCAAAATATTGATTTTCTGACGAGGCTTTCATACCCTGCAATGAATTGATACTGAAATGACTACCGGGGGAGATGGACAAGTTCGCACATTCTGCCCGAATCACCAACAGTTATGTACACAAAGGGACAGATTTATGAAAGCCGTTGGTTTACAGTGTATTCAAAAAGGTGATAAGGTCCGTTTCCTTGTCCAGCCCCAATTTCTTTTTGAGGCGGTATTTGGATTTTAGGATACTGTCCGGCAATACGTTGAGGGTGGCAGCAATTTCCTTGGTAGTAAGGTTCATGCGCAAAAAGGCGGCCAAGCGTATCTCCTTTTCCGAAATATCGGGATAGAGCGTCTTGAGTTTTTGGTCAAAGTCGTTGTGCACTTCGGCAAAATAGGTCTTGAAGATTTCCCAGTCCTTGTCCGAGGCATTTTCCTTTCTCAACAACATTACAATGCGGCGGAACTCTGTCTTGAACTTTTCGGGGGACGATTTAATGTTTTCCAGATTTTCCTTGAGTTCTTGGATAAAGGTGTTCTTTTGCACCAAATGCAGGGTCTGGCTGGTTAGCTCTTTCTTTTTGTGGGCGATTTCCTGTCGGTAGATTTCCTCCTGCTTCTCGCGCTCCACTTTGTTTTTCTTCATTCGCTGCCGGAACCCAAAGACCAACAGCCCTGAAAGGGCTAGGGCAGAGGCCATGCCCCCAGCGTAGAGTCCTTTGGTGAGTTGGTCCACCTCAGCCTGCGCATTCAAAGTGTTTATTTCTTCTTCCTGTAGGGCAATCTCAGCTTCTTTTTTTTCGGTTTCGTAGATGGTCTGGAGTTCGGAAAGGCGTTGGCCGTTTTCAATATTGTAAATGCTATCGTTCACGGTTTTGTATTCCTTAAAATAGGTCAAAGCTAAACCTTCCTTATTTTGTTTACTGGCTATTTCGGATAAAAGTTGGTAGGCCTTGGCCTGATTTTCCAACAGTTCGTTTTCTGTTGCCAGGGATAAGGCTTTTTGGGCCCATGACGCTCCTTCTTCCAGTGCACTCTCTTCTGTGGAAATTTCGGCCAAATGGATTTGGTTGACAACCACGTTTCCTGTTTGACCTATTGAATCCGCCAGAAAAAGTGACCGCTTAAAGTATGTTTTGGCTTCAGGGAATTCGCTTTTTAGTTGGTAGTATCTCCCCAATCCAAATAATGTGTTTATCTGACCCAATGGAAATTTCATGCTTTGGGAGAGTTCCCAGCTTTCATCATATTGTTTTTTGGCGGTTTCCAGACTATCCTTTTTATTCAGATATATATTGCCCAAATTGGTAAGGGAGGCAATAATACCATGTTTATCGTTGTCTTGCCTGTTCATTTGTTCCAATTGTAACAGATAGTTGATGGCGTTTGCGGTATCACGCATCTTCAAATAATTCCGGGAAATTCCTCGCATGGCATCTTTTAAACTGTTTCGGTCGTCATACCGTTCGTAAATGTCCATGGCCTTAATATTGTTTTCCAAGGACAATCGATATGCACCCTTGGAGAAATGCATTCCAGCAATAACATTATAACAGGCCGCAATTCCCGTGGAATCGTTCTTCTTTGCAAAATTCTCCATGGACTTGTTGGCATATAACAAAGTACTGTCATGCTGACTCATAATGGAATGGTTAATGGCTATGTTGATTTGCATGGCGGCGGTTGAGCGATACTCTTGGGCTTTTTCACTCAGTTTAATGGCTTTCCGGTAGTAGGTGTTGGAAGAAGGATAGTCATCTATATAGGAATAGGCAATCCCCATTCGTTGGTACCCGGTGTGTTGAATGGGAACGTTGTCCAGTTTCCTTCCCAAGTCAATAAGTTGGTCAGCATAGCCGAAAGCTTTGTCAATATCCCTGTTGATGTGTGCTCTCCATAGATCGACCAAAATGGGTGTTCGGGAAGAATCAATCGGGGATTTTTGCAAGGCATTCAATAAGCTGTCAATAACCTGAGGACTGGCATCATATTGCCCATAACCATCAAAGTGGGTTATCAAAAAACAGACAAGGAGAGGAATATATCGTTTCATGGTTCAAGGTTGATTGCTTTACCAAGATACCGATTAATTCCATTGGCCAGACTTTCGTTTCCATATGTAAAAACTCACTTGTCCATGAAAAGTCTATAAAATTTTCAGATTGATTTGTGTTGTATATCTCTGTAAAGTATTGATTTTGAAAGGTTTTTTTAATAAAAAACATATTCTTAAAAAACGAGCTGTCCATGCTTGGTTTTGATGGAATCCTAGGTAGCTGTCCATACTTTGTCCATGCCCAAAAATAGGTCGGTGGGTGATTGGGGGCTAATTTCGACAGCGTTGAACCCATTAAACCAATACGTTATGAAAACAATTGTAAAAAAATTAAATGTGTGCTCCTTATTCATTTGGGCCATGACTTTATGCATTGCTGTTTCGTGCAGTAAAGACAGCGGAACCGACCCGCCAGTAGAAAATGGGGGCGAGAATGGCGGTGAAAACGGAGGAGATGAAGAGAACAACAATCTCGAAGACATCAACTCTTCCATTGCCAGCCTCACCTACAACTCTGATGAGCTCTTGAATGTACAGGATACGGGAGGAGCCGCCGCCGAAAGAACCATGAATTCAGACAACACAGCCAATACAGGGCCCACTTTGGGCCAATTGTTCGAGTGTAGGACCATGGACTATAGCTTGGAATCCAATTATGACGATGTAGCCATCTTGCGGCCTACCAATGGTGTGGTCTATCCCGGGGCCTTGGTCATAGGCAATGCCGGAATGCTGGACGGTGCTCCCGACCCCTTGGCATTGGACCGTGCCCCGGTGACCCTTCGTTTGGATCTCCCCGGGATAGGAGCCCAAGGCAATATTGTGGTGGACAATCCCACCAATTCTTCCGTGCAATCCGGTATAGATGATGCCTTGGAGTGGTGGAATGCCAACGCCTATCAGGATGGTTATGTGAATGCATCCAATTCATCCTATCAAGCTTCGGAATCGTATTCCTCTAAACAATTCAGCATGGATGTGGGATTGAATTTGGAATGGGCCACAGGATCTTTGGCTTCCCAGTTCGATTATGAGAGCACAACTGAAAAGCGTTATGCCGGGGTGGTGTTCAAGCAGGTTTTTTATACGGTGACCATGGATACCCCAAGTTCGCCCGGCAGTGTTTTTGATGCTTCGGTGACCCAGGCACAGGTTGATGCCGCCATTGGTTCCGATACCCCACCAGCTTATGTGAGTTCCGTGTCCTACGGCCGTATCATTATGGTGCGCATGGAAACCACCAATACGGATACCTCCATTGAACTGGATGCCGTGTTGGAATATGCAGGGGGCGTAAGTGGCGTAGGGACGGTAAATTCCACGTATGATGAGATATTGAAAACCTCCAGTGTTACGGTGGTGACCATCGGCGGAAACGCCGAGGCAGCTTCCGAGGCCATTAATTTAGCGGATATCGACTCCGGTTTTGGGTCACTCAATAGTGTAATTACTGGGGAGAATGCCGTTTACAGTCGAGATAATCCTGGGGTGCCCATCGCGTACACCATTCGGTATCTTAAGGATAATTCGCTGGCTAAAATGGGTTATACCACAGATTATAGGGTGGAAAGCTGCCAAACTTTTAAGTATGACCATGCCAGTGTGGATGTGGACAATAATTCCATTTTTGATGTCCGTTACCGATTTGTCTATAAGACAGCAGGGACCAACAATACGGTTATTGGAGGGTATTATACCGTAAACAATGGTCAGCGTTCCGTGAAGAGTCCACCAGATGGTTCACATGATGTAGAGGTGGAGTTCCAGTTTCAGGATGCTTTTGTATGGAGACAATTGGGCAGTCCAAGATCCTATGGTTATCTGAGTAGTCAGAAGTGCTTTGAGGTGACCAACAACCTATTGCTGCAAATCACTTTGGCTCCCATTAGCTGTAATTGATATAGTGTCGACAGTCGGCCGCTCAGGTGGGGTTCAACTACCTGATGCCGGCTGTTTTATTCCAGTAAAAAAGGGAATCTGTTTTTTATTGGTATTAGGCTATCCGACACGAATTGCAATGTGCCTGTCATGTCGAGCGCAGTCGAGACATCCGTGGGATTTCTCGTCGTCCCGATCTTCGTCGGGACTCTGTCGAAATGACGTTCGGAATCTTATGGTCATTTCGAACTCCTGTCCCGAGCTTGCGAGGGAGCTGGGGAATGTGAGAAATCTATCATTTGGGATTTCTCAATCGTCGTTTCCTTCCTCATATCGAAATGACTGGCAGGAGTGAGGGAAACCTATTCCTCCCAATTTTTAAGTCGGTCTATGTATAAGTAGTCTTCCACAAACTGCCGATGCTCGGGACTGGTCATTTTTTCAACCAAATTCAAGGCCGAAATATAACTGGTCAAGTTTCCGTTGGAGGAACTGAACTTTCCATCCTCGACAAAAGTGACTACACTATCGTCCTGGACCTTTAAATTGGGATAATTCTCCTGTAATTCCTTTCCACCACCAATATAGGTAACGATTTTATGTCCGTCCGCAATCCCGGATTCTCCGATAAGCTGGGCTCCTGCACAATTACTCACTATGTATTGGGTCTCCTCGTTTTTCCTTTGGATGAATTCTATCATTTTCTGGTTACGGACCTGGGCATACATATCGTAACCACTTGGAACAAATAGCGCCGTGAGCTTGGGGCAGTTCTCAAAAGTATAATCGGGGACAAAATGCATGCCTTCCTCGGTGGTGATGGGTCTTTCGGTCTCCGCTATGGTGATTACGTTAAAAAGTTGCTCCATGTTTTGGTTGGGTTTTCCAAAAACATCCGATGTGGCAATGACCTCTCCCTGCAAAACGCCATTGAACATGAGAAGTCCTATGGTGGGCAATTCCGGATTGAACGGTTTTAAGTGTTTGGTAAGGGTATCCGAGGGTACCTCCACATAGTCAGTTTGCCCAACCTCAGAGCTGGATTTTGATTTTTCGGTATTGCAGCTCAAAAGAATGGCAGCAAAGAGTAGGGGTGTCAATAGTCCTAAATGTTTCATGTTATGTGTTATTTCTTTCTGTGGGTTTAATGATCATTCTAAAATATTGGTCCTTGTAGATATAATATCCGAGCCAGTTGTACAACGTGCGCACTTTGTTTTTAAAGTTCACAAGCCCCATAATGTGCACAAAAATCCATATAAGCCAGGCACCAAAGCCTTTTAGGGACCGTTTTTGTCCAGGGAAATCCAACACGGCCTTGTTTCGGCCAATGATGGCCAGGGAACCTTTGTCGGTATAGTGGAACGGTTTCCAATCTTGGCTTTTCCGTTTTAAATTATCAGCTAAATTTTTTGCTTGTTGTAGCGCGGGTTGTGCCAATTGTGGATGTCCATTGGGGTAGGCCTTATCCCCGAGGACCAAGGCACAATCTCCCAAGGCGTAAATGTTGTCACACAAATGCACTTGGTTGAAGGAATTTGTTATTAACCGTTTACCGGCCCCAAAACTGTCTTTTGGAAAACCCTCAAAGGTTTTGGCGGATACCCCTGCGGCCCAAATCAGGTTTTTGGATGGAATTTCAGTGTCATTGGACAATACAACAGTTTCCCCGTCAAAATCCTTGACTAGTGTGTTCATGGTCAAGTTAACGCCCAATTCCGATAGTTTTTTGGCGGTATAGGTCTGGGCATTCTTGGACATGGACGCCAAAACGGAATCTTGTCCATCAATTAGGTGGATTTCCCCTAGGTCTTTCTCCAGAAGTTCCGGATAATCCTTGATGATGATGGTGGCCTTCATTTCTGCCAATATGCCCGAAAGTTCAACTCCCGTAGGCCCTGCACCTGCAATGACAAAGGTGAGGTACTTTTTTCGTTCCTCTACATCATCGATTCTGGTGGCACGGTCCAAACGGGTCAGGATGACATTTCTAAGGGAAAGGGCATCACTGATGGTCTTCATGGGCAGGCTGTACTTTTCAATGTTGCCATTTCCAAAAAAGTTACTTTCCGTCCCCGTTGCCATCACCAGAATGTCGTATTCCAGCTCCCCGTTGCTCAACAATATTTTGTTTTCTTCGGGCATCACCCGTTCAAGAGAGCCTAACCGAAATCTAACATTCTTTAATTTCCTCAAAATCTTGCGGAACGGATAGCTTATGGCCGATGGTTCCATAAAGCCCGTGGATACTTGGTAGATCAAGGGTGGAAAAAAATTGTAGTTGTTGCTGTCCACCAGGGTGATTTGATATGATTCGGAATTCCCCAATTGTTTTACAAGTTCCAGACCTGCAAAACCTCCGCCTACCACAACAATTTTTTTAGTGTCCGCCATGTGTTTGACCTTTTCCCTTATTCGGGTAATACAAAGGTGGCCAAATGAACTTCAATAAAAATTAAGCTGGTTTAAGAAAATCACTTTCTTTTGATTTCGCTCAGGTATTCAGGGGTCAGGCCAAGAAAACTTGCGAGCACGTATTGGGGCACACGTTGCACAAATTCAGGGAAACTCTCCCGGAAACTGAAGAACATTTCTTCTTTGGAAAGACTATTGATGTATTTGATACGCATAAGGGCCGCTCCATAGGCCGTTTCGAAAATGGACCTATAGTATTTCTCCATTTTCGGGAATTTTTCCAGCAGCTCTTGGTATTTTGAAAAGGAGATGGATAAAACCGTTGATTTTTCCAAGGTTTCCACATAGAAATTGGAGGGTCTTTGGTATTGAAAGGCCAAAAAATCGGTCAGCCACCAAGTTTCCATGGCAAACTGGGTGGTCTTGGGGTTGCCCAAATCATCAATGAAGTAGAGTTGCAAACATCCTTTTGCTACAAAAAAAAGCGTGTCACAACGTTTTTCGGCATGCAGTAATTTTTCTTTTTTGCGATAGGATCTAATATCAAAAAAGCGGATGATTTCCGATAATTCCTCTTCTGAAAAGTTGACGTAGCTGCTGATGTGTTCCGTTAGGATCTGTTCGCTCATGGGCTAGGGCATAACAAGCAGTAAAGATACGCATCTGTTCGCTGAGTTTTCCAATCTTAGCAAGCCTGAACTTTTAATTAATTTTCTCCATTTGGACCCAGAACGGAAATATCTTTTTTTTGTCCACAAGATAATAGGGCAGTATTTCACATTCCATGTCTGGGAGATAGACATTGTTCATTTCAATAATATCCGTAATGGGACCTTGCACTTTTTTTCTAGTGACCACACTTCCTGCTTCAAACAATAAGTTTCCTCCGGTTGCTACAGGTTTGATGAACTTCAACTTTATATGGTACGTTCCGGCATTGACCTTTACGTTCCACTTTCCATAAACTTCCTCTTGGTTCCAGATGCCCCGTTCCCCATCCGCATCATTTCTGTTCAATATGGTGGGATTCTCGTTGGCATTTCCAATTTCAATGCGGGGAGGGTGTACAAGGTTCTCCGAGGAAATCAGTTCGTAGTATAAGGTGTCCAAATCCTTTTTGAAGGTTTCCGCAAGCTCTGTGTTTTTTGAAATGATATTGGATTGTTCATAGGGATCCTTTTTTATGTCGAACAATTCGAATTCGGTAATATGGGAATCATAGGAGGTATGCCCTACCAACTTGTAATCCCCTCTTTGTATGGCGATGTTGTTGTATAGTTCGGGATAGCGACGGGTCCAGTAGAAGAACAGGTGCCTTTCCGGCCAATCTGCAGACGTGGAGTTGATCAAGGGCACCAGACTGCGCCCATCTATCTTTTTGGATTTGGGCAAATCAACACGGCAAAGTTCTGAAATGGTGGGCAATAGGTCTATGTGTGCTGCTGCTGTTTCAACTTCTGTATTACTTTTAAATGAGGGGTTTTTCATAAAAAATGGAACCCTAACGCCGCCTCGGTACACACTACTCTTTTTTCCTCGCATACCCGCTATATATCTGGATTGCTGCGGACCATTATCGGTCATAAAAATGATAATGGTGTTATCAGCGATATTCAGCTCTTCCAGGGTATCCAGCAATTTACCCACATTCTCATCAATATTGGTGACCATACCATACACTTTTCGGGCGTCTTCTTTATCTTTTTCCGACATATGGGGAAACGGTCTGTCATCATTTTCAAAACCAGAGGCCGGGTCTATGTCCTTGTACATTTGGTAGTACTTATCGGGTACTTGCAAGGGCGTATGCGGGGCATTGAAGGATAGGTAGCAAAAGAATGGTCGTTCCGAGTTTTCTTTAATGAAATCCATGGCCTGTTCTGCAAAGATGTCCGAGCAATAACCGGTATAGGCTTCCTGTACCCCGTTGTGCCAAAGTACGGGGTCAAAATAGCTGCGGTCTCCCTTAAAGTAGTTGGTAACATCTCCCACTTGTCCCATGCCTCCGGCCAGATGGATCACCGATTCATCAAACCCTTGATCGTTCGGCCTGAACGGATAATTGTCCCCCAAGTGCCATTTGCCAAAAATACCCGTACGGTAGTTGGCTTGCTTGAGCATTTCAGCAATTGTCACCTCGTTTTGGGCCATGGTGGCACCACCATTGTAGGTGTCCCTGACCCCGGTGCGCAAACTGTATCGGCCTGTCATGATACTGGAACGTGTTGGTGCACAGACCGGTGATACATAAAAATTATTGAAACGGACACTCTCTTGGGCAAATTTATCCAAAACAGGTGTTTTTATATGGGGATTGCCGGTACTCCCTAAATCCCCATACCCTTGGTCATCGGTTATTATAATGATCACATTGGGTTGATTAGGAGCTTGGCCAAAAGCCAAATGGGCCATGCAAAAAATAAGGGTCAGAAGGAAAAATGTTGTCTTTTTCAAAGTGTTACTTTTTTAATTGCTCCAATCTGTTGATGGCGTTTTGGCTTTGTGGGTTCAATGCCAAGGATTTTTCAAAACTTTCAATGGCTTTATCCGTGTTGCCCATGAATAAATATCCCTCTGCTAGACTGTCATAGAGATTGGCAGAATCTGGGAAAAGTCGTGTGGCCAACAAAAACACCTTTATTCCTTGCGAAGATGTTTTTGGGTTGAAGACCAATTGTAACCCAAGCGTGTTCAGATTGCCTTCAGGGATGGAAAAAGCAGGATGACTTTTTACTATGGAGTCGTACAATTGGGATAGGTTGTTATAATTCTGGCCCGAAGCCAAATCGTTAAAATCCTGAAACGTGTAGGCTCTTTTTTTCGATGGTTTGATGCTTTGGGTTATCAAACCATCGGCAACTCCGTTTTTGGAAGGGTTATTTTCAATAAAATGCAGGGCGTTTTCATCCTTTTTTAGCACGGCATCCAAAAAATGTAACGCATAGGCCGATACCCATTTGTAGGACTCCATGATTTCCGAGTCATCTTTGTCCTGTCTCTTGTCCCTATCGGCAAAGAGAATCCCAAGGGTACTGAAATAGCTGTGCGTAAGGTCATGGAACTTCAATTGGTACGAGGTGGCTTGGGTTATGCTGTCGTACAACTGGAACTTTGTGTTGAGTTCAGCATCGATCTTGTCCTCTTTCAAAACGATATCGGGAATGTCTTTCTGCGCCATATGGATGTAGGGTACATCTATTTTTGCGGCGTCAAAAAAGTGGGATTGCTCCAGTAGTGCGTATTGATATCTTTCTGTGCCATCCAGACTTACAATGGCTTTGATATTATCATTTCTATTTTGCACGATGATATTGGATAGACCGCCAAAACTGAAGCCCATTACAGCAATCTTGTCATGATCTACTATGGGAAGTTTCCCAACTTCTTTTATCAAAAACTCCATATCCCTCGCCTGGGTTTCCATTTCCTTGGCGTAGTTGTTGCTGAACCAACGGGTCTCTGTGCCTCGACTTAGACTGGACACTACCACATACCCGTGACTTACCAAATATTCACAAAGCGCAAAGTTTTCTATGGAGGATGCCATGAAACTGGGGGCATAGACAACCACCGGAAATTTCCCCTTCAAAAAATCCAGTTCGGGATATGCTGTTGTTGGTTCTACAAGGTGTTTTTGGTTGTCGGGGGTGTTACGGTAGTAAAACCAATTCAAGATCTGTTCATTGGGCAAATGTTCCCATTCCTCTTCCTCTTTTAGTATCTCAAGGTAATCCAGAACCTGTAAGGGTTTTATGTCATCTGCAATTTGCCCTGCGGGATACCAAAGGCTTATGGAAATGGGTCGGGCCATCTTTTTGTTGGTATAGTCCATGGCCCTGTGGTACGTTCTTGAGCTATCCAGAGTAGGGTAGTGGCGAAACCCCACGGTGTACTTTCCGTTTTCAAGGTTGATTTTCTCGAGAGAAGTTTGTGCAGCCACCATACTGGCATGGAAGAGGACCAAAATTTGAAGAACCGGCAATCTTATACTACATCGGTCAGTATTCATTTTTTTTCTTTTGTAAGAAACTGCTTTTCTATGACTCACTCAGATTCTGTTTCATTGGTATTTTCCTCAAGTAAACTTTTATTGGTCGGTTCGGTAGTGCCATTAAGTCCAATTGGATTTGTAAGTGAATTCAGGTTCTTTATTTTTTCAACGTCGCGGCCACTAACTCCAATTATTTGGGATTTTTCAGAAAGGTACTTGTTAAAGGAGTTTATCAAATAAGTATTTGAGCTTTCATTTTTGTCCAATGAGACCACATAACGAGGTGAATGATCAAATGGGTCCGCCTTTCCAAGTCGTATAAAACTCACTGAAAGTATACTGGAACTCACAAATTGTAATGAAATGCTTGATTTGGTCACCTCATTTCTAGATTCCACGGAATCGTTCAACCCTCTTCCCGCTGTTATTCGGGACGATTTGTATTCTCCATTTCCATCTACAGAAATCAAAATGGATTCAAAAGCAAATTCCGATAGGAATAAAGTGCTTAGGGAGATTAATTTTAGACCAAAATTTATTATTCCCAAAGTAGTGACGGTAGAAAGTAAAAGTCCAATGAAAGTTTTGGCACCGCTGACAAAAGCTACTAATGCAATTAAACCGACTATTGCTCCTGCAAAGCCAATCTTGGATAAATTCTTGGCACTTTTATTCAATACAGTATCATTCAATGTAGCCTTGGGAATGGGTTGTGTCTCTTGCATTAATGCCATGCTGAATTTGCCATTGCCGGAGTGATAGTAATCGTCATAAATTCTGTTCACTATGCTTGAGCTGCCAAGTTCCGCCAAGCGATTTGAGATAATCCTGCGAATTTCATCAGGATGGACTCCAAGGTCAACATCGGTTTTGGATACGGATATCTCGTCATTAGTGTCTTCTATGTATACTCTTCTCTTCAATAAAAAGAAGAATGCAAAAAATATTCCCGCACTCAAAAGCACAAATATCAAGGTCACCAGGAATACACTTTTGGGTATTTCAGGGAGTTCGTAGTTAAAAGAAGATGTTTTGAGTATTAAAAACGTACCGATGGAACATACAGACAAGATTATGGCAATAATACTTTTTTTTGACTCATTCGTAATGGGACTAAAAGGGCTCCATGAAAATACCACTGAAATGGAAACCAATAACAATAGCCATTCAAACCTACTTCCGTAAAAAACATCTATGATTTCCAGATAGTCAAGGAACAATGCAACGAACAGGATCAAGAATGGGGAGAATGAAGATATCAGTGCATTTAGGAAATTTTGGGAAACGATAAAATATCTGGGTGGAATTTTTTTCAAACCCACAAACACCCTTGTGGTTATATTTTCAATCAAGGTTGTAGGCTTTATCAATTCCAGGTCTTTTTCCTGTAAAAGTTTAAACAATGAACCTTTATTATAAGCATAAGTTGATTTTTTACTTGAATTAAGGTCCTTTGCTAAACTTTCAGTTAATTTTTTGTCGGGGTCGAACTTAAATACAACGGATAAAGCAACGCGAAGATATTTTACGCCTATCCCCAGAAGAAGTGATCCTGTAAAAAGCTTTAATATAAATTGGCCAAAAGGTATTATTTGGCTCCCATCTTGACTTGAGACATGCTCTCTAAAGCTCTGAAAATCCCCTTTTGTCAACAACAAGAGCACAATGCCGCAGATTAGACAAATAATTGAAAATATTCCCCACAGTTTTCCTATCTCTTCAAATGGGTTTCGGATTGATTTTGTGTCGTTGTTTTCCATTTTTTGTTAGTTGGTTTATTGGTTTAAATCTTGGTTGATGCAATGGCGTATCTGCTTTAATTTTAAAAGTGTGATTTTTGGTTTGTCACCAATGGTTAAATACAATAATGGTTAAGGCTTTGGGGGAAGATGTGATAGCCTACCGATAAAGTTAATAAATTAGATCAGTTGCGGTACTGTTACCGCCTGTAATTAATTGTGTGTTAAACGGATATTTTGTTTTCGTTCAACTGTTTTTATCTGTTTTTTCAGTTGGATTTCAACATTCACGGGCTCTTTCGCGGAATACAGATTCCATGAAGATGGTAGAGTTCATCATGGGGCAATTGGCTTTTCAATCATATATTCTAATTATCTCCCCATTGCCTTTTCCGCGTACACTTCTCACATATCCGTTAAGTACTTTTTTCATTGGTATTGGATTATGTCCAGGGAAATAGTCCTTATATTTTTCATATGCGTCTTCTACCATTCCAGAAGAAACAACATTGACTCTTATACCATTCTCAATTTCAAGCGCTACTGCCTTGACAAAACTATGTATTGCGCCATTTACCATTGAAGCACTTGTAGTTTTGATTACCGGGTCATCAGCCAATATTCCTGTGGTCAAAGTTATTGAACCATTGAGGTGTAGATAGTTTTGCCCAATACGAACAAGATTCACTTGCCCCATAAGTTTGCTTTTCAGTCCAACGAAATAGTCTTTTTCTGAAAGTTTATTAAAATCATCCCATTTTGCTTCTCCTGCAATGCAAATAATGGCATCAAATTTCCCGATAGTTTCAAACATTGCCTTAATCGATTTACTATTGGCTATATCAACCATTATATCTCCTTTTGTTCGTCCAGCTATCAAGACTTCATCGTTTTGGTTAAAATGGGAAGCGACTACTTTTCCTATAGTTCCGTTTCCTCCAATGATCAATATTCTCATTTATTTTTGACTTAGTTTGTATTCAAAATGAAATCCAAGGACTTTGAAGTTTTGATTATAGTAGAATTTATGGGAACGTGTATTTTGTACATAAGTATTTAAACCAATGGATTGATATTCATTGGCTAGTGCCCATTGTTTGATCTTATCAATAAAATAGTTGCCAAAACCTTTGGATTGAATCTTTGAATCAATGATTACATTATCCAGTTCCAATTGTTTCCCACAATAGATCCTTACTGTTGTCCAACCGGATGAGATACCTATTAGTTTTTTACCTTCAAAGAGACCAAAGCACCTATAATTAGGTAATTGAGACATTTGATGTAATAACTTTTCTATGGTATCACTAGTCATTTCTGGGTTTAGAAGGTTAAGGAGATAAAGCACTCTTTCAAGGTTTTCAAGAGGGTCTATAAGTTCAAATCGGATGTTTTTCATATCTTTACTTCGGTATATATAGATGTGTTGAATTAAATAAAAACTAGTTTTTTAGAAAAAGACAATACTGATCGATCAATTTTTCATTTCTCCTTAAGTAAGACCACTTTCCGTGTCTTGTTGAAATTAAAAGCCCACACTTTTCCATATTGGTCAAATAGGTTGAAATTGTTGATTGAGAAAGTCCAGCTTTTTCTTGAATGTACGTTACGCAAACACCATCGTTAAAATGCTTTAAGGTTTCATGCGGCGGAAAGTTTTTTTTAGGCTCTTTCAGCCATTCCAATATTTGTAGTCTGGTCTGGTTAGATAAACATTTACCAATTTCGGTTGCACTTTTTAAATCCATGACGCAAATATATCTATAATTCTAGATATATGAAAATAATTATTTTGAGGTTCAGGTTATTTTGACTTATTGCCTAACGGTTTTGTGCAACCGTTAGTTACGGGAATTAAGGTAATGATTTTCGGTCAAGGGGTTATGAGGGCCATTTGGGGAGGATTCCAGACTGCTTCAAGCACAGTGGAAAGTAGGAGGGAAAGGCTCCATTTTTAGTTGAAATGTATTTTCATGCCTTCGTGGGAGGCCCTAAATCCTAACGCTTCGTAAAATTGAATCGCTTTTGGTCTTTTTTTGTCCGTGGTCAGTTGCAATAAATGGGCGTTTCGTTCCTTGGCTCTCTGTATGGCCCATTCGAACATGGTTTTTCCAATACCGAGTCCTCTTTGGTCTTTTCTGATCCGTACGGCTTCTATTTGAGCCCTGATTCCCCCTTTATAGGTAAGGTATTGAATAAAAGACATCTGTAAAGTCCCGATGATTTCAGCCCCTTCGTTTTCAACAACGATCAGTTCTTGGTTTGGGTCGGCATCTATTTTTTCAAATGCGACAAGATATTCCGTGGGCAAGGGGACTTGATAATTCTCCCTTGTTTTTCCGAGTTCATCATCCGCGATCATTTCCACAATTTTGGCCACATCGTTTTGGGTCGCTTTTCTAAATTTCATTTTTTGAACGGTCTTGGTTATGATTTCGTTGTGGGAAGTTTTTGCTCAATAGTCATACATTTCCAATTCGTCAAAGTCTTTTATGTTAGACAGTTTTATTACATGTTCTATTTCAACATCACTCCAGGTTTCATTGAATATCTCATCTCCGCCTTCTGCATTTTCATTGGTGTTTTCTTTGATCAGTTTCTTTTTTGTCAAGAAGTTGATGCTTGTTTCCCTATTTATGATTGGCCCATAATTACTGCTTGAATCAAACCCTATCAATTCAAAATTTGAGTTTTGAAACCTGAAAGTGTATTTCCAAAATCCATATCGGCCGTGTCCGTAGTGCACGTACAATTTTTCATTTTTGATCTCAATACTTAATTGGGGCGGGAAGTAAACCCCTCCATCTTCATTTTCGGATGAAAAACAGTCATAATTTTTATCGGCCAAGCGGTACTCTTTCCCGTTTTTGAATAGCACAATGATTCCACGCCTATTTCTATCCACTTTTTGGTCAAATCTGTTGGTGACGATATTTGCCGTATCGGTCTTTTTGATCAGCAAAACACAATCTTCCTGTCCATCATTGCTTAGGTCTCCATAATAGTTTTCAAACACTGCATAACCTTTTGGAATAAAATCGGACGGTTCATGGTTTTGCGCCTTGCAAGCAGCTATTATCAACAGAAAAAAAGGTAATAGTCTTAAGGTTTTGTTCATTCAATATTCACTTTGGTCATTGCCATGGAATCGTACTTCTATTCCGGTTTATGTACTTCAAGTTCGATTTCCACCATAAACTCTGGTAATGCCAATCCCTTGACTTCAAGCCAAGAGCCAGTTGGAAATCCGTTTTTATAAATTTCAGCCCGATATGCTGATTTTTCCAGCATTTGTGCCATATCAGTTGTAAAAATATCTTCTTTTACCACATCGTCAAATGTGCAACCAAAGTGTTTTAATATTTTGTCCAAATCGGCATAACAGTTTTTCATCTGTTGTTCCAGATCGCCAATTGCCGTTGGATTTCCTTCATCGTCCATACTTACAGCTCCGGATATTTTAATATCATTTCCAATTTTTACGGCGTGGGAATATCCGTAGGCCTTTTCCACTTCAGGTCGCAAAAGGAAATATTCAGGTTTTTCGGGTTCAGCCAAAACTTCCTTTTCAATTTCTTTGGTTTTTTCCTGGTGTTTTTGTTCACAACTTTGGCATATAACAGCCCATACTAAAAGTGCAGTGAGCAAGGTCAGTCGGTTGGTTGATTTTTTCATAATTCAGATGGTTTGGGCCTACTTTGGTCGGTTTTCGGCTATACCGGTCACCATTGGGTATCGTTTTGAGCGTATGGCATAACGATTTGCAAACCCGTTGGTTACGGTGTTTAAGGTAGTGATTTTTGGTCAAGGAGCTGCGTGGGTAGTTTGGGGAAGACTTCATGCTACCCTAAGGAAAGCGAACGGGCAGGTAAGAACGGTGCCATTACGTATAGCCACTGTTAATTTTACTCATTGATAGGTCTTATTCCAAAAATCAGTAAATAACCTATCATCCAAAATTCTCCAATGGTTGCGGGTAGAATAAGAAATCTATTAAAGCTAAAATCAATTCCTGCGTAGCGGATAACGGTGCTAATTAGATAGCCAATACCACCTAAAACAATAACTCTTCCTAACCAGACAGGCATTCTTTTAGATTTGATGACTATATATCCCATAGGAAATAGCCAAAGTCCAAAGAAAAGACCACCAATACCCCAAGCATTTGAAATTATATTTTGAAAAACCTGAATTAGTAAAACTTTGTCTGCCATAGCGCCTATATCAGAATTGGCAACACCTATGGCAGAGGCGATTGAAATTGCACTTATCATAATGGCTAAAGCATTCACCATTCCCCATATACCTAGAGTCCAAGCTTCCCATTCATAATTGTCTTTAAATAATCTATAAAACCAAACTGCGGTAAGTGCTTGTGATATTACTATGGCAAACTCTAATAACAACCTAATTCTTGCAGTAGATTTTAGTTCCACTAAATTCGTTAGCGTTTGTTCAGGATTACCAGATACAAATATTTCAGAATGAAAAATCATAAACCCTAAAATCCCCGAAATGGCCATCAATAAATACCATACACCTGTTATTCTTGCAGTTTTAATCGATTGCTTCTGTTCTTTATGTAAACCCATAGAATATTTGCTATTCGTGTTCATAATAAATTTGACGATGTAACAGGATTATTGTTACAGTTTTGCTCTAATGGCATACAACGGTCTCGGCTATGAGTAGTTGCGTGGTTTAGCACTTAACTTTGTAAGTACACACCAAACTGAAAATCCGCAAGGATTTTCAGAAGCCTGTCCTGAGCGAAGCCGAAGGGTAGGCGAGAACGGTGCCATTATTTATAGCTATTGTTGTTGCCAGTCGAGCTTAAAATCTGAAAACTTTGTCGAATAATCTTTCAGCAATCTTTTCTGTTCTCTCGATTATATTGGACTCATTCCAGTCAGTCGCATTTTTAATTTCATCATCAAGAAACACATTAGATCTTAAGTATATTGGATGTTTGATAGCGTAAGGCTTGTTGCCAAGTTTCCCGTTCAAACTCTCATCTATTAATAGTAGATTTCCTATTGCCCCAACATCCTCAATATCTATAGGTTTTGAAGTGTCTTTTTCCGCATGAATGTGCTCTATAGTCATTAAGTCATAGTCGATCGACGTGCCGGTCTTTGCTTTTTGAGAATAGTAATAGTCGTATTTTGTAAGAATGTATTTGACTAACGCCTTTTCTTTTGTGTAAACCGAACTATATTCGATTTCTAAAAAGTTTGCAATAAACTCATCTTTGGATGGCAATTTCTCACGTAGTTTTTGTTTTAGCTCATCCAAAGCTTTGGTCTTATCGTTTGGGGTCGCTTGATCTAGTTGTCTCGCATGGTAAGCGTACATGAATGAAATTCCTCCAGAAGATCTTTGTGAAGTCACTGCAGTAAAAATAAAGTGAAAACACTCTATGGCGTTTACTATGTCCTTAACTCTTCTGAGTTTTAAACCACCATTTTCATATTCACGCATTACAGAAAGTAGCATGGGTATTTGTTGCTTCACCCTAAACACAATTAATGCTTCCAAGGATTTCTTTAATTCAAATTCTTCTTTTCTCCATTCTCTGTATGTTGGATCTAGTGTCTCTCGGTAAATACGTGTCTCGTTTAAGATATCGTTGAGGAAATCTTTAGCATTTTTTTTATTGACAATTTGTTTTATTGACTTAAAAAGCTTTTTCTGTGTGGTATACTCATATTTTGAAAGCCAAAAGTGATGCAGGAAACTATCCATGTTTAAATCTGCATTTGAGCCCTCAATTATCGTTCGTGATTCGGTCCATTTATCTTTTGACAAATCAACAGCCTTATTTTTTTTAGGCAACATTTTTGTGAGGTGATTTTTCACTAAATCTGACACTCTTAAATCTTTCCCCCTTGTATTTAATGTCTCGAATATGATATACGCATCATCTTCATTCCCTAACTCTATATATATGACTTTGAGATTTAAAATTTTATCTCGAATTTTTTTTAACGCATCAACTTTTTCTGCTTGCTTTTCTTTGACTGAAAGTGTAGTGCTATTTTCAATTGACTCCAATTCTTTTAGCACCAATGATGTCAATAAATCAAATCCCTTTTTGATATGTTCCTCCTCCTTTTTTTCGGGAACATCAGTAACATCAGAAACATCAAATTTTTGAATATTTTCATGGAAATAGGGATAACTACTCTCTGTTTGAAGTACATAATTTAAATCATCATCTAAATCTTTTCTTTCAATCATTCCTTGCGTGCCTTTGGCAAGACTATCCTCACCAATACTCTTAAAAGCCTCTCTAATTGCTCCTAGAAGCATTGTAATGGTCGTCAAGCGTTGTTGCCCATCAACCACACCATAAGTGTCATCGGATATTTCATATACAACCATTGATCCAATGAAATAATCACCAGTACTTTCTCTGATTGAGTCATTCCAAAAATCTTCGATATGCTCCTTCTCCCAGGAATAGGGTCTTTGAAATCTAGGGATTTTATAGTAACTAGATTTTAGAACAGTCCTTATAGTTTTATCTATACTTGATATATTCATATTTTCTTTAATTGACTACAACTTGCTTGTATAAGCATACAATACATCTATATACCCCCAATATAGGCATAAAACCGATGAAATAGATCATCCTTATATTTTTGCCCAACCAAGGTTGGAGCTATTAATTTCACCCATTCTTGGCTTACTGCCAACCCTTTAACCCGTACAATTTCAAAGAGTTATCAACCACATTGCATTTAAAGTGTATATTTGCCTTGCTACACTTATCGAAATTAAGATGCCCTCTTCAACCTCATTGAATCAAGATTGGGCAGGCAAATGGGTGCAAGTCCCTAGACCTTCAAGGCATCGCTTTGATGAGTGTAGCTGTGACCTGTCCTCTTTGTTCAATTTTTAAATCTTTTGTTATGCTACACTCAAAAGGTCAAAAAAACTGTTCCTGTTGCACGCAGGGCGGTGCCGAAGATGAGGTGAAAATCACCCCCAAAATTTCCAAAATGCTCAGTCCCGCGCAGGTACAACTGCTGGACTACACCCATTATCTGGATGCCCCGGATTTGGTCAAGGCCCTAAAATTGGTACATGATGTTACCATCTACCATTCCCATGAACTCTTGGACGAGGCCGAGAAAGACGCCCTATTCAGTGTAAAAGGGCTTTGGGAGTGCATTGAGCGCATCAAGGAGTAAGATCTAGGAATCAGGAGTTAGGAAATAGGGGTTGGGAATTAGGAGTTAGGTGGTGGGGTGGAGAAAGAAAAGAGCCGCAAAATATCCCTGAAATCTGATATCAGAACTCAGACGTCAGATATCGGATATTTATTTTGCGGCACTTTGGTATAGTGTGTTGCCGGGTTACATTTCCCAACCCTCACGGTAGGTGCGGGTAACAAACTGGTTGGCATCCTCAAAGTTGGTCACCTTCATGTTGTCCCCGTCCCACAGTAACTTCTTACGACCGTAGAACTCCATGTTGCCATCGCCGTTGGGGCGTTGCAGCATATAACTTCGGATGGCCAGGTTGCCCATGAGTACGGTCTCGGTCATGGGACCGGCATACTCAAAGGAAGAGGTTAGGCCCATATGCTCGGGACTTCCGTATCCTGCTTTGCAGGCATCCACCCATTTGCGTTGGTGGCCGTATTCAGGTTCCGGCATGTCTTCCACTTCCGGACCAAATTCGGTGGTACCATCATTCAGGTACAGTTTGGGCGTCAATGGCGAACTGTCGTTGATGTTCGTGGAAATGACCCCGTTCTCGCCGTGGATCAACACGCCGTTTTGGCTTCCCGGACCTCCAATATCGCTATCGGCAGGGATGATCTCGGGGTGGGAGGGGCGTATGCCCCCATCGCTCCAGGTCATGATCAAAGGTGCCCCTGTTTTTTCGGTGGCATCATAGTTCAAGGTGATGAACGAGGTGGCCGGACATCCTTCTGGGTGGTAATCGGGGTTCCACATTTGGGAGAACACCGTGCCCACGCTACATTCGGCGGCAGTGGGGTAGCCCAGTTTCAAGGTTCTGTAGGGGATATCCACCAAGTGGCAACCTACATCGCCCAAGGCACCGGTTCCGTAATCCCACCATCCACGCCAGTTAAAGGGGTGAAGGTTGGGGGTATAGGGTTTCAACGGGGCTGGGCCTAACCAGAGGTTCCAATCCAAATCGCTGGGTTTGCTAGAAGGGTCTGGCTCGGGCATGGCATAGCCTTGTGGCCATACGGGCCTATTGGTCCAGATTTCTACCTTGGTGATCTTGCCCAGTTTTCCAGAATCCACCCATTGTTGCACCATGCCCAATAAAGGGTTGGAGCCACCTTGGTTCCCCATCTGTGTCACCACTTGCTTGTCACGCGCCATTTGCGTCAACATACGGGCTTCGCGAATATTGTGGGTCATGGGTTTTTGTACGTATACGTGCTTTCCGAGTCCCATGGCATAGGCCGCTGCGGGGCCGTGCACGTGGTCCGGGGTACTGATGGTAACGGCATCGATGCCCTTTACCTTATCCAGCATTTCACGATAATCATTGAAAAGCTTTGCTTTGGGGAATTTTTTCACCGTGTTCTTGGCCGATCCGGAAAAATCCACATCGCAAAGGGCCACCACCCGCTCACGGCCATTGACCGATGCATTGCTGATATCACTGGCACCTTTACCGCCCGAACCGATGGCCGCCAAATGGAGGCGATCACTGGGGGCCAAATATCCGGGGCCGCCCAGAACGTGGCGTGGAACGATAAAAATACTGGAAGCCAGTGCGGTACTTTTGATAAAACTCCGTCTGCTGGAGGGGGATGGTTTTTCTTTCATTGCTTGTTAAGGTTTGTTGAGATTAATTTTCCCCAACAAGATAGAAAAAATAGTGTTGGGAATGGTTTGGTTTTTTGTGATGTTGATTTTGGGCCAACAGAAAATAGTGGGTTCCGTTGATGGCTTAATCAAATTGAACTGGCTTATTTTTTCACTTTCGGAGGGCGTGGTTTAAGAAATTGCTGTTGCTGCAGCTGTTGTTGGGGTCTTTGCGGCATCTGCTGTTGCTGCTGTTGTTGCTGTTGTTGCTGTTGTTGCTGTTGCTGCTGTTGCTGCTGTTGCTGTTGTTGTTGTTGTTGTTGTTGTTGTTGTTGCCCTGACCTATATTGATATTCTTCAACTTTAATAAAATTCGGATGCTCAATTGGAGAATCAATTTGGTGTATTTCGGTCAATGTCCATCCCAAACCTTGCCTTTTTTTCATGGTATTTGCAATAAAGCCATATAGTTCGATCACATTAATGGAATTTGGGATGATAAAATCTGCATGTAGCGAATCTGATTCACCCGGTTCAATCTCAAATGGACCTTTATCCCAGTCCCATTTACGGTCGGCAATCAATGGCCATTCGACCTCGGTTCTATGCTGCTCCACGGGATCATAGCCTAAATTTATCCAGTATGTTACATCATCGGGAAAAGGGGAAACCTGTCGGAGTCGAACCTCTGCGTTACCTGACCTAAACACTACTGATCCAACATTGTCAATCTTCAGTTCAACATGTATCAGTGTCCAATGATTGAAGGTGCGGACATGGGTAATGGCCGGTACAATGTTTACTTTAGGCAATGCTAAACGTTGTCTAACAAACAACAAATAAGTCCATAGCCCCGCTATGATTATAGCTAGACCTTCAATGAGAATTTTTAAAATTTCCAAAACTTCTTTTAGCTCTTTCCAGTCCATTCAATCGAGTGTGGTTAAAGTAAATAATAGAGATATTTTAAAAATATTAAATACAGGATTGATTTTCAAACAAACAGGAATGTTTGTGCTAACTGTTATCATTTCGAGTGAGTCCCGAAGCCTTCCGGGACGACATTCGTCATTTCGATATGAGGCACTTAGTGCCGATTGAGAAATCTTTTAAGTTAGATTGGATTTCTCACGCTCGCATAGCTCGGTTCGAAATGACAAATGAACTGGTGTAACTGGTTCTTTGACTCTCTGGCCGCTCAGCAGCAATGTTATGATAAAGGTCATTTAGAGTGAGTCCCGAAGCCTTCCGGAACGACATTCGTCATTTCGATATGAGGCACTTAGTGCCGATTGAGAAATCTTTTAAGTTAGATTGGATTTCTCACGCTCGCATAGCTCGGTTCGAAATGACAAATGAACTGGTGTAACTGGTGCTTCGACTCTCTGGCCGCTCAGCAGCAATGTTATGATAAAGGTCATTTAGAGTGAGTCCCGAAGCCTTCCGGAACGACATTCGTCATTTCGATATGAGGCACTTAGTGCCGATTGAGAAATCTTTTAAGTTAGATTGGATTTCTCACGCTCGCATAGCTCGGTTCGAAATGACAAATGAATTGGTGTAACTGGTGCTTCGACTCTCTGGCCGTCCGGAAGGCGGGCGCTAACCAGTCACAGAAAAGGAGAAAATTACTTAACGAGGATGTATTGTCATTCCGCACTAGATGCGGAATCAAAATGAGGAAACAGTAGTGGATCCCTGCTTTTTTATCCCGTTGAAGTACGGGGCGCAGGAATGACATTGGTTATTTTTTGGCTTCCACCAAATCCAATTGGTCCACACTCACGTTGGTGGTGAACATGCCGTAATTCACAATGGCCTTGCCTTTTTCCAAGGCGTCTATACTGCCCACGGCCTTACCGTCCATCATGCGTACACGGTCGCCCACCTTAAAAACAGGTCTGGGTTTGTTCTTTTCGGCCTGGATCTCCTTTTTCTTTTTGATTTTCTTTTCTACCCTGACCTTCTTGATCTTTTGTTCCAACTCTTGGGCCACCTGTTGCTGCTGTTGCTTTTTCTCCTTGGCCTTTTTGGCGGTGGTTTTCTTGCGCTTGCTGTTTTCGGTCTCCACAATGCGGAGCATTTCGGATATCAAAGGACGTTTTTTGTTATCCAAGAAGTATTTCTCGGCCGCCGTGTTGATCTTGTTACCCAATTGGATCATCCGTTGGTTGTGGTCGTACAGTTCCTGATAGTTCTCCAATTTGGATTTGATTCGGGAATTCAGTTCTTCCAAACGGCTGGCCTCTTCACGGGCTTTGCTTTCCTCTTCCTTGAGTTTGGAGCCGGTCTGTACCATTTTGCTGCGCTCTTTCTGAAGCTTGGCGATTGTGGCATCAAAACGGACCTTGCTGCGTTCTATCTTTTTCTTGGCCTTGTTGATCAAAGAGTAGGGAATGCCGTTCTTTTGGGCCACCTCAAAGGTGAAGGAGCTACCTGCTTCGCCCAATACCAATTGAAAGGTGGGTTCCAAGGTTTTGGAGTTGAAACGCATGTTGGCATTGGTGGTATGCGGCAATTCATTGGCCAAGGCCTTTAAATTGGCGTAGTGGGTGGTAATGACCCCGTAAGCCTCACGCTCGTAGAACACTTCCAGAAATGCTTCCGCCAATGCACCTCCCAATTCGGGATCACTTCCTGTTCCAAACTCATCGATCAAGAACAAAGTGCGGTCGTTGCACTTCTTTAGGAAGTGGTTCATGTTCTTGAGTCGATAACTATATGTACTTAAATGATTTTCAATGGATTGGTTGTCTCCGATATCCGTTAAAATCTTATCAAAAAGACATACTTTGCTACGTTCATGAACTGGAATCAATAGGCCACTTTGCAGCATAGTCTGAAGTAGTCCAATGGTCTTTAGGGTGATACTCTTTCCTCCCGCATTGGGTCCAGAAATTACGATAATCCGATTCTCTTTATGCAGTTGAATGGTCTGCGGCCATGTCTTTTCATTCTTCCGTTTGTTGTTCAAGTACAGCAGTGGATGGTAGGCATCCCTGAGAAAAAGCTCCCGTTTCTCGCTGATTTCAGGAAGCAGTGCGTCCATTTCGGATGCGTACTTGGCCTTTGCCGCGGTAATATCGATATCTGTAAGATAGGTCTGATATAGTTTTAAAAGCGGGGCAAAAGGCCTGATGTTGTTGGAGAGTTGATTGAGGATGCGTTGGATCTCCTCCTTCTCTTCAAACTCCAGATTGTTGAGTTCCCGGGTGTGGGCTACGGTGGACTCTGGAATGATGTAAACAATGCTTCCGGTCTTGGAACTGCCCATTACGGTACCCTTTACCTTGCGGCGGTGCATGGCCTTTACCGCCAATACCCTTCGGTTTTCCACAACGGATTCCCGGATGTCGTCCAGGAAATCGGAAGATTGATACCGCACCAATGCGGCCGAGAAACTTTGGTTGATTTTGCCACGCACGCTATTGATTTGCGAACGGATGTGGCGCAACTCTTCGGAAGCGGAATCCTTGATTTCCCCAAACTTGTCTATGACGTGGTCAATGGCGGCCGGAATCTCGGTATTCGGCTCCAAAGCTTCGGACTTTTTAAAAAGTAAAGGGTAATACTCCTTGAATTTCTTGAAAAATTTTTGATGGATGGTAACCGTCTTGCAAATGCTTGAAATTCGCCTGAAACTTGGAATTTCAAGGGTGCTGTTTTCAATATTCAATAAGGACAGTTCACTATTGATGCTGTCAAAACCATGGTTTGGAATCCGGTTGTCATTGGAATAGGAGGCCAAGTACTCCGAAGTCTGCCCCAAAACCTCCAACAACGCTTCTTTGTCATCAATCGGAGCAATTTCCAATGCGGAATCCTTTCCCAATTCGGTATTGCAACGCGAGGAAATCTGTTGCAATACGGTGGGAAACTCTAAATCCTGTAATGTTTTGGGGTGAATGTTCTGCATCTTTTTCAACTGGCGGGGTAAAGATAGGATTTTGGCTTGGGAGGGAAAAAGGGTTTTTGCCGACAACTTGGCCATTTAAAGACATTCTATGCTTACATTTGAAAAAAACAGTGTCTTTTAGGCGCAAATTCTCATACAATGGGCAGGGACAACACCTTGATTTATGTAATAGCAGGTATCATCCTGCTCCATTTTATCGTGGGAATCGGTTATTTGCTCTACAAACTGACCAAGAAAAAATAGCAAGTATTTATGGATGTCAATATTGATCCAAGCTGGAAAGCCCATTTGGAGCAAGAGTTTCAAAAACCCTATTTCCAGCAATTGGTGCAGTTTGTGAAACAAGAATATAACCAGCATACCTGCTATCCCAAAGGCAAGGATATTTTTGCGGCCTTTGACCATTGTCCGTTTCAGGAAACCAAAGTGGTGATCATAGGGCAAGACCCCTATCACGGGCCCAATCAGGCCAATGGGTTGTGTTTTTCGGTAAAAGATGGTATCCCACATCCACCTTCACTAGTCAACATTTTTAAAGAAATCAAGGTGGATGTTGAAAAACCGTATCCTACAAGTGGGAATCTGGAACGATGGGCCGATCAGGGGGTGTTGTTGCTCAACGCCACCCTTACGGTTAGGGCACATCAAGCGGGCAGTCATCAGAATAAAGGCTGGGAGCAGTTCACGGATGCTGTCATCCGTACGGTTTCGGAGCAGTTGGACGGGGTAGTGTTTCTGCTTTGGGGCGGATTCGCCAAAAAGAAAGCAACTTTGATTGATAAGGGAAAACACCATATTTTGACTTCTGGACACCCCTCACCGTTGAGTGCGAATAGGGGATTGTGGTTTGGAAATCAACATTTCAGCACGGCCAATGGCCTACTTTCCCAACTGGGCAGACAACCGATAGATTGGTGATTTAAATATGGAAAAAACACGTTTCATTCGATAAAATTCGAGTAGTTCGTGTCAATCAGGGATTATTAGATTGTTGGACTATCTCCAGAGAAAGTTCTCAACAGGTTTCATTCCATCCACTAAATTAAGGTCAAATAATCTCGATTGAACCTCGTTTAGTGTTTTTTCTGAAACTTGTTCCTTTCCCCAAATGGTCTTGGACAGCCATTCCTGAATATCCTCCAATTTTTGTTCGTATCTGTTGGATAGCGTGCGGTCTATGCTTGGAATTTGTTTGAATTCTGAGGTGTAGGTATTGATTACTTCCAAAATATGGTCCAATATTCCGGAGTTTTCCTCCAGAAAAGCATTGGTTGCCGCCAAAACGAAACATGGCCATGGGGTAGGGCAGTCGCCCAACCATTTAAAGGTGCCCTCATCCACCAAAGGCTTGGTGGTAAAATGCTCCCACATAAAATAAGCTCCCGAGCCGTTGCTCAGGCTTTCCACGGCCCCGTCGAGGTTATTGATGGTTTCAAACTGCAGCTGGGCAGGGTCCCAACCTTGGTTATCGGCATTGACATAGGCCATTAAGTGGCTGCCACTGCCCAAACGGCTAATGGCCGCCTTGTCATCTTTGAGCTCGGATACGGATTGCCTTGGGCTGCCCGCAGCTACATGGATGCCCCAAAGTAGGGGTGAAGAGATGTACTCCATTACAATCTTGCTGGGATTCCCTTGGGAAATGCTCTTGACCATGCCTTCGGTAAGGATGATGGCTAAATCCGTTTCGCCATCTTGTAGCATTTGGGCCATTTTACCCGTTCCTTCGGGAACATCGGTCCAGATTAGTTGTATGCCACGATTTTCAAAAGCACCATCTTCCATGGCCAAGTGCCATGGCAGGTTGAAATGCTCGGGAACTCCAATAATTTTTACCTTTTTCATAAAGAGCAATCTTTAGTGTCCAAAAATACCCATTCCGTTTGGTATGATTTTTATGTTGAACAAAAAATCAAGGGATAAGATGACTTGAAACCAATTTTTCAAGAGTGAACTTGATAAGGTCTTCCACGGTCTTTCCCCCAACTTTTGAAAACTCACCAGTGGCACGGTTTGCAAGAATGGCATTCAAGGAAACGGCACGGTGTCCATGCATTTTGGCCAATCCGTATATGCCTGAAGTCTCCATTTCCAGATTGGTTATCTGCTGATTTTGATAAGTAAATGCGGCAAGGCGTTCATTGAAATCGGAAATCTTGGGGTTAAGTCGGAGGCTTCTTCCTTGTGGGCCGTAAAACCCTGAATTTGTACATGTTATTCCAAATCGTATACGATTTGAAGTGAAAATCCCCTCTAATGTTTTGTCGCAATCAACCGCATAGGGATGAATCTTGTGGCTACTCCATCTCAGAAATTCGTCAAGCTTTTTCTCTAGGTCGATATTGGTGCACTGTCCAGATTCATAAAAATGTAAAAGCCCATCAAGGCCAATGGCACTGGTGCTCTTCAAAAAGGAATCTACAGGAATGTTGGGTTGGATGCTACCCGATGTACCAATCCGTATAAAACTGAGCTGTATTTTATTGGATTTAACTTTTCGTGTTTTAAAATCAATGTTGGCCAGGGCATCCAATTCATTGAAGACAATGTCGATATTGTCGGTACCTATGCCTGTTGAGATTACGGAGATGCGTTTCCCTTTTAGAAATCCGGTATGGGTGTGGAATTCTCTTTTTTGCTTTTTAATTTCAATGGAATCAAAGTGCTTGCTCACGGAAGCTACCCGGTCAGGGTCGCCAACGGTAATAATGGTCGTGGCAATATCCTTTGGAAGAAGATTGAGATGGTAAATGCTGCCATCAGGGTTCAGAATCAGTTCTGAGCTTCCTAAGGACATTTTAGAGTTTTAGAATGCGGTCTGTGGATGTGTTGTATAGGAAGTTATACTTTAAAGAGCCGCCTAAATATAATTGATTATCACGTATTTGCGAATAATAATTAGTTTGATTATCCAAAACTTCCTTGCCTTTTTTGGTAAGTCTTACCGGGTTAAAGGAGCTGAACAGTGGGCGTAATGAAGTAATGATTCGTTCGTATTGTGTGTCACCAAAACCATAATAACCCTGATCGGTCAAAAGAGTTCCCAACAATTCCTTTCTTGATTTAGGCTTTTGGTTAAAGGATGTTTCCAAAATCTTGTTTTCCAATTCGTTGAGTCCATTTTTTATGGATGGGAATCGTTTTAGGTGGGTTTTCAAGGCATCGGCCAGATATTCAAATTGAAAATCGTTGTGGGCAATCAGGTTTTCCAATCGGATAGGATTGTCACTACAGTACAATTGCCAAACATAATCGGCAAATTCAATGTCATCTTGTGTAAGTATGGTTCTGTCCTCGTAGAGTTTTAAAAGCTTTTCGTCGCTCAATTCGTTCAGACCGTACATTTTGTCCGTTTCATCCTCTTTCCCACTGCAAACCAAGGATATCTCGGCATGTCTTCTATGGGTTTTCAGCCAACTTAGAACAGCCAGCATGTTTATCTGGCAGAAGAGGTCGTATTCAAACCAGAGGACAATCTGGTCCTGTTGTTTGTGGTTGCATAGAGACCGGTACTCTTTTAGGGTCTTTTCAACAAACCAAGACTTGGTGACCTTGTAGTTTTTGCTTAAAAAATCGAATCGTGTTTTCCAAAAGGATTCACTGCCTACAGTACAGAGGGTCTTTCCTTCGCAGAGCATTTCGCGCCATGTGATAATGTCTCCTTTTAACTGCAGTGATTGTAATCTTGACGTGAAACCGTCGCCGTTGGTGATGTGCAACAGTGATTTCATTTTCAGTTCAGTTTTCGTTGGTTAGGAAGAATAAAAGTAAGGTTTAAACCAAAAACACAAAAATTTTTTCGTAAAACATTGGTTATCAATGTCGAAATTTAACAGGGTTGAAATGTAAAATACACTTTTCAAAAGGCATGTAATCAGCCTCCTACCCGTTTTACCCTAAAACCATGGTCTTTTAAAAATGCCATGATTTTATCCCGATAATCCCCTTGTATGATGATGGAATCGTTCTTATAGCTCCCGCCAACCCCTAAATAGGTTTTAAGGTCTTTCGTCAATTTTTTAAAATCGGAATCAGCACCATTATATCCATCCAAAATGGTTACCGGTTTTCCTTTTCGTTTTTCGTATTTGCAAATTATGGGGTCATCTTGCAGCCAATACGATGCTGTTTCCTGTTCTGTGCTTTCCACTTCTTCCGGTTCGTGGTCCGGAAAAAGGTTTTTAAGTTGATCCTGTAGGTCCATAAATTATTTTTTCACCAATCCCAGTTCCACAAGCCGTTCATGCAAATATTCTCCTGCGGTTGTATCCTCAAAGGCTTTGGGGTGTTCTTCGTCAATACAATCTTCAAGACAATTGAGCGGCATATCGCTCACGGGGTGCATAAAGAAGGGTATGGAGTATCGTGAAGTGCCCCAGAGTTCCCTGGGTGGGTTCACTACTTGGTGTATGGTTGATTTGAGTTTGTTGTTGGTCAAACGGGAGAGCATATCGCCTACATTGATCATCAACTGGTCAGGGCGTGCAATGGCATCTACCCATTCGCCCTCATGGTTCTGGACCTGCAATCCTTTTCCGTGGGCGCCCATAAGAAGGGTAATCAAATTGATGTCCCCGTGTGCCGCCGCTCGTACCGCATTCTTGGGCTCTTGGGTAATGGGAGGGTAGTGAATAGGACGGAGAATGGAATTCCCATTTTTGATGTAATCGTCAAAATAGGTCTCTTCCAGTCCCAAATGCAGGGCCAAGGCCCGCAACACATATTGGGCGGTCTTCTCCAGCATTTTGTAGGTTTCCTTTCCCACGGCATTGAACTTGGGTAACTCACGGACGGTTACATTGTCTGGGTACTCCGCTTCCAACATTGGATTGTTTTCCACGTATTGTCCAAAATGCCAAAACTCTTTCAAATCACCCTCCTTCTTGCCTTTGGCGTGCTCTTTTCCGAAGGAGGTGTAGCCCCTTTGTCCTCCAATACCCTCAATCTCATAGGTATCCTTTACATTTTGGGGCAATTGGAAAAACTTTTTGATTTCGGCATAGAGCTGGTCTACCAGTTCGTCCGAAAGAAAATGACCGCTCAGGGCCACAAAACCGATATCTTCAAACGCGGCACCGATTTCTTTGACAAACTTTTCTTTTCTAGCTGGATCTCCTGAAACAAAATCCTCCAGGTTCACACTTGGAATTGCGCTCATGTCGTCAATTTTGGATTACATTCAAAAGTAATGATTTCAATGGAACGATTGGGAATTTGATAAAATATGAATGCTTTTTTTCTACTTTTATCAAACACGAATTTTAGGATATGCGATACCATATAGGGGATTTGGACCAACAGAAATTACTGGACTTGTACGCGGCGATGCTAAAGCCCAGGATGATAGAAGAAAAGATGTTGGTGCTGCTTCGGCAGGGGAAGATTTCCAAATGGTTCAGTGGAATTGGTCAAGAGGCTATTTCGGTAGGGGTCACCCATGCCCTGAAGGCTGAGGAGTACATTCTGCCCATGCACAGAAACTTGGGGGTGTTCACTTCCAGAAATATTCCTTTACACCGTCTTTTTGCACAATGGCAAGGAAAACAAAGCGGGTTTACGCAGGGACGGGACCGAAGCTTTCACTTTGGCACTCAAGAATACAAGATTGTGGGGATGATTTCCCATTTGGGCCCTCAATTAGGGGTTGCCAATGGTATTGCCTTGGCCAATATGCTGAAGCGCAACAAACAGGTGACCGCAGTTTTTACTGGTGAAGGAGCCACTAGCGAAGGGGATTTTCACGAAGCGCTCAATGTGGCCTCGGTTTGGAGTCTTCCTGTGCTGTTCTGTATTGAAAATAACGGTTATGGCCTATCCACGCCCACCAACGAGCAGTACAATTGCGAGAATCTGGCAGATAGGGCCAGGGGGTATGGGATGGAATCCCGAATCATTGACGGGAACAACATTCTGGAGGTCTATTCCAAAGTGGATGAGCTCTGCAGGACCATTCGCAAACGTCCCCGCCCCATTCTTCTTGAGTTCAAGACCTTCCGTATGCGAGGGCATGAAGAAGCCAGTGGCACCAAGTATGTTCCGGAAAAGCTGATGAAGAAATGGGCCAAGAAAGACCCTATCGCCAACTACGAATCCTTTTTGTTGGATGAAAACCTGATTGCCAAGGATGAAATAGAGGCCTTGAAGGAACGGATATCGGAAGAAATCAATGAAAATCTGCAAATGGCCTTTGATGAACCTGCTATTTCTTCGACTGAAAGTAAAGAGTTAAGTGAAGTATATCAAGATTTTAAATTTAAGGAAGTTAAAAATAGTAGTGAAATAAATAATATTCGTTTTGTTGATGCCATTTCCGAAGGTTTGGAACAATCCATGTACCGTCATAATGAACTCGTTCTTATGGGGCAGGATATTGCCGATTATGGCGGGGTTTTTAAGATTACCGAAGGATTCACTTCAAAGTTTGGAAAGAGCCGTGTGCGCAATACACCCATTTGTGAGTCGGTGATTGTATCTGCGGCGATGGGACTTTCCATCAATGGTATGAAGGCCGTGGTGGAAATGCAGTTCGCTGATTTTGTGAGCAGTGGATTCAATCCCATAGTGAACTATTTGGCCAAAGTGCATTATCGGTGGAATGAAAAAGCCGATGTGGTCATTAGAATGCCCTGTGGTGGTGGGGTTGGGGCCGGGCCGTTCCATTCCCAGACCAATGAGGCCTGGTTTACCAAGGTGCCCGGGCTCAAGGTGGTGTATCCTGCTTTCCCGTATGATGCCAAAGGATTGTTGAATACCGCCATCAATGATCCCAATCCTGTGTTGTTCTTTGAGCACAAAGGATTGTACAGGAGTGTTTATGGTGATGTGCCATCGGATTATTACACTTTGCCCTTGGGAAAGGCCAGTTTGGTGAAGGAGGGAGAAGCGGTTTCCATAGTGAGCTACGGCGCCGGGGTGCATTGGGCTCTGGAAGTATTGGAAAAATACCCGGAAATTGAAGCAGATCTCTTAGATTTGTGTACGCTACAACCTCTTGATGCTGATGCTGTCTATACTTCGGTAAGGAAGACAGGAAAGCTCATCATTTTGCAAGAAGATACGTTATTTGGCGGTATTGCGAGTGACATCTCTGCAATGGTCATGGAAAATTGTTTCGAACATTTGGACGCGCCCGTAAGAAGGGTGGGGAGTTTGGAAACACCGGTACCATTCGCTAAGGAATTGGAGGAGAATTACCTGCCCAAGAAAAGATTTGAAACAGCATTATTGGAGCTGTACAAGTATTGAATTACTGACGCATTAACAATTTTTTAATACCCCAAGAGGACATTTTAGGTGTCTCACTCGTATATATGTAAACTTAAACTCCAATTCTTATGGTAAAACAATCATTTTTAATCATTGCACTGGCAGGACTTTTACTTACGTCTTGCTCCGTGTCCAAAAGCGCAAGAACGCAACGTAACTTATTTAGTGGCACGTGGATTTTGGACAACATCTCCTACGAGAACAATTCCGGAAATTTTAAATCCGTCATCTTCAATGATGCCGAAGATATCTGCTTTGAGGGAAGCCAATGGTTCTTCAGGGACAACAACAGTACCGGAAGATACACCATTAACCAAAGTACCCTCTGCCAAGGCGGAGACCGTTTTTTCAGATGGTCCGTAGTGGAACCCTCCCAGAACTACAGCAGTCAATTGCAGTTCAAGTTCATCGATGAAAACCGAAAGGACATTTCCGGAGGATATGGGTACCGATTGAACATCGTTAACCTTACGGAGCAGGCCATGACACTGAAATCCAATGTTTCGGTGGATGGACAGCCAGTAACCATAGTTTATGAATTCACAAAAAGCTAACACATGAAAAGAGTTATATTAAAAAGTACAACAGCAGTCTTGGCATTGAGCCTTATTTTAAGCTGTAATGCCGTAAAGAATGCCAATAATACCCAAAAAGGCGCCGCCATAGGTGCCGGTGGTGGAGCTGTGATCGGTGGAATCATCGGGAACAACGTAGGAAAAGGAAACACGGCCCTTGGTGCCATCATTGGTGCCGTAGTGGGTGGTGCTGCCGGTGGTTACATCGGTAACCGAATGGACCGACAGGCGGAACGTATCGAAGAAGAGATCCCCGGCGCAGAGGTAAAACGTGTGGGTGAAGGTATCAATGTTACCTTTAGCGGAGAAAACGGAGTATATTTTGATACAAACAAATCCGATATCAAAGGAGCTTCCGCAACTACCTTGGATAAATTGGCCGGTATTTTTAAGGAATATCCAAAATCCAACATTTTGGTGGAAGGACATACGGATAGCGCTGGAAGCGACGCCTATAACATGACCCTGTCTCAACAGCGGGCACAATCCGTAACCAACTACTTGATGTCCAAAGGGATTTCAAGCGGAAGGTTTACCACCAAGTGGTATGGAGAGACCCAGCCTATAGAAAGTAATGAGACCGCTGAGGGAAGGGCCCAGAACCGCCGTGTGGAGCTTGCCATTGTAGCTAGCGATGAATTAAAGGAAGAAGCTTACGAGCAGACCAAAAACTAGTAAGCCACTGTAATAGACCAAAGCCCGATGTATTGCATCGGGCTTTTTTTTGCTGCATGATGAGAATTAACACAAATTTGAAGTTTGTTTTAAGGTTTAAATGTAGGATAATCATTACCTTAAGGGAAGTTTTACAGACTCCTAAAAACTCCAAAATATCATGAGTGATATCCTTGAAAATAACACATATCAGATTCAGGAATTATTGGTGAGAATGGAGCGAAATAACAAATTGATTCAACGTCTTGCCCAAAAGCTGGGTTCCTATACCTGTGAACCCCATGACTATTCTTGTTTTGAGAAGTTATATGAGCTCAAGCGAAGCTTCAAGGAATATACCAATGACCAAAAGCGCATTATGGATAGCCTCAAACAGAAAAAGGGACAGTCCACAGAGGATTTGGATGGGGAAATTGAACATCATTTTGCGCACTTCAAGCAGTTGGAAAAGGATATAGCTGCCTATTTATTGGATACGGACAAGTATAGTTGATTTTCAGCACTCTACTTTAAAATTCACTTTCTTTATAAACTAAGCAGGGAAATGTTTCATACTCCTGCAAACATCCGTAATATTGTAGGGCGATAAACCAGTCTTGCAATGGGAAAATCCTCAAACTCCGCCCTAGTTATACTAGCTTTTTTTGCCATATATGTAATCTGGGGGTCCACATACCTTTTGAACAAGATCGCGGTCATGGAATTGCCCCCGTTTATGCTGGCCTCATGCCGATTTACCACTGCGGGACTGTTGATATTTGCCTTGGCAAGATCCATGGGCATTTCACTAAAGATCACCAAAAGACAATTGTGGAATACCATAATCGCAGGAATCCTTTTTCTGAGTTTTGGAAATGGGGTAGTGGTATGGGCGCTGCGGTATGTGGATAGCGGCTTTGCCGCCTTGGAAATATCCGCCCAGCCTTTGATCATTCTTTTGTTGATGCGCTTTTTGCAGGGCAAAAAAATTCAGCCCATGTCTTTGGTGGGAGTGGCCCTTGGTATTATCGGAATCTACTTGTTGGTAAGTCAAAAACAGATTATTGCCCAAGAAAGCTCCATTGTGGGGATGATCATGATATTTTTCTGTATGCTCAGTTGGGCCTATAGCAGTCTTTTTGTCTCCAAGGCCGATTTGCCCACCAACTATTTTGTGAACACGGGATATCAAATGTTTATGGCAGGTATTATTCTGGCACTGATGAGCTTGGGTTTTGGGGAGGAATGGATATCTCCGTTGGATTGGAGCGGAAAGGTACAATTGTCTATGGTATTGCTGATTGTTTTTGGAAGTATCGTGGCATTTACATCGTTCAACTATTTGTTGAAAGCGGTATCCCCGGAAAAAGTGGCCACTTCAACCTATGTCAATCCCATTGTAGCGTTGCTGTTGGGATGGTATTTTTTGGACGAGCAGATAACGCTTCAATCTGTCATGGCAGCCGCAATATTGTTGACGGGGGTGTATTTTATCAATACCAAAAAGACCTTGGCTATTTTTGAGCGCTTCAAACGATAAGATGTACCGCCATTTAATTCAATAGATCAAAACGGTGGGTATATTTAATGGTAAGGGTCTGATTGTCCACGGCATCGATCAAATCATCGTCCTTCACCACATTGAATACCACAAACAAACCGGTATTGGCATTCTGTAACCATCCAAAACGGGCATTCACCGAAGTGATGTTGGATACGTTGTTTCGCTGGATGAGGCTCTGGATAAAGATTCTGGGTGTGAAGGAATAGGAAAGCCGCAATCCGCCCACCAAGGCCGTTAGATCCCCGGTATCCAGTTGAATATCGCTATGGCTAAAGGTCAACGAACTGTTGAATCTATCCCCGACCCTGTATTTGGCCGTCCCGCTGTTGGTGATTTGGTGTCCATTGAAATAGCCCCCGATAATGGTTCGCGTGTCAAAAGAAAGTGCGTTGTTGGGATTGGTAGTGATTACAAGCTGCAACTCTTCATTTTCATAATTGCCCACGGGTACGGTGACATCCGAAATGGTAAAATCCTCCAACACCCGTTCCGTGGTAAAGTTGATGCCGGTATGGACCTCAAAACCACTCTTGAATACCCAGTGATTGTCCACATGCAGGAAACTGGTGATCAATTGGTCGTCAAAATTCCAGTACCCACGATAAGAGACGTGTGGACGTATCTCCAGCATTTGCCCCGCATTTTTAAAGCGATGGGCCTTAAAGACCAGAAATTCAGGTTTTCTAAAGGCAGTTCGTTGTAAAAAGCCCACTTCAGGGTTGAATCCTTCACCAACTTCGGTATATCCCGCATTGATGTTCCAACCACTCCACTCATAATTGCCCAATATCTTAAAGGCATGGTCCCCATTTTCAATGCCCGGGGTGACACTTTTGGCCACAAAACCATTGATCGTGGCCTTGTTCCCAATGCCCCATTTGCCATCCATGGCATAGACCCGATTGTAGTCATCGTCCATCTCACCCAGACCGGCCCGGTTGACAAAAATGCCGCCCAAGGAAGATCGTGTCCCTCCAAAGTTGTGGTTGACGCGGGCCACGGTAAAGTTGTTCTTTTCAATATTGGCCTCGACCACATCATCTGTGAACATGCTCAAAAACCCTACGTTGGTCTGTCCCACTTTTCCGGACAATCGTGCCCCGCCTATGATGGGGACCAAACTACCCTCTTCTCCGATACCGATGCGTCTGCTGAAGAACAGGTCCACCTCTCCGGGGCTTCCCACGCCAAACTGACCTGCATTTTCCAAGAAAAATGCCCTTTTCTCAGGAAAAAAAAGGTTGAAGCGGTCCAGGTTCACCTGTTGGTCATCCACCTCTACTTGGGCGAAATCCGTGTTATAAGTAAGGTCCAGCGTAAGACTGGGTGTAACACTATACTTGATGTCCGCCCCCGCATCAAAATGGGTGTCCGTTTCGTTGGGTGATACCGATTTATCGTTCACATACTGTCCCAGCACATAGGGAATCAGTTTCAGGTTGCCGGGATTTCTCAGGTTCAATCCGCTTAGGTTTCCGGCCAAGGACAAACGTTTCATGTCAAAGCCCAAGGGGAGGGAGGTCCAGTATGCGGTTTCGGTGTTTTTGCTGATGTTACGCTGAAAATTGAGTCCCCAAGTCTTGTCTTTGCCCGGCGCAAAGCGCAGGGATCGGAAGGGAATGGCAAACTCGGCACTCCAGCCATAATCACCCAATTGCGAGCGTACCTTCCAAGTGGCATCCCAATTCAGGTTGGTGCCCCCAATGACACCGCCCTGTTGCCGATTGGCATTATTGTTCCCCTTACCCTCATTGTCAATTTGGGCATCATATTCCATCCCTTGCGCATTGGTGCCAAAAAGAAAGCCATTTTGCCTATCATGGTAGGTGTCAATGATAAAAAGGAAACTATCCTCGTCGTTCAAGTCCGCATCGCGTCTAGAGTCCGAGACCACAATTCCTTTCGCATTCTTGTCGTAACAGACCACGGCCACATAAAAGGTAGTTGCCGTATATGCCACTCGTACTTCGGTCCGTTCCGAGACCGCTTCCCCGTAATTGGGTTTTATCTGTATCAAATCCGTTATGGCAGGAATGTTCTGCCATAGAGGGTCATTGATGATTTCGCCGTCCACTTGAGGGTCGGTTTCAAGTTCCGTGGCAAAATAAGTGGGCTTGTTATTTTGGGTCGGGGTTTGTTGTGATGACGCAAAAAAAACGCTCAACAGCGCTAAGACCACAAAGGGTTTTCCGAAGGCAATTTTCATAAAATGAGGTCTGGTTTGGTGTTAAATATACTCTTTAAATCGGAAATCTTTCAGGGATTGATTATTTTGTAAAGACCTTAAACCATTGCAATGAAGACGGTTATAAAATATATATTCGTGGTATTGATACTAGGGGCCGCAGGCTGTGCCTCCAACCCTGGGTCCAAAGTTTCGACTGCAGAATTGGAAGCATTGAACAACGCTATTTCACAAAAATCCATTGATATCACTGCTCGTTGGGCCAGACCCATGCCCGATCAGGCCTTGACCAGTATTGCCAATGCAGGATTGATTTCTCCCGGCAGCTCCATTAACCGTATAGACATTACCGGAAGTGGCAGTTACTTGCGGGTGGTTCAAGATAGCGTTATGGCGGACCTCTCTTATTTTGGTCAAAGGCAAATAGGGGGTGCCTACAATCCACGTAAAGGGGGAATCCATTTTAAGGGATTGGCCAAGGACTTCACTGTGGAACCTACCAAAAAGGGGGACGGATATACTATTCAATTTTCGGTAAACGAGGGAGTGGAGAACTATCAAGTGACCGCCCATGTGTTCCCATCCCAAATCAGTAATATCAGTGTTGTAAGCTCCCATAGGGGACCTATCTGGTATGATGGCACATGGGAGCCTTATAACCCGGAATAATTTACTCCTAGTCTTGAATTACATCTTTTTGTCATAGCTTTATGCAAGAAATCCATAGCACTTAAAAATAGCGTGATGAAATATTCCCAAGTACCCTACAAATTGATTCTTGCATCGGCCATTTCTTTTATGGTCTTCTCCTGTAATGGAAAAAAGGAGGAAACCAATGAGGAACAAGCCAATGACCAAACCGAACCAGAGGTTATCCACACACCTTCCGAATCCAGCTTGCCCTTGGAGTTGTTGAACCTCCCCGAAGGGTTTAGGATTGGCACCTATGCTGAGAATGTGGAGGGCGCCCGTTCCATGGCTATAGGGGACAAAGGGACTCTTTTTGTGGGAACACGTAATGAAAACAAGGTATATGCCCTGCAAGATCTGGACGGCGACCTAAAGGCCGAGAAGATTTTTGAGATCGCTTCCGATTTGGAACAGCCCAATGGAGTGGCGTTCAGGGATGGGTCTTTGTATGTGGCTGCGGTGAGCAAGCTCTTGCGTTATGACAATATTGAGGACAATTTGGCCAATCCGCCGGAGCCTGTGGTGATCTATGACGATTATCCCACAGAGTTCCATCATGGGTGGAAGTATATCGCTTTCGGTCCGGATGGAAAATTGTATGTGCCCGTTGGTGCTCCCTGTAACATTTGCGAGCGAAGCAGTGAGGACGAGCGCTTTGCCACCATTACCCGTATGGACGCTGATGGAACCAACCGCGAGATTTACGCCAAAGGTGTTCGGAATACCGTTGGGTTTACCTGGCATCCAGAAACAGGGGAATTATGGTTCACCGATAACAACCGTGACCTGATGGGGGATGACCTTCCTCCGGGAGAACTTAACCGGGTGATCGAGGCGGGACAACATTTTGGCTATCCGTACTGCCATGGTGGCACCGTGAAAGATCCCGAATTTGGAGACCAGCGCCCTTGCTCCGATTTTGTGGCACCCGCACAGGCCATGGGTGCCCATGTGGCCCCATTGGGGGTGAAGTTTGATACCGGCTCCATGTTCCCCACCGAATACAAGGGACATGCCTTTGTGGCCGAACACGGCTCGTGGAACCGGTCTTCCAAGGTAGGGTACAGGGTCACTTTGGTGAAATTGGAAAACAGCGAGGCCGTGAGCTACGAGCCCTTTATCGATGGGTGGTTGGACGAAGAGAAACAGGAGGCCTTTGGCCGTCCCGTGGACCTTTTGTTCATGAAGGACGGTTCCCTATTGATTTCCGACGATGTGGGCAATGCCATCTACCGGGTCACCTATCAGCAGTAACCTAGACAAAAAATTTAGGGATTGGAAGGGGTAAAATCCTCCATTTTCCATGTGCTTGATGGATTTCCCTCACTGGAGATTTCCAAAAACACATGGGAGGCTTTGCCATATCTGCTCCTGGATACAATACGTTCAATGGTATAGGTCCATTTGCCGTGCTCAAAGATGAACTCGGCCTTATCCTTTCCCTTGCTTTTTTTCATGCGTCCGTTTTTCAGGACAAAGCAGGGCAGTTCCAAGGAGCTTTTTGGCCTTCGCCAGCAACAGTATTGGATGTCGCCGTGCGGCTGTTGTGTTATGGCGATGGTAAATTGTAGGTTTCGGCACAGGATGAGTGTCCGTCTCGGGGTCGGGTCAGTAAAAGAAATGGCGATTATTTTAGGTTGATTTGGTTTAAGAGGAACGGAATCCGTCAGTGAGTATTGTCACTAAAGGATATTTTTCCTTTTCCAACTTGTTCCATGGATGAATCCAAAGATGTAGATGATGAGTCCAACACAAATAAGACAAAAAATTTGTAGGGTATTTATAGTTTCTAGAGTAGTCATTTTCCTAAATTTTTTGGAAAGCTAACAAAGTCATGGGGTATTGCGCACTCCCAATTGATGAATGGCCCGTTTTAATTGATGAATGACCCATTTGAATTGACGGAGGCATTATTCTGCGTTTCAAAACCCCAAAAATTCTTCATACTGGGGTAGCTTTTTGTCCCGCCAATTTGTTATTTTCATAACCTAGGTGTAAGAAAACCAACACCTTGCACAACGACTAATTCAAAATAGACCGACCTCAGCATGAAAAAACTCACTTTCCTTTGCTTGGCATGCCTATGCATGGCCCCCTTTTCCTTCGGACAGCGGAAAAGCACCACACCCAACATCACCGAATCCCTGTATGGCTCCATGGCCTACCGCAACATCGGCCCTTTCCGGGGCGGTAGGGTAACCACCGTTGAGGGGATTCCCAACGACATCTTTACCTATTATATGGGTGCCACGGGCGGTGGCCTCTGGAAAACCACCGATGGCGGCGCTACTTGGAACAACATTTCCGATGGCTTTTTCAACACCACGGGCATTGGTGATATCACCGTGGCCCCATCGGACCATAACATTGTGTATGTGGGCACGGGCGAATCCTGCATCCGTGGGGTAAAGACCTCCCATGGCGATGGCATGTACAAATCCATCGATGCGGGCAAGACCTGGAAACACATCGGCCTGGCCGAGACCCGTCATATCGGCGAGGTGTACGTACATCCCAAGAATCCCGATTGGGTCTACGTGGCCGCACAGGGCAACCCTTGGGGCAAGGACGAACACCGTGGCCTCTACCTCTCCAAAAACGGAGGGGAAAGCTGGGAAAAGATTTTATATGTAAGCGATGACTCCGGCATTGTGGACATGACCGTAAGTGATGAGGACCCCAATTTTATGATGGTCACTTCGTGGCAGTTCCAGCGCAAGCCCTGGGCGCTTACCAGCGGTGGACCCAACAGCAAGGTCTTCAAGACCACCGATGGCGGCAAGACCTGGAAAGAGACCGGCAAGGGCCTGCCCCAGCTTAAGGGCAAACTGGGCATCGACATATCGCCAGCAAACCCCAACATTGTGTACATGGTGGTAGAGGCCAAGGAGCGCGAGGGCGGGGTCTACCGTTCCGATGATGCCGGGGAAACCTTTAAACACACCAGCAACGATGCCACGACCTTCGCACGGCCGTGGTACTACATCCACGTGATCGCCGACCCCAACGACGAGGACGAAATCTGGGTCATGAACAGCTTCGCCATGAAATCCATTGATGGGGGCAAGACCTTTAGCGGGGAACCGTTCACCCATGTGGACCATCACGATATGTGGATCAACCCCAACAACAGCAACATTATGATCAATGCCAACGATGGCGGCGCGGCCGTCACCTACAACGGCGGCAAATCGTGGTCCAGCATCTACAACCAGCCCACCGGGCAGTTTTACCGCGCGTTGACGGACAACGGCCATCCGTACCGGGTGTACTCCGGCCAGCAAGACAACAGCACCATCGCCATAGACAGCCGGGTCATGGACGACGGCATTGGGGAGATGCACTGGGACGTGATGCGCGCCGGGGAATCCTCCACTGTGGCCCTGGACCCCAACAATCCCCGTTTTGTGTACTCCACCTATTTTGCCAGCAATTTTGTGGAGTGGGACCGCGATATCGACAATACCCGCATGGTGCGGCCCTATCCGGAGCGCATCAGTGGGGAGCAGCCCAAGAATCTAAAGCTTCGGGCCAACTGGAACGGTCCCGTGATCGTATCGCCCCATAACCCCAATGTGATCTATTACGGCTCGCAGTACGTGATGAAATCCACCGACCGTGGTGTCACTTGGGAGACCATCAGCGAGGACCTTACCCGGAACAACAAGGACCACCAAGGTGAGGGGGGAGGGCCCATCACCAATGAGCAGATCACGGCCGAGAGCTACAACAACCTCTTCAACATAGAGGAATCGCCCCTGCGCGAAGGGGTGGTGTGGGTAGGCTCCGACTGCGGGCTGGTGCACGTGACCCAAGATGGCGGAAAGACCTGGGCCAACGTCACCCCCAAAGGATTGCCCGAAGCCATCATCAATGTGGTGGAACCTTCGCCCCACGATGCGGCCACGGCCTACATTGCGGTGGCGGGCTACAAACTCAACAATTTTACCCCCATGATCTACAAGACCACCGACTACGGCGCCTCTTGGCAGAAGATCACAAACGGGCTTCCCGGCGACACCTTTGCGCGTAGCGTGCGCGAGGACCCGGACCGCAAGGGACTGCTCTATGCCGGGACCGAGACCGGGATGTACGTCTCCTTTACCGATGGCCAACAGTGGCTGCCCCTGCAGAACAACCTGCCCGAAGTGCCCATTACGGACCTCCGCGTGCAGCGCAAGGACCTAGTGGTGACCACCCAGGGCCGTGCCATTTGGATCTTGGACGACCTTACGCCCCTTCACCAGATCACCGATGCGGTGGCCGCGGCGGACCATTACCTGTACCAACCCCGCGATATCCATGCTGAGCTCTCCGTGGCCTACAGCATAGATGGCGGATATGGCCAGAACCCGCCCAAGGGCGTACAGCTACATTACCTGAACAACAAGGCCGTAGGGGAGGGCACCCCCATGGCGTTGGAGATCTTGGACGGCAACGGCACCGTGATCCATGCCGAGTATACCGATCGCTCCCGTACCGGTTGCGATACCTTGGTAAAGCCCCAACTGAAAAAGGGCCTTGGCGCCCACCGCTATAGCTGGAACATGAAAGTGGGCCGTTTTGACTGCCTTACCGAACTCCATACCACCAACCGCGACCTGAGCGCCTACGATGCCGCCCCCGGCAACTACCAAGTGCGCCTTACCGTGGGGGACCAGGTGCAGACCCGCAATTTTGCCATAACCGTGGACCCGCGGATCAAGACCAGTGTGCAGAACGTGGAGGCCGCCTATGCCGAGCGCGATGGCCTCTCCCGATCCATTTACGAGGCCGCCACCCAAATGGCCAAGGGCGTGCGCGACCTGCGGAAGATCAAACAGCAACTGCATTTTGTGCTGGGCGAGACCCAGGATGCCCAATTGCAGGAAAAGGGCAAGGCCCTGGACCAAGCCGTGGATGAGTGGATCGCGAAGATCTTGCAAAAGGAAATGCGCACCTACCAGAGCAATTATATGTTCGAGGCGCGGCTATTGATCAAGTTCAAGGATTTTTTGAACGAGATCGGACAGGGCAATTTGCCCGTGAGCCAGGGCATGCGCGATGTTACCCGTGACTATCTGGCGCAATGGACCGCCCTAAAGGGCGAGCTGCAACATATAAAGGCCCAAGACGTGGCCCAGTACAATACGCTCTTACAGGAAGCGGGGCTGCCGGAACTGTATTGGCCGTAACTAATTTAAATAATATGAATTGAGAAAAGGGAAGGCTGAAGGGTCTTCCTTTATTTTATCTACAAATTATTAAAAAATTACTGGTTCCATATCGAATTATTTGCGTAATTCCTTCTTTTTGACTAAGAACTATACTACTTTTATTGGTTTTTATAACCAACGGTATGAATTTTGTAGATTTATTTTCAGGTGCAGGTGGATTATCTGAAGGGTTTATAAATGCGGGTTTCAATCCTATTGCTCATATTGAAATAGATAAGCATGCTTGTAGTACACTCGAAACTAGGCTTGTCTATCATAAACTAAAATCTGAAAATAAATTAGATTGTTATTACGATTATCTTACCAGAGCTATTTCTCGAGAAAAGTTAGTTGAATCATTTGGAGATAAATTGTTAACAGAATCCGTGCTCAATATTGAAATTGGAGGCAAGAACAATAAGCATATTTTTAACAAGATTGATGAACTAGCAGGTAATAAGGAGATTGATCTTGTAATAGGTGGTCCTCCATGTCAGGCATATTCCTTGGTTGGAAGGGCTAGGGATAAAGAAGGGATGAAGGATGACCCAAGAAACTACCTTTATAAGGAATATGCAAAGTTTTTAAAAAACTACAGGCCTAAAATATTTGTCTTTGAAAATGTCTTAGGACTTATCTCTGCTGAAAAGGGGATGTATTTTAAAAACATGAGGGCATATTTCAAACGCGTGGGTTATAATCTGGATTATTCTATTCAACATTCGGAGAATTTTGGCGTTCTCCAGAAAAGAAAAAGGGTTGTTCTTATTGGTTGGAGAAAGGATATTGACTTTAAATATCCAGAGTTTCATAAAGTTGAACATGATTTTAAGGTTAGAGATATTTTATCCGATTTAAAATCTTTAAAACCAGGTGAAGAGAACAACATTTCTGAATATTCAACTGGGACTACTGATTATTTGCAAGAATTTGACATAAGAAATGGAGTAGATTTTGTTTCCCAGCACATAGCAAGGCCACATAACCAAAGAGATTTATCTATTTATGAAATTGCCATTAGAAAGTGGCAAAACAAAGAACGACTTAAGTATCCTGACTTACCGGAAAAACTAAAAACACATAAAAATCAAAAATCCTTTTTAGATAGATTTAAGGTTGTGGATGCAGAAGGTTTATCTCATACCATGGTGGCACATATAGCAAAGGATGGGCACCATTATATTTATCCTGACACGAAACAGGTACGATCATTATCTGTTAGAGAGGCAGCTAGAATCCAATCTTTTCCTGATGATTTTTATTTTGAAGGAGGAAGGAGTGCTGCTTTTAAACAGATTGGAAATGCTGTACCTCCTTTAATGGCAAAAAGTATCGCGGAATGCATAAAAAGGGATTTATGATAGAAGTACGAAGGCATTCATTTTTACCAGGAGCAAGGTCAATCATACAAATGGGTGAAGAACTTATCGGGCACCCAACTTCAGCAATAAATGAACTGGTTAAAAATGGATATGATGCAGATGCAATAAGTGTTGATGTTTATATCCATATCGAGCCTAGCGTCGAAGATTCATTTGTTATTATAAAGGATAATGGAACAGGAATGTCTTCAGATGTTTTGTTCGGTGAATGGTTGCAACCCTCTGTGAGTTCCAAAAGAAAGAAAACACATAGTGAGGTTTTTCAAAGAAAATTTTTAGGGAATAAAGGCATTGGAAGATTAGCTGCGATGGCATTAGGCCAAAGATTAACAGTGATATCGAAAACCGATGGATGTAATTTATATAATTGGCTAAGTCTTGATTCTAATCAATTTCATGAGGAAGTTTTGCTCAATAAAATTGACTTCCCTGGTGATGAAATAGGGGAGTATAAAAAATTGTTTGAGGAAGATGATTATCTCTCATTGAGAAATCAAGATAAAAATGAGGAGTTAATTTCATTTTTAAATTCTAGCCATTGTGGCCACTTTTTGGAAGGAACTATTATTGTCATCGAAAACATAGATTATAGCCTTCATAACTTAATGCTGGATGAATTTAGTAAAAGTGAAAATGATTTAAAGTTTGAAGATACTAGTATAATGAAATCGCTTGGCGTTTTAATTACACCGCTGGCCATGAATGACATTATACAAAGAGAGTTAATGGAAAAGGGTGTTTTGTCCAATAAAGTTTCGATTGCAAATGAAAAGAGCACTTTTGAACTGAATTTTGGAACAAATCTACTTGATGGAGATTCAAGCTATTTTTATTTACATCAAGTTACTGCATTAAGAATTTTAGATGGATATAGCTATAGGGCAATTGGAAAGATTGATAATGATGGTCATTTGAAAGGCTATTTCTATTTTAATAGAATAGAAGGCGAATCTTTCTCAGAGAATTTAGATTTCGACGTTTCCGATTATAATAAAGTAAAGTCAAAAAGGAAAGAAAAGATAGAAGTTCTTGAGTTGTCTGATGTTGATAGAAATAAGGATATTGGTGAGTTTATTTTTGATATAAGAATTTATGACAGGGAGAAAGATGCTATAGAAAAATTAGGTAGGTTGTTAAATTCAAATACATCAGAAACAAAGAAAACACTTTCTAATTTACTTGGACTTCGGATATCAAAAAATGGTTTTGGAGTGAAACCATATGGTGATATAGATGGAGTTCAAGATTGGCTTGGACTTGGCCAAAAAAGGGTTCAAGACCCAGGTAAAAATATTGGCCCAAACCTTGTTCTTGGTTATGTTTATTTGTATTCACCACAAAATGACGGATTGAAGGAGAAAACAAATAGGGAAGGATTTTATGAAAACAGGGCATTCAATCAACTTAAGGGTATGCTTTTGAGAACTATGCAAGAAATAGGACAATTAAGATACAATTATAGGTTGAATAAGAACTTAGGTAGACCTACTGTAAAATTCAATGTTAGGCCCGAATCTGAGGAATACTTAAAGTTTGTCAATGAGAATATTAAAAATACATCTATTCTTAATCGAACAAGGGATTTTATAAAGGAAACAAATTCTGCCTTAGATAATGCAGAATTTAGACTCACACTTGCCGAAAAGCTAGCTTCGTTAGGTAGTAGTTTGGAACTCTTATATCATGAGTTGGCGCAACCTATAACCATTTTAGGTGGAGCAGAATTGGCTATTCATGATTCTAGTGATGAAATACAGCCTGTTGAAATAAGAAATAGAGTTTTAATTCAATTAGATTTCATTTCAGAAGCAGTTGCTACATTAGATGACCTGAAAGATTCCTTAGAGCCTGCGATAGGAAAATCTGTCAGTAGAAAATTTAAACCATTAACTTCATTTTCTAAAGTGCTGAGACTTTACAAAAAAGATATAAGTGACCACAATATTACCATTGATATTGATCAATCTCTTCAAAATTATTTTATAGTGGATAATGAATATGCATTATGGATTTCTTTTTTGAATGTAATAAATAATGCGATTTTTTGGCTTAAAACTAATTCCAACAATGATAAAAGGATTCTCTTTAGTCTTGAAGGTGAAGATATGGTAATAAGTAACACAGGCCCTTTAATTGCTGAAGAAATTATTGATATTATTTTTGAATATGGTGTTTCTAATAAACCAGGGAAGAATAAAAGTGGTCTTGGATTGACATATACTAGAAGTATCCTTGAAAAAAATGATTGGTCAATATTCGCTGAAAACAGAGATTATGGGCCAGCATTTAGATTAAGGAAAAATATTTAATTGAAACGAATGGGAAAAATTTTAATCTATGATGATGAAGAGTCAATTGTTAGACAAATTAAGTCAAGTGTTCGAAGGTTGAGACTAGGCTTAGTTCCGATTGAATTTACTTCTTTGGATACATTGAGAGAATACATCTATTCTGAAGATAATTGGGACGATGTAAAAGCAGTAGTTTTTGATTTGGCTCAAAAGAAAGAGGAGGATGAAGGAATAATGGATTTTGAAATCTTAGAGGATATAAAATGGTGTTATTTGAACAGAAGAATACCAATTTTTATTCATAGTGCATATGCTGATCAATTAGAAGTGCTCAAACAGTATCCAACTGTTTTGTTGTTTAAAAAGGGTGGGCAGTCTATAAAATCTGTAAGGGAATGTCTTGAGTTATTTGAGAAGACAGGTTTTTTTGATTTATTCTGTGAGGGTCCTTTAATAAAAGATGTTGTGAACCAGTTGAATAAAGACTTAAAATGGGGTGACGAAAATGTTAAGAAAATTATTCATGAAGGATTTATTGATTCATTTAAAGGTGGAGATATTATTCAGGAATTAAAAGCATTATTGGACGGAGAAGATGTTAGTAGGCAAACATATCTTAAATATTTAGAACCTGTAGAGGAACAAATAAAGAATTTAAAATAATATTTTTGAGTTATTTTAAATCCCCCCAATAACCTTCATACTCAACCCCGTATACTTTTTAATGGTTTCGGGATCTACGCCATCAGCTTTCATCCTTTTAGCCGCCTCCTTTAACCCTTCTTTTTTCGCCCGCTTGCGTTCCGTTTCCAGTTTAAACTCTTCCAGTTCTTGGCGTTCGGGGCTGGTGATCTCAAACAGGCCGCTTTCGCTCAGTTTGTCCATAAGCCCCAGGTCCTTAAAGCTCACATAGCCCTCCTCGGTAATGATCAGGTGGTCCAGTACCTCGATCTGTAGCAGTTGGCCCGCCTTTAGCATATGGTCGGTAAAGATCAGGTCGGGGTCGGTCACCTCCAGCGCCCCGCTGGGGTGGTTGTGTACCATCACCAGCTTGTTGGCCAGTTTGTAGATCGCCATTCTAAAGACATCGGGAGGTTCGGCGGTAATGCGGTTCACCGCACCCAAGCTGATCAGCTCCACGAACATGATCTTGTTGATGTTGTTGAGCCCCACCACCCAAAAATGTTCCTGGTTGCGGCGGATCTTGTTCTCGCGCAGCAATACCTGCTGCATAATGCTGTAAATGTCCCTGGCGTTGAGCACTTTGATCTTTTGTTCCTTGGTGAGCCGTACGTTCATAATCTCAAATTATACAAGTTATACAAGTCTGCAATGTGCTGGCCAATGCGCCTTTGGAAAATTGTCCATTCAGTGGCGTGCATCGTCCATTTTTTGAGGTTATGGATCGCGTCAACTTTGTACCATCAAATTAAGTATAATAATTTTTAAGTACAAACACCATGAAAAATGTATTCACAACACTAGTAGTCTTTACTACAACCATTACAGGGCTTTTTGCCCAATTGCCAGAACCCGGTTTCATTATAGACGAGCATACCGCCATAGTGATCACCGACCCACAGAACGATTTCCTTAGCCCCGATGGCGTGGCCTGGGGTGCCGTGGGACAGAGCGTACAGGAGAACAACACCATTGAGAACCTGGAAACGATCTTTAAGTTGGGCGAAGAGCACAACATTCCCGTATTTGTTTCTCCCCACTACTACTACGAGCACGATCACGTGTGGAAGTTCGAAGGGGTCTTGGAAAAACTCATGCACAACATTACCATGTTCGATCGTGGGGACCAATTGAACGTGGAAGGTTTTGAAGGTTCCGGCGCCGACTGGTTGCCCCGCTACAAAAAGTACATCAACAAGGATAGGGTAGTGGTGACCAGCCCACACAAGGTTTTTGGTTCCGAATCCAACGACTTGGCCCTGCAACTGCGCAAACAGAAGATAGACAAGGTGATCTTGGCCGGAATGTCCGGTAACCTTTGTGCCGAATCGCACATGAGGGAACTTGTGGAGAACGGTTTTGAGGTTGCCGTGGTGGGCGATGCCACTGCTTCGGCCAAACTCCCCGGACTGGATGGCGACCAAGCTGCACAGACCAACTACAAAATGATCAGTAGCAAGGTATACACCACCCAAGAATTGGTGGGCGAGCTGAAAATGCATAAAAAATAAATTCTGTGTTTAGTGTGATGGTGCGGTTGGAAAGGGGCCAGACTTATGTCTGGCCCTTTGCTTTTGGCGCAAATGGACATTTCGGGAAAAATGTCCAAGAGGATGTGAAGTTTGTCCATTTTATCCCACGACCCCGCGCCGCAACTTTGTACCATCATTAATCCATAATAAAAAACAAGACTATGACACGTTTACAAGCATTGGAACCCAAGGAAACTACCGGACGGTCCAAAGAACTTTTTGACGGTATCCAGAGCAAATTGGGCATGGTGCCCAACATGATGCGCACCATGGGAAATTCCCCAGCCGTTCTGGAAGGCTACCTGAACCTGAGCGATGCCTTGGGCAAAGGAAGCCTAGGCGGAAAATTGGGAGAGCTTATCGCCTTGGCGGTAGCGGAATCCAACACCTGCAACTATTGTTTGTCCGCACACTCCTTTATCGGGGAAAAATTGGTGGGCATTGACACCACCACCTTGGAAATGGCCCGCGAAGGGAAGAACAAAGATCCCAAGATCGCCGCAGCACTCTTTTTTGCCAAAACTTTGGTGGAAAAACGCGGTAGGGTAAGTGCCGAAGATGTAGCCGCCGTTAAAGCTGCCGGCCATTCGGATGGTGCCGTGGGTGAGATCGTGGCACATGTGGCCCTGAACGTCCTTACCAACTATTTCAACAACACCGCCAACACCGATATCGATTTTCCGGTAGTGGAGGCACAGACTGTTTAATCACGCAAATCAAATAAAAACAAGAATCATGAAAACAATTAAAAATGTAATTCTATTGGGATTGGCCCTTGTATGGGGAGCCCTTGCCCAAGCACAGATCGATCCCGTAAACGCAGATGGTTTGGCCATTGGCGGATACGATGTGGTGGCCTATTTTTCCGGAACGCCACAAAAAGGGACCAAGGCCCATGCGGCCAAGCACAACGGGGCAACCTATTATTTTGCCAGCAAGGCCAATAAGGACGCCTTTACCAAATCGCCCAGCAGCTATTTGCCCGAGTTTGATGGGTACTGTGCCTGGGGAGTAGGCGAAAAACAAGCCAAATTCCCTATCAATCCAGAGACGTTCGACATCATCGATGGAAAACTGTATCTGTTTTTCAATGGCGATTTCAACGGGAAACCTTTCAACACCTTCCCAGATTGGAGCAACCGCACCACCCAATTGGAAAAAGCGGCACATGCCAACTGGCCCAAGGTCAAGAACAGCAAATAATTTTTAGGGGCAGGTCGATGTTTTTCGGGCTGCCCTTTTTTCAACACACAAAAACACGCACAATGACACAAGAGAAAAAATTTCCGTTGCCTCCCTTTACCGAGGAAACGGCCCAAGAAAAAGTACAATTGGCAGAAGATGCCTGGAACAGCCAAGACCCCGAAAAAGTGTCCAAGGCATACACCGTGGATACCGAATGGCGCAACCGCTCCCAGTTTGTAAATGGGAGGGAAGAGGTGGTCGCCTTTTTGACCGATAAGTGGAAAAAGGAAAAAAATTACAAATTGAAGAAAGAATTGTGGGCCTTTACCGACAATAAAATAGCAGTTCGTTTTGAATACGAATACCAAAATGCCGAAGGAGCGTGGTTTCGCGCGTACGGGAACGAGAACTGGGAGTTCAATGAACATGGATTGATGCAGAAACGCTACGCGAGCATCAACGACCTGCAGATCACCGAAACCGAACGACGATTATAGTCAATAAAGGTTTGTCAGGTCGAGCGCAGTCGAGACCTCATTTAAGCAGTTGGGACTGAAGACTTCTCGACAGCTCCTTCGACTGCGCTCAGGATGACAGCTCGAAGTGACATATTCAATTTGTAAAACCAAAAAATGGACATCTACAATACCAACACGCTCATCAACGAACAGACCGGGAACCTTGCTTTTAAACTTTCCAGTTTTGAGGACGATTGCCAGTTCTGTTCCCTCAACCGATTCAATTATTATTCCTTGATCTGGATAAAAAAGGGGAGTGGCACCGCCCAAATAGATTTTACGGAGTTCGATTTTACACCCGATACGATGTTTGCCCTAACGCCCTATCAACCTTTTACTCTCAAGGAAAAAGATAAATTAGAGGGTGTGGTGTTGAATTTCCATCCAGATTTTTTCTGCATCCATAAACACAACGAACAGATTGCATGCAACGGGGTGTTGTTCAACAACATTTACAGTCCGTCCTATTTCTGCGTTACCGATGATACCCGCGGGGAATTTGAAATGATCCTTTCCCAGATGAAATCTGAAGTACGGAAAGCAGATCTGGCCCAATACGAGCTATTGGTCTCCTATCTGAAGATATTCTTGATAACGGCTTCACGGTCCAAGGCCAAACAACAACCGGAATCCTTGCAGGACACCCCCGATGAAAAGGAACCCTTTATCCTTCAAAAATTGAAGGACCTTATCGAGACCCACTTCAAGAGCAAACACTCTGCAGGGGAGTATGCAGATATGCTGAACATCAGCCCCAAGGCGTTGGCCAAGATGACCAAGAACCACTTTAACAAGACCATGACCAACCTTATTTCGGAACGCATTGTCATTGAAGCCAAGCGGGAACTCTACCTCACCGATAAATCCGTCAAGGAAATTGCCTTTGATTTAGGGTATGATGACGAGCACTATTTTAGTCGGTTTTTTAAGAACAATGCGGAGATATCGCCCAAGGTTTATCGTGATACTGTAGGCTTTGCCCGGGCCATGGCCTAAGATTTGGTATATTGCGCAGCATGAATCCAAAAGTCGATTTCTTTTTTGAGAAAGATACCCCATGGCAATCAGCTTACAAGCAATTACGGAAAATTATCTTGGATTGCGGATTGATTGAAGAACTGAAATGGGGCGTTCCATGCTACACCCATAATGGCAAGAACGTGGTGTTGATCCACGGGTTTAAGGACTATTGCGCACTGTTGTTCCACAAAGGTGTACTATTGAAGGACGCCGAAGGAATTCTTGTCCAACAAACCGAAAACGTACAATCCGCACGGCAAATTCGGTTTACGGGAGAAGCACAGATCCAAGAAATGAAACCTATCCTAAAAGCGTATCTGTACGAAGCCATTGAAGTGGAAAAAGCGGGGTTACAGGTAAAGTTGAAAAAGACCTCAGAATTTGAAATGCCCGAAGAGCTTCAAACCAAACTGGACACGGATACCGAATTCAAAACTGCTTTTGAAGCCCTCACCCCAGGGCGACAACGGGGTTATATGCTCTATTTTTCCCAACCCAAACAGTCCAAGACCCGCATATCCCGGATTGAAAAAAGTTTTCCAAAAATTTTGGATGGGAAGGGATATAATGAGCGGTAGACTTATTGAAAAAAAGGTCAATTAAAATCCTCATCAATAATCACTTTATCCGTGAGTAGATCTTGCAAATGCACTTTGGCCACTTCCCCCGCTCCTAAAAACTGGAATCGCATGCCCGCAATGTCTCCCATGGATTCGTTGTAGTTTCCAGTAAAAATGGGTTGGCCCTCAAGGAAGACGGTCAACTGCTTTTCCTGTACTTCAAGGGTAAGGTTCTTGAATTCGGACAGATCCACACCAAGACTGGACAGGTCGTGCTTTTTGCCACTGAGGTACACATCGCTCATCATCACCCCAATTTCCGAGACACAGCCAGGAATGGAGGTGCTGATCACCATACTGCTCTTGGTACCCAAAATAATGATCTGGGTTTTTTGGCAGACGGCCCATTTTTCGTGATAACTGTTTTTCAAACGGGTGGTGAGCCTAAAATTGTCCCCGGAAATGGCCCCAAAATCATCCACTATATGGAAGGTTGATGAAATGGGCTCGTCGCTTGCCTTTATTTCTTCCAATAGGGAAGGAGCGAATGCCAATTTACCTTGTAGGATATCCTTTTCATCTACATACTTGGGAATGGGTTCGTAATCCACAGTGCCCAACCACCCTTCGGACTTGATGAACAGGTCGTGTTGCTTAATGGCTTTGCCATCAACCACCAACTTGGCCCTAAAATACCCGGGATAATAGTATTGCCCCGTGGCCTGTTTCTGTCCCATTTCCAATGTAATGGTCTTGGTGGGGTCCCAAAACTGCTGAATGTAGATACTATCCGATTGGATGGAATCGATATCCAAATCAAAGACCACCGAGTTGGGAAGGCCTTTGGCGAGAGGCCTACTGTTGAAGTATACACCGGAGGTGTTGAGTTCCGTATCGGGTTGGGAGCCTTTTAAAGAATAGAAAGAGATAAAGACCACCGCCATTACCGAAGCGGCCAACATAATAATGCCCAGATTGGAATTCACTTTACTCAGCACTGAGATCTTTTTGGAGTCCTTGTTCTTGTTCTTGTTCTTGTTCTTGAAATCCCTCCAATTTTCAAAACCCGCAAACTGGGCCAAGGTGTTCAACGTAGTGATACTCGGGGCACTTTTGTAGTTCACTTTTCCCCAAACACGCTTCAGGGTAGTGGGGCTCAAAAGGACTTGGGTTTGGTTTTGGATTTTTTCGCTCAATTCAGAAAAGACATCGTTGTGCCAATGTTCGGAAGGCCCCCAACCAAGGCTTTGTTCAATTTGGGACAAACATTTTTGCACTAATGGATACTCCGGATACATAGGCGAATATTCTTCTATTGCAAATGTTGGAAAAAATCCGATACATGAACCATAATGAATCAACTTGCACGGGATTGTTTCCGCAAAAACAAAGGAATACGGGACCTTTCGGCCATAAATCATTCATCATGAAAAAAGCGAGCATTATCATCATAGCCCTTTTGGGCTGTTTTTTGGGGAAAGCCCAAGACATTATTCCTTTGGATACCATCAATTGGAACTTTGAAGCGGAGTCCTATATTTTGGAGGAGTTTAAGGGCAAAAAGTCCATTTACCTGCAAGGGGGGTCCATCATCCTAAAAGATGGCGATTTTTTGAACGGCACCATTGAGTACGACATCTATTTAAAGGAAGTTCAAGCCTTTCCGGGGGTCTATTTTAGGATGAACGGCAATGATGCCGAACACTTTTACATTCGTCCACACCAAGCGGGCAATCCAGATGCCAACCAAGCCATTCCCTTGACAAATGGGATTTCCCCGTGGCAGTTGTACTATGGTGAAAAGTATGCCTTTCCCTATGAATACAAATACGATGATTGGACCCATGTGAAACTGGTGGTCCATGAAGACAAGGCCCAAGTGTTTCTGGATTATTCAGAGGAACCGAACCTTTCTTGGCAATTGTTCCATGAACCCGTGGAGGGCGGCATCTCGTTGAATGGCGGAAATGCCCAAGGCATGCATCTGGCCAACATCAAAATTGATAGGGCCAAGCACGAACTCAAGAATTTTAAGCCCTTGGACCGCAAGCCCATTGAAGGACTTGTTCCGAAGTGGCAGCTCTCCGATAAGTTCGAGGAACAATTGTTGGATGATCATTCCAAAATCCCACAAATCATTGCCGACAGGACTTGGGGTGAATCCGTCGTGGTAGAAGAAGGTACGGCCGCCAATATTTCCCGAAAAGTGGAACGCTTCAATGATACCCCCGGCAACACTGTATTTGCCAAAATTGAGCTGGACGCCACATCGGATATGACCAAACTCTTTGAGTTTGGCTACAGTGATAGGGCAGTGGTTATCCTTAATGGCAAACCCATTTATAAGGGCAACAATAGATACCGTTCCCGGGACTATCGCTATTTGGGCACAATCGGTCTCTTCGATGCGGCATATCTCCACTTGAGAAAAGGAAAGAATACACTTTTACTGGCCGTTTCAGAGGATTTCGGCGGATGGTTGGTCACCGGGAGATTTGTGGATACCAAAGGATTGAAAATACAATAACACATCAAAAAAACGATAAAAAATGAACCTACGATTTCTAGTAATCGCATTAAACTTTGTAGTAATAAGTTGCCATATGGCCTTGGCCCAAGATATGTTGGTGGCCACAAAGGTCAGCCAGCGAGCCAGCATCATGCAGCGAATCGGCACAACCGATGTAACCGTGACCTACAACAGTCCGGCTGCAAAGCAGCGCAAGATTTTTGGCGGCATCGTACCCTATGATTTTGTGGTCGATGGGGTAGAATACCCTTGGCGTGCCGGGGCCAACGAGAATACCACCATTACTTTTACCCATGACGTAACGATACAGGGAAAACCCCTTGCCAAAGGCACCTACGGATTGCACATTTTTGTGCGGGATGGGGAGTGGACCTATATTTTTTCGAAGAACCATGAAAGTTGGGGAAGTTTCAGTTATGACCCCAAAGAGGATGCCCTTCGGGTTACCGCAACACCTGAACCAAGTGAATACCGGGAATGGCTCACCTATGAGTTCACCACAAGGGAGGCCGAAGAAGCCGTTTTGGAATTGCAATGGTCCACAGTGAAATGTGGAATTACCATCGGCACGGATGTTACCGCCAATGTACTTTCCGATTTAAAATCAAAGGAAGAGAAAACCTCTGATGACTACATCAAATTGGCACAATTGACCTTGACCCAAACCAAGAATGTGGATGCGGCCTTACACTATGCCGAAAAATCCATTGCCATGGGAGAGGAGTTCCGTAACCTGATGTTGAAATCCGAACTCTTGGCCCAAAAAGGAATGTCGCAGGAAAGTAAGACTTACGAGCAGAAAGCATTGGAAGTGGGAGAGGGCTTTCCCTATTTTTACTACTACCCTCTGAGTTTTATGCTATTGGAGGGCAATCCTGAAAAAACCTTTGAAATTTTGTCCGAAATGCTCCATAAAAATCCCAATAATTGGATTGCCAACCTGGCCATGGGAGAATACTACATCAAATTAAAAAACCAAGAGAAGGCGACCTATCATTTTGGGAAGGCCCATGAGTTTGCTGGGGAGCGGTCCAAGCCCTATGCCCGTTACATGTACCTCTCCAATACGTTGATATTGGATAGGATGTAGCGGTACTGATCGTGGGTCATATTGATTTTTGCGGAAATAAGGCAGGGTCTGGTCCGGATGGCTTCCGTAGTTTTCCTATATTTATGGACTCCCCCAGACACCTATTTGTTGTAGCCCAAAAATATATTGAAATGCGGAACAAGATTGCCTTTTTTCCATTGTTGACCCTATTTTTTTTATGGATAAGCCTTACCTCATTCCTTCCAAAAACAGAAGATGAACCCAATTTGGACGGACAGTCTTTGGTGTTCAATACCGATGGATTGTACTTTGCCGAATTTTACGATTACATTTTTCGGGGTCATTTTGAAAGTGTGGACATCAAAAGGGAAGATGTGATGTTTCCCACCATCTTTGGGGAGTATCTCAAAACCTTTGGCGCCCAATGCCCCAGTGCGTTGCCAGCGGATAAGGTGGAAATCATGAAATGGGTCTGTGCAAGGGAACAGGTAACCACCAACGGATACGGAATAGAGACCAGCCGGGTCTGTATAGATTGGGAGCTGGTGGGAACTGGCTTGTATGCACGCCGCGATCTGTACCACGCCAAACTGGTCGTGGAAAAAATTCAAAGCGACGATGCACTACGCACTACTTTGACCATGATGACCGACCCCAATGCCATGGGGAATTCGCTGGACATGGTACACAGGGCGAAGGGGCTACAAAACGATATGGCACAGATTTTTTCCTTGAATCCCTGTAACAGTGCCGGTTTGCGCCGTTTTGAGGAAAACCTGAAACGCTTTGCTTTGAACGAGCCTGCCATTCGGATGAAAGGTGCCAGTAAATATACTTTGATGAAGGAGTCGGGAGGTCCTACGGGAGCGCAGGATTTGGGAGAATTAGTGGAAGACCTCGTTGCCGATCAGGCCAGGACATGGGCCTTTAACCGGTTTGAGGCGGGGAGCATTTCCGGGGTAAGCACTTCTGAGGACGGACAGGGGAGGCCCAGGGAGCTCAGGGCCAACTATCGGTTTCGGGGATTCAGTGGCAGCAGTGCGGGCTCTGTGCGGATTGTTTTTGAGAATGGTCTGCCCAAGTGTATCTATTTCTTTGATTTCCCCCAAAACTGTAAGACCCCCAACAGTGGTATTTTGGCCGCTTATGCACAGGGGAAATACGCAAGGTAGGGTGTGAATTGGGATGGGCAGAACCCATTTGGACAAACCAATGCCCAACTTCTTCGTTCAACCATTTTATACCTCATATATTTGCAACGTTTTGATTATAAAACTGTAAACCAAAATTATGAGTAAAGTAAAAGAGAACGACACGGTAAAAGTCCATTATACCGGAAAACTGACCAATGGGCAAATTTTTGACAGCTCGTTGCAAAGGGAACCTTTGGAAGTGGCCTTGGGACAAGGTCAGCTTATCCCCGGGTTTGAAAAGGGACTTATTGATATGGCCGTGAATGAAAAGAAAACCATAACCATAGCCAAGGAAGAGGCCTATGGAGAGGTCAATGAATCGCTTTTTCAAAAAATATCCAAATCCCAATTGCCCGAAGATATCAAACCCGAAGTGGGAATGGGCTTGGTAGGCTCCAATGCCGATGGACAGCAACAGCAGTTCCGAGTGGCAAAGGTGGAAGCCGATGACATTATCTTGGACGGGAACCATCCTTTGGCCGGGCAAGACTTGGTGTTTGATCTGGAATTGGTTGAAATACTTTAGAAGACAACACCGCATAGTTACAACGTCTTATTCTTTTGGGTAAGGCGTTTTTTGTTTTATGCACCATGGATTTTTAGAACAGCCTCCTTAAGTTCCATGAGTACGTGGCAGGTGTTCTGCCGTTCCAATTCTGAAAAGGCATCTATGGACAGGTAGTGGAACATGTAAACGGCCTTGTCCAGCCATTGGGCAAAGGAAAGGAGATTGCCCTCGTGGCATTCTTCAAAGTAGGCGAGGAGGGGGTGTAGGTCATCTGGATTTAAGCTCATTTTGGATGATTTTTCGATTCGGGATGGCTTAAAACTAGTCAATATCAGATTTACAAGCAATCGAAAATTTTAGGGATGCATTTCAAACATATAGAAACATTGTTTTGTTCTATAAAAGTATATGGTAAAAGCATAAAAATTTTTCTACCTAAAAATTGAAAGTTTGTTATCAATCCTAGTTTATCATAATACTTTTAGGGTATTTTTTTGACTTTACCTGAAAGATACACTTGATAAAACCCCCAACATTTCTAAGGTTTTTCTGCAATCCGTTCCGGCAAACATTTTTTATCTTTAAAGAGTCAGGATAGCCTTCTTGATTTTTCCCCCGAACATCTATTTGGTCATCAAAAAACAACCGTCATGAGAAAATCGGGCACCAACAACGGCTTTAAACTGAACGTGATATCTGGCACCTATGTGGTGATGATGGGGTGGCACTTGCCCCAGAACCAGTGCGGGGGGCTTATGGGCTTTTCCATACACCGCGAGAGCCCTTCGGAGAACGAGGCCTTTTATTTAAAGGGCATGAAGGTCTTTCCAGAGACCGACCCGGGATTTCCACCAGGATCCATGTACGAGACCAGCAAGCAGCCCATTCAAGGGTTCCAATGGTCCGATTATTCGGCCAAACCGGGACTTACCTATACCTACACGGTCACGGCCTTGAAAGGTACCCCGGCCAATCTGCAGGACTTCAGTTCTGTTTCGGTGGACATTACCACCGAGAGCCCCGAAAATGGCGACCAAGATGTCTATTTCAACAGGGGTATCGCAGCCTCACAGGAATATGTGCGCCGTTTTGGGGACCAAAGACCGGAAGATGTGCCCAACGACAAGGCTTTTGAGTGGCTGTCGCGAGGGTTGTACGAGGCCTTGGAGAGCTACATCAACAGTTGTACGCCCGGAACGGACGAACTCTACATTGCCGCCTACGAATTTTATTATGACAAGGTGTTGTTGCTCATCAAAAACGCCATTGATAGGGGAGTAGTGGTAAAATTTGTGTACGATGCCCGCAAGGACAGCCCAAAAATTAAAAACCAAGAGGCCATGGTCACTTTTGGGTTGGACACCCATCCCTTCGCGTTTGAAAGGACCAGTCCAAAATCCTATATCTCACACAACAAGTTTATCGTAAAAGTGACCAACGGCGTGGCGAAATCGGTCTGGACCGGGGGCACCAATTTTTCGGAAGGGGGCATTTATGGACATTCCAATGTGGCCCATGTGGTAGAGGATGAGGCCGTGGCCCAAAAATTCAAACTGTATTGGGATGCCCTGGTGGAAAAACCGGAAAAGAGCAGTACCCTTAAGCAACGGGTGGAGGCCCTTTCACCGCTTCCTGTCAATAACCTGACCGACGGCACCCATGTGGTGTTCAGTCCCAGAAAAACCATCGATGCGTTGGATTGGTACGCACAATTGGCCAAAAATGCCCAAGAAGGGCTTTTTATGACGTTTGCTTTTGGGATGAACGACGTGTTCAAGGATGTTTACGAAAATGGACAGGCACCGTTCAGGGTCGCCCTGTTGGACAAACTCACCCGGGGTTTCCGTGACCCAGCAGACAAAACCGCCGAGGAACTGAAGATGCAGCTCCTTAGAAACAAAAAGGAAAATGTGTTTGCCGTGGGCAATTTTGTCCGAACCCATAAAATCGATGGTTGGCTCAAGGAGAAATTGACCACATTGAATTTCCACGTGCGTTACGTGCATAACAAGTTTATGCTGATTGACCCCTTGTCGGATTCACCCATTGTAGTGGCGGGTTCCGCAAATTTTAGTGAGGCCTCGACCATCAAAAACGATGAAAACATGGTGGTGGTCAAGGGCAATACCCGGGTGGCCGATATGTATCTGGGAGAATTTATGCGCTTGCATACCCACCATGCTTTTAGGGAATCGTTGGCATGGCGCAAGCCTAATGACCCACCTAGACCTTTGGGTACGGGCAATTGGTGGCAAGATTATTTTGGGGAAACCCCAAGGTCTATCCGAAGGCGGTTTTTTGCCAGGTTGGATGAATAAGATAATGTTGGAAATCAATTATTTGTCATTTCATAGAGAAACAATTAAAAGTTATAATCATGGGGTATGAAATTTTACATCACACAGAAAAAGATGAACTGGAAAAAATGGTCCGGAATTATTTAGAGCGTGGGTGGTCTCTGCAAGGAGGGGTTGCCGTAGGCGTTAAGAACGGTAATTCGGAAGCCTACTTTCAAGCAGTGAGCAAAAATTGATCATACCACTCTTTTTTAGGAGTTGGGCAAGTGCGCAATTGGGTTCTTGGACCGAGTTTCTTTTTATGGGCGGGAACATGTATTGTGTGCTCTGCAATGGCTGATATTTGTATTTTTTTTGTAAGTTGCTGTAGGCCAAAACCATATTTGCCAACCTCAAAGCTTTAAATTCCAGAACTTCTCTTTTTTTGAATTCGCTATGGTCAAAAGCAATTTTACCATGGAGAAACTCATCAAGCTTGTTGGACTGATGCATAAAAGTCCGATTATTTTCAATCTGGCAGTGTATACTTTTTTCACCATAAGTATCAGCGCTCATAGCGCCAAACTTCATAAAACCATTCCAACCGACAGCATTACGTTGGACGCCAGATATTACATCGAACTCAACACCTTAAAATCCATAGCTGCCGATCTGGATGCTTCAAACCCGCTCGATGTAAACGACGAGTGTGGGGAACAGACCTGCCAAAGTTTACGGGAGTACCACCACAAACTCTACAATCTAGAAGATGACTTAAGGGTATATCAAAATCTACTGTATTACAGCATCTATGCTTCCACACAAATTTTTGAAACCTATGCAGAGACCACAATAGCAAACGAGGAGTTTAAAAACAAGCTGCAAAATAGACTAATAGTAAAGGAAGGCATAGCCCAGTTTGCCTCGCTGCTTGCAGATATTCCCTCCATCTATGACCATATCAAGAATGGTAGTGGTCCGTTACCCAAAAAGACAGGTGACAAATTAGTACAATTGCTGAACAAAGCGGATGCCAATCTTACCGTTCTCAATAACGTGGTCAAGGTGGCCAAGCGAGATGGGGGTACTGATGCTGTCACAGAAATTACCGGCAGCCAAAACTGGTCCAATGTGTATGCGAGCCTTAAATCTGGTATAGATGCCTTAGTCTTGAATGAGCATTTCAAGACCTTGGTCGGTTCGGGCAATGCCACCAAGGTACAGTATTCCAGGGCCAGGGCAGGGGTTAGTACCCTTATTTTTAGATTGTTGGGCGTTTGGGCCAACCATGAACAGCAGCTCATGAGAGAATCCATCGGCGAACTGGATGAATATTTGCGGGTCAATCAACATGTATACCAGCAGCATTATCAGCGAAAAGTGTTGAAGCGTAGCATTTATGACTACATCGACACCCTGAAGACCAGAGTCCAAAAGCAAATGCGGAACGTGGAATGTAGCTCCCGCTTTTCTCGGGAAGACCGAAAAGATTTCCTCATGAACAAAAACACCTTTGGTGCCGGTCTTCTCTACTACAAGGAAAAGATAGTCAATGCTGCGGCTGACCATGGTTTAGTTTGGAAAAGCCCTCCCTGTGTAACCTATGCGCATCGCTTTTCGGTTAGGGATGGTGTGGGGAAGGAGTTTCCGGCAGAAATTAAAGTTGAGCAGTGGACCGGTACCAACAGTAACAGAAAAAAGTTTGAGGGGATTGCCAATGGCAACAAGGAATTCATGCTCCTACCAACCACCTATCTCCTTAGAATCCCACAGCAAACGGGTCCTGACCAAGTGTCCAAAAGCGATATTATACTTTGGAGTTATAAAATACCGGACAGCCAAAAACAGGTCATAAAACCCAATTCTGCAAGCAAAGATTCCATTCGCCAGATCACGGTAAAACCTTATGGAAGAGTTCAATTGGAAGTGTTTGACCCACAAGGAAACCCTATGCCCTTTAGCTATACTATTTCCAAAGGGAGTAAAATCGAGAGATCCACTACGTACCTAGGCAAGATATCCGAAGCCAAGAATGAAACCACCCAACCGGTTATTTTGGACCTCCCTGCGGGTGATACCCTATATCTGGGATTGGAAGACTTAAAACGTATTTTGGCACCTAGAGAGGTCAAGGATTTTGTCCTGGAGCCTGGAAAACTTAGAAAGTTCAGCTATACCCTTTACCCACATCCCTACAAGTTTACCATTATGGACGGTGTGGGTAAACCCATAACCCCTTACATCAACATTGCAAGGGTTTCCGATGGCCATGTGGTTTACGATGGACCCAGCAAATCCGAAGACATACGGTTAGCCCCGGGTAACTATAAGATTCATATCAAGGAATCTATCGATTTGAGTTTTTTCAGGGTATCCGAAGCTACCATTTCCTATCATAACATTTCGAGCTACGACCCCTATAGTATTACCCTGAATCCGTACGGTAGAATCAATTTGGATGTAGTGGACCAAGCGGGCAACCCCATTGATTTTAGATATGCTTTTAAAAATCTATCCAACGGCAAAACAATAGCTTCTTCGCTAACAGCACAAAACAAGACGGTAACTACCGATCTGCAAGCAGGGGTAGAACTGCAATTGGAGCTTATACATGCCAATGATTCCGATACCAAAGAAGTTGTGGTGGTTCCTGGAAAAATAAACCAACTCAAATACGTCTATGACAAGAGGAAGTTTTACGAGACCCCAAAAAAAGTCACCGATCCACAACCGTTGAATTCTAAACCAAATTCCACGGCCAAAACACTAAAGGAAGCTCCAGCTGGTTGGGCAAAGGGAGTTTTGTACAATTCAAATGATGGGACTTGTAAAAGATATACTGGATTGACCTTAGAGTTTGTGAACAGGAACAGTGAGTTCTTCAATTTGGAGACTGGGGAACGTTCTGAACGTATTTTGGTACCGCCCGGTCAGCAAGCACAGGTGGCCGCACCAAACAATGGCGGGCATTACCGGGTACAGGTGGTTGAGAAGGATGGTTCAAAAAATACCGTTTCATTTTGGTATTTGAAACGATCCGTGGACGGTTGGTGGTTTGCCGCAGGATGTGATGACGGTACAAAGCCAGAATCTTCCAATTGCTTTAACGGCATTGACAATAGGGGAGGGAAAAGCTATTCGGAATGTAGAACACTAGGAGAATAGTAATAAGTATTTCCATAGCTGGGCTATACGTAATTTGTAACCCCCATATGTTTCTTTGCTTTGAAAAGCAAAGTTTACTTTTCCAAGCTTCCAGAAAAGTTGAGCTAAAAACTTCCTTTTATAAATGTAATGGAACACTTATTTGTCGAGCCTGCGGAGTAGGGGAAGAAATGTGTGTGGAATGGGCTTTAAGCACAATTAGTTTGCTCAAGATGGATTTTTAAAACAGCTTCTTTTAACTCCATAAGTACATGACAAACATTTTGGCGCTCCGTTTCTGAAAAAGCATCTGTGGGAAGATAGTGGAACATATAAACGGCCTTGTCCAACCAATTAGTAAAAGAAAGCAAATCTCCCTCATGGCATTCTACAAAGTAGGAGAGTAGGGGAAGTAGGTTAATTTCATTGGGATTCATGGAGTTGGTTATTTAATTGTTGAAAAAAGCATAAATGACAGATATGATACGTTTTAATATTAAAAAATTAATTAAAACGATGCATAATTAAATTAAAATGGAATACAATTATCGTTTAAAGTTAATAATTAAATGCGAATTAGAGAACTAAGTTTGTTTAAAATGCTACAGATTTAACGTAAAACGATTCATATGAGCACTAAAAAGCCAATCAATAGAATTAGAGTAGTCCTTGCAGAACAGGATAGAACCAATAAATGGCTGGCCGAAAAAGTAGGGAAGAGCAGAACTACTGTTTCCCGATGGTGTACAAATGAGATGCAACCCTCACTTGAAACTTTGCGAGAAATTGCAGAAGCTCTGGGTGTGGATATTAGAGAGCTGTTAGTACCGAGCAAATAAAGAAATGTTTTGCAGATAGGGCATGAGATTATAAAATAAACAACCTTAAACTATAAAATGAATCAGGATTTCAATTTTATACAAGATCAGATTTTTAAAAGGATTCTAATTCGTGATTACATCGAAATGAATAATTGCCTTGAGGCTAAAGCATTCAAGGCAGTATTGGTTTTATCAGGTTCCATAATCGAAGCATTACTTCTTGAATTTCTGCTTAATAATCCGCCAAGCGGAACTACAAAAAATAAAATTGGCAAGTTGAAGTTTATTGAACTTATAGATTTATCAGAATCTGTTGGCCTAATCTCAAAAACAACAAAAGATTTAAGCTCTGTAATTCGGGAGTATAGAAATTATGTTCACCCAAATAAAGAGCTTAGGTCTAAATCAGAAATAAATGAAGACAAAGCAATTATAGCATGTAGACTTGTCAATATGGTTATAAATAGTGTTGAACACAAGCATCCTGAACTCTACGGTAGTAAAGCTGAAGATGTTTTCTCCAAACTCCAAACAGATGCTCATTCCAGGAAAATAATTAGACATATACTGGATAAAATGAACCAAAATGAAATAGACTTATTGTATCAAAAATTTATTTCCTTTTATCTTAACTCCGAGGAAGAAGATAATTATTCAGCAAGAACATTTGTTCAATTCGGTATGGAAAAATTAGAAACAGTTGTTTCGGAACATATAATCAAATCATATGTGTTAAAAATTGAAAAAGAAATAACCAATGGCAGTAGGGAACAGGCTGAAAAATTATTTCAGCTTTTTGGAGATAAATTGCACTACTATTCTGAAGAAGTGCAAAATACAATTCTTATCTATATGTATTCGTGTCTTGGAACATGCTCCCGATATCTTAACAATCCAAACTTACTCAAATACTCATCAAGAGGAATTATCGATAAAATGAACTCATATTTAGATAGTTCAAAACCATATTACAAAACGCATTTAAATGTAATGAGAACAATAGTCGAGAATATTGCAGATATTAAAGAAGATCCAGATAAATATGATGCGCGTGAAGCATTTAAAGCCTTAAAAAATGGAATTTCAGATGAGGAATATAATAAATTCATAGGTCAGGAAGCTTTACAACCAAACATTCCTGATTTCAACAAAATTTTGAATGATAAAGAACTGTTCCCATTTTAAAAAGGTAGAGTTAGGCCAGAAGAAAATGCGGGCCGGCGTCGGGGTGAATTTGTGGCTGGGCACACGCGATAAAAAGTGATTATCCAGTGGATGATTACTTTTTTCGGCGAGATGGAGAATGGAGCATTGCCACCAACGCGCCATCTGGCTCCTTCACTAAAAAGGTCTACCAGACCTTTTCTTTACGTTCGGCCCTGTGTGGGCGTAAACGCCCAAGTAGCGAAGCTATTAAGACACAAAGAGCGCGTGGAAGCATATTTTCTTCTTGATTTTTTGTTTCTTTTTTATCAAGAAAAAAGATAGGAGAATATAGCATAATTTTAATAGAAATGAATTTAGAAAAACCGGTAAAGAGCTTTGATGAAGTTAGTATCACATTCATTGTTCTAATCTTTATCTCCATTATTTTTTCAATTTCAATTGCTTTAATGGCAGATATTTCTGCTAGCTCAGGCCATGGAGGATTGATTTATGTCATCGGACCAACTTTGGTTGGATTACTGCTCATAGTTATCTATCTGGTCGTTTTGATCACTAAACCCCAATGGAAATATATTTTTGGAACCGCATTTATCATTGCGAATCTCATTACAGGTTTTATTTTCATGAATACAACTTTTTAAAAGCTATTTTAAAAAAGGGAAAGTTAGCAAGTGCTTAGAAATTTATGCGCTAGCTAAATTTTAAGCTTTTGCGACAAGCTGATGATATTTTCCTGAAATTTTTCTTTTCCAGATTTTCAATTAAACCAAAGGTTTCAACAAATACGAAAAGCTGAGCTTTTAATGGCGCTGGCCAAGTGGCTGAGAATTGCGTATAAAAATAAATGCAAGGGCATTTACTTTTTATGAAAGCAATGTGCTGTTGGCCGAGCGGCTATTTTACATAACGACAAATTATAGGTACAAATGTGCTTGCACATTCACGAACACCCGTAAAATAATTAGCACGTGAGTAAATGAAAACTAACGGTGCGCAGCACACCGAATTGGAATTATACATGACCCTGTTGCAAATTTCAATAAATAACGCTCACATGAGGGATATTTTACATAATGGAAAATTATAGCTTACGGATGGCGAAACCCTTAAAATACAACATGACGACATTTGTACTATAATTTACATTATGTAAAATAGAAAATGTATAAAGAAAGAGAAACCAATAATACTTCCCCTATTTTATTTAAGCCATCACAAATATCGGCACATTGGATTTCCGGACCAAATGCCTGGCCTGTGCCTTGTTGGGTACGCATAACAATTCTGTGTTGGTCCGGGATAGATAACTCACCAGACCATCCATGGCATTGGAACCTTCAGTAAATTCATAAGAAACTGTTTTTTGCCATAAACTTTGGGGTTGGTATGCGGTATCATGCTTCTTTATACGGAACAATCGCATGGGCTTTTCACTGTCGCGTTTTAAATCCTTAATGATTTCCAGACCTTTATTCTGTACCTCATTCCCAAAAAAGCCCAAATTCAAATCCTTGAACGTATGGAATTTATGATCTTCATCCATAACCAATACATTGGTATTGGCTTCCGATACCACATAATCGGCAAGACTATCGTTCCAAAGCCCCAACATTGACCTACGTTTGCCCAATACTATGATATCAAAATGTTGTTGGTCAAGATGTTCTTTAATGGTACTCTTCGCATTTCCGTACACCAAGGTATAGTTAATGGGAAGCCCCTCCCCTTTCTGAATATCTTGGATTATACGCTGCATCTTGGAACGGGTTTTTCGGTCGTCCTTGTAGATGGTGTCCAAGGCGGAAAACTGACTTTCCCGCTTAACCACATCGATGGCGGGCTTAACGTGTAGAACATCAATGGTTGCGTTGATTGCCTTGGCCATTTCCACGGCATTGGCCAATACATGTTCTGAGTTTTTGGATACCTCCAGCAAAACGGTAACTCGGTACTTCGCGGTTGTGTTTTTAGGGCTCATTTGCTCAAGATTAGATGTGTGACCTAAAGATACGACACAAACCCAAACCTTACCATAGTTTAACGTTTGATTATCGCAATAATTGTTTGATGCTCAACGATATGTGTTCAAAATTATGGATTCTTGACATTTCTAAAACAAGTGTCGTATTTTCTTGATCCAGCGTATGGGAATCTTATACGGAGCGTATCGGAGGGGTACATCCAACCAATTGGCACGTTTTACCACGGCCTTGTGATGGGAAAATAGGTCGAAGGAGTGTTTGCCATGGTACCCTCCCATTCCCGATTGCCCTACCCCGCCAAAGGGTAGCTGCTTATTACTGATATGGATGACAGTATCATTTATAGCACCGCCCCCAAAACGGTATCGGGACATGATTTTTTTCTGAAATGCACTTTTCTTGGAAAATACGTAAAGTGCCAGAGGTTCGGGATGACTTAAAATATATCGGTCCAGATCAGCTTCGGTGGTATAAGATATTATGGGTAATATTGGGCCGAAAATCTCCCCGTTCATCAGTGTGTCCTGCATATCGGGTTCATCCACCAAAGTGGGGGAAATATATTGGTCCGCATCGTTGCATTTCCCACCAAAGAGCAACTTCTGTCCGTCTAGGCTTTCCTTGAGTTCTTGATAATGCTTTGTTGTGGCCATTCGGGCAAAATCTGGGGAAGCTTCCGGCTCTTTTCCATAAAATTTTTGAATCTGCTGCTTTAATTCCCCCACCAATTGGTCTTTTACACTATCATGCACTAGAATATAATCCGGGGCCAAGCAGGTTTGTCCCGCATTGATGAACTTTCCCCAGGCAATGCGCTTTGCGGCCAGTTTAAGATGGGCCGATTCATCCACAATACATGGATTTTTGCCACCTAGTTCCAACGTAACGGGAGTCAAATGTTCGGCAGCGCTTTTATACACAATTTGCCCAACACGCGTACTCCCCGTAAAGAAGATATATTCCCATTTTTTGGACAAAAGTTCCTGAGAAACCCCCACTCCACCCTCAACAACGGCCACATACTCTGGTGGGAACACTTTTCCAATGATATCGGCGATGATTTTTGAGGTATTTGGACTTAGTTCCGAAGGTTTTAGCACTACCGTATTTCCAGCGGCTATGGCGCCTACAGCCGGAGCCAATGCCAGCATAAAGGGATAGTTCCAAGGAGAAATAATCAATACTTTGCCATAAGGTTCGGGTTGTATCCAATCTTTTGATGGGAAATTGGTCCAAGAAGTTTCCACGGGGGTTGGACGACTCCATGTAGCACATTTTTGAATAGCATATTTTAACTCGGCGAGCACCAATTGGGTCTCGGTGGCCAAGGCCTCAAACTTCGGCTTTTTAAAATCGGCATAGAGCGCGTCGCAAATGGCATCTTCACAATCTTTGATCTCTTGCATCAGCCGTTTTAGGTATTGCTTCCTAAAATGTACCTCCTTTGTTTGTTGCGAAGCAAAAAATTGGTTCTGCTGTTGTATTAGGCCTTCCACCATATTATATGCCGAATGATTTCCCTAAATATAACGAAACTGAATGTAGAAGCTCCAAGATCTTTTGGATTGAGGGCAAAAAAAGCACCGATTTAATCGGTGCTTGATATCTTTTTTTGAAGAATGGATTATATGGTTATTTCCTCAGTCACTTCATTGGGGTAGATTACAGTAGCTTTATCATCACATTCGCCATCACCAAAATCAACAGTCACTACAAGACCATTCTTGGAAACTATCATGGTACCTGTGGTGAAGTTTCCACATTGGGCATCGATTTCTACGCCATTGGTCTCGATGGAATAGGTATTTCCATTGGCTTGTATGGCCCAAGATCCCGAAATTCCAATAGTGAAGTTATCCAAGGTCTCACCAAAACTGAATGTGAAGGTTTTGTCGCCGGTTTCAACAATGCTGCTTCCATCAGCCAATTCAATGGTGATATTGCTGGTCACTGTGAATGAAATGGAATTTCCTTCGGTATCACCGCTCATTGTGAAATTCCTGGTTCCATTGATCTTGATATCGCCTACGTAAAAATCGCTATACGCTACACTGAATGAGGTAGCTTCCCCACTGGTGTCATATGTAGCAACAACGGTTCCGTTCACATTTTCGGTTCCGTTCAGGACACAATTATTGAAAGTGGCCGTAAAACCGGTTTCGGTATACTCGGCACTGTAACATTCGTTTGTTTTTGCCGTTTTGGCGGTCTCTCCATTATCGGCGAAGAGTTCTGCCAAAGCATTATCAGCCACACTGGTTAATTCGTCAGACGTCAAAATGGTCTGTACTTCTACTTGGGTCAGTTCTTGGTCACTTGGCGGTTTTGCATCATCGCTACAAGATTGCGCAATAAGCAAGGCCAAACCTATGAAAGCTATTTTTCCAATGTTTTGTATGGTTCTGTTCATGTCGTGTAAGTTAAGGTGTTACGGTGCTTAAACGGTCTTGGAAATACTTTAGTACATTTATTGGGTGTAGATCGATAAAATGTTAGGGAGCATTCAAATATTTTTTCTTGAAATCTGTTATTTTGATATATCAATCTAAAAACTCATGAAAAATATCTACAAAACCTTTTTGGGAATTGCTGCATGGATACTCGTTTTATCTTGTAGTAATGATGATGGTGCTGCTACTGGTGCTGCTAACCTAGAAGTGATAGGCATATGGGATTTGGCCCAAGTCAATGTCAGTTCGGCACAGGATATTGATATGGACGGCACTTCTTCAACCAACTTAATGAATGAGCTGGATTGCATTTCGGGTACTCTTTTGATTGATGGAGATATGGTATGGACCTTTGAACAAACCGGTATTAACATCACAGCCATTACCAATGGGCAGTTTGTGGCCCAATGTTCAGGCTCTGTGGCGGCCACTGGGGCCTGGTCTTCCTCAGGTACCGAAGTTGTCCTGCAGGGAAGCAGCCTTTTGGGTACCCTTACCATTGATGGAGATCAATTGACCAAGGATATTGGAGATGATTTACCGGGAATCCGCAGTTATGTCTATGTCCGAAGACCTCAGTAGTCTATAAGCGGGTCAAGGCTTTTGCGCCACAATGACCCACATTTGTTTATCGTCTTCACGTTCCCATTTCCCATGGTTTTCGATTTCCGAAATGATCGTGAAACCGGCCTGTTTCAGTTCTTCCCGGACATAGTCGGCAGACAGTGAATGGGATGCCACTTGCGTTTCCCTGGATTTTCCACGTACCCAATCCTTGAGTTTTTCCAGAACCATCACTTTTCCACCGGGTTTCAGAGCCGACTTTACATGCTGGAGTATTTTTTGATGGGCATCCATTTCATGGTAGGTATCCATAATAAAAATCATATCCAACTCCCTTTCGGGCAGTTTGGGATCGTCATAGTCTCCCAAAATGGTCACAATGTTTCCCAAGCTTCGCTTATGGGCATTCTCCCTTAGTTTTTCCAATCGGTCAGAACGGACATCAACCGCATACACTCGACCACTTTCGGTTACTTTTTTGGATAGATGCATGCTCAAGTAACCTTCATGGCATCCTATATCGGCCACTTTGTTGCCCTGCCCTACCCCGATTAGGTCCAGCAAGAATTCCGTTTTCATCCATTTGTCCCGCTCCTTCCAATCGGCTTCGGTGTATTGTCCCAATAGTGTTGTGGGTAAAGCAACCAAGAGCAATAAAAGGAAGGAACGGATGGATGATGTTGGCATAATTCGATTAGTTTTCAATAAGTCCTTGTCCCTCGATCCATGGAGCGCCTGCTGTTTTTAAGTCGGCTTCCAAGGAAGGCAAGGTATTTTGGACCAAGGTGGACAATTGTTTCTTGATTCCCTGCAATTGGTCATCAGCCCTTTTTAGGGCGGCTTTGTGGTTCCCGGTCGGGCCATAGGTATTGGCCAGTGCCACCATACCCACAAAATTGCCATCCCCAGGTGTAGGCGGATTGCTCTCCCCTATCTCATTTTTCGCAGGGTTTCCATTCATTTGTTGATTCAATTCCAGTAACTGCATTTTGGCCGCATGGATTCTTGAGGATAATGCTGCATTGGGATTCACGGCCTCATCCATGGCGCGTTTCATGGCATTCACTAGGCTGATACTTTTGCTTAACACCGTATTGGTGGCCGTAAGATCTTGTTGAAACTGTTGGAATTGGTTTCTAAAGGCATCTATTTCGGCAATCGGCTTGGAAGGCAAGGCTCCTTTGCCCAAAGCCTTTACTTCAAAAGTTTGCGGATTGGACAGTGGTTTCAGTTCTCCATCAACACGCTGGTATAATTCCACGGAATAGGTGCCGGGCGTAGCTAAGTATGGAACTGCAAAGTAGTCTTCATCACCACCTTGGGGACTCTCCAAGGAAATCCCCCCTCTAGATGCATAGGAAAGGTCCCATGCTACCCGATTAAACCCTTTTTTATTGGTTCCGGACACTGTATTTACCACTTTGCCGGAACCATCCTTGATCAAAAGGACCAATGCAGGCTCTTCTTGAGTGGTTTCCTGTGCCAGTTGATCCCATCCTGGGAACGGAACATTGCTCTTTTGCTTGTTGAGCTCTTTTTCCTTTTCGGTACGGATTTCCTTCAATGACTTAAGTTTTTCGGGAAGATAGTAGGTGAAAGTTGCCCCGAAAGATGGATTTTTGGCCGCATACTCGGAATGCCCTTGGCCATACACCTCATCTTTTTCAATATACCAATAGGCAGGTTTCACCTTGAACAACGTGGGAGTTTTGACTGAGGGGTCAAAATCCCGTAAAGGCGAAATATCATCCAAAATAAAGATGCCCCTTCCAAAGGAACCGCCCACAAGATCATCTTCCCGGCGCTGAATGGTGACATCCCTAAAGGAAATGGTAGGGACTCCCCCATCCAATTTGGTCCAACTGCTTCCACCGTTGTTGGTGAAATAGATGCCGAACTCCGTTGCGGCAAACAACATCCCTTTCTTTTTGTGGTCTTGGACGATTCTCCACGTAACCAATCGTTTGGGCAAGTTTCCGTTGATGAAGGTCCAAGTGTTTCCTTTATCGGTACTTTTTAATAAGTAGGGTTTAAAATCCCCTTCCTTGTGATTGTCGAGCACCAAATAAACCGTGTTTGCGTCGTGCAAATCGGCACGGACGTCGTTGACAAAGGCTCTATTGGGCACCCCTTTGATGTTGCCCAACATGATTTTTTTCCAAGTATCACCACCATTTTCAGTGACTTGCAGTATCCCGTCATCGGTTCCGGCATAAATAAGACCCTCTTGTAATGGAGATTCAGCTAGCGAGGTAATGGTATTGTAGTTGGACATGGCCCCGACATCCCACGGATTGTCCCAACTCTGTTGGCGCCCCATGATGGGTAATGGTAACCGCTCCTCGTTCCGGGTGAGGTCTTCCGAAATAGGGGTCCAGTCGTCTCCCCTATTTTCTGATTTCCATACGCGGTACGAAGCAAAATACAAACGTTCCGGTTTGTGTGGACTCACCAAAATGGGGGAATCCCAGTTGAAACGTTCAGAGGGTTCCCCTGCTCTGGGCTGGGGCTGTATGAATACAATTTCCCCGTTGGTCTGGTCTATTCTCCATAACCAACCTTGTTGGAATTCACCATAGGTGATGTCCGGATTTCCCGGTTCCGTGGCTGATTGGTGCCCATCGGCCCCCAAAGTGATCCACCAGTCTGAATTTAGGATACCCGCCTTGCTCTTGGTGCGCGAAGGTCCGCCATGGGAACCATTGTCTTGGGTGCCCCCAAAGACATTGTAGAAAGGTTTGGCATCATCAACCGCAATTTTATAGTATTGGGTCACGGGCAGGTTGGCAAAGAAACGCCATGTCTGGGTGTCATCATAGGATTCATAGAGACCACCATCGGTTCCAAATAGCACATAATCCGGGTCCGAGGGCTTAAACGCAATGGCGTGACTGTCCACATGCTTTTTGTCTTCGTTCATTGGTCGGAATGTTTTACCGTGGTCATCCGAAATCAAAACGATATAGCTCATTAGGTACAATCGCCCTTCTTGATGCGGCGAAGTATAGAGTTCTTGATAGTAGTGGGGTCCCGTTCCACCGGAAACCGCGTCGGACTGTTTGGTCCACGAAGCTCCGCCGTTTGCTGACATGAATACCCCTCCTTTTTTTCGGTCCAACTCAATGGCCGCATAGATGGTTTCATTGTCAAACTGGGAAATGGCCAAGCCAATTTTCCCCAAATTGGAAGTGGGAATACCACTTTTGAGTTGGGTCCAGCTTTCCCCTCCATCCGTACTTTTATGGATACCTGACCCAGGGCCACCACCCATATAGGCGGCAACCGTTCTGTGACGGTCCCAAGTGGCAGCATAGAGTACATCGGGATTGGTGGGGTCCATAATAAGGTCCGTAGCACCGGTCCATTCACTGTTGCCCAAGGTTCTGTTCCAGGTTTTACCGCCATCTGTGGTCTTGTAGAGGCCCCTCTCCCCTCCTTTTGACCATAAAGGCCCTTGGGCAGCGACCCAAACAATATCCGAGTTTTCAGGGTGTACAATGATTTTGGAAATATGTTCTGAAGTCTTCAGTCCCATATTGGTCCATGTTTTGCCTTCGTCATGGCTTACATAAACACCATCGCCAAACCCTACGTGTCTTCCACCTACATTTTCCCCAGTACCAACCCAAACCGTGCTAGGGTTGTTGGGGTCTATGGTAACGCATCCAATGGAATAACTGGATTCTTTGTCGAAAATTGGGGTCCATGTGACCCCAGCGTTCGTGGTCTTCCATACATTGCCCGATCCCACGGCAACATACCATGTGTTTTCATTGTTGGGGTGTATGGCAATATCGGCAATACGGCCCGATGTGAGTGCAGGTCCCAGATTTCGAAACTCCAGTCCCGCATATGGGGATGGCTCTGGTTTTTGGGCTTTGGAAGTAAAAGTTAAGGTGAAAAATAAAAATAATAGAGCGTAGACTTTGTAGTAATGTCCCATGTGTAACAGTTTAGTCGGTTTAGTAGTGTAATATAACTAAAAGCCTGTAGGTCAGTTCTAAAAGAAATGTGAAAAAAATATGAATTATAGTGGAGATAGGGTCATTTACGGTCTTTAAGGCGGTAGACAAATTTCAACCCGCTCCAGTCTTCATCGATAGCCGCAACTTTAGTATCCACAAGACCGATGGAAAGTAAATGCTCACGAATACGCTCTCTATTGAGATCTGTTTGGATTTTGGAGGTTCCCTTGGGCCAACTCACCCACAAACTACCGTTGGGCTTTAGATGTTCTTTGCAATGCTCGGATTGTAGAATCATTTCCTCTTGGGTAGTGATAAAAAGATGGATGAAATCCATTTTGCCCCTTCCAAAGCCCTGTTCTATGTTCAAGTTATTTGGAAGGTCAGTAAAGAGATGCCAATATTGTTCCGGGGCTTTAAGTACCAAAACGGAAAAGTCTTCTTTAATACCTAGTTTTTTGGCTAGCGGGGTTCCTGAGTATCCTGATGAATTCATTGTATAATCAAAATATGCAACCAAAAAGTTGCTTGTTTTAAAAACTTTCGTAAATTAGCAACCAATAAGTTGCATGAATATAATCAAAAAGCGATAGATATGAATGATGTAATTAAAAAAGAGCATGTATTTGCCCATCCCATTCAAAAAGTCTGGGATGCCATTACCAAAGCAGAAGAGATCTCCAAATGGTTTCTGAAAACAGATTTTAAAGCCGAAAAAGGCTTTAAATATACTTTTCAGTCCAGTGGAGAAGCGGACTGTACCCAAATTACCGGTGAAGTGAAAAGTGCGGATCCCTACATTTTAATCTACACATGGGTTGTGATGGATACCAATGTTGATACCGTGGTACGTTGGGAGCTACAGGAAATCAAAGGCGGGACAAAACTATGTCTCGAACATTCCGGTATCTCAAACTACCCTGAAAGTTCTGCCGTCACATTCTTCAATAGTTTCAATTCAGGTTGGGACCACTGTGTAAACGATCTTGTATCATTTTTAATGGAAGAGGTACATGCAAGATAACATTACAAAAATCCTCAAGGCCATTGCCGACCCAACAAGGCGTGAAATATTTCACGCCTTGGTCATTGCAACCTCTGCCCTATCCATTACACAGATTTGTGGTCAGTTCAGCATGAGCCGTCAAGGGGTAACCAAGCATATCAAAACCTTGGAAGATGCTGGCTTGGTGGATATTACCACAAAGGGCAGGGAGCGGTTTTGTTTGGCCGATGTGCAACCGCTCAAACAAGTTTCAGAGTGGATGAAATTCTATGAAAAATTCTGGGATAGTGCATTGGGCAATTTAGGTACTTACTTGGACGAAAGTTAATCGATTCTTCATTGACTAATTTAGAAGGGTTAAGCTAAGGATTTGTATTTTAGGGATATGAATCCAATTGGTGCCCTTCGGGATACAGTGAAAAACCACCTCCTTGTCCAAATCCAAAATGGAGCGTTGGAAGTGGGTAAAACTATTAATTTAGCCCAACTGTCCCGAGATATTGGAATAAGTGTTACCCCAATTCGGGAAGCTTTGAGTCAATTGGCCTATGCCGGGGTAATCAAGGCTGTTCGAAATAGAGGTTTTGTGGTTGCCCAATTGAGTGAAGAGGAAGCCAAGAATCTATATGAAACCATAGCACAACTTGAGGTGATGGCCTTGGAAGATTCCATTTTTACGGTAAACTCCGTGGAATCGTTACAGCAAACTTTGCATTTGTTCGATACTGAAAGGGACCCTGTTAAATGTTTAAACCTTCGGTTTGTATTTCATCATTTGTTGGTTCAGAATTGTCCTAACACCATTCTATTGCAAACCTTGGACAATTTAAAACTCAGATTGCGTTTTTATGAGCAAGGCTTGGTCAAAGACCCTACTTTTTATGCAGGAATGAAGCAGCAGAACGAGGCAATCCTACGCGCCATTGAAGAAGATAATCTGCCTACGGCCTGCCTTATTTTAAAGATGAGCTGGATGGGCGCTTTGGAATATATCACCAAAAAAATGGAAACCCCTTGAGTGCCAGAAAATAAATTCGATAGGATTCCGTTAAACACAAAAAACAACTTCGATGCAATTTTTGAATAGGGAAATAGAAGCATTGACCAAACGAAAAAAATCCAGGACATTGGTCAAAAGACAAGTGTCATGTGGAATTTTTCAGGATTTGGATACCGAGGGACTTCGTATCAATAAAAGAGCCCCAAGAAAATAGACTATTCTTTGAATAGTGACTTATCCAAACCGGGGATGAGCCCCAATGCATTCTTGTAGTATACTTTCTTTAGGACTTCATCTGGCAAGTCCAGACCATACATGGCCCAAAAGGCGTGGTATTTTTTATAATAGGGAAAATACTCATCGGCGGTTTCCAAAACCCTAAAATAGGTGGGGAACTCTTCAGGTTTCCAACTATCCTTTCCAAATAGTATCCGGTCTTGGTATTTTATGAAAAATGCCCGTGCCCGTTTGGGTTGTCGCCCCAACTCGGCAATAATGGCTCCAATACCCACATACATATTGGGCATTTCTTCCATACAGGCCTCCAATTTGTCCAAATCATTGGCGTACCATCCCATGTGCGCATTAATGAACTTGGTTTTCGGATGTTTTTTGAACATCCGATGCTGTTCGTCAATAATCTGTTGCCACGGGGCTGGGTCTGTTGCGGAGCGTTTCCTTCTGGGGTGGGTCTTTAGCTCCAGCCATCTTTCATTGTTACTGTCCATAGGGTCCCAGAATGACTTTGGGTCCGCTGAATGAATCAATACAGGGATTCCCAACTCGGCGCATTTTGCCCAAATGGGGTCCAATCGTGGATCATCCACGGCAATCCGATTGCCATTGATATCGTTGTTTCTGAGTCCTAAACTTTTGTACACCTTTAAACCTTTGGCGCCACTTTTCACATCTTCTTCCAGTTGTGATGAGGCTCGTTCTCCCCAATCGGGAGTTCCCACTCCGCTAAAGTCCACGTTGGCAAAAACAGCAAACCGATTGGGATAGTGTTGGTTTACATTTCGCAATTTGGCTTTCAGCTCTTCTCCAGAACCCCCGCTCAGATTCACCATAATGCCCTCATTGAGTTTATCCATATCTCTTACCAAGGTTGACAAATCTTGGGACCCCATACGGAACTGATGGCTATGTACATCGATAAAGGTGAATTTGGCCCGCTCCACAGGGTGTTCAGGAACCACTAAAGTAGACTTTGGGTTGTATTCCTCAAATCCCATTTCTTGCGCATTAATGGTTAAAAGAGTGGTGAAAAACGCTAAAGACAAAGCTATGCTTTTGATTCTCATGGTGTGGTTTTGGTTAACTGGTTATAGGTTTCTATGGTGTCAATATCAATTTCCTTTCCTTCTGGTTGAAGGACAGAGATTTGTTTTTTATGGGCATTGATAATTTGTCTTGCCCCAAAATCCCCACTCAATTGGGTAAGTTCCAAAAATAGATGTTTGGGGAAAATGGCGGGTGCTCCAACTTTCTCTCCATAAGCCGTGGCTGTAATCTTCGATAGGTCCTTTTCAAACCCACTTTTGAGTTGGTTCAGGTAAGGGGCGTCCAGCAGGGGTTGGTCCACCAACGTGATCAAAATTCCATCCGGGGAGGGATTCTCTTTCAAAATATGTTGCACACCTTTGGAGATGGAACTTCCCATTCCCAACTCCCAATCGGAATTTTGGATGGATTCGACTGTATTGGGAATAGCACTCTTGATCTGTTCCGAATTGGCACCATATACCACAGTGACGGAATCCGACACTTTTTTTGCTTGCACTATGGCGTGCCCTAACAATGTGGTGTCTTTCCATGGGAGCAATTGTTTGGCCTTGCCCTTCATTCGCGAAGAGGCTCCGGCTGCCAATATCAGAATGGAAATCTTGGCCATGCTAGGTATGTATTTTTCCCATTTTGTCCTTCAGGAGCTGCGGCTCCTTTTTGTTGATCACGGATAGAATTTCGGATAAGATGGAGATGGCAATCTCCTGAGGGGTTTCCGCGCCAATATCAATCCCTGCAGGACCATGGATTTGGTCCAGAAATGTTTCCGAAACATCAGGGCAACGTTCCAAAAGTTCATCAAATAGTTTTTCCCTTCGTTTAAAAGGTCCCAATAGCCCAATATAAGCACCGAGTTCATCCTTTAGGGCCATGACAAACTGTAGGTCCTTGACAAAACTATGGGTCATGATGACCACGGCCGTTTGTGGGTCCAGACTATATTGAAATGCTTCTGGTTCCACCTGAATCAGTTTATGGATGCCGGGGAAATCCTTTTCCGATTTTTCTTCCCTCGGGTTGACCACCACGCTTACCTCCCAGCCTGTAAGAGTCGCATATTTACACAATTGAACGGCATCGTGTTCCGCGCCTATGATCAACAACTGAAAGCAAGCCTGCATTTCTTGTTCAAAAACGGCAAGCCCTTCTTTTGGGCCAACTTCATCGGTCACGGGGAACATGTCGTCTCCAAACTGGAACTCGGAATGATAGTTATCGTTATCACTCTGTTCTTTTTGATAATAGGAAATGATTTGGAACGGCTTTCTGTTTTCAATGGTATTCCAGAAATGGGTCAAAAAGGTTTTATTGGGCTTAAAGATCTCCAACAAGATGTACAGAATACCTTCGCAACCCAAGCGATAACGTCCATCATACACCATGACCCGGGAGATTCCTGTGGTAAAGACGGTTTGGGCTTGTCGTAGCACCTCTTTTTCCACACACCCCCCACTTACGGCTCCGACCATGCCCCCATTTTCAAAAATCAGCATACGGACACCGGGTCTGCGGTACGATGAACCGTCCAAAGCGACCACGGTGGCCAGAACAGCGGCCTCTCCCCTTTCCTGATAGTTTTGGATGATGGTTTTTAACTCGTGTGTCATTGCCAAAGATTTCGGGTTGGTATAAACGTTGTTGTAGCTTCTTTCTGCAGGGTTTCCTTTGGGGGAATCGATACAAATCCATCTACTTTGGTAAGTCCTGCCAAATCCCCAGAACCGGATGATGATAGAACTTTCGCCATCAACCTTCCCTCCTTCATATCAATTTTGGCCCCAATAAATAGGGTCAAATCTGTCTCATTGGTATAGGAATCACTTAAAAATACGGTAAATCGTGGAGCTACCCTACCCAAAGTTTTGTTAAGCCAAGCCTTAAAATACAAATGATAGTTGACAAAGGTCGATACAGGGTTACCGGGGAATGAAAACAAAATGGTCTTGTGTTTCAGATGTTTTCCAAACCAAAACGGTTTTCCGGGGCGCTGCAATACCTTATGGAAGGCCTTTTCCACTCCCAGAACTGCAAAAGTTTCTGGCAAGAAATCGAACTTTCCCATGGAAACGCCTCCGCTGAGGAGCAAAACATCATAGGTTTTGATGAGATGCTCCAATGCTTTTTGGATGGCTGACGGTTCGTCCACAAGATGATGGATGTCCGCTGCAATGAGTTCCGTTTCCAAAAGCGCATAAAGGGAATGGGAATTGGACTTTCTAATTTGAAATGGTAACGGGGTTTCCTCTACATTTACCAATTCGTTCCCTGTGGAAATGACTGCAACTTTGGGAAGTTTTTTTACCACGACCTGTGCTTTTCCGACTGAGGCCAATACCCCTATTTCGGCAGAAGTAATGGAAACCCCAGATTGAAGTAAAACTTCACCTTGAGTAATATCACTACCTTGATAATGTATGTTTTGACCTTTTTTTATGGGCTTTTCAACTGTAAATGTGTCACCCGAGTTTGAAGTGTGCTCATACATGATTACTGTGTCGGTATTCTTGGGGACTATGGCACCGGTCATCACCTCTACACAATGCTCCGCTTGTTCCAAAGTAGCCTGTGGACTTCCGGCCTGTGCAACACCTTCGGATATAAAGGCTTGCTCTGTGGATTTTAGAGCTTCAAAACAGATGGCAATACCATCTTTGGTAGATCGGTCAAAGGGAGGGAAATCCCTATCGGCCAAAATGGTTTCGGCCAATACCCTTCCGTGGGATTTATCAAGTGGAACTATTTCGTTCCCATAGTCTTGTGCATGGTCCAGAACTTTTTTTAATGCATCGTTGAATCCAATCATGAAAAGAGATTTATTTCCAATCCATTTTTGAGCAGTACCCGAATCCCCACAAACAGCACCAAAAACCCGGTCAGCATTCGAATGCGTTTTGCCGATAGTTTTCCGATACTGAGCCGTACACCTAGTTGTCCGCCCATCAACACAGCAAACAACAACCCCAATATTTCGGGCCAGAAGATTTCAAAAGAGTCGCTGACAAACAATCCTCCAATACCTGAAACGGAATTGACCAAGATGAAAAAACTGGCCAAAGAGGCAATGACAATCGGTTTGTCCCATTTCATATGGTTGAGTACGGGCGCCAAGAATATCCCCCCGCCAATGCCTACCAAACCGGATAAAAGGCCAATTCCCGCTCCCAGAAGATAGGAAACATAGCTTGGATATTCTTGTAGGTTAAAGTTGGAGCGTAAAGAAAGGGTTTGATAAATCAGCGCTATGGCCGATACAATCAAGGCCAAGGCCAACAAAATGAAGAAAACCTGCTCCTTCAACCGGAATGAGGCCCCCAAAAAGGCCATGGGGATACTGGTGACCACAAATGGAACGAACTTCTTCAGGGGCAAATGCCCGTTCTTGTAATAAAGATAACAGCTTCCCGTAACCACGGTGAGGTTACATAACAAGGCAGTTGTCCGGATAGCAAAGAAACTCGTCAGGACCAAGGTAAGGATGGCCAAGTAGCTGGATCCACCTCCAAAGCCTACGGCAGAATACAGGGTAGCTACTACAAAGAACGCAAGGGTCAGTAAAATAAAATCTCCAAAGGCTAAGGACATAGGGTCATCATTTTGTTCATCCCACCCAGCACGTTGTAAAATCTTTTATTGGGATAAATGGGATCCAGTTGTCTTATGGCCTGCTCACTGCGTTTTCCCGATTGGCATATGACATATACTTCTTCCGCCCCAACAATGTGTTCCGAAGCGGATTCCAAATGATCCAATGGAGTATTGACGGATTTATTGAGGTGTTGACCACTAAACTCCTCAGGAGTACGCACATCCAATACAATGATACTTTGTTGGGAGTCTAGCAGAATCTGAAAGTCTTCCGCAGCTATTGAAGGGACCAGACCACAATCCAATAGCTCATATTGGTCCTGTAATTTTTTGATTTTTTTATTTTCGGGATTGGCTTTAAAACCAATTTTGGTGGACTGTTGGGTCAGTCCATCAAAGAGCAATAATTTTCCTGATAGGACCTCTCCTATTCCGGTCAATACCTTTACGGCCTCCAGAGCTTGAAGGGTACCAATGATTCCAGGAATTACGCCCAAAACCCCATTCTCGTTGCAATTGGGAACTTCTTCAGGACTTGGCATGTTGGGATATAAACAGCGATAGGTGGGGCCATTGTTGTAATTGAACACGCTCACATGTCCTTCAAAACTGTGCAATGCGCCATAGACAAAAGGTTTTTCCAAGATAACACAGGCGTCGTTGATGAGATACCGTGTTGGAAAATTATCTGTGGCATCCACGACCAAGTCATACGATTTAATGACCTCCAAGGCATTGTCCTTGGTCAAAAAGGTGTCATGTAAAATAAATTGTGTGTCAGAATTTTGTGCGCTCAATTTTTCATGGGTCACCTCCAGCTTCGACCTTCCCAAGTCATTTTCGGTATAGAGGGTTTGTCTTTGCAGGTTATGCAGTTCAACAACATCTTGATCCATCAATCCCAAAGTGCCCACACCCACGGCATTGAGGTATTGCAAGGCAGGTAATCCCAGCCCGCCCAATCCAACGACCAAAACTTTTGCGCTGGCGAGTTTTTGCTGTCCTTCCGGACCAAAATCCTTCAATTGGGTTTGTCTGATATACCTATTCTCCATGGTTCAACGCGATTTTTGATTTCGCAAACTCGTATTCCGATAATGAATTGGCATTGTACAACACCTCGTCATGTTCGGGGAATACCAACTTGGTATCCGTATTGAGTAAAAACTTTCGGGGACAGGAACTTTCAGATGTTTCCAAGTGGGTTATGGCCTTTTGAAGCCCTTCGGGTTCCCAAATGGTAATCAACGGCTCGGGAAGCTTCGTTTGGTTGGTGGCAAAGGAAGTGGCCGATGCATTCGGGTCCCTTTGTTCCACCAATTGTTTTATGCTTTCCAAATCCAAGAGAGGGAGGTCACAGGCCAACACTAACCAAGCAACATCTGGGTGCGAAGTATATGCGCTGAGGATACCATTAAAAGGACCGCGATATTCATTTCTGTCCACAATGGTCCTATATGCTTTGTCAACAGTTGATTCTTGTTCTTCGCGAACGCTCAAGAAAACAGTATCGCATAGCTGTTCCAATAACTGGTAGAGATATTCCTGCTGGGGAACGTCATGATAGGTAATCAACCCTTTATCAGACCCCATCCGGGTACTTTTTCCTCCCGCGAGGACCAATCCGTACAATTTGGGTGTTGTTCTTTCCATTTCGCTGCTGTAATCAGATCAAGATTTGGGGATTTACCCACCGATAGAGGTCATTGAATTGTCAAAAACGGTATTGGAATGCTCGTTTTGCGCTTCAAATCCTGTTTTGGCCCTCGAACCAATGGTTTTTAAAATGATTTCCTTTACCTTTTCTTCTGAGGACTCTTCACGAATGATATCCCGGAGATTGGCTTTGGATTTACCATACAAGCAGGTGATGACATCCCCGGTGGCCGTAATCCGCAAACGGTTACAACTACCACAGAACGTTCTACTGAAAGATGGGATAATGCCGAAAGTGCCTACATGGCCATCAATCTTATAATTAATGGATGTGGACTCCTTGGGCGATTCCAGTTTTTGGTAATTGGGGAAAGTGCCTGCAATGTGTTCCAGTATGGCCTTATAGTTCCATTTGATGGTGTTGAAGTTTTTACTTCCCCCATTGAATGGCATTTCTTCCAAAAATCGGACGGAAACCTTATGGTGTTTCATCACATCCAAAATAGGGATGATGTCCTGCTCGTTCTGCCCTTCCAAAACAATGAAATTGATGCGTACATTAAAACCTTCGGTAATCAGTCGTATCAAATTGTCATGGACAGTATCAAACTGTTTTCTGCGGGTTATACGTTCAAAGGTTTCCCGGTTGATGGAATCCAAACTCACATTGATATTGGTAATCCCCAATTCTTTGAGTTCATCAATATGGGGACCGATCAATGTGGCATTGGTCGTGACCGAAATATCATTCAGCCCTTCCAGCTGTGCCAAATGGCGTAGCAACACCATTAAGTCTTTACGGACAAAGGGTTCGCCTCCCGTGATTCGGATTTTGTCAATACCTTGGGAAACCAAAATCTCGCTTACTTTTTTAAGTTCCGGGATGGAGAGCAATCTATCATTTTGGACAAAGTCTATCCCTTCGGAAGGCATGCAATAGTTGCAACGGAGGTTGCATCTGTCGGTTACCGCCAATCGTAGATAATTAATTTGTCTTCCGTGATTGTCTATCAACATAAATCTAAATAACTGCTTTGTAATGGAAAGATACCGATTTTATGCGGATTATCCCCCACTCACTGGGGGGATAAGCGCAATCTCATCGTAGGAATTGATGGCATCGTCATCATCGGCATAGTTGTGGTTTACGGCCACGGCCAAGGAGGACAATTTGTTGAGTTCTGGGTAGTTGTTTCCCAAAAATTGTTTCAATTCCCTTACGGTTTTTGGTATTTGTTTACCGGTTACACTGGATGTGGGAACAGACAAAGTGGGACTTCCCACAATGTCCTTCGTGATTCCAAACAAAAGTATCGTCATATGATCAACCTATAATTTCCTTTTCTGGTACTTTTAAAAGTTCTGGTGTTTTGGTAAATGGTTGTTTATAAAGTCTATTTCCGGTAGCGGATTTAAAAGCATTGGCCACTGCACCTCCTGCTGGCGGCAGTGTGGGTTCGCCCAAACCGGTAGGTGAAAGCCCATTGTCTATAAAATGGGTTTCCACAACAGGGGCGTCCTTAATCCGGAGCAATTGATATCTGTCGAAATTATTGGCGGTGGGCTTCCCGTCCTTAAATGCCAATTCCCCGAACATGGAATGTCCTACACCATCCAACACACCGCCTTCCACCAAGTTTTTGGCTCCGAGGGGATTTACCACAATCCCGCAATCCACCACACAGGTGATTTTTTTCAGTACAGGCTCTCCATTTTCAATTTCAACATCGGCCACTTCGGCCACGTGGGTGTTGTGGCAGTAATAGTTCACAAAGCCTTGGTGTACATCCTCCGGCTTTTTGCCCCAACCTGATTTGTCGACCGCCACTTTGATGACTTCTTTCATGCGCTCGGGAGAATATTGGATACGTTCATCTTCCTCAGGATTTACGTTATCCAATAAATCCAATCGCAATTGTATTTTATCCACTTCCATCAGCTCGGCCAGCTCATCAAAGAAACTTTGTTCGGCATAGGCCAAAAAGTTGGTATATGGGGCACGCCATGCGCCTGTGGTAATGTTACTGTCGTATTTAGCGGTATCCACTTGGTAATTTTCAATGGCACCGGCTGGGAAGAAATTGGGAACGAGGCCGTACATATTGGAATTCACGGCGGCCTCTTTTAAGTGGTAGGCCGTTACTTTTCCATCTTTCACTCCTGCTTTAATACGGTATTTGATGGACATTCGGTAGATTCCATCTTCCATATCTTCCTCTCTGGAGAAAACCAACTTTACAGGTTTCTTCGCTTTATCGGCAATTTCAGCAGCTTCAATGGCAAAGTTACCATAGAGTCTTCGTCCAAAGCCACCACCAATACGGGTCATTTCCAAATGGATATCATCGGCTTCGCGGCCTAACAATTGTGCCACAAAACCAGCAGTGCCTTCTGGAGTTTGTATGGGGCCCACTAGGTGCACTTTCTCTTCGGTCACATTTGCGAAGAAATTCATGGGTTCCATACAGCTGTGCGGCAAGAAAGGAGATTCATAGGTGCGTTCCAGCACTTGGTCCGCTTCTGCCAAGGCTTTTTTTACATTGCCGTCCGAACGTAAGGTCTCAAACTTGTTTCCATCCAAAAGGTTGGTCAATATTTTGTCATGTTCCTCGGTACTTTCAGCTTTGGTTACCTCTTCCCATTCGGCCTTGATGGCTTTTTTGGCTTTCATGGCCTCCCATGTAGAGTTGGCGAGCACCACTATTTTATCACTGTCACTTATAATGCCTGTAATTCTTGGGACTGCTTCTGCAAGTCCTCGTAGTTTTTCACCTATGGTGAAGATGTCCACCACACCGGGCATGGCCCTTGCGGCGGAATCATCATAGGAAACCAATTTTTGTCCAAAAGCAGGTGGACGCAGTACTGAGGCATAGACCATGCCCTCGGTTTTGTAATCCATCCCATAAAGAGATTTTCCAGTGATGATTTTATCAATATCCACATTTGGGGTGTCTTTCCCCATAATCTTATATTCCGAAGTTTTTTTCAAGGGAACATTCTCAGGGACTTCAAGTTGGGCGGCATCTTTAACGACATCGCCATAGCCCAGGGTTTCTCCTGCTGCATTGGTGATGACCCCTTCACTCACGGTACATTCCGATGGGTCCACGCCCCAACGTGCTGCCGCCGCACTGACCAACATCTGTTTGGCCGCAGCCCCGGTCTGGCGTAGGGCATCCCATCCAAATCGGATGGATTGGCTACCCCCAGCCACCTGTCGGGTGTAATTATTGGTATCCAAAATACCTTGTTCCACATACACATTGTCCCAAGCAACATCGAGTTCCTCGGCAATGATCATGGGCATGGAAGTCTTTACCCCCTGCCCTACTTCGGGATTGGGAGAAAATATGGTGACCGCACCATTGTCTGCAATTTTGATAAAGGCATTAAAGTCGTTGTAGTCCAAACTGGCCAAATCTATGGCGGGTTCGGCAATGACCTTAGGTTTGCACGCCTGGAAAAGGTTGAAGCCAATGAGCAAACCTCCTCCGGCCAAGGAAGAGTTGCGCAAAAAGGCCCTTCTATTTAAAGTGTTGAATGTATTGTTCGTTGACATGATTCTGTTTTTAGGTGAAAAGCTGGTATCAATCCATATTCTCCGCAGCGATCTGCACCGCTTTGCGAATTCTGGTATAGGTAGCGCATCGGCAGATATTGCCGTTCATGGCGTTCTCAATGTCCTCTTCGGAAGGATTGGGGTTTTTCGCCAAAAAAGCGGAAGCGGTCATGATTTGTCCCGCTTGACAATACCCGCATTGGGGCACATCCACTTCTTTCCAAGCTTCTTGAACAGGATGTGTACCATCCTCTGATAGCCCTTCGATGGTGGTGATGGATTTCCCATCAATCTGGGCAAGGGTAAGGGAACAGCTTCTCATGGCAGTGCCATCAACATGGATGGTGCATGCGCCACATTGGCCAATTCCACATCCGTACTTGGTGCCCACAAGATCAAGGTGATCACGTAGCACCCATAAAACAGGGGTGTCTTCGGCCACATCTACTGTTTTGGATGCGCCGTTGACATTGATTTGATACGTTGGCATAGTTTTTTGATTTGAATGAATATAGTTTGTATGCTGTTGAAGTTACCAAAAAATGAATCGAACCTTACATTTTTAACAGCGACACACTTATTTTAACTTTTCTTTAAATCTATTGCGCATTTTGGGAATAATTTTTGGAGCAATTGAACGTTCTGCATGTTGAACCTTAACTTTTATGAAAATGAAAAATGTACTTCGTTATTTTTTCCTAACCTCTTTGGTCCTTGTTTTCTTTGCTTGTGGCAATGCTGATGATGATGTGAATTTCAACATCAATGATGGTGAGTTGGGTCAGGGCAAGGAACCGGACGACTGTCTAGGCTTTAGTGATAATGAGTTGTTACTTTCCATACAGGACCAGTTTACCACCTTACCGGGAAAAGTCTCCATTTTGTTCAAGGTTTCGGATGACATGGGAAATCCTATTTCTGGATTAACGGCCGACCAGTTCACCATTTATGAGCAAGGGAGGAACGACGATTGTTTCAATATTATATCTTCTTCGGAGTCCCAAGCTCGGATTTCCCCAAACTCCCAAGTATTCAACAACAATACGTTATTGGTGTTGGATTTGAGCAATAGTGTATTGGAGGGTAGTTTGGAGGAGTTAAAATCCGCTTCTGTCAGTTTTATCAATAATGTAATGCCTACGGGTGAAGAAGCAACAGGCTCCTTTAAAATGGCCATTTATTGGTTTGATGGGGAAGATGAATTGCATGCCTTGAATCCCTTGTCCTCAAACGCTGAAGAATTGACCGCTGCCGTAAATGGGATCACTGCCGATATCAGTAATGACCCTTCCACGGATTTGTATGGTGCGGTGATCAAGTCGACCAAAATAGCGGAAGACTTGCTCAAGGAGAACAATAACAGTGAAATCATTGGTGCCGCATCCGTAGTTTTGTTTACCGATGGAACGGATCAAGCTTCCCGATATAATGAGGCCGATGCGCTGAAAGCTGTAGATAACGCCAATAAAAACATTTCCTATTTCTCCATTGGACTTGGTGCGGAGATCGATACCGAGGTGTTGACCAAAATTGGAAAGACCGCCAGTGTATTTGCTTCCAATAAGGAAGAATTGGAGAATACCTTTAACCAGATTTCCCAACGAGTGGCAGAACAGGCCAACAGTTTCTATCTTTTTGAGTATTGTACCCCAAAACGTGATGGTAGCGGGGAAAGCAATTTGGTCATTCAGTTGACCGATGGTAACAGCAAAGGGGCCGTACAGACCAAATTCAGTGCCAATGGATTTACCGGTGGTTGCGAATAGCGGGACTTTTGAATAATCCCTATCTTGGGCGTCATAATTAATAAACAAACTATGACTTTCAGGAAAAAAACCTTGTACACTTTATGTTGTGCCCTATTCCTTGGGGCCGTCTTTGCAATGAATGCCCAAAATAAGATTCCATTGGAAGGTCGATGGGATTTGGAAATGGAGTTTGAGGGAAAGACCGTTCCTTCTTGGTTGGAAATCAAACATTCAGGGCATGCAACGCTTATAGGCCGCTTTGTTTTTGCTTTTGGTAGTGCTAGACCAGTTGCGGAAGTAAAGACCTTTGGAGACAACCAGTTTTCTTTCAGCATTCCCCGTCAGTGGGAACCCGAAGGAACCGATATGGTTTTTCATGGTGCCTTGGTGGATGGTAAACTTAAGGGAACCATGATCTATACTGATGGGTCTGTGAACCATTGGACAGGTGTTAGAGCCCCTAAATTGGCTTATACCGAAAATCCAAAATGGGATAAACCCATTGAAGTGTTCAACGGAAAAGACCTTGCAGGATGGCATACCGACCGAGACCCAAACCAGTGGGTGGTCAAAGAAGGCATTCTCACCAGCCCGGAGTCGGGAGCCAATTTGATTACTAATGAAAAGTTCCAAGATTTTAAACTTCATGTTGAGTTCCGCTATCCAGAAGGAAGTAACAGTGGTATTTACCTTCGTGGCAGGTATGAGGTGCAAATTGAGGATGATGAAGGATTGGAACCTTTGGATATTTATATTGGTGGGGTCTATGGTTTCTTGGAGCCTACGGAAAATGCAGCCAAAGCTGCAGGGGAATGGCAAACCTATGACATTACGTTGATAGGGCGAAGGGTTTCTGTGGTACTAAATGGCAAACCCGTGATTACCGATGCCACAATTCCCGGGATTACCGGAGGGGCTTTGGACAGTAAGGAAGGAGAACCTGGTCCATTTATGATCCAGGGAGACCATGGCCCAATTGAATACAGAAGCTTTGTGGTCACTCCATTGAAGAAATAATATACGTATTGATCGAACATAAAAAAAGCCGGAATTTAATTCCGGCTTTTTTGTATTTATGATTTTAGGGGTACAATCTTAATGTTGCGCCAGTTTACTTTAATGCCTCCTCCGTCATGAATCTGAAGTGCAATGGAACCTTTTCCTTCGCCAATCTTTTCATCGGTCAGTGTAACCATTTCAACTCCATTCAACCATGAGGTGATTTTAGATCCCTCTGCACGGATTTTCATGGTGTTCCACTCCCCCATTTTAAGGTTTTTGTCTTTCTCTGGGTCTGGTTTGATCAACCAGCCACGACCATAGGATTCGTAGATTCCTCCAGTATCCTTACCTGGAGGGGCCACTTCCACTTGCCAGCCACTTACTTTGGTGCCATCAACGGTAGAACGGATGAAAACGCCACTATTGCCATTGGCTTCTTGTTTGAATTCCAAGGTCAACTCAAAATCATCATAAAAATCATTGGTAGACAGATATCCATACCCGGCTTTAGGTCCACTTTCACAGATGAGCAGTCCGTCTTCCACGTACCATTTCTCATCTCCATGAACAGTCCAGCCGTCCAGATTTTCCCCATTGAACAATTCGATTGCGTTTTGTTGGGCACAGCCCACTAACGAGATACATGCCAACAAAAGGCCAAAAAAAGTTAGTTTCATAATGTAATGATGGTTTCTTGATTTTAAGATTCTGAAAAGATACTGAAACTTTGATGGATTTGACAAGACCCGTGGTAGGGTTTTTCTAACAAAGGTTGTTTATTATGTAGCGACCACAACTAAATTACATCCTAAAAGCTCTAACGTCTAACTCAAAAACAATACCATGGATGTAGTCAAAGAAATCATTCAGAACAGTGCCATCGGACCATTGCCGATGGGATACAAAAGATTGGTGCTTTCCCTTTTTGTATCCATTGTGTGCACATTGCTTTTTATGTTGATCCTGTTACTGATCAATGGGGCCACGGCCAATTTCCACTACGGTTACTAACGATAAATCAACGCATTTCCAAAGTTTTGTTCTTCAATGGGTTTGGATAAATCCAGCAGAAATCCATTGATGACGGCATGGGTGATTTTATCTCCTTTCTTTAAAAAGAAGGTTGGGTTTACGCCGGGTTGTAAACGAAAAGGGGTCAATTTAAAATCTTCCCCTACAAGATGGATAGGGGTACTCACAGCTGGATCTAGCTTTGGCAGCGCAGTTTTTAAATAGGCCACACCTTCTTTTAAGAGTTCTTGGGCATACCCCTCACCTGTAGCGGAAACCATTCTTGGAGGAACTATAGTATATCCCGAAGCATCAAAGGTTTCATATCCATAAAAAGTCGACAGGTCCCCTTGGTCCCCTACGGAGCTTCGATAATAAAAATGATTGTGGTCATTAAGGTCCACTTCGTTGCGGTAAATTCCTAAGTCCAGAATATAATCCTCACCCAAAAGATTATAGGTGGCATTCGCAATTTTTAGGTCGAACAACTTCCTGTCATTATGGGGGATTTTCTCGTAATCCTCAATGGGAATATTTTTGTAGGTGTCCTTGGCTATGGTATACAAGGCTGAGAGAATGGACACATAGTTCAACTTTCTGATTTCCTGTTTTTCCACATCATTGGCATAACCACCGGATTCTATCAAAATAAGGCTGGTTCCCCATTTGGCAATATTGTCCCCAAAAGCACGGGGTTCAAAATCATCGCTATAACGTCCAACCTGGCCCGGGGCATAATTCTGGATAATCTTGTTCATGTACACAATGATCTTCATGGCATTGGCCCTGATCTCATTGATGTCTTTTTCATAATTATAGGCTGTGGCCAAATAAGAAATAGTGGCGGGTTTATCCGTCAATTCTGCATTGTAGTACGTACTTTGATCATGTAGATTGAAACCGAAATCGGCATTTAAACTGTCCCGTATACGCTTTAAGGCCCTTCCTTCAGGAGATTGTAAGCGAAGCGCATCCCTATTGATATCTATTCCCAAGGTGTTTCTTCGTTGGTAGACTTCCGCTCCATCTGGATTGAGCATCGGTAAAAAATGAAGGGTCAACTGTGATAGGATGTCTTGTTTCTCGGTCTTGAAATCTTGGGAATCCAGAAAATGAAGGATGTCAAAAATAGCCTGGGTGGCCGTTGGCTCATTACCGTGCATCTGTGACCATAGAAAAACATTGATTTTTCCGGTTCCGATGCTGATCAAATTCAGATTTCTACCCTCAATGGATTCGCCCACTTTTTGGACCTTGAACTTCGGATTTGCATCAAATTGTTGGATCAGGGGCTGGATATCGGCGTGCTTCACCCGCCTTTTGTCCAAAGAAGGCTCCTTGTATTTCCCATAGGTTTCATATAATTGCGAAGTAATTGCTTCTTGTCCATAAATGGACAATGTGGTCAATACCAATATAAAGGACAACAGTTTTTTTAGCATCATCTTATTTTGTGGGTACAGGCTTAAAGTTATATTTTTTAGTGGCTTTTCGAACTTTTTCCATGAAGTCCATTCCAGGGTCTGTTTTTGTGGTACGGTAGCCATCATCCACTTCCAACCAAAGGGGATGACCTTCAAACTGTGTATATTCTTGATGGCCGATTACGTACTCAATATCGTATTTTGATGCCAAATATTCCACCAAATAAATATTGGATTTAAGCTGTGCTTTGGTTAACGGTAGGTCTTTTCCACCCCCCACGTTCTCAATGCCAATGGCACAGTGGTTCAATCCAATGGTGTGTCTTGCCATGGTGGTTTCTGGCATCAATCGGTAGATGGTACCGTCCCTGTCCACCAAAAAGTGGGAAGAAACGTTCAGCCCACTTACATTTTCCAGTGCAGGGCGCCAGTTGGGCAGTGTTGGGTTGTTGAATGCCCTGAATGATCCTTCCAAGGTTGGGATGACTGTCCAGTGCAACACGACCATTTTCGGAACAATGTTGGGGGTGTCCTGTTCCAGCTCATAACGCTGGGCCAAGTATTCCTTGGTAAGTTCTATACGTTGTTCGTTAAAAAGGATGGGGATATCCACAATTTGTCTTTTTACGGAACAAGACCATGTTGAGATTGCCAATAAGGAAAGGAACAGTATTTTTTTCATTGAAGGGTATTTTGCGTAAAAATAGTGTCCAAAGGGAGAGCATAGCAAATTTGCAACCTCTTTTTTCCCCATTCCCGCGCTTTTTTTACATCCTTACCCATGTAGATGTCAATTCGGTTTTTCCACTTCCAGTGCATTTTGTCCTTTACATAAAAGGTGTCTGGAAAGGTGTCTATTTTAACCATGGTATTATGCGTAAGCCCCATTTTAATGAGGTCGCGTGAGACCGCAATGCATTTCATGCCGGGTTTTAACGTATCGCCCCATGCCGCTACCGAAGGGGAAATACTATCCGTTTGCCAAAAGACCGAATTATAGGCCGAAGCCGTTACCTCATGCCCCAACCATTCAAACTGGGGAGGTTTAAGCTTGACCTCCTGCTTTTTGGAGCAAGCCGTGGCAAGGATAAGTATGAAGAGTAGTTTTCTCAATAGGCCTTGTGTTCATTCCTAAAGGTACATATTCCTTGGAATCAGCTAGGAAGTGGCACATAGGTGTCATCATCCGTCATCATGGGAAAGGTTTTGTTCTTCCATGCTTCCTTGGCCTGTTCTATGGTTTCCTTGTTTGATGAGACAAAATTCCAAAAAATATGACGTTCCTCTGGGAAGGGTTCACCGCCGAACAATAAAAGGTGTGTGTTTGGGCTAAGCTTGATGTTACAGGTGTCCTCTACCTTCGAAACCAATATATTTCCCTTTTCAACCACTTCGCCACAAGCTTCTATACCGCCTTCCACGATACAGATGCCGATTTCCCCTTTAAGTTTCCCATTCACATTGAGTGCATAGGGTTCAGCATTCTTTACTTCTATCATGAACAAGGGGGAATGTACTGGCACAGGAGAAACTTTTCCATAGCCCTCCCCTGCCACCAAGGTGAATCCTGCACTTTCATCCTTCCATTTGGGGAGGTCTTTCCCTTCGATATGATGGAATTGGGGCTCCATGTTTTCCAATTCTTTGGGCAGGGCCACCCATATTTGATAGCCATGTGCCGTGAACTCGTTCCCATGCCTCATATCCTCAGGGGTGCGCTCGGTATGGCTTACCCCCCTTCCGGCCGTCATCCAGTTTACAGAACCTGGCCGTATGCGCTGATGGGTTCCCATTCCATCCCTGTGGATAATTTCCCCTTCGAGCATAAACGTCAGTGTGGATAGACCAATGTGCGGATGTTGGTCTACATCCATATATTTTTGTGGCCCCAGTTGTGTAGGTCCCATATGGTCTATAAAAATGAAAGGACCTATCATTCGCTTTTTTCGGAACGGGATAAGTCTTCCCACCAAAAAATCGCCTATATCCCTGCTGCGTTCTTCAATGATCAATCCTATGTTGGACATGCGGTAAATGTTTATATTTAGAAACAGAAAGTTACAAATACATCCAACACCATGAAACTACTTAAACGTGTTTTGCTGCTCCTGCTCATTATTGTGGGGGTGGTCATCTATTTGAATTATCCCAAATTGAACATTATCTCAGGTTATGCTGCCAAAAATATGGCCTCTGGGGTCTTTGTGGCAGAGCGTTCGGCTGCCTCCATGAATCAATACGATAACAATGTGCCCTTGATCGAGCTGGCCGAAACCCAAGTGGATGAAACGGCAGAGTCAGCTTCCTCTAAAGTTTATGGGTTGATGGAGCGTACAGCGGTGTATCGTGATGGATTGGGAACGGTGCTGATCAATGATGGATATGATGCTGAAAAGCTCACCATTCGTCCCCATCGAAACAAAACTGCAGATACCATTCCATACCCTTACGGACAAGCAGAGCCTCTGGATTCCATTTTTGAGGAAGTGGATATGGACCAGCTCAACAAAGCGGTGGCCATGGCCTTTGGTAACCCTGAAGTTCAAAAGACGCGAACCCTTTTGGTGCTTTACAAAGGGCATTTGCTTACCGAAAAATATATAGAGGGCTTTACCAAGGACACGCCTATTTTGGGGTGGTCCATGACCAAGAGCGTATTGGCCACCTGTTTTGGGGTTTTGGAACATCAGGGCAAATTGGAAATGGATTGGCCGGCCCCAATTGCGGAATGGAAAGCCGATGAACGAAAGAACATCACCCTAGACCATTTGCTGCGCATGCAAAGTGGTTTGGAATGGGATGAGGATTACAGTGGGATTTCCGATGTGACCCAAATGTTGTTTTTGGATAGCGATATGACGCAGAAGCAAAGAGAGAAAAAGGCCATTGCCCCACCTACGGAGATTTGGAACTATTCTTCGGGAACCACCAATCTACTTTCCGGGATACTCAGACAACAGTTCAGGAGCCATCAGGAGTATCTGGATTTCCCCTACTCCAGTTTGATTGATAAAATTGGGATGTATTCCATGGTGTTGGAGGCCGATATTGACGGAAATTATGTGGGGTCTTCCTATGCTTGGGCCAGCACGCGAGACTGGGCCCGCTTTGGCCAGTTGTATCTGGACAGGGGTAAATGGAATGGGGAACAAATCTTTTCTCCGGAGTGGGTAGATTATATTACCACCCCAACCATACATTCCGATGGCACCTATGGAGCCCACTTTTGGCTCAATGCCGAAGGTAAGTACCCCGATGTACCCAAGGACCTGTTCTCCTGTAATGGCTACCAAGGACAATATGTGTTTGTGATACCGTCCAAGGACTTGGTCGTTGTGCGGACAGGTTTGGCCGAAGAACCGGAATTTGATGTGAACGGGGTGTTGTCAAACATCGTAAAAGCAGTACCGTAAATCGATGTGGTATACTAAAATGCCCGGAAAACCACAGTATAAGGGCACTTCACAACAATAATTTCATTTACGGGAACACGGGTGGTACATTTACCATGTAATTAATTCAGAAAGTAATTTTTTCATTTTCATATAGTGTTCTCGTGAAAGAGTCTTGACCCAAGTGGCAAGGCTCTTTTTGGTTTATAAAGGTTTTGGAACCCAATCCCAACTCTTCACAACCAAGAAATATTGAGAAAACCACAGTATAATGGTACTTCACAACAATAATTTCATTTACGGGAACACGGGTGGTACATTTACCATGTAATTAATTCAGAAAGTAATTTTTTCATTTTCATATAGTGTTCTCGTAAAAGAGTCTTGATCCAAGTGGCAAGGCTCTTTTTGGTTTATAAAGGTTTTGGAATCCAATCACAACCCTTCACAACCAAGAAATATTGAGAAAACCATAGTATAATGGTACTTCACAACAATAATTTCATTTACGGGAACACGGGGGGTACATTTACCATGTAATTAATTTAGAAAGTAATTTTTTCATTTTCATATAGTGTTCTCGTAAAAGAGTCTTGACCCAAGTGGCAAGGCTCTTTTTGGTTTAAGACCTTTGGGAAAATGGTTGAAGCGAATTTCTCGAATCCTTCTTATTGATTTTATGACTTTCCAAATAAGGAGGAAACCCCAATACTATGTGTATTATGGAATCCAGTTATTTTTCCCAAAGTTGGGTTTCCGCTTTTCCAAAAATGCATTTCGACCTTCCTTGGCTTCTTCAGTCATATAAGCCAATCGAGTGGCTTCCCCTGCAAATACCTGTTGGCCAACCATGCCATCATCGGTAAGGTTCATGGCAAACTTGAGCATTTTGATTGAGGTCGGCGACTTTTCCAGTATCTCCTGGGCCCATTCGTAGGCAGTATCTTCCAATTCCTCATGGGGAACAACGGCATTCACCATACCCATTTCATAAGCTTCTTGTGCCGAATAGTTTCGACCCAAGAAGAAAATTTCCCTAGCTTTCTTTTGTCCGACCATTTTAGCCAGATAAGCCGATCCGTATCCTCCATCAAAACTGGTTACATCGGCATCCGTTTGTTTAAAAATGGCATGTTCCTTACTGGCCAAGGTCATATCACACACTACATGCAGGCTATGTCCTCCCCCAACGGCCCAACCGGGCACCACGGCAATGACTACCTTGGGCATAAAACGAATAAGGCGCTGCACCTCCAAAATATTCAAACGGTGATAGCCATCTTCGCCCACATAACCTTGATGGCCTCTGGCTTTTTGATCGCCCCCACTACAAAAGGCCCACTTTCCATCCTTGGTCGAAGGTCCTTCGGCAGATAGCAACACTACGCCAATAGAGGTGTCTTCCTGGGCATCATAGAAGGCTTGGTAAAGTTCACTGGTGGTTTTTGGACGGAATGCATTGCGTACATTGGGCCGGTTGAATGCGATGCGTGCCACACCATCACATTTTTTATAGGTGATATCCTCAAATTCTATGGCGGTCTGCCAGTTGGGTGATTTCATAAAACAGTATTTGATGTCACAAAGTACGGCATTTTTAAATTTTTTGTCCCTACGCCAATAACGACTTTAGCCACTTTAAGGAATCCATGAATCTACTCGATTTCTTTTTTATTCCATCAAATAAGGTCAGGGTTGCATCAACATAAAAATCACTAAATTGGTATCTTTCACTAAATGATCCAATTATGCGAATCAACCTCCCAGTTTCTTTTATCCTAATTTCCTTGTTATTGGTTAATTGCTCTAAACCCCAAAAATTTGATGTGCTCATCAAAAATGGCCGTATCATGGATGGTTCGGGCAATCCTTCTTATGTTGGGGACTTGGGAATCAATGCCGATACAATTGCCGCCATGGGCGATTTGAGCAATGCAACGGGAAATATGGAGATTGATGCTTCCAACTTGGTGGTCGCCCCAGGGTTCATCAACATGTTGAGTTGGGCGGTGGAATCCCTTATTGAGGACGGCAGGTCCATGGGGGATATCAAACAAGGGGTTACCTTGGAAGTTTTTGGAGAAGGAGTGTCCATGGGACCATTGAGCGAGGAAATGAGACAGCAAGATCAGGAAAGTCAAGGCGACATCAAGTATGACGTGTCATGGACCACTTTGAACGAATATCTGGAGTTTCTTACCTCAAAAGGCATTTCACCCAATGTAGCTTCCTTTGTGGGGGCCACTACTCTAAGGGTCAACACCGTGGGGTATGAGGATAGGGAACCCACTCCAGAGGAAATGGACTCCATGAAATTGATGGTAAAACAAGCTATGGAAGAGGGGGCTTTGGGAGTTGGCTCTTCGTTGATCTATGCCCCAGCCTTTTATTCGAGTACCGAGGAACTTATAGAACTCTGTAAGGTCGCAGCTGCCTATGATGGCATGTACATCAGTCACTTGAGAAGTGAAGGGGGCCGACTTTTGGAAAGCTTGGACGAATTGATTCAAATAGCGCATGAGGCAGGAATTCGGGCCGAAGTCTATCACCTAAAACAAAGCGGAAAGGAAAATTGGGACAAATTTGATGCCGTGGTGGCCAAAGTGGACTCGGCTCGGGCAAAAGGCTTGAGCATTACTGCAGATATGTACAATTATGTGGCAGGTGCCACAGGATTGGATGCGTCCATGCCCCCATGGGTACAGGAAGGGGGGTATGAAAAATGGGCGGAACGTTTGCAAGATCCCGTCATCAGAAAAAAGCTCATGCAAGAAATGACGACCCCTACCGATGAATGGGAAAGTCTGATGCAGGCAGCAGGGGACCCCAGTAAAATCCTTTTGGTGGGCTTTAAGAACGATTCCCTAAAATACCTCACCGGGAAAACCTTGAAGGAGGTAGCGGAAATGCGAAACCTTTCCCCAGAAGAAACCGCCATGGACTTGGTGGTTCAGGATGGTAGCCGTGTGGGGACCATCTACTTTTTAATGTCCGAGGAGAATGTAAAAAAACAGATTGCCCTGCCGTGGATGAGTTTTGGTTCGGATGGACAGTCCATGGCCGCTGAGGGTGTTTTTTTGAAATCGAGCACCCATCCCAGAGCCTATGGAAATTTCTCCCGTCTATTGGGCAAATATGTCAGGGACGAAAAAGTAATACCGCTTGAAGAGGCTATTCATAAATTGACCACCCTACCTGCTACCAATTTAAAGATCAAAAAACGGGGCGCATTGAGCCAAGGCCATTATGCCGATGTGGTTTTGTTCGATCCAGAAGAGATCCAAGACCAAGCCACTTTTGAAAAACCCCATCAGTATGCTACGGGAATGATGCATGTTTTTGTGAACGGCACTCAAGTGCTCAAGGATGGGGAACATACTGGGGCTTTTCCGGGACGTGTGGTGCACGGCCCCGGCTATCAAGGAGACTAGATTAAAACCTTGTGTCACATTCATAAGTTTACATCCATGGATTCAATTATCACATTTTGTTACAGGTATATAGTATGCTGCATTGCCCCAGTGTTTTTATTTGGCTGTAAACCAAAACCGAAACCTGTTGAGACTGTTGAAATTGTCGAAATAAAGGGTGTTTATGGCAGCCCAAAACCTTTATGGGACAAGGGATACAACCTTAATGAGCTTGGGGTAAATGCCATTTTTGTACATAGTGGGTCCATAAATCCAGAAATGGTTGATAGGGCCAAATCCGAGGGGTTAAAAATCTATGCTGAATTTGCCACTTTGAACGGGAAAGGGTATGTGGAAGAGAACCCTGAAGCTTGGGCCATCAATGAAAAAGGTGAAAAAGTACAGGCCGCTACGTGGTTCATGGGGGTGTGCCCCACCGAGCCCGGTTTCCGACAGTATCGATTTGACCAATTGAGGGATTTGCTTTTGGAGTATGATCTGGATGGGGTTTGGATGGATTATGTGCACTGGCATGCACAATTTGAGGACCCTGAGCCTATATTGCCCGAGACCTGTTTCTGTGACCACTGTCTTGCCGAATTTTCAAAAAACTCCAATATTGAGATTCCTGAAGGGACCACCTCGGAAAAAGCCCAGTGGATTCTTGCTCAACATGATACAACCTGGCGGGATTGGCGGTGTAAGGTGATTTACGATTGGACTTATGAAATGAAAAAAATTGTCAAGGAGGTCAAACCCGAAGCATTGCTCGGATTGTATCACTGCCCCTGGGATGATAAAGAATTCGATGGGGCAAGACGACGTATCTTGGGACTGGACTATGACCTATTGAAGGAAACCATTGATGTTTTTTCCCCGATGGTCTATCACGGAAGAATGGAAAGAGACCCCAATTGGGTGAAAGAGAACATTCTTTGGTTTGGGGACCGCTTGAACATCAAAAAGGATGAATATCCAAAAGTATGGCCCATCGTTCAAGCCCTTAACGGCCCTGAGACCATTTCCGCAGAAGAGTTTGAAACAGTGCTAAGAGGTGGACTTTCGGGAGCATCCAGTGGGGTGATGATGTTTACCACTTCCGCAGTAGCGGAAGATGCAAGCAAAGCTGAAACGATGAAAAAAGTATATACAGAACCAATGGGAAAAATGGAGTGATATCCAAGCTATCTTCTATTTTTTGCCTCAATCCACTTGGCCATATATTTACTGCTCGCCAAAGTATGATGTTGCAATAGTCTTCCAATGAAGTTTTGATCGCGATGGGCATCGAGGTTTTGAGATAATGATTCCAAGGTTTCTTGCAATTGGTCTTGAAGCTTTTCTTTATCATACAGCGTATTGATCAAGACCACTCCATTGGCTTGTGCCTCTTTCCAAGAATCCGAGTTTTGATAGAGCAAAATCGCTGCTTGGGAAAAGGATTCCCAATCTTGGCAAACAGTTCCGTTCCAAGGCAAATTACCTTGCATTCCTTCTGCTCCAATGGGTGTCGTGATACTTGGAGTACCATATAGCATCGCATCCAATAACTTACCCTTGATGCCTGCCCCAAACTGGATCGGGGCCAACACCAAACGGGCCTTTTCCATGATGTCTCCGATATCTTCGCCCCAACCTTTTACGAGAAATCCCTGCTCGGGATGGTGCATTTCCATGATTTGTTGTGGCAGATAGGCTCCGTACACATGGACTTGGGCATCGGGCAACTCTTTTCGGATGAGGGGCCATATCTTGGTTTTTAAAACCTGTATCGAATCCACATTGGGGGCATGTCTGCCATTACCCACAGTAACAAAGTCCCTTCGGTCTTCAAAACTGGGCCATTGGTGATAGCCTTGTTTTGAGATGTTTTCCACCATAAAGGGAAGGTGCAGCAGTAGATTTCCCGGAACGTTGAGTGTTTCCTGTAAAATGGTCAACTCATAACTGGAAATCATCAAGGAAAGATCCGAACGATAGATGCTCGCCAATTCCCTCAAGGTTATGGGGTGGTTGGTCCATTGGTCAAGTGTGAATGGTTCCCGCTTCTTATGGGCCTCTTCCCTAGCCTTTCGGAGTCCGTGAAGATCTTCGGTGTTCAAAATACGAATGGCCTTGGGGGCAAAATCGGCCACACGCCATCCAAATTGTTCCTCCACCATAAATCGGTCAAGGACTACCACATCAGGAGATAGTTCCGTTACAAATATGTCAAAACTGGAATGGTTGAGCAGAATATCGACCGAAGTAATACCCTTCTTATCCAAATCAAGGCTATGTTCCGTTTTTTGGGCCGTGGATGCAAAGGTGATCTGATATCCGAACTTTTGGAAGGCGTCCAGTAACTGCAGCATTCGATGACCTGCCGCCGTGGTATTGGGTTCTGGCCAAACATGACCTATGAACAATGACTTTTTCATGCTTACATCAGTGCGGCAAATTTCTTGGAAATGCTGGAGCGTAGTTTACGCTCATAGTCCTCCTCCAACCACTCCTTGTAGTTTTTGGTGTTGTTCATGATGCAATAGGAATATTGGCGTACCCTATAGGCTATCTCATCTTTGAGTTCCTTGGCCAAGATACGGGCATCAAATACATCTTCACTGTTTTCCACACAGATTTGGGCATGCTGCTCTATGCTGCGCTCCAATACCTCTTTGGATTTTTTGCCTTGGGCAAAGACTTTCTTGTATTCTTCCTTGATATCGAACGTAATGTTGTCGGATTTACTGAATTTGGCACGGAGTTCTTCGGGCATTTCGTAAACGAAATCCCGTTCGATTTCCTCATCATTTTTGATGTTCTCCAGATAAAAATCTGGAAAATGGAAGATTTCTTGCCAATCCACGGGAGTGTCCCATGGTCCGAAACGGGCAATGTTGTTCCCAAGGTCTATCACGTTGAACTCGTCCTTGTTGGGCAATATCCGTGACCCCCGCCCTATCATCTGAAAATATAGGGTGAGCGATCTTGTGGCCCTGTTCAGGATGATGGACTGCACACTGGGCTCATCAAAACCGGTGGTGAGGATACTGACCGAGGTAAGGATGGCATCAGGAGTTTCGGCAAACCATTCCAGGATTTCCTTTCGTTCGTTGGCCGTGTTTTTGTTGTCCAGATGGCGGATGTTGTACCCTGCTTTTTTAAAGGTCTCGTAAACGTATAACGAGGTGTTGATCCCATTGTTGAAGATCAAGGTCTTGGTGCCTTTGGCCACTTCCTCGTAGGCAGACAACAGTTTGCCCAACATACTGTGGTTTCCGTAGAACTCATCAGAAGACTTTACGGTATAATCTCCATGGATGCCCAACTTCAAGGTTTTTAGGCTTACATCAAAATTATAGAGGTTGGCCCGTGCCAAGAAACGCTTTTCAATCAAGGATTTTATGGACTCCCCAATAATCAAATGCTTGTAATGATCCTTCATGGGAAGTTTAATGTTGGAACTCAGGGGAGTTGCCGTTACCCCCAAGATAGTGGCCTTGTCAAAGTACTTGAACAGTTTCCGGAACGAATTGTAGTGGGCCTCATCGATGATGACCAGACCGATATTGTTGATGGTCACCTTTTCTTCCTGTAACCGATTGTTCAGGGTTTCCACCATGGCCACAAAGCACATATAGTCATCTTGATCGTGCAGTTCCTTGACCTCGCTGCTGATCACTTTGTTGGCCACTCCAAAACCGTGTAACATTTGGGAGGTTTGCTTGCTCAGCTCGATCCTGTGGGTCAAGACAATGACTTTCTTACCCGTGTTTTGGATATATTTTCGGGTAATTTCGGAAAAGACCACGGTCTTGCCACCCCCTGTGGGAAGCTGGTAAAGGATATTCGTGCCATCAGGGAGCTCTTCCAAATGCTTGAAGATTTTTCTAAGATCTTCCTGTTGGTAATTGTATAATGTTTTCTTGTTTACAGCTTTTTTTACCTCCAAAAGAAAAGGGTTTTTGGTTCTTGATCAACAAACCTTGCAAAATTAGGAGTTTTTTACAGTAAGGTGGAACCCTATGGCCGCAATTCTATTAAGATACTATCAACAATGCGAACAATCCGAAACTTTTTTTGATGTTGCTCATAACATTTTGATAACAATAACATTTAGGGCTTGGAAAATAGGCTATTATAATGTATAATGTAAGCTTATGTATCACCTAGAAAACCATTTTTGAGCATGAGGCAATTAAAAATCATCAAACAGGTCACCAACCGGGAATCCAAATCTTTGGACAAATATCTTCAAGACATCAGTAAGATTGATTTGATCACTGCCCAAGAAGAGGTGGAGCTTGCCCAACGTATTAGGGCCGGGGACCAGGTTGCCTTGGAAAAACTGACCAATGCCAATCTGAGGTTTGTCGTATCTGTGGCCAAGCAGTATCAAAACCAAGGGTTGAAATTGCCCGATCTCATCAATGAGGGGAATGTGGGGTTGGTAAAGGCTGCCAAACGGTTTGATGAGACCCGTGGATTCAAATTCATTTCCTATGCGGTGTGGTGGATCAGGCAGTCCATTTTGCAGGCACTCGCGGAACAATCCCGGGTGGTACGACTCCCGTTGAACAAAATAGGTTCCATCAATAAGATCAAAAAGACATTTTCCTATTTGGAGCAGGCCCATGAGCGGCCACCTTCCCCTGAAGAAATTGCCAAAGAGTTGGATATGACCGTTTCCGAAGTGAAGCAGTCCCTGAGAAATACGGGGCGACACGTATCCATGGATGCTCCATTAAAAGAAGGGGAAACCTCCAACCTATACGACGTAATCAATACTGGGGATTCGCCCAAACCGGACAAGGGGTTGATGCACCAGTCCTTGAACACGGAAATCAACCGGGCCTTGGACACCCTCTCCCCTCGCGAGGCAGATGTGGTGCGTTTGTACTACGGTATCGGGAACCAACCTTCCATGACCTTGGAGGAGATTGGGAGCACCTTTGACCTGACACGGGAACGTGTACGACAGATCAGGGAGAAAGCGATCCGTAAACTGAGGCATACCTCAAAAAGTAAAATTTTGAAGTCGTATTTGGGATAATACCATTTCAACATAAAATAGAAAAGGGGATGTTTTTAACATCCCCTTTTCCATGATATCCACTTAAACTATAATTATTAAGAGCAGCTCAATTGATTGATATCAAAATCGATGAGCATATCGTTCAAATCTTGAATAAAGTTAAGATACGCCGTGTTTTCGTGGTTAAGATTTTTCATATTGCAACGTTTGGGGTTTTCTATAAATAATCAAGTTCGGCCAGTTCATTGATGCTCAAAATTTCGTTGAGCTCTTGTAAGAATGCCAAATATTCTTCTCCGTAGGTATCGTATAACATAATGATTCGAGGGTTTGATGTTGGTCTATGTTATTAACGTGAATCTATGGGAAAGATTATTGTCTATCAATTAATTGTGGTGAAAATGGGTGTTGCAGTTGTGAAATGCCCCATCATTGGGATAAGGAAAAATGGATTCAGCAATTACTCCGAATCAAGGATATCCAAGGATACACCAAACTCGAGGTCCGGGTCTATCTTGCTGGGACGAATGTTGAATTCATCATAGATGAAACATAGGCTCATGGGGAGCCTTCTGCGTTCCCTTTCGGCGTCCATTCCCAGCTTGGACTGAAGTGCGGTCCTGACCTCAAAGGCCTTATGACTGATCTTGGGATGGTCATGGCTTTCCAATTCCTTGAGCAAAGGAATTTCCTTTTTGTCCCCTACTTCCAGCATCTCGTCCAACAGCATTAGTTTGCACTCCAAATCTTTGGCATGCTCTAAAAGCGGGTGAAAAATACTTTGAAGATAATCGGGAAGGGTCGGGCTTTCCATGGGTCTTGTTTACATGGTTCGGAGGATTTCCATTTCAAAGTCCACTTGCTCCTGTACCTTGGGATACTCCATTACAAATTGGTCGTATAGGAAAGCGTGGTGCTTTGGGTCGTTGTCCGTTCTACAGAGCATGAGGATTTCCTTCACGATTTCCAACAAACCGTTGGCCTTCATCATCTCCAGACTGGGACGGACTTTCTGACAGGCCAGGTCCACTTGCTTAAAACTCTCGTTCTGCAAGTGCACCTTTACGCTACCAATAAATTCCATGAGGTTTTGTTTGAAGAGCCTCACCAGCTCTTCCATGAGTTCCATCTGCCCCATACAGTCCTGCAAAATGGGCTTTAAATTGATGGTATGGGCCAAATGGCCGGGTTCTAGTTCTTTCTCAATAAATTGTAGGTTCTGGGACATGGGCAGCTCCTTGCCCAATTGCTTGGCCACTTCTTTCATGGCTTTGGCGATCTTTTGCTGTTCATGTGACAAACGGGTATTCTCCATGGCATCGATCAGGGATAGGAACTCTTTCAGCTCATTGGGCATATTGGCAGTTTCTCCTGTATGGGTTTCCGAACCTTGGATGCCCACTTTTTTGTAGATGTTTTCCAATTGCTTCATTTCGGGAACGCCAAAAACCTTGTTTTCAAGCCCGTGTTTAAAGACCTGAAACGACTTTTTCAGCTCACCGGCCTCCACAACGCCCAATTCCTCATACGAAAAGCTGCTTAGCCCGATTTCCAATTTTTCCAAATACGTGAGTAGTTCCCTAGTTTCCAAAGTTTGTTCAATTATTGAATTATCACCTAAAAATCCGCATTGGATCAAGGGATTACAATTAATTGTTATGTAGCCCATGGATTTTGTTGTCAAATTGCTTTATTTGTAGGTGTAAACCACCAACTATGAAATACACTTCCCTTTTGTGCGCTGTAAGCCTCTTTTTTTCATGCGCCGAAAAACAATCCGATAAAACTGAGACCATGGAAGAAAAAGCCAGAAGAATCCATGATACCGTGATCACTGTGGATACCCATGTGGACATCAATGTGAGGAACTTTACGGACAGTATCAACTATACCCAAAGACTCGAAAATCAGGTAAACCTGCCCAAGATGGAAGAAGGTGGACTGGATGTGGCCTGGTTCATTGTCTATACCGGACAGGATTCCTTGAATGCCGATGGCTATGCCAAGGCCAAGGAGAATGCCATTTCCAAGTTTGATGCCATCCACAGACTGTGCGAGGAATATGCCCCGGACCGGATAGAATTGGCCTTGACCTCGGACGATGTGCGAAGGATTTCCGCAGCGGGCAAAAAAGCGGCCATGATCGGGGTGGAAAATGCCTATCCCCTTGGCGAGGACCTATCCCAAATAGCGGACTACCAAAAACGGGGGGCACGGTACATTTCCTTGGCCCATAACGGACACAGCCAGTTCAGTGATTCCAACACCGGAGAAGCGGACGGGGTGTGGTTGCACAACGGACTTAGCGAACTGGGAAAACAGGCGGTTGCCGAAATGAACCGCGTTGGGATCATGATTGATATCTCCCACCCTTCCAAAGAAGCTATAAAACAGATGATAGAACTATCCAAAGCACCGGTGATCGCCTCGCATTCCTCGGCTAGGGCACTTTGCAACCATAGCCGTAATCTGGATGATGAACTGCTCCTTTTGTTGAAGGAAAATGGAGGAGTGGCCCAAACGGTAGCCTTCACTTCGTATTTGAGTACGGAAAAGAACGATGCCCGTGCGGCCTATATGAAGAGCATCAATCAAAAAGCGGCGGATTCCCTAGGGTTGAACTGGTACGAGCGGTCCGAATTTGGCTCTCTCGATAAGGATCAACAGGAGGAATTCATGGAAAACTATCCCAAAGTGACCAAATTGGGTGAGGAAATGGCGGCAAACGACCCCAATGTCCCCCCAGCGGTGAACGTATCCGACTTGGTGGACCATATCGACTACATGGTGAAACTCATTGGGATTGACCATGTGGGCATCAGCTCCGATTTTGATGGCGGTGGCGGTATCGAGGGTTGGTCCGATGCTTCCGAGACCTTCAACGTAACCTTGGAATTGGTAAAACGTGGTTATACCGAAGAAGAAATCGCCAAACTATGGGGCGGTAACCTCCTACGCGTCTTGGACGAGGTACAGGCCGTTGCGGCTACCCTTGACTAAGATCTAGGCGTTCTCTTCCTTTTCTTTTTGGGCCAAGCGGTCCTTTACGAACTCTATCTTGGTCTTGCCATGGGCCTTTGGGTTGCCATGGTCGTCCAGGTTCACCATGATAATGTTGTCCACGGTAACGATGCTCTCGCGGGTCATTTTGTTCCGCACTTCGCAGTTCAACGAAATGGAGGTCACCCCAAATTTGATCACATCGATTCCGATCTCAATGATATCGCCCTCAACGGCGGTGCTCATAAAATTGATCTCTGACATGTATTTGGTGACCACTTTTTTGTTTTCCAGTTGTATGATGCTGTACAGCGCGGCTTCCTCATCCACCCATGCCAGCACCCTACCGCCAAACAAGGTCCCGTTGGCGTTCAGGTCTTCTGGTTTTACCCATTTTCTAGTGTGAAATCGCATTATTGTAACATTTAGCGTTATATCTGTGATACAAAATTAGTCCAAATCACGGCCAGAACACTCCATTTTAGCACTCCTTTACGATGGAATTACGGATTTGAAACATTTCATTATCAGGGAATACGGACTCTGCAATTTTGCCCGTCATAGATTCCACAATTGAAATTGGCTAGAACAAACGCTCCTGTGGACTGATGGTGGTTTTGGGAATGGCCAGACCACATCCCAGGGCAGGATTTAACTTTTCAATAAAATAGGCCGAAAGCAAGGGCGAGGCCAGCTCTAGGTTCTGGTGCACAAAAAAGTGGATGTTCTCCAATCCCAGCTCCTTCCACGCGGTCAATCGGGTCACCCAATCGTCCAGTCGGGGATAATCCGTTTCGTGGTTGGCACCCACGTAGCGCACAAAGGCCTCGTTGTTGGTAAGCCGCATGTGCATCAGGTCTCGCCTGCCTGCCGTGTCCACCAACACATTGGCCATATTGTTCTCTTCCAACAGATGGTAAAGCTCCTGCGAAACCATTTCATCGGTGAACCAATCTGTATGGCGGAACTCGAGTGCCAAGGGAAATTCCTTGGGCCAGTACTCCACAAAGCGCACTACCCTGTCCCAATTCTTGGGGTTGAAGTTGTTGTGCATCTGCAAGAAAATGGTGCCCAATTTCTCCTTCAAGAGCGAGGTTACCTCCAAATACTCGTCCACTATCCCATAAACTTGGTCGTTGAGACGTCTCAAATGGCTCACCGCATTGGTCATTTTAGGAAAAAACTTGAAACCCTCCGGGGTCTTGTCGTACCATTTTTGATATTGCTCCGCCGGAAAAATGCGGTAAAAAGTGGCGTTCAACTCAATACTGTTGAACTGGGTGGCGTAGTATTCCAGCTCGTCCTTGGTACCACGGGGGTAAAAGTTCTTGAGATCTTGCCGGTTCCATTTGGCGCAGCCCACATACACGTTGGGCGCTCCCCCACCCTTGTATTGGGACAACACCACGGCGGTGTCCGGGTGGTCTGGCGGGATGGTAAAATCAATGAGTTCCGGGTGGTCTACTTGGCCAAATTTCATAACGCTGCTTATAGCCCCAATGTTAAACAAATTCTGTGAAAAAGAAAAAGCCATCGGCAAATGGCTTGGGCATAAAAGAACAAGCGCCCAAACCTACCGTCTAATGGTCAAACAAGGGAGGTATTCCTTAAGGAATACGTACAGGTTGAACGATAGGTCCGGGCACTGTCCCAAAAAATACTTGGCTGTACCTTAAGGCTGGCACTCCGCGTAACAGGAAGCCATCATTTCTTGGCATTCCTGCTCGGTAAAGGAGCCCCCCGCGATGCAAGCGGCCAATTCCGCATCACAGAATGCGCAGGGAAACGTAAAGGCCTGTTCGGTCTCCGGGTTTTCCGGCAACTCGTTAAAGGCCCTTTCCTGGGGTGTGTTCAAGAACAGCAGCCCTACCAAAAGCAATACGGGGATCGCGAAAAAAAAGATCTGTTTTTTCATAATGTCAATGATTAAGTGTTTACTAGGTGTTTCTTGGTTAAGATAAGAATTACTTCTGAAATAAGTAGGAAAAAACATATAATTTTATGATTAATCTTTTGGAACACCTCCATATTGGGAATATGGGGCAAGATCTTTTGAAAATTCCTACATTTAGAAACGGACAACTTGGGTATGAGTCAAAACGAATAGTCGTGCACGCTGAAGAAAGTTTAGCATATGAATAAGTAGTACAATATTCAAGAAAATCGAGAAAATGAGTTGGGAGATTATACTGTTTAATTCAACACAAAAGATTAATTCGGTTGTAGAATTGGATGAAAATCAATTGGAACAGACCAATTTTAGTGGAATTTTAGAATCTTCATTTGACCGAATTAACAAAAAGGATAACTATAGGGAGATAATAGGTGCTGACTTTACTATTGACTATTTTGTAAGCAATGAACATACAAGCAATTTTATGCTGTCATTATATGGGGAAAATGGGATTTATGCCCTCATTGAATTAGCCAAAAAGCATAATTGGCAAATTTATGACTCTGGAACTGATGGAATGATTGACTTGGAAAATCCAAAAAAAAATGGATTTGAAAATCACGGAAAATACATTGAACAACTAGTTAAAGGTAAATCATAATGGCAGAAACAGGCGAACCAACATATGACTACGTCTGCTTTGGTGATTTAGCTTATGAATTTGACTTTTCTGACCTCAAAGAAGCCGAGCAAAAAATTAAACGGAAATTAAAATATTATGGGCTTGGTAAATATGACCAGGAAAGAATTGAATATGTAAGAAAATTAAAAAATGACTTGTTCAGAGAGATTGGACTTCAATCTAAATCAAAATTTTTTAATCCCTCGAAATCCAATTTTGCCGAATTTACAGACTTTGATAGCGAAAAAATGAAAAAGGATTATTTAGATAGATATGATAAAATAAGTGATTCAGATATGTCTCGAATTTTAAATTTTGCGATTTACCTATATCATATGAGATAATAAAAATGGTTTACAGCACTGGTTATAATCCGGCGTGGCAAAAGTGCAAAACCAAATTTAATAATTGCAGTAGAATAAAAAATGATTGTTCCTAATATAGAAATTGTAACATTTTTAGTTATAATTTTTTTCGGACTTCCGATAATCTGGAGTGCTCGAAAAAATGAACTTTTTAAATCCTTTAATTTTGTCGGACTAGTAAAAGCGATTAACAAATCCCTTATGGTTCAAGGAATAATCGGACTGTTTTTAATACTCATGACTTGGATATGGAATTCTGCGGATTTTAAATATGATAGCTTAATAGTGGGAACAACTTATACGTATGTGGTAATCGGGCTTTTTATGTATTTACCTGCATTGGGAATTTTGAATCTAATAAAATTGATTATAGAAAATAAGCTCAAAAATGAAAAAGTAGAATAAAAACGACACTCCCCACTACCACAAAATTGTATCTTGTGGTCAAACCAACCTCCCCAACCTAAAACCACCCAAACCCAAATATGCCTATCTTTCGAGCACAAACACCTAACCGTTGAACAAGACCGTGGCACATCTCCCAGATCACAAACAGACCGAGGAACACAAGCGCCTTTTTGAACTCCTGAAACGCGCCTACATCGATGCCCGTTATAACATGAAGGAGTACCACATCACCAAAGGTGATTTGGAATACCTGTCCCACAAAGTGCAGCAATTGAAACAGCTCACCGAAGAGATCTGTCAGGAAAAAATAGCGCAGATCGGGGAAGATGCGGCAAATGCAGGGCCATAACACCAAGTTGGACCAACGACAATACAATCAAAATCACCATACAATGAAACAAACAATCCACTACCCTATTTTTGCCTTACTGCTGATTTTTTTCGTATCCTGTCAGCCAGAGAAAAAGTCAAACCTTACGCTGCTCAGCGACCAAATCCCAACGGACACCGCCCTGGTTTTTGGGGAAGGTGTGGTCTCCACCGATGATTTTGAGTTTGCCATCACTTTTAGCCCAGAAATGGATGAAATGTTCTTCACACGAAGAAAACCGGAAGACGATAATGAGATTTTCACCATGAAACTGGAAAATGGGCAATGGTCCAAACCGGAGCCGGCCTTTTTTTCCACCGATGCGGGCTGGGATTTTGAACCCCACATAGACCCCACTGGAAAGCTGCTCTATTTTGGGACCACAAGACCCCTCAAGGATACCACCAAGGCCTCTGGGATGCACCAATGGTACAGCACAAAAACCGTAAAAGGATGGAGCGCCCCCGAGCCTTTGGGCAGTCCGTTCGTGGATCGAGTGGTCATGTACCTGACCGCTTCGGAAAACGGCAACCTGTACTTTACTTCAGGTGAGGAGGACGACAAGCCCGAGGATTGGGTCATTTATAGTTCCGATAAAGAAGCAAACGGCTATGGCGATGCCAAGACCATGGCAACGGACATCAATTTCTCAGGAAAGTGGATCGCCCATTCCTACATTGCACCGGATGAGAGCTACATGATCTATGATGGTGAAAGTGAAGACGGGTTTGGGGATTGCGACCTGTACATCAGTTTTAACCAGAACGGGACTTGGACAGAACCGTATAATATGGGCCCCGAAGTAAATACGGAACATTGTGAAATGACCGCAAGTGTCTCCCCAGATGGAAAGTACCTGTTTTTTCACCGCGGTGTCTCTGGAGATGATGAAGAAGTTGAAATCGGTAATATTTACTGGATAGACTTTGTCCAGCTAAAAGAGAAGATTCTAAGCAAGGTGGGCAACTGACCGCGACCATCTTCCAAGATACTTTCAAAATTACTACATTTAAGCAACCAATGGATTGTATCTCCCAAGGTTGAATACTAGGTAAGATGAAAGTCACCCCAGAACATAACGAACGAATGGCAAAGCTGACCTTTGCCGGGGTATATCCCCATTATGTGACCAAGGTGGAGAAGAAAGGTCGCACCAAAGAAGAACTGCACGAGGTGATCACATGGCTCACAGGCTTTGATGATGAGGCCGTTCAAAAACATATCGAATCCAAGAGCACTTTTGAAGATTTCTTCCAAGATGCGGAGCTGAACCCCAATGCCAGCCTCATTACCGGGGTGATCTGTGGGTATCGGATAGAGGACATCGATAATCCCCTGACCCAACAGGTCCGCTATTTGGACAAGCTGGTGGATGAGTTGGCCAAGGGCCGGAAAATGGAGAAAATACTGAGACAGAGCTAAAAATATTATGAATCTAACCTTATTGGATGAATCTTTTCAGGTGACCAAAGAACAGGTGGACTTTTACCAAAAGAACGCCTTCATCAAGATCAAGGAATTTTTATCGCCTGAGATCGTGGCGCATTTCAATGCGGTCATTTCCAAAAAGGTTGCGGAACTGAACAAGGTGGATGTGCCCATCAATCAACGGGATACCTATGGAAAGGCCTTTTTGCAACTCTGTAATCTCTGGGTGCAGGACGAGGAGATCAAAAAACTGATCCTAAGCAAACGGTTGGCCAAAGTGGCCGCAGACCTCATGCAGGTAGATGGGGTTCGTATCTACCACGATCAAGCACTGTTCAAGGAGGCCGGCGGGGGAATCACCCCTTGGCATGCGGACCAATATTACTGGCCGTTGTCTTCGGACAAGTCCATCACCATCTGGATTCCCTTGCAAGAAACACCTTTGGAAATGGGACCCTTGGAATTCAGTGCAGGCAGTCAAGAAATTCTGCTGGGACGCGAACTGTCCATCAGCGATGAGAGCGAACAAGTGATCCAAAAAAACTTGAAGATCAATAATTTTCCGCACACCATAGAAGCTTTTGATGTTGGCGAGGTCAGTTTTCATTCCGGTTGGATTTTCCACCGGGCCGGGGCCAATACTTCTGGCGAAACCCGGAAGGTCATGACTGTGATCTATATGGACAAAAACATGACTTTGAAGAAACCTGAGAACGACGGCCAAAAGAACGATTGGGAAACTTGGTGCCCAGGAGTGGCCATTGGTGAGACTATAGATTCGCACTTGAACCCTGTCGTATTTTAAAAATAATCGCTAAAAAACCTCATGAAAAACAAAGTTACCCTCCCCCTATTTTTATTATGGGCCATATCCGCCGTTTTCGGACAGGGCTTTACCGCTTCGCAGATAGATTCCTTAGTGAACCGATCCATGGAAATGATGCCCCAAGTGGGCCTTGCCGTGGCCGTAATAGAAAATGGGAAGGTTATCCACTCCAAAGGATACGGGAAGTTATCCGTGGATTCCAATGAAGAAGTAAATGAGCATAGTCTCTTCCAAATTGCATCGAACACCAAGGCGTTCACCGCGGCCGCCTTGGCCATTTTGGTGGATCAGGGAAAACTTAAATGGGATGATTGGGTGGTTCAACATATTCCTGAGTTTACCATGTATAATGCATATGTCCGGGAGAATTTCACCATTGTGGACCTATTGACGCATCGTAGCGGATTGGGGCTCGGTGCCGGGGATTTAATGTTTTTCCCTCCGGGAGCCGATTATAAAATTGAGGATGTGCTCAACAGTTTTCAATATTTTAAACCCACCTCGGATTTTCGCACCAAGTACGACTATGACAACTTGCTCTACATTGTGGCAGGCGAGGTCATAGCAAGGGTAAGCGGCCAGACTTACGATGAGTTTATCGAACAACACATTTTAGGTCCGTTGGGCATGGACAGGACCGCGGTGCGCTATAAGCGATTGAAATCGACGCAAAATGTGGCATCGGCCCACTCCACTGAGAACGGAAACATCCGAAAAGTTGAGCGCTACGTAAAGGGTGAAGGCCCTTTGGTTGCCTCGGGCGGAATCTATTCCAGCGTCCATGACATGTCCAAATGGATCATGGCCCAATTGCAGCAAGGAAAATACGGCGAAGCTTTGGACAAGCAGATTTTCAGTTCTGAGCGGCAAGTAGAAATGTGGCGCCCCTATACCTTTATCAGCTTTCAACCCAGACCGGAACCGGGCAACAGATACCATTTTGGGGCCTATGGCCTTGGATGGCGGATTTCCAATAGGTATGACCATACCGTAATTTCCCATGCAGGTGGTCTTCCGGGCATGTTGTCCTCTGTGGTGATGGTGCCCGAATTGAATTCAGCAGTCGTGGTGCTCACCAATGGGGCTCCCGGGGGCAACAGCTACCATACCATAAGTTCGGCTATTCGGGATGAATGGATCAGAAAGGACCGATGGGACTATTTGGCGTCCGCCAAGCAACAATTGGAGTCCGGACAGGCCGAAGCCGATGCTACCTTGGATGCCGTTTGGGAAAGTGCCACAATCTCCGATGTAAAAAAACTGGGTCCAAGCTCCTTTTTAGGAACGTATGAAGATAAATGGTTCGGAAAGGTATCCATCGAAAACCATGGCGGAAAACTTTGGTTCAGGTCACTACGTTCCCCGCAGTTGAATGGAGAAATGTTCCATTACAAGGACAACACCTTTGCCGTTAAAATGGCCTATACGGATATGCAGTGCGATGCCTTTGCCATTTTTGAGATGGATGCGTCAGGAAACCCGATCGGGATACAGATGAAGGGCATTTCCCCCAACATGGATTTTAGCTTTGATTATCAAGATTTGGATTTGGTTCGAATCAAGGAATAAAAAAGTAAAAATGAAAGTAATACTGATTGGAGGCACTGGCCATATTGGCACGTATTTGGTACCAAAACTTGTTGAAGCCGGTCATGAAGTGGTCTGTGTAAGTCGGCAGCAGTCCCAACCCTATGCCGATCATGACGCATGGAAATCCGTGGAGTTTGTTGGCATTGATCGGGAAAAATCTGAAGAGAACGGGGTTTTTGGGGCTCAAATCGCCTCCCTGAACGGCGAAGTGGTCATTGATTTGATTTGTTTCACCCCCCAGAGTGCCCAGCACCTTGCTGAAAACCTAAAGGGCAAAGTCCAACATTTTCTGCACTGTGGCACCATGTGGGTCCATGGGCATACCGTACAGGTCCCCACCACGGAGACTGCAGAGCGGAATCCCTTCGGTGCCTATGGAATCAACAAGGCAAAGATTGAAGACTACTTGCTCAATTTCCATAAAGAATGCGGGTTTCCGGTCACGATACTTCACCCTGGGCATATTACGGGACCGGGATGGTTGCCCGTGAATCCGGCCGGGAACCTAAATCCGGAGGTATTTCTGCGATTGGCCCAAGGCGAGGAAATCATCTTGCCCAACCTTGGGATGGAAACGGTTCATCATGTGCATGCGGAGGATGTGGCTCAGGCTTTTGTCAAGGCCATGGAGAACAGGGAAAATGCCATCGGGGAAAGTTTCCATGTAGTTTCGGAGCAGGCCCTTACCCTGAGAGGTTATGCTGAGGAAATGGCCAAACTGTTTGGGCAACGGCCCCAACTGCGTTTTCAATCTTGGGAGGAATGGCAAAAGAGCGTAAATAAAAGGGATAGGGAACTCACTTGGGACCATATTGCCCATAGCCCATGTGGCAGCATCGAAAAAGCAAAGAAGCTGTTGGGATATCAACCCAAATACAGCTCGTTGCAAGCAGTCAAGGAAGCCGTTGAACATTATTTCCAAACAGAAGGAATACAGATTATCCATAAAGGATGAGTATCTTAAAGACAATATATCATGAGTCATTATTTCAGCAAAAACTTAAAAACCTCATTGAAAAACTGTAAAGACATTTTTTTAAAAAGCATGAAATCAAACATATCATTGTTGGTTTTGGTCATGATGTTTTGTTGGTCGGGTTGCACGGAACATGAAACGCGAGATAAGGAGGGTCTTTTGTTGGCTATAGAAGCTTTTAACAAAGCCTTTAAGGAAAGCGATTTAGTGACCCTTGATGCCATGACAACGGAAAATTACCAGCATACCAATGGAAATTCAAGAGCCATTGGAAAGGAAGATTGGTTCAGCTATTTGGAGAAAAGGGATGCCCGGATACAATCCGGAAGTTTGGAGGTGATGGGGTATCAAATGGACGAAATGGAAGTGGAACTATACGGTAATACGGCCATAGTCACCGGTAGAATCATTGTGGTACAGGCGGAACATGGGGAAACTCAGACCAATGCGTACCGAATCACCAATATTTGGATCAATGATGATGGGAATTGGAAAAGGGCCGGATTCCACGACGGGAAGATAGAGTAATCTACAACTCCCTGATCTTGATGTCGCGGAACCACACCTCAAAATACCAATCCTGCAGGGTTATTTTCCCCTCTGTGGCTTGTCCAAATTCGGGGTAGTTTTTAAAATGGGTTCCTGAGATTTTTTGTGGCCATTCCGGTGCGGTAAAATCCTCCACTGCGGTAAGGACACCATTTAAATAGAATTCCACTTTTCCATTTTCCTGTTTGATACGGGTCTGGTTCCACTGGCCAGATTTGGTGATGGCCTCATTCTTTTGAGGGGAAAAACCATACAGGCAGCCCGATTTTTTAACGGCAACATCATGATCCATATGATTGGGGTCCAGAATTTGGAACTCGGGTCCGGTTTGATAGGCTGTGCCAACATCGGGCTTTTCCTGAACGTTGATGAATATGCCACTATTTCCACGGTCCGAGATTTTCCATTCCAAGACCAGCTCATAGTTTTCATAGGCCTTGTCCGTGACCAAATCCTCATTGTGCTCGGATTCCAGTTCCACATTTCTATGGAGTTCTCCGTTTTTCACTTCCCAGACTGTTGGCGCGCCAGCATTGTATACATGCCAACCGTTCAAGGTTTCCCCATCGAACAACAACTCCCACCCCTGCTCTTTTTCAATATCGAGCAATTGGTTATGGGTGGCATTTTCCGCTGCCAATTTTTTGGTGCGCCAAACCTGGGCGTCCTCTTTCTTGCTTTCGTTTTTACACGAAATGGCCGAGAGAACAAGTATAACAATGACAAATGATTTGATGTTCATGGAGGTGTACTATTGATTCTCCCTAAAAGTAGTCAAATAAAATTTTGGAGTGCATGTTCATAACATCGTTAACAACTATCGGCCTAACAAAAAATGAGCGGTGGACGATTGTGTAATTTTATTAAAACTATCAGCCATGGATTCACGATCTAAGAGTCTTTTGGACCTCCGCCCCGAAATTCTACAGTCTTATTTCAACAACCAAATGAGTGCGGACGAACGTTTTCAAAACCAAACCTTGCGACCTATCATTAAACTCCAGAACCTATTGTTGATTGAGGTTTTCAAGAACTATATCGGCAAGCACAAAGGGGTTTTTCATGACCTTTCCTTGGAGAAAAAGATGGAGTATATTGAACGGGCCATCCAAAAGGACATCAAGTTTAGGAACTCTCTCAAGGGAATGGTCATTGGACAATTTACCATTGAGGAATATCAGGAATACATTAAAAACTCCTCCGCTTTGAACAAACGGATGATGAATATGGTCATAGAACGCTTGAAGGACCAGATCCAGCTTTTGGAAAACGAGGTGTTAGTTCAAGGTTGATTCTCCATTGAGATTGGTGGTGAGGATATCGCTCATCAAATCAAAATAAGGTCGAATAGCCCGGTACGATTTGTCCACTTCCTCGATAAAATTCGGGGATAGTACCTCTTGGTCCGTAAAATTCCGTACAAAGACATACTGTTTGTTTTTGATTAGGTCAATATCCGGGTGGTCCTTATCAAACCCTTTTGGGGCCGTTTTTACCGCATCGCCTTGAAGTTCTCCCCAAATTTTGGTGAAATCTGGGTCATTGATGACCTTCCTAAAATCCGAAGCATCCATTTCCAACTCTTTTCGTATGCGGAACAGGTCTTCTTTATTGGGTGCCCAAAAACCGGTGGCCAGTAGAGAATTTCCCGGTTGTAAATGAATGTAATATCCTCCCCTTAGATGTGCGCCCAATCGGGAAAACGAACCTGCAAAGTGGGTTTTATATGGGGTTTTATCCTTTGAAAAACGTACATCCCGATAAATACGGAACAATTTCATTTTTTCAATATCATCATGTTGTTCCAAGCGTTCCTTCACATTTGCCAGGAAGGATTTTACCTCGGTTTCATGGGCTTTGAAAGTAGGCTTGTTTTTTTCAAACCACTCTTTGTGGTTGTTTTTTGACAACTCTTTTAAAAAATCAAATACTTTCTTGGAAATTTTCGAATCAGTCACGCTATATCAATAATATGTTATTTTTAAACTAAAGTTAGCTATTTCCTAAGGCTGTAGGTAAGGTTTTGTCTAAATTTAGGACAATAATTGTTGTATGGACAAGGAAAAAATAATTTCAGAGCTCAATAGGCATAAAAAATTGCCCTATTTGGACTATAGGTTAAAACAAGAAACCGAGGATTTCACGGATACGCTTTTTTATACGCTTTTTGATTCCAATACCCCGGTGGCCGTGAACCTTGAAATGTTGGAGAAAAAGTTTGACCGACTGACGGATATGGCTTGTTGGGATTTGGAAAGGCCCAGCAATGAACTTTGGAACAAATACATAAGCGGTTTGCCTGGAATTTTGGAAAAACTCAATCTGGACGCAGAGGCTATTCTTAATTGTGACCCAGCTTCACTGTCCCTCCAGGAAATTTATATGGCGTACCCAGGTTTTTATGCCATTTCCATTTACCGATTGGCCCATGAGCTCTACGTTCAAGGAGTACCCATGATTCCGAGGCTCATGACGGAATATGCCCATAGGCAGACAGGGGTGGATATCAATCCTGGCGCTACCATTGGCAAATCGTTCTTTATAGATCATGCCACCGGTGTGGTGATTGGGGAAACTGCCGTGATACATGATAATGTGAAGTTGTATCAAGGGGTAACCCTGGGAGCGTTGTATGTATCCAAAAACCTTCAAAAGACCAAAAGACATCCCACTATAATGTCAAACGTTACCATTTATGCCAATGCAACCATTTTGGGTGGTGAAACCGTAATCGGAGAAAATTCGATCATTGGTGGAAATGCATGGCTTACGGCTTCCGTACCTGCAAATTCAACAGTATATCACACCCCAGAAATTAAAATCAAGACAGCCCCAAATGTCCAATAGCATTCTCGACCTTATTGGAAACACCCCAATGGTGGAATCCAAAGTATTGAACCCCAACCCAAACGTAAGACTGTTTTTTAAACTGGAAGGCAATAATCCAGGAGGAAGTGTCAAAGACCGTCCCGCCTATAATATGATCAAGAGTGGGCTGGATCGTGGGGATTTTTCCACCGCATCCAAATTGATCGAGGCCACAAGTGGCAACACGGGTATAGCCTTGGCCATGATCGCAGGGATCTATGGACTTGACATTGAACTGGTAATGCCCGAAAACTCCACCAAGGAACGCGTACAGACCATGCGCGCTTACGGAGCCAAAGTGACTTTGACCCCATCAGATGTTGGGATTGAAGGTGCCAGGGACTATGCTGAGGCCAAGGTCAGGGATGAAGGATATATTATGCTCAACCAATTTGCCAACAACGATAACTGGATGGCCCATTACAAGACCACGGGACCGGAAATCTGGGCGGACACCAAAGGTGATATCACCCATTTTGTATCCAGCATGGGCACTACGGGGACCATTATGGGGACCTCGACCTATTTGAAGGAACAAGATTCCGGGGTACAAATCGTGGGCGTACAGCCTACCGATGATTCAAAGATTCCGGGTATTCGTAAATGGCCCGAAGCCTATCTCCCCAAAATATTCAATCCACAGAAAGTGGATACGGTATTGGAGGTCAGTGAGGAAGAAGCCACTGAAATGGCCAAGCGATTGGCCAAGGAGGAAGGTATCTTTGCTGGTATGAGCAGTGGTGGTGCTGCGGCCGCGGCCATTAGATTGGCCAGTACCTTGAAAGAGGGCACCATTGTTTCCATAGTCTGTGATCGAGGAGACCGTTACCTTTCTTCGGATTTATTTGATTAAGGCGGGTCCAATTCCATTTTAATACCGTTCCAATAAATTTCAAAATCACTTAAGTTATTGTGATTGCCATTGGATATGGTATACATTTTTTTGTTGCCGTTGGAGATGGAGTCATACAGTTTTTCCCCTGATGCATATGGAACCACATTGTCCGCGGTGCCATGAAAAATACGAATAGGGCAGTCCACCTTCTTTAAAAATTCATGCGATGGAATCCTATAGCGCAACAGATAGGACACCGGTAAAAAGGGAAAACGTTCTTGGGCCACGTCCAAAAGACTATAGAAAGGTGTTTCCAAAATTAATTTTTGTGGTTGATTTTTGGAGGACAATTGACTTGCAATGCCCGTACCCAAAGATCGTCCGTAAATGAGGAGCTGTTCTTCAGGATATTTTTCCATTGCATAGGCATAGAACAGTTGTGCATCTTGATACAGAGCATCCTCACTAAGTTCACCGGTACTTTTACCATAATTACGATAGTCCATCACCAAGACCTCATATCCCAAATCCACAAAAGGCAACACAATTTCACCCCAGCGAGACAGGTCTCCGGCATTTCCATGAAAGTATAGGATCAACCCTTTAGGGTTGTCCGTATAAAAGTGAAGGGCATTTAAACGTGCTCCATCAGTAGTATCAAGAAAAATTTCATCGAAATTGGCATTGAAGGCATAAACATGATCTTCAGCTAGCTTGGTGGGTAAAAAAATCAGTTTTTCCTGAAATGAATACAACATGACGGTGAGTAACATCAAAATAACAACCGTAAAAATACCAAAACGTTTAAGCTTTTGCATTGGCCCGTTTTGAGGAGTGTTTTACATTGATGCTTGATCCTTCCAGATTTACTTTGGTGGGTTTGCTGGTTATGATTTCCTCCAACATGCTGTGGTACGATTCAAAGTTGTTCAAATCCTTGTGTCCCCCTCCTATCACGGTGTATAGTTTTGATAGTTCCGGTTTTATTTTGGACAGCTTCACACTGGTTTTATAGGGAATGAGCCTATCGTCGGTCCCATGTATGATATGTATGGGGCAGTTAACGTACTTCAACCACTTGTATGTGGGCATGGGGAACTTTATCAGCAAGGAGAGCGGCATAAACGGGATGAACTTTTTGGCCACTTTGCTCAAGCTGTAGTAGGGCGCATCCAATATAAGCATGCGCGGTTGGTTCATGGAGGCCAGTTTGGCCGCAAAACCCGAACCCATGGAACGTCCATAGAGAATTATATATTTTTCGGGCACCTTCTCCTTGATCTTGTTGTACACTACCTGCATGTCACGCTTAATGGCTTTTTGGGTACGACGTCCCGTACTCTTCCCGAAACCACGATAGTCCACCATGATCACATCGTAACCATGACGGGTAAAGTCCACGGCAAACTTGCCCCATCCTTTAATGCTGCGGGAGTTTCCTTTTAGATAGAAGACCACGCCTTTGGGATCTTTGGATTTGAATCGAAGGCCATTGATCGTGGCCCCATCACGGGTCTCAAAGTTATATTCCTCAATTTCTTGGTTGTCGTAATAAAACTGAAAATCCTTGGGCAATTTTTCTGGTTTAAAGAGAAAATAGTCCTGTAGGTAATACAACAGGACACTCAGCAAAACGTATATCCCGAGTATCATGAGTGTGATGTAGGCCCAGTTTTGCATAAAAAACGTTTTATCCAAAATACGAAAAATACCAATACTTCATATGTATGGACTTAGGGATCAATATGTTGTGTCTTTGGATAAAGATTTAAGAATCGGCAAAGGGTAGAAAATTGGGCTTTTAATGTCAGATTATTATGATAATCCAACATTATATACGCTTCATCGATTTGTTTGAAATATTGGTTTCGGATGCACGTTATTTGTTACCATATTGAGCGTCCCAATCTCACAAACCTATGAAATACGTAAGCAAAATTTTACCTTGGAAAACAAATATTCTAATCACACTAGTAATATTACTGGCTTTAAATGTCTTGAACTTCTACGGAGTTTATACCAATAGGTTCTATTTTTTGAAACCTGATAATTATATTTTTCCGCTGCTGAGCACAGTACATTTTCTGTATCTGTATGTAATGTGGTTCAAAATTTCAGAAGACGAACTGCCCGATCCAAAAATGCGTAATGTAGAGTATGCCCTATATACCATAATGATTGTTTACTTTTTTAAGATTTATGATAGTGTTCAGACACTGACTTCTTTCCCGGAGTTTGTGGAGCATGTTATCCCATTCACTTTTAAACCTATGGCCATTCTCATGTTAGTACTCTATAGCTTGCTTCCTGTTTTTACAATTTCATTGTTTTGGTACAGGCGTAACTATGTTGGACACTACAATTTTGAAGACTACAATAACAATCTCAATATCTGGCAATAGGAACAGCCTATAATCCCCGGATATAACTGCCGTAGAGATCCTTGAATTGATACCCTTGGACAAAACGTTGCTTGCTCAGTTTTTTATGGGCCACCAAGCCCCAGAGCAACAACTCTTTCATAAAATAGGAGTCTTCTTTTGAAATATTGGGTTGATATTCCTTTAAAAGTGCTCCCAATGGGGTGACGGAATCCAATTTTGACCTATATTCATCATCGGTATCTTCATCCAAAAGGTCAAAGCCTTCTCCTTCAAAGAACCAATGGATAAGTTCATCGTATTCCGTTTCGGCATCTTTTCGCTGTAGCTTGTCAATTTTAGGGAAATAATGGGGGAATATGGATTTTATGGCCTCTTCCACAAGCGTTTCGGCCACAAAACCGGCTCCTTCCTGTTCCCCTTCATAAACCAACTCTATTTTTCCTGTGATGGAAGGGATCACTCCCATAAAATCAGTCAAACGGACGGAGGTCTTATCATCCCCTGATTTAATGGCCCTACGTTCCGCGGTGCTCAATAAGTTTTCAAAAGCGGTAATGCTCATACGGGCACTTACCCCACTTTTGGCATCCACATACTCACTGTTTCTGGCCTCAAAGCTGATTTGCTCCAATACTTCCATGGCTATATCGGGTACATATATTCCTTCGGATTGTCGCTGGTCCAGACGGGCTTCTTGTTGGGTGATTTTTTTGGCAATCTCAATAGTTTCGGGATAATGGGTCAAAATCTGAGACCCAATCCTATCTTTCAATGGGGTGACAATACTACCCCTATTGGTATAATCTTCCGGATTGGCGGTAAAAACAAATTGCAGGTCCAATGGAAGGCGAAGCTTAAATCCCCTGATCTGGATATCCCCTTCTTGAAGAATGTTGAACAGTGCCACTTGAATCCTAGCCTGTAGATCAGGAAGCTCATTAATGACAAAAATACAGCGGTTGGCCCTTGGGATCATGCCAAAATGGATTACCCGGTCATCCGCATAGGAAAGTTTGAGGTTGGCCGCCTTTATGGGGTCCACATCGCCAATGAGGTCTGCAACGGTAACATCTGGCGTGGCCAATTTCTCATAGAAACGCTCATCTCTGTGTATCCATTCAATCGGGGTTTCATCTTCTTTTTCCTTGATCAGTTCCGTGGCATATCTAGAGATGGGATGCAAGGGATCGTCATGTACTTCGGAACCGCCTACAATGGGCATCCACTCATCCAAAAGTTGCACCATCAATCGGGCCAAGCGGGTCTTGGCCTGACCACGCAACCCCAATAGATTGATGTTGTGCCGTGACAGTATGGCCCGTTCCAATTCAGGGATTACGGAGTTTTCATAACCCCACACCCCTTGAAAAGTTTCCTCGCCACTGGCAATTTTCCCTAACAGGTTGGTACGTAACTCATCTTTGATACTCTTACTTTGGTACCCTACGGCTTTCAATTCCCCGAGGGTCTTTATTTTGGTATGATCTAATTTCATATAAATCGTTATCCTTTGATTCGTCTTTTTCGGTTTTGTTCGTAATCCTCAAAAATCATCTCGCCCAGACCTTTTAGACCTGTGTAAAATGCCTTGCCCTTGTTGGCTTGGGTAAACTCTCTCACAAATTGCATCAAATACGGGTCTTGGGCAATCATGAAGGTGGTGATGGGAATATGGAGTTTTCGGGCCTGCTGTGCCATGGCATAGCATTTTTCCACGATGTACTCATCCAAGCCTACACTGTTCTTGTAATAATCCCCATTGGGCAGTCGTAAACACGACGGTTTTCCGTCCGTGATCATGAAAATCTGTTTATTGGTATTCCGTTTTCTTCGGAGCATGTCCATGGCCAATTGCAGACCGGCCACGGTATTCGTATGGTAAGGCCCTACCTTTAGGTAGGGAAGATCTTTGATGGGAATAGGCCACGCATCGTTTCCAAAGACCAATATGTCCAAGGTGTCCTTGGGATATCGAGTGGTAATCAATTCCGCCAAGGCCATGGCCACTTTCTTGGCCGGGGTAATCCTATCTTCACCATAGAGGATCATGCTATGGCTAATGTCAATCATCAAGACCGTGCTCATCTGGGCCTTATGCTGGGTGTCTTCCACCACAAGGTCGTCCTCATTCAATGAGAAACTGTCCAATCCATGGTTTACTTGGGCATTTTTTAGGCTTTCGGTCATGGAAATATGTTCCAGGGCATCCCCAAAGCGATATTCCCTAAACTCTCCCGTATGCTCATCGCCTCTGCCTGATTTTCCGGTTCTATGGTTCCCGGCACCACTACGCTTGAGCTTACCGAAGATTTGGTCCAAGGCCCGCTGACGCAGCATACGCTCCAACTTGGCGGTAATGGATAGATTGCCATTTCCTGATCCTTCTTCATCACCTTCCTCCGCTTGCCCCCCTTCAGGGTTATCCGTATCAAATTCCTCCCGGATATAGCCTTTTGCCTTGAGGTCCTCTATAAAATCGTCAATGGTATAATTGTCGTCGGTAAGTTCGTACTCCTTGTCCAACTCCCTAAGCCAGTCCAAAGCCTCCTCCACATCACCCGAAGTATGTGTAATGAGTTCCTGAAAAATCTCAAAGAGTTTTTCGAACGGGGTTTGGTCCGGCGCTTCGTAGGTGGTAAAACGAAACCCTTTTCTTGTATTCATAGCCATTACATAAAATTAACGCATTTTGATCTAATGGCTCAGCGTTTAAAGAAAACTTAACGCTAGGGCTTACTTGTGTCGCTTTTGAAGGGTCTGTACGATATCCTCCAAGGTATACCCCTTGGCCTGAAGCAAAATCAAATAGTGGAAAAGCAAATCAGCACTTTCGTTCAAAAATAGTTCTTCATCATTATCCTTGGCCTCGATCACGGTTTCAACGGCTTCCTCCCCCACTTTTTGGGCAATCTTGTTGATGCCTTTTCGGAATAGGGATGCCACGTAGCTGTCTGGGTTTTCCTGATCGTTCTTTCTGGAGGTGATGATTTGCTCCAAGGTAGATAGAAAACCATAGGTTTGGGTGTTTTCCTCAGCCCAGCAGGTGTCTGTTCCTTTGTGACAAGTAGGCCCAACTGGATTGACGGATACCAACAGGGTGTCGCTGTCACAATCATTTTTTATATCGACCAGTTCCAAGAAATTGCCACTTTCCTCCCCCTTGGTCCATAAACGTTCCTTACTACGACTGAAAAAGGTCACCTTTTGGGTCTTTTGTGTGGTTTCATAGGCCTCTTGGTCCATATAGCCCAGCATGAGGACATTCTTGGTGTTTGCGTCTTGGATGATAGCGGGTATCAGCCCATCTGGGCTTTTGGTGAAATCTATTTTCATATCCTAAATTCTTACAAAAATTCCTTCTTCCTTCAGTTCGTTCTTTAAATCGGTTATTTCAATCTCCTTAAAATGAAAAACACTGGCGGCCAAAGCAGCATCTGCTTTTCCATCTTTAAACGTATCCGTAAAATGTGGAATGCTCCCAGCACCGCCTGAGGCAATGATGGGAATGTTCACCAACTTGGATAATTTGGCCAGCGCCTCATTGGCAAAACCATTTTTGGTGCCGTCATGGTCCATGGAGGTAAACAGGATTTCCCCGGCCCCTCGTTGCTCCACTTCCTTTGCCCATTCAAAAAGGTCCATTTCCGTGGGGACTTTACCGCCAACCAAGTGTACTTTCCACTGTTCATCAATTTGCTTGGCATCTATGGCCACCACAATACATTGGGAGCCAAATTTGGCCACCAGTTCATTGATCAGCTCTGGTCGTTTCACGGCGGAAGAATTGATGGAAACCTTATCCGCGCCATTTTTCAGAAGGATGTCCACGTCCTCAATAGATGAGATACCTCCACCCACGGTAAAGGGAATATTGATGGTTTCGGCAACGTGGTACACCAGCTCCGCCAAGGTTTTTCGCTTTTCCTCGGTGGCCGAAATGTCCAAGAATACCAACTCATCGGCTCCTTCTTGGGCATAGATAGCCGCCAGTTCCACGGGGTCTCCTGCATCACGCAAGTCCACAAAATTGACGCCTTTTACGGTTCTTCCGTCCTTGATGTCCAAACAGGGTATGATTCGTTTTGTAAGCATAATTATCTGTCACCCTGAACTTGTTTCAGGGTCTTATTATTTAAGTAATCTCCAATGTTTTCAACTTTGGATTTAGATTTTTTATTAAATTAATTTTCCAGTCTCGATGCCAATTCTTCAATTGTTTTTCGCGGGCAATGGCATTATTTATAATCTGAAAAAGTTTCAAAATAAACCAAATCGGTAAGATTATATCTTTTAGTATGCCTTGAGCCAATTCCTTTAAAATGTTCAATCACCCTTTTGTACAAATCAGAAGTAACCCCAATATAGAATGAGGTCCTATATTTATTTGTCATTATGTAAACAAAGCTTTGTTGCATTGTTATGCGATTCCGAAACAAGTTCGGAATGACCTTTGATTTCGCTATTCATTTTTAATATTCAAGTCTACATTTTTATAGAACCCCAAATCAGTGTCCTTCAACAATTTGGTCCATAGGGCTATCTGCCCGGTATGATAGGATAAATGTTCCGCCACATGGATGATATTGCCCACTCCCGAAAATTGGAATCCCTGTACGGCTCTCTTTCGCAACAATTCTTCCAAGGGAGCTTCATAAAAAGCCCTCTTGGCCTCATCAATAGTATGACTGAGCTTTTGTATAAGCTCTGCCTTGGCGAACCCAGACGAAACGGAAAACTCCTCATCACGTGCACGGGTATCCTCCAAATTCTGGATGGAGGCAATCCCGTATTGGGTAATGTTACCGCAAAGGTGCAGGATAAGGTTTCCTATACTGTTGGCCGATCCATTGGGCTTCTTCCAGATATCGGACTCCGGAAGTTGATCCAGACAAATTTTGATCATCCGAAGGCTTTCGTCCATGCGATAGCCCACATTCCAGATGAGTTCTTCCTGAAGTTGTTTTTCCTTATCCATTTTGAAGAATATAAGCTTCCAATTGCTTTAGGCTGATTCGGTTTTCATAGATAGCCTTTCCAATGATGGTTCCTTCACAGCCCATTTCGGCAAGTTTGGGCAGTTCGTCAAAAGTTGAAATACCACCACTGGCAATAAGGTTGATGCCGATTACCTCTTTGTCCTCCACACCACTTCCCGTAACCATGGTCTCAAGTTTCATGGTCTTGGAGATGATCTTTTTATAAAGTTCGAAAGAAGGCCCTTCCAACATGCCATCCTTGCCAATATCAGTACAGATTACATACCGGATTCCCTTCTTTTGGTAGGACCGGATAAAGGGAACCAATTCTTGGTCAGATTCCTCCTGCCAGCCCGAAACCGCTACTTTTTCATCTTGGGCATCGGCTCCAAGAATGATCTTGTTGGGGCCATAGTTCTCCAGCCAACCCAAAAAAATGTCTGCATTCTTAACGGCAATGCTCCCTCCTGTTATTTGATGGGCACCACTTTCAAAAGCGATGTGAAGGTCTTCATCGGTTTTTAGACCACCCCCAAAGTCAATCTTTAAGCTTGTTTTGGAGGCAATGTTTTCCAATACCTTGTGGTTGACTATATGTTTGGATTTGGCCCCATCCAAATCCACCAAATGGAGGTTTTGAATCCCATGGGCCTCGAATTCCTTGGCCACTTCCACGGGGTCTTCATTATAAATTTTCTTGGTATTGTAGTCACCTTTGGAAAGACGAACACATTTCCCTTCAATAATATCTATAGCTGGAATCAATCTCATTCGTAATCGTATTTAGCGTTGTCCATGGCCATCCACATGGTGGAGTCCCCTATCTTTTTAAATCCCAATGGTTCATAAAGTCCGTGGGCGTCCATGGTCTTCAATCCAACGGTATGAACCGCTTTGATATCTGGATGTTCCAAGATAGCCCCAACCAACTTTTTACCCAACCCCTTTCCTTTGTGCGGTTCAAAAATGATGACATCCATAAGATAGGCAAAAACCACTTTATCGGTCAGTACACGGGCAAATCCCACTTGTTCACCCTTATTGGAATATACGCCAAAACACAGACAGGCATCAATGGTCTTTTGGGTCATTTCCGGGGTTCTATAGCCGCCCCAATAGGTAGATATCACCTCTTGGTGGATTCTGGGGACATCCAATTTTTCCTTGTCCGATGAGATATAGTACTCCATGATCAGATCACCGTTAGAAAGTTCTCCAAAATGGTACTGCCCACCTCACTGCTTTTTTCTGGGTGGAATTGTACCCCGTAAAAATTGTCTTTCTGCAATGCAGCACTATAGGGCAATGCATAATCGGATTCTGCAATGGTATCCTCACCCTTTGGGGCATAAAAACTGTGCACCAGATAGATATATGACCTTTCAGGGACTCCCTTGAACAAATCCGATTGGAGTTCCGTAATCTGGTTCCATCCAATTTGGGGCACTTTTACGGTATTGGGAAATTTAACTACATCCATGTCAAAAATACCCAAGCCTGTTGTATTGCCCTCTTCTGATGACTTGCACATAAGTTGCATACCAAGGCAAATGCCCAAAACAGGTTGCTTTAGTGTGGGAATGAGCTTATCCAAACCAGTGTCCCGAAGCTTTGCCATGGCTGAACTGGCCTCCCCAACGCCGGGAAAGATCACCTTGTCCGCTTGCCTGATTTCTTCAGCATCATGGCTCAAGACTGCCTCAAACCCCAAGCGCTGTATGGCAAACTTGATGCTCTGGATATTTCCTGCGCCGTAATCGATTATCACCAACTTCATCTACATTAATTTTTTTATTGTCATTTGGAACGTATTAAGAAATCTAGATTTCTCAGTCATAAACTCCTTCGAAATGACCTAGTTTATAATAAACCCTTGGTTGAGGGTAATACCATTTTCTCCGCATCCCGTTTCACGGCCATTTTAATGGACTTGGCAAAAGCTTTAAAAATGGCCTCTATTTTGTGGTGTTCATTGTCACCTTCGGCTTTAACGTTCAAATTGGCCTTTGCTCCATCCGTGAAGGATTTAAAGAAGTGCAGGAACATTTCGGTAGGCATGTCCCCCACTTTTTCCCTTTTGAACTCAGCATCCCATACCAGCCAATTTCTTCCACCAAAATCTATGGCCACTTGGGCCAGGCAATCATCCATGGGCAAACAAAAACCGTAGCGTTCTATACCTAACTTATTGCCCAATGCCTTTGAAAACACTTCGCCCAACGCAATGGCCGTATCCTCAATGGTATGGTGTTCGTCCACTTCCAGATCGCCATCCACTTTGATGTCCAAATCCATTTGTCCGTGACGGGCCAATTGGTCCAGCATATGGTCAAAGAAGGCCAATCCGGTTTGGATGTCACTTTTTCCAGTCCCATCCAAGTTCAATTTGATTTGGATATCCGTTTCGTTGGTCTTTCTTGAAATTTCGCCGATACGGTTTTCGAGCTTTAGAAACTCATAGATTTTTTCCCAGTCGTTGCTTTCCAAGGCAATGTACTCATCCAATTCCTCCCGCTTTACCGTAATCTCCCCTGTTCCCAAATGGGTGTCGTCATTGATGAAGATGCCCTTCGCACCCAAATTTTTGGCCAATTCCACATCGGTCAAACGATCTCCGATTACAAAGGAATTTTCCAAATCATAGGCATCGGAAAAATAAGAAGTCAACATCCCTGTTCCCGGTTTTCTGGTGTTGGCATTGTCCTTGGGAAAGGTTTTATCAATAAATACTTGGTCGAAAACCACTCCTTCATTCTCAAAAGCTTTTAGGATAAAATTGTGTACCGGCCAAAAGGTATCTTCTGGAAAAATATCCGTGCCCAAACCATCTTGATTGGTGATCATGACCAACTCATAATCCAGTTCTTTGGCAATTTTTCCCAGAAACGTGAAGGCCTTGGGGTAAAAAATCATTTTTTCAAATGCATCAATCTGTTCGTCGGCCGTTTCCTTTATAATGGTTCCATCACGATCAATAAATAATACTTTCTTGCCCATTATGGTAGTTGTTTTAAAATGGCTATCAGTGTTTTGTTCTCTTCGGGAGTCCCAACGGTAAACCGAAGGGTATTTTCACATAAAGGTTGGGTACTTCTATTGCGCACCACTACTTTATGCCCCAATAATTGTTGATATCGTTTATCGGCATCATCCACCTTGGCCAATACAAAATTAGCATCCGTGGGATAGATTTCCTGTACAAAAGCCAATGCTTTTAATGCCTCGATCAATGATGTCCGTTCCCTCAATATCTGGTCAACTTCAGTGGCAACTGCATCTTGATTCAACAGACGTTGCAAGGCTTGCTGTTGCGTAAGTTGATTGACATTATAGGGTGGTTTGATCTTGTTTAAAATGGCAATGATTTCTTCCGAGGCATAACAAATCCCCAGTCGAATACCCGCCAAACCATAGGCTTTGGAAAGGGTTTGGGTCACTATCAAATTGGGATATCCCGCTAATTTGCCCACCCAACTCTCTTCTTCTGAAAAATCAATGTAGGCTTCATCGATTACCACCAGTCCCGGAAAAGATTCCAATAACTGTTGCACCTTATCCACCGCAAAGGTATTTCCCGTGGGGTTGTTTGGGGAACAAATGAACAACAGCTTGGTGTTCCCATCCACCGCTTTCTGAGTTTCAGGGATATTGGGTTCAAAGTCTGGTGTCAGCAATACTTCCCGGTTTTCCACCGCGTTGATGCCTGCCAGAACCTTGTACATGCCATACGTGGGGGGCAAGGTGATGATGTTGTCTCGATTGGGCTCACAAAATGCTCTATAGATAAGATCCAAGACTTCATCACTGCCATTTCCCAGAAGCATGTTGCTCTCAGAAACTCCTTTCTGTTTGGCCAAGAGTGATTTTAGGCTTCGTTGGTAGGGGTCTGGATAACGATTGACACCATTCTCAAACGGATTCTCATTGGCATCCAAGAAAATCATTTCAGAGCCGTCCGAAACATACTCATCCCGAGCAGATGAATAGGGTTTCAATTGGTCCACGGATTCCCTGACCATATTTTTTATGTTGAATACAGTTTTCATTTTGAATTTTTTAATCTGAGGGTCACTGCATTTTTGTGTGCCTGAAGGCCTTCCGCTTCGGCCATGAGTTCTATGGCATTTCCAATACTCCTGATACCCTCTTCAGATATTTTTTGAAAGGTCATGCTTTTCATAAAACTATCCAGGTTCACTCCGCTGTACTGCTTGGCATACCCATTGGTGGGCAGGGTGTGATTGGTCCCCGAAGCATAGTCCCCAGCACTTTCCGGGGTATAGTTTCCAATAAACACCGAACCGGCATTTTGGATTCCGTCAAGGTAAAAACTCTCATTTCCCACACAGACAATAAAGTGCTCGGGGCCATATTCATTGATTAACTCCAAGGCTTCCTCGTCATTTTTTACCTGAATCAGTTTGCTGTTGGCAATGGCTTTCTCGGCAATGGAAACTCTAGGCAACACTTTTAGCTGAGTCTCTATTTCCTCCTCTACAGCATTGATTAAATTTTCTGAGGTTGATACCAAAATCACCTGACTATCGGCGCCATGCTCGGCCTGACTCAACAAATCAGAGGCCACAAAAGCTGGATTGGCCGTATCATCTGCCACCACCAAAAGTTCACTGGGTCCGGCAGGCATATCAATCGCCACACCATATTTGGTGGCCAGTTGCTTGGCCACGGTAACAAACTGGTTTCCCGGCCCAAAGATTTTATAGACTTTAGGGATGGATTCCGTTCCAAAGGTCATTCCTGCAATGGCTTGTATACCTCCAACTTTATAGATTTGGGTTACCCCGCAAAGTTGTGCGGTATACAGAATGGCCGGGTTGATTTCCCCTTTCTTGTCTGGGGGTGTACAGAGTACAATTTCTGAGCAACCCGCCAATTTCGCTGGAATGGCCAACATCAAAATAGTGGAAAACAGTGGCGCGGAACCCCCTGGGATATACAATCCAATTTTTTGGATGGGCCTCTTTTCCTGCCAGCAAGAAACTCCTGGCATGGTTTCCACTTCTACCCTTTCCGTACGTTGCGCTGCGTGGAACTTTTCAATGTTGCTTTGTGCCAGGCTAATGGCTTGTTTTAAATCTTCAGAAACAAGCGCTGACGCTTTTTTTATCTCATCAGAAGAAACCCTGAAGTCATTAAGGGCAACTCCATCGAAGCGTTCCGTATATTTTTTCACAACGACATCCCCTTCGGATTTCACTTCTTCAAAGATGGCATTGACCGTACCCTCAATGTCCGATACGGTTTGGGTAGGTCTTTTAAGGACCTCCCCCCAATTTTTTCGTTCTGGATAATTTATTCGCTTCACTACAGTACCATTTTTTCAATAGGACATACCAAAATTCCTTCGGCTCCGGCTTGTTTCAGGGCATCGATGACTTCCCAAAAGGTATCTCTTGTAATGACTGAATGTACGGAGCTCCAGCCCTCTTCTGCCAACGGCAATACTGTTGGACTCCGCATTCCGGGCAAAAGCGAAATAATCTCATCCAGCTTATCATTGGGTGCGTTCAGCAATACATATTTATTTTGGCGTGCCTGTAAGACCGATTTTATCCTGAATTGGATTTTCTTCAGAATCTCCAAACGCTCTTCGGATATGGTAGGTGATACCGCCAAAACGGCTTCACTGGTTAAAATAACATCCACCTCTTTTAAATTGTTTTTGAAGAGGGTACTTCCACTGGAAACAATATCACAGATCCCATCGGCCAATCCAATGTTGGGGGCAATTTCCACGGAACCGTTGATAATGTGCAAATCTGCCGTAACGCCTTTGGATTTCAGGTATTCATTTACCGTATTGGGATAGGAAGTGGCTATCTTTTTGCCTTCCAAGTCTTTTACGGAGTTGTACTTCACTCCCTTCGGAACTGCTAGAGAGACCCGACACTTGGAAAAGTTCAGTTTTTCAACAACGGAAATGTCCTGCCCTTTTTCCACCAGTACATTTTCCCCGATGATGGCAATATCCACTACCCCATCCCTTAGGTATTGGGGAATATCCCCATTACGAAGGTAAAACACTTCCAAAGGGAAATTTCGGGCGGTAGCCTTGAGTTGATCTTTTCCATTGTCTATGGAAATGCCACAATCCTTTAAAATAGCGAGGGAATCCTCATTTAACCGGCCACTTTTTTGAACCGCGATTCTAATCTTTGTCATTATTCTTTCTTTGGTGTTCAACAACCCAAACGGGCACAAAAACAAAACCCGTTTGATTTCTCAAACGGGTTAGAATATATTTTTAGTTACAGCAATACATCTCTACCTCGCTTGAGAGCAAGTATAAAAATGATGATGTACGTTTTTGTTTCTCATTATGGAATCAAAAGTAGGGCATATTTTTTTATCAAAAAAGACTTATTTAGTTATTTCCCAAAATTAGGGGCAAACCATCATCTCCAGACCCCACCACTACCACTTTTGCATTGGGGGATTCGGCGAGTTTTAAAGTGGCCTCAATACCTTTATCCTGCAATATCTTGTCCGTGAGCGAAGCACTCAAAATCTTATTTGCATCGGCTTTTCCTTGTGCTTCAATTCGAACCTTTTCTGCTTCTTTTTGGGCAGTGACCAATCTAAATTCATACTCCAATGACTCTTGTTCCTGTTTTAGCTTTCGTTCAATGGCGTCTTTGATGGTAGGTGGCAAAGTCACATCCCGTACCAAAACCTCGTTCAATTGAATATATTGGTCATCCACAATCTTTTGGGTTTCCTCAAAGATTTCCTGTTGAATGGCATCACGCTTGCTGGAATACAACTGTTCCGGGGTATATCGTCCCACCACGCTACGGGCCGCAGAACGGATTGCTGGCAGCAAAACACGATCTATATACTGTTCACTTTTTTCTTGGTGCAATTTTCCAAGCTCGTCATATTTTGGTTGAAACCAAACGGAAGCTTCCAATTTAATATCCAGACCATTTGATGAAAGTACATTCATTTTCTCGAGCTTTTCCTGTTGGCGAACTTCATATACAAACACCTTGTTCCATGGGGCAACCAAGTGGAAGCCTTCGCCCAAGGGCGGCTCATCCGTGACAACACCTCCTCCAAAGTATTTGTAAAGAACCCCAGCTTCACCGGAACCGATGGTCACTGTAGATCTCGACATAAATATGATCAGAAAAATAATGCCCGCTAAGGCTGGTAAAGCAATCTTAGGTAATCTATCCATGGTTTTATAACATTTAAATTAATCCGTTGTACTTTCTGATGAACCACTCCAAAGCAAGGGTAAGGACTATCAATCCCAATAGTATACGGAAATCTATTAAAGATACAATATTCTCTTTGCTCTTTTGCGTGGGGACGTATTGTTGCGAAGTGGTCAGTTGCTCCAACATGGCTTCGGTATTGTTACTGAAATACAGGTTACCGTTGGTCTTCTCGGCCAAACGGCCCAATTTTCCAAAATTGGAAGAAGTGAATTGATCTTCTGGGTTAAAATCCAAAATTTTAAAGCTTCCGGATTGTTTCAGGTTGGCGTCTTTTACCGTAACCGTGAACTGGTATTCCCCAGCTTCCAAGTCGCCAAGGTCTACTTCAAAAAAATTGCCTTTCAACAACATGGGGGATTCGCGGGAAAAGCCATTGTCTTTTCCCTGCACTTGGATGCTTATGCTTGCACTAGGGTCAAATTGATAGCTTTCATCAAAATAGGATGCCCGTATCTGTGCCAGACTTGCATTATCAAAGACCAAGTCGTAGTCGAGTTCCAATCGATTTCGTTGACCAGTACTGCCCAAATACACCATAAGTTTGCCCATAAAAGCATCAAAATTTTGGAAACTTTGGTCATTCCGGAAGGTCTGGGCACGCCATTTCCAGAGATTTTCCCCGAACAAAACGGCTTCTCTTTGATTTCCTTCGGATAAAACGGCAAATAATGGACTTCCCAAATCCACCCCACGAATCTGTTGGTAAAGAATGACCTCCACACTTTTGTTCAGCTGAACATTCCCGAGATAACCTTCTAATGGCGGAAACCCATTGACATTGAAATCATCCAACCCAAAGGTTTGGAATGTAGCGTTGCGAACGGGTAAAATATCTTCGGACTGGTTGTTGTTCTCTTTCTGAAAACTTTGTTGTACGCGGTTCAGGAAATTCCAATCCGTTTTGGTACCTGTTATGGTAAAGGTGCCCACACCGGATTTTGAAATATGGTCATATATGGCATTGAACTTTCGGTTGGGCTGGTATAGGATAAGAAGGTCAGCTTCTTCCAAAATTCTGTTGGAAACAGTTGGGGGATATATGGAGACGGTGCGCTGTTCATTGGATTCAATTGCTTTTTTCAATGCGCCCATATCGGGATGGAGCATATCGGAGACTATGACCACACGGGTTCTTTCATCAATCACCTCAATGGCGGTTTCCTTTCTATTGTTAGCGGTACTTCGTTCATTGACCAAGGTTTCCACATCAATGCGAATGGTTTTCATTCCAACGCTCTGGGCCTCAACCAATGTATGCAAAGTCTGGCTGTTTTTGGTTTGATCAAGTTCTACCCTTTCCCTATGGACCACTTTGCCATCCAAGGTTATGGTGACGTTCTTGGAAACGGATTGCTGGCCGTTGTACAAAACAGTGGCCTCCACGGGAAATCTATTCTTCAAAAACGCATAGGTATTGGTGTTGATGAGCCCAATGGAAATATCCTCATAACTTGTGGTATCACCTACCACAACTGGATTTACGGAAAGATTGCTTCCTAAGTTGAGATATTCGTAATCCCTACCCAAGGTTTGGTTCCCATCCGTTAAAAGGACCACGGCGTTGGTACCGTTCACAAAAATCTCATCAACTGTGGAGAGTGCCTTGGAAATATCGGTATTCCTTTGGTTGAACCTCAGGGAGTCCAAGGGACGAATGTCCTTTCCAAAGGCATATGCTTGAACGGAAAAATGCTCTTGAAGCGAAGGATTTCCCAAGAGATGCTGGGTTGTCTCCGAAATGGAACTTTCGGACTGGGCTTCTTGGATGGATGAAGAATCGTCGACCAACACGATGAGATTGGCCTTTTCCAAAAAATAATCGCGATGGACAAACTTGGGGTTGATCAATAACAAAAGGCCACAGAACAAGGTTAAAAACCGTAATGTGGCCAGTAGTATTCTTAGGGAACCCTTTTTTGGGATTCTATAAAAGTATTGATAAAGGACTATGGATAGCGCGGCAACCGCTGCAAGAACAATAAGGAGTACCGTGCTAAATTCCATGCATTTTATGTTAGCATGCCACCGTCCACGCTCAACACTTGTCCGGTAACATAATCTGAAAGATCGGAGGCCAAAAATAGGCAGGCATTGGCCACATCCTCAGGTTTTCCTCCCCGTTTCAATGGAATGGCATCTCGCCAACCCTGAACCGTTTTTTCATCCAACTTATCGGTCATTTCAGTTTCAATGAAACCAGGCGCAATGGCATTGCAACGAATGTTCCGTGAACCCAATTCCAAGGCAATGGATTTGGTGAACCCGATCATCCCGGCCTTTGATGCGGCGTAGTTGGCCTGTCCGGCATTTCCTTTGATTCCCACCACGCTGCTCATGTTGATGATAGAGCCTTTTCGTTGTTTCAACATGGTACGCTGTACTGCTTTGGTCATATTGAACACCGACTTTAGGTTGATTTCCACCACAGCATCAAAATCATCCTCTCCCATCCGCATCAATAAATTGTCCTTGGTGATTCCCGCGTTGTTGATCAATACATCGATCCTTCCATCAAAATCTTCCAAGACTTGGGCCACCAAAGCTTCTGAATCCTCATAACTGGCCGCATTGCTTTTATAAGCCTTGGCCTTTACGCCCATGCCTTCCAATTCTTTTTGCAGTTCCAAAGCTGGAGCTTCACTGGAACTATAGGTAAATGCCACATTGGCACCATGTTGTCCGAATATTTGGGCTATCCCTTTTCCAATTCCCCTACTTGCCCCGGTAATGATTACGTTTTTTCCTTCCAAAAGTTTCATATGCTGATAGTGTTTGAATGGTTATCAACCAAATATAGTTGTTGTTTTATGTTTTGCCGAAAAAAAATCCCGCTTTACACGGGATTTTAGATAAGTTTTAACGGTTAGGCTTAGCCTACCACTTCTTTTACTTTTACGCCAATTTCTGCTGGGGAATCCACTACGTGGATACCACATTCGCGCATGATTCTTTTCTTGGCTTGGGCCGTATCGTCGCTACCGCCTACAATGGCACCGGCGTGTCCCATGGTACGTCCGGCAGGGGCAGTTTCACCGGCAATAAACCCAATGATAGGTTTTTTACTTCCACTTTCTTTATACCATCTGGCTGCTTCGGCTTCCAATTGTCCACCAATTTCACCGATCATGACCACACACTCGGTTTCTGGATCATTGATCAATAGTTCCACTGCCTTTTTTGTAGTTGTTCCAATGATGGGGTCTCCACCAATTCCAATGGCAGTTGTGATTCCCAATCCTTGACGGACCACTTGGTCAGCAGCTTCGTAGGTTAGTGTTCCGGATTTGGAAACAATCCCTACTTTTCCTTTTTTGAATACAAAACCGGGCATGATACCTACTTTGGCCTCTCCGGGAGTGATGACACCGGGACAATTGGGACCTATCAAAGTACAATCGAAATTCTTGATGTAGTCGTTGGCCTTGACCATATCGGCTACGGGAATACCTTCAGTAATGGTAATAATGACCTTGATACCGGCATCAGCGGCTTCCATAATGGCATCTGCAGCAAAGGCGGGCGGTACAAAAATGATGGTAGTGTCGGCACCCACTTTTTCAACCGCTTCCAAAACAGTGTTGAAAACTGGTTTTCCCAAGTGTTCCTGTCCACCTTTTCCGGGGGTCACACCTCCTACTACATTGGTACCGTATTCAATCATTTGTCCGGCGTGGAATGTTCCTTCGCTACCGGTAAAACCTTGTACAATTATTTTTGAATCTTTGTTTACTAAGACGCTCATATGTTAAACTTAATTAGGTGTAAAAATAGGCTTTGCTATGCGTTTTGTCTATTGTTTTTTTAAATCTTTTTCAATTTTTCGAGGATTTCCGGGATTTTCTTAACCAAAGCCATTTGCTTCAGTTTATCACGGGCTTCTTCTGCCGGACTTCCAAAATAGGCCTTGCCGCCTTCCAAGGATTTGGCAACCCCGGTTTGAGCCAAAATAATTGCTTTTTTTCCAATGGTTGCGGCACTGGTAACTCCTACCTGTCCCCACATGATGACCTCATCCTCCACCACCACACATCCTGCGATTCCCACTTGGGAAGCAATCATACATTTCTTTCCAATAACGGTATCGTGGCCAATTTGGATTTGGTTATCCAGTTTTGATCCTGTTTTGATACGGGTGTCTCCCGTAACACCACGATCAATGGTACAAGCTGCTCCAATATCTACGTGGTCTTCAATGACTACCCTACCCCCGGACAATAATTTGTCCAGACCTTCGGGTCTATTCTTGTAGTAAAAGGCATCTGAACCCAACACGGTACCGGCATGGATGGTAACATGGTCCCCAATAATACAATGATCATAGATGGTCACATTGGGATGGATGGTACAGTGCTTTCCAATTTTTACATGGTTCCCAATAAAAACATTGGGCTGTATTGTGGTTCCCTCACCTATTTCAGCCGTTTCGGCTATGGAAGTATTGGCATTCTGGAAGGGTCTGAAAAATTTGGTCAGCTTGTTGAAATCCCTAAAAGGATCATCGGAAATCAACAGTGCTTTTCCTTCGGGACACTCCACATCTTTGTTAATGAGCACTACGGATGCCTTGGATTCAAGGGCTTTGTCGTAGTACTTGGGGTGGTCCACAAATACAATATCCCCTTCCTCCACCACATGGATTTCATTCATCCCAAAAATGGGAAAGGTTTCCCCTCCCACAAATTCCGAGTCAATAAGCTCCGAAATTTCTTTTAAGGTATACGCCCTAGGGAATTTCATGGCTGATTATTCTTTAGCACGTTCCATGTACGCCCCTTTTTCCGTATCGATTTTGATTTTGTCGCCTTCATTGATAAAAAGCGGAACGTTGATACGGGCACCGGTTTCCACTGTGGCCGGTTTGGTGGCATTGGTTGCGGTATTTCCCTTTACACCGGGTTCGGTATGGGTCACCTCCAAAATAACACTGGCAGGCATTTCCACTGAAAGTGGCATGTTGTCCTCCGTGTTGAAGATGATGGTAACTACCTCGCCTTCCTTCAATAGTTCGGGAGAATCCAACGCATCCTTTTGAAGGGCGATTTGGTTGTAATCATCCGTGTTCATGAAATGGAAGGTATCCCCTTCCGGATATAGATATTGATAAGATCGGGTCTCTACCCTAACATCGTCAATCTTATGCCCAGCGGAGAAAGTGTTGTCTATTACTTTTCCCGTAGTGACACTTTTCAACTTGGTTCGGACAAAGGCAGGACCTTTTCCAGGTTTTACATGAAGGAATTCAATGATCTTAAAAATGTCGTGGTTGTATCTAATGCACAACCCTTTTCGTATATCTGAAGTACTTGCCATAGGATTAATTTGAACTAAAATAGCCTTTCATGATTCCGCGTTGCGAATCCCTGATGAATTGAAGGATCTCATCGCGTTCCGGAGTTGCCTCCATTTCAGCTTCAATAATGGATGCCGCTTGGGAATTGTTATAATTTTTTTGATATAATATTCTGTAGATATTTTGTATCTCCCTGATTTTTTCAGCTTCAAACCCTCTTCTACGAAGACCTATGGAGTTGATGCCTACGTAGGACAAGGGTTCCCTTGCCGCTTTTACAAAGGGAGGTACATCTTTCCGTACCAATGAACCACCAGTGACAAACGCATGGTTTCCGATGGACACAAACTGATGTACGGCTACCATTCCGGCCAAAACCACATTCTGACCAATGGTCACGTGTCCGGCCAAGGTTGAATTATTACTGAAGATGCATCCATCCCCCACTATACAGTCATGGGCCACGTGGCAGTAGGCCATGATCAGGCAATTATTGCCAATAACTGTTTTCATACGGTCCGAGGTTCCTTTGTTGATGGTGGCACATTCCCTAATGGTGGTATTGTCCCCAATATGGACCGTGGTGTCTTCTCCTTGATATTTTAAATCTTGGGGCATGGCAGAGATAATGGCTCCTGGGAAAATATTGCAATTTTTTCCAATACGGGCCCCTTCCATGATAGTAACATTTGAGCCAATCCAAGTACCTTCACCTATGGTTACATTGTTGTGAATGGTGGTGAAGGGCTCTATGACCACGTTTTTGGCAATCTTGGCACCTGGGTGCACATATGCTAAGGGTTGGTTCATCTATTCGTCAGCGTTTTTGGTTTTTACGATTTGTGCCATAAGTTCGGCTTCTGAAACCAACTTCCCATTGGCATAGGCATAGGCCTGCATGTGACAAATGCCACGGCGAATCGGGGAAATCAAATCGCATTTAAAGATTAAGGTGTCTCCGGGTACCACCTGTTGTTTAAACTTCACGTTGTCTATTTTCATAAAGAACGTTAAGTAGTTTTCTGGATCGGGAACAGTGCTCAACACCAAGATGCCTCCGGTCTGGGCCATGGCCTCTACCTGAAGTACGCCTGGCATAACCGGAGCGCCGGGAAAATGCCCCACGAAGAACGGTTCGTTCATGGTCACGTTCTTTACGCCTACCACATGGGTGTCTGAAAGTTCCAGAATCTTATCCACCAACAAAAAAGGCGGACGATGGGGTAACATACCCATGATCTTGGTCACATCCATTAAAGGAGTCTGATTCAAATCATAGGTAGGAACCTTGTTCCTTTTCTCTATCTTGATGATCTTGGATAGCTTTTTGGCAAACTGGGTGTTTACAAAATGACCCGGCTTATTGGCGATGACCTTTCCTCGAATCCGTGTCCCGGACAAGGCCAAATCCCCAACTACATCAAGTAATTTATGTCTTGCAGCCTCATTGGGATAATGTAGGGTCAAATTATCCAAGATCCCATTGGGTTTAACGGATAGTTTTTCTTTGTTGAAGGCCTTTTCCAACTTTTTCATAGTGGATTCGGAAATTTCCTTGTCCACATATACAATGGCATTGTTAAGGTCCCCTCCTTTGATCAGGCCATGCTCCAAGAGCATTTCCAGTTCATGAAGGAAACTAAAGGTACGGGCATTGGCAATTTGCTCCTTAAAGTCGGAAATATGCTCCAAAGTGGCATTTTGGGTCCCTAAAACTTTAGTGCCAAAATCTACCATGGTGGTTATCTGATAATGGTCTGAAGGGATTACGGTAATCTCACTTCCGGTAGCTTCGTCCTTATAGGAAATAACATCTTTTACCACGTATTCCTCACGCTCCTGATCCTGCTCCACAATACCCGCTTCTTCCAACGCTTTCACAAAAAACTTGGAAGAGCCATCCATGATAGGAGGTTCTGGGGCATTCAACTCGATCATCACATTATCAATATCCAAACCAACCAAGGCGGCAAGAACATGCTCCGAGGTTTGGATTTTCACCCCATTCTTTTCCAGATTGGTGCCTCTTTGGGTGTTTACCACATAATTGGCATCGGCCTCAATGATGGGCTCTCCCTCAAGGTCTACCCGTTTGAATGCAAAACCATGGTTTTCCTTTGCAGGTAAAAAACTCATGGTCACATGTTCCCCTGTGTGGAGTCCTACTCCCTCAAGGGTTACTTTCTTTTCAATGGTGCGTTGCTTATTACTTGTCTTGCTCACCTTCAACTTTTTTTTCTATGTTGGAGATTTGATTTACCAGTTTTGGTAAATTCTTGAAGTGTACGTATGATTTATTGAAGTCGCCGTAGTTCAGTGCGGGTGATCCTTGCAGCACTTCATCATCCTTCACGTTTCGTCCAATCCCCGATTGCGCTTGTATCTTGACCCGATCCCCAATGGTAATGTGTCCCACGATGCCCACTTGGCCACCAATAAGACAGTATTTCCCAATTTTAGTGGATCCTGCTATGCCCGTTTGTGCCGCAATAGCGGTATGTTCACCAATTTCAACATTATGGGCAATTTGGATTTGGTTGTCCAATTTTACACCCTTTCGCAAAATGGTAGATCCCAGTGTGGCCCGATCTATTGTGGTGCCAGCCCCTACATCCACATTATCTTCCAAGATAACGTTTCCAGTCTGTGGCACTTTGCTATACTCTCCCTTGGCATTTGGGGTAAATCCAAAACCATCAGCACCAATGATCACACCGCTATGTATGGTGCAATTGTCCCCAATAATGGATTCTGAATATATTTTGGCCCCTGCAAAAATCATTACATTGTCACCGATAGTGACATTATCACCAATATATACGTTGGGATATACTTTTACATTGTCCCCTATTTTGACATTCTCGCCCAGATACGAAAAAGCCCCTAAATAAAATCCTTCCCCGTAACGGGCACTCTCAGAAATAAAGGATGGGCTTTCCACGCCCACTTTATTGTTCTTTACTTGATTGTAGTACTCCAATAATTTGGAAAAAGATTTATAGGCATCCTCTACTTTGATCAAGGTGGTGGACAGGGACTGTTCTGGAATAAAATCCTTGTTCACAATGGTTATGGATGCCTTTGTGGAGTAGATGTAAGAGGTATACTTTGGATTGGCCAAAAAAGTCAAGGAGCCTTTTTCGCCCTCTTCAATTTTGGATAATTTATGCACAGCGATTTGAGGATTTCCCTCAACTTCCCCCTCTAAGATTCCGGCAATTTGGGTAGCTGTAAATTTCATTTGTGCAAAAGTAACAAAATTTGTTAAACAGCTTCCTTAGGGTAGCAGCTATAATATTTGGTCACGGTCTTGGAAAGTGCCTTAAGGCTGAGTTGGTCAGATTCTTTGAGCACATCGGTTATTCTTCCATTCTTTTTCAGAATGTGTATGGCCTGTCCATTGCTGTTATAGGCCTTGTTCGAAATTTCTCCCTGAAACACAAAATTGGAGGCTTCTTCTTCTGAAAGATCGTATTTCTGGACGACTTCTTCCAATTTTAGTTGCATTTTTTCGGGGTTGGCCGGACGCTTTTTTATTTTGATGTGCAACAATTTTCTGTTGAGCACCATGCCGCACATTTTGGAAAGCACAAAATCTTCATGGAACTGCCACGATTTTATGGCTCCAAAAATGTCCACATCATCCAATTGGGCAAACTTTGCCAATGCCCCGCTGTCAAATTTCTTGGGCTCGTTTTCGCCCAAAAAGAATAGAAGGGCCCCACTACCGGACAAATGGCTTCCTTTGATCAAAAGTTCACGGGCACGTTGCATAATACGCACCAACAACTGCTCTGCCACCAAGCCTGTCTTGTGCAGGTATACCTGCCAATACATGAACCTCCGGGCCATTAAAAACTTTTCCACGGCATAGATCCCTTTCTCTTCCACCACTAGGCTCCCGTCCACTACATTGAGCATGGAGATAAGCCGTTCCGAATTGATGTTCCCTTCTGTGACCCCGGCATAAAAACTATCTCTTTTGAGGTAGTCCAAACGGTCCATATCCAATTGACTTGACACCAATTCGTTCATGAAAGGTTTGGGATAATCCTTTTTGAAAATGGCTATGGCAGTGTCCAAGGCTCCATTGAATTCCTTGTTGAGTTCCTCCATAAACAACAAGGACAGTTTTTCATGGCTTTGGTCTTTCACCACAAAACCTTCCAGGGCATGTGAAAATGGACCATGGCCAATATCATGCAATAGAATGGCGCATAGCAGTCCGGTTTCTTCTTCCTCACTGATATCCACCCCTTTCAGTTTTAGGACTTGAATAGCCCTATCCATAAGGTGCATACTGCCCAGTGCATGGTGAAATCGGGTATGATGGGCACCTGGATATACCAAAAAGGACATTCCCATTTGGGAGATCCTACGCAACCTTTGAAAGTAAGGATGCGCGATCAGTTGAAAAATTAGTTCATTTGGAGTTCCAATAAAACCGTAAATTGGGTCGTTGAAAACGTTAAGCTTATTGGTTTTTACCAAGGATTTTTGTTTTAATCCCACAAAGATAACTACTATATGAACAAGATAACAATTCTTTGGGTCGATGATGAGATCGATCTATTAAAACCTCACATTTTATTCCTGGAAGGCAAAAATTATAAAGTAGTTACCAGTCAAAGTGGACAGGACGCCCTTGAAGAGCTTAAAAATTCCTTTTTCGACATCGTGTTCCTAGATGAGAACATGCCTGGCCTATCCGGTCTGGAGACCCTGAATGAAATAAAGAAATTTGATGTATCCATTCCTGTGGTGATGATTACCAAGAGCGAGGAGGAGTATATCATGGATGAAGCCATAGGGTCCAAAATTGCGGATTATCTCATCAAACCGGTAAACCCCAACCAAATATTGCTGTCGCTCAAGAAAAGTTTGGACAACTCGCGTTTGATTTCAGAGAAAACCACCGCAAACTATCAGCAAGAATTCAGAAAGATTGCGATGGATCTTTCCATCATCAACTCGTTTGAAGAATGGGTAGAGCTTTACAAAAAGCTCATCTATTGGGAGCTTCAGTTGGAACAGATCGAGGATTCCGGGATGTTTGGGATATTGGAATCCCAGAAGGCTGAGGCCAACTCGCAGTTTGGCAAGTTTGTGGACAAGAATTACCGCAGCTGGTTTCAGGATGGGGACGCTCCCATAATGTCGCACACCCTTTTTAGAAACAAGATCCAACCGGAACTGGAAGGGAACAAGACCCTATTGGTGGTCATAGACAATCTTCGCTACGACCAATGGCTGGCATTTGAGGAGACATTGGCCATTCATTATAAAAAGAAACAAGAATCGGCCTACTACAGCATCTTGCCAACAGCCACCCAATATGCACGGAATGCCATTTTCTCGGGGCTGATGCCCTTGGATATGGAAAAGCAGTACCCCAATTGGTGGAAAAACGATACGGATGAGGGGGGGAAGAATCTTTTCGAAGCAGATTTTTTGGGAGCCCAATTAAAACGTTTGGGGCTTAACCTGAAATGGGAGTACCATAAAATCAATAACCTGAAACAAGGAAAGCAGTTGGTCCAAAATTTCAAGGCACAAAAAGACAACGACCTAACCGTGGTGGTCTACAATTTTGTGGACATGCTCTCCCACTCCAAAACAGAAATGGAAGTGGTGAAAGAGTTGGCATCCAATGATAAAGCCTATAGGTCGCTTACTCTCAGTTGGTTTAAGAATTCACCTTTGTTGGAGGTTATACAGCAAGCCCAAAGTTTGGGCATGAAACTGATATTGACCACTGATCATGGCACCATCAATGTAAAGCAACCTTCAAAAGTGATCGGGGACAGGGATACCAGCCTAAACCTGAGGTATAAGACCGGAAAAAGTCTCACCTATGAGGATAAAGATGTCTTGGCTTCAAAAAAACCACAGGATATCCATTTGCCCAACATCAATTTGAGCAGTAGCTATATCTTTGCTAAGAACGACTTGTTCTTCGCCTACCCCAACAATTTCAACCATTATGTAAGTTATTACAGAAATACCTATCAGCATGGAGGGGTCTCCTTGGAAGAAATGATCGTTCCTTTTGTAGTTTTGGATGCTAAATAATACCGATTTGAAAATTACATTCCGACTAGATGAAATCCAAAAGGCGGCACAAGAGGTCCTGCAAGCTGCCCCGAACAAAATACTATGTTTTTATGGGGAAATGGGAGCCGGAAAAACTACCCTTGTGAAGGCCATGCTCAAAGAATTGGGTGCTGTGGACGCAGGGAGTAGCCCAACTTTTGGGCTAGTGAATGAATACCATGATGACCAAGGCAAGGTTTTGGCCCATCATTTTGACTTTTATCGATTGAACGATGAGAGCGAAGCCTTGGATATGGGCTTTGAGGATTATTTGGACCCAAGCATATGGGTGTTTATTGAATGGCCTGAAAAAATCGCTTCCCTACTTCCGGAAAACGTTGTACCCATTTTCCTGCATTTAATCGATGAAAATACGCGTTCAGTCGAGTTAAATGTTTGTTAACGGACAATCCCCCTATATTCAAACCAGTTTATTGTACAGGACATCGATGAATCGACGAAGTGTGTTTTTTTAACGTTAAAACGCAAATTTTATCGATGAAGCGTAGGTGAAGTTGAAATATTTTCCTACATTTGTCCTGTAGATGAATTCATTTATTAACCAAAAACTCTTTTACGATGAACACTAAAAAAGTTTTTTTTGGATTACTAGGTGTTGCCTTTTTGGCCATGACTGTTGCCGTTGCAACAGTAGATTTGGACAAAAGTCAAACTACTAGTATCGAGAAGTCTAAGATTAGAAAGCTGTAATTTTTTCCAATCTTAACTGTAGTACAAATGGTCCTATTTTATGATAGGGCCATTTTTTTTGCAATAAAATCAGGTTTTTTATGTTATCATGAGTGATGAGTGACAAAAAAAGTATCCGTAAGAAACTGATCATGGAAGGTGTTTTTGCCGTTCTGATCGCAGTATCCCCCATCTTGTTCTACTGGTACAAATACATGCCGGAAGGTGCAGAGACATGGTCATTTTTGGGCATTGAATTTGGCACCAATGGATTTGATGATGTCGGGGAGGCTTTCTATTATTATTTTAATAAAATTGTTCCTTTATTACTCTTGGTGGTATGGTTCGTGACCTGTAAGAATTGGTGGTATTATGCCATTCTGATACCCATTTCCATGTACAGCTTCCAGTTGTTTGCCGTACTCACCTTTGACTCCAATATTGTTGATGAGAACGAGGTGATGTATGTGGTCGCCGTGACCATGGTGGTAACACCCATAGTATATTTCATTAGGGTGAAGTTGGTGGATAAACACGTGCATGGCATTGATTTGGACGCCATGGATGCCGAGTTAAACATACTGAAGGAAAAAGAAGAACTTCGAAAGGAAAGGGAGAAACTGGAACAACGCCAGAAGACCCTTTCAAAAAAAATGTAAATTTGTTTTAATGCCCATGGCATGACACTCAGATTTACAATGTATGAACCAGCCATCCTCCCCTTTTAGCAAACAACAGCTCCTGCCCCAAGAAGAAACCTTGGAAGTGCTTAAACAAAAGGGGGAACTCTTTATAGGTATCCCTAAGGAAAACCAGTACCAGGAAAAACGTGTCTGTCTTACACCAGACGCCGTGAATGCCCTTACCGCAAATGGTCACCGTGTTCTCGTTGAATCCGGTGCAGGGGAAGGCTCCAATTTCACGGATATTGATTATACCAATGCCGGGGCCGAAATAACCCGGGACACCAAGAAGGTTTTCTCTTGCCCCATCATTCTTAAGGTAGAACCCCCCTCGCTATCTGAAATAGATCTTTTGAATCCCCAGACCATTGTGATTTCTGCATTGCAGATCAAAACGCAGCGAAAGGAATATTTTGAGGCCATGGCCAAAAAACGACTTACCGCCATTGCCTTTGAGTACATTAGGGATGAAGACGGAAACTATCCCGCAGTGCGCTCATTGAGTGAAATTGCAGGGATTTCTTCCATCTTGATTGCCTCGGAACTCATGGCAGCGACCAGTAAGGGCAATGGACTGATGCTTGGAAACATCAGTGGCGTGCCCCCAGTGGAAGTGGTCATTATTGGAGCTGGTACCGTAGGCGAGTTTGCCGCTAGATCCGCATTGGGATTGGGTGCAAACATCAAAGTGTTCGACAATTCCATTACAAAATTGCGAACCCTGCAGACCAATCTTAACCGTACGGTATACACATCGACCATACAACCCAAGAACCTTATCAAGGCCCTAAAACGTTGTGATGTGGCCATTGGGGCTACCCGTGGAAAAAACCGCTCCCCTGTTGTGGTATCCAGTTCCATGGTGGAGAACATGAAAAAAGGAGCCGTTATCATTGATGTGAGCATAGATATGGGAGGCTGTTTTGAAACTTCTGAAATTACCAGCCACAATAAGCCCACTATGGAAAAATTTGGGGTGATTCACTATGGGGTCCCCAATATTCCATCCCGTTACCCTAGGACCTCTTCCATTTCAATAAGTAATATCTTTACGCCGTATTTGCTCAAGATAGGTGAAGATGGAGGGCTGGAACATTCCCTTCATTTCGATAAAGGTTTGCGAAACGGACTTTATATGTACCACGGTATTTTGACCAATAAATCGGTTGGGGACTGGTTTGGGCTCAACTATAGTGATATTAATTTTCTGATTTTTTAAGACGAATGGCTTTTTTACGGCGTTTGGGATGGTACCTGGTAGGGCTGTCCATTGGTATAGTTTTTTTGGTTTTCTTTTTAAAGAAAAAATCCGGGGAAGAAGGACTGGAGTTTTGTTACTTCCCCAATTGTAGGGTGCTCAAGGATATGCGGTCCAAATCCTTGGTTTTTGATGAAAATCTACCTGAACAGTTCAGGGATACGGTATTGATCAAATCCTTTTTGACCGATGGCGATGTGGATTTTGGAAAAAGTGATACCAAAGCGGAACCCTGTAAAACCTATTTCATCGAAAATGAGGGTAAGATTTTAAAGGCACAGAGTTGTGAGGATAAAATCGTGATTGAAAATATTAATTGAGAGTCACCCTAATACGCTGATTTAAAATTTCATCTGTAAGGCTAGCCAATGATTCATTCTTTTTGGGTTATATAATTTTATAATCCTTTCATCTATCAATTCAAAAGGGGCATTCGTCAATTTGTAGCCTAATCATATCAACTAAGTCTTATATTTCTCACTAAAACCTGAGAATTATATGCTTTTTTTTCTATTGATCGGTTTGGTCTTAATAAGTTATGGAATCATAAGGTTTCCCCAAGAGAAAATCCCTCATACTTTTGGACATGTTATACAGCAGAATTCAACAGTTAAAAAAGAAATTCTCGAAGAGATTTTGAGTAAAGTGGAATTTTGGGAAGCTCAAAAAGGATTTTTGGACAATCGGGTTACCCAGCAATCTTTAGCAAAAATATTGAACACCAATAGTGCGTATTTATCCAAGACAATTAATTTATACAAAAGGCAGAATTTTGCAAGTTACCTAAGGGGTGTTAGGATTTCTTATGCCATAGGCCATATAAAACAAAATCCTGAAATCCTCAAAACAAAATCAATGATTCAGATAGCTGAAATGTACGGGTTTAACTCTTTAAGTGTTTTTACAAAGTCATTTAAGAATAAGACTGGGATGACACCGGGGGTGTTTTTTAAAATATTGATAGAAAAGGAATTCAGGGGAAATATGCAATAACAAAATGATCAGCACATGAATTGATTGCTAAAGCGTAATTGTTGTATTATCCATGAAATTTATTGGCATAATACCCTGTAATAAAAGCTGCAATGAAAATTAGCAGTAGGGTTATATAAATAAAAATGTTCTGTTTTAGTTTGTTTTTACTTTTTAACATATTAGATTTTTTTGTTTAAAATACAGATGAGTTTAAGCTATATTCAATTCATTCGGTAAATAATTCCAGCTAAAACATTTAATTTATTTTCTAACAATCTTTGGGTGTCATGATCAATATTGAGGTTTTCTTGATTGCTTTTTGAAAAAGCTCTCTTCCTAAAAAGGAAAAATTCCTTCTTTTCATGGAATAGTAAGCCAGTTGATTCGTTGAATGGAAAGTTGTATCCAAAAGATACCATAAAATCAATGTTACGTGATTTTTCAATTTTAAGTGCAATATTTGGCTGTACTTGTAAACTTTTTTGTGAAAGATAGATATCGGTACTGTTACTATTCAATGTTTTTCCGTTAACCATAAAATCCTCAGTATCATAATTATCAAGAAAAACGTTTGTTTGCTGAAAACCAAATTCTAAACATGGAGAAATATATATTGGACGCCCCATTGGGTTAAGGTTTACGTTTTTAGAAAGCACCAAGTTATGCAACGTAATTCCAGATTTTGTAAGATTACTTTTGAAAGCATAGCCAATAAAAAAATCAGTAGTTGCCTCATACAAAAGTGAACTGTACAGACTTATTGAGCTTATATTCGAAAAGCTACCAGTTTGTTGAATTAAAAACGTTTTGTTCTCATAATACAGTGAATATGGGTTAATCATGATTGGATCCCAAGATATAGTCATTTGAGTACGAAACCTTTTTAGAATTTCAATCAAAGATGTTTTGCCCTTATTTATACCATTACTTGATGGGAGATTAGATTTGAACAATTGTTCCACCTTATCATCGGGTAAAATAATGTTATGATTACTCCAAAAATCTGTATTGTATGGCTTTGTTGAATTTAATAAAAAATCACGATACTGAAACCGCTCTAGATATGGAATCCCATGTGGGTTTACTTCTACTTTTGTAGTAACATAATCATTGGTCAAAATCAACTCTTTTTCTTTTTTCTCAAAAGCAGTTTTGTAATTACAATATTTAAACCTCCATAACCCATCCTCTCCTTGTTCATAGGTGATTTTAACATCCCTATATTTTCTTTTATACTGTCCAATATCCAAGAATGTTGCAAAGGAAGTATCATGGATTTCAACTTTTACGATTGCATACGTTGAATCTAGAACATAAACGTGACCAGATTGCCCTCTTTTATTTTGAAAGTAGATTTTATAGATATCCTTATCCCTTTTCCTTAGTGTATCCCTTATTAAATATGTAAAATTCTTTGGCTTTCCTAAGAAGGCCCTTCTCCTAGACACGATATCGAAACTATGGATATCATGACCTCCTCCATAGATTCTCACATCCAAGGAATCCAATTTATTACTTTCATATTTTCGAATTTCATTTAGTTTAACATCACCCGATAAATGCTCTCTTGAATATGATTTTTTTACCGATTCTATTACTGCCTCTACGATATATATAGGGGTTTCATTTGCTTTCCAACGGGTGGTTTCACGTAAGAACCCTGTATGGCGTTCTTCTTCTGTAGGGTAATTATATGGTATGGCCGTTCGTGCTTTGTTGATTAGTTCCAACCCATAATTTATAGGCTTTATGGTTACTCCTTTTAATTGCGTGGTTTCTGAATACAATGTATAAACCCGGTATTCTTCATTAAAAGCTACCTCTATGGTTTTGTAACCTAGTGAGGAAATAATCAAAGTGGAATGTTTTTTAACAGTGTCGCTGACCAACCTGAATTCACCATCCTCGTTTGAAACTGTTCCTTGATTGGTGTTTTTTATATGAAGATGGACAAAAGGTATAGGCTCACTGCTTTCATCCACAATTTTTCCAGAAATCATTGTTTGAGAAAAACCTGTGTGGAACGAAAAGAGGCACAATAGGCTAAAAACTGTACTGGAATCATATTTTATGACCATTCGAATAGTATGAGACATAACAACAATAAGGAGCTCTGAATAAAGCCCCTTATATTACTATCAAGACCAGAAAATGTTTGGGCATTATCTATGTCTATTGTTTAAATTATTTATGAATTGTCAAAAAGCTATCATTTGAAAGAAATCTTTACCAAGCACATAGGCAAAAGCCGCAATTGTTACAGTCAAAAATATCCCCCATAGAATTAAATTCATTTCCTTTTTTTGATTCATAATTATGATTTAATTATTATACATATGTATTTGAAACCATATTAATATATGCTTACTTGTTTGCTTGGATATCATATTTCCTTCTTAAAAAAAGATAAACAAAAGCCATACTAATAATCGATGCAATAATATCGTTGACATCAAAATTATGTCCGTAAAATACATTTCTATGAAACTCCATGAATAATGGGAGTGCAATCGATATCAAGAAAACTTTAAGAAAAGTGTAGCTGGAAAAATATCCAATTATTGTACCAAATAAATAGGTGCCAATAAAATTAGGTAAAACACCAACCACTAAAGCAAATAAACTTCTATCACAACAGGAGTAAATATATGGTCGGAAAAGCCAAAAGTTTAGCATATATAATATGCCGCCTACCAGAATCACCAAAAACAATCTCTTATGCCTGTTAAGAATTATCATATTTTAAAACTAAACTATGGGTATTGGTTTTTGAAAAATACCCAGTAAACTAGGGGACAACTAAGTTTGTTAAAAATAAGCAACTGTAGATATTAAGTAAAACACCTACCATTCTGGTTATATGTAAAGATTCACTTTATGTCTGAAAATGTATAAACCAATAATTTGAAATAGTGAAATTTTATTAAATAATAAACATTAGCTAGAATAAACCAAGCCAAAAAGAAATCATAAAAAAACGGAGTGTTAAATGGCTCTGGTTTTAAATACATTATGACACCTAAAACTATAAATAGAATTATAAGATTATAAGCCATAAGCCATTTCATGTTTATCGTTATTAAACCTGTAGCAAAATTCCAAGCTGTCAAATAACCCATCACCTCAATACTATCATTCTTATTTGATCTTATTTTACAATTGAGACCAAATCCTAGTTTGACCAAAAGGGTGTCTTCTCCCAACGATTTATATCTGAAATTCTTTTTACTTAACTGTGACTTTATTTTGTCCATTATATACAATGTGAGCCTTCGTCTTGTAAGATATGAATTGCGGCTGAATACCCTAACGCGCCCAAGCCTCCTCCTAATAAAAATCCAAACCCATCAGCCAAATATTGCTGACTCCTTGGTGTACATCCCTTTGCATGAACGGCTTTTCCTTTGATTTTATTTGAGGGGTAATCTGCCCAATATTCATCGGAATAACTGGTAAATACATCAAAAGCATGTAGAATTTCTTTATCTATGTCGGATAGTTTATTATTATTACTAAGATAACCTTTCAGGTATTCATGTGTACTTTCATAGGTCAATTCATTTTCAACAATATAGTCCAAAGCTTCCTGTACATTAAAACTTACCATACCTGTATAGGACTCTTTTATCATTTCACTAAATGTGTTATTTCCTTTATTTGTTAAAGTAAGTGAACTACTTTTTAGTTGGTATTCTTCATCAATTGCAATTAAATCATGGTATTTTTGACCATATAAATTTTGACTAGTTTCTTTTAAGTCAATAAGTAAGTTTTCAAAACTGGTAAATTCATATTTTTTGTTTTTATTCATGAATTCGCCTAAAACTTCATTATGATATCGTCCTATTTCCTCAACAGGGTAATTTAAGGATCTTAATTGCTTAATTCCTTGTGGTATTAGGTTTGTCTCTTGAGTATTATGAACATCTTCTGTTGCATGTTCACAGCTGATAAAAACTGAAAATAAAAGACCAAATAGAATTGTTTTTCCAAACATGATAATAAAAATAAAATAATGCCTACTCCCAGAATTTAAGGTCACTTTTTCAGCTTAATCCGACCCAAGGTTGATAGTACATTTTAGTGTTCATTCTTCTATATTGTGTGACGTAGACTTAGCGTAACATTTCGTTTCCAAATAATGATTCTTCCTAAATTTTGCAGCGCATAACTTTTAACGCACCTTTGAGAAAGTAGGCTTGAATTTTATTCTTTATGAGAAATTTTATATGGATTAAATATCCTTGCGAAAAATAAGATTATCAAAATAAATATTAGTGAGATTCATAAATATGAAGTCCAATTTATAAATCCTACATATTTACTGAGCTAAATAAAATGTAGGGAGTTGAATTAAATGAATCAATCCTCCAACTTCCTACGTTTGCGTTCTTTTTGCAACAGTGCCAATTCCCTGGAGGTTTGGCCGGCCACTGAAGTGTTTTCCTCTGCCCTTCGTATCAAATAGGGCATTACATCCTTTACCGGACCATAAGGCACATATTTTACCACATTGTACCCCTCTTGGGCCAAGTTGTACGTAATATGGTCACTCATTCCAAAAAGTTGTCCAAACCAAATATTGGTGTTCGAAGGCTCCAATTGGTGTTGCTCCATTAAGTCTACCAACATTAAGCAGCTTTTCTCATTATGGGTCCCGGCAAATAAAGTGATTCGGTCCAAATGCTGCATACCATAGGTAATGGCAGCATCAAAGTTTTCGTCTGTTTCTTGTTTGGATTTACAAATGGGACTTTCATAGCCTTTTTCGTGGGCCCTATCATTTTCCTTTTCCATATAGGCTCCCCTCACGACTTTTGCCCCTATCTTGAAACCTTCCTCATGGGCCAGGGCACAAAGCTTCTTCAAATAATCCATTCGGTCCCAGCGATACATCTGAAAAGTGTTGTACACAATGGTGTTCTCCTTGTTGTATTTTCGCATCATGTCCAGCACTAGATCATCCGCAGCATCCTGCATCCAGCTTTCTTCGGCATCAATCAATAAGGCGACTCCCAATGCATGGGCTTTTTTGCACACCTTTTCATAGCGATCTACAATCCTGCCCCATTCCGCAGTTTCCTTTTCATCCAATGGCTGTCCAGAACTCTTCTTTTCGTACAGTTTAAAACGGCCAAATCCTGTGGGTTTGAATACCGCAAAAGGCATAGCATCTTTTTCCTTGACAAAATCCAGGATCTCCAAGGTCTTTTGTACGGCAAAATCAAACTGGTTGTCCACTTCTTTGCCTTCGGCTGAATAGTCCAGAATGGAGTGCACCCCTTTGGTGTACATATTATCGATCACGGACAAGCAATCCTTTTCATTGACTCCTCCACAAAAATGGTCAAAAACGGTGGCCCTGATAAGTCCCTCCACAGGAAGATGTGCCTTGAGGGCAAAATTGGTCACCGCAGAGCCAATCCGAACCAAGGGTTCATTGGCAATCATTCTAAACAAAAAATAGGCCCTCTCCAGTTGGGAGTCCGATTTCAGCTCGAAAGCTATTGCGGTATTCTCAAAATTCGGTCGCATTATTGGCAATCTTTTAAAGATCCAAATATAAGTCGCGAATCTAGAAGATTATCAATAAAAATAATCTTTATTTAGCGGTGTAATTTGAATTATGGAATCCATTAAATCACAATCGTACGAGGTTCATTTAGGAGAGCTCGCAGAAGCTGCTCTAAGACAGCATATTGCCAAGAAAAACTATTCCAAGGTGTTTCTTTTGGTGGATGAAAACACCAAAGAGCATTGTTTGCCTGTCTTTAAGGGAATATTGGATTACCCGGTAGATTCCATTTTTGAAATTCAATCTGGAGAAGAAAACAAACACATCCATACTTGTTTGGAAATCTGGGAAAAATTGTCCAATCATGATGGCGACCGAAAAAGTCTCTTGATCAACTTGGGTGGTGGTGTAATTACCGATTTGGGAGGATTTGTGGCCTCAACCTTTAAGCGGGGAATAGATTTCATCAACATCCCCACTACCCTACTTTCCATGGTGGATGCATCCATAGGTGGTAAAACGGGTGTTGATCTTGGTGCATTGAAAAATCAGATTGGAGTGATCAATCAACCCCAGATGGTGTTGGTGTTCACTGAGTTTTTGAAAACCTTGGACCCCAGACAAGTGGTCAGTGGCTACGCTGAAATGCTGAAACATGGGTTGATAAAGGATGCTGCATACTGGGACGAGCTGAAGACACAGGGTAATTTTACGGATCCCAAGAGCATACAACGGTCCATAGCTCTAAAAAATGATGTGGTCCTGCAGGATCCCACCGAACAAGGCCTTCGGAAAATTCTGAATTTTGGCCATACCTTGGGCCATGCCATAGAATCGTACTGTTTGGAGAGCCCCAACAAGAAAACCCTTCTTCATGGCGAGGCCATTGCGGCAGGAATGATATTGGAAGGCTACCTTTCGCACGAGTTGAAAGGTTTGTCCAAATTGGCCCTGCTAGAAATCAAGGACACCTTCTCAAAACATTTTGAGCCGGTTGAACTGGATGATAACGATATCAAAGCCATACTTAAGCTTCTCAAATACGACAAGAAGAACTCCCATGGTGATGTCAATTTTGTGCTACTCCAATCCATTGGCGATGCCGTTACGGATGTTAAAGTGCCGGGGGAACTCTTTTATAAAGCATTTGCTTACTACAAAGAATAATCGCTTCATATACTAAATAATTCCGTTCACAACTCTTTGGTTTTACGGCTTTTAAAAATTCATAGTTTAGGATAGCATTAAACCTATCCATTATGAAACGTATACTCATTGACTACAAAAAGCTGGACCACAAGGTGGCCGCTGTTTTGATTGATTCCTACCCTTATGGGTATGGCGATGAAGATATTATTTCCTTGAAAAAACCAAATGGCGAAGTCATTGAGGCTGTAGAGGTAAAAACTGAGGACACCATATATTTGGTGAAAATCAGCAAGAGCCTTTCCAATTTCATTTCCAACTTTGAAGAAAACATTGAAAGGGAATTGGGCAAGGAAGAAGTCTTGGAAACCGATGAAAGTCCCATTAACGAAGCTGATTTTGAACCAGATTCCGAAGGGGATTACGAAAACGACAGCCTATACTAGACTTTTACGTTACAGATATCGCTCCCTGATAATTTTCAGGTGATGCACCTGATGTCCACTAATGATAAATCCGGTGGCCCTGACACTTAAAGGTGACCCACTGGAAACACCCAATCTTTGCAATGCCTCGTCATCAAAGGAGTTGAACAATAGAATAGTGGATTGCCGAACGGCCATATACTCTTTCTTTATATCCTCCATCGTTCGTTTTGAAGCGTTTGAGTGGGGTACATAAACGTCTTGATCAAAACCCGGCAATGGAGTTTTGTCATTCCGGGCAAACCTCAAGGCTCGGTACTGAAAAACTCTTTCCGCATCAATGATGTGCAATAGTACTTCTGCCAAGGTCCATTTTCCCTCGGCATAGGCATATTCAAGTTTTTCTTTGGGGGTTTCATCCAACAAGGACAAAAAAAGTTGCTTCCCATGGTGCAATTCTTCCATGAGACCCACATTGTCCAAAGCAAGGATATAGGTATGGTAAAAAGGATTGTATTCAGAAGATGGCAACTCTGAACTTCGCATGGCCCAAATGTTGAACGGGTTACAGCTCGTTAAAGATGGTGTGCATCAAACGCTTTTTGTCATTGATGCTCTCTTCCAACGAAATCATGGTCTCTGTTCTGCTAATACCGTCAATATCATCAATTTTAAAAATGATGTTCTTGGCATGGGTGGTATCCTTGGCCCTAATCTTGCAGAAAATATTGAACTTTCCGGTGGTAATGTGGGCCACGGTCACATACGGAATCTGGTTAAGACGTTCCAGTACAAACTTGGTCTGGTGGGTCTTTTCAAGAAAAATCCCAACGTAGGCAATAAAGGAATATCCCAGCTTCACATAATCCAAAGTAAGGGAGGAACCTTTTATGATTCCGGATTCTTCCATTTTCTTCACCCTAACGTGTACCGTACCAGCAGATATCAAAAGCTTTTTGGCAATATCGGTAAAGGGTGTACGTGTATTATCGATCAGCATATCCAATATCTGATGGTCGATTTCGTCTAGTTTTACTTTGGTCATTATATTGAATTTTTCAGCAAAATTAGTTAAATAAAGAAATTAACGTAATAAAAATGGTTCTTTTTTAAATAAAATGCAAGAAGCAAAGAAAGTTCCTTGTCTATTTTTTAACATTTTGGATAAAATCCAAGATTTCTTGGTGGCCGGACAGTAGCTCCAAATCCTTTTGATCTAAACAGTTAAAGGTCTCATGGCCATAGAACCCATTAAGTTTGCCCATATCGCCCAACTCGGGTCGGAACAAAATCCTGTTTCCGTCCAAGACCTCCTTGAAACGTATTCCGAGTGAAATTCCTGGGTCCAATTCTGGATTCAAAACCTGTGGGTCATGTACCAAAATATCGTAGTAAAGTTTCTCGTTCTCAGGAATTTTGAAATAATCCAATGTGGAATACTTATCTATTTCCCCTTTTGAAATAGTGGTCAAGGCTTTTATCAATGCATGGAAAATATATTTCCGGGTGTCCTCTCGCATATAATCCTTTGGGTAATGTCCTGCCTCAAACAATATAGTGGGCACTCCCAGCATTTGAAAGGTATCCCCAACGCAATTGGCGTTGAAGCCATCATCATATCGTCCTACTTGTTCGGGAACCATGCTCTGCAAGGTTTCGTTCATGGCTACAATCAATTTCATGGCCACTTCCCTATTTGGTGTGATGTCGCGCTCCTCGTTGCTGGCAGGGGACAAAAAAGACACTGTGGCAACCTTTGCAGAATGACCCGCGGAAAACAATGTTCTTTGGTCATGCAGGTTAAAGCAATAATGGGGCTTGAATTTTTTGAACAAATCCCTCAGCGCTTGACTTTCGGGTTGGGTGAGTTCTTGTGCATCCCTGTTCAGGTCCACTTCATTGGCATTGACCCGGGTATAGGCTTTTGCACCGTCAGGGTTTAACATCGGCACAATCATCAAGGTGCAGGTTTCCAAAATGGTCGATCCCTCATTGGACTCCAGATAATTTACCATGTCCCAAACCGCCTTGGTGGTGGTGGATTCATTTCCATGCATTTGTGACCACATCAGGATTCGAGTTTCCCCTTTCCCCAAGGAGAACGCATAGAGAGGTTCCCCCTGCACGGACTTACCCAAAATCTTCAAAGCGGATGCTGGTCTCGTATTGAGGCAAGCCTCCAACATCTCCAAATTGATATATCGGTTTTGTATGCTACGTTCTTTATATATGGAGTGGTCAGTCATAGGTTGTGTCATAAGTGAGTCGCAAAAATAGCACACAGGTTGTTTACAAATGTAATTCATGTGTTATCAAAATAGATACATTTGTAAACAAAAGCAAAGGTGATTTTAGTTAAATCGATACAATTGTGTCGTGAACTAAAATTGTAAGAGTTATTAATCAGTAAAACAGCTAGATATGATAAACCATTTAATCTTTTTCTTTTGATAAAATCAATGATTCTGAAAAACATTTTTCTAGTCCATTGCAATTTTTATTAGTTTTAGAATTGAAAAGTTACAATTGTGAATAAAGATATCATCCCACGTATACAAACCATCATGGATCATTATGGCCTGACGGTTTCTGCCTTTGCCGACCAAATTGGGGTACAGCGTTCCAGTGTTTCCCATTTGTTGAATGGGCGGAACAAACCCAGTCTGGATTTTGTGATGAAGTTGGCGGACACCTACCCCGAGGTAAATCTGTACTGGTTGTTGAAGGGAGTCGGGGAATTCCCTTCATCAATAAAAGGTGGGGAAATCAAAAAAGAGATTGCAGTTCCTGAAAAAATAAAATCTACGCAGGTTCAAACCAATCCCATGGTCGAGGATAAAGATACTCCCCAATCCACAAAAGTGATTGTTTTTTATGCTGATGGCACTTTTGAGTCCTTTCGAGCAAAAAAGGATTGACCCGCTTTAGTTCTTTCCGTTACTTTGTAACTATGGTAAACTATTTCTTCTCAGTAGTGCTCATTTTACTTTTTTGGGCATGTGGGCAGCCGCCCCAACGCAATTGCACAGACTTTAAAACCGGCGAATTCACATTCACCACCGTGATTGATGGAGAGGAAAAGAAAACTACGTTCCATAGGACATTGGATACCGAAGTGGACTTTTATGACGGAAAAAGGGATACTTCGTCCGTTCGCTGGATCAATGATTGCGAGTATATCTTAAAAAATAAGAATCCAAAGAGCAAAGCAGAGGAAAAATCAATACACATTAAAATATTGACAACTTCCGATTCTTCATATACCTTTGAGTACAATGCTGTTGGCGATAAACGAAAATTTAAGGGAACTGCCCACAAAATAAACTGACCATGTTTGAAATTTTTACCAGCCCAGATGCCTGGATGGCATTGATCACTTTGACCTTTTTGGAAATTGTCCTAGGGATCGACAATATTATCTTCATTTCCATCGCTGCTGGCAAATTGGAAAAGAAAGACCGAAAAAAGGCCACCAATATTGGTCTGGTTTTGGCCATGCTCATGAGAATTGTGTTGCTGTTTGGAATTACATGGCTTACCAAGATGAAAAAGCCCTTTATGCTTTTGGATGAATCTTGGATTACTGGTGGGATAAGCTGGCAGGCCATCATTCTCTTTTCTGGTGGACTGTTCCTTTTGTACAAGAGTACCAAGGAAATTCATGAGAAAGTTGAAGATCGCGGGCACGATGAGCGTGAAGTGGAAAAATCAAGATCATCTTCTTTGATGAGCGCCATTGTTCAGATAACCGTAATCAATATTGTATTTTCCTTTGATTCCATATTAACCGCAATCGGGATGACCAACGGCATCTCTCCCAACCCAACCGATGCCTTGATTCTTATGATTACAGCGGTGGTCATTTCCGTAGTGATCATGATGCTGTTTGCCAGTCCTGTAGGGGAATTTGTCAACCGACACCCGTCCATACAAGTGCTGGGGCTGTCTTTCTTGATCCTTATTGGGTTTATGCTGATTGCAGAAGCGGCCCATTTGTCCCACCTCGTGGTATTTGGAAACGAAGTAGGCGCCATACCCAAAGGATATTTGTACTTCGCGATTGCCTTCTCCTTAATGGTGGAATTCTTGAATCTCAGGATGCAGAAAAACAAAAACCCTGAGCAAGAAGCGGTTGAATAAATGTCAGTTTGGACGTTGATAAGCCAACTCCGGATGCGCTTCCTTGTGTTCCTCAAACAACTTTTGTTGCTGTTTTACGGTAAGGGTGCTTCCATCATGACTCCAGCCTGGAGGGCCAAAAATGTACATCAGCTTGTGGGATAGTTTATCCACTTTCTTAACATCGTTCCAAATGTCCTTGAATTCATGGGTGAGTATCACAACTGGATTAAAGGAGTTCGGGGAATGGATTACACCGTATTTCACATCGATGTCATCATCCAATTCCTTCCAAGTCCCAAAAACCTTATCAAAAATATTTAGAAAGCCTCCATGGTTCTTGTCCAAATACTCCACATTTTGGGCATGGTGTACTTGGTGCATGGTATGGGTGTTTAGGAATTTCTCCAAAAAGCCCAATTTGGGAATGTACACAGAGTGCAACTGAAACTGCCATAGTGCCTCAATGCCCAAACAAACCACGACCATTTCAGGTGGAAACCCTATGGCAGGCATCCACATGTAGAACAAGGGTTTGTATAGAATGGTGAACCAGCCATTGCGAACGGCCGTTCCCAAATTAAAATTGTCGGAAGAATGGTGGACAATATGTGCTGCCCACAAAATACGGATCTCGTGGTTGGCCCTGTGAAACCAATAATAGGTGAAATCATCGGCCAATTGACATAGTATCCACACGTACCAAGCATATCCAAAAGACTCATAGCCCAAAATATTTTGTCTGGTACCATTCTCTATAGGATTGAAGAACTCATACGTGGCCTCAAAAAGAACAATGGCAAAAATCACCTTGAAGAGGGGTCCCAAAATCGCGGAACCAATTCCCATAAAACCACTCGCTGCCAAATCTTTCCAATTGTAAAGATGGTCATCCCCATGGGTTTTACTATAAGTGAGCTCAAATAAAATAAAGGCAATAAAAACTGGTACGCCGTACACCAGCGGGTTGGTGAAATCCATAAAATATATTAGCTATGAGGTTAAGGAGTGCATATTACTGTTCAGGTTAGAATATAGGTAGAATATATGTCAAAACAAAGAGGTTTGGTCAGAACCATCTTTTTTGGTCTCAGTGTCGGTCTCATCGGTGTCCACATTTTCCTCGTCCACTACTTCCATGTCTTCCGCTTTGGGTTCTTCGGGCTCCTCAAAAACCAGAGGTTCCAAAAGGTTGATGTTCTTGACTTTTTCCGCAGTGAGCTGGTTTCCGATGGCTTTGATGCCCTTGACGGAAATGAAGTCTTCCACATCCACTTCAAGGTTGGGTTTTGGGTCTTTTCCGCGTGGCTTTACAAACTCAACCTCTATCACAGGTCTCCAATCCGTTGTGGCCAGTTCCATAAACGATTTAGGGTGCTCGGAAATGACCAATTCTTCCTTATTTGGATTCTCAACCAAAAAGCGCTTCAGATAATAGCGCTCTTTTTCACCTTCATAATGGACTACGGAAATGGGTTTCTTCGGATTCCATTTCTCCAGCACGATCATATCCTCATTGAAGTGGGTGGATAAATCCGGTGCAATGGTTCGTACCGTTCCCTTTTGGTCTATCACCAATAATAGATCATCTCCCCTGAAATCGCCCAACAGTTCTCCCCTGCCGTCCACATTGAGTCGACTTACCACTTCATCGAACCAAATCTTTCTGGGTTTTAGGGTGGAAACTCCTTTTTCCTTCAATTCGATACGCTTAACACTGTATTTGGTGACCAAATTTCCTTTTGAAGCACGTCCTTTGATGAGAACATCGGCAAAATCCAAGTCCCATTTCAATTTCTTGATACTGCCCGATTGCCTCAATAATACGGTAATCACCTCGGCTTCCCCATTGGGGTTGGCCGAAAAGTAAAGCACTTCTGCGGAGGCCTTATCGCCGGATAGCGGGTAAATCTTGTCACGCGTAATGCTGGTGACGTTGAATCGTTTGATGTAGCTCGCACCGCCCTTTCCATCCTTGTAGATCATATTATAGGTGGTGCGCTTGTCCTTTTTCTTGAATACGGCAACGTGGATGATATTCTTGCCCACAAAGACCTTGGAGTCTACCTTGGTGACCATCATCTCCCCTTTTTGGGTAAAAACGATGATATCGTCAATATCGCTGCAATCCGTAACATATTCATCCCGTTTCAGCGATGTCCCAATAAACCCTTCCTCCCTGTTTACATAGAGCTTGGTATTACGGATCACCACTTTGGTGGCCTCAATGTCGTCAAACACTTTAATTTCGGACTGTCGCTCACGACCATTGCCATATTTCTTTTTGAGTTCCTTGAAATAATCTATGGCATATTCCACCAAATGTTCCAGATGGTGCTTTGTTTGTGCTATACGTTCGTCCAGACTATCAATAAGTTGTTGGGCTTTCTCCAGATCAAACTTCGAAATACGCTTGATACGGATTTCGGTCAACCGAACAATGTCCTCTTCGGTCACCTCTCTTTTTAGATTTTTGGTGAAAGGTTTCAGGCCTTTATCGATGGCGGCAATCACACCTTCCCAGGTTTCCTCCTCTTCAATATCCCGATAGATCCGGTTTTCAATAAAAATACGTTCCAAGGAAGCAAAATGCCATTGTTCCTCCAACTCTCCCAGTTGAATCTCGAGTTCGGACTTCAACAATTCCACTGTATTTTCTGTGGAACGTTCCAACATCTCCTTGACCCCTATAAACAAAGGCTTGTTATCTTCAATGATACAGCCCAAAGGTGATATGGACGATTCGCAGGCAGTAAATGCATAAAGCGCATCAATGGTCTTGTCAGGTGAAATGCCATTGGGTAGATGCACTAAAATTTCCACTTCGGCCGCGGTATTGTCCTCTATTTTCTTGATTTTGATCTTCCCTTTGTCGTTGGCCTTCAGAATGGAATCAATTAAAGAAGAGGTATTGGTCCCATAAGGTATTTCAGTGATGACCAAGGTGTTCTTGTCCAATGCCGAAATTTTGGCCCTTACCCTAACCTTTCCGCCACGAAGGCCTTCATTATAATTGGTGACATCTATGATTCCACCTGTGGGAAAATCCGGATATAGTGTAAAACGTTGCCCTTTTAGGTGTTTTATGGAAGCGTCTATAAGTTCGTTAAAGTTGTGCGGCAGTATTTTAGTGCTAAGTCCAACCGCAATTCCTTCCGCTCCTTGCGCCAGTAACAACGGAAATTTTACGGGCAGGTGTACGGGTTCCTTCTTTCGGCCATCATAGGACAATTGCCATTCCGTGATTTTTGGGCTGTAGATTACCTCAAGGGCGAACTTGGAAAGTCTGGCCTCTATATATCGTGATGCCGCGGCACCATCTCCGGTCAAGATATTTCCCCAGTTTCCCTGAGTGTCAATGAGTAGGTCTTTTTGACCGATTTGAACCATGGCATCCGCGATACTGGCATCGCCGTGGGGGTGGTATTGCATGGTGTGCCCCACTACATTGGCCACCTTGTTGTAGCGGCCATCGTCCAATTCCTTAAGGGCGTGCATAATCCTGCGCTGCACCGGTTTAAAACCGTCTTCAATGGCAGGGACGGCACGTTCCAAGATTACATACGAAGCATAATCCAAGAACCAATCCTTGTACATTCCGGTCACCTTGACCAAACTGTCCTGGCTCTCTAAACCTTCCTCATTCAGTTCTTCGTTCTCTTCCATCTAGAAGGATGTGTATTTGTTTGGTTTATAGTTGGTTTTCTTCTATCAAGTCAAGTTCGACTTTAAGGTTATTTATAATAAATTCTTGTCGGTCAGGGGTGTTTTTCCCCATATAAAACTGTAAAAGGTTGTCTATGCTCATGGCCTTGTCCAACATTACAGGTTCCAAACGGATATCATCCCCAATAAAATGCTTGAACTCATCTGGGGAGATTTCACCCAATCCCTTAAATCGGGTAATTTCTGGCTTTCCGCTCAATTTTTCAATAGCATTTCGCCTCTCCTCCTCGCTATAGCAATAAATGGTCTCTTTTTTATTTCGAACCCTAAAAAGTGGGGTTTGCAGGATGTACAAATGATTTTCCTTGATCAGTTCCGGAAAGAATTGCAGGAAAAAGGTAATCAGCAACAACCGTATGTGCATTCCATCCACATCCGCATCCGTTGCGATGACAATATTATTATACCGCAAATCCTCCATGGACTCCTCAATGTTCAATGCTGCTTGAAGTAGATTGAACTCCTCATTCTCATAGACAATCTTTTTGGACATGCCATAAGAGTTCAAAGGTTTTCCCCGAAGACTGAAAACAGCTTGGGTGTTCACGTCCCTGGACTTGGTAATGGAACCTGAAGCCGAATCCCCTTCGGTGATAAAAAGGGTGCTCTCCAACCTTCGGTCTTTTTTCATATCCTGAAGATGTACACGACAATCCCTTAGCTTTTTATTGTGTAGACTGGCCTTTTTGGCACGTTCCCTTGCCAGTTTTCGAATGCCGGAAAGTTCTTTTCGTTCCTTTTCGGCCTGTACGATCTTACGTTGCAAGGCATCAGCCGTTTGCGGGTTTTTGTGCAAGTAATTGTCCAAATGGGTTCCCACAAAATCGTTGATATAGGTACGTACCGTAGGTAGGTCCCCTCCCATGTCCGTGGAGCCCAATTTGGTCTTGGTCTGACTCTCGAAAACAGGCTCCATTACTTTAATGGAAACTGCGGAAATAATAGATTTTCGTACATCCGAGGCATCGTAATTTTTCCCATAAAAATCCCGGATGGTCTTGACCACGGCTTCCCGGAATGCCGATTGGTGCGTTCCACCTTGGGTGGTATGCTGCCCATTTACGAAGGAATGGTATTCCTCACTGTACTGGGTCTTGCTGTGTGTCATGGCCACCTCAATATCATCTCCTTTTAGGTGGATGATGGGATATAGGAAATCTTCCTCATTGTTGTTGTCCTCCAACAAGTCCTTCAATCCGTTTTCTGAATGGTATTTTTCGCCATTAAAGACAATAGTAAGTCCCGGATTGAGGTATACGTAGTTTTTGAGCATGCGTTCCACATACTCATTGCGGTATTTGTATTTTTTAAAGATGGATTCGTCCGGAACAAAACTCACTTTGGTCCCCCTACGCCGCGAACTTTCTTCCAAAAGCTCTTCATTGGTCAGGTTCCCTGCTTCAAACTCTGCGGATTTGGATTGCCCATCCCGGTTGGACTCTACCCGAAAGTAGGTGGACAATGCGTTCACGGCCTTGGTTCCTACCCCGTTGAGTCCCACGGATTTTTTAAAGGCACGGGTATCGTATTTTCCCCCCGTGTTCATTTTGGAGACCACGTCCACCACTTTGCCCAAAGGAATGCCACGACCGTAATCCCGAACATGTACGGTATTTTCTTTGATGTTGATCTCTATGGTCTTCCCGGCACCCATTACGAACTCATCAATACAGTTGTCAATGACCTCTTTGAGGAGGATGTAGATACCATCGTCCGCGGAGGAGCCATCGCCTAATTTGCCAATGTACATCCCGGGACGCATACGGATATGCTCCTTCCAATCCAGCGAACGGATATTATCCTCTGTATATTGGGTTTCTGCCATGTGTAAAGGGTTAATCCTTGCTAATATAAAATTTAGGGGCAAAAATAAAAGTATAGCGGCAAGAATTTAATCAACAATGGGTGTTGATAGGCGAAAACCATTCTCAAAAACAAAAAAGGCCAAACCTAGGTTTGGCCATAAAATGAAAGAAAAATACTCTTTTCTTTCTCCTACTGTATCACAAAATCTTCCTCAGATTCACCAGTGAGTGAATCAGCGGTGACTGATATCTTGCCTGTACTGGCCCCTTCCGGCACCTTTACTTTTAATCTTGTTGCAGCAGAATCGACCTTGATGACCACGCTCTCCACATCGCCAAACTTTACCATGTTCGCTTGGGGGTTGGTCTTAAAGTTGATTCCTTCAATTTCAACAATGGTCCCTGCTTTACCCGAGGTGGGTGAAAACACAGAAATAGCTGGTATTTTTTCCAATACGGTGAAATCAAGTGATGAAACATCCGAACTGGCGCGAAAAGCAACAGATATGGGACCGGTACTTGCCCCTTCGGGAACAACCACGTCCAGCTTTCTTGTGGAAGCACTATTTACCTCGGCCTGCACTCCGTTAAATGTAACAATGTTATTGCGCCATACCCTGCTAAAGTTTTTACCCGTTATGGTCACTACGGTTCCAGGTTGTCCTGCTTCAGGGGAGACCCCTAAAACCTGGACATCTTCCAGTTCTAGTTCAGGGACTACATCCTCGTTTTCATTACAAGATGTGTAGAACGTCATACTTACCAAGGAAAGTCCGATCAAAATTGTTTTTTTCATGTCAAAAATTTGGGTTAATAATTATAACTAACCCCTAAAATCGATACTCTGGAACAAAAAAAGACCCATCAATATACCGATGGACCATATGAGTTGACGGATATAGGTTTTGGATTGACCAAGAAAACGGAGAATCCCCAAAAAAAAGGGAGTCTTATTTTTAAGACTCCCTTTTGGTTTACTTGTAAAACTGATAGACAGGAATTAGTTTTCAGGATCAGGATCAGGGTCAAATTCCCAGAAATCCTTCAAGCTGCCATTGGAACCATTTCCCAAACCAACATAGGCCTTACCATTGATCACAAAAACCGTTGCGGATTGCCGAGCTTCACCCGGAAAACTGGCAACCTGTACCCAAGTATCGTCGGTGGGGTCGTACTCCCAAAAATCTTTTAAAAGGTTTTGGTTTATAGGATCGTCTATGCCTGTTCCAATATAGCCTTTGCCCTTTATAGCAAAGCCCACGGCATTTGATCTTACGGTGCTCTCTGCTCCTACATCTGCTTTCTGTGTCCAAGTATTGTTACTTGGATCATACTCCCAAAAATCATTAAGAAAATTACTGTTTACATCAAAGCCAGTACCTATATAGCCTTTATCGCCTATGGCAAAACCCACAGAAAAAAATCTACCCACCGCTCCTACATCTGTTTTCTGCGTCCAAGTATCGTCATTTGAATCATATTCCCAAAAATCTTTCAGCAAATTTTGATTCTGATCTTTTCCAGTACCTATATAGCCTTTATCACCAATAGAAAACCCTACGGCAATACGTCTTGCAGATCCGAGAAATATAGTTTCTTCATTCCACATATCCGCACCTGAATCATAACTCCAAATATCTTGGTATAAGGTTGTTCCCAATGAACCTGTTCCTGCATATGCGGTATTATCAATTACAAAGCTTACTGCAGCACTTCTAAAACCGCCGCCAAAATCAGCCTTTTGTGTCCATTGATCTGTATTGGGGTCGTATTCCCAAATATCTCTAAATATTGAACCATCATGTACACCTGTTCCCACATAGCCTTTATCTCCTACTGCAAACGCTATCATTCCACTTCTCTCACCTCCCCCAAAATCCGCAACTTGGGTCCAACGGCCATGGAATACGGTGAACTCTTCACTTTCGGTGGTATTACCGCAGTTATCAGACACAATGAAAGTTCCCGTTCTGGCCCCTTCTGGTACATAGACATACATTTTGGTGGCTTCAGTGCCATCCAAGGAGACTTCTAAATTTTGCCCTTCTTTATCATTAAAATGTATTTTTAAGCCTTGGCCAAATGTACCCTGAATGGTCACTTCGGAGCCCCATTCACCTTCATTGATCGAGAGTCCTGTTATTACTGGTGCTGGATAAACTTCCAGTTGAGCTTCACTGAAGCCAGATTGGCCACTTACTTTTACCTCCACAAGTCCAGTTACGGCTGTTTGTGGTGCTTCAATGGTCAAGCTGTTTGATGCGTGTGCAGTTACGGTTGCTTGTTCACCATCGATATAAACGGCTGCGTCCTGGGCACTGGAGCCAAAGTTTGCCCCGCTTATGACAACCTCCCCTCCTGCGCAAATAGCGGACACATCCAATCCCGAAATGGTTGGGGCAGCTTGTGTCGTGGTCACCTCAAAGTTCGTGGCACTTGTGGCCGAACTGTTGCCCACCGTCACTTTAATTTTTCCTGTGGTTGCCCCATTGGGGACATCTACTTTAAGGTTTGTTGCCGTAGCGCTCTTTACCGTAGCGGCAGTTCCGTTAAAGGTTACGTTGTTCCCGGTCTTGGTGGTGCTGAAGTTTTTACCGGTAATGGTCACTTCGGTGCCCACCGTTCCAGATGCAGGGGAAAAACTGGTGATTTCTACTACTTCGGGTTCTGGGGCAGGGCCATCGTCCTTGCCGCAGGAAGTGTTCAGGGACAGGGCCAAAATGGATAGGCCAACTAGTATCGCTTTTTTCATATCAAAAATTTATTTGGGTTACTATTTATCTTAACCCCTAAAATCGATACTCTGGAACAAAAAAAGACCCATCAATATATTGATGGGCCATATGAGTTGACGGATACAGGTTTTGAATTGACGGATATTTTATTATCCTCTCAAGATTTTTTCAATTTTTACACGTTGAAGCGGAAATGCATCACATCGCCATCTTTAACAATGTACTCCTTGCCTTCCACCCGCATACGGCCGGCTTCCTTGACCTTGGCTTCGCTGCCATGTTTCACATAGTCATCATAAGCGATGACCTCGGCACGGATAAAGCCTTTTTCAAAATCGGTATGGATCACACCAGCGGCTTGGGGTGCCGTGGCTCCCACGGGAATGGTCCATGCACGTACCTCCTTGACCCCAGCAGTAAAATAGGTCTCCAAATCCAACAAACGGTAAGCGCCACGGATAAGCTTTGCGGAACCGGGTTCAGAAAGGCCCAAATCTTCCAAGAACATTTGGCGTTCTTCGTAGGTTTCCAGTTCGGTAATATCGGCTTCGGTACCCACGGCCAAAAAGATGACCTCGGCATTTTCCTGGGCCACAGCTTCCTTTACTTTTTCCACATAGGCATTCCCGGTAGCTGCGGCTTCTTCGCCTACGTTACAGACATACATTACAGGCTTGTCCGTAATGAGCTGTAGAGGTTTTACATATTCCAGTCTATCCTCATCGTTGAGTTGAATAGCCCGTACCGATGTGCCGGACTCCAAACCTGTTTTCAAGGCATTAAGAACAGCCTCTTCTTTCTGGGCTTCCTTGTTTCCGGTCTTGGCGGCACGTTTTACCTTGTCCAGTTTTTTCTCCACGCTCTCCAAATCCTTCAATTGGAGCTCCATGTCTATGGTCTCCTTGTCACGGATGGGGTCTACGGAACCATCTACGTGTACAATATTATCATTGTCAAAGCAGCGCAGCACATGAAGAATTGCGTCTGTTTCCCGGATGTTGCCCAAAAACTGGTTGCCCAGTCCCTCACCTTTACTCGCACCCTTTACCAAACCAGCAATGTCCACAATTTCCACTGTGGCAGGAATTACACGCTCAGGGTTCACCAATTCCTCCAGTTTTTCCAAACGGGTATCGGGAACGTTCACCACCCCAATGTTGGGTTCAATGGTGCAAAAGGGAAAGTTGGCACTTTGCGCCTTGGCATTGGACAAACAGTTAAAGAGGGTGGATTTTCCCACGTTGGGCAATCCTACGATACCGGCTTTCATCTATTCAGGTGTATTTTAAGGCTGCAAATATAAGTTGAAGTTTTGTTTTGGGCGTTTTAAAACCCTTTTATCAGGAAATAAAAGCCCATGGCAAAAAGTCCGATGATTCCAAAAATGGCCACAAGCGATAAAATACACCCGGCCTGCTTCCAAAAACCATTGTATGTTTTTTCTTTTTCTTGCATAAAAAACCCCGAAAATAAGTTCGGGGCTAAATTAGTGGTTTTTTATGGGCTATCCGTTGGGATGCATAAACTTCTGCTTGCCCAAAAGTTCTTCTTCGCTTTCCACGTGGTCTTCATCCGGTACACAGCAATCCACTGGGCAAACCGCGGCACATTGGGGTTCTTCATGGAATCCCATACACTCGGTACACTTATCGGGTGCAATGTAATAGATTTCGTCACTTACAGGTTCCTGGACCTCCTCAGCATTTACTGCTTTTCCATTGGGAAGGACTACATCTCCCTCCAAGGAAGTACCGTCACTATATCGCCATTCATCGGCTCCTTCGTATATTGCTGTATTGGGGCATTCTGGCTCGCAGGCCCCGCAGTTAATGCATTCGTCTGTTATAATTATCGCCATAATTTTCTTTTTCCGTGGTGCTGATTCATTTCAGCATGCGTATTTTTGGCAAAAATAAACCCTACCAAATTAGTATACAAATATAATGAGGGCACATCTCCCAATATTGAAAGCTTTTGTTAAACTTGGAAGTTACCTTGGCGATTTTTGTGAAAATGACAATGGCTCGTTGGCTTCATTTGATGAGGCCTTGGCCAAGGCTGAACAGCAAAATGGGTGGTTTACCCGGGACAACATCATTGTTGCGTTACAGCAATGGAGTGAATTATTGACCGAAGAAAACCTATCCCGATGGCTTTCCAAGTATGACTTTACGGTCGATAACGCTCCAAAGACCATCGGTATTGTCATGGCCGGTAATATTCCCTTGGTGGGATTCCATGATTTTTTATGTGTGCTGCTCTCTGGAAATAAAGTATTGGCCAAACTTTCTTCCAATGATAAGATATTGCTTCCCTATCTTTCCGATTATTTGATCAAAGAGGAACCGATATTGGCTGAACGGATTGAATTCACCGAAGGTAAACTGGAAAACTTTGATGCCGTCATTGCCACAGGAAGCAACAATACAGGTCGCTATTTTGAGCATTATTTTGGAAAAAAACCGAACATCATCCGAAAAAATAGAAGTTCGGTGGCCATCTTAACCGGGAATGAATCCCAAGATGAACTGGAAGCCTTGGGTGAGGATATTTTTAGGTATTACGGGTTGGGTTGTAGAAATGTTGCCAAACTCTTTGTTCCCACAGGATATGATTTTGATACGTTTTACAAGGCCATGTTTACTTTTCAGGATGTTATCCATCATCATAAATATGCCAATAATTACGACTATAACAAGGCAGTGTACCTCATGAGCGATTTTAAGATTTTGGACAATGGTTTTTTGGTGCTCAAGGAAGATGAAGGGTTCTCTTCCCCTATCGCGGCCTTATTCTATTCCCAATACGACTCCCAAGAAAAATTACGCGAACAATTATTGATGCAAGAAGAGCAAATCCAATGTATTGTATCAGCCGAGACCCAATCCAACGATATTGCTTTTGGAGAGACCCAAAACCCCCAACTGGGTGATTATGCGGATGGTGTGGACACCATGGATTTTTTACTTCAACTATAGAAAAACCGATTGCCGAAACCGTTTTTAGATCCAAGTTTTTTTTAGACCTTTACCTTCTAAATTAAGGGAATGAAAAAACACAATTTTAGCGCAGGACCTTGTATTTTACCCAAAGAGGTCATGCAGAAGGCTTCCGAAGCCGTAGTGGAACTGGACGGTATTGGTTTATCACTTATAGAAATCTCACATCGCAGCAAGGAATTTGTAGCCATAATGGAAAAGGCCCGTTCGTTGGCCCTTGAACTTTTGGGATTGGAAGGAAAGGGATATCAAGCCCTGTTCTTGCAAGGAGGGGCCAGTATGCAGTTTTTGATGGCCGCCTATAACCTTTTGGACAAAAAGGCAGGATACGTCAACACAGGAACCTGGAGCCAGAAAGCCATCAAGGAAGCCAAACTGTTCGGTGATATTGTGGAGGTGGCTTCGTCACAGGCCGCAAATTTCAACCATATCCCAAAGGGATACCATATCCCCTCAGATTTGGATTACCTGCACCTTACCTCCAACAATACCATTTTTGGAACCCAGATCAAGGAATTTCCCAAAACAAATGTTCCATTGGTTTGCGACATGAGTTCGGATATTTTTTCCCGTCAACTCGATTTTTCCCAGTTTGACTTAATCTATGCAGGTGCACAAAAGAACATGGGGCCAGCCGGGACCACTCTTGTTGTGGTAAAGGAGGATATTTTGGGCAAGGTTTCCCGAAAAATCCCGTCCATGTTGGATTATTCGGTACATGCGAGTAAAGAGAGCATGTTCAACACACCTCCTGTATTTGCAGTATATGTATCTATGCTCACCATGCAATGGTTAAAAGATTTAGGCGGTATCGCAGCTATTGAGGAAATCAACGAGCGAAAGGCCAGCCTTATTTATTCCGAAATAGAATTGAACCCCGTATTCTCTGGCTTTGCGGCCAAGGAAGATCGTTCCACTATGAACGCCACTTTCAACATCACTGACGATGGATTGAAAGAAGTTTTTGACAGCATGTGCAAAGAGGAAGGTATCAGTGGTATCAACGGGCACCGATCTGTGGGAGGATATCGCGCATCCATGTACAATGCACTACCCTTGGAAAGTGTAGGGGTTTTGGTCGACATTATGAGCGAATTGGAGAAAAAAGGATAGATTAGTGTTAAGTTTTTAGTTCTAAATCCTAAATATTGATTGAAGAAAGAAGTTTTGAATTTTCGTTGCGCATCATCAAATTAGTTAAAAATTTGAAGGAAAACAACGAGTATGTCTTCGCCGATCAATTATTGCGTTCATCCACCAGCATTGGAGCAAATGTAGCCGAAGCAGGTGCAGGTCAATCCAAAAAAGATTTCATTTCTAAAATGGCCATAGCTTCAAAAGAAGCACGTGAATCCAGATATTGGCTACGATTGATTCATAAAGCCAACTTATCTGACCTTGATTTGAAAGAGTACTTGGAAGAAATAGAGCAAATCATCAAAATTTTGACCAAAATTGTCAAAACCAGCCAAGAAACTATTTAAAACTTAAGACTTATAATTTAAGCCTATGAATATTGTACTGGCCAATGATGGCTTAGCCCAATCGGGAATAGATGTACTTCAAAAGGAAGGTTTTGAAGTGGTCACCACCCGAGTGGCCCAAGAACAATTGGCAAATTTCATCAACACCAATTCCATTTCGGTCCTTTTGGTCCGAAGCGCCACTGAGGTAAGAAAAAAAACTATCGATGCCTGCCCTGGCCTTCAATTGATCGGCAGGGCCGGTGTAGGTATGGATAACATAGATGTGGATTATGCCCGGTCCAAAGGAATCCATGTCATCAATACGCCCGAAGCTTCTTCGGAGTCGGTGGCCGAACTGGTCTTTGCCCACATGTTCAACGGAGCTCGATTTTTACATGATTCCAATCGGAACATGCCCTTGGATGGCGACAGTCAGTTCAAGCAGCTCAAAAAAAGCTATGCTTCCGGAACGGAACTGCGCGGAAAGACCATGGGAATCATTGGTTTGGGCAGGATAGGTCATGCCACTGCAAAAATGGCGATTGCCATGGGTATGAAGGTGCTCTATCATGATCACCATACCCAAGAAGTGACCTTGGAGGTTTCTTTTTATGATGGACAAACCGTACAGTTCAAGTTGGAAAACAGCAAGCTTGAGAATGTTTTAAAGAATTCTGATTTTGTCAGTATCCACGTTCCATCACAAAATGGGTATGTTATTGGGGCAAAAGAATTGGCGCAGATGAAACCTACGGCAGGCATCATCAATGCGTCGCGTGGTGGTGTTTTGGACGAAGTGGCCCTTGTGGAAGCCTTGGACGCTGACAAATTGGCCTTTGCAGGATTGGATGTCTATGAATCCGAACCCCACCCGGAAATCAAAATATTGATGCATCCCAAAATATCGCTTTCCCCACATATTGGGGCATCGACCCAAGAAGCACAGCAACGTATTGGCCTGGAATTGGCGCAACAGATTATCAAATTGCTAAAATAATTGGTTTTTTGACCCTCATACAGGTTCAAAACCTAGTTTTTCACTACATTGTCTTCCTAACCTTAACACAAATACAATGTCAGGATTATTGGATTTACTAAATAGCCCCATGGGCCAACAATTGATCAGCGGAGTGGCCGGACAAACTGGGCAATCCGAAAATAAAACCGCAGATGTTTTGAGTATGGCCATGCCCTTGTTGATGGGTGCCATGAAAAAGAACACCTCTACCCCTGGTGGGGCCCAAGGACTTATGAATGCGCTGTCCTCCAAACACGATGGCAGCATTTTGGATGACATGGGAGGTCTCTTTGGAGGTGGAGTGGACCAAAACGTAATGGACGATGGCGCTGGAATCTTAGGGCATATCTTGGGAGGAAAACAACCCCAAGTGGAAAATGCCTTGAGCAGCAAATCAGGTTTGGATGCCGGGACCATTTCCCAAATCCTTAAAATTGCAGCCCCCATCCTATTGGGATATTTGGGAAAGCAAACGCGTCAGCAGAATGTGAGTAGCCCTGATGGACTTAACGGTCTTTTGGGTGGACTTATGGGCGGTGGTAAAAGTGCCTCCAAACAACAATCCCTTATTGAGACTTTCTTGGACTCGGATGGCGATGGCAGCGTTATAGATGATTTGGCCGGAATGGTATTGAACAGTGGTGGACAGAAAAAAGGTGGCCTTGGCGGGATGCTGGGCGGACTTTTTGGCAAATAGTCTTTCTGCTTAACGATATTTAACAAAGCTGTTTGAAATTTCAAATGGCTTTTTTTGTATCTTAAACCTATGAAAAAGAGAATTTTATCCTTCTTAGTGGCCTTTGTGGCCACTTTTGGCCTATTGGTGTCCTGTTCTGCACAAAAAGAGGCCTTGGACATTTCCGACGAAGAACAGGCCGTTTTCAATTCACAGGAAGAAAAGGAAGTAGAGATCAAAGATGAGGAGAGTGAATATGAGATCATCATCATTGAACCCGGATTCTACAATTGGTTACTGAGTATTGCCCGACCCGAAGGCTACTACTCCCAATCTTTCCTGGAAAACAGGAATCAACTTCTTGTAATGGAATGGAACAGACGTGTTGTACAGCCCGGAAACTTTAATCCAAATCTGTATATGTTCCAAATTGATTATGACCCAAATATTGATTATGGCTATGAAGTAAATTATAAGCTCTATAATTATTTCGTTTATTTCCAGCGAAAATACAAACAGCGTCTTGGCCCCTTTCTTCCAAGGATTTAAAACCGTATTTTTGCATCGGAACATTCTTGCCGATGAAAAAAATAAGGGACCGCTGGGAAATTCATAAAGACTGGCAACTTTTCTTTCCATTTTTGGGCTTCGCCTTGGTACTGCTTACCGCTTACTGGATATCCAGACGTTTGTTACACACCTTTGGGCTTAACAATACTTTAGTGGAATGGGTTTTTACTTTGGGTTCCACCATCGGGTTGACTGTGATTATGATTCGGTTTTTTCTTTGGTGCTTTAAAAAGTTGGAGCATAAATGGAAAGTGGCCCACAAATGGGAAATGATTGCCATTTTCATTGTCTTCGCCATAACGGGAAGTGTTTCAGGAAAACTTGCCGCCCCCTTGGTGGAATGGATGGGACTTGGAGAAAACAATATCCATGGCGCCATCTATTGGACCGCACGTATTCTCTTGATCTTTCCTGTATACCAATTTATACTGGTCTTTGTTGGATGGTTGTTCGGGCAGTTCAAATTCTTCTGGGAATTTGAAAAGAAAATGTTGAAACGCATGGGATTAGGATTTCTCTTCCCATAGTTTTATGGTTTTGTTAACACAGAAAAAGTATTCGGATAGGTTACTTTGCCAAGATGACCTCATTGCTTCCTAAACGTATCATTGCTGTTGTTTCCTTTGTACTGGCCTTGGGGATACTTACCCCATCAGCAGTAAAGCTATCGCATGCGCTTTTTGGACACTCCAAGGAAAAACGTTGCATTGCTGAGGGCACAAAGCACATCCATGAGGCGGATATCCATTGTGAATTCCATGACTTCACCTTGGTCTCCAAAGTATTTGTTGCTTCTTCCTATGAATACGTTGCCTTGCAAGTACCGATTATTGGGCATCAACACAATTTTCACAACTCTTTTTTTAAACTTTACCAAAAGGAATATCTGGCTTTAAGAGCCCCTCCTACTGTTTCATTATAGTTTTCGTTTCCATTCAACACATTCAATAACGTAGTAATTTTTATAATGAAACAATTGTTCACGTCAATGCTTTTTGCATTGGCCCCACTATATATAGTTGCACAGAGCACAGTTACAGGTAACATATCGGATTCAGAAAATGGACAGCCTTTGGAACAGGTATCCGTATATATCCCTCAATTGGAGAAAGGAGCCGTTACTGGGACCGATGGCTCATACACCCTAAAAGACCTTCCCGAAGGTTCCTACAAACTCGTAGTGGCCTATTTGGGCTACGAAACCCATTCCACAACCTTGGAAATCCATTCAGGCACCAACTCCTATAGTTACGCCATGGTCCCTTCGGCCATTGAAATTGACGAGGTTGTTCTCTCCACTCCTTTCCATAAGCTTCAACGGGAAAATGTGATGAAAGTGGAACAAAAGTCCATCGCTGAGCTCAAAAGTGAAGGTGCCATCACCTTGGCGGATGGTATTACCAGAGTCCCCGGGGTAACCTCGGTTTCCACAGGGGTAGGTATTGGAAAACCTGTGATCAGGGGACTGAGTTTCAATAGGGTTTTGGTCTATACCCAAGGCGTACGATTGGAGAACCAACAATTTGGAGGCGAACACGGTCTTGGGGTCAATGATGCCGGAATTTCCAGCATTGAGGTCATCAAAGGCCCCGCTTCCCTACTCTACGGTTCCGATGCCCTGGGTGGCGTACTCTACCTAAATCCTGAAAGTTTTGAACTTCCCAACCAGACCTCGGGTCACATCAACCTAAACTATTTTACCAATACTTTGGGGTATGGGGCCAATGCAGGCTTTAAAACCTCGGGTGAAAAACTTAAGTTTTTGGTAAGGGGCGCTTATTCATCCAATGTCGATTATGAAACAGGCGATGGCACCGGCGTGACCAACTCCAGATTCAAGGAAGCCGATATTAAAACCGGACTAGCCTATCAGGCCACCAAGTTCAAGACGGAACTAAGATATAATTACAACGAATCCAATTTGGGCATCCCCGAAGAAATTGGGGTACAGGACAATGGCAGAGATCCTTTGTTACCGAATCAAGAGATTGCAACCCATATCTTGAGTTCGAAAAGTAATTTTTTCTTTAGAAAATCCAGTTTGGAAGCCACTTTCGGATATATTTTCAATGATAGAAAAGAGTTTGAGGAACACCATGAACACGAACATGAAGAAGGTGAAGAACACGAAGAGGAGGAACATGAAGAAGAAGAGGGTGAGGAAGGTCCCGCTTTGGACATGGACTTGAGCACGTTTAACTACAACTTGCAGTTTAACCCCCAATGGGGCAGTATGACCACTATTTTTGGTGTACAGGGTATGCACCAAAAGAACGAGAATTTTGGCGAAGAAGTACTCATTCCCAATGCCATTACCAATGATTTTGGGGTATTGGCCACTTCCCACATCCATTTCAATAAAAGTGATCTACAATTGGGGTTACGGTATGATTTAAGGTCAATAAATGGGGAAGAAAGTGGCATTGTTGGCGATGAGGAATATATTCCCAGTTTGGACAAGAATTTCAACAGTTTTAATGCTGCTGTGGGATATAGGGCGGATTTAACGGATAACATCCTCTTCCGTTTGAACATTGCCACAGGATTCAGGGCGCCCAACCTATCCGAATTGACTTCCAACGGACTCCATAGCGGCGCCAATCGCGTTGAGATAGGAAACCAAGATTTGGACAGTGAGCAAAATGTACAGGTAGATTTGGCTCTTGAATATGGCAATCAACATATTGAGGTGTATGCCAATGCCTTCTACAACAATGTGAGCGATTATATCTATTTGCAACCTACTGGAGAGTTTAGGGATGATGATCCCATTTATGTTTTCCAACAACAGGATGCCAAACTCTATGGTGGCGAATTTGGATTCCATTTACACCCCCATCCTTTGGATTGGCTGCATTTGGAAAGTAGTTTTGACATGGTTTTTGGAGAACTGGAAGACAAGACCGACCTTCCGTTGATTCCTGCCAACCGATGGAACAATACGCTACGGGTAGAATGGAACACCGCCAAGGGAACAAAGTCCAAGAGTTACGCCTTTGCCACGCTTCAATCTGTATTTGACCAAAATAAAGTAGCCACGTTTGAAACCCCTACATCGGGATATAGTCTATTCAATATGGGCTTTGGTGGAGAAATCACCATTTTTAACCAATTGGTGGGCTTCAAGATAAGCGGAAACAATCTTTTTGATAAAACCTATATCTCGCACCTATCCCGATTAAAGACCGATGGCATTGCCAATATTGGCCGTAACATTGCCTTTAATTTGAGTATTGGATTGTAAAAAAAGTATAAAAATTTCGAGAGCGGCAGATAGTTTTTACGGTTTGTCGCTCTTTTTTTTGCTCAATAGATAGGTGTAGATCCAAGTCAAGGTAAAGGTGGGCACAATATCCATACCGGGAATGAGCTCTTCGGCAAAGGTGATAAGACCAGCCGCTTGCCCTACCCTGCCCTTATACAATCGGGTCATGAGCCACCCTGCAATGGGAGCCCAGATTACATCGGAAAACTCACCTATTCCGGGAATCGCGAACGAAAGCATCCCAATGCCATCGAACAAAAGTCCTAAAAGTAGATTACGGTACTTGGGGTCTTTTTCTTCTGTCATTGTGGTAAAATAGAAAATCCAAATGAATTGAAGAAATGCCTTAAGACAAATCGGAGCTAATAAGTTTTAGAAACTCGTTTCTTGTCTCTTGTTTTTCAAACTGTCCTCGGAATCCTGATGTTGTGGTGACCGAGTTCTGTTTTTGCACCCCGCGCATCATCATGCACATATGGGCCGCTTCAATGACCACGGCCACTCCTTTGGGTTTAAGGGTGGCGTTTATACACTCCAAAATATCATGGGTCAATCTTTCTTGGACCTGGAGTCTTCTAGCAAAAACATCGACTACACGGGGTATTTTGCTGAGTCCCACAATATGTCCATTGGGAATATAGGCAATATGTGCTTTCCCAAAGAAAGGGAGCATATGGTGTTCGCAAAGGGAATACACCTCAATATCCTTGATGATCACCATATCGTCATAGCTTTCCGCGAACATGGCACTTTTCAGGATTTCCGTAGCATCCTGTTTATATCCCTGGGTAAGGAATAGCATGGCTTTTGCAGCCCTTTCTGGGGTTTTCACCAAACCATCTCGGGATACATCCTCCCCAATATCCCCCATAATCTTGGTAAAGTGGTCTTTTACCTCGTTTGTAATTTCAATATTGTACTCTTCCAGATTGCGATAAGGTGCCATAGGCTTTACTTGATAGTATTTATTCTTTTTTGAAAATAAGTGTTCAACTTTTTAATCTTGGGCTCTATAATGACCTGGCAATAGGGTTGTTGTGCATGGTCGTTATAATAATTCTGGTGTTCCTCCTCAGCCTTGTAAAAGGGTTCTTCCTTGGAAATGGCCGTTACAATGGGCGAAGCAAAAATCTGCTCCTTTTCCAACAGGGCAATGAACTCTTCCGCTTGCTGCTTTTGAGCAGGGTTTGTGTAAAAGATCTCACTCCTATATTGGGTCCCTACATCGTTTCCCTGACGGTTCAGGGTAGTGGGGTCATGGGTGGCAAAGAATACTTCCAGCAATTCCACATAAGATACTTTTGAAGCATCAAATGTAATCTTGATGGCCTCCGCATGTCCAGTACGTCCTGTACAGATTTCCCTGTAGGCCGGATTCTTAATGGTTCCCCCAGTGTATCCCGAAACTACTTCGTTCACCCCATTGAGGCGTTGAAAAACAGCTTCGGTGCACCAAAAACAACCGCCAGCGAATATGGCGGTCTCCCAATCCATGTTGACTTGTTTGTCCATGAAGTTTCAAAATTAGGTAAAGTTTAGTATCCCGCAATCCAGATAAAAAACTAATTTCCTGTCCTCAGTCGGAAAGATGCCCGAAAACTTAGTAAAAATTCCAATCTTTGTTACGCAATGGTGTATTGCGCCATAAGAAGCTGTTTTCATGATCAAGGCAACAAACATTCAAAAAAAGTATGGCGACCTGAAGGTTCTTAAGGGGGTCGACCTAGAAATCAAAAAAGGGGAAGTGGTATCCATTGTAGGGGCTTCGGGAGCTGGAAAAACCACCTTGCTCCAAATTTTGGGCACTTTGGATTCCCCTTCCAACGCACAGGAAAGTAATCTGTTGATCAATGACACGGAGGTGACCCAATTGAACGATAAAAATTTGGCCCGTTTCCGTAACGAACATATTGGTTTCATCTTTCAGTTTCACCAATTATTGCCTGAATTCACTGCACTGGAAAATGTTTGCATCCCAGCTTTTATCAAAAAAACACCCAAGGAGGAAGCGGAAAAACGAGCCATGGAACTTTTGGACTTTTTGGGTCTCAAGGACCGATATCACCATAAACCCAACGAGCTGTCAGGAGGGGAACAGCAGCGTGTGGCCGTAGCACGTTCCTTGATGAACAAACCATCCGTTGTGCTGGCCGATGAGCCCAGTGGCAATCTGGATTCTGAAAGTGCGGATAATCTGCACAAGCTTTTTTTTAAGCTTCGGGATGAGTTTGGACAAACCTTTGTGTTGGTGACCCACAATCTGGAGTTGGCCAATATGGCGGATCGTAAGTTGACCATGGTGGATGGTTTGATTGTTTCCTAGCGTACCATGACAGAATCGGAATTAAAGCTTTTTTTGGATGAAAAGGTCATTCAATACAACCATCCCCGTTTTTTGGAGGATGACCCCATTCAAATCCCCCATCGGTTCAGCCTAAAAGAGGATATAGAGATCAGCGCATTTTTAACGGCGACCATTGCTTGGGGTAATCGGAAAAGTATCATCAACAATGCTTCCAAGATGATGGAGCTTTTGGGAAATACCCCCTACGATTTTGTAATGAACCACTCCGAGGATGACCTGGAAAAACTTTCTCCCTTTGTACATAGAACCTTTAATGGAGTAGATCTGCAGTATTTTATCCGCAGTATGCAGCATATCTATCTTCATCATGGTGGATTGGAACCCATATTCAGTCAAAACGGCGAAAAAGACTCCCTGCAACCCGCCATTTCCAATTTTAAGAAAATCTTCTTTGAACTACCCCATCCCACAAGGACCACAAAACATGTTTCGGATCCCATGAAAGGTTCCGCCGCCAAACGCATCAACATGTTTTTGCGTTGGATGGTCCGCGACAACAGCACCGGGGTTGATTTTGGCCTATGGAAAACCCTACGCCCAAGCCAACTTTCCTGTCCCCTTGATGTACACTCGGGCAATGTGGCCCGAAAACTGAAACTGCTCAAACGCAAACAGAACGATGCCAAAGCTTTGGCTGAATTGGACCTAAACCTAAGAAAGTTGGATGCCTTGGACCCGGTAAAATATGATTTTGCCCTTTTTGGATTGGGTGTATTCGAGAAATTCTAAGTATGATTGCTTTGCTTTCTATCACCTCAACCTATAACCCTTGGGGTATTGGTCAATCCGACAAATTAGTCTTTTACCATTCTTTTAACAGAATAAGAGTCTTCTAATTCCCTATTTTTAGGCTTAGACTAATTAACCTTAAAAAATGAAAAATATCTATCTTCTTCTGGGCATGGTCCTATGCTCATCGATTGCTTTTGCTCAAAACCGCAAACTTCCTGTGGACACAACGGTGACCACGCAACACTCGGTTACCATAAATGGGGTGAACATTAACTACACGGCCACTACGGGAACGCAACCTGTTTGGGATGAGATGGGTGAGCCCGTAGCCTCACTCCATTATACCTATTATACTCGGAACAATGTAAAAGATAGGGCCAGTCGCCCCCTTTTGATCTCGTTCAATGGTGGTCCCGGCTCCGGTTCGGTTTGGATGCACTTGGCCTATACTGGCCCCAGAATCCTTAAGATCGATGATGAAGGCTATCCTGTTCAACCTTATGGGGTAAAGGAAAATCCTTTTTCCGTATTGGATGTTACCGATATTGTTTATGTAAACCCTGCCAACACCGGGTATTCAAGAACCATTCCTGAAACCGGGGAGAAGGTAGATCGTGAAAGATTTTTTGGCATTAATGCAGATACGGCCTATTTGGCCGAATGGTTGAACACTTTTGTGACTCGAAACAACCGATGGAGTTCCCCAAAATATATTGTAGGTGAAAGTTACGGTGGTACCCGGGTCATGGGGCTGTCCTTGGCACTTCAGAACCAACAATGGATGTATTTGAACGGAGTCATCATGGTTTCTCCTGCCGATTATAAGGTTTTCCGCGATAATGACCCTGTTTCCAGTGCGCTGAACCTCCCCTATTTTGCTGCCACCGCATGGCATCATAAAGCACTTCCTTCAGCGTTACAGAGCAAAGATTTATTGGAGGTTCTGCCCGAAGTGGAAGATTATACCTTAAACACCTTGCTTCCAGCTATTTCAAAAGGGGGTTTTATTCCTGATGCGGAAAAGAAGGCCGTTGCCCAGAAAATGGCGTATTATACTGGTCTAAAAGAACAAGATATCTTAGATCATAACCTGGATGTCCCAACCCAGTTTTTCTGGAAAGCCTTGATGAAGGAAAGAGGAGCCTATACAGTTGGCCGATTGGATAGCAGATACCTTGGGATAGATAGGCAGGTTTTTGGTGACAGTCCGGATTATTCCCCTGAATTGACGTCTTGGCTGCACAGTTTCACACCTGCCATCAACTACTATTTACAGGAAGAGCTCAACTTTAAGACCGATATTAAATACAACATGTTTGGGCCGGTACACCCATGGAACAATGATGATGATAATGTCAGGGAAAATCTTCGTCAGGCCATGGCCCAAAACCCATATTTGAATGTGTTGGTACAATCTGGTTATTACGATGGGGCCTGTACATATTTTGCTGCAAAGTATACCATGTCGCAAGTAGACCCAAGTGGCCGTATGAAAGATAGGTTTGAGTTTAGGGGATATCGCTCCGGGCATATGATGTACCTAAGACGGGAAGATCTGCAAAAGGCCAATGATGATATCCGAGCGTTCATTATAAGGACACAGGCCAACGGAAAGAGTGCCAAATATTAAGAATCCTCTTAAAAACATTCAAAACGGTAAAGTGGGCTCAGGCTGATTTTACCGTTTTTTTGTAACAAAATTTGGTAACTTACTACAAATAAGTAAACTACAAAACTATGGGCGGTGGCGGTTTCATGTTGGATGCGGTAAAGTCATTCAAGGCTAATCGCGAATTGGTAAAAAAGCGAAAGCTAAAAAACAAGGGCGATGTATATGGACGTGAAGTTGCTACCCAACTGAATTTAAAAAAATCCACCCCACTAGATATGTTGCGTATTCGGAAAAAAATTGCGCAGCGCAAGCGAAAAGATAAGAAAGCAACCTTCTACACAATTCTTACCATGATCTTGTTCGGACTAATACTCTATTATCTGTTCTCCTGATTTTAGAATCTGATTATTTGCGTATTTTTAGCAAAACCAAACATAGATGCAAAGAATAAAAATCCAATTACTTGTTTTGCTTTCATTCATATCATTTTCCGAAGCTCTAGAAGCGCAAGATTGGCCCAACCTTCAAAAGTTTCAGGAAGCCAATGCCGAAGTGATGAAAAATAAAAACACGGATGGCCGCATCGTCTTTATGGGCAATTCCATAACCGAGGGCTGGGAAGATGCCAATCCTTCATTTTTTATCGATAATCCATACATCAATCGAGGAATCAGTGGGCAGACCACGCCCCAGATGCTACTTCGGTTTCAACAAGATGTCATTGATCTACATCCCAAAGCCGTGGTCATCTTGGCGGGAACCAACGACATTGCCGGGAATACGGGTCCCATGACCTTGGAACAAATCCGGGACAATATCCTGTCCATGGTGCAATTGGCCAAGGCCAACGGTATACACCCTATCGTATGTTCCGTTTTGCCGGCCTACGATTATCCATGGCAACCTGGATTGCAGCCCAATGTGAAAATTCCAAAGTTAAACCAACTACTGAAGGAAATGACGGATAAGCAAGGGGTGATGTACCTTGACTATTTTTCAGCAATGGCCGATGATCGAAATGGATTGCCCGAAGCCTATACCACTGATGAAGTCCATGTAACCAAGGAAGGATATGTCGTGATGGAAAAATTGGTCAGTGAAGCCATCAGCAAAACCTTAAATCTTGAAAAGTAATCTGTTCATAGCGGTATTCTTTTTGGGAATTGCATGTACAGCCCAAGAAAAAACCACGGTTATGCCCGCATTGGTTATCCTCAAAGATTTTGACAAGGTCAGGGATTTTACCATGGATCAAAATGGGAACGAGGCCTATTTCACCATTCAATCCCAGACGGAAGATGTTTCTGTCATTTCCATGTCTTTAAAGAAGGGTAATGAATGGGGAACTCCTAAGATGGCGTCGTTTTCAGGTGAATACAAGGACATGGAACCCTTTTTGTCGCCAGACGGGCTTCGACTGTATTTTGTGTCCAATAGACCATTAAATGAATCTACCGCAGACACCAAGGATTTTGATATTTGGTATGTAGAGCGAGAGTCCCCCTCCAAGAACTGGTCCAGCCCCATTAATATGGGCACCCCGATCAACACGGAGCACAACGAGTTTTATCCTGCTGTATCAACCAATGGAAACCTTTATTATACGGGTGACCGACCAGATTCCAAAGGAGAGGATGATATTTTTTTCAGCAGTTATGAAAATGGAAAGTACAGCGAGCCCATTTCCTTGGGAGAGAACATCAACTCCAAAGGCTATGAATACAATGCCTATATCGCCAAAGACGAATCCTATTTAATTTTTGGAGGATATGCCCGTGAGGATGGTCAAGGTAGTGGCGATCTTTACCTAAGCTTCAAGGGGGATGACAACGAGTGGTCCAAAGCCAAACCATTGCCCGTACCCGTAAATTCAAGATATATGGATTATTGTCCTTTTGTGGATGAACCCAACGGTCTTCTTTACTTTACGAGTAGGCGTGTTCAAAATCCAGCGGGGACTATTCAAAACATGGACCATTTGAAGCAATTTTTGGATTCATATGAAAATGGGAATAGTAGGTTGTACAAGGTTAATTTCAATATAAACGAAATTGTACGCCAATAACAGCACCAAATTCAGAAATGCAAGACCCTACGGTAACTATTTATATTCCTTTTAAGGATACCGCACATTTTCTTCCTGAATGTCTGGATTCCATCCTGAAACAGACGTATCCCAATTGGGAAATCCTTGCCGTAAACGACCATTCCAGTGACCATAGCCTCGATCTTTTGAATTCCTATGCACAAAAAGACTCCAGGATAAAGGTATTCAACAATTCAGGCAAAGGCATTATTCCCGCTTTGCAGACTGCCTATGCCCAAAGTACCGGGGATTTGGTGACCCGAATGGATTCGGATGATATCATGAAGCCCCATCGTTTGGAAGTCATGGTCCGGTCACTTTTAGAATCGGGAAAAGGCCATGTGGCCGTTGGACAGGTCCACTACTTCTCAGAGCGGGGTATCAGCAATGGTTATGAGCGCTATGAGACCTGGCTCAACCAATTGACGGCCACGGGCGCCAATTACAGTGAAATTTATAAGGAATGTGTCATTCCCTCTCCCTGTTGGATGGTCTATCGGGAGGATTTTGAAACCTGTGGTGCATTTCGCCCCAACCGATATCCAGAGGATTATGATCTCACTTTTCGTTTTTATGAAAACGATTTGAAAATTATTCCTTGCCATGAGGTTCTCCATTTATGGCGCGATTACGACACCAGAACCTCCCGTACCCATGAGCACTATGCCCAAAACTATTTTCTGGACATCAAACTCCATTATTTTTTAAAGTTGGATTATCGGCCCAACCGCCCATTGGTCATATGGGGTGCTGGATTTAAAGGGAAAACCATCGCCAAAACCCTTTTGGAACAAAATATTGACTTTACATGGCTATGCGATAACCCGAAAAAAATCGGAAAAAAAATCTACGGAAAAGACTTGGTCCATTTTATGGTCTTGAAGGAGTTAAAACACCCGCAAAGCATAGTCACTGTGGCCAACGAGGAAGCGCAACAAGAGATTACAGCATATTTTTCCAATATGGGCCTACACCCCATGGAGGATTATTATTTCTTTTGTTAAGCTCCTCCCCTAACCTTCCATCACATTTACCACTCCCTTAACATTGAAATTTATGGGGCTGCACTATTTTAATCCCTATATTTGTCCAATCAAAGTTGGGAATGCAGTTTAAACATCCAGAAATCCTTTGGGCCCTTTTTCTCCTCAGTATTCCCATTCTAATCCATTTATTTCAGTTAAGACGGTTTAAAAAAACACCCTTTACCAATGTGGCCATGCTACAAAAGGTGGTCTCTGAATCACGAAAAAGCAATACCCTCAAAAAATGGTTATTGCTTGTTACCCGTTTACTCTTATTGGCCGCATTGATCATTGCTTTTGCACAACCATTTTCTTCCACAGTAACGGCATTACAGCAAAAGGAAACTGTGGTCTATTTGGACAATTCCTTTAGCATGCAGGCCAAGAACAATGGCCTTTCACTGCTGGAAAAGGCCATCCAGGATTTGGTCAAAAACATAGATACGGAGACTGTTTTTAGTCTGTTCACCAATGAGAGCACTTTTAGGGATGTTTCTGTAAAGGATATTCAAAACCAGCTATTGTCCCTTCCTTACACACATAGGCAATTGAGTCTTGAGGATATTCAGTTAAAGGCCAATACCTTGTTTTCCAAATCCAATGGCACCATAAAAAATTTGATGGTCATTTCTGATTTTCAACAGCGTATGGCAGCTGGACCAATACCGTCGGATTCCACGGTCCAATCTTATTATGTACCGGCCCGACCAAAGGGCTCCGTCAATGTTTCCATAGATTCCATATACCTTGAGGACGATTTTTCAGATCAAACCAAACTCCACATTCTCCTGAGCGGCGGTTCCAATGACCAAACCGTACCCATTTCCCTCTACAATGGTCCATCCCTAATCGCAAAATCTGCTGCCAAGTTTGACGGCAATACTACATCGGAAGTGATGTTCTCTATACCCAGTGGACAAGAGATCAACGGGAGAATCATCATCACGGATAATGGTTTGGGGTACGATAACCAGTTCTTTTTCAACATCAATACTAAGGAGAGAATTAAAGTCTTGGCCATAAGCGCTTCCACAGGTGATTATTTGGAACGTTTGTATCCTGAAGAAGATTTTAACCTGATCAAAGTGCCCATTGACCAATTGGACTACAGTGCCTTGGAAGGACAGCATATGGTTATTCTTGATAATTTGAACACCATTCCCAATAGTTTGCAAAATGTGCTTGCCTCTTTTAAGGAAGATGGGGGTACCTTGGTAGTAGTTCCGTCGCAAAATAGTGATCTAGCTTCGTACAATAGCCTATTTTCCCAGCTTTCCAATATCCAATTTCTTGAAAAAGTGAACAATAGTGTGAACATTACCGCTATTGCTTTTGGTCATCCTCTATACAAAAACGTGTTTGAGAATGAGGTGGCCAATTTCCAGTATCCGAAGGTAGGGCAGTATTATAGAATTCGTTCCAATCTACCACGGATATTGTCTTTGGATAACAACGAACCGTTTTTATTGGGAACTAATGGGTTGTATTGCTTTACGGCTTCCTTGGAACCGGAAAACTCAAACTTTACCGCATCCCCGTTGATCGTCCCCACGTTTTACAATATGGCTACATCCAGCTTGAAACTGCCCCAAATTCAACATACCTTGGGGCAAGAGGAATCCGTGGACATATCTACCCAATTGTCCAACGATGCCATTTTAAGCATGTCCAAAGGTGATGAAACGTTTATCCCATTACAACAGAGCCTCCCCAATAAAGTGAGGCTTGTTTTTGAACAGAACCCTACCTCGGATGGTATTTACACCATCACCCAAAATGGTCAGGCCATAAAAAACATAAGCTTTAATTACCCAAGATCCGAGAGCCAATTGGCCTATTTGGATATGGAAAGTTTGAACCCGACCAATACCCAAGAATCCATTGGCTCGCTTTTCACCTATTTGGAAGCTGAAAACAACATTGCCGCTTATTGGAAATGGTTTGTTATTTTAGCGTTGCTTTTGGCACTGGTAGAGGTAATCATCCAAAAAATCATTCCATGAACATTCTGCTGAAGTCCGCAAGAATAGTGTGCCCCGAGAACAGGGAACTGCACATGAAAAAACGTGACATCCTTATAAAAAAAGGCATCATTGAAAAGATTGCCGCATCCATTGATTCGCCGTCCAACACCAAATTGGTCGACTTGAAAAATCTCCATGTCTCCTTAGGTTGGTTGGATACCGGTGTCAGTTTTGGTGAGCCGGGCCATGAGGAAAGGGAAACCATTTCCCACGGGCTTCATGTGGCCGGGAGGAGCGGTTTTACCGATATTGTCCTATATTCCAGCACCAGCCCCGTGCCGGACACCAGCTCCGATGTGGTATTTTTAAAGGAACGCGGGCAAGGAAAAGCCACTAACCTATATCCCATGGGGACTTTGACCAAGAACTCGGAAGGGAGCGATTTGGCCGAACTGTTCGACATGAAAAATGCCGGTGCTGTGGCCTACTACGATTTTAAACGACAGATCAGCAACCCCAATCTTTTGAAAATAGCCCTACAATATGCACAGAATTTCGGTGGATTGGTCTTTTCCTACCCGCAAGAAGGTTCAATTAAAGGGATAGGGGTCGCGCATGAAGGGATAGTCTCCACCACCTTGGGATTGAAGGGCATTCCGGCTTTGGCCGAAGAACTTCAGATTGCCCGAGATCTTTTTATCTTGGAGTATACTGGCGGAAAATTGCACATTCCAACGATTTCAACGGCAGAATCGGTAAAACTGATTGCCAATGCCAAGAAAAAAGGGTTGGATGTCACCTGCAGTGTAGCGGTTCATAATCTGGTTTTTACAGATGAAAGTTTAAAGGATTTTAATACCAACTATAAGGTATCCCCTCCTTTGCGGACCCAAAAGGAAATCAAAGCGTTGATCAAAGGGCTCAAGGATGGTACCATTGATTACATCACTACAGACCACATTCCCATGGATGTCGAGGAAAAACGGGTGGAATTTGACAATGCCGCTGACGGTACCCTAGGTCTGGAATCGGCTTTTGGGGCCCTTAACCCCATATTTGGAGTGGAGGAAACTGTGGCCCTACTGACCAAAGGTCATGAGCGATTTGGGGTAGAGCCCCCTTCCTTGGAAGAAGGCCAAAAAGCTTGTCTTACCCTGTTCGACCCAGAAATGGAGTATACCTTTGAAATGGAAAACATTCTGTCCACTTCCAAAAACAGCATGTTCTTGGGAACACCTTTGAAGGGAAAGGTATACGGTATCATCAACAACGACCACATTTTAATCTGATATTTTGAACGAAGCCAAATCCGGTAAGACCACTGCAGTTATAGCCTATATCACCTTGGTGGGCTTTTTGATCGCCATGAGTATGAACATGGAGCCCCGTAACACGTTTGCACGCTTTCATATTAGGCAGGCATTTGGCATGCATTTGGTGTTCCATGCCATGGCCATCGTGCTTTCCTTCAGCCAGATAGTTTTTCTCACCTTGCCACTTTATGGATTGTATGTTATCGTGCTCATATACGGGCTCACCCAAGCCTCATCAGGAAAGAGCAATCCCCTGCCTTTGATCGGGGAGCATTTTCAAAAATGGTTTACCTTTATTTCTTAAAACAATACCATGTCCCCCACCCCATTATCGTTGGAATATCTTGTACGTCCGTCATCTGCTGAATCTGGTAAAAAGCCCGCTATTTTTATGCTCCATGGGTATGGCAGCAATGAAGAAGATCTCTTTTCCTTTGCTTCTGAACTCCCAGAAGAGCTTTTCGTGATTTCGGTAAGGGCGCCATACCACCTAGATCCTTTCGGATATGCGTGGTATGCCATCAATTTTGATGCGACCCATGGGAAATGGAACGATGTGGAACAAGCTTCGGAATCCCGTGAAAAAATCGTTGCGTTCATGGATGAAGCCATTGAAGCCTACGATTTGGATACTGAAAATATTACCCTTTTGGGGTTTAGTCAAGGGAGTATCCTAAGCTATGTCGTGGCACTTTCCTATCCTGAAAAAGTGAAGAATGTAATTGCTTTAAGCGGTTATATCGATGAGAATATCATAAAGGAGGGGTATACGGAAAATGATTTTGGCACCCTTCATATGTATGCGTCCCACGGACAAGTGGACCAGGTAATCCCCTTGGAATGGGCCCAAAGAACCCCGGATTTTCTAAAAAACCTTTCCATAGATATTACCTACGAAGAGTTTCCCATTGGCCATGGGGTTTCACAGCAGAACTTTTATTCCTTCCGAAAGTGGTTGGTGGAACACCTTTAATTGCTACGGGTGTACAACAAATGATCCAATAGGGTAAAGTCTACGCTCAGGTCATCCTTGAGTTCATACTTGATGATGAGATCTCCCCAGTATTTTCCGTCCGAGAAATCGGCCAAGATCCATTTGTGGTTCAATACCTTGATTTTGTTGATTTTAAAATCGCTTTCCATCCCTGCGTAGGGAATCAATGGATTGTCCCCGGATTTTTCATTGGTCTCCAAAAGCTTGTCCTCGATATAACGGGCTGGGTGTTCCAGATTGAGATGGTCATAATATGCCAAGGCATCGTCATTGTTTTCCAAGGAAAAATACTGCATGTCCAATAATCGCAATTGGGTCTTTTGGATGGAATCCTCAAGCTGCTCCACCTTGGTCTGTAACTCATTCACATCGGCAGTCATGGCCTTTTGTAGGTTATTGGCACTCACAAATTGATACAGCGCCAACAAAGCGGCAAATACAAATAGATATAAAAAAATCTTGTTCTTCATGGGTTAGATCTTCAATTTCAAATTATCATAGGCCAAATGTACGTTCTTGGGAAGTTTTTTCTCCACTTCCCCATGAAATCCCAACATATGGCTAATATGGGTCAAATAGGTTTTTTCCGCTCCTACTTCTTCGGCAAAGGCCAATGCTTCCTCCAAGTTGAAATGGGAATGATGCGGTTCTTCCCGTAGGGCATTGACCACCAAAACCTTTACACCTTTCATCTTGGCCATTTCATGGGCATCCACCCGTTTCACATCGGTCAGGTACACAAAATCCTTAAAGCGATATCCGAAAACCTGCAGCCGATTATGGTAGGCTTCTATTGGGATGATCTCCATATCTTCCAATTGAATGGGGGTGTCTTTGAACACTTGGATCACTTGGACTGCCGGAGCCCCGGGATACCGGTCTTCATCGGCAAAAATGTAATCAAAACGTCTTTGCAAAGAAGCAATGACCCGTTCATGGGCATAGATGGGAATATCTCCTTGCCGAAAGAAAAAAGGCCGGATGTCATCGATACCAGCGGTATGGTCCGAGTGCTCATGGGTAAAAAAAATACCATCCAGACGATTTATGGGGTTGGCCAACATTTGCTGCCTAAAATCAGGCCCACAGTCTATTACATAATGGTAATCCTTCCAAGAAACCAAGACCGATACCCGCAATCGCTTGTCCTTGGGGTCTTGGCTCAGGCACACGGGATGGTTACTGCCAATGACAGGTATTCCCTGTGAGGTTCCGGTGCCCAAAAAGGTGATGGTCATCACGTCGTCCATTAAAATCAAAATTATAACTTATTTATTTAATAGATTGAATGAAGAGTGTAACTTTGTGGTCAATAAAATACCGGATATGCCTACTGTACTCAGCAAAGAAGATGCTTTTGAAAACATCCCTTCGATAAAGGCAAAAACGCTGCGCATTAACCTTAACCCTAACATCTACGGCACCTTTGCCGAAATTGGTGCGGGACAGGAAACAGCCAGACATTTTTTTAGGGCCGGTGGTGCTTCAGGGACCATTGCAAAGGCCATGAGCGCTTACGACAAGTCGTTTAGTGATGCCATTTACGGAATTGAGGAAGATGGGCGGTATGTGACCCAGTCCCGTTTGAAAAAGATGTTGGACCACGAGATGCAATTGGTGGAGGAGCGTATCAGCAGGGAAAACAACCCCGACTATCTGTTCTTTACCTATGCCAATACGGTGGCGACCATCGATTTTTCCAAACGCTACAAAGGCCATGGCTGGGTAGGTATCCGATTTCAATTGGATCCCGATCAAAAAGAATATGATGAGATTGTCCTGCACATTCGCTTTAAGCAAAATGAAGCCCGTCTACAGCAGGAAACCCTTGGAATCTTGGGGGTAAATCTTATTTATGGGGCCTATTTTAAGTTCAATAAGCCTAAAAAACTTCTAAAATATCTATACGACCATATCGACAAGGACACTGTTGAGATTGACATGGTGAATTTTACAGGTCCTAATTTCAAGGAGGTCGATAACCGATTGATGAGCTTGCAGCTGATCAAAAACGACATGACGGACGCCGTGATGTTCGGTCCTGACGGGAACAACCTTTTGCCCGCTGCCGCACTCTACAAAAAGAACATCTTGGCTCTTCGGGGAAGTTTTAGGCCCGTGACCAAGGTGAATATGGACATGTTCCAGAAATCGTATGACATTTTTATCCGTGAACAGACCGTTGACATGGATAATACCATAGTGGTTTTTGAGATAACCCTATCCAACCTCAAGGCTTCTGGGGAAATTGATGAACAGGACTTCATGGATCGTGCGGAACTACTCTGTTCGTTGGGCCATACCGTTCTCATCTCCAAATTCCAGGAATATTACAAGTTGGTGGAGTATTTCAACAACTACACTAAGGCCCGAATTGGCCTTACCATGGGGGTGAACAATTTGGTGGACGTCTTTGATGAAAAATACTACCGCCACTTAAGTGGAGGCATCTTGGAGGCCTTTGGAAAACTGTTCTTCAAGGATTTAAAGGTATACCTCTACCCTATGAAAGATCCAGAAACCGGACAAATCATGACAAGCAACAATGTCAAGGTGCATCCGCGGATGAAGGAACTCTACAAGTTCTTCAAGTACAATGGCAAGGTGATGGACATCATTGATTATGACCCTGACATCATGCACATTTTCTCCAGGGATGTCTTGAAAAAACTCATGAGTGGGGAAAAAGGCTGGGAAGATGAGCTTCCGGAAGGTATTGCGGAAATCATAAAGGAAAAACACCTGTTCTCCCAAAAAGAACTTCCTGAGGATAAAACTCCAGAAAAGAAGAAAGAAAAGGAAAAAGCATAATTCCTTCAACAAATTCTGATTTACTTCCGCTAGAACATTCAAAAGCTATTTTGAAAGTTGGGCTATGAGGTAGAATTTGGATTGTTGGTATTTTAGATTTTCGGGTTTCTTCTTGGTTCTTGCATCTTTTGTCTTTCATCAGAAGTCCAACCTCCAATATCTGAATCCATCAAATCTATCATTCACCTAGCAACTGCGCCGCATGGTCCTTGGTCTTCACTTTTTCAATGACCTTTTCCACCACGCCTTCTTTGTCAATCACAAAAGTGGTTCTATGAATACCATCAAAAGTCCGTCCCATGAACTTTTTGGGGCCCCATACGCCAAAGGTGTTGATCACGGTATGGTCCACATCGGCCAATAAGGGAAATGGGAGTTTATACTTATTTTTAAAATTGGCCTGCTTGCGCTCCGTATCTGCGCTGACCCCCAAAAGTTCATAGCCTTCATCGGTCAATGCCTTGTAATTGTCCCGTAAATTACAGGCTTCCATGGTACATCCTGGAGTACTGGCCCTGGGGTAAAAGAAGACCACTAGCTTTTTGCCTTTGTAGTCGCTTAGATTAATTGTGTTTCCATCTTGGTCTTTTGAAGAAAATTCAGGTACTTTATCCCCTACTTTTAACATGTTCATATGCGAATGGTCTTAATTTTATTGTTTAATAATTATATTTCAAAATTAAACAAAAATGACTAAACAGGAAAAAGTTGATTTCACTATCAAAACCTTGGATGAGCTCTACTCCACCATTCCCATTCCTCTGGACCATAAAGACCCTTATACGCTTTTGATCGCGGTATTGTTGTCCGCCCAAAGTACGGATGTACGGGTCAACCAGATTACCCCACTGCTTTTTGAAAGAGCGGACAATCCCTTTGATATGGTAAAACTTTCCGTGGATGAGATACGGGAGATCATAAAACCCGTGGGGCTTTCCCCCATGAAATCAAAGGGAATCCATGGGCTATCGCAAATCCTGATTGAAAAATACAATGGAGAGGTTCCCAGAAACATTGAACTTTTGGAAGAGTTGCCCAGTGTAGGGCATAAAACCGCCAGTGTAGTGGTTTCCCAGGCTTTTGGGATACCCGCTTTTCCTGTGGACACCCATATTCACAGGTTGATGTACCGTTGGGGATTCAGTAATGGAAAAAATGTGGTACAGACCGAAAGGGATGCCAAACGTTTGTTTCCAAAGGAAATATGGAACCGTTTGCACTTACAGATCATCTGGTACGGCAGGGAATATTCCCCAGCAAGGGGGTGGGATTTGGACAAAGATGTCATCACCAGAACCATTGGCAGAAAAACGGTCCTTGACGACTATCATAAAACAAAAAAGAGCCGCTAATCGCGGCTCTTTCATTTTCCTTTTTGAAGCTAACTAGTTCAGTGTAACTTCAAATGCATGTTTTTTACAATCAACTACATGAATCGATTTGGAATAGCTAAGCAAAAAATCGATGGTCTTTTGGCTAGCTCTTACCGATGTAACGGCTTTTTGTTCTTCAGAGTAAATGTTTTCCATATTCTAGCATTAATGTTTCAAATAGATAACGCCGCTAGAATGGAAATATTGCAGGCTTCGATGTAATGCCCGATTAATTCGTTAAAACGATATTCTTACGATCTACGATTTTTCGAAGGTTGATCAAGGCATATCGCATTCTTCCCAATGCTGTATTGATGCTCACCCCAGTGTTTTCGGATATTTCCTTAAAACTCATGTCCTTATAGATACGCATTATCAACACTTCTTTTTGATCTTCGGGCAATTCCTCGATCAAAAGGGTAAGATCACTGTCTATTTGATCTTTGATGAGTTGTTTCTCTGCATTGAGCTTCTCATCCTTGATCACGGAAAAGATGTTGAAGTCATCACTTCCCTCAAACTTGGGCATCCGCTTGTTCTTACGGAAATGGTCAATGATCAGATTGTGGGCAATTCGCATCACCCAAGGCAAAAACTTGCCTTCTTCACTGTATTTACCCCTTTTCAAGGTTTTGATCACCTTGATAAAAGTGTCTTGGAAGATGTCCTCTGCAACATCCCGGTCCAAAACTTTGGAATAAATAAAACTGGAGATTCTTTGGTTGTGCCTGTTGATCAAGGTCTCAAGGGCCTTTTCGTCACCGGCAATATAGCTCTTTACTAATATCGAGTCATTAATCTGTAGTTCCATACAAATTACTTTTTTTGGTTAACATCTAGGGTTTCCCTTTTCCAAGGAAAGCCTTTAGGTATTTAGTTTATTGTAAAAAAGTAATTATCGCTGTATAGGCCTATCAGATTTTTAATTACATCCCAAATATAGAAAATTAGGTAGGTGACCTGAAAATCTATGTTGTGATTTGCCCGTTTTTATATGTTAACTGATGCAATATACGTATTAAGTGAGGTGTATCGTATCTTTGGGGATCTAATTTTAACAGATGGCAACCCCTATAAACGTAGATCCCAAGCAGAATATTATCATTAAAGGTGCCAAACTGCACAATCTCAAGAATATCGATGTGGTCATCCCCCGCAATAAACTGGTGGTAATCACGGGATTGTCCGGTTCGGGAAAGTCTAGCTTGGCCTTTGATACCCTCTATGCCGAGGGGCAACGACGTTATGTGGAAAGCCTATCATCCTATGCCCGACAGTTTTTGGGGAAACTGGACAAACCCAAAGTAGACTATATAAAAGGTATAGCCCCTGCCATTGCCATAGAGCAAAAGGTGAACTCCACCAATCCAAGATCTACGGTGGGCACCACTACCGAAATTTATGACTATCTGAAATTATTATATGCCCGTATCGGGAAGACCATATCCCCCATTTCTGGAAAAGAGGTGAAAAAACATACGGTGACCGATGTCATTAAGTATATAAAATCATTGCAGGAAGGTGCCAAACTATTATTATTGGCCCCGGTGACCATCAAGGAAGACCGCGACCCCATCAAATCCTTGGAACTTTTTTCAAAGCAAGGTTATGCAAGGATAAAACACAACGGCAAGGTCATCCGAATAGATCAAGTGCCCGATGATGTTGGTCGAACTTTTGATTTGGTCGTGGATCGTATCATTATAAAGGAGGACGAGGATTTTTACAATCGCTTGGCCAATGCGGTGGACAATGCCTTCTTTGAAGGGAAAGGACAATGCGCCATTGAAAATTTGGAAAACGGTGAGACCAAAACATTCAGTAACCAGTTTGAACTGGACGGCCTAAAGTTTTTGGAACCCAATGTACACCTCTTCAGTTTCAACAATCCCTACGGGGCTTGCCCCAAATGTGAAGGGTACGGCGATGTCATTGGTATTGATGAGGATCTCGTCATCCCCAACACGGCACTTTCCGTGTACGAAAATACCATTTTCCCTTGGCGGGGCGAAAGTATGGGTTGGTACCGCGATCAATTGGTCAACTCGGCCTACAAATTTGACTTCCCCATCCATAAACCTTGGTTTGAACTGTCCGAATCCCAAAAACAACTCGTGTGGGATGGCAACGAACATTTCATGGGTCTCCATAAATTCTTTGAACAGCTCGAAGAAAAAAGCTATAAAATCCAGAATAGGGTCATGCTTTCCCGTTATCGGGGGAAGACAAAATGTTCTGTCTGTAAAGGAAAGCGACTCAGGGCTGAGGCCAATTATGTCCAGATTGCCGGCAGATCCATTTCAGATATCATTGAGTTGCCCATCAAACGGTTGATTCCTTTTTTTGAGGAACTCCAACTTTCGGAGCACGACAGGACCATTGCCAATCGTTTGCTCAAGGAAATCACCACCCGTTTGGACTTTTTGGACAAAGTGGGATTGAGCTACCTCACCCTCAACCGAAAATCGAACACGCTCTCTGGCGGGGAAAGCCAGCGCATCAACTTGGCCACTTCCTTGGGCAGTAGCTTGGTGGGTTCCATGTATATTTTGGACGAGCCCAGCATCGGTCTGCACCCCAAGGACACCGAAAATCTAATCGAAGTTCTTATTTCCCTTCGGGATTTGGGCAATACCGTAATTGTGGTGGAACATGACGAGGACATCATGAAAGCCGCCGACGAGGTCATCGATATAGGTCCCGAAGCAGGAACCCTAGGTGGCGAGGTGGTGGCCACCGGAAGTTTGGAGGCCATTCTCAAGGCCCATTCCCTCACAGCGGATTACCTAAATGGCACCAAGGCCATTGAAGTGCCCAAGGAGCGTCGCAATTCCAAAAGCTATATCCAAATCAAGGGTGCCCGGGAGAACAACCTTAAAAATATAGACGTCACTTTTCCTTTAAATATGTTGACGGTGGTCACGGGCGTTTCCGGAAGTGGTAAAAGCACCTTGGTCAAGAAGATTCTGTATCCCTCCATATTAAAAGAAGTAGGTGGTTATGGCGAAAAAGCGGGTCAGTTCACCGCCATGGAAGGCAAATATGCCCACATCAAACACGTGGAGTTTGTGGACCAGAATCCCATTGGGCGTTCGTCCCGTTCCAATCCGGTTACCTATATCAAGGCCTATGATGATATCCGAAACCTCTTCGCATCGCAAAAACTGAGCAAGCTGCGGGGTTACCAAGCCAAACATTTTTCCTTTAATGTGGATGGAGGTCGTTGTGAAAAGTGCAAGGGCGAAGGTGAAATCACGGTGGAAATGCAGTTTATGGCCGATGTCCATCTGGAATGTGATGCCTGCGACGGCAAACGCTTTAAAAAGGAGATTCTGGAAGTACATTTTGAAGGAAAAAACATTGACGACATCCTTAACCTCACCATTGATGATGCCGTGGCACACTTCAAGGCCCACCAACAGGACAAAATTGTGACCAAGTTGCAACCTCTGCAAGATGTGGGATTGGGCTATGTGACCTTGGGGCAGTCCTCCTCTACCCTATCCGGTGGTGAGGCACAGCGGATAAAGCTTGCCTCTTTTTTGGTCAAGGGGAACACCAAGGAAAAAGCCTTGTTCATCTTTGATGAACCCACCACGGGATTGCATTTCCACGACATTAAAAAACTGTTGAAATCCTTTGACGAGCTTATTGCCAAGGGGCATTCGGTGATTGTGATCGAACACAATATTGAGCTCATCAAATGTGCGGACTACTTGATAGATCTTGGCCCTGAAGGCGGGGAAAACGGCGGGCATTTGGTGGCCGAAGGCACGCCCGAGGAAGTCGTCCAAAACCAAGCATCCCATACCGCGGTCTATTTGCGTGAAAAGCTCTGATCTTACCTCAGTCCCATTCCTTGGACCTTTGGTGTAAGATATTGTTCATCTGCATGGCAACAACCTGTTTTCAGGGCAAATCTATAGTAATTTTCCTTCAAGGTTGATTTTTATATCAACCCAAAACCCTGTTTTATCAATTGGGAAGCCCCATCCGTCAATTAGTGCCCATAAGCCCTTTACACATTCCTAAGTTTACATTGGGTAACATATAAAGGTATATGATATGAAAAAAATTACGCTGATCACAATCTTATTGCTTTGTCATACTGCATTTAGCCATTCAACTCCGGTTTGTAGTGCAGAACTTGTCCAAGATGAAATCATAATCCCGGACGTGGTACTTGAACAATCCATTTCCGAATATATCGAGAACAGAAATTATGCGGTACCCACCAAACTGGTTTTTCCAAATTTGGTCACCGTTAAAACACCGTTATATTTTGACCAAAATACAAACTTGGTCGAAATAGAAGCTCCCTTATTGGAAAATGTGGAAGATCGTTTGACCTTCACAAAAAACTCAGGTCTCTTAAAGGTTTCCTTTCCAAAACTTAACAACACCGGTTATCTAATTTTGGAACAAAATCCAGATATCATGGAGGTTTCTCTTCCCAGTTTAATGGATATAGAGGTTAATTTGGCCATATACCACAATCCTGTATTGGAATCCGTTGTCCTTTCCAATTTACAGAATATAGGGGGAAGTTTTAAATTATGGCAAAATCCCGTTTTAGGACTTTTGGATATCGTACAGTTAAAAAGTATCTGTGGCAATTTTTACCTTAACAATAGTCCCTCCATTACGTCACTTCATTTACCTAACTTCCAAAGCATGGGATATTGTGGTGAGTTCGATAACTATCCCACATCACTCCATATTTCGCACAATGCCAATTTAGAAATTGTCTATGCCCCAAATCTGGAGAAAGTATTGGATTTATACGTTCGGCACAATCCGCAACTCATAAAATTGAATCTGTGTAGTTTGGAGGTGTTGAATGAGTTTTCCGTAGCGTATAACCATCCTTCCATCAATCCAGGTCCCCCCTTTTGTTATACTGATGATGATGGGCAAACTGATGATGAAACAGAAGATGGGGCAGAAAACGTGGATGATGAAGAAGATGATACCAACAGAGAAGAGGAAGAGGAAGAGGAAGAGGAGAAAGAGGAAGATAGGGAGAAAATATATCCCAATCCAAGTGAGGATTATATCTATGTTGATACGGAAACCCAATTTACCGTAATCTCCATTTTTGATTTATCCGGAAATTTGGTCAAAACCTTCCGCTCCGAGGAAGAGCGATATGACGTTAGCGGTATTGCACCTGGCATGTATCTTATGATGGTCCAGTATCCTGATGGGGCAACGTCCCAACCAAAAAAAATCATTGTACGATAAACACCAATACCTTCTTAAAGCTTCGCTTTTGGCTTAGGTTGATTTTTCCCATCAACCCAAAACCCCTTTTCGTCAATTCATAAGGGGCATCCATCAATTGGCACCCTATAAAAATAGGCACACACCTTAATATAGTAGGTTAAAAGAGAACAAAATGATCTATCCATGATCAACAAACTTGTTTTACACCTATTGGAAACGAAAACATCTGGGCACTTCCTTTCAGATGGAGGCTTTTCAACCCCAAAAAACTTACAAACCCAAAAACTATGTACTCCCTCAAAAACCATCTAATACCGTATAGAAAAAGTCTACTTGGGCTGTTGCTGGCCTTTTTTGGACTTAGTTTTTTTCATCTCGGCCGTGGTGCCATAAACCTAAAGGTTGGAAACTTTGAAAACAATCTCTATGTTCCAAGTATTGCCGTAACCATGTCGGGAAGTGTGGCTGTTGACTGCTCTTCGGTACAATACGTTATCACAGTACGGAATACCAGTACACAAGGTGAGTCCTTTCTCCCTGCCGAAGTGATTATTGCGGAAGTTGGCAATGATCCCAACTTTACACATCAAACCCTGCCCTTTGCTGGGGACGATGGCGATAATATTTTTGAAGCTGGGGAATCATGGCAGTATAGGGCTGCTCGTGCGATTGACCCAGGTACTTTAACGCAATCGACCCTATCCAATCAGGTGCAAGTTACCGTTGGTGGTGTCGCTAGTGATCTTTCCGATGATACCCTCATTAATGAGGATGACCCAACGGTTACCAATGTAGCTTCTTGTCAAAATGTGGTGGCCACTATGACCGGGGTCAGAAATGGGGATTGTACGGCCATTGATTATACAATTATGGTTAGAAATCAAGGACCAAACTCCTACACCGAAGCTCAAATAACCATTGTAGACATCAACGATGTAGATTTTGTTGCCAATGTAGTTCCTTCCAATAAAAATGGTGACATCTCCCCAAACTCTTTCGATGCTGGTGATTCTTGGGAATATACAGCAACTAAGACATTAAACCCGGAAGACCTTAACCTTCCTGAAGTTTTAAACCAAGCCACCATTATGGCAGGTACCGCAGGTGACCTTTCCGATTCTGTATTCACTACCGAGGATAATCCAACAAGGATAGATATTGAAAGTTGTCGCCGTATTGGAGCAGTACTTGTTGTACAGACCAAAGACTGGTTTGGCAATGCTCCGGGCTGTGAGACCGTTGAATATCAATTGGTAGTCAGAAATTTAAGCGCAGTGGCCCAAGCCTTGACCAATGTACAGATTGCGAGTTTAGACCCCAACTTGAACTTTACATTTGTTACTGGGGATGACAACAACAATACTTTTTTCGATTCTGGTGAATCTTGGGAATATACTGCCACCCGTCCCTTGGACCAAAACGATTATTACCCCAATACACTGGTTGAACAGATAGATGTTACCGCAACGGTGGATGGTAACCCTTTGGCCACAGTCAGTGATTTGTCCCACCCCAGCGACTTTTTGGACAATGCCACCACGGACATAGTTCTTGAATGTGAAAAAGGCACCGTTGCTCTTATCAAAACCGCTGAAGACAACGATTCCTGCGATAACATTACCTACACATTTACTGTAATGCATCTAAACAATGTTCCCCACAGTTATATCAACATTACCGTTGAAGACCCTGCTTTTGGTGGGGTGTTCTTGGATGCCCCCATCGAAAGCATTACAACCAATGGTGAGTTGGAACCAGGGGAAACTTGGACCTATTTCAGGGTGTACAATGTAACCGCAGAAAACATAATTGATGGTGAAGTACTCAACCAGGCCTATGTCAAGGCTGAGACCAAAGATATTATTCCACCCCTAGTATCAGTGGACGCCTCCGACCCCAGTGACCCCGCCCAAGACCGCGAAACCGTTACAGACCTTACTGCCTGCGCTCCCCGTATTGCCATTGTTAAAAAAGGGGTTTCCAAAGACCCATTAGGCAATGATGGGGGCTGCTACGGCATTGAGTATACCTTTTATGTGACCAATGAAAGTGGCAATGGGAACGATTTACATATTCTCAGCGTAACCGATGACCATGTAACCAATATCACCTACGTTTCAGGAGATGATGGAGATAACATCTTGCAAGTTGGAGAAACATGGGAATATACAGGATTTTATGTCATCACAGCAGAAAACCTTGAAGCTGGAGAAGTGGAGAATACTGCCTATGTTTCTGCAGAGGATCAAATCTTGGGAGTAACCGTGGAAGATTGGTCCGATTTTGACAATGTGGACGAAGACCGCCCCACGGTCACCGATATTTCCGAATGCGCCCCAAAAATTGCCTTGGTCAAAACCGGGGTGGCCTATGGCGGCCAGGGAGAAGAAGGAGGTTGCGCATTCATTGACTATACCTTTACGGTCTCCAACGAGAGCACCAAAGGCCAAGTCTTGGAAAATATTACCATTGCTGACCAAGACCTACCGATCTTTATCGACATTAATTTTCCGCCTACCTCTGGTGATGTGGGCAATGACGGTCTTTTGGGCCCGGATGAAATCTGGGTGTACGAAAACATAGAATACCAACTCAACACAGATGATCGTCTTGCCGGACAAGTGGAAAACACGGCCATAGTCACGGCCACCATGGAAGGCTTTGCGGAAATTACCGTGGAGGATACCTCGGATTTTGAAAACACCTTGGAGGATAGGCCTACCGTTACCTTGCTTGGGGATTGTGAACCCCGCATTGCCCTTATTAAAGAAGGAGTGGTCAATGCAGACTGTTCGGCCATCGACTATACCTTTACATTGACCATTGAAAGCACAACAGACGAAAGTTTTGAAAATGTGGTGGTCACGGATTTAGATTTGCCTTTGGTGATCCAAGGCCCCCAAGGCGATGGTAACTTTATGGGTATCTTGGAACCTGGTGAAACATGGATCTACACCGCCACCCAACCCATAAGCCCTGACGATATTAATTTTGGGTGTTTCCACAACCAGGCGCAAGTCACCGCCAATGTACAGGCTTATCCGGATTATATGGTACAGGACCTTTCGGACGATGATAGCCCTGATGAGGACGATGTCACCGAAGTGGACCTGAGCACTTGCCAAAACCCGGCCGTTGGCTTGATCAAAGAGGCAGAACTGTTGGACATCAACAACGATAACTGCCCCGAGAGCGTGGCCTATACCTTTACCGTGACCAATACGGGAGATGTGGCCCTGCACGACGCCGTTTTAAATGATGATATGCTGAACGGTGAGGTCCCCGGTCCCACCCCAGAAAGTGATGACGGAGGGGACGGCATCCTTTCCGTAGGGGAAAGCTGGACCTACCAAGCCATTTACAATATTGTCCAAACGGATATTGACAACGGCTATGTGGAGAACACCGCTACCGTGACTATGTTCAATCTTTGTAATACTGCACAGGTAGCCGACACCTCTGATGATAACTCGAATACGGAGAACGACCCCACCAACATTACCATCCCCAACGACGCCTGTACCGATGGTAATGCGAGCCTCAGTCTGATCAAAGTAGGAGAACTGAAGGACTATAACCAAGATGGTTGCCAAGAAAGCATTTTATACACTTTTACGGTCACCAATAACGGGGATGTGGACTTGGACAATGTATTCTTGGAGGATGATAAATTAAGTCCCAATCCAATATCTGGGCCTGTTGATGGTAGTGATGATAATGATGATGATATCCTTTCCATAGGTGAAAGCTGGACCTATGAGTTCGTCTATGCCATTGTACAAGAGGATATCGACCTGACGTATGTGGAGAACACGGCACGGGTGACTGCTCAACCCGAAGGGATAGATATTTTGGTAATCGATTTTTCCGATTTTGAAGACCCGTTGGATGATAGACCCACAAAAACCGATGTCCCAGATACAGCATGTACCAATAGGGCGCCCAGTTTGGGATTGGCCAAGTCTGGGCAGTTGGTGGACATCAACTCGGACGGATGCAGTGAAAGTATCCTCTACACCTTTACCGTGACCAATACGGGAGCACTAGATTTGGAAAATGTGACCTTGGAAGATGATAAGTTGAATGGTACGGTAAACGGTCCTACCGAAGGAAGTGATCTTGGGGAAGACGGTATGCTTTCCGTTGGCGAAAGCTGGACCTACCAAGCCCTGTATGCCATACAACCAGCCGATGTTTCCAATGGTTCTGTGGATAATTTGGCCTCGGTATCGGCCAACCCAGTGGGATTGCAAGCGAACGTTTCGCAGAATGCTTCCGCAAATACCGTGGTGCCCAACGATGCCTGTACCAATGGGTCGGCGGGAATAGGGCTAATCAAAGTAGGCAATCTGGCTGATGCCAATGGCGATGCATGCCCCGATTCCATTATCTATACATTCACGGTATCCAATACAGGCGAGGCTGACTTAGAAGAACTCCTCTTGGAAGATGAAAAACTGGGAGGTTATATTCCTGGTCCTGTACCCGGAACAGACAATGGCAATGATGGCATATTGTCCGTTGGGGAGAGCTGGACGTTTAAGACCACCCACTCGCTTACCCAACAAGATATTGACAACGGCTCGGTGACCAACCAAGCTATGGTTTCTTCGCAACCCGTGGGCTTGGAAGCCCAAGTCTCGGATATGTCCGATGACGATAGCTTTGATGAAGACCAACAGACCGTCACCATAGTTCCCGCTGATGCCTGTCCCAGTGAGGGAACTGACCCAGACTTCGAGATTTATACCGGAATCACTCCCAACGGGGATGGCATCAACGATTATTTCAGAATTGATGGTATTGAGGCATACCCCAATAATTCCCTGAGAGTTTTTAATAGATGGGGCGCCTTGGTGTATGAAGCTGAAGGATATGGTATAGGCAATCAGGTTTTCACAGGGGTTTCTGAAGGTCAGGCCACGATCATGAAAGACCGAAGTCTGCCCAGTGGCACCTACTTCTACATTTTGGAATTTGAGACCGAAAACCCAGGTGAGGCCAGCTATTCGGGATACCTCTATATCAACCGGGATTAATGTATCCAAGCCATTATATAATGAAATCAACATTCAGAATACCTTTCATGAGAACACTTATTGCGATGACATTTCTATGCCTAGGGTGTATTTGTACTGTTCATGGGCAACAAGACCCCCAATACACCCAATATATGTACAACACCCAGATTGTAAACCCTGCCTATGCAGGTTCTAGGGAAGTAATGAGTATTGGGGTTTTGGGCCGTACCCAATGGTTAAGTCTGGAAGGTGCCCCACAAACAGGCACTTTTACACTCAACTCACCCATAGGTGTTTCAAAGAATATGGGGCTTGGGCTCTCCATCATATATGATCAAATTGGTCCGGCCACCGAGTCCAACGTTATTGTGGATTATTCATATTCCATACAGCTGGCCCGACATGATATCAGCAAACTATCCTTTGGGCTTAAGGCAGGGATAGACCTCTTGGATGTGGATTACACCAAGTTGAACATCTATGACCCCAACGATCCATTTTTTCAAAATACGGTGGACAATAAACTGCAACCCCAAGTCGGGGCCGGGATCTATTACCATACCCAAAAATTCTATGCTGGGTTCTCTGTCCCCAATTTCATGAATTCCAAACATTTTGACGAAGGCTCATTGAACGATGTGGACTTGGATAACATAGCTGTGGAACGCTTACACTATTTTTTTATCACGGGCTATGTGTTTGACCTCTCCCCCAACCTAAAGTTCAAACCCGCGACCTTGGTAAAGTTTGTCAGTGGATCTCCCTTACAATGGGATATGTCCGCAAACTTTTTGATCAATGAGAAGGTTGCCCTGGGCGCTTCCTATCGGTGGAATTCCTCCATAAGTGCCTTGGCCGGGTTCCAGATTTCCCCGTCCATGTTCTTGGGAGTGGCCTATGATTATGACTCAACCCCAATCAAAGATTACAATAGTGGTTCCTATGAAGCACTGCTCCGATTTGACCTATTCCATAAAACAGACAAAGTCCTTACACCTAGATTCTTTTAAAATTCACCTTATGAACCACAAAACCATCCTTGGGATCCTATGCACCATTTTTACCATATTCATTTCATACCCTCAAAACAGCGTTATTAAAAAAGCTAATGAAGATTTTGACTCCTACTATTTCATAGATGCCAGAGAAATTTATTTAAAAATTGTTGATGACGGTTATGAATCCCCACAAGTGCTCAAAAAATTAGGGGACACCTACTATTTTAATAGTGAATATACCGAGGCTGCGGAGTGGTATAAAAAATTGATGGAAAAATTTCCCAATGATGTAGACCCCATATATTACTACAGGGCTGCCCAAAGTTTCAAGAGTATTGGCGATTACCAAACCTCTAAAAAAATGATGGGTAAATACTCAGGTTTGTCCTCCAATACGGAGATTGCAAAAAATTTTATGGAGGGTTATGCCAAATTGGACAGTTTGGTAGGATTTAAATCCAGTACCTACGAAGTGGCCAATATTACTGGTCTACTCACCAGTTCTGATTTTTCTCCAGCTTTCTATGGGGATAAGGTGGTTTTTGCATCTTCTTCAGCAAAAACGGAAGGGGACAAAATACATAATTGGACAGGACTGCCCTATTTAGATCTATTTGAGGCCGAAGTGGATGAAGATTGGCGGTTGTCCCATCCTAAACCGCTTGAAGGCGATATCAATACCCCGTATCATGAATCCAATGCGGTCTTTACCAATGATGGAAAAACAGTATACTTCACTCGAAATAACTACTTCAAGGGACGAAAAAGAAAAAACAGGCAAAAACTGGTCAGCCTAAAAATATACCAAGCCACTAAAATGGATGACGGTTCTTGGAAAAATATCACCGAACTTCCTTTTAACAGCGATTCACACTCTGTGGCACATCCGGCCTTGTCACCAGATGAAAAGCGACTGTATTTTTCATCGGACATGGAGGGCACCCATGGAGAATCGGATATCTGGTATGTGGATATTGTAGGGGACGGTTCCTTTGGAACGCCCGTTAACCTTGGCCCAAAAATCAATACGGAAACACGGGAAGGTTTTCCCTTTATTGGGAAGAACAACAACCTTTACTTTTCCAGTGATGGGCATTTGGGACTAGGGGGACTCGATATATTTGTGGTTTCGCTGGAACCTGATGGAGAATTTGAAGAAGTGACCAATCTCAAGCAACCCATTAATTCCAATAAGGATGATTTTGGTTTTATCTTGAATGAAGAGAAGAAAATAGGGTATCTGGCCTCCAACCGGGATGGTGATGCCGGAAGTAGTTCCGATGACATTTATAGGGTTTGGGAAAGCTGCGGCTTAACCATTATCCAAGGAGCCATTTCTGATTCCAAAACAGGAAAACCCTTGGATGGGGCCACGGTTAGCCTCATGAACAAGAACAACAATAAAGTAGCCGAAACCACCACGGACAGTAGTGGCAATTACATATTTAAGGGTGTAGTGGATTGCAGCAAAGCATACACAGTTCATGCAGAGTACAAAGATTATACCCCTAACCAAAAAAGTACGGTCACTCCACGGGGTTCCCATACCGAACAAATGGATATTGAACTTACACCTCCAGAGTGCCCCATTGATGATTTGGGGTGTAGGCTTACCCTGCAGCCTATCTACTTTGACTACGGAAAGTCCAGAATACGGCCTGATGCCGAAGTGGAACTGGCCAAGATTCTCCAAGCCATGAAACAATATCCCGAACTTTCCATACATATTGAGTCCCATACCGATTCAAGGTCAAGTAGCCGGTTTAACCTTAACCTATCCGAAAGACGTGCCCAAGCCACTCTGGAATGGTTGGTGAAACAAGGGATAAACCGAAGTAGGCTATCTGCAAAAGGCTATGGAGAGACCCAATTGTTGAACAACTGCTCCAATGGAGTGAGGTGCTCAGAAGAAGAACACCAACTCAACAGAAGATCCATGTTCATTATCAATGATTGATTTTTATAGAACTAATAATCAACATGTTATAGAAATTTTAGTTTTTTGGCACGCTGCTTGATATTATCAAGGTGGATGTAAATAGGTACATCTAGAACTTAAAACCTTGTAGTATGAAAAAGTTAGTACTCTTTATAGCAGCGATCGCTTTCGGTACACTAGGTACCCAAGCCGCCAAAATAGAAGATAATGTTGTAACAGCTACAACATATCGATATGGAAACTCATTTATCTTCGTTGAAGACGGGGTAACTTTTTCAGTATACCCTGATGGTGAGTTCGATTTTTACATGGACAACCGAGTAAATGTTGGTGTTGGTGCCCGAATTGGAAATGTGGGCATTACCTTCAACTCTGGGTATAACTACGACCCTTATGTGCAGTATGATGATTATGGTGCCGTGATCCAAGTGGAAAACACCCCCATTTTTTACGATTACTATGGTCGGGTTTCACAGATAGGTGGTGTGGACATCTGGTACAATAATGGTAGGGTAAGACGCTTAGGTGGATTGCATGTATATTATAATGGAGGCGTGTTCAGTCATTATACAGGATTCATCAACATCTATAACAGACATTATGTGTACCGTCCTTTCCATAGGTATTTTGCCAGACCAGCTGTAGGGTTCTGTACCGTATATACCTCACCATATAGAAGATACTATAGACCGGTACGATATACGTACTATACTCCTTACCGACACAACTATAGAAGAACTTATGCCAAAGTTGGAAGGTCATACAAGTATAACCCCAATAGGAGAAGTAAAGTCTATAGAAACGATAGAAGAGTAGCGGTACGTGACAATGCCAGTATACGAAGAGGATACACAGGGCGTAGCAATAAAACGGTGGCCCGAAACGATTATAGGAAAGGTAATACCGTTTCCCGCTCCAACACCGTAAAAAGACAAGTTGCCCCTAATAGGACCAGTAGTAAAAGGGTGTACAAAAAAGCGGATGGTGTATCCCGAAACAGTGGTAGAACCGTGGCCCAAAAGCAGGTGACCCGGACCCCAAACCGGAAAACCGTAACGCAAAGAAAGGTTACCTCTACCCCTAATCGTAAGACGGTGACCAGGACCACTACAAGTACGTACAAAAAGCCTCAGACCAGAAGCAGTTCAAGTAGGTCTGTAGTAAGTAGAAAAAGTGCTCCCAAAAGAACGGTTTCCAGAAGTACCAAAAGTACTACTGTTAGAAAAAGCACTGGTAGAACAAGCAATAGAAGCAGTAACGCTGGAAGAACATCAAGAAGTTCCAGAAGGCAATAAAGATAGTTTTTAGGTTGGTTAGTTGTTTACCCCGTAGTTGGATTTATCCGCTACGGGGTTCTTTTTTGTATTATTCCTGCCTCTTCTTCAACCATTTGGAAAGCACGCCTGAAACATCCTCTGAAATTTCAAACCGATATAGAATCCCAACATACATCACAACAATCAAAATGGATTTCAGCAGAATATTGATGATGGGATGAAAAGAGAACTGCAACATATTGAACAATACCGCCAACAGGAGGAGTGTGGCAAAAACCTTGAAAGTAGCCCCCGTAAAAGGCAGAAAGCCAAACTTTCGTTTTACAAAACCCAACTTGACCACATTAAAAATAAAAATGGAAATAAAACTTGCCAAGGCTGCCCCTGTCATCCCCCATTTTGGAATTAATAGAAAGTTCAACACAATGGTCAACACGGCTAAGCAGACTCCAAAAATCAAAACTGTTTTATAGTATTTGGAGTTGTACAGAATGGAGTTGTTGTTGCCCAAGAGCGAATCGAATACCTTGGCCAAACCAATCAAGAAAACAATGATGAACCCGTTCCGGTACGATTCCGGGAGCAGGAGATATAAATCATTTAAGTTGAGTATGATCAGAACAAATAAAATCCCCGATGCAATAAACAACGTCAATGAGGTTTTTTGATACAGTTTTTTCAGACCAACTTGGTCGTTGGTATTCAACAATTCCGCAGTCAGTGGATAGGTAATCTGGTGCATGGCCCTGGATGGTACTATAATCACGGTGGCAATATATACGGCAACCCCATAGTAAGCCACATTTTCAATACTGATGAATTGATTGAGCATAACCTTATCGATTTCCAACAAAATCAAGGCGGCCGAACCCCCCAAAATAATCAAAAAGGAATAGGAGAGTATTTCTTTGGCATGTGCCGGAAATTTAAAATCCAACCGGGGAAACCTGAGTGTATAGGCATACATTTTGATGATCACGGTGCGCAATAGGTACAGTCCCACTAAACCTTTGAAAAAGAAATCCAGCGAAATAACTTCAAAATGCAATAGGATCAAAAGGATGGACACCCCTATCCTACCGAACACCTCTTTCATGAAATTTCCAAAAACCGATTTCAGATGTACTTTGCACCAGGCATAAAAAACCTCAAAATATGCCATGGCCAACCCCACAACAAAAACATACCAGAGATAATCCTTGACCATTGGGTTTACTTCTGAAATCAAATTCCCCAAAGGCTCATACCAAAAGAACCCGACCAAAGCAACAGGAACAATCCCCAGCAAGGGAATCAACAGCATCAATGTTAAAAAAGAATCCTTTTCAGAATCTTGACAAAAGCTATAATATTTCACCATAGTGTTGTGCACCCCAAAAGCCATTAAGGGCATTAAAATAGCACCAGAGGCCAGGATGAAGGTTACCAATCCATAATAGGCATCAGGCAAGATTTTGGTGTAGAGGAAAAGGGTGTTCACCGCACCAAACAAAAAACCCAGATAGGTGACTACAACATTTTGTATGGATTGCTTTAGTACGATTCCCATTAGATAAATTTAGCCAAACTATGGGTCAGAGCCCTTCTATGGTACTGCTCCACATCTTTTGAATTTATTTGCAGTTCCCCCTGTTGGTACTTCTTGAACCAATCCAAAAGTACCGATTTTAGGGATGCTACATCGGAATGCAGGAAGAACTCCCCCGCTTGAACCGTGGTCACCATGGCCCCCGCTTCCCAACCTTCCGGACCTAGGGCCAAAATGGGTCGTTTGGCGTTCAAATATTCAAAAAGTTTGCCCGGGATGATACCTTGGGTCTCTTGGGAATCAATTTCGAGCAACAACAATATTTGTGATTTTTGCTGTACCTCCAAAACTTGGTCATGGGAAAGATACCCCATCTGATTCAAGTAGGGATCAAGTCCAAATCCATGAATGGATTTGAGCACCTCTTCCCCAATCACTCCAGCCAATTGAATACGAAGGGTGTTCCCAAAATCTTTGTTTTCTTGAACAAGTTCAGCCAGAGCTTGCCATAAACCCACAGGATTCCTCCCTGTAAGCAATGACCCGATATGGGAAATCGTAAAGTTGTCATCTTGGGCCATAGGCTTTAAGGCCTCATCAAACCCATTGGTGATTACTTTAATGGGCTTGTCGGTAATTGCCTCGAACTCCTTTTTTGTGGTATGGCTGGTCACCACAATTTTATCGGCGGAAACCAGTACTTCTTGTTCCAGTTTTTTGTGCTTCCGCTGTGCATATGGGGTCAAGCGTAATTTTTTATGGTACCCTATGGTCGTCCATGGGTCCCTAAAATCCGCAATCCATTGGATGGCGTATCTCTTCTTTAAGCCCAAACCTATCAAGTGCAAACTATGGGGCGGTCCTGTAGTGATCACGGTTTTTATGCCTTCATCCGCAATGACCTTTGCCAAGTATTCCATGGAAGACCTTACCCACAACTTACGGGCATCAGGGATAAAAAAATTGCCCCGTATCCACAGTAACAATTTTTCCATGGTTGAAGGATTCGTTTCCTTAATAATCCCGGAACTGATGGTTTTTGTCTTCTTTTTGGAAAGCAAGGAGGCCCAAGCATAGGGTTCTTTTATGGGTTGTTTCAGTACTTTAATGTCCTTGGGAATTTCCCCAACCAGCTTTTCATCAATGATGGGATAGCTGGGATTCTCCGGGACATAGACTATGGGAGTGAATCCAAATTCGGGCAGGTATTTTGTAAACTTTAGCCACCGCTGTACCCCTGGTCCCCCGGCAGGAGGCCAATAGTACGCTATGACCAGAATCTTTTGCATCAGGATTCCTTGGATTTCTTGGAAACAAAGGAATAACCAACACCCCCCACAATGATCAGTCCCAGTAAAGTACAGGCCGCCAAGCTAATCTGACTCCCCGTTTCCACCACCTTGGGTTCAAATTTGAACTCGATTTCATGGGTTCCTGCGGGCACCTTCATCCCACGAAGTGCGTAATCCACCTTATAATGGGGTTCAGGTTTACCGTCAATAAAGGCATTCCAACCTGAAGGGTAATACATTTCGGAAAACACCGCAAAACCTTCATTGCTGTTGTTGGTCCTATATTTTAAATAGTTGGGGCGATAGTCTTCCAAGCGTATGGAGGCCAATGAATCCAACTCATATCGATTCTTGGTCAAACGGGGATATGCTGTGGTATTGACCACTGCCTCCGATTTTGAATCAAAATCCTTCAACGCTGCAATCTCCTCATTGGCCGATGAAACCGAAAGCAGTCGTTCCACAAACCAAGCATTGCCATTGGCATTATCGTTCAGGGCAGGAAAGCTGTTCCCTTCCTCATCTTGCTGGATGATGTATTTTACATTGAGCATGTTCAACACCTGTAGATTGTTTTGGTACAGATGGTACTCGAACAAATCTTGCAATGCCCTAGGCTTTGCGGCATGGTATCCTCCGATGGACTTGTGGAAATAAGAGGTTCGGGCACCGTTCAAGCCTTCCTGTGGATCAAACACCCGGTAGATGGAATCGTCCTGTTGGATCATTTGGTCCAGTTCACTTGCCTGGAAAGGGGTGTTTACCTGACGTTGGCGTACAAAATCACCTTCATTCACGTAACGAAGGGCCACCCCGACCAAATCAAACAATATCAATCCGCCCAGAGCCAATACCATGAAATTCTTGCCTATTTTCTCCTTTATGAATAGCCAAAGGACCACAGCGGCAAGGGTCACATAAATCAAAGACCGAATCGTGTCGCTAGTATACACTGCTTCCCTATCCCTTTGGATCATGGTCATGACGTCATCACCAAAATATCCGCGGTACATCTCATCGCGAAGTCCTTCAAAGTCGAAGAATCCTTTTAGGAGAAAAATAAACACGCCCAATCCCAAAGTGATGAAGAAACTCAACTTCAAGGCCTTTAGTTTTTCTTTGTCGTCCCCCGATTTTTTGAAAAGCTCCCACAGACCCAGTACGCCCAAAACGGGCAAACAGAGCTCCAATACCACCTGAATGGAAGAAACTGCCCTAAACTTATTGTACAGCGGGAAGTAATCGATCATAAAATTGGTGAGGGCTGGGAAATTTTTACCCCAAGAAAGCACTAGCGCCAATATGGCACCAGTTAAAAGCCACCATTTTCGCTTGCCCTTCGCCAGAAAAAGTCCTAAAAAAAACAGAAACACCACAATGGCTCCCACATAGGCTGGCCCTGCCACAATGGGTTGATCGCCCCAATACAAGGGCAGTCCACTGGACAATTCCAAAGCTTTGGAAGGGGGTAGACCCTGACCTACTAAATATTCAAACACCTTGGAGTCCGTTCCAAGGTCTTCATTGCCGGAACCTCCGAACATCCTTGGAACAAACAAGTCCAACGATTCAGCGATTCCATAGCTGTATTGTGTAATGTATTCCTTGTCCAACCCATTGGAGGCCTGCATAGGCGTTCCGTCCGGGTTTACGGTCAATTCAGATTTGCCCCGGGTACTCCAATCCGCATACTCCTTGGTGGCCATAAGCCCTGTGGCATTGGCCGCTATAGAAAGGGCCACGGCCAAAATTAAAATCCCTACGGAAAGGAACAGATGTTTTAGTGTCTTGTCCTTGATGGCATAAATAAGCTGAATCAGACCCAATACCAATACCAACAACATAAAATAGTAGGTCATTTGGTAGTGGTTGGCGCTGATTTCCAAAGCCATGGCCAGCGCGTTCAAGATAAAGCCCCAGAGATATTTTTTTCGAAACACCAAAACGATGCCCCCCAATACCATGGGAATATAGCCCAAGGCATGTGCCTTGGCATTGTGTCCCACCCCAAGGATGATGATGAGGTAGGTGGAAAACCCAAAGGCCAGTGCCCCCAAGGCCGCCAGTCTAAAATCTACCTTAAGGCAAAGGAGCAGAATATAAAACCCAATAAAGTACAGAAAAAGATAGTCCGCAGGTCTGGGCAAAAACCGAATCAAGCGATCCAATTTCTTTACGTAATCATGCGGATAGTTTGCCCCCAATTGATAGGTGGGCATACCGCCAAAGGCGCTATTGGTCCAATACGATTCCTCTCCAGTAAGTTCTTTGTAATCGTTACGTTCCTTGGCCATACCCTTGTACTGGGCAATGTCGGATTGAAAAATGGCCTTTCCCTGCAATACGGGATAAAAATAGACCAATGACGTAAGTATGAACAAGCCAAAAACACAAAGATGTACGATAAAGGCCTTGGGAGAAAGTTTCATGGATAGGTTTTGAAAAGACAAATATTAGTCAATTTCTTCAAAATCTATGTATTCTCCAACTTTTTTTGAGGGTTTGGAACCTTTGGAGGTTCCTTTAAAAATAGTAGTCTTTCCTTCCTCAGTAGGCTCATTTGTATAGTGTTGGTACTGTCCAAAATCCTGTCCAAAACGCTCTTGGGTCTTCTTCATGGCATAATTGAACAATCTGGGGGCCAACCACTTTAGCAGTAATTTAGCTGCGTAGTATACTAATATGAGGAATAAAATCGTTTTTAGTACAACCATATAACCTTAGTTATTGTATCAAAATTACACTGTTAGTTGCTTAATAAACCCAAACGTTTCATAAAATAGTATTAAAATCAGTTATATGGATTTTTCCTTCGTCAGAAAAGCACTGTTTCTCTCCCTTTTTGCCCCTACCCTTTTAAGTGCCCAATATACCGATGTCATCAATTCCAATAGACCTGGCCGGGCGGTCAGTGCCTATGCCGTTGGAAAAAATGTGGCACAGGTTGAAATGGGGCTGCTGTATGAGCAACGGGACGATTCTGAACAAAACTTTGACTCCAATATTTTTGGGACTGATATTGCCCTACGATACGGACTACTCTTCGAGCAACTGGAGATTGTATACGAGGGTTCCTTTATTTCGCAGAATATTGACTATTCCTCCCCGTTGGGAACGGATGGTAGGCTGACCGATTTTTCCAGAAATCGTGTGGGGCTAAAATATTTGGTCTACGATCCCTTTAAAAACCCAGAAAAAAACAAGCCCAATCTATATAGCTGGCGGGCCAACAATGTTTTTCAGTGGAAAAACCTGATTCCTGCCGTTTCCTTATATGGTGGGGCCACATTTACCGTTGGGGACAATCCCTTTTATGTGGGCGACCCCGTATTATCGTACCGTGGGGCCATTGCTACCCAGAGCAGACTATCCCCAAGGTTTGTGCTGATTTCCAACATTGCCTATGACCGTATTGGCACCGATTTCCCGGAATGGCGCTATGCCCTTTCCGTGACCCATGCCTTTAGAAACCCCAAGTGGAGTGTTTTCTTGGAAGGACAAGGCATCAACAGTGACCGTTATTCCGATATTTTGGCGCGCACCGGCTTGGCGTACCTGTTCAGCGAAAACTTTCAGGCTGATTTTCATTTGGGATCCAACTTTAAAAGTGACCCTTCCAGAATCTTCGTAGTGGCCGGCTTCTCCTACCGCTTGGATTTCCATAAGGACAAACTTATCCCCATTGATGAGCAAAGTGGCGGTCAAAATGGAAAAATCAAAAAGAATTCCAATAAGAAAAAATCAAAAAAGCGGGATAAGAAAAATAAAGACGATATAGATTTCTAAGTTTTTACCCCAACGCTTTTATGCTGTAGGTAATATTCCTATTATTGAACTTGTAAAAGTTGATGTATGATCACCGTTAAACAGGTTCAATCCAAAGCAGAATTAAAGGACTTTGTAAAGTTTCCCTTTTCCCTATATAAAAACTCCGACTATTGGGTCCCGCCCATCATCAAGGATGAAATGGAATCCTTTGATGAAACCAAAAATCCGGTCTTTAAAAATGCCGAAGCTTCCTTTTTCTTGGCCTACAAGGATGGGGAAATCGTGGGCAGGGTCGCTGCCATTGTCAATTGGTTGGAAGTAAACGAACAACAGCTCAAAAAAATGCGTTTTGGGTGGTTCGATTTTGTGGACGACCTTGAAGTATCCAAAACCTTATTGGACAAGGTGGCCGAAATTGGCAAGCACCACCAGCTTGAGTACATGGAAGGACCCGTAGGATTTTCCAATCTGGATAAGGTTGGGGTACTTATTGAAGGCTTTGACCATATCGGGACCATGATTACCTGGTACAACCACCCCTACTATCAATCCCATTACGAAAAACACGGATTTGTCAAGGAAAAGGAATACCTTGAAAACAAGTTTTTGGCAGCCAAGGCCGACCCAGCCTTGTTCCATAAGGCCAATTTACTGGTGAAGAAACGGTATGGACTTCGGGAAATGAACTTTACCAAAAGTGCGGACATTATGCCTTGGGTGGATAAAATGTTCGACCTGTTCAACGACACCTATTCCAAGCTTTCCTCTTTTGTGAAGATCACAGATATCCAGAAGGAATATTTCAAAAAGAAGTACATCAGTTTCATCAATCCGGAGTATATCAAGTTTGTGGTGGATTCCAATGATGAACTTGTGGCTTTCGCCATAGTGATGCCCTCGTTTTCAAAGGCGCTGCAAAAAGCCAATGGGAAATTGTTTCCCTTTGGTATCTATCACTTGTTGAAAGCCAAAAAGAAAAGCAAGGATGTCATTTTTTACCTAATTGGCATCCGCCCCGATTATCAGAACAAAGGGGTCACGGCCATTATTTTTAACGAGTATTATAAAACATTCAGTGATAAAGGTGTTGTGAACTGCATCCGTACCCCGGAATTGGAAGAGAATGTGGCCATACGGCAAATGTGGAAGCACTTTGATCCCGTGGTACACAAACGCCGAAGAACCTATCGCAAAGACTTGTAGCAGAAGAATTTGGTGGGTTTGTTAAAATAAAAGATTGCCAAAATGCACGAATCCCTACTACAAAACATATCCAAACATGTAAAGCTCTCTCCCGAAGAGATTACGCTTTTCAACACTTTTTGGACCACCAAGACTTTGGAGAAGGGAGATTATTTGCTGCAAAATGGAGAGGTGTGCAAAACGGACAATTATGTCATTTCCGGTTCATTAAAAGCTTTTTACATCAATCCTGAGAAAGGAACAGAGGAGATTCTCTATTTTGCCATTGATGATTGGTGGGCCACGGATATCCTCAGCTTTCAAAAACAAGAACCCGCCATGTACACCATTCAGGCGTTGGAAAAGACAGAAGTGCTCCAAATCCAATACCATGCATTTCAGAACATGTTGGTGGAAATCCCAAGGTTGGAACGGTATTTCCGTATCATTCTGGAAGGCTACACGGCCAGTTTACAACGGAGAATCGTCATAAACAATACGTACGATGCTGCCCATCGCTACGCCGATTTTTTGGAAAACTACCCCCAACTCGCCAAAAGGGTGCCCCAATACCTCATTGCCTCCTATTTGGGAGTGACTCCCGAATTTATAAGCCGAATACGAAAAAACAACCCGAAATTGAACTAGGTCAATTTTTAGGGTTTTCTTTTGGTACAACTTTGCTTTCAAAATGGAGAGCAAATGAAAAAAGTACTTATTATCAACGCCAGCGTGCGAAACGAAAGATCGCAGAGTAGACAACTTACCCAGCTGTTCTTGGACAATTGGCGAAAAAAGAATCCCGATGATTCCTTTACCCACAGGGAAGTGGGACTGGACGAAATCCCACCCATTGACGAAAATTGGATTGCCAGTGCGTTTGTAAGGCCTGAAAACAGGGAAGAACAAAACCAAATCGGAGTTGCTTTGAGCGACATACTGGTCAAGGAACTTCAAGAACATGATGTTTATGTCTTGGGAACCCCCATGTACAATTGGTCCATTCCCAGTGGTCTCAAGGCGTATATAGATCAGATCATGCGGATCAACGAGACTTGGAAATTCCGTTCGGGAAAGCCCGATGGGGATTATGTGGGACTTTTGGAAAACAAAAAACTGTTTATCCTGTCCACCCGGGGTGATACCGGATATGGGGAAAACGAAAAGAACGGGCACATGAACTTTCAGACCACGTATCTGAAGTTTATCTTTGGGATGATGGGTGTGACCGACACCACCATAATTTCATTGGACAATGAGGAATTTGGCGGGGAAATCTTTGAAAAGTCGAAACAAAGAATCTATGAGCAAATCAACGCCATTCCCTAAAGTCACTTCAAAAATTTTGAGCATAAAGTGGGCCATTGGGTTCACTTTTTTTGTTTTTGAAGGATTTTTATGATTTTAGAATACCCCAAATCACATCAAAAACCATTGACCGAGATGCATCATGGACCATACTTCCGTAAAAATCATTGAATGTTATACGATTACCGGCAGAGGGTTGTTGACTGAAATTCAGCATAGCCTTGATGGACTTCCTCCCAATACCGTACTGATGGACCCAAACTCCAAACAAGCATGGGTAGTAAAGAAAAGGGTCCTTTCCGGACTGCTTATGATGGCCGATTCTGAAATTTTCTTTGATTGCGAAACTGAGTTTGAGCATCTAAGCTTAGCCTTTAAGACAGAGGCAGAACGCGATAAAGCCTTCAATAATGAGCTGGAGAAAAGAAAACACAACATTTATGGGTACCTTTTAGCCCCGACCATGGACCATGCAAACGCCAAACCAGAAGCGGGAAGCACATTATTAGTCCAGACAGAGTCCTAAAACCCTTGGAATCTTGTCGCATCCCCTACTCCATCTTTGCAATCTGGTCCCGCAGCCTTTGGTTGGCTTGGTGCAACAGCTCGTTCTGATGTTTAATGATGCCCAAAGTCCTGTATCACGGTCAGGTTTTCTTGTTGGGTGCCAATAATGGCCTCTAGGTCAGATTTGGTGTATTTTTTCATTTGTCAAAAAGTTTAGAAATTCTATTTTATAGTTCGAAAATCAAAAATTATTATGACAGAATTAGGATTGTTTTTATCCAAAAAGTCAGCTAGCAAGGCCGAAATCTCCAGAAAAACTGGCATCAGTAAATCAAGGATAAGTGAATTGACCCTTAATCCCTCGACTCAACTTCGGGCTTGGGAACTTTATTTGATTGCATTGGCCTTGGATGTAGACCCGGGAGAAATGTTCAAAGAAATGTATAAGGATCTGTCCTTGAAAAATGATTAAAGAAGGAGTGGAAAAAATACTTTCAGATCTTTTTAAAAAATCATTGACCCAAGTAGGCAATAATTATTTTACTCCTCAACAAGTTCAAGAAAATTGGATAGGAAATCCTGCTGCAACCACTTCCGAAGTTCAAAAAACTGAATTAAGACTTGGAATCCAACTTCCTGAGGATTATAAAGAATTTCTTTCCATAGCAAATGGATACCCTACATACAATGATGCTGTAGAACCAAGTTTTTTAGAAGTAGGTCAAATTCAATACTTAAAAACTTACGACCATGAAATTGTTGAAATTTGGAAAGGAACTGGAAATGATGAAACAGGTGCTATACTTGAACAAAGCATTATCATTGCCGGAATGAACGAGGAGCAATATTTTTTGTTAATTCCTCCTAATAACACAACAACCGTATGGCGATATTGGAAGTTCGCCAGTTGGATTCCAGGTGAAATCGAATACAAAAATCTTACTGATTACTTTCTTGATGTAATAAGTAGTATAGATAGCATGTAAGCGCTTATTCTACTCGTTACTCCCCCATCGCGGCCGCTACGGCAGCAGAAAGTCTTTTATAGGTACCGTTTTCCAATCGCTCCCTAATGGATGAAAAGGCATCCAAGGTCTCTGCAATATCCTGTAGGGTATGGGTAGCCGTTGGGATCAATCGCAATAATATCAACCCTTTTGGGATAACCGGATATACCACAATGGAACAGAAAATACCGTGGTTTTCACGTAGATCCTTTACCAAGGCCATGGCCTCCGGGATACTTCCGTTCAAATAGACCGGGGTAACACAGCTACTGGTGGTTCCCAAATCAAAACCACGCTCGCGAAGTCCGTTTTGTAGGGCATTTACATTTTCCCACAATTTGGCCTTGAGCTCGGGTCTGGAACGAAGCATGTCCAATCGCTTCAATGCCCCTTTCACGTAGACCATGGGCAGCGATTTGGCGAACATTTGCGATCTTAGGTTGTATTTAAGGTATTCTATGATTTCTTTGTCGGCAGCCACAAAAGCCCCGATACCTGCCATGGATTTGGCAAAAGTGGCCAAGTATACGTCTATCTGGTCCTGCACACCTTGCTCCTCTCCTGCTCCGGCCCCTGTTTTACCAAGGGTTCCAAAGCCGTGGGCATCGTCCACCAACAAACGGAACTGGAATTTTTTCTTCAGCTCCACAATTTCTTTGAGGATTCCCTGCTCTCCGCGCATTCCAAACACCCCTTCGGAAATTACGAGGATACCACCTCCGGTCTCATTGGCCAATTTGGTGGCACGTTCCAGGTTTTTCTCCAAACTTTCCGGGTCGTTGTGCTTAAATGTGAAGCGTTTGCCCATGTGCAAGCGCACCCCGTCAATGATACAGGCGTGGCAGTCCACATCATAGACAATAATATCGTCTTTGGCCACCAAGGCGTCTATCACGGACATAAATCCTTGGTACCCGAAGTTCAACAAATAAGAGGCTTCCTTATGAACGAATTCGGCAAGCTCCTTTTCCAATTGCTCATGGTAATCGGTATGGCCGCTCATCATACGGGCGCCCATGGGATAGGCGGCACCGTGCTCGTAGGCGGCGTCCCCATCAACTTTTTTGATTTCCGGTAGATTGGCAAGTCCCAAGTAGTCATTGATACTCCACGTTATCACATCCTTTCCTTGGAATTTCATTCGATTTGAGATGGGTCCTTCCAGCTTCGGGAATACAAAATACCCTTCTGCCTGCGATGCCCATTTCCCTAGAGGTCCTTTGTTTTCAATGATCCTATCAAATAAATCTTTCATCTACCTTAAAATTGATTGAACTGCAAAAGTATAGATTTTTACGAAGTACGCACAACGAAATTTTTATACAAAAAAACGACAATGAGATCATTGCCGTCTTTATTTAGATTGTGCAGTACATCTTACTACTTTATATATTCTATTTTTTCTGGTACCTCGGCATTTTGGATATCAAAAAAGCCTTGGTTTTCCATCCATTCATTGCTGTACACCTTGCTCATATAACGTGAGCCATGGTCTGGGAAGATAACCACCACATTGCTGTCCTCGGTAAATTCACCTTCGGTATTCAACTGGAACAGTGCCTGCATGGCGGCCCCACTGGTATAGCCCACAAACATCCCTTCGGTATGGGCTATTTTTCGGGCCATATGGGCACTTTCACCATCGGTGACCTTTACGTAACGGTCTATACTATTAAAATCCGTGGCTGTTGGAATAAGGTTTTTCCCCAAACCTTCAATACGATAGGGATATACCTCATTATGATCAAACTCCCCGGTCTCGTGGTATTTTTTAAGTACGGAACCATAGGCATCCACGCCCAAAACCCTCACATTGGGGTTCTGTTCCTTTAAATACCGTGCAATCCCGGAAATGGTTCCCCCAGTACCGCTACAGGCCACCAAATGGGTAATGTTCCCGTTGGTCTGCTCCCAAATCTCCGGCCCGGTGGTCTGATAATGGGCCTCAATATTGAGTTCGTTGAAATACTGGTTGATATAAATGGAGTTCTCGGTTTCTTGGTGAAGACGTTTGGCCACTTCGTAATACGAACGCGGGTCGTCTGCGCTTACGTGGGCAGGGCATACATATACCTTGGCCCCCATGGAACGCAACATATCTATCTTATCGGGCGATGATTTTGAACTCACGGCCAAAATACAATCGTACCCTTTTACTATACTGACCATGGCAAGGCTAAAGCCCGTATTGCCCGATGTGGTCTCAATGATAGTACTTCCTGGCTTAAGGATTCCCTTGCGTTCAGCCTCCTCAATGATATGGACGGCTATACGGTCCTTGGAGGAATGTCCTGGATTGAAGGACTCCAACTTGGCATAAAAGTTTCCGGTTAGGGGAGCTGCAATGGTGTTAAGCTTAACTAAGGGGGTATTTCCAATTAGGTCAAGGATACTGCTGTGCGCATTTATCTGTTTCTTCATAACTGGTATTAGGTAAGGGACAAATTAGCCATATTTCGCCAAAAGTCCGGCACAAAAGTAACATTTTTATTTTTAAAAGGCTTTTCCTTCAAGATCTAAAATAAATACGTAATCCTTTACCGTCTCCCGTAAAGCCTCGAATCTACCGGATGCCCCGCCATGCCCGGCATCCATATTGGTGTCCAAAAACAATAGGTTATCATCTGTTTTATAGTCCCTTAGCTTTGCTACCCATTTAGCAGGTTCCCAATACTGCACTTGAGAATCATGCAGTCCTGTGGTAACATAAAGATTGGGGTAATCCTTGGCCTCTACATTGTCGTAGGGTGAATAGGATTTGATGTAATCGTAGTATTCCTTTTCATTGGGATTGCCCCATTCGTCATATTCTCCTGTGGTCAACGGAATGGTATCGTCCAACATGGTAGTGACCACATCCACAAAAGGTACCGACGCAATGACTCCATTATAGAGTTCCGGGGCCATATTTACGATAGCGCCCATCAAAAGACCTCCTGCGGAACCGCCACTGGCATACAAATGTTCCGGACTCGTGTACTTTTTCTCAATGAGAAACTCAGAACAGGCTATAAAATCGGTAAAAGTGTTCTTTTTTTGAAGCATTTTTCCATCATCGTACCAAGGTCTTCCCAAATACTCCCCTCCCCTTACATGGGCAATGGCATAAATGAAACCTCTGTCCAACAAACTCAACCGTACGGATGAAAAATAAGGATCAATGGTACTTCCATAAGAGCCATAGGCGTATTGCAACAACGGACTGGTCCCATCCAAAGGGGTATCTTTTCGGTACACCAAGGAAATAGGCACTTTTTTGCCATCCGATGCTGTGGCCCATAAACGTTCCGTGGTGTAATTGGCCTTATCAAACTTACCGCCAAGGACTTCTTGTTCCTTCAAAACTTTTTTGGTCTTGGTCTGCATGTTGAAATCGATGACGGCATAAGGCGCCCCCATCTCATTATAGTAATATCTGAGTTCGTTGGTATCAAAATCCAAGTTGACCGAAGCTCCAGCTACATACGTTTCACTATCAAAAGGCAAATAATAGCTGTCTGTACCGTCCCAACGGGAGATTTTGAGCTGGTTAAGGCCATTCTCACGCTCTGAAAGCACATAATAATCCCTGAAAATTTCAGCATCCTCCAACAGTACATCTTCCCGGTGCGGGATAAATTCTTCCCAATGTTCCGATGAAGTCTGGCCTTCACTGACTTTCATCAGTTTAAAATTGGTGGCCTTGTCCTTATTGGTAAGGACATAAAAATTGCCTTCGTAGTGCGAAATGGAATACTCCACACCCAAATCACGGGGTGAAAATATCTTGAAATCCCCATTGGGGTCATCGGCATTCAAAATTTGATATTCCGAAGTGAGCGTACTCACCGAACCGATTACGATAAATTTTCTGGACTTGGTCTTATAAACAAAGGTATTGTAGGTGTCATCCTCTTCATGGAACACCAATACATCATCCGCTGAAGAAGTTCCCAATACATGCTTGAAAATTTTGTCCGAACGAAGCGTAACGGGGTCTTTTTTGGTATAAAACAAGGTTTTTCCATCATTGGCCCAAACCGAGCTCCCCGTGGTGTTTTCTATTTTGTCAGGAAAAATTTCACCGGTCTGAAGGTTCTTTATTTGGATATTGTACTGTCTTCTGGATACCGTATCCGTGGCAAAGGCGGCCAAGGTATTGTCAGGGCTTATGGTAACCCCTTTTAGGTTGAAGTATTCGTGGCCTTCGGCCATCTGGTTGCCATCGAACATGAGTTCCTCCTCTGCCTCTAAACTTTCCTTTTTACGTGAGAAAATAGGGTATTCCTTTCCTTCCTCGTAGCGGGTAATATACCAGTAGCTATTCAATTTGTAAGGTACGGAGGAGTCGTCCTCCTTGATTCGGGATTTGATTTCCTGAAAAAGCGTCTCTTGAAACTCCTTCGTATGGGCCGTCATTTTTTGATAATACTCATTTTCGGCATTCAGGTAATCAATCACGTCCTGATCTTCCCTATTGTTCATCCAGTAATAATCATCGGTCCGCACATCACCGTGTTTCTCCAGTTTTGTAGGTTTCTTTTGGGCCACCGGGGGTTGTATACTCATGGATTCTTGTTTAGTATTTTGGCAAGAGCCTGCAAAAATAAGGCTTAAAATGATACTATAAGTGAGTGTTTTGGTATGTCCCATGGATTTAGATTTCTTCCAATGTATTACTTTTGAAGTCAATTACAACTAAAAAATTGCGACTATGTTTGGAGATTTAATGGGTATGATGGGAAAATTGAAGGAGACCCAGAAAAAGGTTGCCGCCACCAAAGAGCGTTTGAATACCGTACTGATTGATGAAGCATCCGCCGATGGCCTTTTGAAAGTAACTCTTACCGCCAATAGGGAAATAAAATCCATAAGTGTTGACGATTCTTTGTTGGAAGACAAGGAGCAACTGGAAGATTATTTGGTTTTGACCCTTAACAAGGCCATCACCAAGGCTACCGAGGTCAATGAAACGGAATTGGCTGCCGTAGCCAAAGAAGGGATGCCCAATATCCCGGGAATGGATTCCTTTATGAAATAAGCTATCCTATTTTTTTCAAAATAGTGAGGAAGTGGTCGTGCATGGCATCCGTATAGTCCAAATGGGTGACAATACGCAGCTTTCCCTGCCCCATTCCAATGATGGATATCTGGTTTTCTTCCAGCTTTTTCAAAAAATTTGGGGATGACACCTGGGATTCATCCAACTCAAAGATGATGATGTTGGTTTCTATGGGCTCCACTTTTTTAATAAACCCAAGCTTAGAGAGTACTTCCCCGATTTCGGCTGCTTTTTTGTGGTCGTCCGCCAATCGGTCAATATGGTTGTCCATGGCATAAATTCCAGCCGCGGCCAGAAAACCGGCCTGACGCATACCTCCACCCAGCACTTTACGGACACGAAGCGCCTTTGCAATAGTCTCGGAATCCCCTACGAGTACAGAACCCACAGGACACCCCATCCCCTTACTTAAACACACGCTTATGGTGTCAAAAAGGGCTCCGTAGCTTTTTGGGTCTTCTTTTTTTGCCACCAAGGCATTCCATAATCGGGCACCATCCAAATGGTATTTGAGATGGTGTTCGTCACAAACCTTTCTGATTTTTTGGAGTTCTGCAAAATCCCAACAGGCTCCCCCTCCCTTGTTGGTGGTATTCTCTATACAAACCAAAGAAGTCAAGGGACTGTGGTAGAAATCTGGAGGATTTATGGAGGCTTCCACCTGTTCTGCTGTCATCATCCCTCGATGCCCATCCACCAATCTACAACTTACCCCACTGTTAAAACTGACTCCTCCTCCTTCATAATTAAAGACATGGGCATATTTATCACAGATCAATTGCTCACCGGGCTGGGTATGGAGTTTTATGGCCGTTTGGTTGGCCATAGTGCCGCTAGGGAAGAACAAAGCCGCTTCCATCCCAAAGTATTTGGCCACTTTTTCCTCCAAAGCATTTACCGTGGGGTCGTTTTTAAATACATCGTCCCCCACTTTGGCGGCCAACATGGTCGCCAACATTCCCGCTGTAGGCCGGGTAACCGTGTCACTGATCAGATTGATTTCCATAAAAGTTCAAAATTCAATATCGAGGCTCAACATCAAGCCGTAGGATATTCACTTTAATTCCCCTTTCATCATTTATTATTACCTAAAACCTGCCCTCTTCAATATTATTTATACCGTGTTTTCTATGTACTTGAACTTGTATTTATCTTTAACTAATTCATACAATCCATTCCAATGGGAGATCCATCCGGAATTTTTGGGGTCGGTATCAATTTAAAATTTTCGGGTTTGTCCAAAAACGCATCGATACGCCGCACCATTTCCACGGCAATGGCTGTTTTTTCACCTCCAAGCAAGGAAGCCTTGAGGTTTTTAAGGGATTCATGGGCTACGGCATTTACCTGAGGGTGCACGGCATCATGGGCGGCCAAGTTCATGATATGGTACAACACCCGAAAATTAATCGTCTGCTGTACTTCATCCAGATAGGCATCACGGTTAGAGGCTCCGATGGTGTTTTTTATCGTTTCCTCCAAAACTTCCGAAAGTCCCAATTGGTTTTTGTCCAAGCTCTTTTGCTGAATCAATCTAGAGGCACGTTCTGGGTGCAATAAAAGTACCAAGGTCATATCGGCCGCGGTTTCGGCAGCGGAAAGGGCATCAAAGCTCACCCCTGTCCTACCATTGAACGATTCACGGGTTCTTGAATATCCAATGGCCCTGGGTGGAAAAAGCTCCAATTTATCCTGTGGAATGGCAATTACTTTGGCATCCAAGGTTTCCAATATGGATTCCAAGGCTTGTTCCTGTACCGCTTCGTTTATCATATGTACCGTACGTTGTCCGTCACCTTTGGTGGCATAATTGTAATCCAGTCCGCCTACAAGCTTGGCAACCGCTTCTGCCTGATAACGGTGAAAGAAATACAAAGGTGCAAATACATCTTCCAAAACCGAATTGGGTTCGCCGGTACGGATGTTGTCCATGGAAAAATTATTGATGGCCGTTTTCCTAACCTGCAAAACGTTTTCCAACTCTTGGCTCGCACTTTTACCGTTGTCCCACAAATGGGCCAAGGCATGGGCACCTCCTGTGGGTCTCGCATCCTGATCGGAAATATACCGCAAACCATCATCTTGGGCCTTTTTTAGGATGGCATTCAAGGCTGTTTTTTCATCAGTGCCCTTTGGAAAATCGGAATAGGAATAGGCCACGGTCACTTTGTCCCACTCCCCTATCCCCGTGTCATAGGCATTGGAGAAATCTATGCTGTTTCCATCCAATTCAAACTGGGGATGCGGATAATCCATCACCGATGCCCTGTCATTGGTACTTGCCGCAAAATTATGGGCAAATCCAAGGGTATGACCTATTTCGTGGGCAGAAAGCTGACGGATTCGGGCCAAGGCCATATTCAGCATGGGTTGGTAATTATCATCCCGTTCAGCAAATGGTTGGTTCATTAAAGCTTGGGCGATTAAAAAATCCTGACGAATACGCAGACTTCCCAAGCTCACATGTCCTTTTATGATCTCTCCTGTACGTGGATCGGTAACACTGCTGCCATAACTCCAACCCCTTGTGGAACGGTGCACCCATTGGATCACGTTATAGCGAACATCCAAAGGATCGGCATCATCGGGCAATACTTTTAGCTGAAATGCGTCTTTGTAGCCTATGGCCTCAAAGGCTTGGTTCCACCACCTTCCACCTTCCAAAAGAGCAGAACGAACGGGTTCCGGGGTGCCATTGTCCAAATAATACACAATGGGCTCCACAGCTTCGCTCACAGGGGCACTTGGGTTTTTCTTTTCCAATCGGTGGCGGGTCACAAATCGCTTTAAAATGGACTCTTGGACCGGGGTGGCATAATCATAATATGAAAATGGGTATGAACCACTACGTGGGTCGAACTCTCTTTTTTGGTACTTGTCATCTGGCAATTCAATCAGTGAGTGGTGTTGCGCCACGGTAACCAAGCTGGGGTTGGGGGTCACGGATTGTATCCAGCTTCCTGTAGGGGTCCCTTCAAAGGTAAGTATAGCATCAAACTCCACATTTTTTGGAAAAGCCTTGGTGCGTTCAAAATCCAACGCGCTTTTGGATTTGTCCAAACTGTACGCCCCCTGTTTGGTGCTTTTCAGCCTATTGGCCACCCCGTGGGCATCCCGCATCAAGAAATCAGTAAAATCAATCAAATAACTTCCACGGGACTCTTCCTCTATCTTGAAACCGTGCAATACCGATTTGGCAAAAGCCTGCTCCACGGATTTTCGTTCCAAATTGTTCTGGGTGATGGCCCTATATTCCAAATTGGGCTGTACCAATAACAATTTATTACCAGCTTTTTTGAAAAAGACCACCTGTTCGTTCCCGAGTTGTCCGCGATCCAGACCAATATCGTTGCTTCCTATCCCACTGCTCAGGGCATACACATATAGGAACTCCTTGTCCAACTCATCCACTTGGAGGTATATTTTGTCGGATTCATCGTCGTAGTAAAAGTTGAAATATCCGCTGAACTTTTGAAAATCCTTTGCCTTGTTAAAGGTCTGCGCTTGTAGTACAGTACAGAACGAATACAGTATAATCGCCAGAGTAATGTTTTTCTTCATAATAGTGTGGAAATTGGACTTAAAAATATGTATTTCATTTTTAAAAACATATGAAAACGTCTTTTTAAAAGATTGGGTGTGAGATGGGTTTGGCAGTAGCAAAACAAGTGTTGGTCTACCAATCAAGTTTGATTCAGTTATATTCCAAAAGAAGTTTATTTTTGTGCGAAAGTTAAGTATATGACCACTACAGATCAGCAGAAAGATCTTATTGAGCGCCTTGGTGCGTTAAGGAGGTATCTTTGACATTGATGCCAAACTTATTGAAATAGAGAACGAGGAGGAGAAAACCTTGGCTCCGGATTTTTGGGACAATCCGCAAGAAGCCCAAAAACAAATGCAATTTTTAAAATCCAAAAAGAAATGGGTAGAGGATTACAATGCTGCCCAAGCCTTATTGGGAGACCTTGAGGTCTTGATGGAATTCCAACAAGCTGGGGAAGTCTCCGAGGAAGAAGTGACACAACAATACGATAAAGCATTGTTGGTCATAGAAAACCTAGAGTTCAAGAACATGCTTTCCGATGAGGGTGACGAGCTTACCGCTGTGCTTCAGATTACGGCTGGTGCCGGAGGTACGGAAAGTTGTGATTGGGCTTCCATGCTTATGCGGATGTACCTCATGTGGGCCGAAAAGAACGGCTACAAGGTCAAGGAACTCAATTATCAAGAAGGCGATGTTGCCGGGATAAAGACCGTGACTTTGGAGATTGATGGCGAATATGCCTTTGGTTGGCTCAAAGGTGAGAACGGAGTGCATAGATTGGTCCGTATTTCCCCTTTTGACAGTAATGCCAAACGCCACACCTCGTTTGCTTCGGTATATGTGTACCCACTGGTGGACGATACCATTGAAATTGAGATCAACCCTTCGGATATTGAAATCACAACCGCTCGTTCAAGCGGCGCAGGTGGACAGAATGTAAACAAGGTAGAGACCAAGGTCCAATTGGTACACAAACCCACGGGGATACAGATTTCCTGTTCCGATTCGCGCTCGCAGCACGACAACAGGGCCACGGCATTAAAAATGTTGAAATCGCAGTTGTATGAAATAGAGCTTCGGAAGAAACAAGAGGCCCGGGCCGAGATAGAATCCTCAAAAATGAAAATTGAATGGGGGTCGCAAATCCGAAATTATGTGATGCACCCCTATAAACTGGTAAAAGACGTGCGTACTGGAGAGGAAACCGGTAACGTGGATGCCGTTATGGATGGGGACATTAGCGCATTCTTGAAAGCCTATCTGATGATGATGGGGCAAAAAGAGGAATAGTTTTTGAAGCCTTTTTTTAAATACATTCGGACATCGGACATCGGACATCGGACATCGGACATCAGACATCAGACATCAGACATCAGACATCAGACAATTATAGAAATATGATCAAAATATACCACAACCCAAGATGTAGAAAGTCCAGGGAAGGATTGGAACTTTTGGAGAACACAGGAAAAGAGTTTGAAATAGTAAAGTATTTGGAAGATATCCCGTCTAAAAGTGAGTTAAAAGAAATTTTAGGGTTTCTTGGCATGTCCCCAATGGAACTGATCCGTAAGAACGAAGCCATTTGGAAGGAAAATTATAAAGGGAAAGAACTTTCCGATGATGAAATCATTGCCGCCATGGTGGAACATCCCAAACTTATTGAGCGGCCTATTGTAATCAATGGAAAAAAGGCCGTTGTTGGTAGACCGGCTGAAAAAATCAATACCTTGCTATAAGATTGATGCTCAGAGGTATTTATATCAACATTAGTATAGATTTCCTATTTTTGAAAATTGAATCGACTGTCATGAAAAAAGTGCATACCTTAAGTATTATCACCCTATTGATAGGGTTACTTTTTACAAGTGAGACTTTTGCCCAGTATGGATATGGTTCTCCATATGGAAATCGATATGGTAGAAGACAAAGTACACTCCCTCAAGTACAGTCTACCCCAAAAGAAGAGGAGCCCCCCACAGCAGAAGAGGTGGTAGATTCGCAGATGCCCTCGATTACAGAGGCTTTGGGCCTTAACCCTTTTGAGGAGGCCGTAGTGCGTACTACTTTGGTACAATCAGTTCAAAAACGGATAGAACTTCAAATTTTGGGTCTTGAGCCATTGAAGGCCAAGGAGGAAATGGAAAAGATTGAAAAGAAACAAAATGAGGAGTTAAAGGCCGGCTTGCCAGAGGACAAATACAACGCATTTATGGAACTCCAAGAGAACCGCTTCAAATCCAAGAAGAAAAAGAAGAATAAGAAAAAGAAAAAAGATTAACAAATCGTTAAGGTCATTGACGGGCCCAATTGTGCTGTTGACAGATATTAATTTCAGTTCTTCTGAATTTCCTACCACATTTGTCGACTTAAAACCAAACTATGCACAAAATCATCATCCCGTTATTTCTATTCGCTTTATTTGCGGTAAATATCCAAGCTCAAAATTCCATCACCATTTCTGGAAAAGTGGTGGATCAAGACTCCGGTCAACCGTTGGAGTATGCCACTTTTGTGCTGCAAAACGCCAACAGCCCCGATCAGGTCACCGGTGGAATAACAGATTTGGATGGCAAGTTTGAGGTTGAGGCTTCGCCAGGTCAATATAATATCCGGGTTGAATATATTTCCTATAAAACCTACGCCCGTACCAATCAAACCTATAACGCTTCCACAAATTTAGGTTCCATTATCCTAGCTCCTGATGTAGCACAACTACAAGAAGTTGAAGTCGTCGGGGAAAAAACCACTGTGGAGGTAAGACTGGATAAAAAGGTCTATAATATTGGAAAGGATATCACCACTAGTGGAGGAAATGTAAGTGATGCATTGGGCAATATTCCTTCTGTTTCCGTGGATGTTGAAGGGGCCATAAGTTTACGAGGCAATGAAAATGTGCGGATATTGATCAATGGAAAACCTTCCGCTCTAGCAGGGTTTGGTTCAACTGATGCCCTACGTCAATTACCGGCAGATGCCATTGAAAAAGTAGAGGTCATCACCAGTCCGTCTGCCCGTTATGATGCAGAAGGAACAGCTGGAATCCTGAATATTATCCTCAAAAAGGAAAAGACATTGGGTATCAACGGGTCCGTGAATACCACCGTGGGCATTCCTTTCAATGCAAGGGCAACGACCAATTTTAATATTCGTACTGAAAAGTTCAATATTTTCAACACATTGGGGTATTTCCACAGGGAATCTCCGGGAGAAGGAAGAAATGACAATACCTACCTTTCTGATGCTAGCCAGTTTGATCGAATCATTGAAGAAAGGGATATCAGTCGAAATGACGATGGTTTTAACATAAATCTTGGGATGGAATATTTCCTAACGGATAAATCTTCGATTACCGGTAGTGTTTTCTTTAGATGGTCCGATGAAAATGACCTGACGGAAAACGACAACCAGCGTTTTATAGATAATAACTTGGACAGCCGAACCTTTAGAACGGAAGATCAAGGCGAGGATGACCGTAGCAGTCAGTATTCCTTAAATTATACCAATAACATAAATGATAATGGCCACAAGCTTACCGCAGATTTTCAATATTCAACGGATGATGAGGATCTTTTGACGGTTATACAGGAAAACAACACTTTTCCAAATGACAATTTGTTGGCCCTTGAGAACATTTATGAAAAGCAAACCCAAGATGATATTTTGGCCCAGATAGATTACGTTCTACCCATGGGCGATGCACAATTTGAGGCAGGTTACCGAGGTAATTTTGAAAAGGAAATCAATGATTATCAATTGGATACCTTGAATCAAGGTACAGGCAATTTTGAAACCAATACCGACTTGACCAATATATTTACGTACCACGAAAACGTAAACGCACTCTACACCCAATATGGTAACAAGTATGGCAAGTTCTCTGTTTTGTTGGGCCTGCGTTTGGAAAATACCCAAATGAAAGGGAGTGTGGATTCTGACATTGATGGCGCTGTATTGGATGAACTCATTGGGGAAGATGTTGACCTTAATTTTGATAAAAATTATTTGGGTCTATTCCCTACGGTAAACTTAGTTTTCGAAATTTCCGAGACCCAGAACATCTCTCTTGGATATAACAGAAGGATCAACAGACCAAGAGGTTGGTTCATCAACCCGTTCCCGTCAAGATCTAGTAGGACCAATGTTTTTCAAGGGAATCCGGACCTTGACCCTGCATTTGCCAATGCCTTTGATTTGGGATATATGAAAAGATGGAAAACCTTGACCTTCACTTCTTCCATTTACTATCAAAAGGAAACAAGGTCCTTTGAGTTCATTACGGAAGAAACGGGCCAGGTAACTTCAGATGGTATACAGATTATCCGATCTCTGCCCATAAACCTATCCACCAATGAACGTGTTGGTGCGGAAGCAGGTGTAATGTACAGTCCTACAAAATGGTGGAGATTGAATGGGAGCGTCAACTTCTTTATGTTCAGTACAGATGGAGAGTTCAACAATGTAGATTACGGTGCCTCCAACTCAAGCTTTTTCACTAGATTGAGTTCCAAGTTCACACTGCCCGCTAAAATGGAACTTCAGGCAAATTCATTTTATATGGGTCCACGGCAAAATGCCCAAACCGAAACCGAGGCAATGTTTTCTTTGGATATGGCATTGAGCAAGGACTTGTTCGAGGATAAGGCTACACTTTCATTGAATGTAAGTGATATGTTCAACTCAAGAAAGCGCCAATCCTATACACAAACTGCTTCGTTTATCAGGGACAGTGAGTTTCAATGGAGAAAAAGACAGGTGAACCTATCATTTATATACCGATTTAACCAGCCCAAGGATAGAAGGCAAGGAAACCGACCCGACGGGGATGAACGTGGTGGTGAAGAGCAGGGAGAGTTTAAAGGCGGAGGAAATTCCTAAGCTGGGGACAAAAAAAAGAAGCCAAAAGGCTTCTTTTTTTTTATTTTCTTTTTTTATTCTTCGAGCTGGGCTTTTTTGGCCTCGCGTTTTTCTTTCATCATTTCCCTAAGGTTGCCGACCAACCAATAAGGGACCACAAAGGTCAATAAGAAAATCATCAACCAAAAACCGATGGTCAATATTGTCAAAAAAGCTAAAAATCCTAGATATTGGTCAAATTCGAACATTATTCTTTCCTTTTGTTCAACAAAGATATAATGAAAAAGTATTATCAAGCAACTACCAAGATACTTTTATGCCTTTTTTGAACCAAAAATTTTCTTTCGAAAAGTACCAAAAAGTGCAGCGGCCCCAACGGCAATAATTTTCCAAAATTTGAGAAGCGCTGCAAAAAAACCAACTTTCGTCAAAATTTTACCAGCAATCAAGCCTCCTATCCCATAGGCAGCAACATCGTCAAAATCCGGATCGAAATCTGAATATCTATAACCTTCATTAAACTCGGTACTGGATATTACTTTATCCACATTTTGTTCGACCAACGATAACTGATTCATATCACTTATTGCATTCAGGTTTAAATATCCTTTTCTTCCCAAGATCCTAATGTTATAGTTCAAGGTATTTTCGTCTTCTCCCTCAAACTTAATTTCTTTGGCCCAATATAACTTCTTTGTATTTTGATCATAGTAGGGTTGTGTTGCCCAACCAACAATTTCAGCTGTGGGATATCCCTGTTCTGTTCGGAATTTATTTTCTTCTATGGCGCTTTCCTGCATTTCTTCCAGCAAATCGTCATAATCAATGTCATCAGCATCACTATCATCGATATACCCCTCTTCAGAATAGGTAATCTCAATCGCATAGGTGAAATTCTCTCCTATAATGGGAGTGTCCTCAGGAAACAACATTCCTAAATTTTCAGAAGGAGGGTTCCCCCATAGTTCTGTCAAAACCCTTTTGCTTTGATCTCCATCAAGATATTTGTATCCATTGGGAACATTCAAAGTTGCCAAATCACCTCCAAGTATAATGGTTCCTTTTTGATACGTAAACGAATTATTGATGCTATCAATAATTCGTTGATAGGCAATTTCATCAATTTCGTTATAAGTTTCAGTGGAATCTGTTTGGGCAAATGAAGTGTATGTACCCAAGAATAAGGCTAAGTAAACTAAGTTTTTCATGGTTAGCGAGTTGTTAATGGGTTTTCAATTAACCAATAATTTGTTAAAAGAAAAAGCTGTATTACAAATTTTAGTCAAAAAGCAACATTATTGGGTTCATGTAGATGCATGATATTTTCATGCTTATCTTTGTTACATATTATCAATTATCATATTCCAATGGATTTCAGAATAGAAAAAGACACCATGGGCGAGGTAAAAGTGCCCGCAGACAAATACTGGGGGGCGCAAACCGAACGCTCCCGAAACAATTTTAAGATTGGCCCTTCGGCTTCCATGCCCCTGGACGTGGTCTATGGCTTTGCCTATTTGAAAAAAGCCGCGGCTCATGCCAACCATGAACTGGGTGTTCTTGCCGTGGAAAAAAGGGATTTGATTTCCCAAGTCTGCGACGAAATCCTGTCCGGAAAACACGATGACCAATTTCCATTGGTGATTTGGCAAACAGGATCCGGGACCCAAAGCAACATGAATGTCAATGAGGTAGTTGCCAATAGGGCCCACGAAATTGCCGGCAAGAAAATTGGGGAAGGCGAAAAAACCATCCAGCCCAATGACGATGTGAACAAAAGCCAGTCTTCCAATGACACTTTCCCCACAGGAATGCACATTGCCGCCTATAAAAAGATTGTAGAGGTAACCATTCCGGGAGTGGAACAACTCAAAAATACCTTGGAGAAAAAATCCAAAGAGTTTAAGGAAGTCGTGAAGATTGGGCGTACCCACTTAATGGATGCCACTCCCCTAACCTTGGGACAAGAGTTCTCCGGGTATGTATCACAGTTGGAGCACGGACTGAAGGCCTTGAAAAACACATTGCCCCATTTGAGCGAACTTGCCTTGGGCGGAACTGCCGTAGGTACTGGACTTAATACCCCAAAGGGCTATGATGTCCTTGTTGCCAAATACATTGCGGATTTCACCAAACTTCCATTCATAACTGCTGAAAACAAATTTGAAGCTTTGGCGGCACATGATGCCATTGTGGAAAGCCACGGCGCCCTTAAACAATTGGCAGTGTCGCTCAACAAAATTGCCAATGATATTAGAATGATGGCCTCAGGTCCCCGTTCCGGAATAGGGGAAATCATTATACCGGCCAATGAACCCGGAAGCTCCATTATGCCCGGTAAAGTAAACCCCACACAATGTGAAGCACTTACCATGGTGTGCGCACAGGTATTAGGCAACGATGTGGCCATAAGCGTTGGCGGCACGCAAGGCCATTATGAACTGAATGTATTTAAGCCCATGATGGCCGCAAACATTCTTCAGTCGGCCCAACTATTGGGTGATGCCTGCGTGAGTTTCGATGAAAACTGTGCAGTGGGTATTGAGCCCAACCATCAAGTGATCAAAACCCTTTTGAACAACTCCTTGATGTTGGTTACAGCGTTAAATACTAAAATTGGATATTATAAAGCTGCTGAAATTGCCAATACAGCCCATAAAAATGGTACAACCCTACGGGAAGAGGCCGTTAATCTTGGGTACGTTACCCCAGAAGAATATGATGCTTGGGTAAAACCGGAAGATATGGTGGGCAGCTTAAAATAGTTGCTAACCTTCTAAAAAAAAACAAAAGGCCCGTCCAAATTGGACGGGCCTTTTATGGTTTATGGATAGTGTGTGTATTATTTCAACTCAAATTTGGAAGTACCCAACAATTTCAACTTGTTGTCATAAACATTGACCATGTAGTTTCCTTTTTGGTAGTCACCAGCAGGTTTGTTTACGTAATCACATACATCCAAGGAGCTGTTCTCATAATAAAAGTTGGTTCCTTTGCTGTATGTAATGGAAGCTCCTTCCTCAGTAGCTTTGGTCAATCCTTCTCCAAGAACGTTTCCTTGAGGACCCAATACTTCAATGAAGAACTCCCTGTCACCAGCCTCGGCAATAGTGTTGTTGGCCACTGTAAAACATACTTTAAGTTTATCGGTAGCCCTTGCTCTTGAAGTAGATACCAATTTACCGCTACTTCTTTCCTTAACAGCATCTACGCTGATAACAGAAAGGTTAAGTGCAGAACCTCTTTCCACAGCATCGGCCAATTGGGTGTTCTGTACGATCAAGGAATCGTTGAAAACAGTTTGTTTTTCCAACTCGGTGAACGTACTGTCGCGCTGCATGGCCAACAAGCTGTTGGACTGTGTCAAGGAATCTACTTGTTTCAATAGTTTTTCTCTTTCAGCCTTTAGAACGCTTACTTGTCTTCTGTATCTTGAAAGGGAAGCGATATCGGCTTTCATACCCTGTACTGAATCGATGTACTTTGCAATGTTGTCCCTAGCGGCAACCAACTCTTCGTTAGTGGCGTTGCTTTCAAGGATAGCTTTGTCGTACTCAGATTTCAAGTTGTTCAAATCTTCAACAACCAACTCCTTTTCTTGTGTAAGGGCTTGAGTGGTCTCCTTTTTATCTTGGTAAAGGCTAACAGTGTAGATAATGGTTCCCAAAAGAACTACACCCAACAAACCAGCAATTACCTTCAATCCGTTGTTATTTTTTGCTTCTGTCATAACTTTTTGTGTTAATTGATTCTCGTTTAAGGTTTTTAATCAATCGTGTTTGGTTTATATACGCTTCAGATTATTGTTTGGATCATTTGAAATAAAATAATCTTAAAAAAATCACTGTAAAGATTCAGATACCTTAATTTTAAAGGAACTTCAAAAGAGTCGTCATGATAAAAAAAATTACCATTTTGTGTTTAGGAATTGCGTTGATTGCCAGTTGCAAGTCAAAAAATAAGTCACAGGAGGAAACCCATGAAACCGTTTTTGAAAGCAAAATGGATATCCCTTCAGAAGTCTCTATCATACCTATTGAGCATGCCACTGCAGTTTTGGAATGGAATGATGTTACCTTATATATAGATCCTGTAGGAGGGAAATCTGCTTTTGAAGGACAAAACAGCCCTGATATAATTTTGGTGACGGATATACATGGTGATCATTTTAATTTGGAGACCCTCCAAGAAGTTTCAACAGAGAACACTACAATTATTCTTCCCCAAGCTGTTGCAGATGAAATTCCAAGCGAGTCTACCTTGGCCTTGTATATCATGAACAATGGGGACACCAAAACCCATTCCGGAATAGCGATTGAAGCCATTCCCATGTATAATTTACGGGAAGAAGCGTTGGATTTTCATACCAAAGGACGTGGAAATGGGTATCTCTTGACTATTGGTGGGCAGCGTCTCTATTTTTCTGGGGACACCGAGGACATTCCGGAAATGAGGGCCCTAAAAAACATTGACAAGGCTTTTGTGTGCATGAACCTTCCCTATACCATGACCGAAGATAGTGCCGCGGATGCCGTTTTGGAATTTCAACCCAAGGAAGTCTACCCATACCACTATAGAGGTCGACCCGATGTAAGTGATGTGAAAAGGTTTAAAGAGCTTGTAAATAAAGGGAATCCCAGTATTGGGGTAATCCAATTGGATTGGTATCCGAATGACGATTTTTGATGGAATAAAATATTTCCCCTACATTGTCGTTAAGATAACAGACTTAACCAAATCAAAAAATACTTTACCATGGCTCCCAAATCCCATGTTTTAGTAGCTATTGCATTTTTCTGTGCACTACAAGCTGCTTTTTCCCAATGTGACAATTTTTATTCCAAGGTGACCTATGCGCTGAACCATTGCAAAAAAGGAATGTCGGCCACCAATTTTGAGCACCAAATGTATTATGCTGAAAGGGCTTTGACGGCCCTTGAAAAATCGGAACAGTTCAAAAATGAATGTGATTGCGCCAAGGCAGAGAACAAAACTTTAGACGCCTTGGAGACCTTGGACAAAGCCATTGAACCCGTTGATTGGGAAGCTGGCAGGTACTTTACCAAAAAGGCCCTTGGGCAAATCAATGACCTGATCACCATTTTGGATGAATGTACTTTAGGTGCTTCTACCACGGTGACCATTGCTGATAATGCGACCACCACTATGGAACACCAGGCCCATGCTGATGATGAAGCTCCTGAAAATGCTATGGAAATGGAGATGATCAAGGTATTTGAGAAACACTCCAGCGAAAAACTAAATTCGGCCAAAGAGGCCATTGACCAGCTTGTGGAGCTTTCAAAAACCATTGGAACCCTAAATGGCAACAGCATTGACTCCAATAGTTTGGAGTATCACCAAAAAGCCTATCTGGAAAATGCCAGAAAACTTCTTGAGGAAGGATTGAAAAATATCGGCGGAGAAGAGTAAAATTCCCGTCTACCTAATAAGTTTCTTGTATTTGATACGCTTGGGCATGATATCCGTTCCCAAGCGTTTCTTTTTATTCTCCTCATAATCGGAGAAAGATCCTTCAAAGAAATATACCTGTGAATCCCCTTCAAAAGCCAAAATATGGGTGCAGATCCTATCCAAGAACCATCTGTCGTGGGAAATGATCACGGCACAACCTGCAAAATTTTCGAGACCTTCTTCCAAAGCCCTCAAGGTATTCACATCCAAATCGTTGGTGGGCTCATCCAAAAGTAAAACGTTGCCTTCTTCTTTTAGAGTCATGGCCAAGTGAAGTCGGTTACGCTCTCCACCGGAAAGCATGTTTACTTTCTTATTCTGCTCACTACCAGAGAAATTAAATCGGCTTAAATAGGCCCGGGAATTCACTTGCTTCCCTCCCATCATCACCAATTCTTGTCCATCACTGAAATTCTCCCAAATACTCTTTTCTGGGTCGATGTTAGAATGAGATTGGTCCACATAGGCCAGTTTGGCGGTATCCCCAACAATAAACTCGCCTTTATCCGGGGTTTCTTCTCCCATAATCATTCTAAAGATGGTGGTCTTACCCGCACCGTTGGGGCCAATTATTCCAACAATCCCTGCTTGGGGTAGATTGAAGTTTAGGTCTTCATACAACAATTTATCCCCATAAGCTTTGCTTACCCCCTTGGATTCAATAACGTTGGTGCCCAATCGGGGTCCATTGGGGATGTAGATTTCCAGTTTTTCTTCCAACTGTTTTTGGTCCTGACTAAGGAGTTTGTCATAATTCTTCAGACGGGCCTTTTGCTTGGTCTGTCTTCCTTTGGCTCCTTGACGAACCCAATCCAACTCACGTTCCAAAGTTTTTTGTCTTTTGGAGGCCTGTTTGCTTTCCTGTGCCAAACGCTTGGCCTTTTGGTCCAACCATCCAGAGTAATTCCCTTTCCAAGGAATGCCTTCACCTCTATCCAGTTCCAAAATCCAGCCAGCTACATTATCCAGGAAATAACGGTCGTGCGTTACGGCAATCACCGTTCCCTTGTATTGTGCCAAATGGTGTTCCAACCAATGTACGGACTCTGCATCCAAGTGGTTGGTAGGTTCATCCAACAATAGTACATCGGGTTCTTGTAGCAATAACCTGCATAAGGCCACACGTCTTCGTTCCCCGCCAGAAAGCACCCCAATCTTCTTGTCTGATTCAGGCGTACGCAGCGCATCCATGGCAATCTCCAATTTGGTGTCCAGTTCCCATGCGTTCGATGCGTCAATTTGATCTTGAAGTATCGCCTGACGGTCCATCAACTTTTGCATCTTATCGGCATCTTCATATACTTCGGGAAGACCGAACATATCGTTGATCTTATTGTATTCGTCCAAAATAGCAACGGTCTCGGCAGCGCCTTCCTTGACGATTTCAAGTACGGTCTTTTCTTCATCCAATTGAGGTTCCTGCTCCAGATATCCTACCGTATATCCTGGGGAAAATACCACATCACCCTGATAGTTCTTATCCACTCCGGCAATAATCTTGAGCAAGGTGGATTTACCGGAACCATTAAGACCCAGAATCCCAATCTTAGCCCCATAGAAGAAGCTGAGATAAATATTTTTGAGTACGGGGGTATTGGCCGTTTTAAAGGTCTTGGTAACCCCGGACATTGAAAAAATGACCTTTTTATCGTCTGACATTTGGTTGTGTTTATAGAATTAAGAAAAAGAGAACTTATACCCGTCCCTTGAGTGCGTTGAAAACCCAAGCTACGGCAAAAAAGCCTATGCCTACTGCTCCAAAACCGTATCCGGCCACTTCATCGTACTTGAAAGCGCCAAGAGCTATCATTCCGATTCCCACAAAAATCATAATCCAAGTGGCCCAAGCGAGCACAGTATTTTTGTTCATTCCCATATATATCGTTCAGTAGAAGTCCAAATATCGTAAAAAATGGACTATTCCAAAATGGTTATTTGTCGATTATCCCTCAAAAGGGAACCGAATCCCGCATTTTTCACGCACAGTGTCCAGTAATTCAGCCACATCCAAACTATTTTGATGCGTCCACAAATCACTTTCCACTTTCTTCGCCCTCAAGCATTGGTGCACCTCCAAAATCTCGTAATAAAACCCTATTCCTTTTAACGGATGTTCAAAAGTTTCAGAAACACCATCTTTCAGTAAAGTATACCCATCTGCCTCATGCCATCGGGAGGGAAGAAAGATTTCACCTTGGCTTCCTGATAGTTCCGCTTCGGTACGGGTTCTACTGGTAAATCCACTATACAGCACGGCTTGCGCCTGGGGATACTGGAAAATCATTGAGGTCTGTAATTCCGTTCCATTAGGGTGAAAATTTGATGCTGCAAATATTTCCTTGGGCTTGCCCAAAAATAGGTAGGCCAAAAAAATGGGATAAATACCAATATCCAATAATGAACCGGAAGCCAAATCAAGGTTAAGCACCCGGGAATCCTCATCCCTGTCCAAGGCATAAAACCCAAAATCCGCATTAATGTGGGTCAAATCCCCTATCTCCCCATTATCTACCAACTGCTTTACTTTTTGAATGGCCGGATTAAAACGGGACCACAGTGCTTCCATAAGAAAAACCTTGTTCCGTTGGGCCGCATCCACCATTTCCTGCACCTCTGGTTTGCTCACCCCCAAGGGTTTTTCGCAAAGTACGTGCTTACCAGATTCAAGGGCTTGCAAAGTCAATGCTTTGTGGAACCGATGTGGGGTGGCAATATAAACCACATCCACAGTGTCTGAAGCAAATAGTTCCCCATAGCTTCCAAACACATTTTCAATGGCATATTCGTCGGCAAAATCCTTTGCCTTGCCCAATGAACGGGAAGCTACTGCTGCAACCTCGGCATCTTCCACCAATTGTAAATCCGATATAAACTTCCGTGCAATTTTTCCCGGGCCCACGATGCCCCACCGTATCTTAGTTTCCATATGGAATCAAAAGTAATGATTATAACTCCTTATCTTTAGCCAATAAGAAGAAATTGACAGTACATGGATATCAACTTCAATAAAAACGAAGACCATAATAAATTGATGCTTTCCCAACTGCGGAAACGACTAGCCGAGGTTAAACTTGGAGGGGGAAAGAAACGCATTGAAAAGCATCACGAAAAGGGCAAAATGACCGCCCGTGAGCGTATTGATTATTTGTTGGACCCCGATTCCAATGCTGTTGAAATTGGCGCGTTTGCAGGAGATGGAATGTATGAGGAGCATGGTGGCTGTCCGTCTGCCGGGGTGGTGGTGAAAATAGGATATGTCCAAGGAAAGCAATGTGTGGTGGTGGCCAATGATGCCACGGTGAAAGCTGGAGCCTGGTTTCCCATTACCGGAAAGAAGAATCTAAGAGCACAGGAGATTTCCATAGAGAATAAACTGCCCATTATCTATTTGGTGGACAGTGCCGGGGTATACCTCCCTATGCAGGATGAAATTTTCCCGGACAAAGAGCATTTTGGTCGCATTTTCAGGAACAATGCCATCATGAGCAGTATGGGCATTACCCAGATTGCTGCGGTTATGGGCAGTTGCGTGGCCGGCGGGGCCTATTTACCCATTATGAGCGATGAAGCCCTTATTGTTGATAAAACAGGAAGCATTTTCTTGGCAGGCAGTTATTTGGTAAAAGCGGCCATTGGTGAAAGCATTGATAACGAAACCCTGGGCGGGGCCACCACACATTCCGAAATCAGTGGAGTCACGGATTACAAGGCCAAGGATGATAAGGATGCGCTCGATAAAATTAAAAGTATCGTGGGCAAGATCGGTGATTTTGACAAAGCTGGTTTTAATCGGGTTGAAGCAAAAGACCCAACGGAAAACCAAGAAGATATTTACGGTATCCTCCCAAGTTCACGGAGCGATCAATACGATATGCTTGAAATCATAAAACGATTGGTGGACAACTCCGAGTTTGAACAATACAAAGAGGGCTATGGTAAAACTATTTTGACCGGCTATGCCCGAATTGATGGTTGGGCCGTGGGCATTGTGGCCAACCAACGGAAAGTGGTCAAGACCAAAAAAGGCGAAATGCGTTTTGGTGGGGTCATTTATTCTGATTCGGCCGATAAAGCCACCCGTTTTATTGCCAACTGCAACCAAAAGAAGATTCCCTTGGTGTTCCTGCAGGATGTAACCGGTTTCATGGTAGGCAGCAAGAGCGAGCATGGGGGCATCATTAAGGATGGTGCCAAAATGGTGAACGCGGTTAGCAATTCCGTGGTACCCAAATTCACCATAATCATAGGAAACAGCTACGGGGCAGGTAACTATGCCATGTGCGGCAAAGCCTATGACCCTAGATTGATCGTGGCTTGGCCCAGTGCCGAACTTGCCGTGATGAGTGGAAACTCAGCCGCAAAGGTGCTGTTGCAGATTGAGAAGGCTTCCCTTGAAAAAAGTGGACAACCTTTGGATGCCGAAAAGGAAAAAGAATTGTTTGATAAAATCAAACAGCGGTATGACAACCAAATATCCCCCTATTATGCCGCGGCACGGTTATGGACGGATGCCATTATAGATCCCTTGGATACGAGGAAATGGATCAGCATGGGGATTGATGCTGCCAACCATGCCCCCATCGAGAAAAAATTCAATATGGGTGTACTTCAGGTATAGCTCAATCCACAGAGAATTTGGCCAATTGGACCTCTTCCTCCACTTCCTGTAAACGGATTAAAAATTCCTCTTTTCTTTGGTTAGGCTTTCCAAAATTGTACTCAACACTACATTTTAGAAACGTAGCCGCTTTGTTGGCAGGGGTTCTGTTCCCGTCATAAGTGACGTTCAAAATCCATTCTCCCTTGGTATCGGAACCCACAATTTCAAATTGCTCCGTGGAATTCCCGTTTTCCAGTTCATCCAAGATTCTTTTTCGGTCCCCTACCTCAGTATGTTCCCAAGTGAAAAATCGTTTCTGCGGATTTACAAACTGTACGGAAAATTCAGCATCTGGTTGGTTCCAATCCAACACCAACCGGGCATTATAGGTAAGGTTGTTGTGGTATTTTGGGTTGACCTTTGAGATATCCAACTCCGCCCTATGTTTGTTCACCAAGTTTCGTACCTCTGCTCCCACTACCTTTTCCATTCCCCTAAAATTCAATTGAGGATTGGCTTCGCCCGTTAGCATCCCATTGTACATATTGAGTGCTTCCTGATAGTTTCCCAATTGTTCTTGTGAAATGGCCACATCCAAATAGGATTGAATCTTGTTGGGAAACACTTCGAACAATCGGTTGGCCGCCAAAAGGGCCATACTATGATTTTCGATTTCCACGGACCGCAGATATAGGCTTCTCAAAGTGCCATAATCGGTGTCCTCGCTTTCCAAAACATTGGACAAAATACGCAAGGCAATTCCTGGACTGGTCCCAAAAAAGAAATTGGAGACATCCAAGAAATACGATGGTTCATTTTGATATTTTGCCCTTTGGGCAAGATAGATATCATACGCCTCCCTGATATTTTTGCCTCCTTTTAATTCCTTTAAATATGGAGTGACCAAGGTTTTGGTATTTACCTTGATTTTTTCTTCGTAGATATTATCGGTCAAACGGGCCAAGTCCTTCTTCTCACCGGTTTGCTTGGCATATGTTGCCGTTTTTGTGGTGATCAACAATACTCCGTTAGCCCCCAAACTACCATATTTATTGGTAGCGGCCAAACCCTTTAAAACCGTGATGTCTGCAATGTTTTCCGGATTTACAAAATCTGTACTGTACACCACTCCACTGTGTGATCCTGATTGTCTCAGAGGAACCCCATCGACCACAATCAGACCATAAACATTTCCCAAAATAGTATTCCGAGGACGCATTCTGACTTGGCTCAAATCTTCATTATTCCCCAAATTGACTCCTGAAAATTTTCCCTGTACGGCCATATTGACCGTGGATGCGGCATCAGGGATATCGTCTTCAGTAATGGATTGAACGGCATAACCCACGGCATCTTTGTTCTCTTCCCCATAGGCTGTGATTATCTTTTCTTCTGGTTCTGCTATTCTTTCACTCACCACTACTTCCTGTAACTGTACACCTCCATCGCCCAATGAAAAATTCATCGTCTTGGAATCCCCCAAAACCTGTTTTTCCATTTTGTCTCCGTACATCGCAATAAGGGTATCCCCTGGCTTCCCATGAATACTGAAGCCTCCTTTTTCATCCGATCTTACTTTGTCCTCCTCGTTACCTTGGATATAGACTTCGGCATTGGACAAACCTGCAGTACCACTTAAAATGGTTCCAGAGTATTCCTCAATGGGGTCAATGGATTCATCCATCTCTTTCTTTTCCATAAAATTCACCACATCACCATTATTCATGATAGATAATAAATTAAGGCTTCCTCTATCAAAGCTCTTATTACTATTAATGATGAACAATTTTCCTCCAAAGTTGGGGGTGCTTGTCCCGAGATTCTGTCTTCCATCGGTGAACAAGAGTATGGTGCCACCGGTTACATAACTTCCTAAGGATGCATAGGATGTAGCGCCATCATAAGAAAGTCCTTTGAGTTTTTCCTTAATGTCGGTCCAACTACCAGCGGAAACCACAAAGTCATGCTTTGACAAAACTTGATCACTAAAGGTCAGAACAGTAACCTTGGCATTCTGGGCTGTTTTAAAGTAAGCATCCAAGAAATAGAAATCCTTTTCAATATCCCGGTTTTGCATAGAGAGGGATACATCCCAACAGATGGTAACATTCTCGGTGTTTTGGGCCTGTACATGAGTTCCCCAAAAAACCCCAAAGGCGAGAATCATTATAGACAATAGCTTGGTCATTTTTAAAATGTTGTTGTGGAGCTACCATTTTTTATTTGGAAAAGGGCCTGGTTAATGTTTTTAGCGGTAAGTTTAAAAACTTTGATTTCCTTACGCTGGTTTTTGGTGCCAAAATCATAGAATATGGTGGCTTTAAGATACGATGGGGTCAAGCTTTTGTTCCCTAAATATTTGACATTTATTGTCCAATTGCCTTGAATGGGTTTGTAGAACAGATAATCTTCAGATGAAAACCCGTTGGTTTTTTCTTCTTGAATTCGCTCTGCATTGGAAAACATCGTATGTTCCCATAAATAATATTGATTCTCTGGGTTGACCAACTGAAGCTCAAACTCTGCTTCGCTGTTATTCCATTCGAACAACAAACGGACACCGTCAAAATCCTCGTCTTCTGTCTGGACGACACTTGTACTTCCTATTAGGGAACCTTGTCTGGAAAACAGGCTATTGATATCTCTTTTAATGATGGGTGCAAAGGTTTTGGAAGAATCCAAAAGTGATTTCTCCACTAAATCAAAATAGCGTGCATAGAGGACCACAGCACTTTCCACCGCACCCATATTTTCATAACTCCTTGCCAAGTCCGAATAGGATTGGGCGTAATGGGGCCTCATGGCAAAAATCTGTTTGTATAGGTCACTGGCCCATTCGTACTGGTTTTGTTGCTCCAGTAGATATGCCAATGCCTTGAGTACTGTAGGATCCGTGGCAAACTTGTTCTGAATTTCTTCACCAATGGTTTTTTGCATCTCACCATCTTTCCACTTTTCACCAAAAAAAGAAAACATATCCAGATAGAAAAAAGGAGAAGTTTGATACTTTTTCTCCAATTCCTGATATAGCGCAATACCTTCTTCTTCACTGGCAACCACAGATAGTTCCTCTATATATTTTGGGAGCGCCATCTTGGAAATGGCCACGGCACTTCCTTTTTCAAAATAATTATCCCGTCGCCGGGCCAAATCGTAAGGTTTATTCGTTCCAGGTTCTCTTGTTGCGTAATTACCCGTTTTTGTGTTGATCACTATAACTCCACCTGCCGATCCCGTTCCATATTTGGAGGCTCCCGCCAAACTACCAATCACTGCCACCCGCTTGATATTATTGGGAAGGACAAAAGTTGGCGCGGTTCTATACACCATACCATCCACTTCATAAATTGCGCTTTGGCCCAAAAGTTTCTTCATAGTATTAAGATACATCACCGGGATATTTGGATCATCCGGTGATGGCTCTATAATTACCCCCGGAAGTCTTCCTTGAAGTGCCCGAACCAAATCAATGGCTGCCGGGTTGAGCTCATCCCCATCAAAAATTCTCAGGGAATACCCCACCCTATCTTTGTCCAAAATACCGAATCCGGTTTTGATCAGGTTTTTGTTGGATTCATACTCATACAACAGTTCTTTTTGGGTTTTCTTTTTTTTCTTGGTCACCACTACTTCATCCAATTGCTCAATATTGGGATACAAGGTCACGTTTAAGACCGAGGTAATGTCTTCCACAATGATTTCAATGGTCCGCATACCCACATAACTATAAACCAAAGTCTGTCCTTCATCCACATAAATTTCATAGGTTCCATCCGTGTTGGACTGCACGCCAGTGTCTGTACCCTTCACGGCAATGTTGACATTGGATATGGGTGATGCCCCATCCGATACCCTACCCCATACCTTCTTTATCTGGGATTGGGAAAAAATCATTGAAAACGATAACAGGAAAACGGTAAACACAATTTTACGAAGCATGGCGATGTGTTTTTTGGCTAATTTCCTACAAGTTAAAAATATTATTTAAATATTTAGTTCCCTGCACGTTACGAATTAAAACCGTATCACAGTCATCCAGCTATTAAGGAAATAAAAGCCTTCCTCCCTAAGTTCGCCAGAACCAAAAACCCATTTTACATGGGTATAGGTCAATAGCCTTGTTGCTGTTTTATCCTTGGGATCAGTAGTAATTCGGTCTGCCTGCCATTTACATATCTGAAACCGTTCTCTCCATAAAAGCCAGCTTCTTCCAACATAATGCGAATGTCCCGTTTCCATTCGGGTATGTTCACGGTAGCATTCAATTCTATGGCATAAACCGTATTAGGGTTTAGGGGGTAGTTTTCACCATCGTCCTTCATAACCCCTCCTTGTGCATCCCACATGCCAATAGTAGTCCCTGCAGAGTGGCCATATGTTCCCAACGGATGGGTATAAATGGCTGGTTGCAATCCATTATCCTTGGCATCTTGTAGTGCTTTGGCCAATATTTGGTTTCCTGTTCTTCCCTTGATCATGTTTTTGGTAAGGAAATCCTGCACTCGGTTTCCGTCGTACAGGGCATTCACCAAAAATGAAGGGGCTTCCGTTTCCCCAGGTTTGAGTACATAGGCCAACTCCTGACAATCTGTATTGAGGCGCAAATAGGTAATTCCAAAATCGCAATGCAAGAGGTCCCCTGGCAGTATCACCATATCATCTGGACGGCCTGAAAAGGAATATAAATGGCCCACCAATTCTTCACTATTCCGCTGGATGTCGACAGTTGGATGAAACCATGTTTCCAGTCCCAGGTCGGTCACTTTTTGTCGCATCCACCATTCCACCTCAGTGGTTGTGGTCACCCCGGGAGTGATCACTTTTTCCGAAAATGCTTCTGCAATGATATCGTGGGTAATATCCACCAATTGATCGTAGATGACCATTTCACGTTCGGTACGGGTTTCAATCCAACGTACGGCCAATGATTCGGCGGAAACCACTCTTGAATGGAATTTCTTGGGTAGATTCTGCATGAACTCATCGTAATCTGTTTTGTCCAAACCATCTGCAATATTGTGGTCTTTGGAGAAGTTCAATCCAATTTTGTTTGGGTTTCGCTCTGCGATCAACTCCATTAACCGCTTCCATTGATCGGGTTCCTTTTCCTTGTCCCATGCCGAAACGATGCTTTTCCCGACATTATAACGTGCCACGGCGAGCTTGTCCATGGTGTTCTTTTCCTTGTCCCGATAAAACAGTAGGATGGTCCTTCGCCTTGCGTTCAACCAGGTGGCAGGAAGCATGGTCCGAAGGACCGGGTCTTCATTGTATTCCCGTGAAATCAATATCCACATATCCACCCCTACATCATCCATCAACTTTGGAAGTAGATTGGTAAACCGATCTTCCAGCAATTCATCTACCACCCGAGCGCGTTCCACTTCGGGAAGGATTTGTTGGGATTGCAATACAAAACATGAAAATATGCCAAGGATGGTAAACAGTCTGTTCATAGGGTTGATTTTGGATGAAGTTACAAAATCCATCCATATCCAATCAATGTGGCATCAATGATTGTCCGATACGCATGAAAGCTGTTTTCTTACTAGAAATCAAATGCTTATATTAGAAGTCAAGGAAATCTCCCCCATTAAACTAAACAAGGATGAAGAAAGTTTGTTTTCTAATGTTATTTGTTTGCGCTGTAGGTTGGTCACAAACAAAAATTGAGGGGGTTGTCTTTGATAAAGCCACCCAAGAACCACTACCCTTTTCCACAATTACCGTTTTTGGAGAGGATACCCATCACACCATCACCAATGAGGATGGCAAATTTGCCGTGGACGGTCATATCCAAAAAGATTCCATGGAAGTACGGCATTTAGGGTTTAAAACAAAAATAGTGCCCTTGACATACTTTACTGATGAGTCCAACCTTTTTTTGGAGCCCGATGTTTCCACCCTACAAGAAGTTGTGCTCACCGCTGGTGAGGACAAGGAATACCCTTACAGATTGTTGGACAATATTGTTCAAAAGTATAGGCAACAAGGGGAAACCACTTCAAGCAAGGCCTTTTTAACACTAACCTCCGCTGTGAGAGGCATCCCCCTAGAACAGATAGAAGGTTTTTATAATAGTAAGCAAAGCCTTTCAGGAGGTATTACGGATCTAAAAGTCAAAAGCGGACGATTTGGCCTCAACAAATCTTTTGCGTTTTACAGTCTGGACAACACCCAGATTTTAAGTGATTTTACCTTTTTCGAGGAAACCGGTCAAATATTGCCCGATCACCCTGGCAATATGGACTACAATGCCCTCAAAAGAAAATATATGGTTCGAATTGACGATTGCAGTTCGTGCACCCAAGAAGAAGCATCGCTTTCTTTTACACCCAAAAACCCGAATGGAAGGTTGTTCTATGGAAAAATGATTGTGGATTATGAGAAGTTGATTGTCAAAAAAATTGAGCTTGGCATCAAGGACCCCGTGACCAATGCCCTGACCTCCATAAATGAAACCGTTTCCCTGACCCCCATGGAAATTGGGTTCAATATTGTTTTCAATCCTTTGGATTATGGGAAAATCCAATATTTGGATTTCTCCTTTCAGATGAATTACACTACGGAAAGTATTTCGGAAATCATCAATTCACGAACATTCATCTATTTCTATGATTACAATAAATCGTTTGAAGAACCTTATTTTACAAAGGACATTTCCTTTAGCAATGACTATGATAAAATAATCGCCCTACAGGCATCCGATGATTTTTGGGAAACCAATTACCAATACCCAAAAAGCTTCAATGACCAAAGATCTTTGGATTATATGAAAGAAAAAGGGTACCTGATCAATTATGACAGCTATATTCCTATCGAAGATTTGGCCTATGCCCGCCCATCGGTCCTTTCATGGCAAGAAGACAAACGTTTTGAATGGGACCATTTACGCGATGAAACCGAGGATGTTCCCAAAGGGATTCAAGGTGACAAGGAATATAAAACGGGAAAGGACTATGATTCCCCCTTTCAAGTTCTAAGGAAAACCTCTGGCCCCAAAGGAAAGAACCAGATCAATATTGGTTATATGCTGGATATGTACTGGGATTGGAACGGAAACAGAAAAATTGTCGGAAGAACCCTTATGGATATCAACTCTTCCGAATTTCATCATGAGCATACCAGAAACAAACTTATTTACATTAATCTGCTCTTTGACATCTATGAGATATATAGACAGTTGGCCAATTCCCGAATCAAGGAAGGGATGACCTTTGACGAAATGAAAGCCATTTACGATGAGGTCTACGATGGCGCCAATGCCGAAGCCAAAAACATGAGGAAGGAGACCGATCATGGGGATGACCTTGAGGCGTTGCGCAAATGGAACGGCAGGATAAAATCACGGTTGAAGATTGATAATTTCGCCCTTATGCGATAACCTTCAATCTATTCAATACCAATTTTGTTCGTTAAAAGTCACTTCCTTCCCCGGCCCGGATAGAGTTTATAAAACTATTTCCCTAATGTTCCCATGGAGGTATTGATCTTTACCAAACCATTCCCTTCATATTCTTGGGTTAATTTTAGTACCCGGGTTTCCGAACGCTGCGTGGGAAGTCCATAATTGAAATAACTGGTTATCCTCAAGTAGGTAGGGGTTTGGGTTTCACTCTCATAATAAAGTAAATTTAATAGCCACTCACCTGACACATTTTCATCCAGAAAAAATTGAGTACTGGCATATCCCCTGTCCGTTTCATCATCATGGGATTTTACTTCCCATGTCTTGAATGAAGACTCGGGATCCTCCAATTGGAACCCAATCTTAACATCAGGGTTGTTCCAAGACAAAGCGATTCGGGTATGTGAAATCTCTCCTCCCATTCCTTCGTTTATTTTTTCCCAGCTCGGTCTTTCTTTATTGGACTTCACATATCCATAAGAGTCCGTGGTCATGAACAAATCTGCGCCATACGCATCATAAGGAAGATCATTCCCTCTCATGGCTTGATAATCTTCATACGTCTTGGAAACTTTTTTATAGTTCATTCTTTCCGCGTAGGCCTGTGCGACATCACAATAGGATTGTGCGGACAAGGGGTCTTGCTCCAATACTTCAAGGAAAATCTCCAAAGCCTTATCATGTTTGCCCAATAAGGCGTACCTATAGGCCAAACCTCTCAAAGCAGGTATGTTTTGCGAAAATTCTTCATGAATTTCCTTTAGGATATTGTTTGCTTCCTTTTCGTCTTTCCAACGTTCTCGAAAATAATACGCCATATCCATTAGAAAATACGAATCCTTCATGTAATCTCCCTTGCTCGTTTGGAACAACTCCATTGCCACTCCTTCTGAGGCAATGGTTCCAAAGGCTTCCATATACTCCGGAATTGCAGGTACATAATCTGCTTCTTCAAACAAGTGGTTCATACTATTGCGCACATCGGCCGTGGTATAATCCTTGCCATACCCCAACGCATCCATTTCACTTTTGGCTTTGGTATTAATGATGATTACCCCACCAATAGCCCTTGGCCCATAGCGGCTTACGGCTGCATTACGTTCCAATATGGCCACTCGGTCAATATCCGAACCGGTTAAATAGGTAGGAGCCGTTTCCTGCACAAAACCATCCACATCAAAAATAGCCCTGGGTTGTGAAGTCCGAAGGGAATCTCCTGTAACATCCATATAAGAGATTCTGCGTAAATACACGTTCACTTCACCATACGGGGCTTCAGGAGGCCTAACTACCCGCATATTAAGGTTAAAATTCTGCAAAGACGCCAAAAAATCCGGACCCACTGGCAACAGATTATCACCATCAATAATTTCCAAGGCCGTGGAAGAACGATCTTTGTCCAAAATACCTATTGTGGTCTTGATCAAATTTTTATTGGTGGCATAGTCTACCAACAGGTCCTGTCTAGTCTTACGCTTGGCCTCTTCCACAACCACCTCTTTCAACTTTGTGGTCCTAGGGGAAAGGATGATTTTAAATCTTTCTTCCATTTCCAGTATCTCCATTTCCACATTGCCATACCCTACTGCAGAAAACACCAACACTTCCCCTGTGTCGGCATTTAAAGAGAACCTTCCTTCCGCATCGGTCTGTACCCCACGCTCCGTACCTTTTACCAAAACGTTCACATCTTCTATAGGGGTTTCCCAAACATCGGTGACCTGTCCGGCAACCATCCTATCCGTAGCTTGGGGGTAAAGTGGCAGCACCGCACACAAAACCAAAAACAATAGTGTGTTTTTCATTTTTTTTTTGAGATTTCAATGATATAACTGATTATAAATCAATTGGGGAACTCTATGAAGATATGAAAAAAAAGCTTACACAGTGTAAGTAAGTTCCTGTGTTTCATTGCGCAATATTTTCCCCGTTTTGGTTTCAATGAATTTGGGAACGCAATAAATGACTTTGGGCACTTCAAACTTTTGAAGCGTTTCAAGGGATTTTATTTCTAGAAGGAGCTGCTTTGTATTGCAAGTTCCTTCTACTATCAAAATCAAACGTTGTCCCAATTTTTCATCGGGCTCTCCTGCTACAAAAAATCTGGAATTGAAAAGTGGGGATAGCTTTTCTTCTATCTTTTCAGGAACCAGTTTTATTCCTCCAGAATTTATAATGGAATCAAACCTACCCAACCACTGAAAGGTGTTTTCCGAAACAATGTCCACCAAATCATTGGTCACTATAGCCTCTGATGCAATAGCTGGAGCTTCTATGACCAAACATCCCCTCTTATCCTTTGAGATGTTAACCCCGGGAAGTGTCTGAAAAATATCGGAACCTTTGGGACCATTAATGGCTTTTAGGGCAATATGGGTCACGGTTTCGGTCATGCCATAGGTTTCATAACAGTGGGTGCCAAGGGTACCCAGCTTTTTTTTAAGAGTTGCATTTACCGGTGCCCCTCCTATGATCAATGTGCGAACCTGCCCCAATTGTTCCAGTGAGTTTTGCACTTGCAGCGGAACCATGGCCGCGAAATCATATCGTTTGCTGGTACGGGTCAAGGGTGTGGAGGTGGGTTCCACATAATCCAATTGCCAGCCCAAGACCATGGCACGGACCAACATCATTTTGCCGGCAATCCCTGAAAAAGGCAGACAAAGCAAGGCCGTATGACCCGCATCCATGTTGAAATATTGACCGGTAGCCTTGGCGGAATTGACCATATGCTCCTTCTTTAAATTGATTTTCTTAGGCGCTCCCGTAGACCCGGAGGTAAAAACCTCTTGTGCAGGGTCCTGTGAAAGCCAGCCCAATAAAAAGGTGCCCATATCACGCTCAAAAACACTGCCTTCCTTGACCAAGGCATGCCCTTTATCCAAAAGTTCGTTAAAGGAGTACGGAACACCGTTGAGCTTAAAAGCTGGATGGATATTATGCCATATCGGATTCCCCATGGGTCAATGCTACAAATTCCTCTTTGGTCATTACCTTTCCGAACAATCGCTGTTTCCAGTTTTTCCATCCATATTTTCTGGAGAAGAACCATAACAGTAAGGGGAAAATCACAAACACGGGAATCAACGCATCCCACCCCAAAGCAGGTTCAGAAATATCTTTGTAAACAGAATTGGTTTGAAAAGCCGTCCAATCCGCTGTGACCAATAAAGCCGTTATTAAATTGTTGGCAGCATGAAAACCCAAGGCGAGCTCCAGTCCTTCATCCATCAAGGTGAGGATTCCCAAGAAAAAACCGGTACCGATATAATAGACCAAAACTCCATGACCCAGCTTTTCCACTTCCGGATTGGCAATATGCATCAAACCAAATAAAGTGGAGGTGACTACCAAGGGCACCCATCGGTTTTTGGCCAAAATACCTAGACCCTGCATCATATGTCCCCTAAAAAGGTACTCTTCGAAACTGGTCTGCATGGGAATCAGGACAACCCCAATAATCGCCAACAGAACAAACTTGGCCCAATCAAAATTGAGCACATATTTATCCGGGGAAGCGTAAATATCAATTCCTGTCAGAAGTAGTGTCAGTACGGTCCATAAACCAAAGGAGAAAAAAATCCGCTTCCAGTCCACTTTTTTTCTGGAGGTGGTCAACGAGGTTATGGACTGTCTATGGACCAAATAGGTCCAGCCCCATACCACCAACAATCCAACGGACAAGGGCAGCAAAAGAATAATCAATACCGTATTGGAACCTAGCTGCTCTATCAACTGCTGCATGGTGTCCTCCACACTTATGGGCGAATTGATCGTGATGATATAGTTCATTACCATAAAACCCATAAATGCCAACGGAATCACAAAATATTTCCATAACCCAATTTCTCCTTTATAGCCTTGTTCTATATACATAAACTTTTAATTAAATCATTTTTCCAATTCTTATTCGACTTATAGCACAAATTGCCGTGCCCCACTTCCAATGGACTCTCAAAATTGTTGGTATACAAGCTTCCAGTGCCCAAACCTTGTGGCATTTGGTTGCCCAAGGTGTATGTCCATTGAGCAATGGCATTGAGTCCTATATTGCTCTCCAAGGCACTGGTGATCCACCACCCGATTCCCTGCTTTTTGGCCAAATCAATCCACTCCAAACTCCCAGAAAAGCCGCCGACCAAACTTGGTTTCAATATAATATATTGGGGTTGAATGGTTTGTAGCAATTCTTCTTTTTCTGTTACACTGAACACGCCTATGAGTTCCTCATCCAAGGCAATGGGCAAGGGAGTATTTTTGCATAAATCTGCCATCTCCGTAGATTGACCAGCCTTGATGGGCTGCTCTATGGAATGCAATTGGTATTCTGACAATCGTTGGAGTTTTCCCAAAGCTTCATGAGGTGTAAATGCTCCGTTGGCATCTACCCGAAGTTCAATTTCATCTGGACCAAAGTTGTTACGAATACTTTCCAAAATGGCCATTTCCTTCTCGAAATCCAAGGCCCCTATCTTCATCTTGATGCAGCGGAACCCTTCCGCCAATTTCTGCTCCAATTGGGAAAGCATAAAAGACTCATCCCCCATCCAAATCAAACCATTGATGGATATGGGCGCTTCGTCTTGGGTGAATTCCGAAGGGAACAATTCAAATGGATTCGAGGACTTTAATGAGCGAAAAGCCTGTTCCAGTCCAAACTGAATGGAAGGAAACTCTTGAAGCCTGTTTAGTAGCTCCATCTCACCCAAATCCATATTATCACAAACCCAGGCAAGTTGTTCTTCGTATTCGGGGACATCGTCCACACTCAACCCCCTTAAAATACCACACTCCCCTATACCAAGGTGGCCTTTTTCTTCGAGAATCAAAAACCAGGTCTCCTTTTGGGTAAGAATGCCACGGGAGGTCCCACTGGGTCTTTTAAAGTCAAGGGTGTACTTTCTGTAATGTGCTTTCATCCAATGGTATCAAATGTAACCATTTTAAAAAGCCCAAGCAGAAAAGATCTTAGCTAAAGTTGAACCAGAACCGCACCCCTTCATTATCCCTATCAATGTTCAATTTGGATTGAAGCTGGTTCACAAGTCTGTTCATCAGTCGGATACCCATGGAGGAATGGGCACGCTCCTCGGCATCTTCTGGAAGTCCTACCCCATTGTCTGTGTATTCAAAATAACCCTGTTCCCCATTTTTTCTGAGATGGATATAAATTTTTCCGTTCTCATCATTCTCCGGAAACGCATATTTAAAGGAGTTCGATACCAATTCGTTCAAAATCAATCCAAACGGAATGGCACGGTCTATATCCAGCTCGGTACCTTCGGCATCAATGGTTATGCTGATGTTGTGGCCACCTTTCTTATAAACCGATTGCACACTGTTGATCAAACTTTCAATATATCCCTGCATTTCAATAACGGAAAGGTCATCGTTCTGATACAACTTTTGGTGGATCAATGCCATGGCCTTTACCCTGCTCTTTCCTTCTTCCAAGGCTTCAATGGCGGCCTTGCTCCGTGTATTTTTTGTCTGCAGGCTCAAAAGACTGGAAACCATCTGAAGGTTGTTCTTTACTCTATGGTGGATTTCCTTCAACAGGGAATCCTTTTCAATAAGCGCATTCTCTATGATGTGGTTCTGCTCCGCGATCAACCGCTGGTTTTTTATACTCTTTACATAGGCATATACCAATCCTGCAAAACCAAGCAAAGTGAAAATCAAGGAAATGAACACCAAATTGATGCGCTCATCCTTGGCCTTCATCTCACTACGCGCCAATTCATTGATCCTTTTTTGTTCGTCGATCAAACGTTGGGAATTTTCCAAATCCTCATTGGCCACAATGGTCACCAATTGCTGCTTGATAATGGAGGACTGTTTTTGCGCAAGGGAATCTTTTATCCGCTCATTGCGCTTATAATACATGGCCGCATTTTTGTAGTTTTCGACCTTATCATAATAGGCTGCCAACAAACTGTTCCTTTTGATGCTTTGGAGTATGCCAATATTCTCAAAATCAACATCCAGACTTTTTTTGGCTTCTGTGTAACGCTCCAATTGCAGATTGGCATCGGCCAAATAAAGCGTGTTTTCAATGATTTCGTTTCTGTGGGCATTTTTGGGAGAAACTTCCAAAGCTTCAATACTGCCCTTGAGCAAGGGGATGGCTTGCTCGTATTCCCCCAACATGACGTGACATTTGGCAATATTGCCTTCGATATCTGCTTTGAGCAAGTCGCTCTCAAATATCTCAGCTTCGCTCTTTTGTGCCGAAATGTCATTGAGATAGACATCCAAATAAGCTTTTGCCTTTTTTAATTCGCTTAGAGCAGTTGGGGCCGAATTGTCCAATCTCAGGTAATTGCCCACTTTACTGTGGTATTTGGCCAACCCGTAGGAATCATTGTCCGCTATGGTTGGTTTTACCTCCATGATGTATTGGTTCCGAGCCTTTCGGTAGAGTCCCAAGTTGCTGTAAATATCATAAAAGGCCACATTTTCCGTAATGCCCATTTCCCGCTTCTGCTTACGGATCTCAATCTGCTTGTCATACAATTGGAGATTGGCATAATTGTCATCCAAGACATCCAAAACAATTTTTTGTGATTCGGTGTCCAAGGAATCCTTGGCAAAATAGAGCTCCTTGGCCAGCGCGGTACTTTTGTCGTATTCCCCAAGATCATTGTATATCTGGGCCTGCATAACCTGATATAGTCTTGTGGCTATGGTGTCATTGGTCTTTTGGGCATTGGAGAGGTATATTTTTACAGTATCCAACCAATCGTATGCCGAATGTTCTTGGTACCTGTTCACGGAATTGAAAAAGACATTGAACCTCCCGGATGGGGTGTTTATATCCTGAAACTCCTTTAGGGTATTGGGTTCCTCACCAGTGATGGATTGCGCAGAACCACTGAATAGGAAAGCAAAGTATATGGTGGCAAATAAGAATCTTACGTAACGTCCCATTAATCTATTAAATATATCGACCTTGGGAATTACCCTCAAGGTCCATACTACTGTTTGTGCCCTTTTTCATGTCCCCATTACGCAAAATGGCAAATCTGCCTAAGCAAAAAATAAAGCTTTGCAATGCAAGTATGGGGTATATAAAGAACGCTAGTTTACCCCCAAAATTAAATCCAAACGGAAAGACTTGCCCACCAATGTTGTGAAACCCCAAATTTCTGTTGTGAAACCACCCTTTGGTTATGTGAAAGTGTCTTTTGTCGATGTTTTGTGCATTTCATGGATTTTACGGAGTATTGGCCCATGTACCAAACCAAAAAAGGCCTTGCCAATTTGAACAAGACCCTTTTACGAGAACACTATATGAAAATGAAAAAATTACTTTCTGAATCAATTACATTGCTAAAATACCGGCATCCTCCCGAAGCATGAAAATTTTGTTGTGAACCCCGTGAAAGTTGTGGTCATGTATTTAAAAGGGATTGTGGCATAAAAAAAGTGCCCGATCGGGCACTTTATCATATCTTATTGTTCCTCAAGAATCAACTGTTCATTGAGGAGAGGATGAACTCTTTGAAATCCTTGGAAATGGGAATCAAGTTGTTATTGATCATAATATCCTTGGAGTTGATGGCATCAATATGGTCCACATTCACAATATAGGATTTGTGCGCCCTGTAGAATTTGTTCTTGGGCAATTTTTCCAAATAATCCTTCAAGGGAGAGCGCACCAAGAATTTCTTGTCCACCGTGTTCACTTCCAAATACACGTTGTCCGCTTTGATAAATTGAATGTCACCGAACTGGATTCGGTAATACAAATGTTGCTTTTTTACGAATATGGAGTCTTTGAGCACTGAGTTGGATGTGATGGTATCTCCATCCTCACTGTCCGTTTCCTTTATTTCCGCTTTTTTTGAATAGTTAAAGTTGGAAAGGGCAATTTCTATGGAAGTATACAAATCTTGTTGCTCAAATGGCTTCACCAAATACCCATCCGGTTTTACCGTTTTGGCATTTTCAACCGTGGCCCTATCCGAGTTGGAGGTCACAAAAATGAATGGAATATTGTACGCATCGCGGATGTGCTTTCCAAGGTCTATCCCTGTTTTGTCAGAAGCCAAGATAATGTCGATCAAAACCAAGTCAACATGGTTGTTCTTCAATACTTCCACGGCCTGCTCGTAAACAATGACATTGTCCACGATCTCATAACCAATCTCTTCCAACATGGACTGCATATCATCCGCAATGATGACGTTGTCCTCTACAATCAAAATTTTAATCGGTTGCTCCACGTTCCTTAAAGTTTATCTGGTTATATCTCAAAATTACAAAAAATAATTTACTGCCGCATAGAAGAGTATGGACAATAGAAAAGTACTGAGGGCCAACTTTTTAAGTTCACTATCCAAGGCTCCTGGCACTTGGGTGGACATGACTTTTATCAAGTGGACCACTATGGGCACAAAAGCGATCATAAAAAAGGATTGCGCAATGCTCAATCTTTCAATAAGGATGTAGGTTATAAAGCTAAGAAGGGCAGATACCAATAATAGGAAATGATATTTTTTTCCATTTTGAAACCCCATTTTTACGACCAAGGTATTTTTTCCGTGCTTTCCATCGGAAACCACATCCCGCAAGTTGTTCAAATTAAGGACTCCCACACACAATGTTCCTATACCAATAGCGGGCAACAATGACGTCCAAGTGATGCTTTTTGTATAGAGGAACATGCTTCCCAACACGCCCAAGAGCCCAAAAAACAAAAACACGAACACATCGCCCAAACCCATATACCCATAAGGATTGGAACCCATGGTATATTTCAATGCGGCCCAAATGCTGAGAATGCCAAGTATTAAAAACAATAGAATGTAAGGTAGATTATCCAACCCAAAAGCAATGTAGATTAACCCAATGGCCAACAAAAATGAAATCCCAATCGATACGATGATTCCTTTCTTCAACGCAGAACGGGTAAGCCACCCACTTTGTAGGGCACGTGCCGGACCTATCCGGTCTTCATTATCGGTTCCCTTTACCCCGTCGCCATAATCATTGGCAAAGTTGGAGGTCACCTGAAAACCGACCGTGGTCAACAGTGCAAAAATAAAAATCGTCCCACTAAAAACACCTTGTTTGGTAGCCAAGGCGGTACCCATTATAATTCCGGATAGAGATAACGGAAGGGTGCGCAGTCTAGCAGCCTGTACCCAGGCCTTAAAATTTCCCAAGATTAATACGGATCTTCTATTTTAATTCGTTTTCCGTCTTGGTACGAGGCTACAAAGGCATCCTGAAAGCCCATCTGTACCAATTGTTTCCGGAAGGATTGCGCCTCATCCAAGGTCTCAAAGTTCCCTAGTGAATACGCATAAAATGGATTGGTCTTTACAAAAAGTGTATTGGTCAATGCTTCTGAGGCAAGCGTTACATTGTTGTCCACAAACGACTTTACCTGTACGGAATAGATGGTTTCCTTATTCAGGAATTCTTTGGCCAAGTAAAATTCCTTGACCAAGCTGAGTTCCTCATTCTGGCTTTTAAGATTGTCTATTCGGGTCTTGATGGCATCCAGACTGTCAATACTGACCAAAAGATTGTTTTGGTTCTCAAAGGATTGTTTGCTACTCAACCCTGCTGTAAAGGATGTGATGGCCAAGGTGCCAATCACAAAAAGTCCAACGAAACCCATAAGAATGTTCCGTTGCAGCTTTATTTTCCGCAAATCCTTGTTCTTATATTTTATCTGATCTAGAAGTCTTTCGTTGATAATCTGGGCCTTATCGATATCCTTATGAAGGTCCAACAAATCGCTTTCTTCAATAAAAGGCATATTGCTAAAAGGTTACGGGTTCTACAGTTCTGCTAAGCACATAACTGTCAATGAGTTAATCTACACACTTACAAATGTAAAGTTTTTGTTGAAAGAAAAAAACCCAATGGTATCAAAATCCCTTATAAATCCTTGCTATTTGGGCCTTTATGGTATTTTACTCACAACAAGTGGATGCCATCCTCCTGAAGATTGATCTTTCTTTGTCGGTACAGAATGCCTATCCCCTTTTTAAAAGCCTTTTTGCTCATGCGCAACATCTGCTGTATTTCTTCTGGAGAAGATTTATCATGCAAGGGCAGAAATCCATCGCTCTGCACCAACTTATCATAGATCATTTTGGCCGTGGGCTCCAACATTTTCGCCCCAATGGGTTGAAGGGACAGGTCTATTTTTTTGTCCGCCCTCACATTTTTGACATATCCTTTAAGAGCGTCCCCAATAGAAATGGGCCGGAAAACATCACTTTCAAAAATGAGTCCTTTGTGCCTTTCATCCACAATGACCTCCCATCCCAACGGGGTTCGTCTATAGACTAGCAAATCCACCTCATCGTTTATCTCATAGGCCACTTCCACATTGGATAAAAACTTGTCCACCTTGCTGGAACCTGTCAAGCGGAATGTCTTTTCATCCAAATAACAGTGTACTACATACTTTCTCCCTTCTTCCATTCGAACGGTCTGTTCCTTGAACGGAACCAACAAGTGTTTCTCCACGCCCCAGTCTATAAAAGCCCCGAACTCCCCTACTTCAGCCACTTCCAAAAAAGCAAAACCATTTCTAATGATGAGCGGCTTCAATGTAGTGGCTATGGGGCGTTCATGATTGTCCAGATAACAGAACACCTCCATGTCCATGTCTATCTTAAAATCTTCCGGGACATATTTATTGGGTAGAAGGATCTCGGTTCCTTCATCATCTCCCAAAAAGAGGCCTACGCTGGTACTTCGCAGTACCTTTAGGGTGTTATAATTGCCTAGTTGAATCATGTGGCAAAGGTAGATTGAAATTATGGGTATAAAAAAAGCTGCCCATTCAGCAGCTTTACTTGTGGTGCCTTTTCTTACGTATAGATGGATTCCTTTTTGAAATGCTTGGCCAACATATAATAAATCACAGCACGATATTTATTCTTATCCGACCTACCATAGGCATCTATGACCGTATTGATGGCTTCGGACAATTCGGGACCATCCGAAAGTCCCAGCTTTTTGATCAGGAAATTGTTTTTTACCGTTTCCATCTCCTTTTCATTGGACCCGGAAACTTTTGAAGCGTCCAAATTATAAATGGAAGGTCCCAATCCTACGGTTACCTTGGTCAAAAGGTCCATATTGGGTTCCTCTCCGAATTTTGTTTTGATCTCCTCTGCGTACTTCTGGATGAGTTCGTCTCGTTTGCTCATTTTTAAATGGTTAATGTTGATGATGTATACTTCCCCTAAGATATGAAATCGAAGTAGCCAAGCAAAATTTTATCGTTCAGCAATCGAGGGGTGCTAACCTCCAAGATCTTGGGACTGCCAGACGCATCATAAAAACCGGTCAACCCGTTCTTCAACTGTGCCTCATCATCCACTTTTTGATACGAAAACCCATACATTTTCGCCAAATGTTCCGCCGTATGGCCATGATGGGTTTCGAAAAAGGTAGAAAACTCACCCGTATCCTCATTTCCGGGAAGAATCCTAAATATGCCCCCTCCTGAGTTATTGATCAAGATAATTCTAAAATCTGGACGCATGTGAGCGTTCCACAACGCATTGCTGTCATAGAAAAAACTCAGGTCGCCCGTAATCAAAAGTGTGGGCTCTTCTGTAAAAATGGAGGCGCCCACCGCCGTGGAAGTGCTTCCATCTATCCCACTCGTACCCCGGTTACAGAATACCTTCAGTGAAGGGTGCATGGGAAACAATTGGGCATACCGTATGGTGGAACTATTGGCCAAATGCACCTGATACCCTTTGGGTATACCGCGTAGAATCTCATTAAAAACCGAAAAATCCGTGAATGGAATTTGTTCCAAATACGTCCTGCGCTTTTCTTCATAGCCTTCTTTTACGTTGAGCCATTTGGTTTTGTAGGCACCAAGGGTACTTTCATCAGGAAGTATAGCCTTGAAAAAAGTGTTGGGGTCTACCTTTAAATGCTCAGACAGACAAAAGAACGTATCAAATGCCTTTTTGGGATCCACATGCCAATGGGTCTTGGGTTGATACTTTCGTAAAAAAGCCTTGATCTTTTTGGAAACGATCAGTCCACCAAAAGTGACCAGCAAATCCGGTTGCAAATCCTGAAAAAGGGTTTCCCGATCGGCTGATTTTTCTATAGGGGCGATAATACTGTCAATACTGGAAAAGAAATCTGGATGATGCAGATTGGACGTGGTCTCGGTGAATACCAAGGTGTTGCCATCTTGTGCCAAGGCTTCCAGCACTCCCCTCTCCATAATATTGGGCTGGTTTACCCCCACCAGTACCATTTTCCGTTTACTGGTTTTCCAAACCGAAGCGAAACGGTCCCAATCCATTTGGACTTTTTCCAATTCCATTCTTTGTTTATCCGCTGGAATGGGGATGGTAGGCTCTGATACCGTCCCATACAAAGGTTCCTCAAAAGGAATGTTGATATGTACCGGGGATTTTTCAAAGAGTGCGGTTTGCAGCGCTTTCCCGATAGTGGCTTCGTTATAGGCCTGTATATCTTCTTGATTTTCTTTTGAGCGTTCCCCTCCCCATTTGGAAACGGAAGCAGCAGCATGTGAAACATCCTGCTTCAAATTGGCGGAGTACCCTACGTGCTTTTCCAATACATTTTCTTGACGGATGGTCTGGCCGTCACCAATATCAATGCGATAGCTGGGACGATCTGCCGAAACCACGATCAATGGAATATCACTGTAAAACGCTTCGGCCACGGCAGGGTAATAATTCAACAACGCACTGCCCGATGTACAGACCACGGCAACCGGTTCCTGTAATTGCTGCGCCATGCCCAAGGCAAAAAAAGCAGCGCATCGTTCATCCACAATACTAAAGCACTTAAAAAATGGATACTTGGTGAACCCCAAGGTCAAGGGAGCATTTCTAGAACCCGGGGAAATCACAATATTTCTGATACCTCGGGATTTAAAATGTAAGACCAATGTCTGCGCCGAGGGGATATCTGAGTACATCATGGAGTACAAAAATACACCTGAAAATGGGATTGCCCTAAATTATGCCATGCCAAATTACAGGATATTGAGCATGGTCCTGCTTTTATTCTGGGTCTCAATCCATTCCCGTTCCGGGTCAGAGGCCTGTGTTATCCCCCCACCTACGAAGATTGAAGCTGTGTTACCCTGAAGTTCCATACACCTCAAGTTCACAAACAAAGAAACTTCTGCCTTGACATTGAGATTGAGTTCGCCCAAAAATCCCGTGTAATAGGTTCGCTGATAGTCTTCATTTTCCAAGATAAAGGTCTTGGCCGCTTGGGTCGGGATGCCACAAACCGCAGGTGTAGGGTGCAATAGGGAAATGATTTCCCGCACGGAACTATTTTGAGACAACACACCTTTGATTTCGGACCGCAAATGCCAAAGGTTTCCCGCCCTAACAGATTTGGCAGCTTCTACATCCAAGGTTTCCATGGAAGGGGTCAAACGTTCCTTAATGTAATCCGAGACCATTTGCTGTTCCTCCAGTTCCTTTTGGCCCCAGTTTGGGGTCTCTCCCTGAACAAACGGAAGGGTGGCCGCCAAGGACATGGTGCGCATTGTTTTGTTTTGAATCTGTACCAAGGTTTCTGGGGTGGCACCACACCAAGTGCCTACTTTAGGATGGGAAAACAGATAGCAGAACGCATTGGGGTACGACAGCAAAAGTTTCCCGAAAATTTCGGTGATGGGTTTCTCGGTTTCCTTTTCCAATTTTCTGGAGAGGACCACTTTTCCCAATCGGCCTGCAGCGATTTCCTGAATTCCTTTTTGCACCAAATCAAGATGGGCCTGCCTGCCTATTTCAGTAACGGAAATCTCTTCAATCGAAGGACGAACACTACTGGTATGCCCACACAAATACATCTCATCCGGTTTGAGCAATACCGCTCCATTCTCCAAACGGAACGGGGCAAAGACAAATCCACTTTCCGTAAAATCCACGACCGGGTGCAAGCGATCATCCGTTTGAAAGACTGCCTTTATTTGGTCCTCCTGGGGTTTCCGATAAATACAGAACGGTAGACCTTTTTGAAACCAAAGGTCCACTTGTTCCATAATGGTTGTAAAATCCTTATTCTCTGGGTAGGGCAATGGTGGTAAGTTTACAGTTGGAAATGAGTTTCCCTTCTTCGTCGGTGACCTTGATCTCCCAAAGTTGGGTGGTCCTTCCCCTATGCAACATGGAAGCACGTGCATACACATAGCCTTCCTTTATGGACTTGACATGGTTGGCGGCAATTTCTATACCTCGAACAAAGAATTTTTTTCCATCCAAAAAAACATAGGAAGCGGCACTGCCCACACTCTCGGCCAATGCTACGGTGGCCCCTCCATGGAGAACGCCATCGGGTTGATGCACTTTTGGAGTTACCGGCATACGGGCAAGTAAAAAATTCTCCCCCACATCTATGTAATCTATATCCAAGGTTTCCATCAATGTCCCCTTGCAAATGTCGTTGCAAACGGACAGAATTTTCGCTTTATGCGCTTCCATCGTTCTATTTTTTTGTAAAATTACACAAAGCTTAATCAATAGTACCCCTACAATCCACTTTATGTTCCCCAAAGAAGAAACGGTAACGTACACCGCTAAAAACACCTATCTTACGCAGAATTCACTGGGAGAAAAAACCAAAAATGTTTGGTTGGTATTCCACGGCATTGGCTATCTAAGTCGATATTTTGTGAAGTATTTTGAAGGTCTTGACCCCGATGAAAACTATATCATTGTTCCCCAAGCCCCCTCCAAGTATTACCTCAAGAACGAATATAAATATGTTGGGGCCAGTTGGTTGACCAAGGAGAATACTTCCATGGAGATTGAAAATGTCATCCATTATGTAGATGCGGTTCTCCAAGCAGAACAGATACCTTCCCACATAAATCTTGTTCTTTTTGGATTTTCCCAAGGGGTTTCGGTGGCCACCCGTTTCTTGGTCCATAAAAAGCTGAAATGCCATGCCTTGGTTTTATATGCCGGGGGAATTCCGAACGAACTCAAAAAAGAAGACTTTGATTTCCTTGATCGGGACACAACGCAGGTAAAATTCATCTATGGGGATAAAGACGAGTTTATAACCCCCGAACGGTTAGCTTCTGAAAAGGTTAAAATTGAAGACCTGTTTCAAGGAAAGGCTGAAGTTCTGATGTTCAAAGGTGGTCATGAGGTGAAACCAAAACTCATTCGGGGTTTGGTCTAACCCCTATTTCTTGTCATTGGGCCCCTGTTGGGTTTCTTCTTTCTCTGGGTAATAGGTAATCACCCGGGTGATGTAGGTGTTGTTTGGGGTGATGATTTGCTTTACCCAGTTTTTTTCCTGGTGGTTATCAAACTGAAATATGTATTCCTCAACAGCTTCCGTGGTCACGGTCTTGGTCACCACCTTATCCAATACTCCATCCGAATAATGATAAAAGCGTTTCTCTTGTGAGATAAATTCCTTTTCCGCTACATTGTACAAAAAGTCTTCGCTGGTAACCAGTTTACCGTTTGGACTAAAAACTTCCTCAGTGGCACGGTTGGGTTCCCCATCTATATACTCCTTGGTAAGGATCACTTCCTGTACCCCTTTTTTAGTTTTCCGTTCCGACGTGCGAACGGATTTTTCCAAAATACCATTGGTAAACGTACTTACGGTAATCTCATTTTTATATGGGGTGTATTCAAAAGTGGTCTCATCCACTCCTTCGGCATTGGAAGTAATGATCCGTACCAACTTACCCTCTTCATTGTATTGGTATACCTGCTGTTCCAAGAACTGTTTGTCATAGGAAACGATTTTTTCCAATACTTTACGTTGTGGCACCGTATCAATGGTGTAAAAATTGGCCATGGAGGTAGATGCGTCCAACGTATTGTTCTTATAACTTTCCATGCGTTTTTCCACCAATTCCCCACCATCGTACTTATAATAGGTAATATCTTGATCGGAATCGTTGTATTGGGTCACCGTCCGTTTCAACACCCCCTCTTCATTAAACTCGAAAGATTCCCTGCCATAATCCGTGATCACCAGACACGACTTTACCTTCCCATTCAGGTCAAAATCCCCCACATGGAATATGCGAACCTCTTGGGGATATAGACTGAGATTCAGAAAAAAGAGAAAGAATGAAAGTATGGTGTAGTCTTTTATCATAGGACAAAATTACTTTTAAAAAGAGCAACTAAAAAATTTATGGCACATACCGTGCCTAAATTAACCCAAAGAAAATATGGACTTTAAAACTTACGATCGGGATGAAACGCATTTAGGTCCATAGATGGCTTTTCCCCAGAGACCAGCTCTGTCACAAATTTACCGGTGGCAGGACCCAAACTCCACCCCATCATGGCATGACCTGTGGCCATGATGAGATTATCAAAACCTTTGGGTCGTCCAATATATGGTAGGCCATCTGGGGTAACCGGACGCAAACCGCACTGGGCATTGTTCTTGTCTTCTTCTGATATGGTAAGTCCTTTGTAATAATGTGTTGCTCCCTTGGCAATGGCTTCCACCCTTTCTTTACGAATGATGCTATTGATTCCTGAAAACTCCATGGTCCCAGCAAAACGGGTAAAACCTTTCATTGGCGTGACCGCCATTTTGGATTCCATTAAAATTGCGGGCATGGATATTCCGGTGGGTGCTTCCACATTGATGCGATATCCTTTTCCCGCCTGCAACGGAAGCTTTATTTTCAATTTTTTGGAAAGAAGAGAAGTCCATGAACCTGCCGCAAAAACCACTTCATCGGCTACATAACTTCCTTTATTGGTGACCACTTCCGAAATGGTATTTCCTAAAATCTTCAAGTCTACCACCTCTTCGTCCTTTTTAATGGTCACTCCTACTTTGGTAAGGAAATCCACCATACTTTTCATAATCTGGGGCGGAGTGGTATGTCGGTCGCATTCGTACAAAATGGCCCCTTCGGCATTCAGTTCAACATTGGGTTCCATCTTCTGGAGTTCGGACTTGTTCAAATGTCTACCTTCCAACCCCAATGCACTGGCTTTCTCCATTACTTCCAATTCATGGTCCCTTGCTTGATCGGTCTGATACATCATGAGCAGACCTTTATCACCCAAATGAAAATCACCCAGGTCACCCGAAGCCTTCATGTCCTCATACAACTTTCTACTGATAAGGTTAATGTCCCTGATGACAGGCATAGACCGCTCCACCTTGTCCTTGGTGGATGATTTTTTAAAATACCAGGCCCATTTGAAGAAATCCATATCCAATCGGGGCTTCATATAAAACGGACTGGAAGAATTGAACATATACTTGATTCCCTTTGAAATCATTCCCGGGGAGGCCAAAGAAATAATGTGGCTAGGCGTTAAATAGCCTGCATTGACAAAAGAGGCCCCGGAAGTAATATCGGACTTGTCCAAAACCGTGACCTGGTGTCCCTCCTTTTGCAAAAAATAGGCTGTTGAAAGTCCAACAATGCCCCCACCGACCACTATGACGTTCTTGTTCTTACCCATACTTCGAATCATTTCCAAGGCAAAATATCGCCCTGTTTTAGGTTAACCACAAAGCTCTAAAATAGGGAGCCAAGATACATAAAGGGCTTGAAAAAGTTAATCAGGCGCCCATCATTTCTTTCGTAATCTTTTAAGTACTTTTGGTAAATTTTGAAAACCTATCACACAATGAAAAAAATCTGCTTGTTTGCCCTGGGCCTGATGTTTGCCTGCAACTCCTCCCAAAAAACAGTTTCAGAAAATGCCTCAACAGCAACCCAGCAAGGACCGGATTTGTCCATTACCTATGCCCATACCATTACCCAAGATGAATTAAAGGAACATTTATATACCTATGCATCAGATGAGTTCGAGGGGAGGGAAACCGGAAAACCCGGCCAAAAGAAAGCAGCGGAATACCTGAAAGCCCAATATGAGGCCATGGACATTCCAGCAGCCAAGGTAGATGGCGACTATTTTCAAAAAGTTCCCCTTGAAGTGGCCGGTGTGCCCCAAGGTAGCATCAGCATAAACAACACCACTTTTCCCTTAGGGGAAGATGTGGTGACCTTTACGGTGGCGCAAGGTGATTATAATGAAATCATATATGTAGGCTATGGGGTCGAAGACGGCAACTATTCGGATTATACCGGACTGGATGTAAATGGAAAAGTAGTTCTCATCAAAGCAGGGGAACCAGCCAATACAGATGGCACCTATGTAGTGACCGGTACCGATCAAAAATCGGTCTGGGGCAATATGTCCGATGGCATGGAAAAGAAGGCCAATCTGGCCATTGATAAGGGCGCCCGGGGAATTTTATATTATGACTCCCTAAACTACCCTCGGTACCAAGGGTATTTTAATTTTATAAAAACCAATAGTAGTGGCAAAATGGAGTTGGCCGGGGACAACAGCGAGGTGTTCTTGATCATGCTCAACGAAAAATCCGCCACCAACCTTAAAAAGGATATTGATGCCAATGCCACACCGGAAAAAATCACGGTAGACATAAAATTGAGTGTGGAAAGTGGAAACGAAAAGATTGACTCAGAAAATGTCGTTGCGGTATTGAAAGGGTCCGAAAAGCCCGATGAATATGTGATCATTTCATCGCATCTAGACCATATTGGGGTCAATGCCAATGGCGAAATCAACAACGGCGCGGATGACGACGGCTCTGGGACCGTTGCTCTTTTGGAAATAGCCCAAGCCTTTAAGCAAGCTGCCGATGAAGGCCATGGACCAAAGCGGTCCATTGTATTTCTTCATGTGACCGGAGAGGAAAAAGGGCTGTTGGGTTCCAGATACTATACGGATGTAGACCCTATATTTCCTTTACACCAAACCGTGGCCGACCTCAATATAGACATGATCGGCCGTATAGACCCCAACAGGGATGGGGACAGAAACTATTTGTATCTCATCGGTTCAGACAAGTTGAGTACGGAACTCCACAATTTATCAGAAGAGGTAAACAAGAAATACACCAACATTGAGTTTGATTACACTTACAACGATGAAAACGACCCCAATAGGTTCTATTATCGAAGTGATCACTACAACTTTGCCAAAAACAATATCCCCATAATTTTCTATTTCAACGGAACCCATGCGGATTACCACAGACCGGGCGATACCCCGGACAAAATCAACTACGATCTTTTGGAGAACCGAAGCCGTCTTATTTTCCATACGGCGTGGGAAGTAGCCAATAGGCCCAATAAGGTTCTGGTAGACAAACCCATTGAATAATATTCAAGGAATCATACAGAAAAGCCCTCCAAATGAGGGCTTTTTCATTACAAGCAAACGACAAATAAGGCTTTTAAATTTCTTATATCACCAGACTTGCCAAATGATGTGATTATTCCATATTTTTACACCAAATAAGTTCTTTACTTAATTTCTTTATCAAAACGATAAAGGTCTTCATTGAAGAATGGAGTTAAAAGGGAATCGTGTGTAAATCACGAGCTGACGCGCAACTGTAAGTCCGATCCCATTTTGGGATAGCATGTTTTTGCCATTAGAGCCATTGTCTTTCTAAAAAGATGAGAAGGCGGTAAAAATCGGATGAGCCAGGATACCTGCCTTTTCGTTCCCACTTTGTGGGATTTTGACGGTGCCTTCGCGTATAAGGCAGGTCGAACGTTTGAACTTTCCCATCAACCCGGGCAAATTCCGTACGCGTTCTTCTTGTTTTAAGGCATTGCGAAGTTGAGCTAAGGAGCTTTTATCTAATTGTTCAATTTTATAAAAGCTTTAGCAATGAAGACAAGCAATTTGGGTTACCCAAGAGTTGGTGCCCACCGTGAGCTGAAAAGGGCTTGCGAAAAGTATTGGTCGGGCAAGATTTCTTTGGAGGAACTGCTCGTGACCGGAAAGAGCATCCGAAAAGAAAACTGGAAGCTCCAACACGAAAAGGGAATCGACCTTATCCCTTCCAACGATTTTTCATTTTATGATCAGGTTCTGGACACCACTTTAATGGTGGGTGCCATTCCAGAGCGCTACAAAAATGCCCAGGCATCCAATGAAAATTTATTGGATCTTTATTTTGCCATGGCGAGGGGCTTGCAAAAAGATGGCGTGGATGTCATTGCCATGGAAATGACGAAATGGTTCGATACGAATTATCACTACATCGTTCCTGAATTTACCAAAGATCAAGAGTTTGCACTACTATCCTCAAAAGTCATTGACGAATTCAATGAAGCCAAATCACTTGGAATCCATACGAAACCTGTGCTTTTGGGTCCTGTAACCTATCTGCTACTGGGGAAGGAAAAAGAAGAGGGTTTTAAAAGGCTTGATTTATTGTCCAAGCTTCTTCCTGTATATTTTACCATTTTGGAAAGATTGACGGAAGCGGGAGCGACCTGGGTACAATTTGATGAGCCTATACTGTCCACAGACCTTACACATGAGGAACAAGAAGCCATTATCCATGTATATCATAGGATTTCAGAAAAATTCCCAAACCTAAAAACCTATTTGGCCAGTTATTTTGGGGATTACGGGAACAATCTTGATACTGTGCTTTCATTGCCGGTATGTGCACTCCACTTAGATTTGAAAAGAGGGCCCAATCAACTGGAACAGGTTTTAAAGTCCGATAAACGCAGAGAAAACATTTCTCTTTCTTTGGGTGTGGTCGATGGGCGGAATATTTGGAAAAATGACTTCGCAGCCTCATTGCAATATATTCAGCAAGCCAAACAACAATTAGGAGAGGACCGTATCTTTATATCTCCATCTTGTTCGTTGTTGCACGTGCCTTATGATTTGGACTTGGAACAAAACGAGAAAGTGCTTTCCAACGAAATAAAGGATTGGATGGCCTTCGCCAAACAGAAATTGGAAGAACTCCAAAGTCTAAAGACACTGGCCCATATCCCTGATCATGGATCCCATCCTCTTTTCAAGGAGAATTTGGCTTCCATCAAAAAAAGGGAGAATTCCACATTGATCCATAAAACCAAAGTGAAACAACGTCTGGAACAGTTGGATGAAAAGGATTACCATAGACAATCCCCGTTTGAGAAAAGGAAGGTCCTGCAAGAATCACATTTAAAGCTTCCTCTTTTTCCAACCACTACCATTGGGTCTTTCCCTCAAACTAGGGAAGTGAGACAAAATAGGTCATTGTTTAAAAAGGGGGTGATCAATGAGGAACAATATGTTGCATATCTAAAAAGTGAGACCGAAAAAGCAATAGCATTACAAGAAGAAATTGGCCTGGACGTACCCGTGCATGGCGAATTTGAACGTAACGATATGGTGGAGTACTTCGGGGAACAACTGGAAGGCTTCACGTTCACCCAAAACGGATGGGTCCAAAGTTACGGATCGCGCTGCGTAAAACCCCCTGTTATTTATGGCGATGTCTCCAGACCAAATCCCATGACGGTTTTCTGGACTTCATTTGCACAATCATTGACCAACAAACCTGTAAAGGGAATGTTGACTGGACCTGTAACCATTTTGCAATGGTCTTTTGCTCGGGATGATCAGCCCCGATCCGCTACCTGTGAGCAAATTGCATTGGCCATTCTGGATGAAGTCTTGGATCTGGAAAAAGAAGGCATCAACATAATCCAAGTAGATGAGCCTGCCATCCGCGAAGGATTGCCTTTGCGCAAAAAAGATTGGAACCATTATCTGGATTGGGCCATAGGGGCCTTTCGGCTATCTACAAGTGGTGTAAAGGATTCCACACAGATCCACACACATATGTGTTATTCCGAGTTCAATGATATTATCCAGAGCATTGCGGACATGGATGCCGATGTGATCACCATTGAGTGTTCCCGATCCCAAATGGAACTGTTGGATGCTTTTTATCAGTTCGATTATCCCAACGATATAGGGCCTGGGGTGTATGACATCCATTCTCCACGGGTTCCTTCTTCCAAAGAGATTTTGGGGCTTTTACAAAAAGCTGAAAAAGTGTTGCCCGCTTCCAAGCTATGGGTAAACCCAGACTGTGGATTGAAAACAAGAGGTTGGGAAGAGACCAAGGAGGCTCTGAAAATCATGGTTTCGGCCGCACAACAGATGAGAGATACCATTAAACAACCAGTGCACTAAAACAATGGGGCCAATGAAAATTGGCCCCTTACCCATATGGCACATCACGAGGAAAAAAATTGCCCGCGCTGCAATACCCGTTTCGAATGTAAAATGGGTTCCATCACCTTGTGTCAATGTACGACTATTGAACTCGATAAGGAAGAGTCTGGATACATTAATCTAAAATATGACGATTGTCTTTGTGCCCAATGCATGAAAGCACTAAAGGCCGAATACAGGAACTTAAAACACCAACAATCCCTAAAAAAAATACTGGGGATTTATTACAGAAAAAACCATGACAACAGCTGAACGGATAGAGCAATCCAAAACCAACATATTCAAAGCGGTATTTCCCAATACGGTGAACCATTACGATAGACTTTTTGGAGGTACTGCCCTTAGCTTAATGGATGAGGTGGCCTTTATTACCGCAACCCGCTTTAGCAGAAAACAGATGGTCACGGTGAGTACGGACCGCATTGATTTTGAATCCTCCATCCCCTCAGGAACCATCATAGAATTGATAGGCTCGGTAGTGAAGATCGGGAATACTAGCCTAAAGGTACAAGTAGATATTTTTCTGGAAGAAATGTACTCCAATACCCGTGAAAAGGCCATAAGTGGCCTATTTACCTTTGTGGCGTTGGACGAAAACAAAAAGCCTATTCCAGTATTGTAAAACCCACCACTAAACCATTGGAATATGAAGGAAGAAAATAAAACCTATGTTTCGCCCCTACTTAGTTTTGACATGTATTTGGAGCATTACCACAAATTATGTGGGCGACTACGGAGAAAAAATGACGTCACCCAACTACAGTCAATTCTAAAAAGTGAAATCGCTTCCAAGGTACGGGAAACCATCATTGAAGAAGAATATGATGCGCTTGTCCTTACAAAATCCAATCAAAATATTGTTTGGGTAAGCAACGGTTTCCAAGAAATGACGGGATACTCCAAAAGTTTTGCGTTGGGAAAAAATCCTCATTTTCTTCAAGGACCCAAAACTTCAAAAACCATTAAACTGGAAATTCGGGAACAGTTAAAGCATAGGCATGGGTATAAAGGTTCTATTATAAACTACCGTAAGAATGGGGAAACCTATATATGCCATATCAAAATAATTCCCATTTATGATCGCAACAACATTCTGACAAACTTCTTGGCGTTGGAAAAGGAATTACCTGCCGCTTAATCGGAAAAGTACACCAGCCCCTTTTTCAATATAAGTTTCCCAAAAAACAAAAGCCTCTGCAAAATACAGAGGCTCTGGGCTATTGGGTGGAAGACCGGGTTCGAACCGGCGACCTCTGGAACCACAATCCAGCGCTCTAACCAGCTGAGCTACAACCACCATTAAAAGCGGATGCAAAAATACTTTTTTGTATTGATTCAACCAAAAGATTTTACTACTTCCCTTAAGCAAAATCAACTTTTTTTAAAGGTGTCCACTTTCTGTTAAGTAAATCACATAAGGTCAACACAATATAAATTGAAGTCTATTTCCTACAAATATCGATGAAATGCATTTTTAAGCGGATAAAACACACATTTTTTGACCTTTCACAACATTTAGTTTCTTACAACAGGTATGGAAAGGTATTTTTACACTTGGTAGATTAGCGTAGTATGCCCCATAAAAAATTCAACCTTTCACTACTCCAATTCCAACTTGGGAAAGTTGCCATTCTTTGGTGCGTACTTCTGATGTCTTCATTGGCACACGCGCAACTGACCAAAAAAGATAGTCTTTCCTATAAATTAAAAAGGTTACAATCCACCAATCGGTTCAATACCAAGGACACTACCCATATCAACTTACTTTCCGATCTTGCATTCTCATATCGTTTTGTCAACAGTGATAGCCTACATAGCATTTCCAAGCGGGTATTGAAATATAGTACCGACATTGAGTATACCGGAGGGATCATAAAAGCGTTAAGCGGTATGGCCAACTACAATTCTGATCAGGGTAATCGTGAAAGATCTATGGCCCTATTTAAGGAGGCTCTTATCTTAACTGAAGAAACCGGGAATGAGCTTTCCGAATTGGACATCATCAATGGTCTGGCCCATGATTATAGTTATGAAGGCAATTATGCCGAAGCCCTGAATCTTTATCTGAAAGGAATTGATGTGGCCCGCCGTATTGATTGCAAAAAAATGCTGTCCATATTAAATGAAAATATAGCCAGCTTGTATGCCGACCAGAAAGATTATAAGAATGCCCTTATATTTTATGATACGGTACAACGAATCAACCGAAAACTGGGTGATGATATCATAGACGCCGAAACCTCGAGCAATATGGCCTCACTCTACAAGGATGCCAAGGATTTTGACTTGGCCATGTTCAACATCAACAAGAGCATCAATACGTTTGAAAAAAACAAAGTATATGATTGGTTGGCCTATGCCTATGAGGTAAAGGGAAGCATATATCTGGAACAGGAAAAATATCAGTGGGCCCTATATTGGTATGACCAGAGTAACATGCTCCACAACCAACAGTTGGATGACGATCGCGAAAAAATAAACCTGATGAACGGTATGGCCAAGGTGTACCTGGGCTTGGGTAGGGACAGCCTCTCCATGAAATACGCGAACGAGGGCCTTGAGATATCCAAAAAAATACAATCGTTGCAAGGGCAGATAGATTGTTCCGAAACGCTTTACAAGGTGTACAAAAACAATGAAGAGCATGTTGCTGCCCTTAATTATCTTGAAAGCTTCAAAGCACTTTCCGACTCCTTGTTCCGGGACAAGAACAAACAAAGCCTTTCCCTTTTGGAAACCAAAATACAGTACGAACAGGAAAAACAACAACTTATAGAGGTCAATGAAGCCGCTTTGGCCAAGCAACGGAACTATATCTACTTTACGGTAATCATCCTATTGATTCTCAGTGTGATTACATTTGTGATACGCCGTAGTGAGAAAATCCAGAAAAAGCTGAACAAGGAACTTCACGAAAAAACTGAAGCCGTAACCGAGAGGGAAAGCCAGTTGAACGAGGTGAACAAGACCAAGACCAAACTGTTTTCCATTATCGGGCACGATCTTAGGGGGCCTATTGGGGCATTACATGGATTGTTGAAATTGTACACGGATGGTGAAGTGAACAAAGATGAATTCGTATCGTTCATCCCAAAGCTTAAAGCTGATGTTGAGAACATCTCCTTTGCCTTGAACAATCTGTTATCATGGGGACAGACCCAGCTAAATGGAGTAGTTACCAAACCCAAACGGGTCTCTTTGGATAACTTGGTGAACGCCAACATACAGTTGCTTTCCGAGATAGCCTCTGGGAAATCCATCAAGATCATCAACCAATTGCCGGAAAATCCCCAAATATGGGCCGATCAAAACCAAATTGATATTGTGATTCGAAACCTTCTGAGCAACGCCATCAAGTTTACCCCGGACAATGGTCTGATCACCATTGAGGCAGTGGAAAAGTCGGGCATGTGGCAAGTAACGGTAAAGGACACTGGCATTGGAATGAACCAAGAAATCCAGAAAAAGATATTCGAAGACTCCTCCAATATCACCACCTATGGTACCAATAATGAAAGAGGTACCGGTCTAGGGCTGTCGCTCTGCAAGGAGATGATCCTGAAGAACAAGGGGAAAATATGGGTGGAAAGTGTTCCCCGCAAAGGCACTTCGTTCTTCTTCACCGTTCCAAAGGCTGAAAAACGGTATCAGCAGGCCAGTTAATCCAAATTAAATAAGGGCGTCCAAATTATCCACAGCGGCATAGCGTTCCACTGTGAAACCTTCAGCGTGCTGTACTCCCACCAATCTTCCTAAATCCCTGGCCCTATAGATAACACTGTCCGTAAAGTTCTTACTGCTGATAGGGGTTTCCGGCTCATCACTGTTTGGGTCGTAGAACTGGGAGGCATAGGCCATGATCGCCTCAGCTTTCCTGTCCATAAAACCAGAAACATCCACCACAAAATCCGGTTCCAAATTCTTCCATTGGATGAAGTGGTATACCAACTTCGGACGCCAAGGGTCCTGCCATTCGTCATCCCCATCCATTTGGGTGTCAATTTTCACCAGCCCACTTAAAAAGCAGGCATCACTGACCAATTTACTCCCTTTGGGGTGGTCAATATGGCGATCGTCCACAGCATTGCAAAGCACAATTTCCGGGCGATATTTCCGAATCATCTTGATGATTTCCATCTGGTGCTCCCTATCGTTCATAAAAAAGCCATCATCAAATTCCATATTCTCCCGAACAGCAATGCCCAGAATTTTTGCAGCCTTGGCGGCTTCCTTGTCCCTTAGTTCTGCGGAACCCCGGGTTCCCAGTTCACCCCGGGTCAAATCAATGATCCCTACTTTTTTTCCACGGGAAACTTCTTTGGCTATGGTTCCTCCGGCACCCAGTTCGGCATCATCCGGATGGGCCCCAAAAACTAAAATATCTAACTTCATAGGTTTTGTTATGCGGGTATGGTCATGGTTTTGGCCTGTGCAATGGCTTGTTCAATATCTCCAATAAGGTCATCAATATCCTCGATTCCCAAAGAGAACCGGATCAAACAATCCTTGATGCCCTGCTTCTCTCGATCTTCAGGGCTCATCAAAGCATGCGAGGTAGTCACGGGCAAGATCACCGTACTTTCCACCCCAGCCAAACTCATTACCGGTTTTATCAATTTAAGGTGTTTGAAGAATTGGGATATATCCACATGGGGCAACTCAAAGGAGAGCATTCCCCCAAAGCCGCTCATCTGTGATTGGGCCAATTCATGATCAGGATGGTTCTTCAGTCCTGGATAATATACTTTTTCCACATCTGGATTGCTTTCCAAATAATTGGCCATTTTTAGAGCATTGTCGTTCTGCGCCTTCACCCGGATTCCCATGGTCTTGATACTTCGTTCCAAGAGCCAAACCGTATAATCGCTCAAATTACCTCCAAAACAAATGGCTGATTGGAACACTTGGTCCATATGGGCTTGCGAAGCTGCCACTACACCAGCGCAAATATCGGAATGCCCTCCCATATACTTGGTGGCACTGTGCAACACCACATCCACCCCAAAATCAATGGGGTTTTGGTTGATGGGGCTGGCAAAGGTATTATCGATCATGGAGATCAATCCTTTGGATTGGGCCAACTGGGCCACTCCCTGGATATCCGTAATGGTAAGCAGCGGGTTGGAAGGGGTTTCCAAATACACCACCTTGGTATTGGGTCTGATTTCCTTTTCAAAGTCTTCTACGGCCCATCCGTTGGTAAAGGAATATTCTATGCCATACTTATTAAGCTGGGTAACCGCAAAGTGATAGGTGCCGCCATACATGGTCTGCTGCAGCACAATATGGTCGCCTGCCTTCAAAAAAGCCATCAAGGCCGTGCTGATGGCGGCCATGCCACTGCCAAAAATCAAAGCGGCCTCGGCATGTTCCAAGGCCGCCAGCTTTTTGCACAACGCTTCTTGGTTGGGCGTGTTGAAATATCTTGGGTATCGTTTTAGGTCGACATCATCAAAAGGATAGGACGTGGCCATGTACAATGGGGACACGGCACCTCCAAAAACTGTATCGTCCAATTGCCCACTATGGGTGCAAATGGTATTGACTCCTTTATTTTTGGTATTCATGATGGTATATCTTTATTAGGTTAAAGATACGAAACCCATCATACTTGAACCTGCTTCCATTTTCCTTTTTTGAACCAGACCATGGCCATGATGGCCAATAGCACTTCGGCCAAGGTGATGGCAATAAAGACTCCTTTGGCCCCCCATCCCAAAACCAAAGCGGCCACATAGGCCAAAGGCAATTGAAATAACCAGAAAGAAATCAGGTTGATCTTGGTCGGGGTTTTGGTATCCCCCGCCCCATTGAACGCCTGACTGACCACCATACCATACGCATAGAAAACATATCCCAAGGCAATGATCTGGAGACACAGCGCTCCATTTTCCACCACACTGGGTGTTGCGTTGAACCAAGAAATGATGCTTTTAGCAAAAATGAGATACACCAAGGATACAGCTCCCATAAAATAGGCATTATATTTTCCTGTTTTCCAAACGGATATTTCGGCCCGATCGGGTTGCTTTGCGCCCAAATTCTGTCCCACCAAAGTGGCTGCGGCATTGCTCATGCCCCATGAGGGCATAAGGGTAAACATCATCACACGAATGGCTATGGTATACCCGGCCAATACCTCACTACCGAACTCGGACATAATCCGCATGAGGAATACCCAACTCGAAGTACCTATCAAAAACTGGGCAATGCCTCCTAGGGAAACCCTGATCAAATTCACCATGACCTTGACGTTCAACACCAAATCCTGAAGTACCAATTTGATCTTTCCCCATCCAAAGAAGAGGATTCCTAATTGAAACAAGACTGCCGTACCACGCCCAATATTGGTAGCTATGGCCGCTCCCATGACCCCATACTCGGGAATGGGTCCCCAACCAAAGATAAAAATGGGGTCCAAAATAATGTTGAGTCCATTGGAAAGCACCAAGGTCCACATGGCCATGGAGGCATTACCGGCACCCCTAAAAATGGCATTGATCAAGAACAAAAGCATGATGGTAATGTTCCCCCCGATCAAAAGTTTGGTATACCCGTATCCTTCGGCAATTAAATCGGGTTCTCCTCCCATGAGCGCCAAAATTTCCTTGGCATATAGGATTCCGACCACTCCCAAAACAAGGGAAACCAAAACACCCAAGCCTATAGCCTGAACGGCAGCCACCTTGGCCCCGTCAACGTCTTTCTCCCCTATTCTACGGGCCACTACCGCCGTTGCGGCCATACTCAACCCAATGGCCAAGGCATATACCAAGGTGATGACGGATTCGGTCAATCCGATGGTAGCCACGGCGTTTACGCTTACTTTGGAAACGTAGGCAATATCCACCAAAGCAAAGATGGATTCCATCAACATCTCCAAAATCATAGGGATGGAGAGCATAAAAATAGCCTTGCGGATGCTCCCGGTTGTAAATTCGGTTTCCTTACCGGATACGGCAATCCAGAAATAGTTAAGATATTTCTTTACTGAAAAGTTTCTATGATTAGATTGTGTCATTTTAAAAAGAATTATGTGTGTAAAAAAGAAGTAATGTCAATGGTACCGAAAAGTATTTCGGTTACTTTTTTGGCGTAAAGCCAAAGATGACATCTATAGCGTACATAATTCTTATAACTTCATGATGAAGCAAATATGCAATTTTTTTTCAAGTGAAATCCCATAAAGGGCAAATTATTTTGCGTAGTGCACTTTATATCGCCACAAACTGACCCCTCCCAAAATGAATACCCCAAGTACGGTATACCAAATAAAAGTGGGGGTTATCACTTGATCTCCACTGGCATAACTGTGCAATCCCACCAAGTAAAAATTAACTCCAAAATAAGTCATCATGATACTGGCAAAGGCAAGGATACTGGCAAAATTATAGATCCATTTCCCCCGAAGACCGGGTACCAAACGCATATGGAGCACAAAAGCATAGATCATTATGGAAATCAGGGCCCAGGTTTCCTTGGGATCCCAACCCCAATACCGTCCCCAACTCTCATTGGCCCATTGTCCTCCCAAAAAGTTTCCAATGGTGAGCATTACCAGACCAGCGGTCAAGGCCAACTCATTGATAATGGTCAGCTCCTTAATGCTCAAGTCCATTCGTTTTTTGTTCTTTTCAGTGGTCAAAATCATTAGGATAAGGGCCACAACCCCCAAAATCATCCCAACGGTAAGTGGGCCATAGCTTCCCACAATAACGGCCACGTGGATCATAAGCCAATAGCTGTCCAGAACAGGCACCAGATTTGAAATGGCCGGATCTACCCAACTTTGATGTGCAATGAACAAAAGCATACAGGTCACAAAGGCACTTGCCGCAATGGTGAGCTCACTCTTTTTGGCAAAGGCCAAGCCAATTCCCATGGTGGCCCAAGCCACGTAGAGGATACTTTCATAGGCATCACTCCAAGGTGCATGACCCGAAATGTACCAACGCAAGATCAGTCCGGCCGTATGCCATATAAACATGAGGATAATGGTCCCCTTGAGCAGGTATGCCAATGCATCGTAGATTTTCCGCTCCTTAAAGATTTTCAATATCAGTATAAGGAAAAGGAGACCCCCTACCAATCCATAATACCTGTACAATCGGTTGAAGATATCCAGCTTGTTGTATATGATCTCAATCTTTATCTTTTTATCGGAAGGCAATATTTCCTCCCCATGGTTTTTCTGATTCTGTTTGAAAGCATCCAACAATTTGTCCGGTTGGGAATAATCTCCCGTAGCTATGGCTTCTTGCAAGGAACCCAAGTAATAGGGCATGGCATTCCGCACAAAATTGGAATACAGGGAATCCTGCATTTGGTATTGACCTGATCGGTACTCCACAGCCGAAACCCACTTATTGTTCTCATCTCCCAATAAGGGGAAAATCTTGACTATCCTACCACTCAAAGCAATGTCCAACAAACTGAGTCTTTCGCCTACTTTTTTAAAGTCCTTTTCAAAATTTGAAGGATTGTTGGTCGATGTGGCCTTCTCCAAATACGGTTGCAGCTTGTACCTGCCTTTTTCATCAAAGAAATCCGTGGCCTTGACATATTCCGTGCCTTTTGGCACCCCTACAATTTCCCGGATACTATCATTTTCACGTTTGGCTAGCTCTATGAACTCTGTGCTGTACCATACCCCAGGGTTCATCATCATGGAAAGAAAAACCTGATTGGCCGTTAAATCCTGATAGGTGTCCTTGCCACTCAATTTACGTAAAAGCTCAGAGGCAAACGTATGAACTGGTTTCATTCTACCCCCTTCATCCTGAATGACCAGAGCCCCGAATTTTTCTGCATGTTCCTCGGCAACCACCGCTGAATGAATGATGGAATCTACCTGCTGCTTTGTGGGCAATCCAGCATGTTCATGACCAGTGGTATCCTCTTGGGCATTAGCCAAAGTAGTAGTGAACAATAGCACAATTGCCGTAAGTGCGGCTTTTTGGGCCTTTACCTTTTCAATAGCCTGTTGCAAATCCCTAAAGCGGGTCTTTCCAAAAAACATGATGCCCATCAACCCTATATACAATAAAAAATAGCCTATGTAGGTAATCCAAGTTCCCCACATATCGTGGTTAACGGACAGAACGGTACCCTTTTCATCCGGATGGAAACTGGATTGGAAAAAGCGATAGCCCCTATGGTCCAAGATATGGTTCATATAGATGTCATAGTCAAACGGACGTTCATCCTGCACCGTTACCTTGCTCATGAACGAGGCATAGCCTGTCTCGGTTCCAGGATACTTTTCCGCGATAAAATCATTGAGTTTGATCGAAAAAGGAAGCTCATATACCTTGGAACCATAACTCAATGAAAAGTCCAATCCGCCTACGGTAATCTTGTCCGAAAAATCGGCATAACCCCTAGCACCCAACAACTCCACCTGTTTGGTTTCCCCATTGGCCGAAATGGAAACGATCAACGCGTCCTTGGAGCTTTCATCTACCTGCTCCTTAGGCAACTTGACCACTCCGTAGCTTCCCTTCACTATGGGGTCGGGAATTACAAACTGCATTCCCGCCAATGAATAGAGGGAACGCAACTGCAAGGCTTGCAGGCTGTCGTTCGCCACATTACCTTGGAATTGGTCCGCCATCCGCATAAAGTTTCCTTCGAACGGGGTCTTTATTTGATAATCACTGCCATCGTAAAAAATGTTGATGGCTCCTTCCGTCTCCTTGTTCAGGGCAAACAACACATTATGTATGCTGGCAATCTGGCCATTTTCCAGATAATGCTCATGGCGTTGTCCATCCCCGGCTTCCACAATCTTTAAATATTCCTTTCCGTTTTCATTGGGAACCAATCCTTCGTCCGCACCAGCAATAAAGTCAACATATTCAATAGTAAAAGGTTGTCCGTTGAAATCGGATTTCCAGGGAAGACTGGAACGACGGCCTTCAGGTGTTACGATCAGATTGTCCTCAAGTACCTTGCGTCGGGTTTCCCCATTAAAATCGCCATCCACAAAAGCAGTCAAATAGGTCTTGTCCGAAAACATTTTGTTCTCCGTGGCCCCCTCTCGAATGGGCATTACCCCTTCATAACTGATGTATCGGGTAACAAATGCACCCAAGATGATCAATATCCAAGAAAGGTGCAGGACAAGTACCGCCCATTTTTTCCACTGCAACAACTGGTACCGGAAAATATTCCCGATAAAATTGATCACAAAAAAGACCATGATCGCTTCAAACCAAGTGGCGTTGTAAATGTAAATGCGTGCGGTTTCCGTGCTGTACCAACTTTCCACAAAGGTGCCAATGGCCATTGCCGTGGCAAAAACCAAAAAAAGAACGGCCATAAGTCTGGTGGAAAAGAGGGTTTTCTTGAGAATGTTGATCATGTAAATGCGGTGTACTTTTCAACATGCAAAAATACGGCCTTTTTACAACTTAGTTGTTCGTGGCATGCACAAAAAATCAAACAATTTTGTTAATTCTTTACGTATCCCATCGGTTCAAAATTTGTAGTTTTGGGCATGCTCAGCATTGTGATTTTAGGTACCGGAAATCTTGCCAAGCATCTGTTCAATGCCTTCGCCAAAACAGATGGCGCCCAAGTGGTTCAGGTTGTGGGTAGAAACCATGATCGCTTGGAATGGTTTTCGAAAAAGACTTCCGTTTCCCATGATTTTTCCTCCATTATGAAGGCCGATATCTATCTCATAGCCGTCAAGGACGATGCCATAGCGGAGGTCTCCCAAGCCTTATCGCATAAAAAAGGTGTGGTGGCCCATACCTCTGGGGCAGTTCCCCTAAATGCCATCGCGGCAGAACGAAAAGGGGTCTTTTATCCTTTACAGACCTTTACAGAAGGGAAAATAATGGATTTTAAACCGATTCCCCTATGTATTGAGAGCAACCGTGATGAAGACATATTGATTCTCAAAAAGTTGGCCAATTGCCTATCGGATAATGTGAAGCAAATAGATTCCGACCAACGAAAAAAGTTGCATCTTGCAGCCGTTTTTGTCAATAATTTCACCAATTACCTATTTGGCGTGGGGGAAGAAATTTGCCTGGACAACCAGTTGTCCTTCGACCTATTGAAACCGTTAATCAAGGAAACCGCGGAAAAAGTACAGTCCATGTCCCCGAAACTGGCCCAGACCGGACCGGCTCGGAGAGGGGACCAAAAGAGCATGCAAGAACATTTGAAATTACTGAAAAACAAAAACCAAATAGCACTTTACACCTTGTGCAGCGAAGCTATAGAAAACGCTTATGAAAAAGAATTATAAGGAATTGTTGAGCGGCATCACCACTTTTGTGTTTGATGTTGATGGTGTATTTACCGATGGCTCCGTATTGGTGACATCAAAAGGGGAACTGCTCCGCAGAATGAGCGTAAAGGATGGCTACGCAGTCAAGACCGCCATTCAAAAAGGGTATAATGTATGTATCATTACCGGAGGCACCAACGAAGGAGTCAAGGAGCGTCTTCAAGGACTAGGGGTTACGGATTTTTATATGGGGGCGCACCACAAGCAAGACCCCTTGGAAGAGTATCTGGATATTTACAACATAGACCCCAAAAATGTGCTGTACATGGGTGATGATATGCCAGACATTCCCCCCATGAAGATAGTGGCGGTGGCCACTTCCCCCCAAAATGCGGTACAGGAGGTCAAGGCGATTTCCGACTATGTTTCCCATAAAAATGGTGGTGATGGCTGCGTGCGGGACATTATTGAACAAGTTCTTAAAGTCCGTGGGGATTGGAACGATAACTTCAGTGCAGAAAATGACTGACAACCCGCTCAATACAAAACTCAAAACATACACACTAATTTTAGGCTCCGGTTCGCCCAGACGAAAAATGTTCTTGGAAGAAATGGGATTGGATTTTGTGGTACGACCCAAATCCGTGGACGAAGTTTATCCCGACCATTTACAGGGAAAAGAAATTTCAGATTATCTAGCGGAACTCAAGGCTGTTCCCTTTCAGGCCGAGCTAAAGGAAAACGAGATTGTACTGACTTCCGATACCGTGGTGTGGCATAACGGTACCTCTCTAGCCAAAGCCTCCACCAAGGAAGAAGCTTTCTCCATGCTTCGCACTCTTTCAGGGGATTGGCATCAAGTGATAACATCGGTATGTTTTACCACCAAAGCCAATCAAAAGATCGTAAACCAAACCACTGAGGTAAAATTCATGGATTTTACCGATGAGGAAATCAATTTTTATATTGAAAACTGGCATCCTTTTGATAAAGCTGGGGCTTACGGCATCCAAGAATGGATCGGCATGGTGGGAATTTCAGAAATACGGGGTTCCTATACCAATGTAGTGGGGCTCCCCACCCATTTGGTTTACAAAACGTTAATGGACATGGTTTCTTAGGTTGGGTTGCTTAACTTTACTGAAAACCAGTGTCATGACACCCATTCGCGCTACTATTACCCTCTTATCCTTTCTTGTTGCCTCAATTTCCTGTAAACAGAAATCCGGTTCCACAGAAGAAGCTATGCTAGTTTCCAACGAGGAGGTGATATTGGAAACCGTAGCTCCCAAGAAACCACTTTCCAATGAATTTAAGGACTATTGGTACGCAGGCAAAGCTGAGATTACTTCCTATACCTTGGAGCAGGCACGTTATGGGGAACTTCGGGATGGGAATGCAGTCCTTATTTATGTTACCGAGCCATTCCTTCCCGAAAAACAAGTCAAGGCAGACCATAACAATCCTGGTAATATATCGGTCTTAAAACTCAATGCCACCAAAAACTTTTTAACGGGTATCTACCCCTACTCCATCTTAAGCAGTACTTTTTATCCGGTCCATGACAACCAGCATGCCTTAAAGACCAGTTTGTCCGTTCAGGAATGGTGTGGCCATGTCTACGCACAAATCAACAACAGAAATACTTTTGAATACACCTCCCATTCGTATTTTGAAAAGGAGGCAGACCAAAAATTAAGTCTGGACAAAGCTATCTTGGAAAATGAAGTCTGGACCAAACTGAGGATTAACCCCTTTGACCTTCCCATTGATAACATTAAGGTTGTTCCATCTTTGGAATATCTCCGTTTGAGCCATACAAAGATTGATGCCTATAATGCAGTGGGTTCACTTTCGTCCAATGAAGGAATGGCCTCCTATACATTGACTTACCCCAGTTTGGGCAGAACTTTACAAATTGATTTTTCTCCCGAGTTCCCGTATACCATACAGGGATGGACGGAAAGTTTCAAAAGCGGATTCGGGGCCAATGCCAAAGTCCTGACCACCAAGGCCACTAAAATGAAGTCCATCAACACGGCATATTGGGGCCAGAACAGCAATCAAGATTTGGTGCTCCGCGACAGTTTGGGGCTATAATTAACAACTGGGGAGCGGCTTGTTAAAGATGTTCTAAAGTGCCAACCCCTGCTACTAAACTTTCTATATTTGGGAAACCACAAAAACCAAACTATGCGTAATTTATTGGTTTGCACCTTGGCAATCATTGGAGTCCTATCCAATGGTATTGCCCAAAAACCGGACAAACCTACTTCAGCAGAAATCTACCACAATCTCCAAAAATTGAATTTTTTGGGTACTGCACTCTATATTGCCGCCCATCCTGATGATGAGAACACCAGGCTCATTTCATATCTCTCCAACCACGACAAGGCCAGAACGGCATACCTCTCCCTGACCCGTGGCGATGGTGGACAAAATTTAATCGGTTCCGAACTAAGGGAGCTGTTGGGCGTATTGAGAACCCAAGAGCTTTTGGCTGCCCGAAGTATAGATGGTGGGGAACAACGGTTTTCCCGCGCAAACGATTTTGGTTTCTCAAAACATCCCAAGGAAACCCTCAAAATTTGGGACAAGGATAAGGTATTGGGCGATGTGGTCTGGACCATCCGTAATCTAAAGCCTGATGTGATCATCAATCGGTTTGACCACCGAACCCCGGGATCCACACACGGACATCATACCTCTTCGGCCATGTTGAGCATGGAAGCCTTTGATTTGGCCAATGACCCAAATGCCTACCAAGAGCAATTGAGCCTTACCTCTACCTGGCAACCCAGAAGGGTATTTTTCAACACTTCGTGGTGGTTTTATGGCAGTCCCGAAAATTTTGAAAAAGCCGATAAATCCAAAATGTTGAAGTTGGATGTCGGGGTCTATTATCCCAATCTAGGTCTCTCCAACAATGAAATAGCCGCCATGGCCAGTAGCCAACACCTTTGCCAAGGTTTTGGTAGGCTCACGGATAGAGGTTCCACCGATGAATATGTGGAGTTGTTAAAAGGTGATCTTCCTTCAGGCACCAACCTTTTTGATGGCATTGACACCAGTTGGTCGCGCATCAAAGGTGGGGCGGCCATAGGGGATATTTTATATCCCATTGAGAAAAATTTTGACTTCACCAATCCTTCCAAGCATGTGCCTGATTTGGTAAAAGCCTACCAACTTCTACAAAAGATAAAGGATGAACACTGGAAATCCATCAAATCCAAAGAACTCAAAAATTTGATACTTGCCTGTTCCGGGCTCTATGTGGAAGCCAACTCCGAAAATGCCTCCACTACACCGGGAAGTTTGGCCAAAATTAATATGGAGGTGGTCAACCGTAGCTCACAGCATATCGTACTCAAGGAGATAAAACTTATTGGCGCCACTGCTGCCATACAACCCAATAAGGTACTCCAAAACAACCAAAAGGAAGACTTTACCATGGACTTCACTGTCCCCAACACGGCCCAATACTCCAGTCCATATTGGTTAAATGAGCCTGGCACGTTGGGGATGTACACGGTAATGGATCAAAATCTTATTGGAAAACCGGAAACGCCCAGTGCTTTTAAAGCCCAGTTTGTGTTGGATTTCAATGGAACGATCATCAATGTTGAAAAAAACGTGGTCCATCATTATTCAAAACCGGATAAAGGGGAATTGTATGAACCTTTCGTGGTTTTGCCAAAGGCTACTTCCAAAATCGATGAAAAAGTCCTGATTTTTTCTGATGCATCTTCCAAAGCCGTGCAGGTAAAAGTACAAGCTGGAACCGATAACCTAAAAGGACAGGTAAGCCTGAACCACCCTTCGGGCTGGATGGTCTCCCCGGCCAGTATACCTTTCTCCATTGCGCAAAAAGGTCAGGAACAAACCGTGACCTTTACCGTTACCCCGCCTTCCTCGGAAAGTGAAGGGAAAATTTCCCCAATAGTCACCATCAGAAACCAAACCTATGGCAAGGAACTTGTGGAGATTACTTACGGACATATTCCAAAGCAATCCATTCTATTGCCTTCGGAAGCAAAAGTGGTTCGTATGGACATTCAAAAATCGGGAGAACATATTGGGTATATCATGGGTGCTGGTGATAAAGTTCCTGAAAGCTTGGAGCAAATTGGCTACCAAGTACATCCCATCGACCCCAGTGACATCCAAAAAGGATCCTTGGACAAGTACGATGCCGTTGTTGTGGGTATTCGCGCCTACAATGTAGTGGATGACCTGAAATTTAAACAACCCATTTTATTCGACTATGTAAAAAATGGCGGGAATATGATCGTGCAGTACAATACCGCTGGACGCTGGGCCGAACAATTTGAGAACATTGCACCCTATGATCTTACCCTGTCCAGGGACCGTGTGACCGATGAGACTGCCAAAGTGGACATTATTGCCCCCGACAATTCCTTGGTAAACTTCCCCAACACCATTAAAGAAAGTGACTTTGATGGATGGGTCCAGGAAAGAGGGTTGTATTTCCCCACGGAATGGAGCTCGGAGTTCACCCCGGTACTTTCCATGCACGATGAGGACGAATCCCCTAAAAATGGAAGTCTTTTGGTGGCACCTTATGGCGAAGGTCATTATATTTACACAGGGCTCAGTTTTTTCAGGGAACTTCCGGCAGGGGTTTCAGGAGCCTACAAACTTTTTGCCAATATGCTTTCCGTGGAAAAGGATGAAGTAAAAAAAGAAAGTCATGTCAAAGGATAACATGAATACTAAATTCGATTGGAAGAAGGAATACACCATTGTCATTCTTTTGAATATGATCTATATCCTTATTTTTTATTTCATCATGATACTAAATAATTAAACCTTAATGGCCTTATTAGATTGGATCATTCTTGGTAGTACATTGCTCTTTATTGTTGGGTACGGCGTATGGAAGACCCGTGGGAGTAAAAATGTTGACGATTATGTTTTAAGTGGCAATGATGCCAAATGGTGGACCATTGGGCTTTCCGTAATGGCCACGCAGGCCAGTGCCATAACCTTCTTATCCACACCGGGCCAGGCATTTCACGATGGAATGGGCTTTGTGCAGTTTTACTTTGGACTTCCGTTGGCCATGATCGTTATCTGCCTGGTGTTCATTCCCATTTACAAAAAACTGAAGGTCTTTACCGCCTATGAAATGCTCGAGGGAAGGTTTGACCTAAAGACCCGGACGCTCACCGCATTTCTGTTTTTGGTACAGCGTGGTCTTGCTGCGGGAATCACCATTTTTGCCCCATCCATCATCCTTTCCGCCGTGTTGGGTTGGGATCTACGGACCCTGAACATCATTATTGGCATTCTTGTCATTATTTACACTGTATCTGGAGGTACAAAAGCGGTAAGTGTTACCCAAAAGCAGCAGATGTTCATCATCATGATGGGGATGTTCTTTGCCTTTTTCTTCATCTTGGGGTCCTTCCCTACGGATGTTTCCTTTGGAAAGGCATTGAAAATAGCAGGGGCCAACAACAAATTGGACATACTGGATTTTACGTTCGATACCAACAACCGATACACGTTTTGGAGCGGTATTACGGGAGGTTTCTTTTTGGCGCTGGCCTATTTCGGAACCGACCAGAGCCAGGTACAACGCTACCTATCGGGAAAGTCGGTTCGGGAAAGCCAATTGGGGCTGATCTTTAATGGTATCCTAAAGATTCCCATGCAATTTTTTATTCTATTGGTGGGTGCCATGGTCTTTGTTTTCTATCAGTACAATCCCTCTCCCTTGAATTTTAACCCAGCGGCTACCGAAGCGGTCATGGAATCGGAATATTTGGATGATTACAAGGCCTTGGAGGAAGATCATTTGGAGTTGGAGATGGAAAAAAGGATTGCCCAAAATGCCTTTTCAGCGGCACTGGAGCTCAAGGAATATAATGCCATTCAGCAGGCCAAACAGAATATCATCAAAATCAATGAAAAGGAGCGTGCCAGTAGAGACACCGCCAAAGAGCTTATAGAAAAGGCCAGCACAACGGTGGAAACCAATGACAAGGATTATGTCTTCATACATTTTATATTGAACAACCTTCCTACTGGGCTCATTGGGTTACTTTTAGCCGTAATCCTATCCGCGGCCATGTCGTCCACGGCTTCTGAGCTCAATGCATTGGGGACCATCACTGCATTGGACCTTTACAAAAGAAACAATAAGAACCCTAAGGATGACAAACATTACCTTTTTGCCACCAAGGGCTTTACCCTACTTTGGGGAATTATTGCCATTGCCATTGCCTGTGTGGCCAGTCTGTTTGATAACCTTATCCAACTGGTGAATATTATAGGTTCTATTTTTTATGGTAATGTATTGGGTATTTTCCTCTTGGCATTTTTCTTCAAGTTTGTGAAAGGCAATGCAGTTTTTGTGGCGGCCATAGTCACCCAGATTATTGTGATCATAGGATGGTACATGGATTGGATGTCCTACCTATGGCTCAATGCCTTTGGATGTGTGCTGGTCATTATATTGGCCTTTATCACACAAGTCTTTGACAACTTCTTGGGCAATTCCCCCATAGAGTAATAAAAAAAGCCCACATAAAGTGGGCTTCCAAAAACCTTTTAGGGATGTCTATTCGGTTTCCCATTCTTTTAGGGAGTCCTTGTTCATTTTTACATAATCTTGGTTACCGGCCGCCTGTGCCGCCACCAAAGATTTCTTGGCAGCTTCAATGGCTCCTTTTTTGTCTCCCAACTTGGCATAGATCAACGATTGAACGCGCATCATCCAATAGGCACTTCCATCACCCATGGAAACCGCTTTGTCTATCCACTCCTTGGCCTTGCCCACATTCATGCCCTCACTAAAGTAGTAGGAGGCGGCAGCAAAATAATCATTGGCCGTTAAGTTGGATGGGGACGCCATAGCAGCCTCAATACTTTCTGTAGCCTTGGCCACTGTAGGGACCACAAATTTTACTCCAACATATACTTTTTCCCAAAGGATGCCCAAAGTACCACCATTATTATGCAAATCATCAATGATCATGGTATAGGTTTCAATGGGAACGGGCATGGGGTAGACTTCCACTTTGACCGTTGCAGCCACCTTGGAAGCATCCCACTCTTGGGGAGTTCCCCAGTTCTCTGAATCCGAATAGAAAATGACTTCCCAAACGGCTTCACCTGGTCTTGTAAAGATGGCGTAGGTGCCGGCTTTTAATTCTTTCCCTTCAACCACAACATCATCGCTAAAGGTAACAGTGGTATTTTTATTAGCTCCTGTTCTCCAAAGAGCATCATAAGGGACCAAATCCCCAAAAATGGTCCTTCCACGCATGGAGGGACGGGAATACTCAACAACTACATTGGTAAGTCCCACAGTTTGCTCCAATTTGGAGGATGGACTGGGTTGAGGTGTCTGTATCTGGGCTTGCAGGGAAACCGAAAGCAATGCCGTAAATACTACTAGTGCAAATTTTTTCATAGGAATAGTGTTTTAATTGTTAGCTGAACAAAACTAAATATAAAGACATGTCCCATTTGTTAAGAAATTCCTAAACAAATAGCCACTAAATGACATGAAGGTGATAAATGAACATACCTCAAATAAATATTTTGTTTAATTTATTTATAATAAAGTTAAACATTTTGTATTTTTGTATCACATTTAAAACAGTAACCGTGTATCAACTAAGAGCTCTACAAATAGTCCCTGTGAGCAAGTCAAAGGCTTGGGAATTTTTATCAAATCCGAAAAATCTAAAAGTGATTACTCCCAGTAGTATGGGTTTCCATATTTTAAGTGGGGCCGATAGACCCATGTATCCCGGTCAAATTATCGAATACAAGGTAAAACCCTTTCCTTTTTCCAGTGTGAGATGGGTCACTGAAATTACCCATGTAGCCGAAAATGATTATTTTGTTGATGAACAACGCTTTGGACCCTACGTGTTCTGGCACCATAAGCATTTTTTAAGGGAAACCTTGAACGGGACGGTTATGGAAGACATTGTGGATTACAAGCTTCCCTTTGGCATTTTGGGGAGATTGGCCCATTCATTTTGGATAAAAAAACAACTGCAGCATATTTTTAAATATCGGGAACAAAAACTCATCCAGCTTTTCGGAGAGGTCCAAGAAACCAAGAATGCACTGGAACTCAAGCGCATTTAATGCAACGGTATGATGAAAACCATTACCATATTTTGGTTCCGGAGGGATTTAAGATTGGACGACAATGTAGGACTGTACCATGCCCTAAAAGGGGAACACCCGGTACTTCCCGTGTTCATTTTTGATACGGAAATACTGGACAAACTTCCTAAAGACGATGCCCGGGTCACCTTTATCCACGAGCAACTTCAAAAAATCCGGGAGGCCCTGCAAACCCAATTCAAAGGAAGTCTAGCCCTGTTTCATGGCAACCCCATTTCAGTTTTTCAGGAGCTTATTTCCAAGTATGAAATCGATACCGTCCATACCAATCACGACTACGAACCCTATGCCCTAAAACGGGATGCTGAAGTGAAGACATTCCTGGACAAGCATGGGATTGGATTCAACACCTATAAAGATCAGGTGATATTCGAAAAAAATGAGGTGGTAAAGGATGATGGCAATCCTTACGTGGTGTACACACCATACATGAAACGCTGGAAGGAAAACTTCAATCCATCCAAAAATATCAATGGGCATGACTCCTATAGCTTACTTCGTGAAAGCGTATTGCAAGAAGACAATCTGCCCAATCTAAGCCTTAAAGACATTGGCTTTACCGAATCTACCATCAAAGTTCTTGATTACACTGCCACACCAAATTTCATCCAACACTATGAAGAAACCAGAAACTTCCCTGCCTTGGCCAGTGGCACATCCAAATTGGGTCCGCATTTGCGATTTGGCACGGTCTCCATCCGTAAAATGGTACAAAAAGCCATTTCCGAAGAAAACGAAGTGTTTTGGAACGAACTGATTTGGCGGGAATTCTTCATGCAGATTTTATGGCACTATCCCCATACCCTCAATAAAGCTTTCAAGCCCAAGTATGACCGGGTTGAATGGCGAAACAATGAAGCAGAATTTGAACTGTGGAAAACGGGAAACACAGGGTATGCCTTTGTGGATGCCGGTATGCGGGAGCTCAATGCCACCGGCTATATGCACAACAGGGTACGGATGATCGTAGCCAGTTTTTTGTGCAAGCACCTACTTATCGATTGGCGATGGGGAGAGGCCTATTTTGCTGAAAAATTGTTGGACTACGAACTCGCCAGCAATGTAGGAAATTGGCAATGGGCCGCTGGTAGCGGAGTGGATGCAGCTCCCTATTTTAGGATTTTCAATCCCATGACCCAGATTGAAAAGTTCGACAAACAAAGGCAATATATTGACCATTGGGTTCCTGAATTACAAGAACTTAACTACCCTCCAAAAATGGTCGATCACAAAATGGCCCGCGAACGCTGTTTAAAAGTCTACAAAGAGGCGGTAGGTTGATGCATTTTCAGTATTTTTAGAATTCGTTCAATCTCTTGCCATCTTAAATATTGGTCTTGAGGTTGTTGACAATGTTTAACCGACTCAAACATTTTGAAAATGAAAAAAATTTCAACCTTACTCTTTTTAGGTTTGATTTCATTGAACCTAACTGCACAAAAACTTACTTCAAACAAAAAAGCCTTGATTGCTTCCGTAGAGCAGCACAAGGATGACCTTATCAAGATCAGTGATTCCATTTGGGCCTTGGCCGAAACGGCCTTTGAAGAATCAAAATCCGCCGAAATATTGGCCAAGTATGCTGAAGAAAATGGAATGAACGTCACCCGTGGTGTGGCAAATATCCCCACGGCGTTTACAGCCACCTATGGTTCGGGAAAACCAGTGATCAGTATTTTGGGAGAGTTTGATGCCCTCCCCGGGTTGTCACAGAATACGGTCCCCACCAAAGACCCACGTATAGAAGGCGCACCAGGACATGGGTGTGGGCACAATATGTTCGGAGCTGCCAGTTTGGGGGCCGCGATTGCCATCAAAGAACAAATTGAAGCTGGAAAAATAAAAGGTACCGTCAAATTCCTGGGGACCCCAGCCGAAGAAAAATATTTTGCCAAAGTATGGATGGTGGAAGCCGGGCTTTGGGACGACGTGGATGTGAATGTAAGCTGGCACCCCGGGGCCAACATAGAGGCCGATGTACAGAGCGGCCTTTCCTTGATTGACTTTATTGTGGAGTTCTACGGACAGGCGGCCCATGCCTCAGCCGATCCATGGAACGGTCGTAGTGCCTCCGATGCTTTGGAGCTGTACACCACAGGAATCAATTATTACAGGGAGCATATAAAACCTACCTCCAGAATCCATTATCATATACAAGATGGAGGCCAAGTAGTGAACGTGGTTCCCGATTATTCCCGAATTTGGGTACGGGTTCGCGATCCTAAAAGAAAAGTAATGCTTCCTACCTACGAACAAGTAAAGAAAATGGCCGAAGGTGCCGCGATCATGGCCAATGTGGATTATAAAATCTCGTTGGTTTCCGGGATTTATGAAACCTTGGTGAACCGTTCGGGTGGTGAAATCATGCAGAAAAACTTGGAGCTTTTAGGCCCTATCACCTATACGGATGAAGAGATTGCCTATGGCAAAGCCATCCAGGAGGCCACTGGAAAACCCCAAGTGGGCATGGACAGCGACATCAATCCCTTGCGGGAAACCGAAGAGCTTCCCGGTGGTGGATCTACCGATGTGGGCGATGTAAGTTGGAACGTACCCAACATCAACCTAAGTGTCACTGTTGCCCCAAAAGATACCCCGTGGCACTCATGGGCCGTTGTGGCCTGCGGTGGAATGAGCATTGGCCACAAAGGAATGATCTATGCCGCCAAAGCCATGGGAATGACCATGTTGGACCTTTTTGAAAATCCAAAATTGGTGGATAAGGTAAAAGAAGAATACAAAACCCGTAAAGGAGATGAAAAATATGAGGCTATGATCGATGGCCCACCTCCAATACAAGGACAATAGATAATGAAAAGAACAATGTGTATAAGCCTGCTTCTCGCAGGCTTTTTCAACTTGCAGGCCCAGAGTAATGGACTTTCCATTTTTGAACCTCTGATGGGAAAAACATGGAAAGCTGAGGGTACTTGGGGCGATGGTTCCCAGTTTAAGCAGGAAATCACATTTGACTATGACTTGGGCCAAACCTTGGTGGTAACCCACAGCAAGGGTTTCACCAATCAGGAGCAGACCACTTACGGTGACAGAAACCATGGTATTAGAAAATACGACCCACAAACCCAATCCCTGATTTTTTGGGAGTTTGATGTTTTTGGCGGCGTTACCAAAGGTACCGTGGCCCAAAAAGGCAAGGATATTGTCTATACCTATCAATATGGCGATTCACAGGTCACGGATTATTGGGAATATGTGGATGCGAACAGTTATAATTTTACTGTGGGCAGTTACAAGGATGGAAACTGGGAACAAACCTATCTTCAGACCCAATTCAAGGCAGACATCCCTGATTTTGGTTTTACATTTGATCATTATTCCATCATCGTGGATAAATTGATGGAAACCGGTGATTTTTACCGGGATGTATTTGGATTGACCGAAATTCCCCATCCCGATAAGGCTCCTGGTTTCAGATGGTTTCAAATACACGGAAGCTCCCAGCTGCATCTCATCAAAAAAAATGTGGACGGATTTACGAAGAATAAAAGCATGCACCTCTGTCTGTCGACCCAAGACCTGGAAAGTTTCATTGAACACCTGATGGCAAAAAACATTGATTTTTATGACTGGCCGGGAAACAAAAACTCCATTACCGACCGATCGGATGGCGTTAAACAAATCTACATCCAAGACCCGGAAGGGTACTGGATTGAAATCAATACAGCAATACCTTGATCATTATGAACAATCCTATTTTACATACATTTCCGTTGGGTTTTCCTTGGCACACCCAGGACCCCTTCCTCTTCTGCGTATACCATTTGGACCATTTTCCCAATGGAAATGGTGAAATGGGACCCGACCCTGAGCTACTCAAGGGAAGAAATATGGGCAATGATTTTGACCCCACCCAAAAGTGGCGCATGTACCATGGTAAGACCATACCCGGTTTTCCCTATCACCCACACCGTGGATTTGAGACCATCACCGTGGTGAACAAAGGGTATTGTGATCATTCAGATTCTTTGGGAGCCGCCGGGAGGTTTGGCGAAGGCGATGTACAGTGGATGACGGCAGGAAGAGGGGTACAACACTCCGAAATGTTTCCGTTGCTCCATGATGATACGGACAATCCCATGGAACTGTTTCAAATTTGGTTAAACCTACCCAAGGCCAATAAGTTTGTGGATCCCCATTTTAAAATGCTTTGGCACGAAGAGATTCCCATGGTAAAAGAAAACGGGGTACAAATAAAAATCATTGCGGGGGGCTACAAAGACACTCCTGCCCTTTCCCCGGCCCCTGATTCCTGGGCGTCCAATCCTGAAAATGAGGTAGCCGTTTGGAATATTTCGGTAGAGGCCGATACCCAGTTTACTCTACCAAAAGCGAGTAATGGCACTAATCGTACCCTATACTTTTACGAAGGGTCCGAAATCTTTATCGGAGACCGCAAGGTAAACTCCAAATTTGGCATCGCTCTGGATTCTACCCTAGAAGTCACGGTTAAAGTGGGTGCAGAAAAAGCCCATTTCTTGATGCTCCAAGGAAAGCCTATTGGGGAACCCGTAGCCAAATATGGCCCATTTGTTATGAATACCCAAGAGGAAATCCAACAGGCCATGGAAGAATACCAGCTCACCCAATTTGGGGGTTGGCCTTGGCCCCATCCAGACCATGTGCATGATAAGCACAGAGGTAGATTTGCACTTTATCCCGATGGCTCTCTAGTGGAAAAAGACTCGTAAATATTCCTATTTGCCTGAAATAGAACAATAAACTTTGCCATATGTAGGTGAAATTTTTAAAAATTATTTGTGTAGTCAAATAGCTACACATATATTTGTAGCCATATAGCTTCATATTTTAAATTGCTTCATGATGAAATTGAGACGAGATCCATTCCAAGCCATTGCCGACCCAACACGCAGGGCCATATTGGTCCTGCTGGCATCACAAACCATGACCGCTGGGGCCATAGCGGAAAATTTTGATGCGGCTCGGCCCACCATATCCAAACATCTTCAAATCCTAAACGAATGTGATTTGGTCAAATCCAATCAACAGGGTAGAGAAATCTTCTATGAGTTGAAGGTTGACAAGATGCAGGAAATTGACCTGTGGCTGGAACAGTTCAAGAAAATCTGGGAAAACCGTTTCGATAATCTGGATAGGTATTTGGCCGACCTTCAAAACGCAAAAAAGAATGGAAAACACTGAACGCAGACAATTATCAATATCAAGAACCCTCAAAGCTCCCATTGCATTGGTATGGGAAGTATGGACCAACCCCGAACATATTGCCCAATGGTGGGGACCCAATGGTTTTACCAATACCATACAGCAAATGGATTTTAAGGAAGGTGGTGAATGGAAACTGACCATGCATGGGCCAGATGGCACCAACTACCCCAACCGGAGCATTTTCAAGGAAATAGTTCCCCATAAAAAAATTGTGTTTGAGCATTTCAATCCACATTTCATTACCACAGTTGTCTTTGAACCCAATGGAGAGGAAACCCACATGTCCTGGACCGCAGTATTTGATACCGAGGAAATGCTACAGACCGTAATCAAGGCCCACAAAGCTGATGAGGGCATGAAACAGAACATCGCCAAACTTGAAAACTATATATCCCAATTAAAACCTTCTCTATGAAAACCAATCTCTTATTTGATTTTACTGTAAACAAGGAAAACAGCAGCGTACATGTAAAGCGGGAATTTGCCGCCGGACAGGATGTGGTGTGGGATGCTTTCACTAAACCGGAAATCCTGGACCAATGGTGGGCACCACAACCGTGGGTGTCCAAAACCAAATCCATGGTCTTTGAGGTAGGTGGAAGACGCCTGTATGCCATGTGCGGTCCCGAAGGAGAGGAACATTGGGCCGTGGCCGATTTCACCTCCATTTCACCAAAGACCAACTTTCAGTATATGGATGCTTTCTGTGACGCAGACGGAAATATCAATGATGAATTTCCGAGATCTAACTGGAATTTGGATTTTGTGGACCAAGGAAACACCACCTTGGTATACATCACCATCAAGCACAAAAACTTGTCCGATTTGGAAAAAATAATCGAACTTGGTTTCAAGGAAGGCTTTACCATTGCTTTGCAAGGGTTGGATTCCATATTGTCAAATTCATAAATTATTCCTACCATGAAACAAAAAATCATTACTGTTGTGAGTGTGCTGTTCGGTCTGATGTTCATGAATGCAGGATTGAACAAATTTTTCAACTACATGCCCGTTCCTGAAGACCTGCCGGAAAGTCTAATGCAAATGATGCAAGCCATTATGACCATGGGGTGGTTGATCCCTTTAGTGGGCCTTGTGGAACTTGTTGGCGGTATATTGTTCCTTTTCAAAAGGACCAGGGCACTGGGGGCCATTGTCATTCTGCCCGTGATGGTGGGCATATTGTTGATCAACACCATTACCGATACTTCAGGACTTCCCATTGCACTTCCCTTATTTGCCATCAACCTTTGGGTCATTATTGAGAACTGGCCCAAATATCGCCCTATGCTACAACCTTAAACCAATACTGACATGGATACAACACCCATCACCATAGACGTCAACATTGCTGCAACCTTGGATAAGGTCTGGGCTTGTTATACAAAACCGGAACATATTACCCAGTGGAATTTTGCCGATGATAGCTGGCACTGTCCATCCGCAAAAAATGATTTGCAAAAAGGCGGAAAATACATAGCTCGAATGGAAGCCAAGGACGGAAGCTTTGGGTTTGACTTTGAAGCGGTTTACGACGAGCTTGTTCCTGAAGAGAAAATGGTCTTCACTCTTGAGGACGGAAGAAAAACAACCGTTCTTTTTGAAGAATCCAATGCAGAAACCAAAGTGACTATCACCTTTGACGCTGAAAAAGAGAACTCCCTAGAGATGCAAAAGAATGGCTGGCAGGCCATTTTAAACAATTTCAAGAAGTATACCGAATCACATTGAGGTTTTAGACCCTTACTATTTTCGCCCCAATGGCCCGTAAGCGCTCATCAATGTTTTCATAACCACGGTCTATCTGCTCAATATTATGGATCGTGGAGGTTCCTTTGGCCGAAAGTGCCGCTATCAACAGGGAAACTCCTGCCCTAATATCGGGGGAAACCATGGTAGTGGCCTTTAGGGTCGATTTAAAGTCGTGCCCGATCACTGTGGCCCTGTGGGGATCGCAAAGAATGATTTTTGCCCCCATATCTATCAATTTGTCCACAAAGAACAGTCGGCTTTCAAACATTTTTTGGTGGATGAGCACCTCTCCCCTAGCCTGTGTGGCCACTACTAGAATGATGCTCAACAAGTCTGGTGTCATCCCTGGCCATGGCGCATCGGCAATGGTCAATATGGAGCCATCTATGAAATTTTGGATTTGGTAGCCCTTGTCGTGCTTGGGAATGAAAATATCATCATCCCTACGTTCAACAGTAATACCCAACTTACGGAAAACACTGGGAATAAGTCCCAAATTGTCCCAACTTACATTTTTAATGGTCAGTTCGCTGCGGGTCATGGCCGCCAATCCGATCCAACTACCTATTTCGATCATATCGGGCAACATGGTGTGTTCCGTACCTCCCAATTCATCAACACCTTCAATGGTCAATAAATTGGAACCAACACCTGAGATTTTCGCCCCCATACGGTTAAGCATCTTGCACAATTGCTGCAAATAGGGCTCGCAGGCAGCATTATAGATAGTAGTGGTACCTTCCGCCAATACCGCGGCCATGACAATATTGGCCGTTCCGGTCACGGATGCCTCATCCAAAAGCATATAGGTGCCTTTGAGTTTTGTGGCCTCCACACCATAGAAATATTCTTCTTTGTTGTAGCGGAACTTTGCTCCCAACTTTATGAATCCCTCAAAATGGGTGTCCAATCGACGCCTCCCGATTTTATCGCCTCCGGGCTTTGGGATATATCCTTTGCCAAACCGGGCCAATAAAGGTCCCACCAACATGATGGACCCACGAAGTCCCCTGCCCTCTTCCTTGAATTTGGCCGATTGCAGATATTCCAGATTGATATCATCCGAAATGAACGAGTAAGATCCCTTGCCTTTCTTTTGGATTTTAACCCCCAAATCTTCCAACAAGGCAATCAGTTTGTTTACATCGACAATGTCCGGGATGTTATGGATCGTGACTTTTTCTCCGGTCAGAAGTACGGCACAAAGAATTTGCAGTGCTTCATTCTTGGCACCTTGGGGCGTAATTTCACCATGTAGTTGATGTCCACCCTCTATTCGAAATGTTCCCATGGATTCCTTTGGAATTTAATACCTTTTTTTCCTGTTGCGTTGCCCTTTTTTGCTTCCGCCACCATTTCTGTTGGATTTGGCTTGCCTATTTTTAAGGAACTGTCCGCTATCGGTCAGGTTTTCGCCATCATTGGCCAAATCAATCTCCCCGTTGCTCATTTCCTTCAAATGGCCAAAAATAGCCACATCTTCCACAGTATCCTTGTTCCAAGTAAGGTAGCACTTTTTCATGTGGTTGGCTATGGCATATTCCAACCCGGAGCGCATATCACCCTTCTCCCATTTTACGGCCACATCGATCATTCTTTTGATGTTGTTCCCATAAAATCGATATTTAGGGTGGTTCTGTGGGTACTCCAAAGGTTCTGGGCGCTGTTGCAGCACTTCCTTGGAGGTGATGGGAAAGGGAGAATCCACATCCAGTTTAAAGTCGGACATGATAAACAATTGGTCCCAAAGCTTATGCTGAAAATCGGGTACATCCCTTAAGTGGGGCTGAAGATTTCCCATGACGCTGATAATGGCCTGGGCTTCTTTATTGCGTTCTTCCCGGTCGGCTATGGAAACAGCATGATCGACCATTTTTTGAAAATGACGGCCATATTCGGGAATGAAGAGCTTTGGACGCTCTGTATTGTATTCTAAATTCTCTACTAGGTTCAAATTGAAATGTTTATTGAAATTAAATTATCGGGAAGTCTATCCGATAACGCCTGCAAAATAATAAAATTATGGCAATCTCCGGTTTTAAAGGGAAATAACACCTTCCACGGTGGAAACTTGTTTGTATTTGGCTATCACCTCGTCCGGATCCTTCATGTTCACGGTGATGGAAATACTGGTGTATGTACCTTTTTTTGACTTCTTGGACTCAATTACGGCTCCCGTATTGTCAAAAATGGCATTGATTTCGTCTATGCGATTTTCGTCCGTGGGCACAATAAACTTGAACAAATAATTGGAAGGCCAACTGGTAGTTTCCAATAATTGCTCCTTGAGTCTCGCATAGAATTCGTCCGGATTGTCTTTTTCCATCTTTTTTTTACAAATATATGGCTTACGGCCCAATTTTTTTTCCATCGGCTGATTTCATTACTTTGTAATTATAAATCACAGTGTTTGGGCAAGAACAAAGTAGTTGTTACGGGAGCTCCGGGAACCGGAAAAACATCCATAATCCATGGTTTGGAAAAGAAAGGGTTCCATTGTTTCCACGAAATTATAAGGGACATGACCTCCAAGGCCAAGCTTGAAGGGGAGGAACATACCCATATCTCAAATCCTTTGGTGTTTGTGGAGGATGCCATGCAGTTTAACAAGGACCTACTCCATGGAAGGGCAAAACATTATCAAAACTCCTTGATGATGGACGTTCCCCTGAGCTTTTTTGACCGTGGAATCCCAGATGTGCTCGCTTACATGGATTTCTTCGGACAGTCCTATGGCAAAGAATTCATAGACACCTGTCAGAAAAATAGATACGATACCATTTTCATTGTTCCACCATGGCAGGAAATCTATGTCTCGGACAATGAGCGTCTGGAAACCTTTGAAGAAGCGGAGAATATCCATGATGCCCTGATGAATACGTACACCCAATTTGGCTATAACCCCATTGAAGTGCCAAAAGATGCAGTCCCAAAGCGGATTGATTTTATTTTGGAAACCCTTAATCAACTTTAGTGCAAAAAGAGGCAAAGGTTATTTTAAAGGAATTCTGGGGCTATGATGATTTCAGGGAATCCCAAAAGTCCATTATAGACAACGTCATTTCCGGGCAGGATGTACTGGCATTGATGCCCACTGGTGGTGGAAAGTCCATTTGCTACCAAGTCCCCGCATTGGCCATTGATGGCATTTGTATTGTTGTTTCCCCATTGGTGGCCTTGATCCAAGATCAGGTAAAACAATTGAAGGCAAGAGGTATTAAGGCCATTGCCCTGACAGGAGGAATCCCCTTTGAGGAACTCAACGACCTTTTGGACAATTGCCTGTATGGCAATTACAAATTCCTCTACCTCTCCCCCGAAAGGTTGCAACAATCCATGATCCAAGAGCGTATCCAAGAAATGAACGTGAATCTCATCGCTATAGATGAGGCCCATTGTATCTCGCAATGGGGCAATGATTTTAGACCAGCCTATCTGGATTGTTCCCTACTTAAAGAACTTGTTCCCGATACTCCTACCATTGCGTTGACGGCCACGGCCACGCCTAAAGTAGTTCAGGACATTGTCCAAAATCTGAAACTGGACAACGCCACTATTTTTAAGGATTCCTTTTCCAGGTCCAACATTGCTTTTAAGGTAAAGCGCACCGAGGACAAGCTATACCAGTTGAAAAAATATATGGAGAAATTCCCGGGAAGCTCCATTGTTTATGTACGTTCCCGAAAAATGACCCAAGAACTTTCGGAGTTTTTGAACCGGAACGGTATTAAATCTACATTTTTTCATGGGGGCATCTCCAAAACCGAGAAGGAGGAAAAACTCAACCTTTGGTTGGAAGGAAGCATCAATACCATGGTGGCCACCAATGCCTTTGGTATGGGAGTGGACAAGCCCAATGTTCGTTTGGTAGTGCATTATCAAATCCCGGACAGTTTGGAAAGTTACTTTCAAGAAGCTGGAAGGGCTGGAAGGGATGGAAAATCCTCCACTGCTATTATACTAACCACCCGCGAGGATCAAGAAAGGGCCAAACAACAGTTTCTATCAGGGTTACCGGATGTGGCATTTGTGAAGACCGTGTATTCCAAGCTGAACAATTTTTTCCAAATTTCCTATGGGGAATGGGTCGAGGAACCTTTGGGGTTTAAGTTCAATAAGTTCTGCAACCGGTATGGATTCAATCCCAATATGGCTTTTAACGCCTTACGGATATTGGACCAAAACTCTGTAATAGCGCTTTCGGAAAATTTTAGGGAAAAAACCTTACTACAATTTGTAGCTCCAAAAGCGGGCATTTTTGCGTATCTGGATAAAAACCGTAAAACAGCTCCCATTATTCAGACCATACTTCGTACTTACGGCGGAATTACAGAATACGAAACAAAAATAAACCTGTATTTACTGTCCAAGAAAACCGGCAAGAGCGAAAAATCCTTGAAAAAACTTCTAAAACAATTGCAGGATGATGGTATCGTGGAATACCAAAACAATACCAGCGACCTTGAAATCACCTTTTTGGTGCCCCGGGAAGACGACCACACCATAAACCCATTTGCCAAAAGGATTAGGGAACTCAATGCCGTGAAAGAAGGAAATATGGAGGCCATGCTGGGCTATATCAAAAACAAGAAAACTTGTAGAAGTGTTTATTTGCTAAAGTATTTTGGGGAAAATGCTAAGGAAAAGTGCGGCACTTGCGATATTTGCACCAAACAGAACAAGCTAAAATCCCCCGTTAAGTTAGAGGACAGAATCCTGGCCTTTCTGAAACTTGGTCCAAGCACTTCCAGAAAGTTGGAAAAGGCGACCGGAGTGGATGAAAGAGCATTGTTATTGGCCTTACAGGGACTTTTGGAGGATGAAGTCATCGTTTTAAACCAAATTAATGAGTACACCATCAAAGAATAAATTGCGAATCGTTTTTATGGGCACCCCGGATTTTGCGGTGGCCAGTCTTAAAAGTATCCTTGAAGCGGGTTTTGAGGTCGTCGGGGTGGTAACCGCCCCTGATCGGCCAGCAGGTCGCGGACGAAAAGTCCAACCCTCTGCCGTAAAACAGTTTGCACAGAAACACCATATAAAAGTATTGCAACCCACCAATTTAAAAGACGAATCCTTTCTGGATGAATTACGGGGGCTGCATGCCAACCTACAAGTAGTGGTAGCCTTCAGGATGTTGCCCAAAGAGGTTTGGCAAATGCCTGAACACGGCACGTTTAACCTACATGCCTCACTCCTGCCCCAATATCGTGGAGCGGCGCCCATCAATTGGGCCATCATCAACGGAGAGACCGAAACAGGGGTGACCACCTTTTTTATTGATGATAAGATTGACACCGGAAGCATCATCCTCCAAAAGAAAGAGAGTATCCTGCCAGAGGACAATGCAGGCTCATTACATGATAGACTTATGGAACTTGGGGCCGAACTTGTAGTGAAGACCTGTAACCAAATAGCTGCCGGCACCGTGGATGGTCTGCCCCAAAAGGAAATCAACAACCTTAAGCCTGCCCATAAAATCCACAAGGAGACTTGCCGTGTGGACTGGAATGCTCATTTGGAAGACGTACATAACCTTATTCGAGGTTTAAGCCCCTATCCCGCTGCCTGGACCTATTTGATCAACCATGATAAGGAGGAACCCATCAAAGTTTATGGAACCCGGATAGAAACCGGAGAACATAATCTTAAACCAGGGAAGCTTATAGTAGACAAGAAATCACTCAAGGTTGCTGGAAAGGGAGGTTATTTACAGATTCTGGAACTACAGTTGCCTGGCAAGCGCAGAATGAAGATTTCCGAAGTTTTGAATGGATTGAACTTGGATGAAAATGCCCACCTCCGCTAAACCCTTGCTATGAAAGGGCTGGGAAAAAAGTGGTTGTTTTTTCTGACTTTATCAACAAACGTTTCAAGTTATCAACAAAAACCCCTATTTCCCTCGGTTTTACTTGCGTTAAATGCAAATCCGTATAAATTTGTTCAGCATTAAAATTATTTTAACAACAATTAATTTAATTCCATTATGAACAAAACAGAGTTAATCGATGCTATGGCAGCCGATGCGGGCATCACTAAGGCAGCAGCCAAAAAAGCATTGGAATCTTTCTTGGGAAATGTAGAGGGATCGCTTAAAAAAGGAAACAGGGTTTCCTTGGTTGGTTTTGGTTCTTGGTCCGTTTCTAGAAGAAACGCCAGGGAAGGTAGAAATCCACAGACTGGTAAGACCATCAAAATTGCAGCTAAGAACGTAGTAAAGTTCAAAGCAGGAGCAGAATTGAGCGGTGCAGTAAACTAATCAATTAGTAATTACAATATACAAAAGCACTTCCCTAGGGAGGTGCTTTTTTAGTTACAAGGGTTTTTTGTTTTTGTAAATGTTGTATATTATACTGCAATTAAAGTCAAGTAGTCCATGAAAATGGTAAGTCCAAAGCCAGAAAAAGGCACGTTGCTTGTTGCAGAACCTTCGCTCACCGGTGATGTTTCTTTTAATAGATCCGTGGTCTTACTTGCCGAGCACAACCATGAAGGCTCGGTAGGGTTTATCCTGAACAAACCTTTGGATTATACCATTTGTGACCTTGTCTCCGAAATTACCATTCCCTTCAAAGTATTCAATGGCGGTCCCGTGGAACAGGACAATCTTTACTTCATCCACAAGGTTCCAGGATTGATTGAGGACAGTGTTGAGATTTCCGATGGTATCTTTTGGGGCGGAAACTTTGAGAAAATCGTTGAGCTCATCAATAATGGCATCATTACCGAACAGGACATTCGCTTCTTTTTAGGGTACTCCGGGTGGGGGTCACAACAATTGGACAATGAGCTTTCCTCCAAGTCTTGGGTAGTGGTCAAAAATGAATATGAGAGCAGTATTTTGGGTAAATCCTCAATTTCTTTCTGGAAAGAAAAAATGGTAGAATTGGGCGGTGATTACCTGTTATGGTCCAATGCCCCTGAAAATCCTTCGCTTAACTAGTCTGTGCCATTCTGGCCTTGGTATTCAATTTTCCCACTAATCCTTTGCTGATCGTACTTACAAATTGTTTTTTGCGGTATTTGCTTATGGGTTGGATCCCCACAATGCTATTGGTTATAAAAAGCTCATCTGCCTTTTGGAGCTCAAAAGGGGATACCGATTCTTCCAGCATTTGGAAACCTTCCATGGACTCCACTATCTCCATGATTTTTTTCCGAATGATCCCATTGAGACATCCATCACCCAATGGTGGGGTTTTTACCGTGTCTCCCTTGACCAAAAAAAGATTGCCATTAATGGCTTCAACCACATTTTTGTCCGTATTCACCAATAAACAATTGGAATACCCATTCTCTTGGGCATACACACTGGCGACCACATTCAGGATTTTATTGGTGGTCTTTAGCGTGGACAACATATCCTTGTTGACATAGTAATCCTTGAAAAGTTCCACCTCATAACCCTCATCTTGGATGAGATAAAATGGAGATTCCATTGCCTCGACCTCAATCAAGTAAGAGACATCATTGGTCAATGGGGCGTACAATCCCCCATCATTTCTAAAAACAGTGATGCGTACCCTAACAGCTTCATCATCCAATTGATTTCCGTTGATGGTCTTCTTGATTTCCGTTTCCAAAAATTCCAAGGTAAACGTCATGGGAATTTCCATACGCAACATACGCATGGAAGCCATCAACCTAAAATAATGGTCTTCCCAAAAGAAAAGGTCTCCCTTGACACATCGGAGGGTCTCAAAAAGAGCATCACCATATTTTAATCCCCTATTGATGGAAGTTAGGATATCCGTTTCAGCTGAAAAAAGTTCTCCGTTGAGATTTACCATAAAAAAACCTTGAAAAATCAAGGTCAAATATACGGCTTAGTTGAGAATACCACTATTTGGAGCCCAATACCTGTTTCAGGTCGGAGATTTGGTTTTCCCAAAGCATTTTGGCCTCGTCAACTTCATCATCTTCTGCAAAATCTGTTATGAAGAGAGAGACATCTTTGGTGATTTCATCCACAATGATACGCATCTCAAAAAAGGAATCGTCCTCATTGTCCACCCAAGTGAACTTGACAAATTCCTCACTTTTTCGCTTCAACATTTTGGCCTGTTCTTCGGCCCCGTCCCAAATAAAGGTGAATATCTCACCTCTGGAATTCACATTATCGGCATACCATTCGGAAAGTCCGGATGGAGTGGAAATATATTGGTAAAGCAACTGTGGGGATGCTTGGATTACAAACTCAATTTCAAATTTTACCTTATCGCTCATTATACTGTTCTATTATCCCTTTTCAACAATTGATATAATTTGGGAAGATAAAAAAATAAATATCAAATAATAAATTAATCCTGAATTTTGATTCAGCAAAAATTAAACTTTATATTTGCACCCGCTTAGCGAAACCACGGCGAGGTAGCTCAGGTGGTTAGAGCGCAGGATTCATAACCCTGAGGTCGGGAGTTCAAGTCTCCCTCTCGCTACATTCACAAAGGGTCAACCAATTGTTTATCAAATTGTTGGCCCTTTTTCTTTTACTACCCTTATTCCATATTTGCTCCAAAGAATTTATTCCTTTTTTGTTTATAAGTCTATTATCATATCTTTTCCCAATACTTATGGGGAACCGCAATCCTATGCGGTAAATAAAAACAAAATCGTATCTTAATTCAAAATAAGAGAATTATGTTAGGAATCTTACTTTCAAAAAGAGGGAAAACAAAAACAGTCCAAATCCTTATGGTAGCTTCCGTGCTATTGATAGGCTTAGGTTTGGCCTTGCTATAAGGCATCTAGTCCAATCCATAAGAAAAACCACCAACATTCCATATACTTAATCAGAAGGCCACCAGCATTGTTGCCTTTTTTCTTTTGAAGTGCATCCGTACAATGGGTTTTACCATTACATTTATGGTATGAAGAACACCATTTCCGAAAGAGTTGCTGATTTTTTAAAAAAATTCCCTCCTTTCAATATTCTGGCGGAACACCAATTGGAAAAATTGTCCTATGAAGTCACGATCATCCATAAGGAGAACAACAGCTTGGTCTTTGCGGAAAAGGAGCCTCCCCACAACTTCTTTTATGTAGTGCACAAAGGAGCCGTGGCCCTGACCAAAAAAGGGTCGCAACAGATGCTGGACATTTGTGATGAAGGAGATATTTTTGGTCTACGCCCCTTGTTGGCGCACGAAAACTACAAACTTCAGGCCACGGCACGTGAAGAGACCATTTTGTATGCCATTCCCATTCAGGAGTTTAGGCCCATTGCCTTGGAGAACCAACAAGTTGGGGACTTTTTAATTGAAAGCTTTGCCTCCAACACGCGTAACCCCTATTCCCTTAAACATAGGGGCAAGTTGTATGGGGTTCCCAATGAAACTGAAGGAAACCCGGAAACCAAAATGCTGGATCTACAGCCAGTTCGTTACTCCACCAATTTGGTGACCTGCTCCAAGGAAACCCAGATCAAATCCCTGGCCGCTTCCATGACCCAAAGAAATGTAGGTTGCGTTCTGGTTACCCAGGACGGACTTCCCATTGGAATCATCACCAATAAAGATTTAAGGAACAAGGTAGCCACGGGATTGGTTTCCATTACGGAGAATGCCGAGGCCATTATGTCTTCCCCGGTCATTACCTACTCCAAGGACCTGACCATTACCCAAGCCCAAATGGCTTTGATGAAAAGCCAGATCAGTCATCTGTGCCTTACTGAAGATGGGACCACGGACACTCCCGCCATTGGTATTCTTTCCAAACACGATGTCATGGTCGCGCTGGGAAATAACCCTGCTGTACTCATGCGGGCCATAAAAAGGGCTACGGACTCCCAAAGACTCCGGACCGTTCGGTATAGCATCTTAAACCTCTTGCAGGGCTATTTGGAACAGAACATTCCCATGGGGTTGGTCTGCAAAATCATCTCCGAACTCAATGATGCCACCATTAAACAAGTGATTCAAATTTGTGTTGACCAAATGGACACCCCTCCTCCCGTAAAGTTTACGTGGTTGGCCATGGGAAGTCAAGGGCGGGGCGAGCAATTGCTCACTACAGATCAGGACAACGCCATCCTTTACGAAGATGTTCCAACGGAGAAAAAGGAAGAGACCCAAGCCTATTTTTTACAGTTGGGCAAACAAATTTCAACGGAACTCAACTTAGTAGGGTTTGAATATTGTCCGGCTGAAATGATGGCCTCCAATCCGCTGTGGTGCCATAGTTTGGAGGAATGGAAAGAGGTTACCTCCCATTGGATGAACAATCCTGGTCCGGATGAGATTCTCCTATCTTCCATTTTCTTCGATTTCAATGTCAATTACGGAGAAAAGGCACTCGCCGATGAACTTTCGCTGCACATTTTTGAGAATGCGAAAAAGTATCCCCAATTCCTGACCCATTTAGCAAGTGGAGCGCTTCAAAATCCATCGCCATCAGGATTTTTTAGGGACTTTTTGGTGGAACAGGATGGAGAACACAAGGATTTCTTCGATTTGAAACTTCGTGCCCTCATGCCCATTATTGATGCCGCAAGGGTCCTTATCCTTTCCCATGCCATAAAATCCATCAACAACACTGCGGAACGCTATGAAAAACTGGCCGAACTGGAGCCCAAAAACAAAGAACTCTATTTGGCAGCTTCGTATGCCAGTAAAGCGCTTTTAAAGTTCAGGACAAGGCAGGGCTTGCAGCATAATGATTCTGGCCGGTATATTGCCTTGGACCAATTGAACAAGGAAGAAAAAATAAAGCTCAAAAGGACCTTCAAGACCATCAAAGAAATCCAAGAGCTGTTGCAAGTACGATTCCAAGTAAAAAATCTTTTGCGATGATGGGTTTCTTTTCCAAGAAAAAACATTTGGAACTTCCTGAATTTTGGTTGAAGTATGCTAGCCATTTCAAGGATAAACTTCCAGAAACGATCTCCGAAAACACTTTTGTAGTGCTCGATACCGAAACCACGGGGTTCAATATGACCAAAGACCGAATGCTATGCATAGGGGCCTTAAAGCTCAGGAACAACACCATGGTCGTAAAGGAAAGTTTTGAAGTATATGTGGAGCAAGAGCATTATGATGCTGAAAGTGCCGAAATCCATGGAATCCTTAAAAAGAGTAAAAAAGAACGGGTAACTGAACTGGAAGCTTTGCAACAATTTTTGGCCTATGCCAAAAACCATGTGTTGGTGGGCCATCATGTACTGTTCGATGTAGGTATGATCAATGCTGCTTTAAGACGAAACGGACTTCCCCAATTGCTTAACAAGACCTTGGACACTGGACTGCTTTATAAGCGGACCTTGCTCATTTCTTCCGTACTTCGAAAGAAAGAAAACTATTCGTTGGATGAACTTGCCGAAAAGTTCAGGATTTCCAAAAAAGATAGGCATACCGCTTTGGGCGATACGTTGATCACCGCCATTGCTTTTCTGGTAATTATGGAAAAATTAAAGCCCAAAAATTTGAAAGACTTGTTCAAAAAACAAAATCCACCAAAATTTGGGCTTTAAGTCTTATAGACTTTCCTTCATGATTACCTCAACCACTTCTGGGTTCAACAACGTTGAAGTATCCCCCAGATTACTAGTATCCTTTGAGGCAATTTTTCTAAGGATTCTTCTCATGATCTTACCGCTACGGGTCTTGGGCAAACCGGGCACAAACTGAATCTTGTCCAGTTTGGCAATTGGCCCAATATGTTCGGTAATCAATTGGTTGATCTCTTTAGCAAGGTTTTCCCTATTTCTGGTTTCCCCTGTTTCTTTTAAAATGATATAGCCATACAATGCATTCCCCTTGATATCATGTGGGAAACCAACAATAGCCGATTCCGCCACCGCTGGGTGTTCATTGATGGAATCCTCTATGGGTGCCGTACCCAGATTGTGTCCGGAAACAATGATCACATCATCTACCCTACCAGTGATTCGGTAATAGCCCACTTCATCGCGAAGGGCACCATCACCCGTAAAATATTTCCCTTCAAAAGCGGAGAAATAGGTGTCTTTATAGCGTTGGTGATCTCCCCAAATGGTCCGTGCTATGGAAGGCCACGGAAATTTGATACACAATCGACCTTCCACTTGGTTCCCTTTCATCTCATTGCCATTCTCATCCACCAGAGCAGGTTGAACACCTGGCATGGGCAGCGTGGCATATGTGGGCTTTGTAGGGGTTGAAAATGGTATCGGAGAAATCAGGATTCCCCCGGTTTCTGTTTGCCACCATGTATCCACAATGGGACAATTCTTCTCTCCAACGTGATCGTTGTACCAGTGCCAAGCTTCTTCATTGATAGGTTCCCCCACAGTTCCCAAAACTTTAAGGCTGGAAAGGTCATGCTTGGTAACAAAATCCAAATTCTCCTTGGCCAAGGCCCTAATTGCCGTTGGTGCCGTATAGAATTGGGTTACTTTATGCTTTTCGACCACTTCCCAGAACCTACCATAATCAGGGTAAGAAGGCACGCCTTCGAACATTACGGTGGTAGCTCCATTGGCCAGAGGTCCATATACGATATAAGAGTGTCCGGTAATCCAGCCGATATCCGCCGTACACCAGTACACATCCTCTTCTTTATATTGGAAGACATTTTTAAATGTATAGGCCGTATAGACCATATATCCAGCGGTGGTATGCATCATCCCTTTGGGCCTACCTGTAGAACCCGAAGTATACAGAATGAAGAGCGGGTCTTCGGCATCCATGATTTCTGGAACACAATCGGAATATGCCTTCTCCAAAAGAGGTTGTAACCATTTGTCACGACCTTCTTGCATCGGGATTTCTTCTCCGGTACGTTTGGCCACCAATACAGTGTCCACATTGGGACAATGCTGCAAAGCTTCGTCCACAATACCTTTTAGGTCGATGGTCTTGGTACCTCTGTACGATCCATCCGACGTCAGTACCATTTTGGCTCCACAATCGTTGATACGTGTGGCCAAGGCCGTTGAAGAAAATCCTGCAAACACCACGGAATGGATCGCGCCGATACGTGCACAGGCCAACAATGAGATGGCCAATTCAGGAATCATGGGCAAATAAATGACAACCCGGTCCCCTTTCTTGATTCCTTGATCCTTGAGTACATTGGCAAATTTGCAAACCCTTTCGTGCAACTCACGATAGGTAATATGCTCCGCCTCCTCATTGGGGTCATTGGGTTCAAAAAGAATGGCCGTTTTATCGCCACGACTACGCAAATGGCGGTCTATGCAGTTTTCGGTAATATTGAGCTGTGCTCCATCAAACCATTTTATTTCAGGTTTTGTAAAATCCCATTCCAAAACAGAGTTCCATCTTTTTCTCCAAAAAAAATGTTCTTCCGCCACTTCTTCCCAAAAATCCTCAGGGTTTCTAACAGATTTGCGATACACCTGAAAATATTCTTCCAGATGCTTAATATGGTAATTGCTCATTTAGGTATAGTAAATTTTTATGTGCCTTAAAATTAAAAAAAGAGAGGGACTTTCACCAGAATTAATGCTCAATTGCTTCTCCGGCCCCACTAGGTATACGTATGTTTTCCACAATACCCTGTACTTCTTCCGGAGGAGCTGGTGTAAATCTTGAAACTAAAATAGACACAGCAAAATTGACCAACATACCCATGGTTCCGAAACCTTCAGGTGAAATACCCCACCACCAGTGCTCTTGGGTACTGGTTTCCGGGTTTCCAATCCAACCGAGTTTAAAACGGGCAATGTAATAGCATGTGATACCAAGTCCGGCGACCATACCAGTGATGGCTCCTTCCCTGTTCATCCGCTTGCTAAAGATTCCCATGATAATGGCCGGGAAGAATGAAGATGCGGCCAAACCAAAGGCCAAGGCAGTCACTGAGGCCACAAAGCCCGGAGGGTGAATACCAAAATATCCGGCTACCACTACAGCCAAAAGTGCTGAGAAACGGGCAACCCATAGTTCTTTTTTATCCGAAATGTCCGGAGCGATCTGCTTTTTGATCAAATCGTGGGAAATGGATGTGGAAATTACCAAAAGTAACCCTGCAGCGGTAGATAGTGCTGCGGCCAATCCACCTGCGGCAACCAAAGCAATGATCCAGTTGGGCAATCCTGCAATTTCAGGGTTTGCCAAAACAGTGATATCACGATCCACATACAACTCATTGGCTGAAGAGCTGGCATTGGAAATCATTCGTTGACCTTGTGTGCCCCTGCTTTCTATAAACTCGGGCTGTCTGCCTTCAACGGCATCACCTGGGCGGTATTGGATCTTTCCATCCCCATTTTTATCGGTCCATGCAATGAGGCCTGTATTTTCCCATTTGGTAAACCAAGCTGGAATTTCCTCATAAGGGGTATCCTCAACGGTTTCGATAAGGTTGGTACGTGCAAATACGGCAATGGCCGGAGCTGTGGTATACAAAATAGCGATAAACAACAACGCATAACCGGCCGACTTACGGGCATCACTAACCTTGGGCACTGTAAAAAAGCGAATGATTACGTGAGGTAATCCTGCAGTACCCATCATCAGTGCCGCAGTGATAAACAGCATATCGGTCATGGATTTGGTACCATCCGTATAGGCCGTAAAGCCCAATTCTGTCATCAACCCATCCAACTTATCCAACAAATACACCCCGTCTTCACCTGACGAAGCGAATCCCAGTTGCGGAACTGGATTTCCAGTAACCATAAGGGAGATGAATATGGCGGGGACCATAAATGCAAAGATCAGTACACAATATTGTGCTACCTGTGTATAGGTAATTCCTTTCATTCCTCCCAAGAACGCATAGAAAAATACCACAGCCATACCTATGTACACCCCAGTATTCACCTCTACATCCAAGAAACGGGAAAAGACCACACCCACTCCACGCATTTGCCCGGCCACATAGGTGAACGATACAAACAATGCAGCAACAACGGCCACGGTACGGGCTACATTACTGTAATAACGGTCTCCGATAAAATCAGGGACCGTGAATTTTCCAAATTTTCGCAGATATGGGGCCAATAGCAATGCCAAAAGCACATATCCCCCGGTCCATCCCATAAGATATACGGAACCATCATATCCTGCAAAAGCAATAATTCCTGCCATTCCCAAGAAAGATGCCGCGGACATCCAGTCCGCGCCTGTGGCCAAACCATTGGCCAAGGGAGATACTCCTCCTCCTGCAACGTAAAATTCTTTGGTAGATCCCGCTCTGGACCAAATAGCAATTCCAATATATAAAGCGAAAGTGAGCCCGACGATAATAAACGTCCAAGTTTGTATATCCATTATGCGTCCAGCTTATATTTTTTATCCAATTTGTTCATGAGTCGGACATACACAAAGATCAAGATCACGAAAACATAAATCGATCCCTGTTGGGCAAACCAAAAGCCCAATTTAACACCTCCCAATTTAAAGGCATTCAGTTGATCCACAAGAAGGATCCCAAACCCAAAGGAAACCAAAAACCAAATGGCAAGAAGAATGCCCAGGTACTTTAAATTTTCTTTCCAATACTTTTCTCTCTGCTTAATGTCCATTTTATAATTTTAATGCCTGAAATATATGAAATCTTCAGAAAACAGCACTCAAAATTATAAGGGATAACATTTTCAAGAAAGTTTGTTTAAATACTCCGAAACGTTGAGTTTGATGCGTTCATCAATGTTTGAAACATCTGCTTTTTCGAAATCTTTCCCTGTAATACTCTCATACAGTTCAATATACCTTTCGGAAACCGATTCGATGTAGGCATCGCTCATTTCGGGCACAACCTGACCTTCCAAGCCCTGAAAATTATTTGCAATCAACCACTGACGCACAAATTCTTTTGACAACTGTTTCTGGGATTCGCCTTTTGCCTGTCGCTCTGCATACCCATCCGCATAAAAATAGCGGGAGGAATCGGGTGTATGGATCTCATCGATGAGTACAATTTGCCCGTCCTTGGTCTTGCCAAATTCATACTTGGTATCCACCAAGATCAATCCGCGCTCGGCGGCAATTTCTGTTCCTCTCTGAAACAGGGCCCTAGTATATTTTTCTAAGACCTCATAGTCTTCCTTGGAAACAATGCCACGCTCCAAAATCGCTTCCCTGGAAATGTCTTCATCATGATCTCCCTTGTCCGCTTTGGTCGCCGGGGTGATGATGGATTCGGGGAACCTATCGTTTTCTTTCATCCCTTCGGGCATAGGCACCCCACATAGCAAACGCTTTCCTGCTTTATACTCCCTTGCTGCGTGACCCGAAAGATATCCCCGTATCACCATTTCCACCTTAAAAGGCTCACAAGCCTTTCCTACTGCCACGTTGGGGTCCGGTGTAGCCATTAACCAATTAGGGACAATATCTTCGGTGGCCTGCATCATTTGGGTGGCGATCTGGTTCAGAATCTGCCCTTTGTAAGGAATCCCCTTGGGCATGACCACATCAAAAGCTGAAAGTCGGTCCGTGGCCACCATGACCAAGATATCGTTCTCCAGCGTATATACTTCCCTTACTTTTCCTTTGTATACCGATTTTTGGCCCGGAAAATGAAAATCCGTGGCCATTACTGTATTTTGCCCCATAATCTTGTTTAGAATTGGTTTTGGTGTTCTATGTTCTTGTAGGCGTCGATAACCTTTTTGACCAGTTTATGGCGAATGACATCCTTGTCATCCAAATAAATGATACTGATGCCGTCCACATTCTTAAGAATAAGCAAAGCTTCCTTTAAGCCCGAAATGACCCGTCGGGGCAAATCTATTTGCCCAGGGTCCCCCGTTAGCAGAAACTTGGCGTTCTTTCCCATACGGGTTAGGAACATCTTCATTTGGGCATGGGTGGTATTCTGTGCCTCATCCAAGATCACAAAGGCATTGTCCAAGGTGCGTCCCCGCATGAAGGCCATTGGTGCAATCTGAATGGTTCCGTCTTCAATGTACTTTGCCAATTTTTCAGCGGGAATCATATCCCGGAGGGCATCGTACAAAGGTTGCATATACGGATCCAGTTTTTCCTTTAGGTCGCCAGGCAGAAAACCAAGGTTCTCCCCTGCTTCCACAGCAGGACGGGTAAGAATGATTCGCCGCACCTGTTTTTCCTTCAAAGCTTTTACGGCCAAGGCCACTCCTGTGTAGGTCTTTCCTGTACCGGCCGGGCCAATGGCAAAGACCATATCGTCCACTTTGCAAGCATCCACCATTCTACGCTGGTTTACGGTCTGGGCCTTGATCAATCTGCCACTTACACCGTGGACCAAGACGTCCCCGCTGCTTTTGGATGCCACATGGTCCTCATTTCCATCACTGGTGAGTACGCGCTCGATCATGTTCTCATCAAGCTTGTTGTACTTGGCAAAATGGCTCGTGAGCATATCAAATCGCTTATCGAACTCTTCCAAGAGTTCTTCATCCCCATACACTTTTATCTTATTGCCGCGGGCAACGATTTTCAGCTTTGGGAAATATTTTTTCAGCAGTTCAATATTCTCGTTCTGTTGCCCGAAGAAGTCTTGGGGGCTTATATCCGTGAGTTCAATTATAAGTTCGTTCAAAAAACGGGGTGTTTAGAGTTATTTTTTGAAGAATTGGATTCTTTCTTTTTTAATGTAATTTTACTCCACAAACTTAACCAAAAATCAATTCGAGCGTGGAAAAACATATCAACAGTATTGCATGGCAATCATAACCTTAACTACAGATTTTGGCTATAAAGACCACTTTGTAGGTGCTGTAAAAGGGACCATTCTGGGTAGTCTGCCCGAGGTGAACATTGTTGATATTTCCCATGCCATAAGCCCATTCAACATCCAAGAGTGTGCCTATATCCTTAAAAATGCCTACCGTTCCTTTCCTGAGGGTACCGTGCATATTGTTGGGGTGGATTCCGAATTATCACCTGAAAACCAGCATATTGTGGTGCAAGTGGATGGACATTATTTTGTAAGTGCCAATAATGGGGTCATTTCATTGATCACATCTGAGATAACGCCCGAAAAGGTAGTGGAGATTCAACTGCCCAATACCCAATCCGGTTCTTTTCCCGTATTGAATGTCTTTGTACAAGTGGCCTGCCACATTGCCCGGGGCGGTAAATTGGAAGTCATTGGAAAACCTTTTGATGCACTCAAGGAACTCAAGGAATTTGAACCCCGCGTCTCCAATGATGGAAGGACCATTTCTGGAAATGTCATTTATATTGACAATTACGGCAATGTGGTCACCAACATACAGCGAAGCTTGTTTGAAGCTTATCGCAATGGACGGGACTATGAACTGACCGCCCGTACCACTAAGATCAAGGAAATCCAAAAGAGTTATAACGGTATCATCAACTTTGATTTGGACAGGAGTCAGCGAAAAGGCCCTGGCGATGCCCTAGCCTTGTTCAACTCTGCCGGATATATTGAGCTTGCCATTTATAAAAGTGACCTAAATTCTGTAGGAGGGGCATCTACCTTATTGGGATTGAATTACAGGGACATTGTAACCATAAATTTTTCATAAATGCTGATACGCATCGTAAAACTCACCTTTAAACCCGAAAATATTCCTAGTTTTGAACGGATTTTTGACGAATCGAAAAACGGGATTTTGGCTTTTGAAGGGTGCTCCAAGGTGGACCTTTACCAAGACCTCAAGAATCCAAGCGTGTTTTTTACGTACAGTTTCTGGGAAAAGGAATCAGATTTGGAAAACTATAGGACATCAGATTTTTTTAGAGCGGTTTGGGGACATACCAAAACCCTATTTGCCGATAAACCGGAAGCTTGGAGCGTAGCCAAGGTAAATTCCTCAACTCCAGAATAATGTTTGCAATTTTTAAGAGAGAGGTCCAGTCTTTTTTTACTTCACCCATTGGGTATTTGATCGTAGGTTCTTTTTTACTGCTCAATGGACTTTTTCTTTGGGTGTTCAAAGGGGAATACAATATTTTTGATTATGGCTTTGCCGATTTGGGCAACTTCTTTTTGTTGGCCCCGTGGATCTTTGTCTTTTTGGTTCCTGCCATCACCATGAAGAGCTTTTCTGAAGAACGTAAAATGGGTACTTTGGAATTGTTGCTGATCAAACCCATTTCGGTTTGGAAATTGGTCTTGGGCAAATTTTGGGGTGCATTTCTGTTATGTGTCATTGCCGTTGTTCCAACCATCATCTATGTTTTTGCCATTTCCAGCTTGGGGGTCATTGAGGGTAATTTTGATTTGGGAGTGGTTATCGGCTCCTATTTTGGATTGTTGTTCCTCATAGCGGCCTATGCCGCTATCGGAATCTTTGCCTCTACCCTTTCGGATAACCAGATCATTGCCTTTTTGGTGGGTATCCTGATTTGTTTCATGATTTTTAATGGATTCGATGCCCTATCCTCTCTGTTTTCCAATGGGGAAACCCAACAATGGATACAGGGTCTGGGAGCCAAATCGCATTTTGACAGTATCGCCAGAGGAGTCATGGACACTAGGGATTTGATATATTTTATCTCCCTGACCCTCTTTTTTCTGTACCTCACCCATCAACGCCTAAAACAATTGCCTAGATGATGCCAAAATTTTTTGTTTCCTTGCTCAAGGCCATTGTTGTTGTCATTGTACTGAACCTTATTGCTGGTTTTGTGTACACCCGATTGGACTTGACCGAAGACCAACGCTACACCTTGTCCCAACCTGCCGTGGAGGTGGTCCAAAAGTTTGATTCTCCTGTCATTGTGGATGTATTGTTGGATGGAAACATCCCTCCTGAATTTTCCAAACTCAAGACCGAGACCATTCAGCTATTGGAGTCATTCGCCTCAAAAAACAGCAACATCAAATATAATTTGGTAGATCCTCTGGAAGATGAGAGTCAGGCCCAACAAACCATTGCAGAGCTTCAAGGTTTGGGGCTTCAACCCGCCAATGTAACAGTTGAGGAGAACGGAAAGGTTTCCCAGGAATTGGTATTCCCATGGGCCATGGTCAACTATAGGGACAATACAGTCAAAGTCCCTCTCTTAAAGAATAAACTCGGCTCCACGGCCGAAGACCGCATCAACAATTCGGTGCAGCAATTGGAATACGCCTTTGCCGATGCCTTTACCAAGTTGAGCATCACGGAGAAAAAAAGTATTGCAGTCATCAAGGGAAATGGAGAGCTCGATGATATGTATCTGGCCGATTACCTGACCACCATTCGCGATTATTACAACATTGGCGCCATCACCTTGGATTCCGTGGCGACAAGTCCGCAAAAGGTGCTGGATCAACTCAAAAGCTTTGATTTGGCTTTGGTGGCCAAACCCACGGAAGCCTTTACGGATCAAGAAAAGTATGTTTTAGATCAATATGTGGTTCAGGGTGGCAAATCCATTTGGTTGATGGATCAAGTAGCCATGGAAATGGACAGTATCTATAGTGGTGGAGGAAGTGCATTTGCCCTACCCCGCGACCTTAATCTCAAGGATTTTTTCTTTCAGTACGGGGTGCGGATCAACCCGGTTCTCGTCAATGATATGTACTTCACCCAAATTGTTTTGGCCACTGGGGAAGGAAACGATTCCCAATACAATCCCCTTCCTTGGTATTACAACCCCATGGTGTTTTCAAGGAACGATCACCCCATCAACACCAATATAGAAGCGGTTCGGTACCAGTTTACCAGTCCCATGGAGGTATTGGACAATGATTACCAAAAGACCGTTTTGCTCCAGAGCTCCCCTCTGTCAAAAACTGACGGTGCTCCCCGACAGATCAGTTTGGATATTTTGAACAATCCCCCGGATAGGGAGTCCTATACCAATGGTGACCTACCCTTGGCCGTTTTGATCGAGGGAGATTTTGTTTCCATGTACAAGAACCGGGTAAAACCCTTGGAACTTCAAAATACCGAGGAACAAGGTCCAGAAAACAAAATGATCGTGATCTCCGATGGGGATGTCATCAAAAACCAATTGCGCAACGGCAGACCCTTGGAACTTGGGTATGACAAATGGACCAATAGTTTCTATGGCAACAAGGAATTCTTGGTGAACTGCACCAATTACCTTTTGGACAATACCGGACTTATAAACATTAGGAACAGAAAAGTGTCCATCCCGCTCTTGGATGTTGAAAAAATTGTGGAACAGAAAACACGTTGGCAGCTAATAAACATCGGTATACCAGTTGTATTGACATTGGTTTTTGGTATTTTCTTCAACTATGTGAGAAAGCGAAAATTCACTGTGTAGCTGTTAATAAATTTGTTTCTCTGCTTAATCGTTTTAAGATATATTTGCTTTTGTCGATTACACGGCCCGTTTACTTGGATGAAACATCCAACGGACAACATAGCTAAAGAATTTCTTTGATGAAGTTTATTGTATCCAGTACATATTTATTGAAACAATTGCAGGTTTTGGGAGGAGTTATCAACAATAGCAACACCCTACCCATCCTGGACAATTTCCTATTTGATCTAAAACAAAATCAACTTACGGTCTCCGCGTCCGACTTGGAAACCACCATGAGTTCCGTACTCGAAGTGGATTCCGACGCCGAAGGTACCATTGCGGTTCCTGCCCGGTTGTTGTTGGACACCTTGAAAACGTTTCCAGAACAGCCTTTGACCTTTGTTGTTGAAGATAACAATACCGTGGAAATCAGCTCCAACCATGGTAAATATGCCTTGGCATATGCCGATGGTGCTGAATTTCCAAAAGCCGTTGAGGTTTCCAATCCAAGTTCTACCACTCTGTTGGGCGATATTTTGGCGACGGCCATTAACAAGACCATTTTTGCCGCGGGCAATGACGACCTACGCCCAGTAATGAGCGGGGTGTTTTTCCAGTTCTCCCCGGAGAATCTCACCTTTGTGGCCACAGATGCCCATAAGTTGGTAAAATACCAACGGCAAGATGTGACCGCTTCGGAAGTGGCCGAATTTATCATGCCCAAAAAACCTTTGAATCTATTGAAGGGGATTTTGGCCGGTTCGGAATCTGAGGTAACTATCGAGTACAATGACAGCAATGCCAAATTCATTTTTGACAATTCGGTATTGATCTGTAGGTTGATTGATGGAAAGTACCCGAATTATGAGGCGGTTATTCCGAAGGAAAACCCGAACAAATTGACCATTTCCAGAAATCAGTTCCTGAGCTCGGTCCGTAGGGTTTCCATTTTTTCGAATAAGACCACGCACCAAATCCGATTGAAGGTTGCTGGAGCCGAGCTGAACATATCTGCCGAGGATGTGGATTACAGCAATAAGGCCGAGGAACGTCTGTCCTGCTCCTACCAAGGGGATGATATGCAGATTGGGTTCAACTCCCGTTTTTTGGTGGAAATGCTCAACAATCTTTCTTCAGATGATGTTTCATTGGAAATGAGCTTGCCCAACAGGGCCGGTATCCTTACCCCTATTGACGGGTTGGATGAAGGAGAGCACGTGACCATGCTGGTAATGCCCGTGATGTTGAATAACTAAGTACACAACCTAAATATATGAAAAGCGGGAACCAAGGTTCCCGCTTTTTCTTTTTTTTATAGGAAACGTATGGTGAGAAAATAAATGGGCGATTCGCCGTTGGCCGCTTTTACCGCGTTTACAATAGGCAGGACAAACCCTAAGATTCCAACTCCCATAAGTCCCAACAATCCCAATCCAAAGACTAAAATAGCAGGAATGCTTATGATCAAGTACAGTAACAAACTCAACTGTAGATTAATAATGGCCTTGCCGTGCTCGTCCATTCCTTCAACCGTTCTTCTTGTAGCCAACCAAAGAGCAAGGGGTACAATGAATCCTCCAAATCCAGTAACATAATGTAATAGCTGTGATAAGTGTGTGAAGGCCAATAAGGTATTGTCCTTCCTAATAACGTTTTGATTGATGATTTCCATTTCTGATTGATTTTTGATGATGTACTTTATTAGTGTCCTTTTTATGGAAAATGTTACAACCCATGGTTAATTTGTACTTTTGACCCCATGTTGTACAATGATAACATCGTTGCCCTTGCAACCCCATCAGGAACTGGGGCCATTGCCGTGATTCGCATCTCGGGTCCGGACGCCATTTCCATGGCCGATTCTGTTTTTCAATCGGTAAAAGGGAAAAAATTGTCTCGCCAGAAAACCCATACCATTCATTTGGGGCATATTGTGGATCAGGATAAGATCTTGGACGAAGCTTTGGTATCCATTTTTAAGGGACCGCACTCGTATACGGGTGAGAATGTAGTGGAAATCTCTTGTCATGGCTCTCCGTACATTCAACAGCAGATTATACAATTGATACTACAGAAAGGGTGTAGAACTGCTTCTGCCGGGGAGTTTACCCTCAGAGCCTTTTTGAACGGAAAAATGGATCTGAGCCAAGCGGAAGCCGTGGCCGATCTTATTGCCAGTGATAGTGAAGCGGCACATGATATTGCCATGCAACAAATGCGGGGCGGCTTTAGCAACGAAATCCAAAAACTTAGGGAAGAGCTCCTCAACTTTGCCTCCCTGATAGAGTTGGAACTCGATTTTTCACAAGAGGATGTGGAATTTGCCGACCGTACCCAGTTCAATGCCCTCTTGAACCGAATCAGTGAAGTGCTCAAAAAATTAATTGATTCCTTTGCTTTGGGCAACGTCATCAAACATGGTATACCCGTAGCCATTGTGGGTCAGCCCAATGTGGGCAAATCTACCCTTCTCAATGCCCTATTGAATGAAGAAAGGGCCATTGTAAGTGACATTGCGGGTACTACCAGGGATACCGTGGAGGACCATATCAGCCTTAATGGAATCAACTTTAGGTTTATAGATACCGCAGGGATACGGGAAACCGAGGATGTTGTGGAAAAAATTGGTATTGAGCGTACTTTTGACAAGATTGAAAAAGCGCGTTTGATCATTTTCCTGTTTGATCGCATTGATTTTGACCGTTCTGAACTGGAAAAAATCAAAAAAAAATATCCCAACAAGCAACTTTTGGTCATTTGCAACAAGGTAGACCTTCTGAATGACGAACAAAAAGAACAACTCAAAAAGGAAATCCCCAACCTATTATTCCTTTCGGCCAAGCATCAATCCGGTATGGAGGAACTTCAAAACAAACTTCTAAGTCTTGTGGACTCTGGGGCGTTGAGTGGGGACAGTACCATCATTTCCAACAGCAGACACTATGATGCCCTATTGAAAGCATTGGAGGAGATACAAAAGGTAAAAGAGGGCATGGATGTTGGTTTAGCAAGTGATCTTGTGGCCATAGACATCAGGCAAGCACTCTTTCATCTTGGCGAAATTACCGGAAGTGTCACCACCGACGATTTGCTGGGCAATATATTCTCCAATTTCTGCATCGGGAAATAACTCCCATACGCCTCTAAATTCAGATTAGATTAGAGATTCGACTCCATACAAGCATCGTAAGTTTGACCATGCCCAAAATCATAAACAAATCCCTATTTTAGTGTAAGCATCCAAATTTCAACAATTTAAATCGCTTGCATCTTGCCTAAAAAGAGAATACGTGAACTTAAAAAGACAGTCCGAACCTTTTGGACCTCATTCTTATATGGATCGTTCATAATTCTTCTTTTATTCCCGTTGCTTTCCATTTCTCAGACCAATGAGCGACTGAATGTCTCTATGGCCGAAAAGATTTATATCCAACTCGGTTCTAGTGTCTATGCCACGGACCAGGGAATATGGTTCAAAGCTATTGTGGTGGATTCTGAAAACCACTTACCAAGTACAACAAGTCAAGTATTGTATGTTGATTTAATTGGCCCGAATGGAAAGGTCATTGAACACAAATTGACCAAACTTGCCTCTGGCTTGGGCAATGGTTCCTTTGAACTGGGTAAAAATTACCCTGTGGGACGTTACCTCATTCGCGCCTATACCCAATGGAACAGAAATTTTGGCAATGATTTCGTTTTTGAGGATTATATCAACATCGTAGCACCCGAATCCCCACCCAACAACGGCATCTTACATACATTGACCACTACTGAACTGGAATCGGGCAAATTTCTATTGACTGGAGAAATCAACTCCTCCACTATCAAATCCTCAGACGAAAAGCAGATTCCCATATATCTCAATTATGCAGTGGGAAAGGATACCCTGGAACTAAAGAAGAAAAACGGGGTTTATACCTTAATCTATGAAACTCCCAAAAATGTGGATTGGGTAACTTTATCCGTGGGAGAAACCCCTGATTCTTACCGATCGGAAACTGTCATCCTAAAGAAAAATCCCGTTGATCTACAGTTTTTCCCCGAAAGCGGGCAACTGGTTCATGGTTTCCTCAATAAATTAGGTGTCAAGGCCATTGGAATAGGTAGCAAAGGAATCCCGCTAAAGGGTACTGTTTTTGATGATAAAGCTCAACCTATCATAGATTTTTCAACCAATCACCTAGGGATGGGAACCTTTACCATGCAGGCTGATAGTGCCAGAACCTATTATGCCAAAGTTTCGGAACCCAATGATTCCACTGGAACAACCACCCATATCTATCCATTGCCCAAAGTATCCCCGGAAGGCAGTATCCTATCCGTATCCCGCGTAGGGGAAAAAATCTGGACCCGTATTTCCTCCAACAGCTTGAAAGGACAAGTTTATATCAAGGTTGCCTGCAGGGGAAAAGACTATTTTTTATTGGAAGGCCCGTTAAAAAATGGAAAACTGGTGAAGGACATGCCATCTGATGAACTTCCAGCTGGGATTTTGGTATTTACCCTACTGGATCAGGAAAAACGACCTATTGCCGAACGACTTTTCTTTAATCATAAAGATGAGGAAGCTTTGGACATTTCAATCCAGACAGATAAAAACGTATATAGTCGTAGGGAAAAGACCCAATTGGACCTGCATATTATTGGACCAGCATCCCAATCCAAGAGAGCCAGCTTATCGGTCCTTGTCCTGAACAAAGCACACTTTCAACCAGAATCCATCAATACCATCCGTTCCTATCTCCTATTGGATTCGGAGATTCGAGGTGAAATAGAAGACCCGGATTATTATTTTAGGGCTCAAACCCCTAAACGTTTCGAGGCTTTGGATGCACTATTGCTCACCCAAGGTTGTAGAAATTACCTATACCCCGTAAAACGGAAGGGCCATACTTTTTATTGGCCAGAAAAAGGCTTGGAAATCAATGGGGCTGTTCAAGTTTTGCGAAACAAATCAAACACATCGCCAAATATAAATGTAAGTCTGGCCACTTTTGGAAGGGAAACCAAGTTTTACACTACGGCGGCAGATAGTTTAGGTCGATTCGGTTTTGTATTGGATGACGATTACGGTCCCGATATGCCGTATTTATTGAGCTCTGTGGACCCCAAGGGAAAGAAATCCAACCACAATATACGTTTGGACACCATAAGTCAGCTGAAGGTTGCCTACAGACAGAAACCCATTATCCGTGAATCGGACACCGTGGTCAAAGCCGTAGTAGAGGCTGGAAAAGAAAGACTTCGCACCGAGATGGTATTTGACTCCCTTTATGGTGTTACCCAATTGGACGAAGTGGTGGTTTCAGATCATTTCCTAACACCCGAGCGGGCAAAACTTTATGAAAAATATGGAGATCCGGATGTGATCATCCCCGGTGACGATATACGGGACAAAGAAAAAGAATGGTCGTATGGATTGTATAGCATCCTTTTGTTCAACTATGGTGATCAAATAGCCATAGAACGATTCCCGGACGGGTTTATGTTGGCCCACGTAAGGGGCGGTAGCAGGGAAGCTACTTTATTGATGGTGGATGGAAAATTGCTGGAAAGCCATCTTTACGAATATGTCCCCAGCATGTCCCCAGAGATAGTGGAACGCGTGGAACTCATAAAATACGCCAAGTTTTTCAAGTCCCGGTACCTCACTGTATTTCCCCAGGCCGACTTATTTGAAATACCATCTTTGGGCCATATCATTTCCATAACCACCAAAGGTGGTGTGGGTGTTCAGGCTCCTATCCGGCCAGAACCGGGAACCCTCAAGGCCTCGATACCCCTATATTCACCCGTGAAAGAATTTTATGCTCCAAAATATGACAGGCCCGTTCCATCCCAAGAGGACAAACCAGACCTACGATCGGTAATCCATTGGCAACCCGATATTTTTATCGACCAAACACAGAATACGTCCAGTAGTTTCTATAATGGGGATATATTGGGAGAGTACGTAATCATTGTGGAGGCCATTTCGGAAGATGGCCACTTGGGTTATGCAACAAAAGAATATGTGGTGGAAGAAAAAAATGGATTCAATGAAAAGCCCGACCCCAGTAACTAACCTTTAAAGCAAACAAATGAGAAACAGGGTCGGGCACAACACATCAATCAATAAACTAGATTCTTCTAAGCTCGCCAGACTCCAATGCTTCCTTAATATTGGCCGCTACTTGCCAATGACTGCCAAAAAAACGACTGCCATCGGTCTTTTTTATTTTTATCCGTACTGATCCATCCTTTTTCTCCTTAATGGAAGTAACCACAACCTTGTTCCCCTCTACCCTTTTGTAGTTGGCCAATCCACCACGTTTAATGATAAAATTGGGCTTGGGAAATTCAATATGCTCGTACTGGGTGGATTCCGGTTTTCCAACCTCAAGAATATCCCCAATGGCAATCTCACCCTCATTCAAGTTTTGGGCCTGAAGCCCGAGGGCAAATACTGAAAACATCAATGTAAAAATGTATTTTTTCATAGCAATTAATTGAGTTACCATATGACTTCGTCTCCGCTTCATGTTCATATGGGAATGTCTTCAGACATAAGCAAAGCGCGTGCCTAAAATGCCACAATCACCATGACGACCAATAAAGAATTGAAAATTAGATTATTACGAATGATTCCTTTGAAAATCAATAATTAGGTCGTGGGTAATTTTTACCCACACGGTACATTTCTCCTCGCCTCTATTTTAATTTTTCCCGAAGGGTCTTACGGTCAATTTGGAGAATTTCAGCCGCCTTTGTCTTGTTGTTCCCAGTAGCTGTAAGTACCTTTTCTATATATTCCTTTTCTATCTGTTTGAGTGGTTTTAAGGCCTGCTCCGGAAAATCTATTTGAAATTTCACCTGTTCCGGTAAATGCTTTACGGTCACTTGGCCATCACTCATAATAACAGCTCTTTGGATCACATTTTCAAGCTCCCTGATATTTCCGGGCCATGAATAGCGCTCCAATACTTCCAGAGCATCTGGGGCTATTCCCACCAATCGGTCCTTATACTCCACTCCATACTTCTGAAGAAACTTGGACACCAACATAGGAATATCTGAAATCCTCTCCCTAAGAGGGGGAACGGATATGGAGACCACCGTAAGCCTATAATACAGATCTTCCCTGAAAAGTTTCTTTTCAATAAGCTCGGTCAAACTACTGTTGGTGGCAGCAATGACACGTACATTAAGTTTTTCAGACTTTTGTGAGCCTACTTTGGTAACTTCCTTTTCCTGCAAAACCCTTAGCAACTTCCCTTGAACGGCCAAAGAGGCATTACCAATTTCATCCAAAAAAATGGTGCCATTATTGGCCGCCTGAAAAAAACCGTTACGGGTTTCAAAGGCCCCGGTAAATGCGCCTTTGGTGTATCCAAAAAGTTCGGCTTCAAGAAGGTTTTCGGGAATGGCCCCACAGTTGACGGCTATAAAGGGCGCTCTTGCAAACTTGCCCGAATAATGGATGGAACGGGCCACAAGCTCCTTTCCTGTCCCGCTTTCACCCTGGACCAAAATAGTGGCGTGGTTGTCCTTTACACGCTCAATGATCTCCACAACCTCTTTAAACGCCTCTGAAGTGCCTATCATTTCCCCGTACCCTTGCTGCATCTTTGAAGGCTCCTTCCCTTTTGATTTTCGCTGTTGGATACACTCCAAGGATTTTTGCACGGCATCAGCCAATTCCGATTTGGTAAAGGGCTTTGTAATATATTCGGTGGCCCCGGATTTTATAACGCTCATGGCATCATCAATGGATGGAAAACCGGTAACCACCAGTTTGGGAATATCCGGGTAATGCTCTGCCATATATTTGATCAATTGAATGCCATTGATATCCGGCATGTTGATGTCGGTGATCAAGAGATCAATTGCCGTATCTTTTAATATGTACAGTGCTTCCTTGACCGAAACAGCACTATAGGTATGGTAGTGCATGGATGTTAAATGCCGTTGCAGCAGCTCCAAAATCTGTATATCATCATCTACCAACAGTATATTTTCCTTCTTCAACATCCTGATTTTTTTTATAGTTTGGGAAATTCTATGGTAAAGATAGTACCGCTAGGGCTATTGGGCATATGTTTTATGGTGCCTTGATGGCTCTTTACAATACCGTGCACCACACTTAATCCCAATCCGCTACCCTCTCCCACGGGTTTGGTCGTAAAAAAGGGGTCGAACACTTTATTTGCGATATCTAGAGGTATACCAACTCCCTCATCCGAAATCTTAAGGACAACCGTTTCTTTATGTTCGCAGACCGCTACCACTATCTTACCCTTGGGCGGAGAAAAGTACAGGGCATTCACTATAAGGTTGAAAAGTACCTGGGTCAACTGGATCTTATCAATCTTTAGGGTGATGTCTTCTTGTCCGACCTCCAATTCGCAACTCACTTCATTTCTACTGAGCGTGGTACGTAAAAGGTCAATGGCATCCTTAATAATGGGCACTATATTGACGCTGGCCCTCTCTTGGGGCATTTCGCAGGCAAAAAACATCAGCTTCTTGACCACTTCCCTTGAGAATATGGCGTTGGAAATGATTTTGTCCAAATCCTTTTCTGCATCGGAGTCTCCTTCAATCCGTTCACGTAACAATTCGGCAAAGCCTAAAATATTTGCCAAAGGTGTATTCAGCTCATGGGCAATTCCGGCCGTGATCTCGCCTAGGATACGCAACCGATCTGCCTGCTCCACCTGTCTGCGGATATCCACTTGATTTTCCTTAATTTCCTTACGCTCCAAGAGGTTTCCCACTTCAAGACATACATTGTCCAAAAGCCGCTGTTCCTCTATTAGAAAATCGGACTGTGTGTACTTGGATGAGGGGTACCCTACCCTGATATAACCTTCCTGCTCATTGAAAACCTTGATGGAGGACTGCAGAAAAACACATTTTCCCATTTCTTCATCCGTTTTGATGTTCAACGAGGAAGTTTGTAACTCCACAAGGGCATCGGCATCATATTGCCAGGCACGTTGAAGACAATGGGCTATTGCCCGCAACACCTCTTCAATTTGCTCATAGTCACAATTTACGATCAAAGACGTCACCTCATACAAGCAGGTCAATTCCTTGATTCGTTCCCGTAATTTTTCTTCAGCAGTATGCAAAGCTTTCTCTTTGCTTGCAAATTACTAATTTCCTATCTACAAAATGGAAGAGTGGTATAAACGGAGGTGTAGTTCAATCCGTGATTATGGAACTTAATTTCTGGATTTCATGGTCTGCCGCCAAAATCAGCCCCTTTAAATATGTTGAATCCTTTTTGGGGCATTGCTGTGTCAACTGGTATTTGGAACTTTCTATAAGTCTTTGGCAATAGGCAATTTGCTCATTGACCGGCAACTTGGAAATGGTTTGCTTAAAAAGTTCATCCAAATGGACCAATGGCGTTTTTTTTGATTCGCTGCGTAAAAATTTAAACATTTAACTAAAATAGTTGGTTGGATTATCCAGAAAAATCCACAAAAACCAGGCCATGTGTTTAAATCGAAAAGATTATTTCCTTTCTTCCACACGGAGCATGAACCCCCTCCTATTTACATTCACAATACTTATTCTGGAATCTTTGGACAAATGTTTTCGCAAATGCGAAATGAAAACGTTGAGACTCTTCTTGTTAAAGTAATCGTTCTTGTCCCAAATGGTGGTCAGGATTTCCTTGTGCGTGCAAAGTTGGTTCATGTTCACTGCCAGTAAGGATAAAAGGTCAAATTCCTTTCCGGTAAGTTTTATCTCCTCATCTTTATATCTCAGGCCAAATCTATCCGTATCCAAGATATAATCGCCTATTTGATAGCTGGATACTTGTCCTTCCTCTGGTTGGGTGTTCGACAAACGGGATAAAAGTGCATGGATCCGCACCACCAGTTCCTCTTCATCAATGGGTTTCTTCAAATAATCCACGGCCCCAAGGGAAAACCCTTTCAATACATCTATTTTTAAGGATCGTGCGGTTAGAAAAATAAATGGAAGCTGGGGATTTATGCTCTTAATTTTTTGGGATAGTTCAAAACCATCCATATCTGGCAACATTACATCCAAAATAGCCAGATCAAACACATTGGCGTTGACTTTTAAGAGTGCATCTTTGGCATCCTTGGCCCATGATACCGCAAAGCCTTTCATTCCCAAGTACTCCGAAAGCAAATACCCCAAGGAAGCATCGTCTTCCACCAAAATCAATTTATACGTGTTGTCCATTTTTTGTCAGGTTAAAAGAAAGCGTGAACGTAGTCCCCTTTCCCAATTCACTATCCACTTTAATATGGCCATGGTGCATCCTCACAATTTTTTGCACATAAGACAAACCAATACCATGCCCCTTTACTTTATGCAGGCCACCATTTTGCACCCTATAGTATTTTCTAAAAATCCGTTTTCTTTCCTTTTCGGAAATGCCCTGTCCATTGTCTGAAATGGCAATGATCAACTTTCCACGATGTACACGGGCCTTTAACCGTATTTTGGGGTCGTCTGAATACTTTTTGGCGTTTTCCAATAGATTGAGAATGGCGTTTTCCAAGTGAAACTTTTCCAAGCGCATGTGATAGGGACCTTCCTCCAGTTGATATTCAAAATCCGTGTTCTCATACTGTGAAAGCATTTTAAAATCCTCGCAGATCCGATTGAGCTCTGGCCTAAAATCCAATTCGGTGAACTGCATCAGTTTTTTTCCCGATTCCAAGCTGGCCAACTCCAAGACCTTGTCTATATGTTGCTTGAGCCTATCCGTTTCCCTACGAATAAGTTCCAGGACCGGTTTTTTATCCTCCGTAAGTCCATCCTCCAATATTTTGCTCGCCAAGCCTATGGAAAATACCGGGGTCTTGAGTTCATGGGTAAGATTGTTTATAAAATCGTTGGTAGTGGTGATTATACTGCTCTGCCAATAAAAAGATCGTAACACCCAAAACACTACCACTATAATGGCCAAAAGAAACAATAGCCCTGGAATGGTAAGACCATTCAGCTGACGGTAAAAATACGTGTTGATATCCTCAAAGCCCAGTTCCAATATTACTTCCTTTTGTAGGTGTTCTGGAAGGTACCCTTCAATCTTTATAGGATAGGTAAGTATGTCCTTACCTCTTAGATGTGGCTTTTGAGAGGTAAGGTATTGCGTGGAATCCCTAGCGTACAATGCATAAGTAAAAGGAGCGTCTATCCCAGATACACCAAGTTGGTAAGATATGTAATCATTCAGGTAAAACTGTGAGGCTCTTTCCAGGCTGTCCAAACCGATCTTCACTTCAGAGGTGTCTTTGGTTATGGCATTGGCAAGCGTATAGGACAGCGTATTGAATTCGGTGAGTTCTTCATTGATATGGCTTCTTGCTTCGTCTATTTTTTTTGAAAACTGTACGCGGGCCAGCCCCAATCCTACCTTCAAATATTGATACTGTACCACTAAAAGTCCAATGACAGAGACCACAAAAACAACAACATATACGTTTCTCTTTGTCAGCATATTGCGAAATAAGTAAAAAAACACATGCGATTTACCCATTGGTTAAGTAGATTAATCTTTCATTAATCTTTTTGTTTTTTTGTTAACCCCAAGCTACTGGACAAGTCCTTATTTTTACCCTTGAGTTTAGTTAATAAAAAAGTAAGTAGTGTAACTTTTCCGAAAAACACTGAAAAAGGTCAACCTTATGGGTTGGCCTTTTTAATTGCTTGCTTTCTTTTTTCAATCTTCCTTTTTTCAAGAAAAGGTTTGTGCAGTCTGTTTTACATATCCCTTATATTTGTCTTCCAAATTTTAGGCATGTTTCATTTTTTTCAAAAAAAATACTTCTTGGCCGATTATCTTCATGGCATGGTGGATATACATAACCATATACTCCCCGGTATAGATGATGGGGCCAAAACGGTAGAAGAATCCATCGATCTATTAAATGGTTTCTCCGAGTTGGGCATAACCAGCTTTATCTGTACGCCGCATATCATGCACAATCATTATGACAATACCCCCAGTACCATACTTGCGGCCCATAAATTGCTTGAAAAGGAAATGATCTCCAAAAAAATGGAAAATATTTCGCTTGAACCTGCTGCGGAGCACATGGTTGATGACAACTTTGAGAATTTGCTTGAAAACGACCAAATCATGGCCCTAAAAAAGGAATATCTCTTAATAGAGATGTCTTACCTTCAACCTTCACTGAATTTTGATGCGGCCATTGATAAAATAGCCTCACACAATTACTTCCCCATTTTTGCCCATCCAGAACGGTATATGTATTTCCACAGAAGATACAAAGTCTATACCTCATTAAAACGACAGGGAATACTATTTCAAATGAACCTTCAATCCCTTAGTGCAAATGCATACGGGAAAGACGTTCAGAAAACAGCCTTGAAATTATTGGAAGATGGATTAATAGACTATGTTGGTTCTGATGTCCATAACCTAAGACAATTGTCGCTTATCAAGGAAACCAAGTTGTCTAAAAACACCTTGAACCTTTTACTTCCACTTATTGAGAATACGATACAAACTTTCTATTGATCAAGAAAAGTTCCACCATTTTTTAATGGTCTTGCCATACCCATAGCCATACTTGCCACCGTACCCCAAATTGGTCTGTTTAACGTTATTGACCACAAAGGAGAGATTCTTGAGTTTTCCTTCTTTTTGGAGTTTCAAAGGATATTCAACCACCTTTCTTTCGGTAACATTGGCCTTGGTAACATAAAGTACTTGGTTTGCGTACTGATTGATAAGCAGGGTATCCGCCACTACCATTAACGGTGCGGTGTCCACAATGATATAATCATACATGTCCTTCACCGTTTTGAACAATTGCCCCATACGATCACTCATTAGCAATTCAGAAGGGTTAGGAGGAATTTTTCCAGAGTAAATAACATCAATTGGGTGGTTATTTATGGACGTATTGACTATGATTTCACTTTCGGAAAGTGATGAATCGAACAAATATTCCGTCAAACCTTTACCCACGTTTCTCTTAGCCTTGCCATTTAGACTTTGTTCGCCCTTTACATCTGAAAAGAACGTATAAAGTTTTGGATTTCTAATATCTGCCCCAATGAGCAAAACCTTTTTCCCTGTATTGGCAAAGATTATGGCCAAGTTGGACGATACAAATGTTTTTCCTTCCCCAGGCACACTGGAGGTCACAAACACCACTTGTCCCGAATCCTTTGATTTTGACTTAAGGATATAGTCCAGGTTTGTCCTAAGAATCCTCATGGATTCCGCCAACACGGACCTGTCTTCCCCAAGTACCATCTTACTCTCTTTTTTTCCTAGTTTAGGAAGCTCAGCCATCACGGGAGTATCGTTGACGATGGTTTCTAAATCTATCTTATTGTGAATTTTATTATCCAAAAGGTCTTTTGCGTAAACCACTGAAAATGGCACCAAGAAGCCTAGTAAAAATGCGGCCAGATAAACAATCTTCGGTTTCGGTGATACTGGAAAGCGGTTTGCGGCATGCCCCTCTTCAACAATTCTGGATTTGGGCTCTGCAGAGGCGAAAGCTATCTGGGATTCTTCCCTTTTTTGGAGTAAGTAAAGATACAACGATTCCGTAGTCTGCTGTTTCCTTGCGATATCCCTTAATGCTCTTTCATTGCTCGGTGCCGCATAAATTCTAGAATTGATCTGGGAGAGCTGCTTGCTCAAGCTATTCACCCTTAAATTCAAATTATTGGTCACATTGTTCAAACTGGAAAGCATTCCTCTTTTTAAAGTTTCAAGCTGTTGGTCCAATTTTACGATAACCGGGTTTTTCTCATTGGAACTTTCCAAAAGTCTGTTCCTCTGAGCCACCAGTTCATTATACCTAGTAGCTGCATCTGATATCCCTTGATTGGACAACCCAATATTGGTAGGGATTATATCGTACTGGTCTTGCGAACCTATAAGGTTTTGCATAGAATTTGCAATATCCAATTGAATGCTGGCATCTTCAAGTTCCTGCTCCCCAGCTGCACTCCTGGTAAAGTTAACATTGGATTGGGAACCCAGGTCAGCTATTCCCCTACTGGATTTATAGGTTTCGGCAGATTGGTCAACATCGGACAGGTTGGAATAAATTTCCGTGATTCGGTCATTGATGAATTTTGAGGTCCTATCCGCAATTTCCTTCTTGTCCGCAATGGCATTGCCATTGTTGATTTCAATAAGGTGGTTGATGATATCTATCGCTCTACGCTGAATGGGATCGGTGAGGGTAATATTTATAATATTGGAGAACTCACTGGCAGGACTCACCTTCATGGCCTTTTGGTAACTTTGGGCCACATCACTTACAGGTCTAATCTGTATTTTAATCCTTTTACCTATATAGGCTTTTAACTTTTCGGTGTTGGGTATCAAGATAATCTCGCCTACTTCCGTTGGAATGGCCGAACCAAACGATTTGGACTGAAGAGGCTCATCTTCATGTTCCGAAAATCCATAGGACGATTCCGATTTAGGCTCTACATAGAAGTCATACTTGGATTGGTAAATGACCGAATCCGAAGCCAAAAAATTTATATTGAAAGGAAACGTTTCGCCATACAGTTCATCATCCTTCAAATTTCCCTGGATAACATACTTAATATTAACCCCCAACTCTTTAATGACTTGAATAAAATTGGCCCTTGAATTCAAGATTTCAATTTCATCCTCAATCCGGGTCTTACTCCCTGAAAAAACATTAAGATCCCTAAAGACACTAAGCTCAGAACTGGAATTTTTGTCTTCCATTATCTGAATTTTGGCCGAAGCACTAAATTGGGGCACGGTATACCTTAAATGGACATATGCCAAAGACATGGCCACCAACAAAGAGATTACGAACCATTTCCAATACCTGAGATAGGTACTCAACAAGCTTCTAAGGTCCAGGCCCTTACTACCTTTTATAAAATCCATGAAAAATTGGGGTTAACAGCTTTTATTATTATATAACTATTAATTTCGGGTAAATATTACAACCGCAGAGGTAATTAAAATTGATGCTATTGAAATTGCTATGGAGGCTCTCTGATCTAGACTCGATTGTGTTTTTCCAGATTTATTGGGCTCAACATAGACCACATCGTTTTGCGTTAGGTAATATACCGGCGATTTAAGTGCGTTCTTTTCGTTCAAGTTTATTCTATTATAAACCTTTGTGCCATTGAAATCCCTAATGACCATGATATTGTCACGACGGCCCTTAATGTTTATATCGCCTGCAAGTCCAAGAGCTTCAAGAATACTGGTTTGCTCCCCATCAATCCTGTATGTACCCGGCCTATTGACCGCTCCCAAAACGGTTACGGTAAAATTACGGATCCGGATATTTATTATGGGATCTTTCAAATAATCTTTAAGTTTCTCCCTCAACAGGTCCCTGGTCTCGGATGGGGATAGTCCGGCCACTTTTATTTTTCCGATTACCGGGAAATCGATCTCGCCATCCTTATCTACCAAATAATTCACTTGTTCTGCCCTGAACCCTCCTTCTTCGGCTCCTCTGAGCAAATTAAACGGGGCACTGGCTTCAGGATCCAATGTAGATATGTGGATACTCAACAAATCATCAACTTTAAATTTTGTCGTGAACGAATTGTCTTCCACTAAAGTTTCAAACTGACTTGCATCTTGAAAATACACCACTTCTTTGGTAGAGGAACAAGAAGTAAAACAAATTACAGAAAATATAACAAGGATAGGAGTGATAAAATTTCTACGCATGAATGATAAGGTTAATGTGATTGAGAGGATACCAAAGGATTATCCGCACTCTTTAATGGGTTTGGTTTTTGTTGTTTTTTGTCCAATTTACAAAAATCGGAATTGTTGGAGATGTATTCCGGAACAATACTTTTCATAAGCTGTACCACATTGTCCTTAAAGAATAGGTTTGAAATGCATAGTTCATCGATCATGGTCCTAGTCTTTGTATAATCTATGTCCCGTACTTTACTGATCATGATCTTGTCATGATAGGTTGGTAAAGTATTTTCGCCGTTGGCCAGTAATTCTTCATACAATTTTTCGCCCGGCCTCAATCCGGTTATTTTAATATCAATATCATCAGGATAATGCAAGCCTGATAATCTGATCATATTTTTTGCCAGATCCATGATCTTTACGGATTCTCCCATATCAAATATGAAAATCTCCCCTCCTTTGCCCATTGCGCCAGCTTCCAAAACAAGCTGTGACGCCTCGGGTATGGTCATGAAATATCTGGTGATGTCCTTGTGGGTAACGGTCAATGGACCGCCTTTTTCCATTTGCTTCCTAAACAATGGGATCACTGATCCGTTGGAACCCAATACGTTACCAAACCTAGTGGTCACAAACTTGGTCTTCCCTTCTTGTTGCCTACAACTTATGTACATCTCTGCGATGCGCTTGGTCGCTCCCATGACATTGGTTGGGTTAACCGCTTTGTCCGTGGATACAAAAACAAATTTATCCACATTGTATTCCACCGCAAGATCTACAATGGTCTTGGTTCCAGCAACATTTATTTTTACCGCTTCATATGGATTTTGTTCCATGAGAGGCACATGCTTGTATGCCGCTGCATGAAAAATACGATCGGGTCTATGCTCCTCAAAAAGCATTCTCATTTTGTTTTTATCCCTAATATCGCTTACGATAGGAATAAAATTAAAGAAGCCCAATTGTTTAAGTTCCTGTTGAAGGTCATATAGAGGTGATTCTGCCTGATCTACAACAATAAGTGATCGGTAGTTGTATTTGCATATCTGACGAACCAGTTCACTCCCAATGGATCCTGCTCCCCCTGTGACCATGATGACCTTATCTTCAAAATCCTTCATCACCTTACTGTTCTTGATCGTAATGGGTGGCCTATCCAAAAGGTCCTCAATCTGAACCCTCTTGATTTGCGACACTTTTAGCTCACCATTGATCCAATCTTCAACAGGAGGCACAATTTTTACCTTAACAGGCAGATCCACAATCTCATTGACCAAGGTGCGTAATTGTTTTGGACGAATGGTCTGTATGGAAAAGATGACTTCCGAAATATTGTTGAACCGAACAAAATCTTCGGTAAGAATGGATTTATCGTATACTTTTACCCCATTGATCTGCTTTCCAACCTTCTGTAAATTATTATCCACAAAGCCAACAACCCTGGCCTTCATTTTGGAATGATTGGTCAATGTATTGTATGTAATGATTCCTGATTCCCCTGCACCATAAATGATCAGGTTCTTGGTCGGGGTCTCATTTCTGTTCATTAAACTTTCATAGCAAATCTTGAACACATAGCGTGATGCTGTCAGTGTGATAAAAGTAAGTAAGCTATTGATGATGATAATGGACAATGGAATCGTAAAACTATCCACAAACTCCATATACCTATTGAGCAATATTATGGCTATGGTTCCAATACTGGCCAAACATACTGCGTTGAATATGGCATAGACATCTTTTATTCCCGTATGCCTCACGACTCCTTTGTAGCTCCCAGAAATCAAAAACGCGGCCAAGAACAGTAACACCACAATGGGCAACTGGGTCCAAAGCCTTTGTACATCAAAATTGAAGCTAAGGTTAAACCTTATGAAATACGCCAAAATAAACGAAACCGCAACAATGCACAGGTCAATAAACAACACTGTCCATTTGGAAGCGTAATGTTTATTATTGTTAAGAAGGTAATTCTTTATCATTGGATTTCAGTTTTAATAATTGTGCATATTCTTTCCAAATCATCCAATTCCAAGCTTGACCCACTCGGTAGGCATAGTCCATTTTCAAAGAGTGATTCACTTACGCCATTGGTATAACTGGGCATGTCTTGAAAAACCGGCTGCAAATGCATGGGCTTCCAAAGTGGTCTTGACTCAATATTCTCGTTTTCAAGTGCTTTTCGTATTCTCTCGCGAACCCCATAGGAAGAAAACAGACAACATGTGAGCCATCTATTGGAAATACTTCCTTCTTGTTCGGGCAAAAAGCTTATTCCTTGAAGACCTGAAAGATTATTCTTGTAATACTCAAAGTTTCTACGACGGGCATTGACCCTATCTTCAAGAACTTCCATCTGTCCCCTACCAATACCGGCCAGCACATTGCTCAATCTATAATTATAGCCAATATGTGAATGTTGATAATGAGGTTCATTGTCCCTAGCTTGAGTGGCCAGAAAAATAGCTTTCTCCTTAACCTTTGCATCTTTACAAACCAAGGCCCCTCCACCTGAAGTGGTTATGATCTTGTTCCCATTGAAAGAGAGGATACCCATGTGGCCCAGGTTGCCACAATATTCCCCTTTGTACATACTCCCCAATGCTTCCGCACTGTCTTCCAGGACAGGGATATCATATTTTTGGGAAATGGCGTTGACCTCATCCACTTTATAGGGCATCCCATATAAATGAACGGCAACAATGGCCTTGGGCTTTTTTCCTTTGGCTATTCTTTCTTCTATTGCCTTCTCCAATAGTTCCGGGGAAATGTTCCAAGTATCCTTTTCACTATCAATGAAAACGGGAGTGGCTCCCAAATAGACAATAGGATTCGCAGAAGCGGAAAAAGTAAAGCTCTGACATAGGACTTCATCACCAAGACCGACTCCAAGCAGTTTTAATCCCAGATGTATTGCCGAAGTGCCTGAACTTAAGCACGCAACATGCGCACCGTTGCCAATGAAATCTTCGATGGCATCTTCAAACTGTTTTACGTTGGGACCAAGAGGAGCAATCCAGTTGGTATCAAAAGCTTCCTTGACATATGCCCTTTCATTGGAGCCTATATGAGGGGGGGATAACCAAATTTTTTTTGAGATAACGGTTTCCATTTTAAATTTTGGGTTGATATAAGTAGGTGAGCCTTTAAGCTCTTCAAGGATAAAAGTAATAGTAAAATCTCCCCTTTTACCCATTTGCATTCACTATTCGCCGAAGATGAAAAAAAATCGATTAAGTGTCGGTTTGAAACAAAACCTTACGCCTGCCAGTTACAATTAAAGGTAGTCTGCTCTATCGCTGTTGGATGAAATACACATGTTGAAGTCACCATTACCCATAAAAGGGCTGGTCACGTGTTGTGCTACAGCACCAATCTTGGAAGTGCCGTTCAAATGAAAATCTCTAGGAATGGTAGACCCTATTTTACCTGCTGTATCTCTTTGGACAATTTTATGGAATAAAGCTCCGCCCCCATTTTTGACATATGGGAACGATCTTTCCAATAATCAATATTGAACTCCTTGAAAAAATCCAAGTCATCTAAATATTGTAGCCCTTTGGTGTTAAAAAAATCTGCGGTGGAATTTCTAATTTCCTCATCTACTTTATTTAAGGAAGGGGACGTGAAGAAAATCAAACTCGAATGGTTCTTTGCAGCCACCTCAATGGCAAAATCCACAAAGCTCTCAAACCTATGGTTCACTTCAACAGGTTCCTGAATATCAATTCTTTGGGTTATCCCACTTTCTTCCAATATGGCCTCAAAGGTCTCTTTTTGGTTCTTGGTAGGTACCAAAGGGGAAAATCCGTTGGATCGTGAACCCGTATTCTTGCCAAGAAATGCGTTTTTTAACATTCCCAGCACCTTACCATTGTAGACATAGCAATTGGATAGATTTGAAAGATAAATTTCCTCTGGATAGTATTTCTTGATGAAATCCTCCATAGCATCCGAATCCTTGGACTCGTTTAAGAGCGACAACATATCATCACCCTCATAATCAATGTCGTATACTTCATGATGGTCTACATGTACCAAAACAAGCTGACCTTCCTTTTTCAAGGTGGAAATCAACGCAGTTGCATAGCCCAAGTGGGTGCCATCCATACCCATATTGTATCCGGGAATGGAAAAGCTTTCGGGGTCAACATGACGTGCCGCCCTAGAGCTTCCAAGCACCAATAAATCAACTGAATCCTTAACGGAATTAAACTGATTTGCCTTTCCAACACTTTGTCCTGTATAAACATTTTCTTCAATACCGTGCAAGGCAATATATACCAATCTGTCACAAATCAACAGACTGATCAAAATGAAGAGGAACAACGTAATGGATTTCTTTTTCATTTTATGTTAGAATTGAAAATAAATGAAATTGTTTGCATCTGAATAGAACAGAATGATATTGATGATGGTGAAGGTCAGAAAGGCCACATACCACCAGGGTTTCATCCTTGAGCCAAATTCCTCCAATCGTACCTTTCGCACAAACAGAAACGTATCAAAAATAAGCGCCAAAAGCAAACCATATACTACTGTTCCAAAAATGCTCAGATTGCCTATAAAAGGTTTGCCATAATCCGAACTGAACAGTTTGTGCATTATGATCCCGGTATCCTCAAAACTCAATGACCTAAAGAATATCCAAATAAAGGAAACCACCAAAAAAACTGCGATGTTATTGAATAGGCGGTATCTATTGGGTATCAAATTAAAGCGTTTTTCCAATGCCAAAAGTATCCCATGCAATGAGCCCCAAACCACAAAGTTCCATGAGCTGCCATGCCATAGCCCTCCCAAAAACATCGTTATGAAAAGGTTGCGATATTGCTTAACAAGTCCTTTCCTGTTTCCTCCCAACGGTATATATAAATAATCCCTGAGCCAAGAAGACAAAGAGATATGCCATCTTCTCCAGAACTCGGTAATGGACGAAGAAAAATAGGGTAGATTAAAATTAGGTTTGAATTCAAACCCCAACAATTTTGCCGTTCCTATGGCAATATCCGAATACCCACTAAAATCAAAATATATCTGAAACGAATACAGCACCACGGCCATAAGAATACTAGAGGAATTATGCAATTCCGGGGCATTGTAGATACCATCTATCAAAGACCCAATGGAATCGGCCACCACTACCTTTCTAAAGAAACCGACCACTATTTGAAAAAGACCGTCCCGGAACCTTTTATGGCTCCATTGTCTTTTGCCCACCAATTGGGGGATAAGGTTTGAAGCCCTTTCAATGGGTCCTGCCACCAGTTGCGGGAACAATGCCACAAAGCTGGCGAAAGCCACAAAATCCTTGGTAGGCTCAATTTCCTTCCGATAGATGTCTATGGAATAGGACATGGTCTGGAACGTATAGAAAGAAATACCTACGGGAAGGATAATATTCAATGTGGTGATTCCCGGAACATATCCGATCGTTTCCCCAATTGCCAAAAAAGAGTCTATAAAAAAGTTGAAATATTTAAATACGCACAATAACCCCAAGTTCACAAAAATGCTGATCATTAAATACGAACGGCTCTTTCTGCCTTCACTTTTGGCTATGGCGATACCCAAAAAGAAATCCACAAAGGTGGAGAATGCTATTAAGGAAAGAAATCTCCAGTCCCACCAGCCATAAAACACATAGCTGGCTACCAAGAGCACCAAGTTCTGTACTTTAACCTGTTTTCTGGGAATTGACCAGTATAGAATAAAGACGATTGGAAAAAACAATAAAAATGCAAGGGAGTTGAACAGCATCTTAGTCGAAAGAATTTTACATCTGCCAAAAATAGTTTCTTGAGAAGAATATCAACCTATTTTTAGATGTTTTCCCTTTTAAAAGGATAAAAAGCATTGAACCCGGAAAATTCCGGGTTCAATTATATGGTGCAGGTATTACATTTCAAATTCTATAACCCACTGTCAACCAAGTTGATGTACTCTTCAATGTTGGTGTAACCATCATTATCCATGTCACCACTGTCATCGGCAACTTGCGGATTAAGTCCCATGGCCATTTCCCACTCATCGGGCATACCATCCCCATCACTATCTGTTTTGGAGGTACCATTATTGAGCGAAGGATATCCTCCAGCCATCTCGGGGGAGTCGACAATTTTACCGGATAGACTGTAATAATCCTGGATGACCCTTTGGTCCAAGGTATCAAAATAGGGATATCTAGCCCCGGCGTTGGCCAATACATAATCTATGGCCTGATTCACTGGTCTAGGAATAATGCCTGAATCCACTGGAGGCGATCCAACAATGTAAGATTCCCAATTGGGTGCCAAAAATGGAACGCTAAAGTCGTTTGTATTGTCTGATTGGTAAATACTACCTGAATGTCCTTGTCCAGAATCATTTATATAGCTGGTAATATTGGCAGAACCGATATCGGTAACTCCTTTTTTCCAATGATTTCCAATGGCCGTCCAAGATTGTCCGGAACTAAACCCTCCAGCACCTCTAAAATCATAGAATACGTTGTTGATAAGTTCAAAGGTGGATCTGGCCGCCCTAATGTTTCTCTCAGAATTGTGGGCCACATAGTTATTATAAAAGGTAACATCCTGGGACCTGTTGATCAAAACACCCATGGAATGGGAACTACTCTCATAGTGTACAGATTGACCCAAAGCTTCAGATATAATACAATTCTGAATGGTTATATTTTGCGAATCGACCACGGAAAAGTTCTCATCAACACTCCAAGAAACAGAACAATGATCTATAATCATGTTGGAAACGTTCAAAAGCTCCAGCCCATCATAAGCAATCCCTGACGGCTTTGACCCTACAATGTTCCCTGAGGCATCTTTCCAACCATCATCCCCTAGTCTAAAACGAATATTTCTAAGTATGATATTATCGGTATAATTAAACCTTATGGACCCCTTTATGGTAATACCTCCACTATTTACAGGTGCAGTTTGTCCAGCAATGGTCAAATCCCCGTTCCTAACAAACACTTGATCTTCATAGTCCAACTCTATGGTACCTCCAACGGCAAAAACTATGATTCTAGGACCTGAAGCTTGAAGAGCCTCAACAAAGGAACCTGGTCCACTTTTGTTCAGATTGGTAACGGTATAAACGGTTCCTCCCCTACCTCCAGTCACATTTTTCGCAAAACCTTCAGCAGTGGGAAAAGCTTTCAAATTGGAAGAAACAGTGTCATCTATCGGGATTTCTCCGTCGGAATCACCACCTTCGCCATCAGTAGTATCATCATCAGGATTCTCTGATGTTGTGTCATCATCATCATCATCATCGCTGTCGTCGTCGTCGTTATTTTCATCTATGTTTTCACTGATTTCATCTTGAACGGATTGATAAAATAAATCCGAATCCTTAGCGCAAGAATTCAACATCAGTAAAACAAATAGAAAAAACATAGTAAGTGGGAAATAAAATCTTCTAATCATGGGTTTTTGACTTAGGGTTGTAAAATTAATTACTAAAAAACTTTTTTAGTTGAAATGCATTGTTTTTTCGATGAAATGCACTATTTTATTTATTTTTCTATACAAAGTAGTTATACGCCATTCAACCATGAAATGGATCGCTTCGTCGACTTTTTTAACAAAAAAAGGGGGTTTTTTCGACCAACTACCTGTTTCTTTAACAACTGAAGGGAAATCAAGTGAAATACTTAAGCGGGCTTCTGTCCTTTATTATAATGAAGGTTATATTTGTGCTTCAAAAAAACACACATGAAAATACTGGTTACCGGAGCAGCCGGTTTTATAGGGTTCCATACTGCCAAAAGTCTACTTGAAAGGGGACATTCAGTAGTTGGTATCGACAATATAAACGACTATTACGACGTCAACCTAAAATTGGCCCGTCTAAAGGAGCTTGGTATTGTGGCCGACCTCAACGAACTGGAAACCGGAACCACAACAAGTACCTTGTTCCCAGATTTCTCATTCGTAAAACTGGATCTTACCGATAGGGAAAACCTGCCCAACCTGTTTTCCATGGAAAAGTTTGACGTGGTATGTAACCTAGCTGCCCAAGCAGGTGTAAGATATAGCCTGGAGAATCCAGAGGCTTATATTGATAGTAACATTGTTGGTTTTCTCAATATTCTAGAGTGTTCCAAGAAATATGGGGTAAAGCATTTGGTCTATGCCAGTAGTTCCAGTGTTTACGGAGCCAATAAAAGTGTTCCCTTTAAGACATCCGATAATGTGGACCATCCTATTAGCTTGTATGCAGCCACAAAAAAGAGCAACGAATTAATGGCGCACACTTATAGCCATTTGTATCAATTCCCAACCACGGGTTTACGTTTTTTCACGGTATATGGTCCTTGGGGCAGACCAGATATGGCTATGTTTCTCTTCACCAGTGCCATTTTAAAAGGAAAGCCCATCAAAGTGTTCAACCACGGTAGTATGGAAAGGGATTTCACCTACATAGATGATATTGTGGAAGGAATTGTACGTATCATCGAGGCCGATGTTGCCAAAAGACATAACGATGAGGGTCTTTATAAGGTGTACAACATAGGGAACAACAAGTCCGTGAAATTAATGGACTTCATCGGCGCAATAGAACAGAACTTGGGAGTCACCTCCAAAAAAGAACTTTTGCCCATGCAAGACGGGGATGTTCCCAAAACATGGGCAGATGTCCAAGATTTGGTGAAAGACTACGATTATAGTCCCAACACTCCTGTTGAAGAAGGTGTGGCCAACTTCATAGAGTGGTATAAAGATTTCTATGGGGAAAAAGTATAGCCCTTCTTTTTGGTTTGAGTCCATGCAAATCCCAAACTATGAAGAACATTACCTTTTATCGGTTTTAATCAACATTGGTAGTAAAACTATCCTGTTTTAATTTCTTTTACTGATTTTTGCACTGAACTTGAAACTACTTTTTAATGGATATTACACACCTAAAGCTTAGTCCTGACCATAAAATTTTAGTAACAGGAGGGGCTGGCTTTATAGGCTCCAATCTATGTGAAGCCCTCTTGAAAAACGGCAATACGGTTAGATGCTTGGACAATTTCGCAACCGGAAAAAGAGAGAATATTGAACCCTTTCTTTCCAATCCAAACTTTACGCTCATTGAAGGAGATATTAGAAATGCGGAAGATTGTAAAAAAGCATGTTCAGGGATGGATTATGTATTGCACCAAGCTGCGCTTGGTTCGGTCCCTAGGTCCATCAACGATCCCTACACCAGTAACGAAGTCAACGTAAGTGGCTTTTTAAACATGCTCATCGCCGCTAAAGAAGCAAAAATCAAACGCTTTGTATATGCTGCCAGTAGCTCTACTTACGGAGACTCCAAGAATATGCCCAAGGTAGAGGACATTATTGGAAGGCCTTTGTCCCCATATGCCATTACCAAATATGTCAATGAACTGTATGCAGATGTTTTTGCAAAAACTTATGGAATGGAAACCATTGGACTTCGATACTTTAATGTATTCGGAAGAAAACAAGACCCCAACGGAGCGTATGCCGCTGTTATTCCAAAGTTTGTGATGCAACTCATGAAACATGAATCCCCTACCATTAATGGCGATGGTAGCTTCTCAAGGGACTTCACCTATATTGACAACGTCATTGAAATGAATGTCAGGTCAATTCTAAGTCCCAATCCCGATGCCGTAAATACGGTATACAACGTGGCCTTTGGAGAGCGCACATCATTAAATGAGCTTGTGGAACTTCTAAAGGAAAATCTTGGAAAATACGATGCGGAAATAACCAATGTGAACATTGTATATGGTCCAGAAAGAAAAGGTGATGTACCACATTCCTTGGCATCGATTGAAAAAGCAAAGAAACTATTGGGGTATGACCCAAAATTCAATATCGAGAGCGGATTAAAGGAAGCTGTGGATTGGTATTGGGGCAACTTGCAATAAAACGAACAATTCAACGATTATATATAGTAAACTTTTCATCCAAAATTAATCCTGAAGAATTATTCTCAATTAAATGAATTTACTTGTTATAGGTACTGGTTATGTAGGTTTGGTAAGTGGTACTTGTTTTGCAGAAATGGGAAATAATGTCACCTGCATTGACATTGACCAAAAGAAAATAGAATCCCTTAAAAAAGGGATGATTCCCATTTATGAACCTGGATTGGAGCCCATGGTGGCCAGAAACATCCAGAACAACACCTTACATTTCAGTACTGACCTCTCTAAACACATTCAAGATTGCGATATTGCCTTTATAGCAGTGGGCACACCAATGGGGGAAGACGGGTCTGCAGACCTACAATATGTTCTCAAGGTCGCGGAGCAGATAGGTCAACACATGCAATCCCCACTTATTATAGTTGATAAGTCAACCGTACCTGTGGGTACTGCAGATAAAGTACGGAACGCAATAAAAAAAGAATTGGAGAAGCGGAATGTGGACATTCAGTTCGACGTAGTTTCCAATCCTGAATTTTTGAAGGAAGGCGATGCTATAAACGATTTCCTCAAACCAGACCGTGTGGTTGTGGGCTCTGACAATGATGAGGCCACTAAAAAAATGGGAAGGCTCTATGCACCTTTTTTTAGGAGCAGTATGGATCGTCTCATTACCATGGATGTAAGATCGGCGGAAATGACCAAATATGTGGCCAATGCCATGCTTGCCACCAAAATATCCTTCATGAACGAGGTGGCCAATATCTGTGAACTTGTCGGGGCCGATGTAAACAAAGTGAGGATCGGGATTGGATCCGATCGAAGAATAGGTTACAGTTTTATATACCCCGGAAGCGGATATGGCGGCTCTTGCTTTCCAAAAGATGTAAAAGCATTGAAGAAAACGGCAATGGAGCATGGTTACACGCCTCAGTTGATAGGTGCCGTGGAAGATGTCAATGATCGCCAAAAATTGGTGATCGCCAAAAAAGTGGTAGATCGTTTTGGAGAGGACCTAAATGGGAAGACCTTTGCTGTTTGGGGATTGGCCTTTAAGCCTCAAACCGATGATATGAGGGAGGCTCCATCCATTTACATTATAAAGCATCTTGTGGAAAGAGGCGCCACCATACATGCCTATGACCCTAAGGCCATGGAAGAAGCAAAGCACTTTTACCTCAAGGACGTCCCGAACGTAACATACTTCGATTCCAAATACAATACCCTAAAAAGTGCTGATGCAATGATTCTGCTTACGGAATGGAAAGAATTCAGGTCTCCAGATTTTAATGAAATCAAAAAGCAATTGAACATGCCCGTTATATTTGATGGGCGTAATCAATACAATGATACCCTTTTGGAAGAAATGGGAATCGAATACCATCAAATAGGAAAATCCAAATAAGAAACAACCATTATTAAACTATAAAAATGAACCCAACTAAAATAGCAGTCATTGGACTGGGTTATGTGGGACTACCACTAGCCAGACTTTTTGCAACCAAATTTCCCGTAATCGGATTTGACATCAACCAAGCCCGTGTTACTGAGCTACAAAATGGAACGGACAGTACTTTGGAGGTGGAAGATGATATCTTGCAGGCCGTTCTTAGCAGTGTTCCCAACATGGAGACAGGGCTGTTCTGCACTTCCAGTGTTGACAATATAAAGGATTGCAATTACTATGTGGTCACAGTACCAACTCCTGTTGACAGCACAAACAGACCCATACTTACCCCACTTTACAAAGCTAGTGAAACGGTAGGAAAGGTCCTTAAAAAGGGAGATACTGTAATTTATGAATCAACCGTATATCCCGGTGTAACGGAAGAAGAATGTGTTCCCGTATTGGAAAAAGTAAGCGGTCTCACTTTTAACAAGGACTTTTTTGTTGGGTATTCCCCGGAAAGAATAAACCCAGGGGATAAAGAACACACCGTAGAGAAAATATTGAAGGTCACTTCGGGATCCACTCCAGAAATTGGTAAAAAGGTAGATGCCCTATACGCTTCAGTAATCACTGCAGGTACTCACTTGGCCCCTACCATAAAAGTTGCGGAAGCAGCCAAAGTAATTGAAAACTCACAGAGGGATATCAACATCGCGTTTGTGAACGAATTGGCAAAGATTTTTAGCCTAATGGAGATAGACACCCATGATGTACTGGCAGCAGCCTCAACCAAATGGAACTTTTTGCCTTTTAAACCCGGACTGGTCGGTGGCCACTGTATTGGTGTGGATCCATACTACTTGGCCCAAAGAGCGCAACAATTTGGATACCACCCGGAAATTATTTTGGCAGGACGTCGCATGAACGACGGTATGGGAAAATATGTTGCTTCCGAGGTCATAAAATTGATGGTCCAAAACGACATCAAGATCAAGAGTTCAAAAATATTGGTAATGGGCATCACATTCAAGGAAAACTGCCCAGATGTCAGAAATACAAAAGCTGTGGACGTAGTTACCAACTTGAAAAGCTATGGAATCACGGTAGATGTATGTGACCCTTGGGCCTCTCCTGATGAGGTAATGCATGAATACAACCTTGAAACTTCAAAGACAACCAAAGCAAACGATTATGACGCAGTGGTTTTGGCTGTGGCGCATAATGAATTCAAGGATTATCCTTTTGATTCATTAATGAAGAAGAACGGTGTACTCTACGATGTTAAGGGATGTATAGAAAAAGATTTGGTAAACGGTAGATTATAACACATGAAGCAACAACCTCTTATCAGTGTTGTCGTACCGGTATACAATGTAGAGGAATACCTAAACCAATGCGTTGACAGTATACTTGACCAGACCCATAAAAACCTTGAGGTCATTCTGATAAATGATGGCTCCAAGGACAATGGTGGGAAAATCTGTGATGCATATGCGGAAAAAGATGCAAGGGTCAAGGTAATACACCAAACAAACAAAGGACTTAGTGGTGCCAGAAATTCTGGCCTTGAATTGGTTTCAGGTGAATATTTGGCGTTTGTGGACAGCGATGACTGGATAGAGCCCAACATGTTTTCCCGCTTAACGGAACTATTGCAAGAAAACAATCTGGACATTGTAGAGTGTGGCATAGCAAAATCCAATGTAAAGAAGCAAGCCAAGAAAGACGTCCAGCTTACCATTGAAACCTATGAGGAGGCTTTAAAAAGAATCATTAAGAACAACCAATATTCGGTTTGGAGAAGAATCTATAAGACCAGTTTGGTCAAAGACTATCGTTTTTTGGAAGGTAAGACCTCCGAAGACGTATACTTCACTATAGACAACCTGAAGAAAGTAGATAGGATCGGTGTATACCTTATGCCCTTCTACAACTACAGATACAATCCAACGAGTATCACAAAGAGCCCATACAGTCTTAAAAAATTCGACTCCTTGGATGCCGGGTTCTATCTTTTGAACAAGGTTAAAACGGATGGAGATGCCCCAGAAGTGGTATCAATAGCCTATGACCATATGTTGAAGAAGTTATTGAAACACTACAAATTACTCAATTACAATCCACATGTGGACCCCGATTATGAACATCGCAAAAAATTAAATACAAAGATTAAGGAACTGTACCCCCATTCCAAGGAACCCATCCCCTACCTTAAATTGGCGGTGAAGCTTCCCATAAAATTATTTGAAATCTTTATCCGTTTCAACAAACTGAAACACAACCTAACCAACAGTAAAGTTGGGTAAGTCCTGTATATGTCTAGAGTAAGGAAATCCATTAAAAATGCCAAAATTGGAATATTCTTTTTTGGGCTGTCCATCCTTGCTCAATTTTTCTCAAGAAAAATATTCCTTGAATTTTTAGGAGACGAATTTATGGGTCTTACCGGAACGCTCAGAAGTATGCTGAGTTTTCTAAACCTTGCGGAATTGGGAATTGGGACAGCTATAGGCTATACTTTGTACAAGCCCATTTTTGACAATGACAAGATAGAGATCAACAAGGTTATTGGATTACTCGGATTTCTATACCAGCGCATAGGTTTGATCGTGCTGGGTACCGGAGTAGTGGCTTCCCTCTTTTTCCCTTGGATTTTCAATGATACTTCCCTTTCCATTGGGTTGGTCTATTTTACGTTCTTTTCGTTTTTGGCGACCACCTTGTTCAGCTACTTCGTCAATTACCACATGGTACTTTTGGAGGCAGATCAGAAAGGCTATGTTGTACAAGGATATTTTCAAACAAGTAATATTATAAGACTCATTGTACAATCTTTGGTGTCTTATTATTTCCAGAGTTTATATGTCTGGGTAGCCTTGGAACTCTTTTTCTCAATTTTGTACTGTATCATCCTTAGAATAAAGGTAAAGGAGCATTACCCATGGCTCACCATACGGGCCAACGAGACCAAAAACATCATCAAGGAATATCCTGAGGTCATCAAGAATATCAAACAACTTTTTGTCCATAAGATTGGGTCTTTTGTGAAGGATGGCACTGACAATATCCTGGTATTTGCCTTGGTAAGTCTGGAGAGCGTGGCATTTTTCGGGAACTATCAGCTCATATTCACCAAGCTTACGGGGCTGGTAAAAATGGTATTTTCCGGAACACGGGCAGGTATTGGCAACTTGGTCGCGGAGAACAACATGAAGAATATCTTTAAGGTGTTTTGGGAAATACAAGCATTACAATTCTTCATTGGTGGTGTATTGGGGCTTGTACTGTATCATTGTATTGAGCCGTTTATCACTATTTGGGTAGGCGAAGAATATATCCTGGATAAAAGCGTACTCCTTTTACTCGTCATCATTTTTTTCATTGGACAAGTAAGAGGTGCTGTCGAATTTTTTAAAAATGCCTATGGCCTTTTTTCAGATACCTGGGCCCCTGCCGCCGAAGCTATTGTCAATTTATTGATTTCTTTCATCTTTGGTAGGATGTTGGGCATTAGTGGAATTATGCTGGGCACGTTGGTAAGCCTTGTACTTTTTGTGGTGATATGGAAACCCTACTTTCTTTACAAGCACGGCTTTAAAACCAGTCTCTGGCCCTATTGGAAAGGTTTTTTGGGACACCTGTTTTTGTTTCTTTCTGTGTTTATTGGATTGAATCATTTCATACAATCCTTTATAAATACCGAAGTCAATAACTACGGTGCATGGATTTTGTTGGTTGTGGAGATTACCGCCATCAGCGCTATCTCATATGGCCTGTTATTGTACATTTTTGCAACTGGTTTTAAAAATCTGACCTATAGGGTGATCAAGCTGGTCTCTAAGAAAATCTCAAAAAATGGACACTAAAAAACGGATTGCATTTGTTATCAGCAAACTTTCTTCGGGTGGAGCACAACGGGTCATTGCCACTTTGGCGAACAACTTGGTTTCAAAGTTTGATATAACCATAATCACCTACTCCAATCAAGAATCCTTTTATGAATTGGATGAAAAAATAAACGTGATCCCCTGCTTTGAGAAAGACCATATCGAATCCAGTAAAAACGCACTCCAATCCATACGACTCAACTATCGGTTATATAGATCCATCAAAAACATTTTAAAAGAGGAAGGAATAGACCTGGTCATCGGATTCATCACACAGTCCAATATTTTCTCGGTATTTGCGGCCAAGAAAAATAAGGTTCCCTGTATCATATGTGAACGTACAAATCCCGAAAGAGCCAAAATCCAAAAGTTTTGGAAAATTTTAAGGCACGTGGCCTATCCCAAGGCAGATTGCTTGGTAGTTCAAACCAACTTCGCCAAAGATTTCTATCTGAAAAACATTCCCGAATCCAATATTAAGATCTTACCCAACCCGATCAATCCAAAATTATCAAACAAGCGAACAGCGGAGCAAAAAGAAAATATTGTATTGGCGGTGGGAAGGCTTCACAAGCTCAAGAACCATGCAATGGCCATTACATCTTTTGCCAATGTGAACCCCCAAGACTGGAAATTACTGATTCTTGGGGAAGGAGCCGAACGGTCCAACCTAGAGAAATTGGCCGCCAATGTACAGAATGTGGAACTGCTGGGAGCAAAGACAAATATTGAGACGTATTATAACAAAGCCAAAATATTCTTGTTCACTTCCTATTACGAAGGGTTCCCAAATGCTCTATTGGAGGCCATGCATTTTGGGGCCGCCCCCATATCAACTGATTGCAAATCCGGTCCCTCTGAAATTATTGAGGATGGAATCAATGGATACTTGGTCAAAATAAACGATGATAGGGCCATGACCAAACATTTAAGTCAATTGATTGATGATTCCAACCTAAGGAATTCCATGGGAAAGGCCGCACAAAAGACCACCGAAAGGTACTCATCGGAAAATGTGACCCGTTTGTGGTACGATTTGATCATTTCAAAACTTAATTAAAAAAAGACCCTTAAATTTAAATCATAAAAAAGCCCTTTGAAAATCCTCAAATACGTTATACTGTCCCTTATCATCCTCAATCTACCGGCAGCCACCCTTAAGTTTGGAGGCGGTGGACTGGGCAGTATGTTGAGCTATGCCTCTTTGATCCTTATGATCATATATTTCATGTTCTCCAATAAGGGAAAAGCCAACATATGGATGATCGTTATAGGACTCAGCTACTATCTTATATCTGCATTCCAATATACCGGGGACTTTAAAACGTTTCTTACACTGTTTCTAAAATACTTCATTGTAGTCATTTGCGGGTATGAAGTCATCAAGGATACTTCAAAGAAGGAGCTTTTCTACTTTTTAATCGTGGGTGCACTAAGTATTTTGATCCATACGCTTTTCTTTACAAGTGATTATGGAAGGTACAGTGGGTTTTACATCAATCCAAATGTTGGTGGTTTTATATGCATATTTGGTTATGGTCTCACTTATGGCCTAGAAAACAAAAAATTAAAGTTATTGGGGCAGTTTCTTTTCACTTTAATGGGCCTGTTGACATTTTCTAGGACCTTCATTGCCTTATGGCTCCTTTTGAATGCCCTGTCCATTTTTATCAATATCAAGAACATCCGTATTTTCTTGCTCGGCGCCCTAATCATGAGTACACTTTTTATGATCGATGAATTTATTGGCCTCAACAATCCAAGGTTCCAACAACTCAAGGCAATAGTAAACAATGAAAATGTGGACAGTAGGGAAATCAATGAGGACTCCCGGACGGAAACATGGGCAAGATTCTATGATTACATCCTGGAAAAACCATTCTTTGGAAATGGATATGGTGCATTTCAGGGAGGAGGAGTACACCGATTAGGTTCCCACAATACGTATCTTTTGGTGATTGGTGAATCTGGTATTATACCATTTTTACTCTTTGCAGGACTATTCCTGTTTTTGATCTATAAAGGCGTCTTACTGTTCAGAAAAGCTCCAAATCTGTTGATGCAGGCCATTGGAATATCCGTGTTTTTATTGGCAAACCATAATTTTTTCAATTTTTATTACATCACATTTTTGGCGATGTGGTTACAATATCAGGTTGCCTTGAACGATAACGAAGAAAGCTCCATGAATCAAAACCCGCTTCCCATATGATTGTAAAAATATTTTTTGTGATTCCCTCGTTAAGAGCGGGCGGTGCGGAAAGGGTAATGTCTTTTTTGGCTGAAAATTTGTCCCATGATAAATTCAAGGTAACCTTAATCGTTATTGGCCACCAAAAAGACCAGGCATACTCCGTTGATACCAAAATGGTGGATGTGGTCTTTTTGGGCAAGGACAAGGTGTCTCAAGCTTTCCTTCCCATGTTCCGGCAGGTTAAAAGGCTAAAACCGGACATTGTACTCAGCTCCATAGGACATTTAAACATATTAATGTCTTTCATGGCCCCATTACGGCCAAGAACGGCCTTTGTGGCCAGAGAGGCCAATATTGATAAGGTGCGGAAAAAATTCAGTGCCAAAAAGAAAGGATTAAGACGTATTAATCTTAAGAAAATTGGATATAGATTTTTGAAAACCATCATATGTCAATCCAACGACATGTATGAGGGTTTTACAGGTGAATTCCCCCAGTTCAAGTCAAAAACAGTGGTGATCAACAACCCGATCACCAATGGTTTTACCCTTAAGGAAAAGAAAAATGAAACTGGGATATTCGCATTTATTACGGTTGGGGCCTTACATGGCAGAAAAGGCCATGATAGGATTCTAAAAGCCCTTTCAAGATTCCCCCATCCGTTTACATACACCATCGTTGGGAACGGCGAAAAAAAACAAGAGATTTTTGACATGGCAAAATCTTTGGGCATTTTTGAAAAAATACAACATATCCCTTACACCAATGAAGTTCCCAAATATTTGGCCAAGAACGATTTCTACTTGCAAGGCTCTTACGTTGAAGGGTTTCCCAATGCCGTTATAGAGAGCTGTGCCGTTGGTACCCCGGTGTTGGCGTTTGACGCCCCGGGAGGAATCAATGAAATTATCGATGAAAATGTCAATGGGAGTGTTTCAAAATCCGAAGATGAATTTTTGGAAAGTCTTATTCACCATACCACAACCAATACTTTCAATCCAGAACAGGTGAGGGAGTCTGTTCTGAAAAAATATGGGAAAGAAATCATACTCAAAAAATATGAGGATCTCTTTTTTAAGTTTATTTAACCATCATTTATGAAAATCCTTATAATAGTACCCAACAATAACCTTGGTGGAGCTGAGCAATTTCTTCGAATGGTGGCTTCCCATTACCACAAGGAGCATGAAGTTTCCCTTTATTTTTTTTATAAAAAAGTAGAAGCCAATGCTTGGGACAAACTTGTGGGATCCAATATCAAAAAACACTTGTTCTCGAACAAAAATGAGAAAATGGGGTTTTTAAAATTTTTCTCCCACCAATTATTCGGAAACAAGGAAGAGTATGACTACATCTACACTTCCAATGTTTTTGTTACGGGAATCACGGGACTATTTTTAAAACTTGGACTGCTCAAGACCAAAAAATTCATTGGTAGGGAATCCACTTCCATATTTATTCGATATAAGGGATTAAAGCTGATGCGCTATAAACTCTTCTACTATTTGGGATACAGCAAAGTAAATCTTCTTATTTGTCAAACAGATGTCATGCGGGAACAACTGGTCTCCGCACTACCCTTTTTAAAGACAAGGGCGCATACCATTTCAAATCCTATCAACTTAACCGAAATGATAGCTATGTCCCAAAAAGAGTTTACCATTGAACTTCCAAATGAATATATGGTTACCGCAGGCAGACTAATGCCCATCAAAGGTTTTGACTATTTGATCAGAGCATTTGCCAGCATAAAGGATAGGTTTCCAAATCTAAAATTGGTGATTTTGGGAGATGGAAACGAGGAGGAAAAACTACGGGATTTGAGCCGTTCCCTTCAACTGGAAAACGATGTGATCTTTGAAGGGTATGTACAAAATGTTTATCCATATTTTAAAAATGCCAAGCTTTGCGTAGTGTCCTCCATACTGGAAGGCTTTCCGAATGTTCTGTTGCAAATGATGAGCCAAAACAATAATGTGGTATCTACACTTTGTGCGGGCAACATTGATAAAATCAATGGAATTGAAGTGTGCCGACCCGGCGATGTTGAAGATCTTGCAAAATCCATTGAAAAGGTATTAATGGGAGATACTACAAATAATAGAATGCTCTTCGATACGTTTTTAGAACAGAATGATATTGAAAAGTTTGTGAAAAAGGTTGAGAATTTAGCGTAAGAATATGGATAGCAAAAATGGCTCTCTGGTTATTTCTTTGGATTTTGAACTACTCTGGGGGGTTCGGGACAAAAAGACCATTGCATCCTATGGTCAGGATATAGAGAATGTAAAATATGTAATCCCAAGGTTATTGAAGGTCTTTGCGGATTATGATGTAAAAGCTACTTTTTCCACCGTAGGATTTCTATTTGCCCATAACAAAGAAGAACTTTTAACGTATGTGCCTCAAGAAAAACCAACGTACATCAATAAGAATCTGTCACCCTATAATGGACATTTTGATCTTCTTGAAGAAAGTTCCCTTACGGATCCCTACCATTATGCCCCCGAGTTGATCACTCAAATAAAAAGTGATCAAAGACATTCACTCGGAACACATACTTTTAGCCACTACTACTGTCTGGAATCCGGTCAAACCTTAGACCAGTTCAAAGCAGACATCGTTTCGGCCAAAAGAATTGCCGAAAACAACGGTATACAGCTCCAATCCATTGTGTTTCCAAGAAACCAATGCAATATTGATTATTTGAACGTTTGCCAAGAACTTGGAATAGCTTCATACAGGGGCAATGAAAAGAGCTGGGCCTTTGAAGGAAATAGGAATAAAACTGGAAGGCTATGGATGTATGGAAGAAGATTGGGAAGGGGTCTGGACGCCTATTTCAATATATTTGGACACCATTGCTATACCTGGGATGAGTTAAGGTTTAAAGACCCTATTTATAATTTACCATCAAGCAGACTCTTAAGGTCCTATTCCAAAAAGCTTGGATTCTTGGAGTTTCTTAAAATAAGACGGATAAAAAAGAGCATGAAACACGCCGCCAAGCACAATAAGGTTTTTCATCTGTGGTGGCATCCACACAATTTTGGTTCCAATATGGATCAAAATTTCAAAAATTTAGAAAAGATTTTAACCATGTATCAGGCCCTTAACAAAAAGTACGGATTCATGTCCCACTCTATGGAAAGCCTGGTTGAAAAATTAGAAAAAGATGGACGAGATCAGTATACGTGAGGCCACAAAAACAGATTCACCGGAAATCGTTGAGTTGCTAAAAATTGCTCTAGGCGAAGGAACCGAAAAATCTGTTGAGAACTGGCATTGGAAACACTATGATAATCCATTTGGAAAGTCAAAGATATATGTAGCAACCATCGGTTCTGAAATTGTGGGCGTAAGGGCTTTTATGCAATGGAGATGGAAAGAGGCAAGTACCGAAAAAGAACTGAAAGCCGTACGGGCGGTAGATACGGCCGTATCTCCAAACCACCGGAGAAAAGGGATATTTTTAACATTGACCAACTATGCCCTTGAGAAGGTTAGGAAAGAGAATTTTGATTTTATCTTCAACACCCCAAACGATAAAAGTATCGGTGGGTATCTAAAACTTGGATGGGTTCTAAATAGAAAGATCCCCGTTAATTTGTTGGTCAACCCTCTTTTTTGGCTCTCTTCAAAGAAAAAACTGGAACAACTTTCAAAAGATTCGTTGGAGTTCATTGAACATGGGACACTACAATTTGCTACTCCATTCGCGGAAGCGGATTTAAGCTGCCCTTTTTCAAAGGAATATCTCCAATGGCGATACCTAAACAACCCTCTGGTCCCTTATAAGTACCTATACTCATCCGGTGTTTTCTTGGTCTATCGACTAAAGAAGACAAAAAAGATTACAGAGTGCCGTATTGTAGAGGTACAGCTCATGGATGCCAATGCGCACCAACATGTTAAAAAGGTCATTGCAATCTTGGCCAAAAGATATCTTGTTGTTTCAATGGTCAAAGGGATTCTTAAATCCAAATGGTTATTGAAAAATGGGGTGCTAGCCGTAAATCTAGAAAGGGAAGGCCCCAATATGGTAACAAAAAATGTAACCCTCCCTGAAAAAAAATATCAAATGCTCTTAGATACCCATTCCCCATATTGGGGCTTTAATCTTGGGGACATGGAATTGTTCTAATACGTGGACGGTCAAATGAAGAAAAAAATTATACGGATAACCACAGTACCAGGATCCTTAGGAGTTCTTTTGGACGGACAATTAAAATATATGTCCCAATTTTATGAGATCATTGGAATCTCTTCTGCAGGTAAACCCCCGCTGAGTCTCGAAAAAGTGGGCCAAAAGGAAAACATTAGGGTCATTCCTGTGGAAATGAGCAGAAGAATAACATTTTTTAAAGATCTAAAGGGAATTTTCCAGCTTTGCCGGATATTTTGGAAAGAAAAGCCGGATATGGTCCATACCCATACACCCAAAGCTGGTCTTTTGGGAATGATTGCAGCTTATATCACTAGGGTTCCACATCGATTACATACCGTTGCTGGTATGCCCTTGTTGGAGGCCACAGGAAAAAAAAGGAACCTATTGGACCTGGTTGAAAAAGTAACTTATTTCTGCGCCACCCATGTATATCCCAACTCATTTGGATTACAAGAGATTATCCTTGCCAACCAATATGCCCCACAAAAAAAGGTGAAGGTCATTGGACATGGAAGCTCTAATGGAATAGACACCTCCTATTTTGACCCAACCTTATTTGATGCCCAAGATAAAGCAACCCTTGCCCAATCCCTGAATATTTCCAATGATGACTTTGTTTTTGTATTTGTTGGAAGATTGGTAAAGGATAAAGGCATCAACGAGCTTATTGCCGCCTTTACGGAGTTGTCCAAGGAGAATCACAATATTGTGTTGTTGCTGGTAGGTGGTTTTGAAGCCGAATTAGACCCGCTTTTACCCGAAACCCTTGCCTTAATGGATGCCAATAAAAAAATAGTGTCCGTAGGATGGCAAAACGATGTAAGACCATATCTAGCCATGGCAGACTCCATGGTATTCCCCAGTTATAGGGAGGGCTTTCCCAATGCAGTCCTGCAATCGGCCGCAATGGGCCTACCCAGTATTGTGAGCGATATCAATGGCTGTAATGAAATTGTCAAAAATCATGTTAACGGTATCATTGTAGCACCAAAAAATACGGAACAATTAAAAAATGCCATGGCTTCCCTGTTAAACAATAGGGATACGGTTCAATTGAACTCTGGTGAAATTAGAAAACAAATCCAAGACCACTATAAAAGACAGGTCATTTGGGAGAACATTTTGGAAGAATACAACCAGTTGTTACTGAGCTCCAACACCCCATAAAGCAAAAAATATATGTACAAATTGTTTTTCAAAAGATTCTTAGATTTAGTGCTTTCCATATTTGGATTTATTCTTCTTTTTCCAGTTTTCTTATTGATCTGGTTCATCCTTCTATTTGTGAATCAAGGGAAACCTTTCTTTCTACAACCTAGGCCTGGAAAAAATGAAGCCATTTTCTCCATCATAAAGTTCAAGACCATGAAGGACACCAAAGATGGAAATGGGAAACTTTTACCTGATGAATTAAGGGTCACCAAATTTGGAACTTTTTTACGAAAGTCCTCTTTGGATGAAATTCCCCAGCTGATCAGTATCATCAAAGGGGATATGAGTTTAATAGGACCTCGGCCCCTGCGGGTGCGCTATCTGCCCTATTACACCGAGGCAGAAAAAATAAGACATACCGTAAGGCCGGGAATAACTGGTCTTGCGCAAATTTCGGGAAGAAATTTATTGGATTGGGACAAAAGGCTTCAAAAGGATATTGAGTATGTGAACAATCTATCTTTTATACTTGATATGCAAATTTTTGTAAAAACAGCCATAAAGGTCCTCTTCAGAAAAGATGTCGCCTTGGATTCAGAATCCGGTATGATCGATTTCGATGTACTTAGAAAAAATGAAGCCCAGAAGAATTGATTGTGGTCAGCATTGAACTTTAAAACATATTAGTTCACCAAATCCAATTTATCCATTTCCTGGGTCTTCTTGACCAAGTTTCTTTGTTTTGCTATGGCATTATTGATGACCAACTTTCTTTTTCCGGAAGGCAATAGGGGAATGTCATCAACATATTTGATCTTAATTTTTGCATCCTCACCGAAATATTCCATATAGCGGTCGTGTAGGGTCCTTTCACTTCTGTCATCCAATCGTTCGGAAACCTTCAATTTTATGATATATATGCCATTTTCCTCCTCTACAAATTGAAACTGCTCTATTCCCTTGAACTGCAATATATGGTGAATTATATGCGAGGAAACGTACTCTCCTTTGGTATTTGTGAACATATCCATTTTTCTACCTTCAATACGGGCAAATGACACGGTATGATGTTCTGGGTCCTGCTGCAAAACACCAACATCTCCCGTATCATATCTGATAAGAGGCATGGAATAATTGAACAGATCGGTAATGACTATCCTTCCCGGTTCTCCTAGATCTACGGGTCTGTCATGGTTCAAGTCCAATATCTCTATATGATAGCTGGCCCAATTGATCTCAAAATTTCCTGTCTGACCGTTAATTTTTTGCTGTGCCAATATTCCATTTTCACTGTTGGAGTATCTAGATACCACCTCTGTCCCGAAATACTCCAACACCTTGTTCTTTACATCGGAACCTAATGCTTCGGCTATTGCAATCACCGAATTGACCTTGAATTTTCGTTGGCCAAAATCCTTTTGGTTTTTGTCCAGATATTTGCAAATGGAGTCCAAAGCGGAAGTATAGGCCAATAAATTTTTGTTTGACTTGTCCTTTTCAAGTGCAGATATCAATTTCGCAACATTTTGATCGCTCAAATTGTCCACAGAGTGCATGGATATGTTCTGAAGCAAGGACAATAGCCAATTTTTCTTATACTGCTTGTCCCATAACCTTAGGTAATAGAGTCTTGATCCAAGTTCAAACCCTGCTCTTTCCGCAAAAAATATGGTGTCGGCAGTGTTCCTATCTCTTTTGTTTCCATCATGCAATATCTTAAAAGGTTTACCGGTTGAGCCGCTGGTACTGACCTCGTGCATGTGTCTGTTCTTGTAATCCAAACTTCTAAAGTGCTCAAACTTCTCCCTTACAATCTGTTTGTTTATTACAGGGAATTGTTCCAACTGGGCCAAGTTTAAAGGGATATCATAATAAAAAGGCACCGTTTTAATAGTATGCTCAAGAATATTGGATAGATTTTTATGCCTTATATACCGAGCTTCGTCAGAGTTGGGGTTGTTTAGCACCAACTGAATCTCCCGATAATGTTTCTTTACTCCCCCACCCTTTAAGGCATCAATGCTCCAAAAAGCATTCTTGCGAAGTTTTTCCAAAATTTTGATCATAGGTTGTACATTATATAATGGGGGATTGGTTTATCATTTATTTTTAGTTGTCAATTTCTATCCGGCTAACGTATATTACCTTATTTTTCAGACTATCAATCACATAGGTGTATTGTTTAGACTCCTCTTCAGGAATTTTTACATATCTCCCAACATGCTGGCCATCAACTGTGGCATAGATTAAGGGATCATCCTTTAGCACATTATACTTTACTCTTCTATATTCAGTGGTATCATTGGGCCTTAAATCCCCAAACCGTGTCGATAGCAAAGCAACTTGTCTAAAAATACAATCTGTATGGTTCACAATACGGACCGGGATGCCTGATTCTTCTTCAACTGAACTGGCAATCTGTCCATAAGTATCATGTAGACAACACCCAAGGAACAATCCGGTCATTATTTTGAACAAAACCATTCTAAAATATATTCCATCTAAAATTACCATATAAGAGTTCCATCTGTTGTTTAAAATCTGCTAAATCCCTAAAAAATCTATGAACTGCATTCTTTGTTTTAATTATGGCCAATATTCCATTATAAGACAAGAAATTCGTAATTTTAAACTATAAAAAACTTCATTTCTCAGTGGTGAGATCATACACTTTTCTTCTCCTTCTTTTTTTTACTATCAATTGCTTTTCACAACTCCAAGTTACGGGAAGAGTGTTGGAATATAATGATAAGGGAAAAACCATTGGGTTACCAGATGTAAATGTCTATTGGTTATCCAGTACAATAGGAACAACCACCGATCTATCGGGAAACTTTAAAATTCCTTTTAACAAAGATTATAAGTTTCTTGTTGTTAGCTCCATTGGGCACCGCTCGGATACCATTCCCGTAAACAGGCCCAGTCTTGGCAATATTGTACTATACCCCAATGTGGTATTGGAGGAAGTAATCGTGGAAAAGGAGTTTGCCCCCTTACAGAAATCGCTCTTCAAGGTACAGAACGTGGTGGCAGTGGACGGCAGAGAAATGCTAAAAGCCGCATGTTGCAATCTCTCTGAAAGTTTTGAAACCAATCCTACCGTGGATGTAAACATTTCCGATGCCATTTTAGGGGCCAAACAAGTACAGATGTTGGGACTAAATAGCCCGTACCTGATGTTCACCCAAGAAAATATGCCATCCATAAGGGGTGCATCGCAGGTATTTGGACTTTCTTTTACCCCCGGCTCCTGGATTGAAAGCATTCAAATTACGAAAGGGGCTGGAAGCGTGCTCAATGGTTTTGAGAGTATTTCAGGGCATATCAACAGTGAATTGGTAAAGCCTTTGGCAGACAAGCGTTTTTTTGTCAATATGTACGCAAACAACTATGAGCGCTATGAGTTCAACTCTCGAGTAAACCATAATATTTCCGATTTTCTTGGTGTTGGGTTCTACATCCATGCCAATTTAAGAAACGGGCATATAGATCGTAATAAGGATTCATTTCTAGATACTCCACTTGCCAAACAAGTCAATTTCATGAACCGGTGGCAATACCTAAATCCGGAGAACGGTTGGGTAAGCTATTTAAATATGCAATACCTATCTGATTCCAAGGAAATCGGTCAATCTGATTTCAATCCGGATACCGATAAGCTCACCTCCAATTCATGGGGTAGTGAAATCAATACCTCCCGATGGGACCTGTCTGCTAAAGTGGGATATGTGTTTCCCGACCTACCCTATCAAAGTTTTGGATTTCAAACTGCATTTAGTTCCCACGATCAAAATTCTTTTTATGGGCTGAACCTCTATGACATAAACCAGAATGCTTTTTATTCAAATTTGATTTTCAATAGCATCATAGGAAGCACCCAGCATAAATTCAAAACGGGATTAAGTTTAACCCACGACGGTTACAAAGAGACCGTAAATTCGTCTTCTTTTAACCGAAACGACAATACCATTGGTGCCTTCTTTGAATACACTTATGACAATCTGGAAGGTCTAAGTTTTGAAGCAGGCATACGCGCCGACCACAGTAATAATTTGGGTAATTTTGTTACCCCCAGGTTCCATTTGAGACAATCTTTATGGGACAAGGCCAGTTTTAGGGCCTCATTTGGGAGAGGAAAGCGTGGGACCAATATTTTTTCGGAGAATCAACAACTTTTTGCTTCCTCTAGACAGATCGTGATAAACGGTACTGGCGGCAACTATTATGGTTTAAGGCCGGAAAAAGCATGGAACTATGGGGTAAGTTTCATTCAAAAACTATATTTATGGAACAGGGTCTTGGATTTTTCCATTGATTTTTACAGAACATCATTTGAGGACCAAATCATCGTAGACTGGGAAAATCCGAGGGAAATAGCTTTTTATAATCTGGATGGAAAAAGTAGATCCAATAGCCTACAAATCGATCTTAACTATGAAATCCTCCAAGATTTCCATTTAAGAACCACCTACAAATACTTTGATGTAATCGCCGATTACAACAGTGGCCGATTGACAAAACCATTACAACCTTCGTACCGATTCTTTGTCAACCTAGGCTACGAAACACAGAAAAAGTATGAAAGGCAATGGCGTTTCGATATCACATCAAATTGGCTCGGAAAACAAAGATTGCCCAACACGAGTTCCAATCCTGAAGCGTATCAACTACCCACCCATTCCGAAGGATATGTTTTGGTAAATACGCAGATTACACGGGTATTCTCCAATAAATTTGAACTTTATATTGGTGGGGAAAACATAGGGAACTTTACCCAAAAAGAACCGATTTTGTCGAGTAACAATCCTTTTGGCCCATATTTTGACAGTACCATCTTATACGGCCCTGTTCTGGGCAACACCTATTATGCGGGCTTTAGATATAAAATTTAAACTCTATTCCATATGAAAACAATACTATTTGCCGTTTTTACAGTAATGCTGGTTTCCATTGGCCATGGTCAAGAGAAAAACAAATCGGTTACTTTTGAGATAAAAGGAAATTGCGGCATGTGCAAAAATCGCATTGAAAAAGCTGCCATAAAGATCAAAGGGGTAAAGTTTACTTCCTGGAATGCGGACACAAAAGAGTTCCATGCCATCATCGATGAGAGGAAATGTTCCATATCGGACATCAAAAAAAGAATTGCAGAAGTCGGGCATGACTCAGAAGGGTTCACAGCACCAGACGAGGTCTATGACAACTTACCGGAATGCTGTAAATACAGAGACCCCGCAAGCATACATATGGACCATGGAAAACATTGATGGGTTCCATCAGATACAAACAAGGTTTTAAAACAAAAAAGGAGGGCAAATGCCCTCCTTTTATATTATGAAGTATCTTATTTATAAGATTACATTTTAACAACTCGTTTGACCACCAGTATTTTACCATTGGCATCGGTGACCCTTATTACATAGAACCCAACGGAGAGGCCATATAAATTTTTAATCACCAAGGTATCGGTATTTTGGAAAGCTTCTTCCCTAATCAACATACCCATCATGTTGAATACTTCTATCACGCAATCCTTGCGTTTACTTAGGTTTATAGTAATCTTTTCCGTAAAAGGATTAGGATGTGCCGTAATAATAATAGGCTTATCATCCAACAAATCCCCTCCCTCTTCCCATACAATGGGTTCGAGAAGCATTGGGGAGAAATCATATGGGTTTTTCTTTCTAATGACTCCAGATTTACCCGAAATGCCCCCATTCTCCACATCAATACTAGCTTGGAAAGAAGAACCTGCAGAAGCCTCAAAACCTGGGGTTAGATCAATTTGGTTAACAGATTCAAATCTTGCCGAAGTGCCGGCAGGTACTATAAAGTTATTGCCAGCTTCTATATTATATTGATAATAAAAGATTTCTTCCGGATTATAGGTGTTACTTACTATATAATTGTCCAACTGGGCCAGTCCATTTTCCGCATAAAACACTCCCAACACTCTAGTATCGGTAATATCATTGGGATCAACCAAAGGAAGCGTCTGTCCATCAAAAACATATGTGCCGTCGTAACGCAACATGGAAGTTGTTATGAATGCAGATGTTCCATGAATAGCCTCCCACTCTACCCAAACCTTATCTACAAAGGAATGGTGAAAATAGAACACGGGGTCCCTTGGAGACAATGTAGTAGGCATTGCACCTCCTGTCCAAACGTGTGCCCCACGGTGCACGGCTTGTCTTTCCAAAGCATTGCTAAAAACAAAGAAATCGGTAGCGTTCATTAGATTGCTTACATCCATTGGGGTGGGTAACGGTCCTCCTTCTCCAAAATTCCGGTTCAAACTCCAATTTTCATCAAAAGTCCCCAAAAGATCATCGTCCCAAAGGGCATCCGTAGATGATTGGTATATGGAAGAATCCCAAAACGCCAAGCTTATTTCCGGGTTGATGTCCTGGACAGCTTGTTCCATTTCAAACATTTGTCTACGGTGCCAAGCCAAGAAAATTTCCCGTTCGGCCTCATCGGGAAGATTAAAGTGTAAATCAAGTCTTGTTGGGTCCGCAGTATTGTCAAAGTTGAAGAAATCACCATGAAATTGGGCCAAATCATTAAATAAATCCGGGCCTTCCCTTAAGAGATAAAATGCATTTACCAACTCAGTTTTCTCATAATCGGTCATTTCATCAAACCCCTTACGGATACTTTGTCCAACACTCACTTGGACAAAAAGACAAATTGCAGCAATATAAACTAAAAAGTATTTTTTTTTCATAGGTTAACAGAACTGTGGCAAATGCTAATATTTTAATTGATGGTCATCTGTTTTAGAAAAGATGTCATGTGACTTTTTCAAATTACCATTCATTATCAATGGGATGAGCCGTTCACATCCATTTTTTTTTCTATTCTCTCCAATCTTTTCAGCAGATCCTTCATTTTCTCATTCTCTTCCTTCAACTCTTTTATTTCATCATTTTGACTTAAAACGTAAAGAGTAAGCTCTTCTATTTTCTGCAATAATTTTGCATTCATGGTTCCAAGATCGATTCCCTCTTCCTCAATCTGCTTGGCACTTGGGATATTGGGCAAGTGTCCATGCTCTTGGATATATTTTCTGATTTCTTCCAATTTCAACAAATCAAACTGATCGTGAAAAACAAAATCAGGCCAATTTCCTTGAAGTTCAACACGAACCCCTTCTGCAATCACATTACCTGCGACAGCCAATCTATACCCCTGTGTATCTGTGGTACCAATTCCTACATTACGATCGGCAAACAAATCCCTTGCGGTCCAATCCACGGTGGTGAGATTGGAGTTCTCTGAAGTATAGTCCACTACTCCACCTCCGGCTGAAGTGGTCACTGTTTCTGTATTGCTGACCGTGGAGGTGTTTCCTGCTAGATCTTCCGCAAATACGGTGAAATCGTAGCTGGTACTTGGTGTGAGTCCGGTCACATTGAACGTGGTAGCTGTACCTGAGCTGCCGATACTCACGCCATCCCTGAAAACCTCGTAGTTGGTCACCCCTACATTGTCCGTGGATGCACTCCAGGACAAACTGGTGCCGGTTGATGTTGTATTGGAAGAGCCAAGGTCCGTGATCGCACTGGGAGCCTCCGTATCCGGAACCGCTGGTGTGTTCACGGTCTCCGTGTTGCTCACCGCAGAGGTGTTCCCTGCCGCATCTTCGGCAAATACCGTGAAATTATAGCTTGTACTTGGCGATAGTCCAGTAACATTGAAGGTCGTGGCAGCACCCGTATTGGCGATGCTCACACCATCCCTGAAAACTTCGTAGTTGGTCACCCCCACATTGTCCGTGGATGCACTCCAGGCCAGATCAGTACCGGTTGACGTAGTATTGGAAGAGCTCAGGTCCGTAACCGCACTGGGGGCCTCCGTGTCCGGTGCCGCCAAGGTGTTAACGGTCTCCGTGTTGCTCACCGCAGAGGTGTTCCCTGCCGCATCTTCGGCAAATACCGTGAAATCATAGCTTGTCTCCGGCGACAGGCCGGTCACATTAAAAGTTGTGGTTGTTCCCGTATTGGCAATGCTCACACCGTCCCTGAAGACCTCATAGTTGGTGACCCCGATGTTGTCCGTGGATGCACTCCAGGCCAGATCAGTACCGGTTGACGTAGTATTGGAAGAGCCAAGGTCCGTGACCGCACTGGGAGCCTCCGTATCCGGAACCCCTGGTGTGTTCACGGTCTCCGTGTTGCTCACCGCAGAGGTGTTCCCTGCCGCATCTTCGGCAAATACCGTGAAATCATAGCTTGTACTTGGTGATAGTCCAGTAACATTGAAGGTCGTTGTCGTTCCCGTATTGGCAATGCTTACACCATCCCTGAAAACTTCGTAGTTGGTCACCCCCACATTGTCCGTGGATGCACTCCAGGCCAGATCAGTACCGGTTGACGTAGTATTGGAAGAGCTCAGGTCCGTGACCGTACTGGGGGCCTCCGTGTCCGGTGCCGCCAAGGTGTTGACGGTCTCCGTGTTGCTCACCGCAGAGGTGTTCCCTGCCGCATCTTCGGCAAATACCGTAAAATTATAGCTTGTCTCCGGCGATAGGCCGGTCACATTAAAAGTTGTGGTTGTTCCCGTATTGGCAATGCTCACACCATCCCTGAAGACCTCATAGTTGGTGACCCCGATGTTGTCCGTGGATGCACTCCAGGTCAGGTCCGTACCGGTTGACGTAGTATTGGAAGAGCCAAGGTCCGTGACCGCACTGGGGGCTTCGGTATCTGTTCCCGCCAACGTATTCACATTTACTGTGTTGCTCACCGTAGAGGTGTTCCCTGCCGCATCTTCGGCAAATACCGTAAAATTATAGCTTGTCTCCGGTGACAGGCCGGTCACATTGAAGGTGGTGGCAGTACCCGTATTGGCTATGCTCACACCATCCCTGAAAACTTCGTAGTTGGTCACCCCTATGTTGTCCGTGGATGCGCTCCAAGTTAAATCCGTACCGGTTGATGTTGTATTGGAAGAGGACAAGTCCGTAACCGCACTGGGGGCTTCGGTGTCACTACCGGCAACAACTATGGACACGGCATCTATCAAAACAGTGTTCCCTGCGATAGTGCTTGTAGAGGATGGACTTGTATACACCCTTATCCTAGGTCTAGATGTGGTAGCTCTAACATTAAAAACATATTCGGCCCACTCAGTTCCAGAAATCTCTGTAACGGAAAACCCCGCCATCCCGGCCCAAGCTGCAAATGCAGGAGCGCCTGGCACCGTCCCCTTAGGGCCTTCCTTCGCCCAAATTCGTATGACATAGTCTTCCCCTACAACGGCATCAAAATAATATTCCAAAATCCTACCATTGGCGCTAGTAGATACCGCTCTAATTGAAAAACTACCAGACTGGGCATCAGTTCCATCTGAGGTAATGGTCGCATCTCCTATCCATCCTGTTGTGGCATTTGCTTCATTTTCTATGGAAGCTGCATTGGATTCGACATGTAGATTTTGAGAAAAAAAAGTACTAGGGAAACCTAAAATCAAAATTAGGGGTAAAACTCTTTTGAAAATCATTTTCTTGGCGGTGTTTTTATACGAACAAGGGAACATTACAAAAATATAGTGTGTTATAGAAAAAGGGGACCTGGACCTAAAAATTATCGATGAAACGCAAAAAAACACTTTGAGTACCACATAATTGCCCCTCTATGAAGATTGGGTAATATAGCAATACATACTTCATACCCAACTTTGTTCGTTATTACCATGTACGTTCGGGCCAAACCTGATTCCCAATAGCCCTCGGGGCATGAGTGTATCAGCTATTATTTTTGAACCATTTGGGAGCGTTTAACTTAAAATATAATGTATTCTTTAAGAGTATTTGTGACATTTAGCGTAATTTGGTTTCAAATTAAAGGTACGACCTAGTTGGACCTTTAGTTATCCGCCCTATTTTTTAAAAATTTGTCTTAACCTCTATTAAAAATGGAACACAACTTTTTTAACCTCGCGAGGAACAAAATGTTCTGGATTTTAGATGCGGTGAAAGGGGGTAAAATCAAAAAAAACTTAAGAGACATAGAAGCCTCTTTTTCTCTTGGGTCATTTGATTTACTGATGGATAAGAACAATCCTGCCTTAAAAAACTTGTTGGATCTAGCCGTAAATGAAACCGAATTCTACAAGAACCGCAAAACATATACTTCCCTCCAAGATTTCCCTGTTGTCAACAAGAATGTTATAAAAGAACATTTTGAGGGATTGGTGACTACATCTTCCAAGGAAAAAAAGGTCAACAAAATTTTCACCAGTGGCTCTACGGGGGTCCCTTTCATGATATATCAGAATCAAGAGAAAAAAAATAGGAACACGGCGGATACCATTTATTTTGCGAAGCAAGCTGGATTTACCATTGGTGACAAATTACTCTATGTAAGACTATGGACCAAAGAGCTTAGGAAGAAAAGAATACCTGCCTTAATACAGAACATTTCCCCGATCAATATAGAGGATTTGGAAGGTGAAAAAATTCAGCATTTGTTGACAAAACTCCAAAAAAACAAATCCCCAAAGGGATGGCTGGGCTATCCTTCCGGTCTTGAAAAAATATGTGACTATTTAGATGCTATCAATTCAAAACCAATTCATTGCAACATCAAGTCCATCATAGGAATGTCTGAAAACCTGAGTGATGATGTCCGTAGTAGAATGTGGTATTACTTTGATACCCCTATGGTCTCCAGGTATTCAAACTTTGAAAATGGTATCATAGCACAACAGACCGCCAGCAGTAATTATTTTGTCATAAATTGGGCCAGTTACATACTTGAAATATTGGATTTCAACTCTGACAGACCTGTGAAACATGGCGAATTGGGCCGTATTGTGATTACCGACCTATACAACCATGCCACCCCCATGATCAGGTACGATACTGGAGATGTTGGCGCCATAGCGATCGATCCCGATCAACCTTTCCCTGTATTGAAAACAGTGGAAGGAAGAAAATCGGATATTCTATTGGATACTATGGGTTCCATGATAAGTCCTTTTAAGTTCATGAGTATCATTCCAAAATATCCAGAGGTCAAACAAATCCAATTTTTACAGGTAGACAATGCAACCTACACTATCAAAATAAATATGGATGACTCTTTTAATAGAGAAGAAGAGCTCCTAAGCTTATTCAAGTCCTATGTAGGCCAAGATGCCAAGGTAAAAATGGAGTATGTGAATGAAATTCCCCTATTAAATTCGAAAAAAAGAAAAATCAGTCGAAATCTCTTAACTGAAAAAAATATATCAAAAGAAAAATCCCTTTCCGTTTAGTATTCCTTTTATGAAACCAAACCACATCCTATTTACCTGTGCGGGCCGCAGAAACTATTTGATCAACTATTTTAAAGAGGCCTTACAGGGCAATGGACTCATATTGGCGGCTGACAATCAATTGTCGGCACCGGCGTTAGTTGATGCCGATGTAGCTTTGGAGGTCCCTTCCATCTATGATAAAGAATATATCGGAAAATTAAAGGAGCTCATAAAAACACATGAAATCAATGCGATCATTTCACTCAATGATTTGGAGCTGCCCATTTTGGCCAAACACAAGGAAGAACTTGAAAGTCTTGGGGCCAAGGTAATTATATCTGCCCCCAATGTAATTGACATTGCCTTTGACAAATGGAAAACATTCAACTTTTTCAAGGAAGTTGGGGTAGATACCCCCAAGACGTATCTGACCCTTTTTGATGCCCAAAAAGCATTGGAAAATGGTGAGTTGGAATACCCCCTTGTCATTAAACCCAGATGGGGAAGCGCCTCCATAGCCATTGATGTGGTTGAAAATGAAGAAGAACTTGCATTGGCCTATGAATTGCAACGTATCAAAATCAAAAAATCCATTCTTAAGGATGCCAGTGCGGACGATATTGAAAAAAGTATCCTTATCCAAGAAAAAATAAATGGGGACGAATATGGAATAGACATCCTAAACGATTTTCAAGGAAATCATTATGGCTCATTCATCCGAAAAAAAATGGGTATGAGGTCTGGTGAAACGGATAAAGCATTATCTGTAATAAACAAGGAGTTCTCTAAAATAGCACAAACCATTGCTGAAAAGACCAAGCATATTGGAAACATGGACTGCGACTTTTTTGTAAGTAATGGAAAGGTGTATTATTTGGAGATGAACCCAAGATTTGGTGGAGGATATCCCTTTTCACACGAAGCTGGAATAAACACTCCTGCCATTTATCTTGCTTGGCTCAATGGGGACGACTCTGTGGACCGGTTCAACAACTTTAAAGAAGGATTGATGTTCTCTAAATGTGACAGACTTATCCCGATAAAAAATTGGTAATAAGCATAGCTTATCTCTAAACAAAATAAAAAAGCCGAGCTAATGCTCGGCTTTTTTCTATATGTCAACCCTATCTACAGGTTTATTATCTTGAATTCCGACCTTCTGTTTTTGGAGTGCTGTTCCTCTGTACAACGTACCCCATCCGCACAATCGTTCACCAATTGTGTCTCTCCAAAAGCTTCATGCTGTATACGATCTTGAGATATTCCCTTGGAAATCACATACTCTACCGTACGTTCAGCCCTTCTCTCGGACAGCCACTGATTGTATTGGTGTGTACCTCTGGAATCTGTATGTGCAGCAATCTTAATGGTCAGTTTAGGTTCACTTTCCATAATGGACACAAGCTCATCCAACAATTCCTTGTCCTTTGAGGTGAGGTAAGATGAATTCAATCTAAAGTACACATTGCCCAATTGATTGATTTTGTTCTGAAGGGTAGCTCGTCTTGCTTCCTCGGCCTCTTTTTTGGCTTTCTCGGCAGCGGCCAATTCGGCAGCTTCCTTTTCCCTTTGTAAACGTTCCGCCAACAAGCGGGCTTCTTCTGCTTTTGCTATGGAATCCTGAACCCTTTGTTGCTCTTTTTCCATTTCTTCCAACAAGGCCAATTTTTCCTGTCCTTTTCTGGAAAGTCCTTTTTCCACATCAAACCTGTAGGCAACACCCAATGCGTGTTGAATGTGATTTGTGGCATTATCCGTACTCATTGCCCATTTTCCCGTAGTATTGAAATCCAACCCCCAATGGTCAGAGAACCATGTCCTAAATCCCGCCACGGCGTTGTAAGTTCCCCTACCTTGATTATTCGCGTCAGTGTAACCGGCACCAATACCAATATAGGGGTCAAAAAATCCGGTTTCCCCCAAAATCATATTTAGGTCATAGCTTACCCTAAAATCAATTCCAAAGTAATCTTTGTCCTCAGGATTGACCACTTTATCAATGGTCTTTCCTTCCTTGTATTGGTTATAGCTACCAATGGCTTCCAATCCCAATCCATTCTTAAAATAGCGGCCAACACTAATTCTGGAGGGGTAAGGTACCATGTTCCAGGCATCTTCCATATCAAAAAGTCTGCTAAACTCATGTCCGGAATCATCCACTATGTTGGTTCCCAAAGAAACAAGCCAATAGCTGTTTACAATGCTATCTTTCTTGGTCAGCTCCAATTCTGGTTCTTGGGAAAAAGTAGATGTGGTTAAAATACATGCCAAAGCCACACAGGCCAATCTTGAAATATTCATTATGTAAGATTTGAGGTTATTGATAACAAAGCTAGGCCAACATGCCAAAAAGGAGAAGTTTGCACTTTCAAGTGCTTTAATTTTCGATGAGACGCAAAAAAAGGAAAGTTATTTTGGGTTTACCACCCTACCTTTTGAAAATGGATTTCCTTTGGGGTACGTGGCATTTTATACAAATAAAAAGGGTGCGAAACAGCTTGGAATCCTTCTTCTTTTGCCGGATTGGATAGTTCTATCGCTACCAATAGTTCGTCTTCGGTCTGCTGAATTCTTGATAGCATTGGTTCCTTTTCTCCTTGAAGTTCTCCCAAGCAGACGACCAAAACCGTTTCGGTTGAAAAATCAATACTTGGAACAGGAAGACCAGGCTTTCTGGTCTTGTTGATCTGTGCATAGAATTTGTTCAACGACTTGGTATCCTGTATAACCATGGTCTCATACTCAGAAATACCACTGTATCCATCATGCGCCACCAAAACCAAATCTTCCATTTTTTCCCCATATAGGGACTGCGCCTTACAGGAAAGCAACCCAATCAACATCAGCAAAGACAAGGCATATTTCATATATTAAACGGTATTCTTGAACCTGGAATTATAGGCTTTCTCGTAGATTTCTTCATACAGGGGCAAAATATTGATAATATCAAACTTGGAAGCTACGTTGTATGCGTTTTGTTTGAATTTTTCCAAAGTTTGGTCGTCCCTCAAGATCTGTAGGGCCTTGGAGGCCATATCATCCACATCACCCACATTGGACAAGAAGCCCGAAACTCCATCAATGTTCACTTCTGGAATACCTCCCGTATTACTGGAAACCACCGCAACCTTGTTGATCATGGCTTCCAAGGCGGCCAAACCAAAACTTTCCGTTTCCGAGGGTAACAGGAAGAGATCTGAAAAACAGAGAATCCTATCAATTTCAGTACTATTGCCCAAGAACAACACTTTATCCTTCAGGCCTAAATCATCACACATCTGCTCAGCACTTTCCTTTTCGGGCCCCTCTCCCACCATAATCAATTTTGAAGGAATTTCCTTTTGAATACGATGGAACACCCGAATAACGTCAGGAATGCGCTTTACCTTTCTAAAGTTACTGATATGGGTTATGATACGCTCATTGTCCTTGGCCATCAAAGAACGTTGGCAATCGGTATATTCCGTACTGTACTTGGTTTTTTCTATAAAGTTGGGAATCACCTCAATATCTCTTTCAATCTCAAAAAGATCCAACGTACTTTTTTTCAAGGCCTCGGAAACGGAGGTGACCACATCGGATTTATTGATACTGAAGGTAACAGCGGGCTTATAGAATGGGTGTTTGCCCACCAAAGTGATATCGGTTCCGTGCAAGGTTGTGATCATAGGAATAAAAATCCCATACTCCTGAAGCATCTTCTTGGCCATATAGCCCGCATAGGCGTGAGGAATGGCATAATGCACGTGCAGCAACTCGATCTCATACAATTTTATGGTATCCACCAACTTACTGGACAATGCCAGCTCATAGGGTTGATAATGAAACAGGGGATACTCGGGAACATGGACCTCGTGAAAATGGATGTTGTTCCCTAAAAGTCCCAATCGAACCGGTTGTTTATAGGTAATAAAGTGCACTTCATGCCCTCTTTCCGCCAAGGCTATTCCCAATTCGGTGGCAACAACACCACTTCCCCCAAAAGTGGGATAACAAACAATTGCAATTTTCATGAAAACAAAGCTACGGTAATATTTGCTTCTTAATTTATAATAGAATCATAAATAGCTTGTTGTATCCTCGTCCTAAGACCAGACTTGATCAACAAGGTATTGGTGGCCGATGGGTAGGTTCGGTTGGACAAGAACACATAGACCAACTCTGCATCAGGGTCTGCCCAAGTATACGTTCCCGTAAAGCCACTATGTCCAAAACTCTTATGGGATACGCAACCACAGGTTGGCCCACTCTCTTCCAATTGGGGTTTATCAAATCCCACCCCGCGTCGTACATTTTTATTGCAGAAATAACAGGTATTGAATTTTTTCACGGTCCTATCATTAAAAAAACGAACCCCTCCGTAATATCCGCCCTGCAGGTACATCTGCATGATCTTGGCCACATCACTGGCCGTACTGAACAGTCCGGCATGCCCCCCTACTCCGCCCTGCATGGCCGCTCCCATATCGTGGACATATCCCTGAATGGTCTGGTACCTGTAGTAATCATCCTCTTCGGAAGGGACTATTTCATCTTTGGGAAACTTATGCAAGGGGTTAAACGCCGTATGCTGCAGTCCCAAAGGCGTATAGAGAAACTCACTGATAAGCTCATCAATAGGCTTACCATAAGTGTCCTCAATGTATTTCTTAAAAACATAATAGCCCACATCACTATATCTGTAGCGATTGGATTTCAAACTCTGCCTTCCTATTCTATCGTAGATGGAATCTTTATAGGCATTAGTGAGATACAAATGATCGGCTACCTGATAGGAATACCCTTCTGTGGGTGACTTTCTATAAAATTCATCGGACGGTTTTCTTTCCTTGGTAAGCGTGTCCAGATAAAAAGCGATCCAAGCCGGAAGGCGACCGTAATGGGACAACGCCTTGAGCACGGTTACATCCTTTAGTTCAGTATCCCCATATTCCGGCACCAACTCTTGAAAGGTATTGTTTAGGGCAATCTTTCCCTCTTCCTCCATTTTCATGATCAAAGGCAGGGTAGACAATATTTTGGTCAGCGACGCCAAATCATAAATGGAGTTGGTATTCACGTGTCTTGTGGAATCATAAGTAGGTTTTCCAAAACTTTTGTTATAGACCACCTTACCTTTTCTCGCCACCAAAACCTGTGCCCCGGGAAACATCAAGGAATCCAGACCGGAATGCACCAAACTGTCCACTTCGGCAAGTCCTGTGGAACTCAACCCTACCCGTTCCGGGATGCTATAGCCCAAACGCTTCAAGGATTTCAGTTTCTCCCCGGTGTTTACCGGAAACTCTGGATGCGCGGAAACCGGGAGTTTACCATCGGCGCCAATGGCACCAAAAATGACCTCCGCAGCTTTTTCTTGGGCAATTTTACTGTTCTGATAGGCTACCACCACACCATCCATTGCATCAAAGTTCAATACATCCAACAGGGCATAGGGTTTGGCAAAAAGGGTCAAAATGGTATTGCTGGTACGCAAACGCGATATTTCCTCCAGCCAAAAAATCTCATTCTTGGAGAATTTATACCCTTTCCAAGGGCTTGCATTGCTTTTGTGGAACCCTATGATCACCAAATTGTAATTGGTCAACTCTTTACGATATCCGGCGATGTCCTTTGCCTTGATGGCTGTAACCTTGAAATATTGGTTCAGTGCATCCAAAAAAGGTGCTCCCTCATCATCCCCAAAATGGACATAGGCTATTTTTTTGTTCTCCAATTTTTTGATGGGCATCAAGGAGAAATTGTTTTTGGCTACGGTAATGGCGCCCTCAATGGCCTCTTCATAAAGTACATCGTTCTCGATTCCATTTAAATCCTCATAAAGGTTTTCCAAGGCAATGGGCTTATAATCGGACAATCCGGCCTTGTATTTGGCCATCAAAATCTTCTTTACGGAATGGGAAAGGCGTTCTTCGGTAATGGTCCCGGCTTCGTAGGCCTCCATCAGTTTTTTCTTGGCCGACAGCACATCCACAGGCATCAGCAACATGTCATTTCCAGCCAAAAACGCTTGTAGCTCCACCTCTCCGTCCGGTGCGAACTCAGAAACGGCCTTCATGTTCAGGGCATCGGTAAAGACCAATCCCTTGAAACCCATTTCATTTTGAAGCAGATCTACCACAATACTTTTGGAGAGTGAGGAAGGAAAGCCCTCCCTTTCTTCCAAGCTTGGAACTGCCAAATGAGCAATCATCACCGAACTCAGACCATTATTGATGGCCTTATTGAACGGATAAAGTTCAATGGAATCCAATCGTTCCCTATTTGAAGTAATGATGGGCAATGCCTTATGGGAGTCTGTAGCCGTATCGCCATGACCGGGAAAATGTTTCCCACATGAAAGAACCCCAGCTGCTTCCATACCCTTTGCAAAGGCCACACCCTTCTGGCCCACATTTATAGGGTCTTCCCCAAAAGAACGGTTCCCAATGATAGGGTTCTTGGGATTGTTGTTCACATCCAGGTCTGGTGCAAAGTTGATGTGCACCCCCAAGCGTTTGGCATGTTTTCCTATCTGATACCCTACCTTTTCCACAGTTTTGTTATCCTGAATGGCCCCCAAGGTCATGTTCCAAGGAAAGGCATAGGTTGAATCCAACCGCATGGCAAGTCCCCATTCAGCATCCAACCCGATTAAAAGAGGAATTTTAGATTCTGATTGGTAAGTATTGGTCAGTTTTGCCTGTTTTACAGGGCTGCCCGGTAAAAAAATGACCCCGCCAATACCCTGTTCCTTCACCAATGTGGTTATTTTATCCGTGGCGGCCTTATCTTGATTTGAAGCAATGCTCACCATGAAGAGTTGCCCCACCCGTTCTTCCAAGGACATTTTTTGGTATTGCCCTTCCACCCAATGGACTTGGGCCAAAGAATCTTTCACAACCAAAGGATCATTTTGACCGCTTAGGCACACACTGAACAATAAAAGAAAGGGAAAGTAGTAGTTTAATCGCATAAATATCTTGCCTATGACATGAACTTATAGCATATAAAAATATTGCATTTCATCGAAGAATGCACAGAAATTAAGATAATTTAAGAGCATTGCTATACAAAACGGGCATGCCAACTTTCACTGGCAGGGACTTCCCAATTCTCCAAATATTCTAATTTACTGGCCACCAAATTGTTAAAGACTATGGTGTTTTTGGATATCGCCTTTTCCTTTGCCATCCGTTTGAAGTCCTGCAATGGTTTATAGGCGACGAACTCTCCCTGTTTGAAGGAAACGTTCATTCTATCCAGTAAAACCACATTGTATTTCTGTTCCAAACTTTGGATAAAGTGAACCGAAGCGTCTATGGAACATCCCGAAGCGCCGGTATTGGACTGGTCCAACCCGATGATGATGAATCTTTTATATCGAATCTCAAAACCTGCATGCAGTTCACTGCCATGGGCCGTCCATTCCTTTAAAAATCCGGATAGGCTTTCTTCAATCTCTTTAAGTTCTGCATCGGTAAAACTTCTGTTGGATTGGTAAATCCATATTCTTGAGTGACCTGGAAGGTCTTTAAAATCTGTCAACATACTAAATGGAGTTTGCTAAAAGTTCGGCCACATCCAAAACCGAAACAGTATCTTCTTTTTCATGGGCTTTGATGCCATCCGTCATCATGGTGTTGCAATAGGGACATCCTGTTGCAATAATGTTGGGTTGGGTCTCCAAAGCATCTTTTGTACGTAAGACATTAATGTCCATATCTCCCTTTTCCGGTTCTTTGAACATTTGTGCCCCTCCCGCTCCACAGCACAATGCCCTACTCTTGTGTCGCTTCATTTCCACCAAATCGGCGTTTGTTTTGGAGAGTACTTCCCTGGGCGCTTCAAAAACCGAATTGGCACGGCCTAAGTAACAGGGATCGTGGAAGGTGATGCGTTTTCCTTTGTAGGTGTTGCCTTCAATGGTCAAACGTCCGGAATCCAACAATTCCTTTAGGAATTGGGTGTGGTGCACTACATCATACTTTCCTCCAAGACCTGGATATTCATTTTTAAGGGTATTGAAGGAATGTGGGTCACAGGTTACAATCCGCTTTATTTCATAGCCGTTCAACAATTCAATGTTCATCATAGCCTGCATTTGGAACAAAAACTCATTTCCTGCCCTTTTGGCCACGTCTCCGGTGGAACTTTCCTCTGGTCCCAAGACGGCAAAATCCACTTTAGCTTTATTCAGCAACTTTACAAAGGCACGGCTTATCTTTTTGGCACGGTCATCATAACTACCAGCAGAGCCCACCCAGAACAATATTTCCGGCTGCTTGCCTTCGGCCATGAATTGCTGCATGGTCTTCACTGTCAATTGCTCGCTCATAGTCCTAAAATTATTCGTTCACCCAATTTAAACGGTCCATTTGGTTGTACGGCCAAGGGGCTCCATTGTTCTCTATATTGGACATCATCGTGTTCAGCTCCATTGGTGCCGCAGACTGTTCCATTACCAGATACCTTCGCATTTCCACAATAATGGACAAAGGGTCTATGCTCACGGGGCAAGCCTGTACACAAGCATTACAAGTGGTACACGCCCACAGTTCCTCATGGCTGATATAGTCTCCCAAAAGTTGCTTTCCATCCGGGACAAACTCCCCTTTATTGGCATCCATGACCTTACCTACTTCCTCCAAACGGTCACGGGTGTCCATCATGATCTTCCTTGGGGATAATTTTTTTCCTGTCTGGTTGGCCGGACACTCGGAAGTACATCTACCACACTCCGTACAGGTATATGCATTGAGCAATTGCACCCAATTTAAATCCATGACATCCGAAGCGCCAAACTTTTCAGGTACTGCAGCACCCCCTTCCGCAGGTGCGGCAAATGGGTCTGCCGATGGGTCCATCATCAATTTGACCTCATTGGTCACCGATTCCAAATTATTGAACTCCCCTTGGGGCTTTACCCTTCCATAGTACGTGTTCGGGAATGCCAAAAGAATATGCAGGTGTTTGGAATAATAGAGGTAATTCAAAAAGGCCAAAATACCCAAAATATGCAACCACCACGCTGTGCGTTCAATAACCATCAATGAGGAGATGGACAATCCGTCCAATAGCGGCACTATAAATTGACTTATCGGAAAAGCGCCTGCCTGGGTGTAATGCTCGGCTCCTAATTGCTGCAACTGAAAATCGGCAGCATTCATGGTCAAAAACAGCAACATCAAAACAAATTCGATGTACAGGATCATGTTCCCATCTTTCTTGGGCCATCCGTTCATTTCAGGTTTGATGAACCGCTTCAGTCGGATAATGTTCCTACGGATCCAAAAAACCACGACGGCCACGATTACCAAAAGGGCCAAGACTTCAAAAGAACCGATAAGGAAATCGTACAATCCTCCCAAAGGCGAAAACAATCTGTGCGTCCCTAGAATCCCATCGAGGATGATCTCCAATACTTCTATATTGATGATGATGAAGCCTACATACACAATAATATGCATAAGACCGGCCACGGGACGAACCACCATTTTGGTCTGCCCCAATGCGATACGAACCATGTTGCGCCAACGCTGCGACTTGTTATCGTTTACATCAACATCTTTCCCCAATTTGATATTTCTGGACAGTTTTTTCACATTTCTCGCAAAAAAACCTATTCCCACAATAAGGGCTATCAGAAAAAGAATGTTGGGCACGTATTCCATAGGCTAGTTTTCCTGTTGTTGGGCAGGGTCGTTTTCGGGAAGGGCGTATTCTTTCTGCTTTTTCCCGAACACGGACACATTTACATATCGTTTTGGGTTAAGCCTGAAGTCTTGCAGCAGAAGGTCCAATTCCTTTGAGGCATCCGTTAGGTTTTTATAGAGTTGCTCATCCTGCGTAAGCTTCCCCAAAGACCCTTCGCCTTTCTCGATTTTTTCGAGCACCGAGTTCAATCGGTTCACCGTAACCTGAAAATTGGAGACAGTCTCGGCAAGACCTGCATTGGCCAATGAATCGGACAGTTTTGAAAAATTGGTGGTGATTTTGTTCACATTCTTCAAGGAATTGTCCAATTCTTCTTTATTGTTTGCCAACAGCCCATTGAGCTTGTCCGCACTTCCCTTAAAGGCATTTACCATCTCGTGAAGGGCCACAATGGTTTGTTTGAGTTCTTTTTTGGTGGGGTCGTCCAAAATCTGGTTTACATTCATCAGCAGTGAATCGGCATTGGAAACCGCTCCCTCCACTTTCATCTGTAAAGGGGTAAGTTTTTGCTGTACCAGTTCCGTGATTCCCGGTTTTATGTTTGAAGTAAGTGTATCTCCTGATTTTGCCAGCGGGGCATTATCAAAAACGGGATTTATCTGGATTCCCTTTCCGCCGATGATACCGGTGTCATAAAGTTCCGCCACACTGTTCCCGGAAAAATCAAATTCGTTGCTGACGGTAAAGGTAACCACCAGCTTTCCTGAGCTGTCCTTGAACTTAATATTGTTCACATTGCCCACAGTGAAACCATTGATGGACACTTGGGTACCGGGTTGCAGTCCGCCAACATTGTCGTATACGGCGTAGAAGGTTTTGTTGTTTTCAAAAAGGGAGGCGGATTTAAGATAACTCAGCCCAAAGATGAAGGCCAAAATCCCAACGAGTACTATAATCCCAGTTTTGATTTCCCTGGATAATTTCAAAAGATTCGGTTTATGGTTCTAAACAAAATTAGGAATAATTTTAACAAGACTGCCATTGTTTTTGCACTCCTAATTTACTGCCTGTGATATGGGTACGCGTTTTCCATTTTTATAGGCCACAATATATGAAGTGGTATACCCCTTGGCATCAGCATTGGATTTTAGCTGTTTTGCTTCTTCCAAAGTACTTGCATTCCCATACATGTATCGATACAGGTTTTTAAAGGGTTCCCGCGACAATTGGTCCAGACCGTTAAAGTTGGCGCCATTAAGGGGAATGCTCTTGGCACTGGCCAAAAGCTGTATTTTAAACACCACATCCGATTTGTTTGCCACTGGGGGAGTCACGGTTTCTTTTTTGACTTCCGCCGGAGGTGTGGACTCTTCCTTTTTTTCCTGGTGTACAGGTTGGGTCTCTTCTGGAAGGTTCACGGCAACTTCGGTATCTTCAATTTCAATACTTGTTTCACTTGGTACTGGGGCCCCACTGATATCCGCCTTGTACGCCAAAACTGCGTAAGCGATGGCCTTGCCCATTTCTGTTTGTCCTTTTGAAGAGTTGAGGTAGCTCCCCTCGCTTTTATTGGTCAAAAAGCCCGCTTCCACCAAAACACTGGGCATAAAGGTTTGGTGCAACACTATAAATCCTGCTTGCTTGACTTTTCTATCTTTTCTTTTTAGTTGTTTGGTGAAATTATCTTGAAGCCTTTTTCCCAACATGATGCTCTGGTCCAAAAACTCTTCCTGCATAATGGTAAGGCCTATCACAGATTCCGGGGAATTGATGTCATACTCGGCATAACGCTGCGCATAATCATCTTCCAAATAGATTACGGAGTTTTCCTTTTTGGCCACTTCAAAGTTCTGTTTGTTCTTATGAAGTCCCAAAACAAACGTTTCCACACCACTGGCGTCTGAACTATGGGAATTACAATGGACCGAAACGAACAAGTCTGCATTGGCCTGATTGGCGATTTCACCTCTTTTGAAGAGATCCACAAATGTATCGTCCTTTCTGGTGTATATGACTTTAATGCTGGGGTCCTTACTCAATTCCTCGCCAGCTTTCAGCACAATGTTCAATGATATATCCTTTTCCAGATACCCATTTCCGAGGTTTCCTGGATCGTGCCCACCATGCCCTGCATCCAAAACCACAATAAATTTATCCTTGGGGGGGACTTCGGTATTATTTTTGGTAAAAGATGTCAGTGTGAGGAGTGTAAGGAGAAAAACCAAAAATGTTGACCTGCTTTTATTCATAAGAACCGAGTAATTATAGTGTCCTGTAATGGTTAAAAATATCGTAATCAGCCATAATCAGAACAAAAAATATATGTAAGTTTGAGCCCAAAAACTGAGCCAAACCAGCACAAAAATAGGATTTATCACGTTGCAATCAAACAAACATCTTTTAGTTTTCCTATTTGTTCTTCTTTGTGGCACAATATCCTCGGTGGCTCAGGAAGACCTCATTACCCCTTTGCCCATCAAAGCCATCAAGGATAGCATAACGGCTCCCGTCCTTACCTCCGATTTGCTAAAAGATCCCAATGAGGTGGATTCCGTTGAGGTGGATTCCGCTTCCCAAAAACAGCCTTTGTTGTTGGATAAAATTAAATATAAAGCCAAGGAATACGTAAAACTCAGTCAGAAAGATAACAAAATTTATCTGTACGATGAGGCAGAAATCTATTATCAGGACACGGAACTTAAAGCCGGTGTCATTGTAATGGATTATGTAAAAAATGAGGTATATGCGGGCCGGATGAAGGACTCCACGGGCACCTACTCACAAATTCCCTATTTTAAACAAGGTAGCAATGAAGTCCGTCCGGACTCCATACGGTTTAATTTTGATACGCAAAAGGCCCTTATCTGGAATTCCAGAACGGAACAGCAGGCCGGTCTAGGCCAATTGGGGAGCGATGCCATGAAAGTATATGCCGAGGTCACCAAAAAAGAGAACGACTCGGTTTACTTTTTAAGCGAGGCCAAACTCACCACCTCAAAGGATACCGTTGATCCCGACTATTACATACGGGTGCGCAAGGCCAAGTTTGTTCCCAAGAAAAAGATCATAGCGGGCTTCAGCAATATGTATATTGTAGACGTACCCACCCCAGTGGCCTTGCCTTTTGCTTATTTTCCATTGACTACAGGGCGGGTAGCAGGGCTTTTGTTCCCCACTTTTGGAAACGACCCCCAAAGGGGGTACTTCCTACAGAACGGAGGGTATTATCTGCCCATCAGCGAATACGTGGACCTTAGTGTTACAGGGGATTTCTATACCAACGGCAGTTATGGGTTCCGGGGGCAGTCGGAGTATTCAAAACGGTATCAATTCCGGGGCAACATCAATTTTAATTATGAAAACCTGATCCAAAGCCAAAAAGGCTTTGATGATTATAGCAGGACCAGCAACTACAATATCCGTATATCGCACACCCAAGACCCAAAGGCCAGTCCTTATTCAAGGTTCTCGGCATCCGTGAACTTGGGGAGCAGCCAATATTACACCAACTCGCTCAATCAAATAAATAGGAACAATTCGCAGACCAACACCTTTGCGTCCTCCATCAGTTATTCCAAAACGTTTCCTGCATATCCTTCGGTGAATGCCAGTCTTACGTTGACGCATACCCAGAATACCCGAACAGAGGAAAGGACCATCAACATGTCCCTACCGACCTTTCAGGCCAGTATGGAGCGTATTTTTCCATTTGCGAAGCGAGATGGAATAAAAAAGGGAATCTTGCAGAACATCAACTTTCAATACGATGTGAACGCCCAGAACAGTATCACCACCAATGAGGAGGATTTTTTCACCAGCAAAATGTTCGAAGGTGCCCGGGTCGGGGCCAGACACCGTATTCCCATTGGCACCAACTTTAAGGTGGCCAAATACTTGAGCGTAAGTTTAAACGGAGGTTATGAGGATGTATGGACCTTGGAGACCATACGCCGCAGATATGTTGAGGAGGAACAAGCGGTTGTCACGGACACGGTAGCGGGGTTTGACCGATTTAACCGCTATAACCTGGGTGCCAGTATAGGTACCGTGGTCTATGGTACCTTTAATTTTGGGGAGGACAAAAAGATTCAGGCCATACGCCACGTCATGCGACCTTCCATTGGATACAGTTACACCCCTTCCTTTGAACAATTTTATGATACTTACACTGATGGCGATGGCGATGAGGTACAATACACTCCGTTTGAGACCAGTATTTATGGAAGGCCTTCGTTGAGCAAGGGAAGTTCCCTGAACTTTTCATTGCAGAATACCTTGGAGGCCAAGGTGAGGGACAAAGACTCGACGGCCACGGAACCGAAGAAAATCAGTATTCTGAGTAACCTTACCCTATCCACGAGCTATAATTTTGAGGCAGACTCCCTGAAATTGAGTCCAATCAATCTTTCGGGTTCCACAGAAATCATCAAGAAGGTGCCCATTAATTTTTCGGCCTCCTTTGACCCCTATGCGATAGACAACAATGGTAGAAGAATCAACACCCTGAACATAAAAAACGGGGGAGGGTTGGCCCGACTTACTTCGGCACGATTGAACACAGGCTTTACCTTGGACAGTGATATGTTTAAAAAAGGGGCAAAAAACAAGGAGGATAAGGACAAACAGGAAGACCCAGACTATGGGGCCAATCCATTTGAGCTAAAGGGTGCCCGGGATGGCGAATCCCACTTTGGAAATAAGGATGAATCCCCCGATGATGACGTTGAGAACCCAACATACAGTACCAAAATTCCATGGGATGTACGACTCACCTATGTGGCTACCTACAGCAACCGAAACCGGGAAAAACAAATCACCAACCATTCTTTGATGTTTACTGGAAATGTTCAGCTTTCCCCTAAATGGGAAGTGGGCTTTAACTCCGGGTATGACCTTAAAAACAAGGGATTTGCAGATACACGGTTCAATTTTAAAAGGGATTTGAACAGTTTTAGGCTCAGTTTTGACTGGACCCCCTTTGGCCGTTATGAACGATGGTATTTCTTTATTGGTATAAAGAGTTCCATCTTGAGTGACCTGAAATGGGAAAATAGAAGCCAGCCTTTTAGTGGTAGAAGATAATTTTTGAATATCTTCAAGTCTCTAAACAAAAGCATAGACTTTCCATGAAAAAAATCATAAACACTCCAAAGGCGCCTGCTCCCATTGGCCCCTACAATCAAGCTGTATTGATCAAGGACACCCTATACATTTCAGGGCAAATTCCAATAGACCCCACTACGGGCAAATTGGTGGAAGGAGATATTAAAAAGGAGACGAAGCAATCCATGGAAAACCTCAAGGCCATTTTGGAAGAAGCTGGCCTTAGCTTTGATCATGTGGTAAAAACCTCCATTTTCATCAAGGACATGCACCAATTTTCGGAAATAAACGAGGTATACGGCACCTATTTTGATGCAGATACCGCCCCGGCCAGGGAAACCGTGGAAGTGGCCAATCTCCCCAAATTTGTGAATGTTGAAATTTCTATGATCGCGATCAAATAGTTTCTTGGTGAAACTCAACCAGACCTTCAATAGGTCTTCTACGAATAACCCCAAGAATAAGGTCGTTCCTTTCCAAACAGGCTTTTAGTTCGTCCTGCAGAAAGTGCGCTATACTACCTACAAAGTTGATAGGTACCTTGGTGGCCAGTTCAAACTGCATAATATAGTTGTTCACAAACTGTTGCAGGCCTTTTTCAATGACCCCCTTGCAATACGGATGCTCCTTGTTTTCAATAATGAAACGGGCAAACGTGGCCAAATAGGTATTGGGATTGGGCTGTTTGTAAAGATTTTCTTTGATGACATCTGCCTCCAGATTGTACTCCTTGGCGAATTTGATTCCCAAATCCTGTGGCATCTTATGGAAATAATAATCACGCAACAACTTTCTTCCAAAGAAGTTACCACTACCATCGTCCATTAAGATATAGCCTAACGAGGTAACCTTTTGCATCAATTGATGACCATCATAATAGCTACAATTGGAACCTGTGCCCAATATGCAGACAATCCCTTGACGTCCAATCTTGGTCGTGGCATATATGGCGGCAAAGGTATCTTCCCGAACCTCAGCTTTGGCATTGGGGAAAAAATCCTTGAAAATTTCTTTTAGGAAATTCTTCATTCTATCCGTGCCGCAACCTGCACCATAGAAATACAATTGACTAACGATTTCTCTATTCTTGGAAAGCTCAAAATTATTGGCCAACCTATCCTCAATCACCTCACGTGTAAGCACCTCTGGACTTAACCCAAGGGTTTGGGTAAGAAACAATTGTTTCCCCTTGTCGTCCAATGCAATCCAATCGGATTTAGTGGCTCCACTATCCACAATCAAAATCATATGCGTCAAAGTTTTTTGTTGAATCCCAAGAGAGGGCGATTGCCCTCTCCTGGAATTATATGCAAGATACTATTATTAAAGGCTCGCAGCGTGCTCGGCCAAATCTACCAATTTGTTTGAATATCCGGTTTCGTTATCATACCAAGATACTACTTTGAAAAATTTGGAGTTCAGCTCAATTCCAGCTCCGGCATCAAAGATGCTTGTTCTGGTATCGCCCACAAAGTCTTGGGAAACCACAGCTTCATCCGTATAGCCCAAAATACCGGCCAACTCACCGTCAGCAGCTTTTTTGAACGCTTTCTTGATTTCCTCATAAGAGGTCTCTTTCTCCAACCTAACGGTCAAATCCACAACAGATACATCTGCTGTAGGCACCCTAAAGGCCATACCGGTAAGTTTTCCTTCCAAAGCAGGAATAACCTTGGTTACCGCTTTGGCGGCTCCAGTAGCTGCTGGAATAATGTTCAAAAGGGCACTTCTACCTCCTCTGTAATCTTTTCTGGATGGTCCGTCAACGGTCATTTGGGTCGCTGTGGTAGCGTGGACCGTGGTCATTAGACCTTCCTCAATTCCAAACTCATCATCAAGTACCTTGGCCAAAGGAGCCAAACAGTTGGTAGTACAGGATGCGTTGGAAATAATGGTATCGGATGCCTTGACATCTTGATGGTTTACCCCCATAACAAACATTGGGGCATCTTTGGACGGTGCGGAGATCACAACCTTCTTGGCTCCACCATCAATATGGTATTGGGCAGTTTCCAAAGTAGTGAAGATACCGGTACATTCGGCAACAACATCTGCACCAACCTCATCCCACTTCAAGTTTTTGGGGTCGCGTTCTGCAGTGATCCTGATGGTTTTTCCGTCTACAATAAGATTTCCATCCTTGATTTCGATGGTGCCATCGAATCTTCCATGAACGGAGTCATACTCCAACAAATAGGCCAAGTGCTCTACATCCAGTAAATCGTTAATGGCCACTACATCTACATTGTCCCTTTTTACGGTTGCACGAAACACCAACCTTCCAATTCTACCGAATCCGTTGATTCCTATTTTCAATTTTGACATTTTCTCTCCTTTTTGGTTTTTAATTATGTTGTCATTATATCAGAAACTCTAATGAGTTCTTGGTCTATTTCCGTATGTGCCTTTATGGCCTCGGCAATGGGGGTCAGTACCAGTTTGGTATCCTTTATCCCCACCATGAAGTTGGATTTGCCTTCCAATAGGCTCTCCACGGCCTTCACACCCATTCTACTGGCCAAAACCCGGTCAAAACAGGTGGGGTTTCCACCGCGTTGCATATGCCCTAGAACGGATACCCTTACATCATAGATGGGCAAATGTTCTTCCACATATTCTTTAAGTTCGAAGACATTCTTCCCGATCTTATCGCCTTCGGCGACAATTACGATACTGGAAGACTTGCCTGATTTTTTACTTCGTTTAAGGGACTCTACCAAACGTTCGAGACCCAGGTTCAATTCGGGAATCAAAATTTCTTCGGCACCTGCCCCTACACCTGCGTTCAAGGCAATATGGCCTACATCCCTTCCCATGACCTCCACAAAGAACAAACGGTTATGGGAACTTGCGGTATCCCTGATCTTATCCACAGCTTCGACCACTGTATTGATCGCGGTATCAAAACCGATGGTATAGGATGATCCCAAGATATCATTGTCAATGGTTCCTGGTATACCCATTACAGGAAAACCAAACTCTTGGTTGAAGAGCATGGCACCGTTAAAGCTACCATTGCCCCCGATCACCACAAAGGCATCTATGCCTTCCTTGACCAATTGGTCGTAAGCTTTTTGTCTTCCTTGCTTTGTCCTGAATTCCTCACAACGGGCAGATTTAAGTATGGTTCCGCCTTTATTGATGATGTTGTTGACACTTCGTGCATCAAGGGCCTTGAAATCACCCTCTATCATACCTTGGTACCCACGATAGATACCAATACATTCAATTTTTAAGTAAGCACAAGTTCGGACTACAGAACGAATCGCTGCATTCATTCCCGGGGAGTCCCCTCCAGAGGTAAAAACTCCTATTTTCTTTATTTCTGAAGCCATTCAAAATTTTAAAGGATCAAAACTAGGAAACTTTATCCAAAATATGAATGGCTTAATAATTTATTTACCTCCATTGATTTTTTCAAACGTTTTCGTAAAGAATTCATCAAAATGCGTGAAAAATTATAAGCCTATTGTCCTGTTTTGGAAGGAGAATCTTTCTTGGGCATAAACCGGATCAGACTGTCCTGCCCCATAACCTCAGTCGCCTCTTTTTGTTTTGGGGCCTCTTGTACTTTGTCCTTCTTTTTAAAGACCTTCTGCATGAGCTCCTTAAAACTGTTGAAGTCTACCTGATAGGAAAGTCCAACCCCTTGGGTATACCCTTGGCGTTCGGCCAAAAATCGTTGGATTTGGTTCTCCCGATTAAAGATCTTGGCACTTAGGGTCCCCTGCTCATTCAATAGCACCTGGACCTCTACATCACCGGCCACTACCGTTTCGGAAACTCCTCCCACAGGCACCCCTACTCTTCCGTTTACCAAGATTTTATCAGATATCTGGGTGGAAACCGTGACCCCTATCCTATTCTCGGTCCGCGTACTGGCATTGGGGTCCAAAAGACCTTGCTCGTAGGAGACTCCTAGATTGAACTTGTCATTGTCACTCCCCAAGATTTGGTTCAAGAGTCCAGAGGCTGTCTGTATAAGGTTTCCGGTAACAGCCTGTTGGTTGATTCCGGACTGTGAATCCACGAATGTTCCCTGCGCCAAAAGAAAAAAGGCATTTCGTTCCTTTACAGTAGGATCCTGCAATCGGTACTGGAGCTCGGACTGTACCACGGAACTGGTTCCGGGAAAGTCAATATCGAAATTGATATTGGGGCTTTCCAGCTCCCCGTCCAAACGCACGATTACCTCAGTGGGTATCCTTCCAGCGAAACCTGAATTGTCCAACAATGGGGCCGGATTGGCATTTAGGGCATATACGGCCTCAAGGTTCAACTGGGCCGCCAGGGGATCCCGCTCCCAAAGAATGGTACCACCCGGGCGCACCTTGAACTTTTTGTCGATGACCCCACCATACTTAAAGTTGTACTCACCCGTTACGGCAACAAACTCCCCGTACATATTGAATTTTCCATTGGTGTTGATTTCTATCAACAAAATTCCTTCACCAGTTCCCTTAAGGGAACTTCCCGTGCTCTGATCTACTACGATCTCTACTTCGGCTTCCGGGGTCACCGCAAGGTCAAAGGCCATTTCCAAGCCTTGATAATCCTGTAACACCCGTTCTTGCTCAAAGGAATTGGATTCCCCTTTTTCAATGAAATTGATAAACGAATAGTCCCCTATACTGGTAACATCACTCAACGGAATCTTAAGGGAGGTGCCCCTCGCCGTGGTCGCATCCACAGCAATGGTCAAGGCGTCGGTTGGTCCATAGATACTTCCCGTACCATTGATGAAGCCTTTTCCGTAATAAAGGGATTCTTCATCATATTCCGTATTAAGAATCATGAACCGATCGTTCTTGGTATCCACATCCAATCCAAGATACCAGTCAGAAAACCCAGTATGGCTAATGGTTCCATCCAGAGTAGCTTTGGTGCCTTCCGCTACGTCGGAAAGCCCTACATTCTCAAAATAGAAGGTTTGATCAAAAAGCCGGACGCGGGAATAGGGTGCAAAATTATAGTCCACATTGAGGTAGGGAATACCAATACCTGCATTGTTGAGGCTCAACGTTCCATTGATGGACGGGTTGTACAGATCTCCAGTGATCTTGGCGCTTCCTATGACACTGCCCCGTATGTTGGAAATGACCCCATCGCCCAATGGGCTAAAGGGTTCTAGACTAAAATCGGTGAAATTGGCGGCAAGATCCACTTGTTGTTTGTTATTGATATTGGTCACCTTCCCGTTGATGCTCATCTTCTCCTTGCCATTATCGACCAACCAAGTACTCACCCCAAATTGGGTAAGATTGTTGTTCCCAAAAATGCCTACTTCCAAATCTCCCAAACGCATGCCATTAACGCTAAAGTCTTTCACATTAAGGCTGGATGTGGGAAGGTATTTGCCGTCTTTTTGTAGGATGTTGAGAAAACCATCCACCGATCCGTTCATCTTAAGGCTGTCTATGGCTGGGGTAATCTTACTGAGGGACACAATCTTAAACTGTAGGTCCAAGTCTTTATAGGTAGAATCGGCCAACTCGCCCCGGAGCCTGATCTGCTCCTTATTGTTGTTGTCCATCACCACATCCTCTATCGTTATGCTGTCCAAGGTCTTGTTGATGATAACCTTGTTCTTACTGTTCCCATCTTTGTTCAGCACCCAAGTGTTCCCCTTAAAGCTGATATCCGATTTTTTAAGGCCAATGACCGATCGGTTGTTCGCATTGAAGGTATGGTAGAAATTGAGGTTGTAACTGTCGTTGTACTCGCTGCCCCCCTTGAACTCGGTTCTAAAGAAAAGCGTGTCCTTCAATGTAGTGTTGATAAGACTGAAATCTTTAATGTCATAATAGACCGTGGACATGTCCTCCACCGAAACGAAAGTATTGAAGAGCGGGTTCTTGTTATCGACCTTGAGTTCAACATTATCGAACCTATTGTCAAACGCCTCTATACTGGGCGATTTGAACGTAAGCTTAAAGTCGCCCTCGTCCGATACAATACTGCCCCGCATAAAGGTATTGGGGCCAAAGACCACTTCTGGAAAGAAAACATCCACAATTTTATTGTAGATCTTAAAGTTGAAATCCACATGCTGTCCCTCTGAAATTTCAAAGGGTTTGTAATTGGTATAAATACTTCCCACGGAGTTTTGCACCAATTTGCCTATTTCATTCACTTTAAATTTCCCTTTGACATACCCTGTGATGATATCCGGTGAATTGATTTCAATGGTGCGGACCGTATCTCGATCAAACGATGAAAAGACAGCAAAATCCTCAAAATAATAGGTGGTATTTATATTTTGATAGGTGGTATTGGAAAAACGCATCTGGCCCACCATATCATCCAAAGTCCTTCCTTCAATATCCATATTCACATGACCTTTGAATATGGAAATGCTATCATCAATAAAATTGAGTTCCTTAAGATCGGCGTAATCCACAGCAGCAATAAAGTTGAATTTGTTCTCGGTACCGCCAAAGTCCGCCAAACCTTTAAAATCGAATCGGAAATTTTCATCATTGCAAAGCAGGGAACCATCAAACAACTGATCTTTTAAGATCCCTGAAACCTTAATGTTATTGTATTCGTAGTTGTTGAACTGCAGTTTATAAACATCACCAATAACCTCAGTATTCAAATTTTCAGCGGCAAATCCTTTTCCTTCCACATTGAAATCCAAGGAGGTCAGCCCCAATTCATCATCTTCGATAAAATCTCCTAAGTCAAAATCTATAAGGGATATAAAACCTATATAGGAAGCGTCATTTTTTGCTTGGAGGTTGGTCATTTGCACATCCATATAGCTGCTACCCACCGCTGTATTGAGGTTGATTTTTACATCTAAGGACGTCTCCGTCACTTCCGCATCACCTCGAACCGTAAATTGTCCTAGCTTTTGTACAGTTTCGGGAATGTTATCCCCCAAAATATTGGGCAAAATGGCCCTAAGTTGATAGTAGCTGGAGGTAAGGTTGTCCAGATCGGCCTGCATGACAAAGGGAGCCTCATCAGAAAAAATATTGGAGAACACAAAATCACCATGGATACCGGTATTTTCCATGTGCACATATAGGTCATCCACTTTTAGTTGATTGAGCACTCCTCCCATCTGTCCAGAAAAAGTCACTACCCGGTCCTTGCCAAACTCATTGTAAAATGCATTCACTTCGTTCAGGGCCACACTGGATTCATCAAATTGTGCCTCGATGTTCACCTTGTCCAAAAACTCGGCAAAATCCTCCCGATTATAGTTAAAGACCAAGTTCCCTTTGATTTCTGATTCTTCCGTGTCAACAAGAAGGGAATCAAAACGCATCTGTTCCTTCGTATACTTAAAGTGCGTAGTCAACTTCTTTAGCCGAATGCCCCGCTTGGCCAAGGTGGAAAGGTCTTCAATCTTCAAGGTCACTTCCGGGCCCAAAATTTGAAAATCCCGTGCCAATATCTTCAATTCTGAAAAATTGAGGGACTCTTGGGCCTCCAAATTTTCATCGATCAACCGGAACCTACCACTATTGATCAGGATTTCATCGGTGGACATAAAAAAGGGAGGTGTTCCCGGAGGTCTTGGCTTCCCGTCATCCAACTTTGCCACGAAAACATCCAGATTAGTGTCCCGTTCCCCTTCATAGGTCTTTAAATTGAAAATGATACCGTCCACTTCCATGTCCCCAAACTCCAACTTTCCATTGGCCATGTTCCGTATGTTCAGTATAGAAGTGCTCAACTTATGGATATAGGCCAAGGTATCTTTTTTATAATCCTCTATATAAATTCCCTTGATGCCGGTATTAAGCGTAAAAAGTGAAAGGCTAACCCGATCGATCTGAATGTTGGTCCCGAACTCCGCATTGATGGAATTGGTGGCGTATTTGGCAATTTTGGTCTGCACTACCGGCATGGACAACACCAAAGACCCCAATACCATGAGCAGTACTAGGGCCAAAAAGAATCGTATTAGTATTTTACGAAGTTTTTTGATAGGGCTTTATGTTTTACCTTTGATGACCAATTTTTGTTCCAAAACCAGTGACAAATCCAAAAAAATATATTCTGGCCATTGAATCTTCTTGTGACGACACATCTGCCGCTGTTTTGTGCCATACAAAGGTACTGAGCAATGTGGTGGCCACACAAGAAATCCACAAGCAATATGGTGGTGTTGTCCCAGAGTTGGCTTCACGGGCCCATCAGCAAAACATTGTACCAGTGGTTCATCAGGCCTTGGCCAAGGCAAATATCGATAAAAAACAACTATCTGCCATAGCATTTACGCGTGGCCCCGGACTTATGGGTTCGCTGCTCGTGGGCACCTCCTTTGCCAAGTCTTTGGCCTTGGGACTTGACATTCCTTTAATCGAGGTGAACCATATGGAGGCGCACATTTTGGCACACTTTATTGAAGATGATGACAATACCCCCCCGAAATTCCCTTTTTTGGGGATGACCATTAGCGGGGGACATACACAAATTGTGAAAGTTTGTGACCATTTTGATATGGAAGTCCTTGGCGAAACCCTGGACGATGCCGTGGGCGAAGCCTTTGACAAGAGCGCCAAACTTATGGGACTGCCCTATCCCGGAGGTCCCTTAGTGGACAAATACGCCCGGGAAGGGAATCCACATGCTTTTGAGTTTCCAAAACCCAAGGTAGACGGACTCAATTTCAGTTTTAGTGGTCTAAAGACCAGTATTCTTTATTTCCTTCAGCGGGAGACCCAAAAGAACCCTGATTTTGTTTCGGAAAACATCAACGATATCTGCGCCTCGGTACAGCACACCATCTTGGAAATCCTGATGGATAAACTGACTTTGGCCGTGGAGCAAACCGGAATCCAAGAAATTGCCATTGGAGGCGGTGTTGCCGCCAACTCCGGCATACGTGCCCGACTCAAGGAAGCCGAGGAAAAACTGGGATGGAAAACCTATATCCCCAAGTTTGCCTACTGCACGGACAATGCCGCCATGATCGGGATTGTGGGGTACCTAAAATTTCTGAAAGGTGATTTTACCGACCAAAGTGTCGCCGCCAAGGCACGCTATGCAATTGGGAGCTAAACCAGTCTTGGATTCGCGGATTATTCGGATATTTGGACATAGCAGAACACTGGCATATGGCCTACAATGAAGAAATAGCCCGTAGGGTCCAATACCTTTTGGGTCTCTTCCCGGAAGAGTTTACCGAAAAGAAAATGTTTGGGGGCATTGCTTTTCTTTATCAAGGTAAAATGACCGTAGGAGTGGTAAAAGATGAATTGATGGTTCGTGTGGTCGGAGAAAAAATGGACCGTATCTTGCAGCAGGATTATGTACGTCCCATGGATTTTACGGGAAAGCCCATGAAAGAATTTGTTTTTGTCTCCCAAAAAGGTTTCAAGACCGAGGAACAATTGCACCAGTGGATTGAACTGGCTCTGGAACACGCCAAAAGTAAACTTTAGCCTATGCAACTTTTCTACAACCCCTTACTGGACAATAGCGTTACGCAATTCACTTTCCCTCCAGAGGAGAGCAAGCATATTGCCAAAGTCCTTCGAAAAAAAGAGGGGAATATTGTCCATATCACCAATGGGAAGGGATACCGATACGAAGCGGAAATATTGGTCTCCGACCCAAAGCGATGCAGAGCTACCATTGTGTCAAAACACAAGACCATTCCTAAAAGGTACGCACTTCATATGGTTGTGGCCCCCACCAAAATGAACGATCGATATGAGTGGTTTTTGGAAAAGGCCACCGAAATTGGTGTTGATGAGGTCACCCCCATCATTTGCGATCATTCCGAACGAAAAGTGGTGAAGCAAGAAAGAATGGAGCGCGTGCTGCAATCCGCCATGAAGCAATCCTTACAGACGGTGCTGCCAAAACTGAATCCGGCGATTTCCTTCAGGGATTTTTTGGAACAGGAACAAACGGGCCTCAAATTCATTGCGCATTGTGATGATGGCGAAAAGATGGAACTCAAGCGAAAGGTCATTTCCGATATGGACATCACCATCCTTATTGGTCCCGAAGGGGATTTTTCCAAAGAGGAAATCGATTTGGCCCGCAAAAAGGGGTATATCCCTATTTCTTTGGGCAATACACGACTACGAACCGAGACGGCTGCGATTGTAGCCTGTACCACCGTGACCATCATCAATAGTTAGCGCTTTACCAAGGCCTTGGCCGCAGCAGTGATGTCAAGATTTTCGGTTTCGACCAACAAGACGAGAGTCAAGTTGTCGGATTCCAAAACCAGTTGGGGAATTTTTATACTAGCTTTTCCCGCCGAAGCCTCCAAATCCAAATAGGCCTCCTGAACCACAATATTGCTGTTCTTTAAAGTCCTATTCCGATTCTCTCCGCGCTTCACTTCAGTGGTTCGATCATCGATCACCAAAATGGCCCGCAACAGTTTATGGTCCAAATCCCCCGTAGCGGCATATTCAAACGAAACGGCATTGACACCAGCAACAACATTTCGTAGCTGAATTCCGTTTTGGGCCTTCTCTTTTAGATGGGAATTGATTTCAGCATAGAGCTTGGCTTGGTTGGACCCCACAAAGTGAAGGCTACCATTGAGCACCATTTCAGGGGTATAGTTGCCATCGTAACCCAACTTTTTATTGTATTCGCGCTGCTTTCGGCTATGGCCCGATTGGGCAAAAGGGTCTTTCCAACCTATATAATCCCAGTAATCCACATGGTAGGAAAGTGCAAAAACCTCATCGGGAAATTCCCTTTTTACTTTATCCAAGAGAATATCGGCCGGCGGGCAACTGGAACAACCTTGGGAGGTAAAGAGCTCCAGGACGACCATTGGCGTTTCTTGGTTTTCCATTTCAGACAACGGATTTGAAACTTCCTCGGTCCGCGCTGTATAAAGTGCCATCAAGGACATCGCGAAAAAGGCAAATGAGACAATTATGACTTTTTTAATCATGAATACCGTACTTTTGAGTAGTTGGTTAATCGCAAATCCATGGGACAACTTACCAAACTAGGGTGCATTTTAACTTTTTTTATGATGGGCACAATGGGCGCCCAAGAGATTGCCATCCTCAAGTATGGAGGGGGGGGAGACTGGTATTCCAACCCCACTGCGCTACCCAACCTCATTGCGTTTTGCAACAATGCCATCGGCACCAAAATCAACCCTGAACCAGAAACGGTCGAAACAGGAAGCGTTACCCTTTTTAAATATCCCTTTCTCCATATGACGGGGCATGGCAACGTCTTTTTTACCGACGAGGAGGCCCAAAACCTGAGAACCTACCTCCTTTCCGGTGGTTTTTTACATATTGATGACAATTATGGAATGGAACCCTACCTGAGAAGGGAGCTTCTCAAGGTATTTCCTGATAAGCAATTGGAGGAATTGGGCTCGGACCACCCCATTTTTGATCAAAAATTCAAGTTTCCCAACGGACTTCCCAAAATACACGAGCATGATGGCAAGAGACCTCAAGCCTTAGGTGTTTTTGACAAGGGCAGATTACTCTTGCTCTTTACCTTTGAATGCGATTTGGGTGATGGCTGGGAAGACCCCTCGGTGCACAACGACCCAGAAGAGGTGCGATTGAAGGCACTACAAATGGGTTCCAATATTATTGAATATGCCTTTAAAAGCTAATCTATGACCTCAAAGACCATTGCCAATGGAATTCTAAGGGCCGTAGCCATTATTGTGGGTGTGGTTCTTTTGGGCTACTTTTTGTACAAGATCCAATCCGTGATCACCTATTTGGCCATTGCCTCCGTAATTGCCCTTTTGGGTAGGCCCGTTGTTCTCTTTTTACGAAAAAAACTAAAGTTTCCCAATACACTCGCCGTAATAGCCACCATGATTTTTATGCTCGGTATTTTTATGGGCATATTGGCGCTTTTTGTGCCCTTGATATCGGAACAGAGCAAAAACCTTTCCCTGTTGGATATTGAAGCGTTAAAAGGCGATATCAACAAACTGTATTTTCAGATTTTGGAATATTTTGGGGCCTCTTCCGGAAACGTGGAGCGCTTGGTGGAGGAATCCCATTTGGAGGAAAGTTTTCTAAAAGGTCTTGACTTGGGGTTCATTCCCAATTTTCTCAATTCATTCATGAATGTCCTGAGCAATTTTAGCATCGGTCTGTTCTCAGTGCTGTTCATCTCCTTTTTCTTTTTAAAGGACAGCAAATTGTTCCAAAATGGCATCCTTACCTTTGTTCCCGATGACAAGGAAAGTAACCTCGTAAAATCCATTGATAAAATCAACGGATTGCTCTCAAGATACTTTGCGGGCATCCTTCTTCAGCTTTTTATTCTCTTTGTGATTTACACCATTGCACTGTTGATCGTTGGGGTGGAAAATGCGATTGTGATCGCCTTCCTCTGCGCCCTGTTCAATATCATTCCATACATTGGTCCGATCATTGGCGGAGTGATCATGGTCACCCTCACCATGACCAGTTTTTTGGGAGCGGATTTTAGCACGGTTATCCTACCCAAGGCCATGTATGTTTTAATAGGTTTGGCCATTGGTCAACTGGTGGATAATTTCTTTTCACAGCCCTTTATTTTTTCGACCAGTGTGAAGTCCCACCCCCTTGAAATCTTCTTGGTCATCATTATCGCCGGACTACTTTTTGGGGTGGTTGGAATGGTCGTAGCCGTACCCGGATATACCGCCATAAAGGTGATTTTAAAGGAATTTTTGGCTGAATATTCCTTTGTGAAGAAATTAACCAAAAATTTATAGTATCAGTTTGAATGAATTGATATTACATACTGGTGTACAAGAATTTATACATGAAAATTGGAATGCTGACACGATGTCAGTTTTGCTCCAAAAACCCCTCTTTGAAGGGATTTCCCAAAAAGAATTGGTAGAGCAGCTCGAGGCCAAGAAAAAATGCAAGGACAAGCTCCCTGCCTGGTTTGCCGCACCACGCATTTATTACCCTAATAAGCTCAACATTGAACAGACCAGTTCCGAGCGAACGGCACGTTATAAAGCAAGCTTGGTGGTGGGTAAAAACCTGCTTGACCTTACCGGAGGATTTGGAGTGGATGCCTACTTTTTTTCCAAAAAAATGGAAGCCGTTTTTCATTGTGAAATCAACAAGGAACTCAGTGAAATTGCCTCCTATAATTTTGGGGTTTTAGGACAAAAAAATATCACTTGCATTCCTGAAGATGGCATCCACTATGTACAAAACCATTCCCAAAAATACGATTGGATTTTTGTAGATCCCTCACGAAGAAATGAACATATTGGAAAGGTGTTTTTGCTCAAGGATTGCCTTCCCAATATTCCCGAACACCTCCCCTTACTTTTTAACCGTACCAAGAATATCCTCATCAAAGTTTCCCCAATTTTAGATCTCGCCCAAGGTTTGGAGGAACTTAGTTATGTAAAAGAGATCCATGTGGTGGCCGTTAACAATGAGGTAAAGGAATTGCTCTACTTGTTGGAGCAGAATTATACGGGGGATGTCATGATCAAAACCATCAACCTCACCCAAGACAAAGAAGTTGTTTTCGACTTTATCCTCGATGAGGAAAAAGCAAGTACCAGACAATTGGGAGAACCGCAAAAATTCCTATATGAACCCAATGCTGCTATTCTAAAATCCGGGGGGTTTAAAATTGTGGGGGAGAAACATGGATTGTCCAAATTGCATCAGCACTCCCATTTGTACACGTCTGAAACACTGGTGGACTTTCCTGGGAGAAAGTTCTCCATAATACAGGTCCTCCCCTATTCAAAAAAGACCTTGCGAAGCTTTTCCCAAACGAAGGCCAACATCACCACCCGAAACTTTCCACTTTCCGTGGCAGAACTGCGAAAAAAGCACAAAATCAAGGATGGCGGCGACCGCTACCTGTTCTTTACCAAGAACCATGATGATTCTTTAGTAGTTCTTGACTGTTCCAAAGAATTGGATTAATCCAAATTATCTAGCCAAGCAACAAACAGGTCCAGCCAATTTTTTAATCTTTTATCCTTGTGTGCCAAGGAAAAACCATGCCCACCCGAAGGATAAATATGCATAGTAGTCGAAATATCATGGGCCTTCAACGCTTCAAAAAACATGAGGCTGTTTTCTACAGGCACCGGATTATCATCTGCTGCGTGCAGTAAAAAAGTAGGCGGCGTATTGGCCTTTACTTGCTTCTCGTTGGACAAATAGTTCAATTGTTCCATAGTTGGCTCCTTGCCCACCAAGGATTCCCGTGACCCCATATTTACAGCGGGCTCCATAAGGGTAATCACCGGATAGATCAGCGCCATAAAATCAGGGCGGGCAGAAATTCCATCAATAGCATCCTGTGCTGGGTACACTATATCCCCAAAATGCGTTCCCAAGGTAGAAGCCACATGTCCACCTGCTGAGAATCCCATGATGCCAATTTCATTTTTTGCCAAATTCCATTCCTCTGCTTTACTCCGCACCATCCTGATGGCTCTTTGGGCATCTTGCAAGGGAACTATTTGTTGGTCTGCCACAATCGATTTTGACCGTGGCAACCGATACTTCACCACAATTCCAGCAACGCCGTTTCCATTTAGGGCCTTGGCTATATCCCTACCTTCCCAATCGTACGCCAATCCGGAATACCCACCCCCAGGGAAGATGAGCACCACCTTTCCATTGGCGTTTCCCTTTGCAGGAAGGTATACCTCCAATGTTGGTTTTTGAACATTGGTAATCCAAATTATACCTGATTCCCTATATTCTACTTGCTCTTTTTCATTGGTGTCCGTTTTTTGGTTGGGCACTGCATTGGGCCAAAGTGGCACAATAGCATCTTGTGCCGACACACCTAGGGACATCATCACCAAAAACAGAAATTTTATTCTTGTTGCCTTCATTGTATTTTCATTTAATCTTGCTCTGGACATTCCCATTTAAAGTTGGCTACTTTATCATTGGAACCGGCCGAAAGATTATAATGCCACCATTCGGTCCTGATGGACCAAAACCCATGGGCCTCCATGGTTTCCTTCAGCAACTTTCTATTCTCCAAGATTTCCTTTGGCAAGTCCAGATTGTCATGATAGGCCCTTTTTCCAAAAAAGTCGAAGTCCGTCCCCATATCCAATTCGTTTCCTTCCAAATCTTCCAAAGTAATATCCACCGCACCTCCTTTGTTGTGGATCGACCCCTTCTCTGGATTGGCCACATATTGGGGGTTAGGTACAATGGCCCACATTTTATATTGAACGGAATTGGGTCGGTAACAATCAAAAAACTTTATTCTTACTCCCTTCTCTTTAAAATCGGCATTGGCCTTGATAAGCGCTTTGGCTGTTTTTACCCGGGTATAACACTCTGCGCAGTCGTATACCTTCGCCTTTAAGAAATTATTTTCGGTGGCATATCTCAAGTCATAGGCAAAGTCGTCGCTAAAATCCGCCAAACGCACGAAAGTGGTGTCCGCCAGCCCTTCAAAAGTTCTTAATCCTTTTTCAGGTTCTTGGACCACGATGGAGTCTGCCAGCTCTTTGGCCATCATTTCAACCGGTTCCGCCGTTTTGGCTTCCTTGGGTTTTTCATGGCAACTGGAGAAAATAGAAATCAATCCCAAGAGCACAATGCAATATCTCATAACATTCAATTTATCCGTTTTTGTTTGGCCAACCAAGTATACAAAGAATCTGTGGTGTAAGCCCTGTCCCATACATTATGGCCTACCCCTTTATATCTTGTATATTGGATATTGTAATTCATTGATTTAAGCTTTTCCACCATGGCATCGGAATCCTCGACCGGGATGGTTTCATCCAATTCGCCATGGAACACCCAAATGGGCATTTCCCTGTCAATCCAATGGGCATATGGTAAGGGCGCCATGCCGCATACCACGGCCATGGCTGCAAACCTATCCGGGTATTGGGTGGCCATTTCCCATACGGCATTACCTCCCCTGCTTATCCCTGTGAGGTATATTCTATTTATATCGACCCTGTTTTCAGCAACAATGGAATCTAAAAGTTGCATAACGGCTTCCGTGTTCCACCATTTTCTTTCATGGGGATTATGAGGCGCCAATATTAAAAAAGGGAATTGCTTGCCTTCTTTTAAAAGTTTTGGGGGGGCATTTGTTTTGAATTCTTCCCGGGACTCCCCAGATTCCCCTCCTCCGTGCAAAAAGAGCAACAAACCATAGGTTTGCGAAGGGTTGAACAAATAATCTTCGGGATAATATAGATAATACTGTAGGGTTTCCTTGGTTATGGTCAATTGTTGTCCTTCTATCAGATTGGATTGGGCGGCACAGGCCTGAAACAGTAAAAAAGTGCCTAAAAGCAATGTATGGGGTACCCTAAAAAATAATCGCATTCACAAATCTACAAAAGTTTGGCTGCGATTTCCTTCCAGTTATCTGCGCGTTCAAACTCGGTCTCACGCATGTTGTGGGGAGAAGTGAACATGATTTTTCTACCTTCAAAGGGTTTAAGGTTACGGGAATGGTCATCAATCAGCAAATCTCCCTTCAAAATATATTTATGTCCGCACAAGATTCGATGTTGCCAAGGAATGAATGGAAAATGCTCATCCAACCAATCCGATTTTTCACGCAGAGAATTTGGATACTCCATGGCAGCCGAGGCAATGTATACCTCATGTTCCTTGGACAGTTCCCTCAAAACCTCCTGACTATCGGGAAATACCTCTAAGTTTCTAAAAAACCCATCCCGCGCAGTATATCCCCTTACCAGTTCCAGATGCTCTTCGGGAACACATTGTTTTATTCCCTTTCCATGGCAGTCTTCCAGTTTTATTTGAGTATTGAACTCTGAGTTGTACAATTCCAAATGCGCTCCATAGGTATCCGCAATCACCTCATCCATATCCACAAAAATGATCATATTTCGTTTTTTTGATGAAGTACGGCAAAATCCAAAACAAACAAAAGAAATTTACAGAATGATAATCATTGGACCTTGTTTTGTTTGATTTCACAATAAAATAAAACCTTCACTGATATTCTTCTTTTGATTGATTCCATTCCATGATTTTTTTTCATGGGATAGTGACCAAATCCCTGTTGGAGGGCGGACTGTATTTTATCGATAAGGGGTTATTTTTATTGGCCATACCACAGGGTGAAACTTGAAAAGCATGCACTTCATCGCCTTTTATCCACCGTTTATATAAAGTACTCACTTTGATGGTTTTTTAACTGGAACAGCAAGCTACTTTTGCACACGATTTTAAAAAAATTCGCTGTGAAAAGAATGAAATTCGCTGTTGTTCCCTTACTGTTTTTGTCTGTACTTTTTATCTCATGTAGCACCTCCTCCACAGATGAGGAAGAAGCCTTCTTTGTAGCCAGCACGGCCACTGATATGGAAATGGAAGTTTTGCACCTTGTGAATGAATATCGCCTTTCTAAAAACCTCACTGCCTTAGAGTTTAATGTCACGGCTTACGCATATGCCACAACCCATACCAATACCATGGTCAAGGATGGGGAAATAAGCCATAAGGATTTTGAAAAACGCTCGTCTGAATTGGCCATGGAGACCAACGCAAGTCACGTTGCTGAAAACCTTGGACGTAGATATATTTCTGCCGAAGCTTTGGTTGATGCATGGTCCAAAAGTCCAACCCACCAAAAAGTAATGGAAGGGGATTATGACTTTACTGCAGTAAGTATTAAATCTGACCCTGAAGGGGTACTGTATTTTACGCAACTCTTTTACAGATAGCAACTTTTTTGATGGCCTGCCACTAGATACTTTTCTTGTTAGCATAACTAAATTTCACTCTAAACCCTTTTAAAGAGTGAAAACAATCAATATACTGTAAATCAATTATTTATTCAAAATTCCTTATTTTTAAGTAAGTATTTTCCTTCGATTCAAAATATTTAACATTTTTTTCTGTTATATACAAAAATAAAGTGCTTTAGATATGGATCAAATAATACTTAAGAAAAATTATTGCGTATTTCTCATAATGCTATTGACTGTTTCGTTAAGCGTTACAGGGCAGACCTTTGCTCCAACCATCGTAAGCGAAGACGAAGTAGATCTCTCCGCAAATGCCGTTGACGACAATTTGACCACCAATGCTTCGGTTAGGGCAAGCACAGGTGTCTTATTGGGAGTTGGAGCCTATTCCGGCCACTTGGAAATGGAGTTTCCATCTGCTTTAAATCCCAATACCACATCATATGTTAAACTGGAAACCGAAGATGATCTTCTTCCCTACCTATTAGGGGGAAGCCTTGGAGGACTCCTATCGGACATTGCAGGTGCGATCCTTATAGGGAATCAAGAATTTACAGTGACCGCCAAAAATGGCAATACTACCATACTTGAAGAGGCTTCAGGAGTGGCCAACGCCTTTACCAATGACCAAATGAAAGTAGTGACCAATGTGGACAATGACTACTTTATGGCCATTACTCCGAATGCTCAATACAACCGCATACGGATGACCAACCAGATAGGGGCATTGCTTGGACTCAACAATACCAAGACCTTGGGTGTTTTTGGAGCTTTCCACAATCAAGGATTGGCTTCATGCGGTCTCCCCACATATACTTCTTATACTGGTACTGGGCTCACTTTGGACCTACTGGACTTGGGCGGGGCGGGTGTCACCAATCCCCATTTGTTACTTGATGGTGATGCAAATACATTTTCAGAATTGAGTCTCGGCATATTGGGTGTCGCTGCAAGTATAGAACAGACTGCCTATTTTGACACACCTTCCAACTCTGATGATAACTATTATATCACATTGGCCATAAACCCTTCTTTGCTACAAGCCGGAGTGGCCAGTTCCATTGAGGTAATTGCCCAAAATGGTGCTGAGTCCCCCTTTTACACAGAGAGCCTGAACAATATATTGACCTTAGATCTCTTAACATTGCTACAAGGTGGTCAAAAAGCAACCATTGCCGTTGCACCAGGTGATGAGGCAACTCGAATTACTGTCCGTCTATCATCTTTGTTGAATGTTGCCTTGGAACAGCAATTGCAGATTTTTGATATCTATCGGGCTCCAGCCCTACCCGTACTGGATGCCAATTCGGAAGATGTGAGCATTTGTACCGGAAACTCCGTTGACCTGATAGCCACAACTACCGGAGGCAACGAACTAAGATGGTATGATGCCGAAACCGGCGGAAACCTTTTGGATACCGTAAACTCTGGGGAAGCCTATACAACTCCCGTGTTGAACACCACCACTACCTATTATGTGGCAGCAGCCGAGCCGGGCTGTCCCGAGGAATCTCCAAGGGTGCCCGTTACCGTTACCGTGGTTGATATACCAACGGCAGGTGACATAAACATTACCGGAGATGAAAACCCAATCTGTTCCTCAAGTATTGTGACTCTAGTTCCCTCAAGTACGATCAATGGCTCCTACAGTTGGTATTTTGATGCCAATGCCACCAACGAAATTACCAATGGGCTGGTGCAAGGACCTGTTACCTATTCCATAGCCCCAAACGGCACCCTTTCCATTACCGGCCTGGATGAAGCTGGTGGACCCTATAATTTCTACGTGCGCATTACCGAAGCTACAGCAGGCTGTGAGAATGCTGCAGGAGATTTGGCCCAAGCCACGGTAGACATCATTGATTCGACCAATAGCATTACCATTGACTCAACTCCCGTCATTGATCTATCCAATCTGATTGACTTTTTTCAAGGGACACCCTCCTATAACCTAACCGGATCGGTAAACGGTGACGCCAATGTTGGGGATACGGTTTCCCTTTTCATCAATGGGCAGATCTACACAGGGGTCTTGGATACCAATTTGGATTTTGATATTGTGGTCGATGGTACCGACGTGGCTTTGGATGTTGATGGCCTCATTGAGGTATTCTTGGAAGGGGCACTTTGCACCCTGACCGGAGATATTACCGTAGACCTTCCCGAACTTGTCGTGGATGATCTTCTTCAAATTTTCTGTGCTTCAAGTAATCCTACTTTATTGGATTTGCAAGTCACAGGAAACGATATTGTATTCTTTGATAGTTTGGATACCTCCGTTGCACTTGACCTTAACACCCCCTTGGTTGATGGCTCAGTTTACTTTGCCGGTATTTTGGATATCCCCATATCTGTCTTGACGAGGATTGGTATTACTGTCACCCTCTTGGAAGACCAACCTATTACCTTGACGGGACAAACAAGTGAAGCCTGTTTGGAAGAAGAACAATACACCTACTCCACTGAAAGTGGAAAACAGAACTACACATGGACTGTTACAGGAGGAACCATAGTCGATGGTGGAGGTACAACCGATGCCAGTGCCACGGTCATATGGACCGAACTTCAAAACACTTCAATCAGTGTTCTATATGAGGACAGCACCAGTTGTACACCGACCGAAGCCACAGAATTACAAGTGGAAGTTGAAGACTGCGGGGAAGTATTGGGTGAAGAGTTCTGCTTGGAGGTTTACAACGAATTCACCCCAAACAATGATGGGTACAACGACTTCTTTGAGATAGAGTGCATAGAAAACTATTCCAATACACTCCAGATTTTCAATAGGAATGGCAACAAAGTCTTCGAGGCCATGGACTATCAAAACAATTGGGATGGGATTGCCAATGTAAACGGTGTCATGGGTAAAGGGCAACACCTCCCTTCTGGCACCTACTATTATGTGGTGAATATTCCCGAGCTCAACAGAAATCTTGTGGGCTGGCTCCAACTGGCACGATAAAATCCAAATTCCAAACCTATAAATCCAACAATTATGAACATCAACATAAAGAATCTCGGCATACTCATAGGTCTGGTTTTGGTCATACCACTGACCAAAATACAGGCGCAACAAGCCCCACAATACACCCAATACATGTACAATACCACGATACTCAATCCAGGATATACAGGCACCTCGGGTAATTTTGAGGCCAATGTACTCTATCGAACACAGTGGGTTGGCATAGATGGCGCTCCAGAAACACAATCGTTTACCGTACAAGGGAGAACAGGAAAACGAATTGGTCTAGGACTAACAGCCATCAATGATAAGATCGGGGCTTCCAATGATGTAAAGATCAATGGGCACTTTGCCTATGAGATTCCAACAGGACCACAGACCAAGCTCTCCCTCGGCCTGAATGCCGGATTGGACATCCTATCCATTGATTGGTCCAAGGGAAATTACGCGGATGACCAAGACCCCATATTTGCTGAAAACCTGAACAAGACCAGACCCATATTTGGGATTGGCGCCTTCTTCTATGGTTCCAACTGGTATATGGGACTGTCCAGTGACAACCTTATGAACTCTCAGATCTATAATGACAATGAGGTTGCTGTGACCGATAGAAAAAGTCAATATTATCTTATGGGAGGTTATGTCTGGGATGTTTCCAATACAATTAAATTCAAACCTGCTTTTTTGACCAAACATGTTTCCGGAGCCCCTTTGACCGTGGATGTCTCGGCAAATTTCCTCTTTCAGGAAAAAGTAAGCCTTGGACTAGCCTATCGCTACGATGATGCCTTCAGTGCATTGGTCGGTTTCCATTTGGCCAAAAAATTCTTTATAGGCTATGCCTATGATTATTCCATATCAGGATTGGACAACTATAATGATGGTTCTCACGAAATCATTTTGAAATACACCGTTTTTGATGCCAACAAAAGGGCTTTGTCGCCCAGATTTTTTTAAAAAGCACCATGATGAAAAAAATAATACTCTTCCTAACACTATCTGTCTTTACCAGTGTTTTTCCACAAAGCAAATTGGAAAAGGCCGATCAACTGTTCAACGATTTCAAATTTGAAAAGGCCATTGTGCTCTATCAAGATTTGGCCATGCGGAAAAGCAAGCCCTCCGTCCATGTGATCCAAAGATTGGCTGACAGTCATTTCAACCGGAATGAATACCAAAAAGCCAAGGATTGGTATCAGAAACTCTATGCCATTGAAGGCAAAAGAATGGGTGAAAACAACATCATCAAACTAGTCCAGTGCCTAAAAGCCAGTATGCAAACTGCTGAAGCCGATATGCTTCTACGTGATTTTTACTCCGATCAAAACCGATTGGATATGATCATGGCCCAAAAAAAGAATCTGGACAGTCTTTTGCTGAAAAACCCCAAATATGAAGTTCAAAATTTGGAATTCAATAGTGATAAATCAGACTTTGCCCCTTCAATCTATGATGATATGCTGGTATTTGCCTCGGCTAGGGACACCCTAAAGTCCAATGGAAAACTGTATCCGTGGAACAATCAACCGTACCTGGACCTATACCTTACCAACCCCCACATGTCACAATTTGTCCCTGAAAAGTTTCTGGAAAACCTGGAATCCTCTTTTCACGATTCCAATGTGGCGTTTGACCCAAGGTCCAAATCCATCTATTTCACCAGGAATTTCATCAAAAAAGACAAACTGAATGCCAACAGTGAAGGGCTCTCCAATATGCAGATCCTAAAAGGAACTATTTATGCAAATACCCTTGTCAATGTTACTTCCCTTTCCTTCAACAGTAAGGAATACTCGTGTGGACATCCGGCTTTGAGCCCGGATGGCAAGTATCTATATTTTACTTCCAATATGCCCGGGGGGCATGGAGAAAGCGACCTGTACGTGGTTGAACTTGGCTTGAAAGGTGATGCCCTTACCCCACCCATGAACTTGGGGGAGACCATCAATACCCGGGGCAGGGAGATGTTCCCTTTTGTGGATGGCAACACCCTATATTTCTCCTCGGATAGCCATTATGGTCTGGGAGGGCTGGATATTTTCACCTCAACGATCAAGTCCAAATCCAGTTACGGTCTACCCCAGAATCTTGGCAAGCCCATCAACAGCAATATGGACGATTTTTCATTGGTGATGGACCACAGTGCCGGGGATGGCTATTTTGCATCCAACCGATTTGGTGGTGCCGGGGATGACGACATCTACTATCTAAAAAAGGCCAAGCCCATTGATTGTCTTGAGTATTCTGGATATGTGCTGGATGAAAAAACGGGCGAACCCATTCCTCTGGCAAGTGTTGAACTCTACGATGTGAACACAGGGCTTTTGGATGCCATGAAAACCGATGAAACCGGATTCTTCAGTTTTGTTTTACCATGCAACAAGGAAAATAAACTGGTGTTCATCAAACCAAAATATGTGAAAAAGGAAATTATGGTGCCCACTGGCGAAAATCCCCAAACAGCTTCAACGAACAACATGATTTATTTAACCCCTTTTGAAAGCTTGGTCGTTAAGGACGGGAATGTTGAAAAAATAAAGGTCAATCCCATCTATTTTGAGTACGACAAGTCTGATATTACCCCCCGTGCAGAAATTGAGTTGGAAAAGGTTCTCTTTGCCATGCGAGAATTTCCCGGCATCAAAATCAAGATTGAATCGCACACCGATGCCAGGGGTTCCGACCAATACAATCTAAAATTGTCCGATGACCGGGCCAAGTCCACCATGCGTTACCTGATTGCCAAAGGCATTGATTCCAATAGGATTGAAAGTGCAAAAGGCTATGGAGAGTACCAACTCAAGAACCATTGCTCCAATGGGGTCAGGTGCAGTGAACAGGAACATCTGGTCAACCGCCGATCGGATTTCATCATTGTGGAAAAGGATTTGGGTGACCAAAACGCCCGTAAATAGTGCAATAGGGCTGTTCCCGAGTAGTTTACTCCTTGATCATGTTTGGATCTAGAACAGTCCTAAACCCTAAATGCTCCAAAGAAGAATCCAGACTGGTGGCCATCCGTGCTGAAATTCGGTAACTGGCGCAATAAGAGGCGCTGCACAAAAAAGACCCGCCTTTAATGACCTTTTCACGGGCGTAGGGATTGGTGGCATTATAGGGTCTTGAGGCTCCTTGGGGATTTAGAGCCAACTGCTGTTCGGCTTGGAGTTGGCCATAATATTGGGTATTGTACCAATCATTGGTCCACTCCCATACATTACCGGCCATATCATAGAGACCATACCCGTTTTGGGGATAGGACATTACTGGGGCGCGCTTCTCATACCCATCAGTCTTGAGGTTTTCCACCGGAAACTCCCCCTCCCAGGTATTGGCATTTGAACTGAGTTGTTCCAAGTCGGTACCCCAGAAAAAAATAGCATCTTCCTTACCGCCCCGGGCCGCAAATTCCCATTCCGCCTCCGTGGGCAATCGCCTTCCCGCCCAATTGCAATACGCAATGGCATCCTCATAAGCAATGTGTACCACGGGATGGTTCTCCTTTCCTTCAAGGGAACTTTCCGGTCCATCGGGATGTTTCCAATTGGTACCGATACCCCACTTCCACCATTGGGAATAGTCATAGAGATTAGGTACCGTGGATTTTGTTTTTTTGAACAGTAACGAACCGGGCTGTAAAATGGAATCGTGGGGTTTGGGTGTTCCTTCAGGGAGTTGCTTCTTCATTTCCTCCCATTCAATCTCCCGTTCCGCTACGGTGATATATCCCGTTTCTTTCACAAATTGGGCAAATTGGGCATTGGTAACCTCATGCGCATCCATGTAAAAACCGTCTACCGCAACTTCATGGGCGGGGCTCTCATGGGGCATGGCCATTTTATCGGATGAAACAGCACCCTGCACAAATACCCCACCGGGAATCCATACCATCCCTTCGGGAATAGCAATAGGAGGTACAGTATCCAAAGAGGAAAGGTCCAACTTCTCCTCTACTTGGGGTTCCTTGTCATCTTCTTTTTGCCTCTTTTCCTTTTCTCCACAACTTAATAACGACAGGGCAATCAATACCATTAAAAATCCACTTGTGCGATACACACCCCTTATGTTTACTTCCATATGAAATACCTTCCTAAAACTTTATTATGACTTCCAATTCTGTTACCCTTGCAAGGTATTAAATCTAAGCCGTAAAAGATTCCCCCAGCCCTGTCAAAATCGAGTTTTTATTTAGGAAAATAACCGTTACCTTCACAAGCAATACCATTCAAAACTGACCACAAACTATGCTTCCAAAAGGTAATTTTCCAGAAAAGGTTTTCCTGAACGGGACCATTTATTCCTCTGATGCTGCCCAGATATCGGTATTTGATCGCGGGTTTCTTTTTGGCGATGGTATTTATGAGGTCATGGTGCAGTTGGACAATGGCATATTTTACAAGAAAGCCCATCTAGACCGTTTGCAAGAGAATTTGGACAAAATCAACATTTTTTATGATGTTGGCCAAATGGAGGCACAAATTGCTCCTTTGCTCGAAGCCGCTTCCCTTGAAGATAAGTCCTGTTTGATCTATATGCAAGTGACCCGTGGCGTGGCCCCAAGAAAGCATGCCTATCCAAAAGGTTTCCCAGCTACAACCATGATGTATGCCCTACCTTTTTCACTTCCCCATATCAACACAAAAAATATAGCGGCCATTCTGCAACCCGATTTTCGTTGGCACCGATGTGATATCAAGTCCATTTCCTTGCTGGGCAATGTCATGACCAATGAAATGGCCATGAACCAAAACGCGGATGAAGCCGTACTGGTCCGGGACGGAATGATTACCGAAGGTTCCCATACCAATATCTTTTTTATAAAGGATGAAAAAGTGTACACCCATCCGGCCAACGAACACATTTTAAATGGTGTCACCCGAAAGATTGTACTGGAACTGTGCCAGGATTTGGGGATTCCTGTGGTGGAAGAACCCATTGCCGCCAATTCAGTTTCCGCAATGGATGAAGCCTTCCTGACCGGTACCACCACCCAAATTGCTTCGATTGCTCAGCTTGGGGAACACCGATTCCATCTTCCGGACGCCATTGGAAGAACAACCTTAAAACTACAGGAAGCCTTCGCCAAACTCAAGCAATTGGATTCCTCAACATTGATAGTATAACCATGCACAATTTTAGAAAAACCAATACCCTTCCCTACCTTGATTCATTAAAGAAAATAGGTATGGGACTATGCCTCCTGTTCATTTTTTCATGTGGAGGCACCAACAATTACGATCTTCTGATTTTAAACGGAACGGTTTACGACGGGTCTGGCAACACCCCGACCAAGGCCGATATTGCGATTAAGGACTCCATGATCGTTATGATCGGTGATTTGGACAATGCCACCGCCACCCGGACCATAGATGCCCAAGGACTTGCCGTTGCCCCTGGTTTTATAGACATGCACACGCATTTGGAACCCATTATGGAACTTTCTTCCTGTGAAAGCCACGTAAGGCAGGGGGTCACCACAGCATTGGGTGGACCCGATGGGGGCTCCCCATGGCCATTGGGGTCTTTTATGGACAGTCTTGAGGCCAAAGGCATCGGAATGAATGTCGCTTATTTGATAGGGCACAATACCATTCGAAGGAACATCATGGGGTTGGAAAACCGAACTCCCACCCCAACCGAACAAAAAGCCATGGAGGCTCAAGTGGACAGTGCCATGCAGGTGGGAGCCTATGGAATTTCCACTGGACTTAAATATTTGCCAGGTACTTTTTCGAAAGTGGAAGAGGTCATTGCCCTATCCAAGGTAGCTTCAAAATATGGTGGAATCTATACTTCCCACCTTCGGGAAGAAGGTCTGGGACTTTTTGATGCTGTTGCGGAAGCCATCCAGATTTCAGAGCAGGCCGATATTCCCGTGGTGCTCACCCACCACAAGGCCATTGGAAAACCCATGTGGGGGAAAAGTTCCCGTACGCTGGCCATGGTAGATTCTGCAAGGACGAAGGGGTTGGACATTAAAATGGACCAGTATCCCTATACCGCCAGTTATACCGGAATATCCGTCATCATTCCCAGTTGGTCCATGGCCGGAGGGTTGGAAGCTTTTGAAAAAAGGGTTTCGGACCCCATACTCAGGGACAGTATCCGAAATGGGATTGTCTTCAATATTTTAAACGATAGAGGTGGTTCCGACCTGAACCGTATTCAGTTTGCAAAAGTGGAATGGCAACCCGAACTGGAGGGAAAAACATTGAAATATTGGGTGGAACAAAAAGGAATGGAGCCCACGGTGGAAAACGGTGCAGAGTTGGTCATTGAGGCCCAATTGAATGGAGGGGCTGCCTGCGTCTTTCATGCCATGGCCGAGGAAGATGTAACACGGATCATGCAACACCCACAGACCATGATAGGTTCCGATGGGCGTTTGGTGGAACCCGGTATGGGCCACCCCCATCCCAGATGGTACGGTACCTTCCCACGAGTACTCGGACATTATGTACGTGAGAAAAAAACCTTATCCCTTGAAGAAGCCATTCGGAAAATGACCCTTTTGCCCGCACAGACCCTAGGACTAAAGGACAGAGGACAAATCAAGGAAAACATGAAGGCAGATATGGTCATCTTCAATCCTGAAACCGTTATTGACAAAGCTACTTTTGAAAAACCGCACCAATACCCGGAAGGCATCCCTTTTGTCATTGTAAATGGAAGTATAACCGTGGACAATGGCAGTTTTGTAGATGCCCGTTCCGGTAAAGTATTACGAAAACAATAGAATAGACCTATGAAATCATTTGTAAAAGCTCCCTTCATTGCCTTGGCCTTGATATCTGCCTGTATTTCGGCCCAACAGAGCACACAAATTGACAAAAAGTACACCAAAGAAATAGCCAAGTTGGCCAAGTCCAAAAAGGTACAAACCGCTTTTGGACATATCGATTCACAAGAACATCAAACCATGAAAGATTTGGTGACCTTGACCGAAATCTTGGCCCCTCCTTTCAAAGAAGAGGAAAGAGGCAAAGCCTTTGGCCAAATGTTACTCGCGGCAGGAGTGGACAGTCTGTGGACCGATAAGGTAGGTAACGTCATCGGTTTACGGAAAGGAACTTCAGGAGAATCGGGTTTTGTGGGTGTAGATGCCCATTTGGATGTGGTTTTCCCTGAAGGTACCAACGCAACGGTTACCCATGTGGGCGATACCCTAAAAGCTCCCGGTGTGGGGGATGATACCCGTGGCCTTGCCATGCTCATCAGTCTATTGAAAGCCATGAACCAATCCGAAATCCAGACCCAAAAGGACCTACTTATTGTTGGAACCGTGGGCGAAGAAGGCTTGGGAGACCTTCGGGGCATGAAGTATCTATTCAACGAATCTGGGTTGGACATCGACTCCTGGATTGCCATTGATGGTGGTGATATAGGCCGAATCAGCAATGCAGGTCTAGGCTCCAAACGTTACAAAGTAATCGTTCGCGGTAAGGGCGGTCATTCGTGGGGCGATTTTGGCCTCGCCAATCCGCACCATGCCCTAGGCAAAATCATCTCCACCTTTTCATCCGATGCATGGGCCTATACTTCGGGAAGCATCCCAAAAACCAGTTTCAATGTGGGCCGAATGGGTGGAGGGACCTCAGTCAACTCCATTCCTTTTGAATCTTGGATGGAAGTCGATATGCGTGCAATAGACCCCAAGAATCTGGATGAAATTGAAGATTTGTTTAAAAACGCCGTGGAAAAGGCCATTACCGAATATAATTCCAGCGGTATAAAAGGGGAGGTCACCTATGAATTGGTCCAAATTGGAGATCGTCCTTCCGGGGAGCTTTCCCCTTCCCTACCCTTGATTCAAAAAGCAATGGCCGCTACCGAATATTTTGGTGTGGAACCTAAATTGGGACGTGGCTCAACCAACATCAACATTCCTGTGTCCAAAGGAATTCCTTCCGTATGCATTGGTCGGGGTGGTAAAGGCGGAGGCGCACACTCCCTCCACGAATGGTACCTGAATGATGAAACAGGACCGGAATCCATCAAACTGGCCCTATTGATCACTTTGGCCGAAGCAGGACTCAAAAAATAATACCATGAAACGTTCATTTTATACTCCATTGTTCCTCGTCACTTTTCTATTTTATGGAATGGCTTCCGCCCAGTTATCCGAGGATAAGACAGTTCAAATTGACAGTCTTTTCCTCGACTGGAACCGTCCCAACCACCCCGGAGGTGCCATTGCCGTCATGCAGGGGAATAAAACGGTTTTTTCCAAAGCGTATGGTTTGGCCAGTTTGGAATATTTGGTGCCCAATTCCCCGGGAACCCAGTTCAATGTGGCATCGGTTTCCAAACAGTTCAGTGCTTTGGGGATCGTACAGTTACATCTGCAGGGCAAACTATCGGTGGACGATACCATTGACCGCTATATCGATGGATTGCCGGACCTTGGACAAAAGATCACCATACGCCATATGTTGCACCACACCAGTGGACTACGTAGCCTCCATGCCCTTTTTGCCTTGGCGGGATGGCGGGGTGATGATGCCAAGACCAATGCGGACCTAGATCGGATCATTGTAGATCAGCAAGAATTGAATTTTGAACCTGGATCGGAATACCTCTATTGCAATACCGGTTATATGTTCTTGGCGAACATTATTGAAAAGGTTACGGACAAGTCATTTGTGGATTATATGCGGGAAGATGTATTTGTTCACTTGGGAATGGAAAATACTTATGTGGAAGACCAATACAACCGGGTCGTGCCCAATAATGCCACTTCGTACATCCCTACCGTTGATGGTTTTGAACGTGCCGTGGAATATTGGGGCTATGTAGGCTCCGGGAACATGCATACTACCACCGATGATCTTTTGGGATACCTGAAAAACTTCTATGACCCTCTTCCGGGTTGGGAAAAGGCTTTCGAACTCATGCTAACTTTGGATCCACTCAATGACGGCAGTCCCAATCAATATGCCTTTGGGGTAAATGTGGATGAACTTTTTGGTGAAAAGCGAGTAACCCATGGAGGGGCCATTGGTGGATTCCGTTCCAACGTTGCCGTGTTTCCCGAAAAAGAAATCAGCATTGTGGTACTCACTAATTTTTCCAGCGCATCCCCAGCTTCCAAGGTTTCCAAAATTGCAGAGGTTCTTTTAGAGCCGGCCCACTCGCCCGCGCCTAAATCTCTAAAAAGAGTCTCAAAAGCCAAAATGCAATCTTATACAGGCTTATATTGGGATGATATTACCCTTCAAGAGCAAAAAATTGAAGTAAGTGGCGATACCCTAATTTTGGTTGGAGGAAGTCCAAAATTCGTTCCGGTCGACACCGATAGGTTCGAGGCAATTGACCCTGAAAACAAAACCGTGATCACCTTTGATGGAAATACAATGACTCTACTACGCAATAGCGGTGCACCCTTGGTCTTTAAAAAATATACCCCTTCGGCGTTGGACCCGAAAAATGCAGTGGAGTATGTCGGTACGTATTATAGCTCTGAAATCCAAACGGCCTATACCCTACATTTTTCAGATGGAAAGCTGTACGCCCACCATATCAGGCATGGAAAATTGGAGCTCAACCAAAAGCAAAAAGACCTCTTTGAGGGCAAGTATCCCTTGAGTGTGCTAAAATTTATCAGAGACGATACGGGGAATATAAAAGGGATGCGGGCATCCAACGGCAGGGCCCGTAACCTTTGGTTCAAGAAAACAGAATAATTCAATATGAAAACAGGTAGATTTATTTGCGCTTTTGCGGCCGTTCTAATGCTGACGTGCTTTTATCTTGAGGCACAAGAGTTCCCGGACCGCGTATGGCACAAGGCCAGTCCAGAAGAAGCCAAGGCTTGGCAAAATCCAAAGGCACAGGCTTTTCAAGAATACCTTATCGACAGCACCAAAATTACCGGACTCATGATTGTTCACAAGGGCAAGGTGGTTTTTGAATATGGGGATTTGGAGGAACTCAGTTATATTGCCTCTTGTAGGAAAAGTGTATTGTCCATGCTGTACGGACAGTATGTGGAAAACGGTACCATCCGCCTCAACAAGACGATCAAAGAACTTGGGATAGATGATGTGGAAGGCATCCTCCCTATTGAACAGACCGCTACCGTCCAAGATATTATCTCTGCACGATCTGGAGTATATCATCCTGAAGGATATCCCGGAGGAATGCAGGAATATGCCCCCAAGCGGGGTTCGGTAAACCCCGGGAGCTATTGGCTGTACAGCAATTGGGACTTTAATGTGGCGGGGTACATTTTTGAAAAAGAGACCGGACGCAACATCTACGACGAAGTGGAACGCCAACTGGCCAACCCATTACATATGCAGGATTGGGACCGCTCCATGCAACAAAAGGAAGGCAATACCTCCATCTCAAAATACTTGGCCTATCCGATGTGGTTTTCCACCCGTGATATGGCACGTTTGGGATTGCTGATGCTCAACAAGGGAAAATGGAAAGATGTCCAAGTAATCAGTGAATCTTGGGTAGATGAAATGTTGAAATCCCGTACCTCACATGAAGAACTCAACCGCAACGTTCCCGTTTTTCAGGAAACGGGCATCAATTATGGTTACGGATATATGTGGTGGCTGTGGCAAGCTGTGGATGACCTTCGTTTTGAGGGAGCTTATTCCGCCAAAGGAGCCATGGGCCAGAACATAACGGTTTACCCTGCCATAGAAACGGTCTTGGCCTTTAAGACCAAAGCCATTTATGGCCGGAGGAACTCTTCCAGCGTGCGTTTAAAAGTAGCCCAAAAGGCTGCTGAAATATTTGATTCCACTATCAAATAATTCTGTAAAAAGTATCTAAAAAAGCCCCATAAATGGGGCTTTTTTAATCATATTATGTGATTGAAGGGCTTATACCACTATCACTTCCACATTATGTTTTTCCAAGGCTTTTAGGTGCTCATCCGGAATACCATCATCCGTAATCAATTTATGGATATGGTCGCATTCACAGATAAATGCCATCCCCGATTTGGCAAATTTGGAGCTATCGGAAACCAAAATCACCTCCTCGGTAAGATTGATCATCAGTTGATTTAACTGGGCCTCTTCAATATGGTGGGTAAACACTCCTTTATCAGGTTTAATGCTATCCACACCCAAGAAGAGTTTGTTACAGGACAATTGCTTCAGGTTGCGTTCTGCCAATGGACCTACCAAGGACATTGAAAATTCCTTGAGATAGCCTCCCGGCATAAATACTTCCAAGTTGTCTTGCTGGGCCAAGTTGTTCACAATGTCCAACGCATTGGTGATCACGGTCAGCTTTTGAAAGTCGCGCAAAAATCTTGAAATCTCAAAAGTGGTGGTCCCCGAATCCAAGATAATGGTATCTCCCTCTTCTATGAGCGAGGCAGCTTTTCTTCCAATCCTGGTCTTCACCTCCATGTTCAGCTTTTTCTTCTGACTAAAGGTTAGAATAAGATTGTTTGATTTGAACGCCCCTCCATGGGCCCTGACCAATAAATTGTTTTTTTCCAGCTTGTCCAGGTCATTTCTAATGGTGACTTCACTGACACCAAATAGTTTACTGAGCATATTGACATTTACTTGGCCATCCTTATCGAGTTCCTCAAGGATTTTCGCCCTACGGTATGCAGTTTTTTTCATCAAAATTCTATTGCCTATGGTTAGCTATAAAGGCAAATATAACTTTAATCTTATAACCAAAAAATCGCCTATTGGCATTAATCCTGATCGAAAACCTATCCTAAGACGCTCATATTGACCCCTGTAGTGGCTCCCTTCTCCAAAGAAATATCCACTGGGGCATTGCTTTCCCAACTACCACGGGTAAAGTCCGGAACATCAATGGATTGTGACCTATTGGCAACGGATTGCTCGCTCAAAGGTGCAACAGCACTCCAAAGTGCAGCATCATACACATCTTGATCTAAAGGAAGTCCATTTCTCAAACAATCGATAAGTCTCCAATCCATTATAAAGTCCATTCCACCATGTCCGCCTACTTTTTTGGCCATTTCCCCCACTTTCTTCACAATCTTGGGGGTGTACTGTTCTTCCAAAGCCTTCATTTCCTCCTCTGTGAACCAAGAATGCCCAGTAGCCACCCTAGATGGTTCAGGCCATTTACGGGCAATACCTTTGGTACCGCTCACCAAATGTATCCTGGAATACGGTCTGGGTGAGCTTACATCGTGCTGGATCATGATGCTCTTTCCCTTTTTGGTCTTGACCAAGGTAGTGTTCATATTACCTCTAAAGGCAGCATTGGTATATTCTTGGAAGAAAGGATCTTCCTTGGCCAATTCCATCGCTTTTTGTTGCATGGTGAAATCATTCGTGGATAATGAGGTAAGGTAATCCATATTATCCCCCCGGTTGATGTCCATGACCTGGCAGATGGGCCCCAAGCCGTGGGTAGGGTACAAACTTCCATTACGAGTAGCATTTTCCTTTAAACGCCACATATCCTCATATCCTGTTTCCTTGTTGAAGTTGAGGCCTACCAAATCATGGATATAGGCACCTTCACCATGGATAATGTCCCCGAAGAATCCTTGTCTAGCCATATTCAAGGTCAATAGTTCAAAGAAATCATAGCAGCAATTTTCGAGCATCATGCAATGTTTCTTGGTCTTTTCGGAGGTTTCCACCAACTGCCAGCATTCGTCTATGGTCTTGGCTGCTGGAACCTCAACGGCAACGTGTTTGCCTGCCTCCATGGCATATACGGCCATTGGGGTGTGCAGTGCCCAAGGGGTAGCAATATAAATCAGGTCGATATCATCACGATCGCACATCTCTTTCCAAACCTCTTCACTACCGGAATAGGTATCTGGGGTATGCGTGGTATCTTCCAATATTTTTTTGGCCTTTTCCACTTTTTCGGGAACCAAATCGCATAGACCTTTTATTTCAACGCCTTCAATAAGTCTGATACGTCCAACCGCACCGGGGCCCCTCATTCCCAATCCTATAAACCCAACCCGAACAGTCTCCAAAGCTGGAGCTGCGTATCCGGACATATTAAAAATCTGTTTCCCATCATCCTTGACAGGTGTGCCAGGTTCTGCCCCGGCAACTGATGATGATTCATTCTTGCAAGAAACCAGTGCATTGGCCCCGACCACACCAATTCCCGCCATGGAGACTGATCGTATAAAATTTCTCCTGTTGTTTTTCATAAGATTGAGTTTTAGTCCATCAAACTCCTGGCTTCCCATAGGTTTTGACAGCGTTTGTATAAAATATCTTCTCCAGAACTGTTTCGGGCAAGGCCAAGCCTTTGAATTCCCCCTTGAATTCCGGTGCTTCCATTGTATTTTCCGTTGCAAAGAAATCCCAGTGGAATTTCCATAGGTATTCCAATCTATCTGCCACTTCCTGACCAGATAGAGAGCCATCGTCAATCACATCGGTACCATAAATAATCCTGTCTTGGTACTTGATGAAAAAATCCCTCACCCTTGCATGGTCTTGTAATGCTTGATACTGTACGTGACAAATCCGCTCCGCTAAATCGGTCATGGTCTCTGGGAAATCATCCAATCGTTTGGCCACCTCATCCAGATTCCATTCCAAGCTAAAAAGGTGCAAGCCCACGAATTTTAATTTGGGATGGCGTCTAAGTATATTGTCCCTTGCTTCAATCTGGGCTTCATAAGAGGGATACTCCGGGTTAAGGTACATATGGTACTCCGGATGGGCACTAAAATAGTTACGGTCCGAATCCACGGTCATTTCATCCAAAGGAAGCCAGCAGTTTTTGGGCTCCCCTTGATGCCCGATAAGTACCAAATCATTGGCTTGAATGTATTCATAAATGGGATCGAACGCAGGGTGGTCCAGCATGAGGAAATTTCCTTTTTCATCCCGGAGTTCGGCATCCATGCCAATATTCTTCCACATTTTTACTCCTTTCGCCCCGCGGGCTATACCTTTCTTGATCTGCTCCAACACATCTGTCAACCAGTTTTCCTTTCCCCATTGCCGCATATCAAAAGAGCAGACATAGACCGCACGATCATTGAATGTTTCGTTCAGGGAATGAACCATATCTTCCTGTTCTTTTAAGGAAGGAAAAAAGGGAATATCGGTATTTATGGACAAGAAATAGACATCATGGCCTATGGCCGCTTTCATCTTTTCCCCACTTTCGGTATTCAGATGCACATGGGCATCAAAGAATGGTCGTAGCATGGTTTTAGTTCTTTACCATCAATAGTTTGGTCTTCACCAATTCCGTGACAGCATTGGTTGCCACAGGAAAGACTTTTCTAAGATCTATTTCCTCATTGCTCCGTAATCTTTCTTGGAGTGTTTTCATGAAGATATTCTTGATCTCCGTAGCGAGGTTTATCTTACATATGCCCAAGGATATGGCTTTTTGCACTTGGTCATGGGGAACACCGGAACTGCCGTGCAGCACCAAGGTTGAAGGGGTAATAGCCGCAATTTCCTTTAAAAGTTCCAACTGTAACTTAGGCTCGCTCTTATAAAATCCGTGGGCTGTTCCAATAGCGATGGCCAAGGCATCAACCCCGGTTTGTTCCACAAAATCCTTGGCTTCATCAGGTTGGGTGAAACCTGCTCCTTCCGTAGATTGACCCAATTTGGCCACAAAACCCAGCTCGGCCTCTACATGGGCCTTGTATTGTTTTGCCAATTCCACTACTTCCTGTGTCATGGCCACATTTTGCTCGAATGGAAGTTCACTTCCGTCGATCATAACAGAATCGAATCCTGCATCCAGACATTTATGGGCCAACTCAACGGAACCTCCATGATCAAGGTGTATCCAACCCGTTACGCCAAACTGTTTTAGTCCAGAACGACCTAGATTTACCGCTGTTTCAAGTCCCATATAATCAATGGAACTTTTGGTCAGTTGCAAAATAATGGGTTCATTCAAATCGGATGCCGCCTTAAGCACGCCATGCAAGGTTTCCACATTGTAGTAGTTGGTTGCCAAAAGCCCTCGCCCCTGTTTTGTGAATTCTTTCAGTGTTTGTTTAAGCTCCATACTAGGATGTTGTTTTGCTATGTTGTAATTGTTCTATTTTCGTTTGCAAGGCCTTTTTATCCTTGAAAGCCTCTGTTCCTCCTGCCATTGTAGTGTTGATGGCCCCCATCAAATTGCCATTCAAGAGACAATCCGCAAGTTCTGCCCCTTGCAGGTATTTTGCAATAAATCCGGAATTGAACGAATCCCCAGCGCCGATGGAGTCCACATAAACATCTGCCTTGAAGGCCGATACTTGAATCCGATTCCCATTCTTGATTCCCAAGCTGCCTTTACTTCCCATTTTAAGGGCTATGGTATTGGCAAAGGGTTCCACCTGTTTCAAGGCATCTTCTACGCTATCTTCTTGGGTGAGGCGTAAAATTTCCGCTTCATTGGGCATAAATACATCGACATAGGGTAGACATTCTTTGTAGTCAAAATTCCATACATCGGCAGGATCCCATTGTAAGTCCAGAGATGTGGTCAACCCTAAGCTCTTCACTTTTTTAAATATGGCCGTAATCTCTTGATGGAGTCCTTTCTGCAAAAAGAAATTGGATAAATGAAAATGCCTGTAGTCCGACATTTCAAACCAAGGGATATCCAAAGAGGTCATGGCCTCCATGGCACCACAATAGGTAACATTGGCCCTATCCTCATCATAATTCATCACCACGGTCACCCCTGTCTGATGGCTGTCCGACCTTCTCACAAAGGCAGTACTTACGTTGCGGTCTTCCAAGGTTTCCAAGATATAATCCCCAAATTGGTCGTTGCCCACCATTCCGGCAAAACCTGTGGAAAGACCCAGTGCGGCTGCATTGGCAGCCATGATGGCCGAGGAGCTTCCCAAAGTGAGTGTTAGATCGTTGGCCACTATTTCTTTTCCTATTTTGGGGAAGCCTTGAATCCCATTAAGGATAAGGTCCACATTAAGTTCCCCAACTACCAGTAGATCGTTTTTAGCCATGGCACAAAAGTTTGGTTTCGGTCGATGGTAAAAAGTCCATTACATCTTTATGTTTTAGCATGCCCAAATCGTCATTGACACAATTGGCCGCCCCAAAGGCCGCTCCATAGCGGGCTACTTGCTCCAAGGACATATTTTCGGAAAGGGCATACAATATTCCTGCGGTAAGGCAATCCCCACTACCCACGGTACTGATTACTTTCTCCAAGGGTTTTAGGGCATGCACCACTTCAGTACCATCCGCAAGGTAAAGTCCCTTTTTACCCTTGGTCAGCGCCAGAAGCTGCACACTATCCTTTAGATCCTTCTGCACTTTTTCAGCGTCCTCGGTTCCAAAAAGGTCTTTGGCCTCGTGCTCATTGATATGCAGTCCATAAAACCCGGACCGAAGCGCATTCTTTAGTTGGATCCCAGTTCCGTCCAACATCAATTTCTTGTTCAAACCCTTACAGCTTTGAGCCACAATTTGACTTGCATTCCCTGGGACACCTTTGGGCCAAGAGCCCGATAGGTTCACCATTTCGGATTGCTCCACAAGTTCCTGCAACTTTATGGTAAAGGATTCCCAGTCTTCGGGGCTTACCGTTGGACCAGGCTCCAAAATCTCTGTATTGGCCACAGAAGCGTCTTCCGAACGGAAGGTATAACATTGCCTGTTGTTTTCTGACAGCTCTACCCCTTCAACCTGTATCCCTCTTTTTTCACATTCCTTCTTGATCCATTGGCCCGTGGTTCCTCCCCAAAATCCAAAGAGGGTCACTTTCTTTCCCATTTCGGCCAAAGCCAAGGCAACATGGGTCGCTTTGCCTCCCGGGTAGGGTTTTATTTTTTCCATACGATTGACCGACCCTATTTCAAACTCCTTGAAGTAGGCATAACTGTCAATGGATGGATTTGGACAGATACAAAGAATCATGTCACTTCTCGTATATGGTTACTCCTTGCACCACTCTACTAATGGCGCCGTTGACTGAAGGATTATCCGGATTCAGTCCCAACTCCTGCGATTTATAAAGTCCCAAAAGCTGACCTATGACCACATAAGGCAAGATGAAAACACCGGCAACATCATCGGGGTGTTTGGTTATTGGGAACATATAGTTGGATTCCATGGACTCGTTTCCTTGCCCCACCAAGACCATATCCAGATAACCGCCTCCTTGAACTATGCTGGAAACCAGATCATTCTCATATTTGGCCACATGGGCATCCGGGGACAGGAAGAAGACCAACAGGGTATTTTCCTTGACCACTGCCCTGGGACCATGTCTGAACCCCAAACAGGAATCGTATTTACAAATCACCTGACCATCCGTGAGTTCCTGTAACTTTAAATGGCACTCATTGGCGATTCCCAAAAGTGGGCCGGACCCCAAAAAGATGGCCCGATCAAAATCCAAACGGGCCAAGCCCTTCAAAAGTTCTGCGTTATCAAAAATTTTCACGGTTTCCTTTCCCACATGCTCTACCCAAGCCTGTGCTTTATCCAACTTGTCCAAGTTAAACACCAATAAACTGGAAAGCAGCATGGATGAAAAACTACTGGTCATGGCCAAGGACTTATCATTGGTTTCCTCTGGCAATACAATACAATAATGTGTAGAGGAATCCTGCTCTGCCATTTTGGCGAGAGCTCCGTCTGGATTACAGGTAATTACCAAATGTTTTAGTTTTCCCAATCTGGACTCCAACAATTTTACGGTTTCCACACTTTCGGGACTATTACCGGACCGCGCAAAGGATATTAAAACAACAGGAGTGTCGGTTAAGGGATCCACTGCCTCAGGATGTGTCACCAAGTCCGTTGTGGCAATGGCCCTGGTATTGAGCCCCGTAGCCTCTGCAATAACAAGTTCTACCGATTCTCCAATAAAAGCAGATGAACCGGCTCCTGTCAACAATATAGTTGTGTTGGGATTTGACAAATGAGCGGAGAGGAACTTGCCGATCCCATCCCGTTGCCCTTGAATTTCCTCGAAGACTTTTTTCCAAACTTCAGGTTGTTGAAAAATCTCTATTTCCGTATAGGTTTTATTCTTTTCTACCATTTCCATGGTCATATTCTACTTTAATGGTTAGGTATGGCCAAGCTTAAGTAGCTGACCTATCAACAAAATAAACTAAAATGTTTCACAAAAAAAAGCTTTCGATTCCTTTTTATTTAAAATAAATTTATTTTCAAATTGTTTTTATTTGTATTTACCTATATGAAACGACACACAATACTTGATAAATATCAATATCTGAGGAACAAATGTTTATTTTTCACAAAAACATTACTTCATATACGTATCAAGCCGTATCTTTCGGGTCCAAAAATACCTGTCCTGCCCCATTTTGGTGTTTTTGAAGCATTGTTCAATACTTTATACCAAAACCAGCATTCCAAATGCATTCCAATCAGAATATAGAGAAGAATCTCTTCATTATCCTGTACCTTAATTCCATTTATCCACTCAGTTCAGAACTTAAGTCCTATCTGGCCAATAAGATCAAAAGCTGCTTTTTCAGAAAAAATGAAATCATTAGCAGGGCCGGGGAAGTTTGCAATAGACTTTACCTTATAAAAAAAGGGATGGTCCGGGGCTATTTTTTAAGTGATTCCGTAGAGATCACCACATGGATCGACACCGAAAATGAAATCTTCACCTCTATAACAGGCTTCTTCAGAAATGAGAAGAGTAGGGAGTTTATCCAAAGTCTTGAAGAAACCCATTGCGACTATCTGGATTATGAAGACTACAAGTATTGCCTCAATCATTTTCCTGAAATACGCCAGATCAACAGAATCATGCTCGAGCAATACTACATTTTGGCAGAGCATAGGGTGTATTTGGCCCGGATTCCCAACGCAAAAAAGCGGGTCCTCTATTTTAAGGAAAACATTAGACCCGATATTGTAGGAAGAATCCCCAGAAAACATCTGGCATCTTTTTTGGCGATGAGACCGGAAACCCTTTCCCGCATCATGAAGGAAATTCTATAGAAGGCTTATCTCAATACCATAAGTCCTACACCAAACCTATATTTTGTAAGAATAACCCTTTAACCAAGCCCCTTAAATAGGGGGTTTAGGTCTATTTTGCTTCATTTACTGTAAGAAAATGACTCTAAATTGATATTTGTCAATTCTCCGAACGATTTCATAAAATAAGACTATACCACCTCCGTTTCTTAGGTGAGAATAAGAAAAATTGTACAATTCTTAATGCCGTGACTGTAGGAAAATAATGGTCACCTCAACCTAAAAAACATTTAAAAAAAGCTCCCTCTTATGAAAGATATTTACTAGAACCCACCCAATATATTTTCTTGATTTTAAGGCGGTCCCATTAACCTTGGCGCCACTAAGTGAATTGCCTCGATTTTGCAGGCATGACCTTCCTATGCCTTAACTGAACCGAAATACAGAACAAAAAAACAATTGACACAACCTTAAACCAAAAATCAATGAAAGATTCAATCTACATGAAATTTATGCAATCCTTTTTTTGCCTATTCTTTTTTGCAGTGACCGCAACCATGGCACAATCCAGCAGTGTTGTAGTCCTGGATGCCAAGTATTCACAGAAACAACAGGTCTTGGACAATCTGCCAAACCAGACAGAGGTATTGGAAATCGATGAAAATGGAAATCCGTGGAAATCCATTAGGGAGTACCTGGAAAACCATCGATCCACTCTGGCAGTCCACCTGTTTGTCAATGCAAGTTACAATGCTTTTGAACTGGGAAACACCACCTACGATTCCGATAGTGTGGACCAAGAATTTGAACTATCCATGTTGGAAGGACTCTACCAAGGCGACCACATTCAACTTATGGTCTATGACTGCAACTTGGGGTCCAATGCGGAAGGTCTGTCCCTACTCAAGAAAATCAGTGACAAATCGTACTTCAACATTGCCGTACCCACCAACTGTAACTCAGTTTTTGGTGGCAATCTGACATTTGATCATACCACCATGAACCAAGCAACCCAAAATTCAATATTTCAATAGATCAACCGACCATGAAACAGACTTTTACAAGCTTTTTATCGCTTTTCGTACTATTTCTACTGGCAGGGACAGTAAAGGCCCAAACTGTGGATATGACCGTACAACAAGGACCCAATGTGGATGTAATGGTTACCGTTGGATCGGCCAACGTGGACCTATCCACTTTCGAGGACGACCTGGAACAAGCCATGCACTTAAAAGGAATTCCCTTGGGAAAACTAAGGGTAGAGGCTTTTCAACGAAGCTCCATATCCTCGGACCAAGCAGATGCCAGCGACATCTTCAATAGCTGGAACAAAATGAACTTCAATGGAACAGAGCCACCCGTACACAACTCCTATACTGGGGACTATTTCTCTTTTGACTCAGGAACAAACCGGGTCATTGCAGATTTTGTGGGCAGATATACTTCCTACGGATGGGGGTTTGCCATGTATGACCCCACAGGGGATATCGCTGACGGCTCCATTTCAGCAACCTGGGGACTCAGTGAAGCTCCTTACGCTCACGGTGAGGTAGGTTTTATTTTTAGAAAAGTGGACAACCAAAACTTCTATGCCTACATTATAGACAACCACTCAGCTTGTGGTAATATTAGCGGTTATGGTACCGACGGTGATCCTGCCGAGGCCATTATTAAAGTTCAGAACGGCTCCATAACCGTATTGGCCCTGAACACCAATAGTGGAAACTCCGGTTCTGCCACTTATGGGTGGAACGGAACTAGGGCGGACATGTTTGCTGCATACTTCAATGGCCAGACCATAGATTTTAAAATTGATTTGAATGGCAATAACATCAAAATCTCAAGGAGAGGTGGTGGTGGTACTGCCGGAACCGATTGGGTGGAAGCCTTTAATTTTGATGACACTACCCATGCCCAAGGTAGCTATGGTTTTTACGTACACGAACAATCCGGGGCTTATTTCAAGGACATCAACATTGAAAAATTGGAACTTCGTGCCTTTAAAGATGTACTGCGTGAGCCCCAATGGCGAAACAGTGCCTTGCGTTTCAACGTAAACTTGGACGATCTTGAGGTTGCGGATTTTGATTCTGATACCGACCTATCGGAAATCTTGATGCGAACCATCAATGAGGACATCCACTACATTGGTTGGGGTACCAATACCAATGAGGCCCAATTTGAGCGTTTCATTACACAAAACAACGACCAGGGTACATTCATCAACAGGGATGCCGGAAGCTGGAACTCATGGATCGATGACATGGCCCAATACATCTACGAGCAATATCAATTTGGTACGGTAAGTGCCGGGGAATTCTTCATCGCCGGGACATCGGTTGAAATCGATGTAGACCCTGCCCAGCTTAAAACCAATACGGCCAACGCCAGTTACCCAAGTGGTCGCTGGAACATTACCCATGATGAAACCTATTTTGACAACAATACCGGAAAAGTGTCTTGGAACGGGTTATACCTCGAAGACGTACCGGAATACTACGAAAAACCGGGTAAGTATACCTTTACTTTCGAAGACCTGCCCACCGCACCAACGACGTTGTTTTTCCACCGTAAGCCCGTAGCTAGTTTTACGTATAGCGGGGATACCGGTTTTATCAACAATACCTCCTATGATTTGGATGGCGGTGCCAATAATGGTATTGCCCAATCCGAATGGAAATGGAAATCCGTGGATGCAGCCTCCACAAACGATTGGAACACGGGAGCTTTTGATAAGAATTCCGTGAGTGATGGCCAATATTTGGTTATGCTACGCGTACAGGACCACCAAGGAACTTGGAGTAGTCCAACCAGTATCTATGTGGAAAAAACTTCAGGCTCAGGAGGTTCAAGTGACCTTCCCATAGCCCAGTTCAACATTCTTCCGGATATGCTCAATACCTACACAGGTAGCATGACCATTGCTATTGAGGATAACTCTGTAGATCCCTACGGTAGAACTTTGAGCACCCAAGAGTGGATTGTTACCCAACGGGTCTATGATACGGACGGTGACCCTACCGATACGGAAATTTACAATGCGGGTACTCCTATGACCGATTTCTCGGCCTACAACAATATATCTGCAGAATACATCATCAGTCTTCGAACACAAACCGATACCGGTGTTTGGTCCGAACCTTTTTATCGCACACTGACCATTGTGGATGATAATACAGACCCTACCATCACTGCAACGCCTTCCAGCGGCAACCTGGACACCGACACGGACATCCAATTGGTTTTTGCCGATGAAAACGGAGGTAGTGGTTTTGATGTACAACGTTTTGTCAAAATTCAGAGTGCCACTCCCCCAGCGACCGATAATGCCGCGTGGACTTCATGGAGCAACAGTCAATCCAAGATTACCACATTCGCTAGTGGAGGTTCCGGTTGGTACATCCATGCCGAAGTTAAAGATAATGCCGGGAATGTAGGTACAGCAACCTTTGGTCCATACGATGTTACCCTGGTGGTAAGTGCCGATGACGATCTCGCCATTTTGGACGAGGATACCACCTCCAGTCCAATAGACGTGCTCTTTAATGATGTGTACGATACCAACGTTACCCCAACCGTGACCATTACGGTACAGGGAACCAAGGGTAATGCCGTGGTCAATGGAAGCAATCAGGTAGTGTATACTGCAAATGCCAATGAAAATGGAACGGATACCGTAACCTATGAGTTGGATGATCAAGGCCAGAAAGTAACAGCCAACATTACCCTATCCATTTTACCCAAAGATGATTTGCCCGTGGCAAATGCAGATACCTTTACCATGGACGAAAACGATACTTTGAATGAGGACGTTTCCACCAACGATGTGGAGATTGACGGGGATGATTTGGTGTACCATCTAATTTCAGGGCCATCGCATGCAGCTTCCTTTACCTTTAATCCAGATGGAACCTTTTCATATGAACATGATGGGGATGAATCTGGTTCGGATAGCTTCACCTATAATTTTGAAGATGAGGTATCCTTCACACAAACTGTGACTGCTACCCTTACCATCAACAATGTAAATGACGTCCCTGAAGGAGGTAATATATCCGTAGATGTCATTCAAGATGCAGGATACACATTTGCTGCGGAAGATTTTACTTTTTCCGATGATGACCCAAGTGATGGTTTCAATGGAATACAAATTATCTCATTGCCTTCAAAAGGTACATTGACCTACAACGGAAACCCTGTTTCGGTCAATGATATGATCAATGATGTAACCCTATTGGTATACACTACAGCGAGTGGTGAATTTGGCGCCAATTATACCTCCTTCTCATTTAAAGTCAAAGATGGTTCCGATGCGTTGAGTGCCACTACATACAGTGCAACTATCGCAGCGGCCCAAGATACCGATGGGGATGGAATTCCAAACGATTTGGATACCGACGATGACAACGACGGTACCCCTGATACCGACGATGATTTCCCATTGGATGACTCAGAGGATACCGATACCGATGGTGACGGAACTGGCGACAATGCCGATACCGACGATGACAACGACGGCACCCCTGATACCGACGATGATTTCCCATTGGATGACTCAGAGGATACCGATACTGATGGTGATGGGACTGGTGACAATGCCGATACCGACGATGACAACGACGGCACCCCTGATACCGACGATGATTTCCCATTGGACGATTCCGAGGATACCGATACCGATGGTGACGGAACTGGCGACAATGCCGATACCGACGATGACAACGACGGCACCCCTGATACCGAGGATGATTTCCCATTGGATGACTCAGAGGATACCGATACCGATGGTGACGGGACCGGCGACAATGCCGATGACGACGATGACAACGACGGAACTCCTGATACCGACGATGATTTCCCATTGGATGACTCAGAAGATACCGACACCGATGGTGACGGAACAGGTGACAATGCCGATACCGACGATGACAACGACGGCACCCCTGATTCCGAGGATGCATTCCCTAAAGATGATTCCGAGGATACAGACACCGATGGTGACGGGACTGGCGACAATGCCGATACCGACGATGACAACGACGGTACCCCTGATTCCGAGGATGCGTTCCCAAAAGATGATTCCGAGGATACAGACACCGATGGTGACGGGACTGGTGACAATGCCGATACCGACGATGACAACGACGGTACCCCTGATACCGAAGATGCGTTCCCTAAAGATGATTCCGAGGATACCGATACCGATGGTGACGGAACTGGCGACAATGCCGATACCGACGATGACAACGACGGCACCCCTGATTCTGAGGATGCGTTCCCAAAAGATGATTCCGAGGATACAGACACCGATGGAGATGGGGTTGGAGACAATGCCGATGATGATGCCGATAACGATGGAACCCCTGATTCTGAAGATGCCTTTCCAACAGACCCCAATGAGGATTCTGATGCAGACGGAGATGGTATTGGGGACAATGAGGACAATGATGACGACAACGATGGTGTCACCGATGAAGACAATGATGGAGATGGTCTTGGAGACAATGTGGATACCGATGACGACAACGATGGCATTCCCGATAGCGAAGACGATTTCCCAAATGATGCCTCGGAAACCATCGACACCGATGGGGATGGAATCGGAAACAACGCCGATACCGATGATGACAACGATGGCTATTCCGATGAGCTTGAAATAGAGCAAGGAACAGACCCAACCGATGCTTCAAGTATTCCATTGGATACAGATGGCGATGGTATTCCAGATAGTTTGGATGATGATGATGACAACGATGGTGTTGTGGATGGTGACGATGCATTTCCAACGAGTGATGAGCCTACCCTGGTTCCCGCTCAGGCCTTTACTCCCAACGGGGATGGCAACAACGACGCTTGGATCATTCCAGGTATCGACAACTATCCCAATAACACGGTATCGGTCTACAACCGATGGGGCCATGAAGTGTTTGCCACAAGGTCCTACCGAAACAACTGGGAAGGTTTCTACAAGAGTAGAAATGAAAAGCTTCCTGCTGGATCGTACCTGTACATCATTGACTTGGGAGATGGAAGTGCTCCATTGCAAGGCTGGATCTTTATCAACTATTAACCACAACAACAAAAAACACACAATACAGACATGAACCTAATTAATAAATTACAGATACTGTTGGCGGCCATGGCTTTTACCGCAACGGTGAGTGCCCAACAAGACCCCAACTATACCTTTTACCAGTATAACATGAACATATACAATCCGGCTTTTGCTGGTAGCTCCGAAGCTGCCGAATTCTCATTGGGAATTCGGAGTCAGTGGGCCGGTATAGAGGGTGCGCCAGAGAGCCAAAGTGCCATTTTTGGTATGCCCATGGGAAAAAATGTGGGATTGGGGGCATCCATTCTCAATGACCGTACCTTTATAGAACAGCAAACATGGGTGGCCATAGATATTTCATATTATATTGATCTGGATGAAGAGCACAGGCTTTATTTCGGGATCAAGGGAAGCGCCAACTCCTATGATGCGAACACCAATGGTCTGGTTACCTACGGTGTGGGACAGGATGGGGCCCTAACGGACTATGAAAGTAGGTTTACCCCAAACGTAGGTGCAGGGGCTTACATGAAGCACGACAGATATTTTGTATCGCTTTCGGCCCCTAAACTTCTCACTCCTGATAGATTGCAGGAACGAGATGGGAATGCCTATTTGGGCGCAGACCGTATGCATGCTTACCTCAGTGGAGGCTATAGCTTTTTCTTGGGAAAAACCTTGGACCTAAAGACCATGGGAATGTTCCGATATGTAGATGCCTCCCCCATATCCTTGGAGGTCACCGGTATCTTGGACTTTGGGGAGCGTTTTGAGTTTGGGGCATCATACCGCCATGATGAGAGTATCAGTGGACTTGTGCTCTTCAATGTGAGCAACGGTTTCAACTTGGGATATGCCTATGAGACCTCCATCCAAAATTCCATTGACGGTTTGGACAACAATACCCATGAACTCTTCATGCGATTGCGTATGTAAAATCAAAGTAGATTTATACTTGAAAAATGCCCCTCATCTGATGGGGCATTTTTTTATGGATATACTTACGTTTTCTTATTCTCGTTGAGAGTTTCACAACTTAATGCCCAATACCGTAATATCTAACAAGATTTTTACCCCTTACCTCATCGTTTTGTTTAGCTTTGCCAGCATTCAACCAAATTGCAAAAATGCAGCGCCTTTACGTATTGTTCTTTTTTCTCGTTAGCCTAACGACCTATTCCCAAGATGTAGAAATTTTTAAACCCAATCCAAATAAAAATAAGCTGGAAGCCATGGAGACTTCGGGTCCCATAAAAGTGGACGGTGTTCTGGACGAAGCAGATTGGGCAAAAACAAAGCCCCACCCCAGGTTTACCCAGGTAGACCCTTACCAAGGTGAAGCTCCCAATCACGATACGGAAATCAAGGTGCTTTTTGACGAAGACAATCTATATTTTGGGATTTTCTGCAAGGATTCCTTGGGAAAAAAAGCCATTCGGGCCACAGATTTTAAACGGGATTTTAACTTTAGGACCCATGATTTGGTAACCCTCTGTTTTGACGGGTTCAATGACGAGCGAAATGCCATGTCCATAGTGGTCAACCCCTATGGGGTACAACGGGACTACCTATCCTTTGATGCCATGTATTATGATATTGAGTGGGACGGTAGGTGGACTACCCGGACTACCCGGACGGACAAAGGTTGGATTGCCGAAATTGCCATTCCATGGAAGACTTTAAGATACCCCAAGACCGATGACCCCACCCAAATTTGGGGCTTTCAATTGTATCGCAACCGAAGATTGACCAACGAGATTACCGCTTTCTCCCCATTTCCACGTTCGTTCAGTGCGGCGAGAATGGATTATGCGGGAAGGCTCACCAACCTGAAACCCCCACCACCAACGGCCAATATCCAAGTAAAACCCTACCTCCTCACCTCCTATAATCGGTATAAGGGAAACAACCCTGATATTGAAGATGAGAATACGGATGTAAAAGCAGGTGGCGAATTTAAATGGGCCATTGACCCCAACAATGTTTTGGACATTACCGTGAACACTGATTTTGCCCAAGCAGATGTTGACCGTCAGGTGAACAATATCAGTCGTTTCTCGGTATTCTTCCCAGAACGACGACAATTCTTTCTTGAAAATGCTTCCCTTTTTGGAATCAATGTGGGTCCTGGTGACCGTTCACAGGGAGGATCCATGGTGGTACAGCCCTTTTTTAGTAGAAGTATAGGGCTTGACAACGAAGGGAATCCGCTTCCCATTGATGTTGGAGGACGTTTTGTACATAGGGCTTCACGAAGAAATTATGGCGGGATCTATATTCGCCAAGCAGGAAATTCAACGGTGTCCGGAACCAACTTCATGGTAGGAAGATACTCAGAGAATTTTGGAAAACAGAACCGCATCGGGGCACTGGTAACCGCCAAGAATGGTTCGGAGAACACCAATGTTACCGGTACTGTGGATGCCTTTATACGTTTAGGGGAACCACATTCCATCAACGCCCTTTTAAGTTACTCCGGAAACACGGAAATAGGCGGTGGCGGTTTTTCGGGGATTGCACAATATTACTATACTTCCAATAAATGGAAAGCATGGTGGACCCAATCCGTGATCACCAAAGATTTCAACCCGGAAATGGGATTTGTCTCCAGAAGTGACGTTATAGGAACCACCCCCGGAATCACCCGGTTCTTCCGAGGTGAGAAGATGCCTTTTAAGCAATGGCTACGTGCCTATGAACCCAGTGTACATGCCCAGTTTTATCACCAAGCCTCCACGGGAAAATTGATTGAGCGCCAGTTAACCGGAAACCCATTGTACCTCAATCTTCAAAATGGAGGGAATTTTGGTTATGAGATCACCAGCTTTTTTCAAAACCTGACCGAAACCTTTACCCCTTTGGGCCTATCAGTCCCCATGGGCGAATATGATTACGTACAACATTCGGTTTTTGGGAACAGTGACCCTTCCAAAAAGCTCAATTTTGGAGGTGAAATAGAATGGGGCAGCTATTTTGATGGGGATTTGACCTCGTACAATGCTCAGGTAGGATACTCTCCCCTTCCCCATATTTCCTTGGGCGGAAGTTTTAACCGAATTGAATTTGATGGTGTAGGAACAGGTAGTATCAGTAAAAAAGTAGATCTGTTCAGTTTGGAATCCCGTTTGGCCTTGAACCCAAGGGTCCAGCTGTCAGGGTTCCTTCAAAAGAATACGGAAAACGACCTCACTAACATCAATATCCGTTTTTCATGGGAATACAGCCCGCTGTCGTTTGTGTATTTGGTGTTCAACGATCGGGATTTCAATGAGACCCTCTACGGAAATCAAACCGAGCAACAGGCCATTGTAAAAATCAACTTCCTAAAACAATTCTAATCTTCTCCGATTAAGATTTGTTTCAATTCTTCTTCATTAACAGGTTTGATGATGTAGTTTCCCACTACCTCATATGTTTTGGCACGTTCTTGATCCAACGGGTGTATGGATGAACTGACCACATAAATGGTGACCTTTTCCCTATTGTGGTGGGGTATTTTCACAAAATCATCCAGAAAGCCCCAACCGTCTTTGATGGGCATGTTCAAATCCAAAAAAATAACCGAAGGCAATGACTTTCCGGCCCCTAACATATCCAAAAGGCCATCTATGGCCTCTTGTCCGTTTTGGAACACCGATACCTCATCGGAAAAGTCCAGTCTTTTCATCAAGACCTTCATACCAAATAAGTGTATGGGATCATCATCCACAATACAAGCACTTTGCAACTGGCCCATTGTTTTTACGCTTTTAATAGTTTTACCCTGAATTTTGTCCCTATATTGATTTCACTTTCAACCTCTATGCGTCCGCCCATGGACTCTATCTGGTTTTTGGTGATAAAAAGTCCGATGCCGCGAGCATCCTTATTGCCATGAAAGGTTTTGTACATCCCGAACAATTTTTGACCATATCTCTCCAGATCAATTCCGAGTCCATTATCCTCCACCATCAATTCAATGTACTGCCCCTCTCCATTGGCATAAATGGTGAGTGTACATTCCTTTTTATGGTCACGGTACTTGATGGCATTGGTCACTAAGTTCAAGACAATGCTCTCCATATAGGCCACCACCCCTTTTACCTTCATTTCATCTGGAACATCTACCTTGACCTGGATCTTGTTCTCAATAATCAAGGCGTTTACATCCATTAAAATCTTGTTCACGGTTTTCTGTAGGGGGACCACTTTTAGTTTCTTTTCCGTTTCCAGTTTTACCTGCACCACTTCATTAAGGTGCGCAATGGTCTCATTGAGCCCGTGGGAAGCCCTGCCCAGCATCGTCAACGTATCCTTGCGTTCTTCCATGGCCAATGTTTCATCCAAAAGGAACTCACTGATCATGGTAAGGTTGGCCGCATGGGAACGCAAATTATGCGAAACAATATGTGCAAAATTGAGAAGGCTGTTGTTTTGGTTGGTGGTCAACTGCAACAATCCCTTTAGCTTCTTTTCCGCATTGATCCGGGATGAAATATCCACAATCTGCGATATAAAATGGGAGATTTTCCCATCTATTTTCTTTACTGAAGTTACGGTTAAAAGTACATACACCAACTGTCCTTTTTTATCAAAATAGCGTTTCTCTATTTGATACGTGGATCGTTTTCCTTCCACAACTTCCCGAAGTAGGGCAAGATCTATTTCCAGATCGTCAGGATGGGTTATATCTTGAAAGGTCAATTGCAAAAGTTCCGAATTGGTATACCCTAAACTATTGCACAGACTTTGGTTCACTTGAATGAACCTACCATCCATCCCTACCAATGCCATCCCCACGGAAGAGTTCTCAAAAGCGCCTTGGAGTGAATCTTCACTGGTAACCAATTGCAACTGGGCCGTTTTTAACTCGGTTATATCCGTATTGACCCCAATCATTCGCAAGGCCTGTCCTTCTTTATCCCTTATAACTGTAGCTTCGGCTTTTATCCACCGGACTTTTCCATTGGGCCATTTTACCCTAAACGTGGTGTTGAACTCCTTTTTCCCATCTATGGCGTCTTGTACCTCCATGGAAGTTTTTTCCAAATCTTCTGGAAGTACGCAGGCTTGCCACGCTTCATATACTCCCTCAAAACTGGATGCCTCAATACCATAAAGCATGTACATGTTGGAGTCCCAGAATATTTCATTGTTTTGGATGTCGTATTCCCATATACCGATTCCAGCAGTTTTTGTGGCCAATGCCAATCGTTCACTGACATTTTTGTATTCGATTTCAGCTTTTTTACGCCTTTCAATATCCTGAAAGGTTCCGGTAATCCGAACACATTTTCCATCGATCATTTCAGGTTCGCCTATGGCCCTTACCCAAACCTCCTTGCCTTTGGCAGTAACAATCTGGAGCTCCGTGTCCCAAGCCGTTCCAAGCTCAATGCCTGTCTGTACCATTTGGGTTATGGTGTCCCGACTGTAACCTTCTTTAAAGAAGAATATCCAATCTTTGAGGTTAGGGATATAATCATCGGGTACCTCATGGATCTCGCGGGTAATACTGGACCAGTAAATGGCATTGTTCACCAACTCAACTTCCCAACCGCCAATCCGTGCCACTTCTTGAGATTTGATCAAATGGGTCTCATTCAATTTTCTCCCGGTGATGTCTTCCAAAACCAGGATTACCCCGCTTACCACATCATCTTCGTCTTTTACAGAATCTATCTTCCATTCGTACCATACACTTTCACCATTTTCCAAAATCACTCTCATGGTATCCGTCCTAAAACTGACACCTTCCAAGCAATAATCGATGTCCAACTTTAGCTCTTCAGGCAATTTTGGCATGGATTCAAAAAAGGGTTTTCCCAAGGAATTTCGTGATAGCCCAAAATGGTTGAGCCATCGATCTGAAAAATCCACAAAAGTTAAGTGGGTATCCAATAACGCTATTGGAACGGGGGTCCTTTGAAATAGAGATTGGTCAATCGTCATGTAGCACGCTGGGTTATTAAACTAAATTTAGGAAAAATGTCGCTAATAGTTTGCCATGATTACCTACAATAACGATAAAAAAAACTGTGCTAGTATTCAGAAACAATGTTAATCCTTTACTATTCCAAAAAATATTTACCCATGGGTCCAAATCCATTTTTAATGTCTATACTTGATTTATCAAAATTCATATAAGGATATGAAAATCAAAGGATATTTTTTGGTGATATGTTCATTAATTCTCTTGGAAAATTGAAAACATGGATTAGTGCCAAAAGCTTTCGTAATTCATTTATTCCAACTAATAAGTCCTCAAACACAAGGAATTGTAACAAACAATTTGTTTCTTTTCCCAAGGGTTACCATGAATTATAAGTAACTTGTAGGCAATGATGGAATACTATAGTCACTCCATAGAACTTACAAGATAACCTTAACCATGAAAGCGAAGAAACAGCTCGAAATCAAAGCCGGGGCGGCTGGTTCATGCCCAACCTCAGAAACCACCATAACTGAAACACATTTTACACGTCGCGAAGCATTGGGACTGACCGGAATGGCCGGTTTAGCGGCACTAATGGGATTGACTTCCAGTGCCATTCCAATGCAGCCACAAAAAAAAGTGCGTATTGCATGTCTTACCACCTATTGGGCCGCGACCCGATCGCATGCAGATTGGATTTTTACCAAGTTGTTGGATGGCTATTGGTGGCAAGGTGCTTACATGGAGTCACGTGTAGAGGTCGTTTCCGTTTACATTCACCAACTTAAGGAAAGTGGTCTGGGCCAGAAAATATGCAAAGCCAAGGGCATTCCCATTTTTGATACCGTTGGCGAAGCCGTGACGCTTGGTGGTGATGAACTTGCGGTGGATGGTGTGGTCATTGTTGGGGAACATGGAAACTACCCTACCGACCTCAAAGGACATTGGCTTTTGCCCCGCTGGTGGATCTACAATCAGGTTATTCGGGTTTTTGAGCGGAGCAACCGTTCCGTTCCCGTTTTTAATGACAAGCACCTTTCCTATAATTGGGACGAGGCCAAGTGGATGTTCGACAAATCGCGTGAGCTCAACTTTCCTCTGACCGGAGGTTCCTCCATACCCATTTACTATCGGAAACCTGAAAAGGAACTTCCCGTGGACACGCCTATAAAACATTCCATCGTACTTGGCGGAACCTCAGATGAAGGTGCCATTTTCCACGCCATAGATGTACTCCAGGCTTTTGTGGAACGTCGTAAAGGAGGAGAAACAGGTGTGAAATCCGTTCAATCCATACGCGGTCCGGAAACCTGGAAATGGGTGGAAAACACCCCATGGGCCCGCAAACTATTGGGTTCCGTGGAGCAAAAATTTGAATTGGAAGCCGGACACTTTCAACAGCACCCCCAAACCAATATGTGTCTTATAGAGTATAATGATGGCACCCTAGCTGCTGTTATTGGTGGCCGAGGTGTGGGATGGACCTATGCCGGTGAAATTGAAGGGCAAAACGACCCCACTATCATCTCCATGCTGGGTTGGGCCGGCCCTTTTGACCAATATCATGCCTCTAATGCACAACCGCACTGGATTACCGAAATGATGGTGACCAAAAAAGAACCTTTCCATGCAGAGCGACTACTATTGTCTACAGGCATTGTAAACCACTATATGGATTCCAATTGGGAGAACAGTGAATATTCCCCGATAGGTCGCCGAATTGAAACCCCAGTACTCAATATGAAATACCACACTACTCGGGGAGCACAATTCAATACAGGGGAACGGCCACCAAGTCGCCCGTACATAAGAGGGTTTAGCGAATAGAGCAAGACTCAACAATAATGATAAAAAGCAATACACATATGCAACGAAGAGAACTAGTAAAGAGTTTATCCATGCTTCCCTTGGCTGGAAGTGTTTTTCCCATAACATCCTTGTTATCCACTCCCGCTGTGGGAAATAAAATGCCTTTGAATTTTGACCAACAAACCATGCCCGAGTTACACCGGAATGCTTTTGTTATGGATGGACACACCCATGTCATGACCCGTGAACTGTTGATGGGAACAGATATAGGGCAGCGTTATTCGGATGGTACCGTGGACCTTCCAAGGGCCATAGAGGGGGGGCTAGATGCCATGTTCTTCTCCGTATATACCCCGGAACATTATTATCCGGGAAGATTGGAGACCAAAAACACCTTTCGTGTGATCAATCTAGCTTTGGAACAGATTGAAAAGAACAACGATGTCATTGAATTGGCACTCAATGCTTCCGATATAGAACGTATCAACAAAAAAGGGAAAATGGCTGCTTTTCTGGATTTGGAGGGCGGTTACGACCTTGATGGGGATATTCTATTGCTTCAAGCCCTCTATCGCTTGGGACTTAGATCGATCCAGTTGACGGCTCACAATACAACCAATGCCTTCATCGACACTTGTAATGATGTGAGCCGTTGGGGCGGAATCAACGATCTTGGCAAAGAGATCATTGCAGAAATGAACAGGCTTGGTATGGTCATCAATGTTGCCCATGCCTCCAATGATGCCATCCTACAGACGGTTGAGGCCAGTAAGCATCCGGTCACCTACAGCCATGGTGGATTTTATAGTATTGTGAACCACCCGCGCTGTATTACGGACGAAGCTGCAAAAGCAATTGCCTCAAAAGGAGGTGTGATCGGGATTCACTTTGGCAGTCTTTTCAACAATCCAAAATATTTTGGTTGGCAGCAAAAGGCCGCAAATGAGACCACTCCATCCTCGGTACAGGATTTTGCAAAGACCCTTGAGGAAGCAGATAGGGCGGTTGCCAAAGAAGTTCCTTTAAATTTCAAGGGAACCATTCCTGATGAGTACTGGATGCATGTGGACCAACTGGCCAAGGTCATCGATTATGGTGTGAATTTAGTGGGAGAAGACCATATGGCCATCGGTTCCGATTTGGATGGTGGCCCGGAGCTACCACGTGAAATCAAAGACATTAGTGACTTTCCCCAAATCACTATGGCCATGCAAAGGCTGGGTTATAGCGACGAACGAATCAAGAAAATCCTTGGTCTCAACTGGCTGCGTGTGATTCGAGAAGTAACCGGAGGATAGAGGAAAGAGCGGAAAATCCAAATCGTACAAAACAAAAAAGCAAGCTTAAAGCTTGCTTTTTTTATCGGTGATCGCGGAAGGATTCGAACCTTCGACCGTCTGCTTAGAAGTCCCAAAAAATCGATGCTTTTCAATTAAAATAGTATTTTGAAAATACTTAAAATACACATTTACTGATAGTTAGTGTTATTTGTGTTTTAATGGATTGAGATAAAAGTGTGCACAAAGTGTGCATTTTTATTTTCTTACTTTCATCACTATCACTAACTATTATGGCCAAAGCACGGATCATACTTGACACCAGGACCGAATCCCAAAGTAAATTTACAGGATTATATCCCATTGCGGTCAGAGTATTCCACAAAAAAGCTCGAATCATTAGGTTGTCTCACTATACATCTCCAAAGGGATGGAATGAAAAAGAAGGCACCTTGAAACGATCGGTCAAGGAAAATTCAAACCTTGACTGTGATGCTATCAACCATGAGTTGTTTGAAAAGCTTACGATGGCCAAGAGACTCATCCTTGACCTTGGTGAGAACATCGATAACATAACGGTGGACACCCTGGTAGATGAAATAAAGCGGTCATGGGAAAACGACAACAAAACAGAGATCAAACAGAAATATGAAAATTGCATCACGCTTTCCGAATTCGGCGCAGTCCTGATCCAAAGAAAGCTTAAGGCCAATAAGCCCGGCACCGCCAAATGGTACAAGGACTGTATCAAGGTCTTTATGGACCAGAACGGCGGTAGAGACCTGAAATTATCTCAGATAACCGTCCGCTTCCTTAAGGACTTTGAGGCGGAACACAGGTCCAGGGGAAACGTCACCAACACCATAAGCAACTATATGCGAGGGGCAAGGGCCATCTATAATGCCGCTATTAACGAGGATGAATATTTTCCCGAAAGAAATGTATTTACAAGATATAAGATCCCGACCAGTAAGCGAGTCAAAAAGAAAGCTCTTCCTAAAGAAAGCATTTTAAAGGTATTGCAGGTCGAGTATCCATGTGAAACAATTATGTGGCATACCAAAAATTATTTTATCACTATGTTCATGGCCCGAGGAATGAATTTTATCGATTTGGCAAAGTTGAGGGTGAAAAACATCCATTCCGGATATATCTTTTATGGCCGTAGCAAGACCGATGACCCTATAACAGTGAAAATTGTCCCTGCGCTCCAAAAAGTCCTTGACTATTATCTACAAGGAAAAAAACCTGATGATTTTGTTTTTCCCATCGGTAATGATGGGTCTCCAAAAATGTTCAAAAAATATAGGAACGATATCAGTTCCATCAACAAAAATTTAGCAATACTGGCCAAAGATGCTGGAATCGATGAAAAACTGACTACCTATTACCTAAGACATTCATGGGCGACCATAGCAAAACATATGGGTCTTTCCATCGCCATGATCAGTGATGCTCTTGGGCATCAAAGCGTGGTCACTACTGAAATTTACTTAAAAAGTTTTACCAATGAATCCTTGGACGAAGCAAATCTTCTTGTAGTTGGATAGCAGGATTTGTCACTTACTTTCCAAAATACCTTTTGTATGATCACATTCTGTAGGCCTATTTTTAATCTAAGCCATGGCTAATAAAAGAAAATGTAGAGAACACGAGCGGCCAACAGTGAATAACACTAATTAACTATATTCTGGGCCAAGGGAGCTGGAAAGATGGGCGATATTAACGGGCATCCAAAATTCCGTTTGGCCATCCTGCTCGACACCACCCATATCGGGATGATCCGAAAGACGGATGTGCTTATCCCAATGGTCACCGATTTTCTGGATTCTGACCTGAATGCGACACTACCTATCTTTAAGGTATATCCTGAACAATCTTCTTTTTGAGTAATACAATATGATCATGAAGATCTTTAAAAAAGAGTCTTGTTCAAACTGTCAAAATGTGGTGACATCAAAATTATCATGAACTATGTCTGTCCGTTTTCCTTACCGCACGGAGAGCTCTTATCCTGTCCATAGCTCCGGGGTATAAGATTATTACCCTCCGAAAACCTAACTAAACTACAAATTAAAACTTATCCCATATGGACCCATCCAAACAATATGTATGTTCTCTTTACGTGAAACTAAAACAATATACAAGGTATGCCAGCTATTTGATAATTGCCCAAGTTGAGGATATCCCCAAGACTGTGGAAAACCAGATTGGCAAGGCCCTGAAGTCCATTCGGGAGCAGGTCAAAGATCATATCTTCACTTTCTTTTTACTGACAAGAAAATGGATGGGGTTGGCTTGATCGCCGATAGCATCCCCACCCATATTGCCAGTGACCATTTATCTTTATCGGTATTATTTTTTTTCAAACTCAAAAAGGGCTTCATCGACTTCAGCATTCAAGACATAGGACTCAACATTGATAGCCAGTTGAACCTCATTGATAAACCAAGTTATGGTAAAGGGCAATAAGATCCCATTAACATTCTTATAATCCTGATAATAGGTATATACCATATGATCACTTCTTGTGTTTCGGTTTTCCACCAACATTTCCAAATAATTGTCCTTGTTTATGAATGAAATGGCTTCATCATCAACTTCTTTTCCTTTCACAAAGGTTTTTCCTTTGTTAATCTTTAATTTATAACAGTCTTCCCCCATTATCTTTTCTTCACCAATAAGCTCCATTCTATATCCCAGTTCTTTTGCTTTCACAAACATCAGCGGAAATTCCTGGGCTTCTTTTTTGGCCTTGGACGATATTTTGGAGTTCCGTTTGGTCAACTCACCTTTGACAAAATCATAGTCCCAAAAATGTTCCCCGTCAAAAGCAAACTGTACCACCCTTTTCCCATCTACTATCTTATTGCCTAAAAGCCTTCCCGATTTACTAATGGTAAGAATCTTATCAGACCCCGAAGAAGTAATGAACTCTCCCTTCAAGTGAATGGATTTTATTTTACTCCAAGCCTCTTTCCCACCTATTTTTTCGATATGGTTTTCGATAATTTGATCTACAGATTGTGCTGATACTATACCAACAGCGCATACCCATAGAATAACTGTATAAACTCGTTTCATAAAAATATTTTTTTTAATGTTAAACTGTAATTGATTGTAAGAGATATCTTCTGACCATATCCTTAATTTGATTCACAAAGAAATTTGGTCACGATCAATCTATTTTTTTCTTCTTGTCAGCCATATGGACAAATAGGTAATTGCAATTCCCAATGGTAACAACCAGACAAGCACAATTTTCCATATTTTGATAGTGGACTGACTGATTTTGAATCCATTGTCCTGAAATTGCGGTTTACGCACATCAACTGGAAATTCACTATTGGAGAGCCATTCAAAAATACCCATCATAAATCTTGGATTATTGGTTTCCAAATCTTCCCGTTGCATAAATGCCTCACTATTACTCCAACAATCCGCATCACCCAAGACCACTATACGTTGTACCTTGCCAGCTTTTTGTTTACTCAGTGCAACGGCCATTTCATAAGGTTTTTGAATTTCGCCAACATCAGTATTCTGAACCAAGCTGTCCCCCTCAAAATTTGTGGATTCCAATTCATTCCAACAGCCACGCCATTTGGTCTGTAAAAGGGGGGTAACCGCATACCCTTTTTCTTTGGCCAGCTCATATTCCAGTCCCATACCTTCGAGTGTTGTCACTTTTTCATTCCGTATTGCCATACGTTCAAATACAAAAGAGATTTCTTCCTGAATTTTGGGCGTAAGGTTATTTATGACCAAAGTGGGGGAAAAATTCTCACTGGGTTCCACAATGACCCCATCAATAAATTCGACGCCAATATGTTTGGCTAAAGGGGCCAAATGCTCCCTTCTGTTGGGTTCTGCAGCAATGAGCAGATTACCCCCATTGCCTATGAAGGAATACAATCTTTTCTGTTCCAATTCTGATAGGGGTGACCTGGCATCGGCCACTACCAAAATATCAATGCTTGCCGGGACATCTCCATGAGACAGGTCTATCTCCTCAAAATCAAATCCATTGTTTATCAGTGACTCCCTATAATTTTTCAAAACCGAGACCCTGCTATAGTCAGCGTCTCCCGTACCGAACACTTCCCGTTCACCATGACCTTTTACAAAGCCCACTGTAATACTTCTTTTGTCGACACGCTTCAAGGCCACGGTGATTTCCTTCTCGTCAGGCATGACCTGCATATCCTTAAAAATCCGAAGAAATGTTTTTTCTCCATCTTGATGCTCCACAAGCCTTACAAATACGTTATCCTCTTCTTTCAATCCCATGCCCTTTACTTGATCCGGACCTAAGACTTCATTAAAATCTATGTCATAGAGATCTGCCACTTTTTTTGCCATTTCAGCTTCAGAATCGTCTGGATATCGACTGTAGATGTAAGGATTATTGCTTGGGGTATCCCAGTAATAAACATACTTTAGTTCGATATCCGGTTTAAAGCGGATATACTTCTCGAAGCGTTCCATATCGACCTTGACCCTAATGGGAACCCCATAGTACATGTTGTATCCCAAAATGTTCACATAGGTGGTTATGATCAATTTACCATCAATATTCTTGACAATACGCTGACTGTTCTCACGAAGGGTATTGTGCTTATTTGCAGTTACATCCAAATAACTTTTTATGGTTGGTCTTGAGAAGACAAAGCCCCCCACGACACCAATCAACAGAATTAAGGCATACCTACCAAAGTTCACAAACTTTTTCCGTATCCTTCCAGCTTCCAACTTAACAATGGTAAACCCTAAAAATATAGTGACCACTATTAGAAAATACATAACATCCTCGCTGGTCAATAAACCGGAAATCATGGTCTCCGTGCGACCGGACATTGACAGCCAATAGGTCAACTCACGTACGAATGCGATACTCTGACCAACCGTGCCAACATAGTTCAACGCGCCCAAAATTGCGAGTGTGCTGAAAGCAGCCACCACCTGATACGACGTGAGCGCGGACATGAAAAGTCCAATTGCGGAATAGGCACATATCAATAGATATACACCAAATAACCCTGAAAGCAAATAGGGAACATCCAAATTTTTGACCCCCATACTTCCAAAAATTACTGACAGTGATAATATTCCTATGAGGATCAAGCCATAGAACAACATGGCAAAATACTTACCAAAAACAATTTGATAGGATGACACCGGTGAAGAGAACAGCAGCTTTATAGAACCGCTGCTAATTTCACGACTCATCAATCCCATGGTCAATAAGGGGATATATAAGAATAGGTTGTTCTGTATTTTGATGAACACGGTTCTGGCCCCCATAGGTTCAGTAAATATCCTTGTTGTGATATTAGATGAGCTCCTACCTGAATCCGCAAACTTTAACAGCAACTCAAACATGTCTAGAAAGGTAATGTTCGCCTGTATGGTAAAAATGATAAGAATCAGCCAAGCTATGGGGGAATAGAACAAGTTCTTCAGTTCTGTCTTCGCAATATTTAGGATTGTTTTCATATTCTTTCGTTTTAAACTTGATTGACAAATTCTTTTTTTGATAAGGCGGCAAATGTTTCTTCCAGTGTAGTCTTTTCGACGGTTATCTCGTACAGGTGCCACCCTCCTTTTATACTCAGCTCGACAATGTTCTCAAGCGTGTCCTTTTCATTGTTGACCTTAAAACGGAACACGCCCTTGGCATTCAAAGGGGTCACGGCATCCACTCCTTTCATTTTTTCGAGTTCTTCTATGGAAGGTGGCGTTCGCATCTTTACCAGAGCTGTATTGGTCTCAATCACATTGTGGAATTCCTCGATGGTTCCCTCAAAGACCATAACGCCGTTCTCAATCATTTTTATGTGGTCACAAATGGCCTCAACCTCCGATAGAATGTGCGTGGATACAAGGACAGAACAGTCCTTGGCAATATTCTTTATTAGATTTCTGACCTCTATGATTTGATTGGGATCCAAACCATTGGTTGGCTCGTCCAATACAACAAAAGAAGGCTTGTGTACAATTGCCTGTGCGATCCCGACGCGTTGTTGGTATCCTCCTGAGAGGTTTCGCAGCAATCTGTTGCTGAAATGCATGATACCGCACTTGAGTTTGGCCTCTTCAATGGCATCATGGATGATCTTCTTGTCCGTATGCCTTAGCTTTGCACAATGCAACAGATATTCATCAACGGTCAAATCAGGGTGCAATGGTGCTTTTTGGGGTAAAAATCCAATTTGCTTTTTGGCCTCTTTGGGATATTTTCTAACATCAATTCCGTTGATAAAAATATCTCCCTTGGTTTGATAAAGGGTGCCGCACATGGTGTTCATCAACGTTGATTTTCCGGCCCCATTGGAGCCCAGAAGCCCTATGACGCCATTATGGGTGACATCGAAGCTTACATCCTTGACCGCCCATTGGGAGGTGTACCGATGGGAGAGATTTTCTATTCTTAATCTTGCGTTTTCCATTGCCATTAATTTTTAGACCTTACTTTTAATTCTAGTCGTTGTTTGGTTCAAAGGGGTTTCTATAATTGAATTTCAAGGGCTCAAGCCCCAAATGTTCGCGGATAAGGGGCTCGAGTCGTTTTCCCCGTGCATGTTTGTCCACTATTTTTCCTTCTTTGTCCAACAGCCAAACTGTGGGATAAGATGATATCTGGAACAGTGCATGGTGATTGACCTTAGCTTTCTTGCCCTTATCCAGGACTTGGGGCCATGTCGCATCCGCTTTTTCCGTGATGTCCATAACATGTTCCCTTGCAGCCTCACCTTCTTCCGCGATTCCGATGATCTCAAAACCTTTATCCCGGTATTTCTTGTACATTTCGGCTACCTGTGGCATTTCTTTGATACTGTAGGGGCATCGAATGGACCAGAATACAAGGAGGACGACTTTCCCTCTAAAATCTTCAAGGTCAATGACATTGCCCCCCATATCCGTAACTTCCAGTTGAAAGGGGTCATCGGGACTTCTATGCTTCAATACTTCCAGTGCTGCCATGTTTTTCTTGGCTATTTCATGAAGGGCCGTAAAGGCCGATTGATCGGAAAAGGGTTTTCCACTTTCTGTTATCTCCAAAAAATGGGCCCAGTAGGGTTCCTGAAGGGAGGGAGCATAGCCTGATACATAACCTATGAAACGTTGGACCGTGGTCGCGATCGATTCCTCATTTGAATACTTGTTTAGAAGTTCGGTCATTTTCAAGCGGAAGGTTTCCCAATAGTGGAGATCGAACCGTTCCCAATAATTTTCTTCCGTAGGATCTTTGTACAGTCCTTGGTAGTATTTCAGCGCCAATTCCAAATCCCTATAGAACACCTTCAGGTCAATTCCCATTTTTTTGCTCATAGGCGCATCTGAATTGGATTTCGAAGCGGCCAAACTCCTTCCAAACCGAAGCCATTCCTCCATAGCTTGATGGTCCACTGGAACAACCCTGTTGAATTTGGAATAAATCTCAGCCTTTTCCTCTCTAGTTTTGGACGCTCTATATTGGACCGATACCCTATTTATTTCTGTTAACAGGCTGTCTGATATTTGATCTTCAATAAAATCGGGGGTGAAGGTGCGGTGGAAATACATGTCCAGCACCTCATCATAGTGGGGGTCGTCGGGATAATCCCTTAAAAAAGAGGCTGCTAGCTTACTTTTTTTGGATGCGATTTGATCATTGTGCCGTCTTCTTTCAAAAATCGATAACCCCTTATCGGGTGTGCCAAAATAATTCTTGATACTGTCCAGTTCTTCCCATGCTTCCTTCGCACTTGATTCCTTATTGCTAGTGCTTTGGGACCATCCGCTAATAGTCAAACAAGAACATAGCAACACTTGCATTGCTGAACGGATCATTAAAATAGCTTTCATTGTGTTTTAAGATTATGGATTAGTATTTCTTTCGAGCATTATCATCTGGCCCGCAGATAATTAAACCTTATCAACCAGGGTGTCGTAACATTTAAAAGCATATTCCTTTTGGACACTGTTCTATCTGCCGGCACTCGTATCAAAGAGACCGGCAGAATGAATATTCCAGTATGCTTAAAGGATCAATACCCCGGGTTCTGGGGTTCAAGGTTCGGGTTCAACTCGATTTCATTGAGAGGAATCGGAAACAGTACATCCGTATCCTTCCAGTTGGTTTTTATTGGGGCCAAGACTTCACTGGCCTTCCCCATTCGTTTAAGATCGAACCAACGGTGCCCTTGTTCAGTGAACAGTTCAACACGACGTTCCTGTAAGATCGCATCCAATAGATCGGCTTTGCCGGCCGCTGTTGTATTGGCCAGGCCTGCCCTATTCCTAATGACATTTAAGTCTTGCTGTGCACCCGAAATATTTTCCAATTGTGCCCTAGCCTCGGCACGAATCAAATATTGTTCCGCCAATCTGAATACTATGGTATACTCCAGAGATAATTCTGTGGTGTAGAAAGCTTCCTTGTACTTATGGGCATAATACAATGTAATTTCTTCGTCAGATTCGCTTGTAAAACTACTGATCCAATGCTCCAACCGTTGATCTCCTTCCTCAAACGACGACAAGAGTTCATCAGTGACCGCATAGTAATTTCCTGGTATCATCCGAATTATCAGCCAAGAGGCTTCATTTGCATTGTTGTCCGGATAATCATCAGGCTTGAACTGCCATATGGCCTCGGAGGATTCCTTCAAAAAGACATTGGCCACATCTGGTTCCAGTTCAAACCCATCCAATACTTGAGATGCCGTTGTCTCGGCCAACCCCCAGTTTTCCGTATACAGATAAATCCGCGCCAACAGTGCTTTGGCAACCCATCTATTGGGAATCACACGTTCGCTCACCACATAGTCCTCACCCAAGAGATCAATAGCATCGATAAGATCATCAATAACGTGTGCATACACCTCAGCTTCCGACATGCGGCCTACAGTATTGTTTTTCAAATAATCGGTTGTAGTAATATAAGGGACATCACCGTACATGCCCACCAATAGACTATGTATAAAAGCACGAACAAAGAGCGCCTGCCCTTTATATTCATTTATTTCAGCAGTGCTTAAGCTTTGTGTTTGATCAAGACCAATGATGATATCATTGACCGCATAGATGATATTATAGGCATGGGTCCACCATTCCAAAGCAGTTGAACTGCTATTTATGACGCCATGATTATATATCCTCGAATATTCGACAAAAGAGTTATAATAATCTAATTCATCGCTATAGGAACCCATTAATAAACCCAAGCCAAAATTACCCGATACCATACCGTCATCCCGCATTTTAACATACACATTGGCCAATGCGGATTCTACGGTCTCTGAATCCTCAAAAACCGTTTCTGCTACCAAGGTATTTTTTGGAGGGTCGATTTCAACAAAATCCGTACAGGCATTAATCCCGAGTATTGCTAGTAAAAGGACTTTGTATTTTATGCTATGAACACATTTTTTCAAGTGCTCACGCTGTAAAATTGATTTCTTTATGTTGATTTCCTTAGTCTTCATAATCAATAATTTAAAAGTTTAGGTTCAATCCCAACGTGAATTGACGTAGTGGCGGTAAATAATTAAAACTTGTCTGTTCTGGGTCGCCAAATCTATACCCTGTGATGGTCAATAAGTTCTGGCCTTGTAAATAGACGCTTGCATCCAACCCTAGGCTAAAACCCTTTGGTATTCTATAGGTCAGCAAAACGTTGCGCAATCGAATAAATGAAGCATCCGTAACGGCTGCATCACTCGTAGCTTGGTATCCGCCAACATAGGGTAGATCACCGCTAAAGTCCAATCCAGCCGTTGCACGTGGATAGGGAGCAATATCTCCAGGTTCCTGCCAACGGTCATAAAAATCCACGGGTAGATTCCTAGGGTATCCGGGTAAATTCTGATCCCGATAATAGTTGTACCCCAATTGTTTTTTGAATTGAAAGAAAAAATCCAAGGATAGATTCTTATACCTTAATGTATTGCCCAAACCACCATAAAGATCGGGCGTAAAATCCCTTGTGACCTGTCTATCATTTGTCCTATCGGTGAGACCGTCGTTATTGAAATCCTCGAACTCATATAAACCGGTTTCCGGATTTACGCCAAGGGAGCGGAATAAATAACGAATGTTCAAGGATTTTCCGACTTCATATCTATTGGCAAATGTGGAATTTTCAATGTCATCGAACTTCAACAGTTCATTTTTTGGAACTGTGATATTGAAGCTTGTGGTCCATCGAAACCCCTTACCTTGGACATTAACCGTATTAAGATCTAATTCAAAACCGGTATTTTGAACAACAGCATCAAAATTCCCTTCTAAACTCCCAAAACCAGTTGTGGCCGCCAAAGGAATTCCTATCAACTGGTTGGATGAGCGGTTTCGATACCAAGAAGTATTCAATACTAACCGGTCTTTAAAAAATCCAAGCTCAAGACCAAACTCAAGTTTTTTGTTCTCTTCCCAAGCCAAGATAGGATTGAAAATTCCAGAGGGCTCCATTATGTTGATGCCATTATACTGCTCATTGGACGTGGTATAAGTATCCAAAAATTTATAATTTCCTATATTATCGCTCCCGGTAGTGCCATAACTCGCCCTTATCTTACCGAAATTGAACGTTGGATTGTCTTTAAGAAAGTTTTCATTGGAAAAAATCCAAGCCGCCCCGACAGCTCCAAAATTACCGAACTGTTTTCCCGGCCCAAACCGCGAGGAACCATCCCTTCTACCGGTAAGGTTAACTATATACCTGTCTTTCCAATTTAGGTTCAGTCGACCAAAAAAGGCTTGATAGTTGTATTCACTATCGATATCATCCACTATTTCAACAGTTTCTGCAGCAGCGATATTTTGGATGAGTTGGTTGCTGGCAAAACCTCTACCCCGCTGCACAAATTGTTCCGTGGTCTCTTGTTGAAAGGTGGATCCCACCAACACATCCAGTTTTAGGCCGTTCCATTCCTGCATCCAGTTTATTTGTGGTTCAACGATCCAAGAATCACGAGCTGAAGTATTCAGGTCAATGATTGAACCGGTCCTTGATGTGTATCCGTCACCGGGACTTCTGGAATCATGTGGAAAAGTATTGAAGGAACCATATTCGCTGTTGTTATACCCTAAGTTTGTCTTAAATTCCAAACTTGACAATAAGCGATATGATACTCCCAGATTTGCAATGAGTGTTTTTGTTTGTACTTGATAGTCCCTTAGCATTTGGGCCATCGGATTGTCCCGGAACGTATTGTTTTCCCAATTAATATTACCTTCTTCATCATATACCGCAGGCGCGTTCGGTGGCAAGGAATAGGCTAGGCTTGTTGGGTCTTGACGAAGTAAATCATTGTTCTCTATCGCATAATTGGTTGAAAAATTCAAACTAAAACGGCCATCTTTCGATTGGTGGTTGACATTACTGTGCACGGTTGTCTTTTTATAATTGGAGTCTCCCGGAAAAACGGTGGTCTGTTTTTGATGTGCCCCACTGATCAAAAATTGGGTTTGATCACTACCGCCAGATATAGAAAGCTGTACGTTGTTTCTGAAGGCTGTACCCCCAATGAGTTCTTTTTGCCAATCTGTATATCGATCTTGTCCCCACACCGTAATATCAGGCCAGAAAAAATCGAAAGCGGGATCCTCTAAAAATGAGCCATAGCCATCCTGTACAGCCCCTTCCCTCCTAACTTCCAAAAATTGATCCGTGGTCATTAAATTTCTGAACTGGCTCACCTTTCCCAGGGAGGTGCTTAAGTTTGCCGTGAATTGGGTTTTCCCAGCTTTTCCCTTCCTTGTAGTAATCAATACCACCCCATTAGCACCTCTAGATCCATAAATGGCCGTGGCATCTGCTTCTTTAAGAATTTCAATACTTTCAATGTCTTGTGGATTGAGCGCATTCAGCGGACTTACGTTCGCTTGATTAATCTGTGAACCTACCCGGGTTGCTTCCAACGACTCTGAGCTAAAAGGGACGCCATCGACAATGAACAAAGGATTTGTACCCCCGTTTATAAAATTTCTGCCCCTGATCTCGATTTCAAAACCGCCGCCAGGAACTCCTGTGGTCTGTCTTATGTCAACTCCCGACACATAGCCTTGAAGGGCCCCTAAAGGATTATTGACAGGTTGGTTTTCAATGGTTTTCTTATCTATTCTAGCAATATTTCCAGTGGCCTTTCTTTGGGAGGTTTTGTAATAGCCCGCGTTCAACACCACTTCGTCCAGTTCGCTGACGCTTTCCTCCAGACTTATATTGACCGTACGCAGCTTGCCTACGGAAATCTCTTGGCTGCGGTAACCGACACTGGTGAATACCAGAACACTGGATTCATCGGGCACCATAATTTTAAAATCACCATTGAAGTCGGTAGCCACACCACGGTTCATGTTTTTTATCCGCACAGTGACCCCTGGCAAAGGAACCCCGTCCAGGTTTGTCACCTTGCCTGTTACCACAAAATCCTGTTGTCTTTGGTCCATGGACATGGATTCGGGTTTGATGAATATGGTATTGGAATCGGTCAGGTCGAGAATTACGGGAGAATCGGCCAAGCTCAATTGCAAAAGCTTGTCCACTTTTATCTTTCCCTTCTTTAACTCGACCTTTGGCTTCCCTTTGAAGAGATCCACTTGGTAGATGAAATTGTAGTCCGTCTGTTCCATGATAAGGTCAAAGACCTCATCCACGGTCAGCACTTGGTCGGTTGCAATGACTACCATTTGCTGGGATAACACCTTGTCCGTGTTCATTCCCATGGCCAAAGTACAAAAAAAGAGAAGGTAGCCTTTCATAGTCAATAACAAGAGCTTGTTTCCAAGGGATTTTGGAGAAGCCCAATTTGTTTGGTTTTTCATAAATTTGATTGCATTTAATTAATGAGTCATTAGTTATTTGTCCAGGGGGAAGGATTATCGTCGGTGAGATGTTGGTAATCCTGTCCCTCTCTTTTTTTATAGTGGTCCACTTAATGGACGGTTCTAGCGGATGACCACTTTGTTCTCTTCTATGTCATAAGCGTTGATGAATTTAGTGTTCTTGATAAGTTCCAATATTTCTTCCAAGGGTTGGTCCTTGCTCAGTGTGCCCTTGAATTCGACATCTTTCATGGATTGTTCGGTAATCTCTATATCGATATCATACCATCGGGAGAGGGTAACGGCAATCTCGCCCAAAGGTTTGCTCTTGAACATGAAGAGTCCCTCGCGCCATGCGGTTTCGGCCTTTACATCCAATTGTTGGACCTCAAGGGTACCGTTTTCAAGATTGGCAACGGATTGATCGTTTGGCACCAAAATGGCTTTTAAAGTGCCAAAACCTATTTCCACCTTCCCTTCCACTAAGGTCGTGTACACCTGTTTTTCTTCTGGGTATGCTTTGATATTGAACTCTGTTCCGAGAACGCGGACATTTTGTTGTCCGTGTTCCACTTCAAAGGCATCACCTCCATGCTCCGTGGCGGGAGTGACATCAAAATAGGCCTCCCCGTATAAGAGCTCGACAACTCTGGTTTCCCCTGGATTGAAATGCACAGGATATGTAAGCTTCGAGCCTGAATTCAGCCAGACCTTGGTACCATCGGCCAGCGTAACGGCAAATTGTTTCCCTCGGTTGACGGAAATGGTATTGTACCGATGGCTCTCCTTGGCCTTCTCCCTATCATAGACCACTTGTTCCCCATTACTGGTCACATAGTTGTTTTGATAGTTGTTCCCTTTTTGCAACACCACTTCAGTGCCATCTTCCAAGGTCAGGATGGCCCCATCGGTTCCTTGTTCGATGGAGGTTTCCACAATCTGGGTGGGCTTGTTTTCACTGGTCATATCATAAAAATACCAGCCAAGGCCCATACCCAACAAAAGGACAATGGAAGCTGCGGCTATCCATTTTCGACCGAGCTGGAATTTCCTTGCTCCTGTGGTCCTGCCATTTTCATTGGCCGATTTTAGTACCTGTTCATAGAGACGTTCCATATTCGCATCTGAATCTGATAGTCTCAGATAATAATCAGCTTTGACATAGGTGTTGAAGGTTTTTTTATTGGCCGGTTTCTGCAACCATGTCAATAACATGTCCCATTCGTCCTCTGTCAGTTTTCGGTCAAGGAACCTATGGATCAGCTGTTCTTCTTTTTCGGTCATTGGGTATGTGTTGTTTATGGGTTAAACGGATGTCACTTAAAAGATACTTAATCATTTCTTAACTTTTTTCTACATTTACCCGGCGTTGGTCTGTTATGTCCCATCACTCAATTCCCCTAAAATGAAGACATTCGAAAATGACAATGAATTGGCGAAGGCGATCATTAACGGTGATAATCAGGCTTTTAAATTGTTTTTCGATACATACCACAAGGCGCTGTTGGGCTATGTCCTTACCCTGACCCATGACCGGGATCTGGCCGAGGATATTGTCCAAATGAGTTTTGTCTCGATTTGGAAAAGACGAAAATCCCTACAGCCATTTGGGTTTAAACAGTTGTTGTTCACCACGGCAAAGAACCAATTCATAGACCACTACAGGAGTACCCTGACTAGGGCCAACCTCTATGCAGAATTGACCTTTGATGCTGTCCATGATGAAAGAGAAGGTGAAGAATATGCCCAACAACAGATCATCAAACTTAGAAAGATCATTGGGACTTTGCCCGAACGTTGCCAACAGATCCTTCGCATGACCAAATTAGAGGGGCTGAGCCAGCAAGAGGCCTCAGATTATTTGGGAATCTCAGTCCGCACGGTCGAGGCGCAGGTTCGAATTGCCTATAACAAGATCAGGGAAGCCTTTGATGGTGATGATACGATGATCCTTTTTTTACTTATGGGGGCATTGCATCAATTATATGTGGAACAGGGCAACTCTTGATCACTTATCCTCTATTACCGGGACAAGACAAGAGAACCGTTGCCTGTCCTCCTATCTGCTCCGTTGTCAAATTTCTTTCAATACCGTTTGAAGGGCAAAAGGTGCGGATTTTTCAGTATACAAATAGGTCATACTGGAAGTTCCGTCAAACACTAAAACTATATGCCCTCCACATGACAACATGAACAAGGGCCTGAAAATTATTGCCTACGATACAGAAATAGAGAAAAAACGGATCACCTATACCATTAGACTTGCATGGACCACCATTGAAAAAGACCTTAGTGCCTCAATGGCCCCTGTAAGTGAGGGCTTGGGATACAATTCCATCACTACCATGGAAATCTATTTGAAGAACTTTGAGAATGCTGCATTCGACCAAATCAATGAACTGGCCATAGTCTATACCTTATCATTGTCAACCATTTCTCTCAATCATTCTCAAACACTTTTATTTCCTTCCATTTAATCTCACCTTCCCTCGGCTCGGCATTGTCACAGTATACTATCCATTGCAACACTTCCTCTGAGGTCAAAACTGACGGATTGAGCCCTATTTTCTTAAGCAACAGAAATCTTTTCGGCAATATGGGGTCATACCTCGAAGGGCCCAACTTTTCGACAGCATCACTACCGGTCATGGAAGGGAAAAATTGTACGTCCACAACCTCACGTACGGTATTGTCCATAAAAAAGGTCGCCATGCCTTCTTTATTCTCCTCGTTTTTGGCAAGGTATTCATAGGGTATCCCAATATCCGCATTCAAATACTGGGCAAGTACCCTGCCCGTGTTCACGGCCCAAACTCTAAGCGTCAAATACGTTTTAACCTTTTTTTCTGGTTCGGTCCCTCCTAAGGAACCCAGGCTAAGAATTGGGTTTTCAAGATAGGATGGTGATGCTTTTACCTCTACCGTTTTGGAAAGTATTTCAAACTCAAGGTCTATTATGGGGTCTTTGGTACGGTTAAGAACGTCCCTGATCTCATAATCAAGCATAGCCTCCGAATTAAAATTGTATCTCTTATAGTATTTCTTATCCTTAGCTTGGTGTGCAGTGTTGCTCTTTGGAATATCCACCACATAGATTACATGACCTTTTTGCTCATTCACCGTGACTGGATGGATTTTGATTCCATCTATTCTTGGTCTAATATTTCCCTGGATGATTTGCTCTAACCATTCCTTTGAAACCAAATTTCTGTCAATGGGATCGATTCCTTGGGGCAAATGTCGCTTTTCAGGATCTTCCGATACCCCATAGATTATGGTTCCACCATCTGAATTAGCAAATGCCGATACATCTTTGGAAATTTCATTCACCTTTTTGTCCTGTTTTCCAAGAGATGCCGATGCCTTATAGTCAAGATTTAGGTTTTCCTCAATCTTATTAGAAATCAAACTATTGATTTTATTCAAGTCCCATTGCATTTCTAATCCGTCTTATGTTTAAACTTATCCCATTCAATATCACTAACTAATTTACCTTTTTTCGTCTTTGGATCACGTCTTATCAACATCAAACCTTTTTTGGATTCATCCCAATTATTTGGAAAATTTGAAGCTACATTGATTTCATAGACCAAGGCATCTAACATCAACTCTATTTTGTCCAAGGTATCCCGAATCAAAGTAGATGCGAGAAAGGATAAGGAAATTCCCTTATCCTTGTCATAATTTGCCAAGCTCTTTTTAAAAAATCTTTTTGACGTATCAGAAGCGGAAAGGTAAAGTTGTGTTACTTTGGTTTCGTTCGATTTAAATGCCATTAGAGGATGAACATCCCGTTTTGTATGGATTAATCGGGACCTATAATCATCTAGTTTAGAAACAAAATCATCATTAACTCGTACTATGGTTTCTTTGATCCATAAAGTGGATATTTCATTTCCCTTTGCCTTCGCATAATTTCTTAGGCCAGACCAGTACACCGTTTTTTTTATTTTTTTCAAACATATATAGCTGGTGATATGTGCCAGATAATCAAAAGAGGTGTTTAGGTGATAAACCAAACTATCGAAAATGGCCGCAAGCTCCTCCTCAATTTTCCCGGCTACTGGATTTTTACCTCCCCAATTAACCTGAAACAATCTTGGGTCATTCTCTAAAATCTTCGTTAGTTCCCGCTCTTTCAATTCATATTCGTTCAAGAGCAGCAGATATAAGTGTTGAGCCGATTTTAACCGATATGCTAAATTGTCCTTGAGCTCATGTATTCTTTCAAAAGAGTTGATATCATCTGAATAATCATGATATATCATTGCCATAGCCTTTAATCCATGAATCATTCTCCCAACCAAGAGATTTATTTCTTGGTAATCTTGGTTCCTATCATTGATATCATAAAATTCAGACTCCATGGATTATCGTGAGGTTTGACTATAATGTCGTACGATCTGTATATTGACCTTATTGAAATAACTCTTGATTACCCCGATAAAGCCCTTTAAAAATTCAGTGGATTCAATTTGGACGAGTTTTCGTTCCGGGTAATAGGTGACCCCGTTCCTATTATCAATAAAACTCCGCAAATCACTCTTCATTTCAGTTATCTTACCACTTTTGTGGGTGATTGCATTCCGCAAACGTTGATGTTTAAGTATTTCGTTCCAATCTTCCATGGTTTCGTCCATGTCCAACCCGATAACCTTTATCAAATAGCGCCTGCACTGGTCTATATAACTGTTGCCGGAAAGATCTCGGACCTTCATCCTACTTTTATGGAGACTTCCCGTCATCTGACAGAGTTCAAGGTAGTGGGATTCAAACATGGCGTAGAGCACCAAATACACTGAATTGTTGAGCAGTTCTGGGAATTTGGAGTGTTCCAAGACCTCATTTTCATACACGTCATACGCATCGGGCAAATCTGAATCCTGCTTTTGCTTCTCGTTCCACTCTTCAAACTTCCTACTGATCTCCTTTTCCTTTTCAGCGATCATCCCCGAGGCACCATCCAAGAATGAGATTACTGGATCAAACTTAAAATCCAGCATGACAGAATCGGTCTGGAAAGTCCATAATAATGAATCCCCGATCTTAAAATCTCTTCCCATAGTATTGTTGTTTTGTTTTCATTTCTACCGTCAAACAATCACTCTCTTTTTTCCATTGTCTTTTTCCTATATTCCTGAAATTCGAAAAGGTAATCATCATTCCTTCCTTTCTCCTTTCTATAGGTTGGATTGTCATCCAATCCAAACTCTTCCACCAAATCAAAATCATGCAACAACAGCCCATTGTCCAAGTTGTGGATCATACGGTAATCCGTAAGGAATTTATTTCTTGGGTCGTTCCACTTTCTGCCAAATTTCGATTTAAAGTTATAGAATAAAAGAGCCTGCTCCTGATTGGAAAGCTGTGCCCGCAAGGTCCTGAGATAACTCCTTTTTTCCTCATAGGTGATAAAATCCTCAGGCTGTTTGGCAACAAATTTGACCGTTTGGTATAGGTGCCGGTAGTAATGGCCCAATTGACTGCCATGGCCATAGGCCATCCAACAGTCAGGGAACTTCTTTATCCGGTCTCCCGTATGGTGGGCGATCCCATTTAGCCCTGAAGAAATTCCCCCTCCGTTTTTGTGAACCGCATTGACCTGGATAATCCCTTTAATGGCCTTTGAATGTGGGTCTTTGGACGGTTTCTTTGCATAGGCTACATCCTGTTCTCCTATTCCCTGGAAAAAATAACTGTAGGCCAAATCAATATGGAATTCCTTTTCCTCCAGTGGGAAATAGTGTTTGACAATGGCATAAATTGCCTCTACCTCCTTTAAAAATTCCACAAAAACCTTTCGCCCATATACTTCCCTGGGCTCTTTGGCTATGGGCCGTACCACGAATAACATTTCATCTATGTTCTCCTTGTGCAAACGCAGCATCTCATAGAACCTTTGTTCAAAAGCAGTTTGTTTAAACTGTTTTTGTTGTTCCTTCAGTTCCTTTTGGAACCGGTCCCGTTCCTCAACAATCTGTTCCTCGAACAGTTCGCGCTGGAGTTTATTGGCTCTGACCTGCATATAGAATGCCAAGAAAGTTGATATAACCCCGGCCGCGGCAATAAAAGGGTTCATGATTCCCCCAATGGTATCCCCAACGGTTCCATACGGTGACATGTCAATATAGGAGAATCGTGTGAGGAGCCATGGTGCGAAGAAGGAAAATATCAGGAGTAGGGCGGCCAGCAACATCAAAACCTTGGAAATCTTTCCCAATTTGAACTGCTTGGTCCCGGCATCGTTGGTTTGTTTATCCTGAGCCATACTATTATGAATCATGTTCAAATTTCATTGTAAACCGCTGTGCCTTGACGTTCGCCTTTTTTATTCTCTCCCATTCTTTTTCGCTAAAGAACATGATATGCGCTGATTTACCCTTGCCGCTATCAAACATGGACTTTCTGCTTTGGACCATATTGGCAATCAGATTGGAAGTCCAATGGGTCAACAGGATGTCCCGCTCATAATCCAAGGCCTGGGTCTCAAAACGGGAAACTTTATTTTTGGCATCCCAGACATAATTGGTCAGGGTATTCTCCATATCATATTCCATAAGCCGTTCTTCAGTCTCTGGATCAAAGACCTCAATGGTTTTAAAAAATGGGATGGCCTTCAATCCATGTTTGTAACTGTTCAATTCTGTGCGGTTGGCCAGCTCGCTCGCCAATACCTTTAAGGAACGATATATCACATCCACGCATTTACTAATATCATGTTTGACTTTATCCTGTTCCACACCGGCATAGAACAAGTGTTGTATAAAGGGCATTTGCCTTTCTTCCTGCTCCATAGTGAAGAATAGAATTTTGCTGAAGGTTTCATCCAAGATGTTCTTCTCTCCCTTGGCAAATTTTCTGATTTCTTCATTGTTGTGCTTTCTCTGGGCAAGTCTTTGTAATATCCTCTTGTCGTTCATTGTGCCATCTTTTTCGGGTAAAAGGGCAAAGATGAATTCGAAAAGTGCCTCAACCGACAAAAGAAAGGTAAATCGGATATCCATCCTGATGGTCCTGTCGTAATCCTTCCTATTGCCATTGATGATTCCCTTGAAGGTCCGGGGAAAAGTCTCTTCGTCCATTTCCAACAAATACCGGTTGGATTCCTGTTTATAGTCAAAGTGGTTCAACTGGAAATAATTGTAGAAATGTTCCGAACTCAACATAGATTGAAATTTTAACAAAAAAAATTACCAAATATCCTTAGAATGACCATGCAGGTCAATCGAACAAATTAATAGGTACTACTACCGTTGTAGTTTCCTTTCTCCATTTTGTGCTGCTTCCATGGGATATGGGCTTCACAGGATTCCTTTTTGCCCCTTCTCTCAAGCCGCGCTGACCCTCCTCTTTTTTTGTAGGCAAAACAACAACATCCCTCCTTGTAGCCAGCATAAAGCCAGAACCCCACTTCCGTTGGGGCTCTTTTTTATATGGCTTGCACAATTAGCGATGTTGTACTCTAATCAGCATCAAAAAAAGGGGACAGCGACGGCGCTACTGGAAGTAAATCAAAAACTGGAACCCATGAAATCGTACACATCCCATATATCGGAAGCAGTTCAAAAAAATCAAAAAAAGGAAGACGCTCGAGATACCATAAGTAAATCAGGAGCCTTCGGCCTTTTTCCAGTGGGTTTTTGGGATGGGTCGGGGTTTCCCATTGAGGTTGAGTTCAATTTTTTTCTAACCGCCCTTTTTGGGCATAAATCCTTTAATCATGAGCAATTTTAGAAATCATGTACAATTAGTCGGAAATGTGGGGGATGCCCCTAAAGTGACCAGCCTTGAAAGTGGTCGAAAAGTGGCACGGTTCCCCTTGGCCACCAATAAGTATTACAAAAATGGTAAGGGGGAGAAAGTCCAATCAACCGATTGGCACCAGATCGTGGCCTGGGGCAAAACTGCCGAAATCCTGGAAAAGTACACTTCCAAGGGCAGTGAGGTAGGGATCAGGGGCAAGATCAAGACCCGTTCCTTTACTGCAGATGATGGCAACCAACGGTATGTGACCGAGATCGTGGCCGATGAAGTGTTACTCTTGGGGGCGAAGACCGAGACTGAGCCTGGCAACGGCAGCAAGAACAATGCCGCCAAAAAAACGGAGACCCCTAAAAGGAAGGCCAATGAAAAGGCTGCCTAGGTCAAAAAGGGGTGCCCGTTTTGGGCATCCCTACTTTCTTATTAATCCTAATCTATATCCCATGGAAATATCCATCCAAGATTTTAAGGAACAGTTGAGCCATTTCCACGGTTCGCAGTGCATCTATAGCCTGCCGATTTGCCGTACCCTATATACCGAGGGCGTCCAGTACCTTGCCCAAACCGCCAATGCGTATTGGCTGCTTACGGATGCATCGGTCATGGGCAAGAGTTTGATGGACAAGAGCACTTTTATCACCGTGGACTTTAAACGCTATTCCGAAGCGGAACGGGAAAAGATCGGCTTTGATGCCGTCATTGCCTACAGCGATGGGAGCGGTACCGTTTTTACCGAGCAGCAATACCACATCACGGATTTTCCCTTGGACGAGCTGCGGCTCTTTTTTGTGGACAACACCCTGCTATTGCCCTCCGAGTATTAGTAATGGTCGAGGGGATGCCCTGTTATACCCCCAGAACATCCCCGCTGCCCATTTTTCCAAACACTTTTTAAATACCTAGAAAAATGACAGCTAAAGTTAATGAAATAAAAATCAGCTATTGCGAGAAATTGGGAGCAATCCACTCCCCTAGGGTGACCTCTTCCCATGAAGCGGCCAAGGTGTTGCATGACAATTGGAACCGGGATACCATTGCGGTAAAGGAGACCTTTAAGGTGCTTTTGCTCAACAATTCCAACCGGGTCAAGGGTACTTTCCAAGTCTCCGATGGGGGCATTACGGGAACCTTGGTAGATCTGCGCATCCTTTTTGCCGTGGTGCTCAAGACCCTGTCGGTGGGCATCATTTTGGCTCACAACCACCCATCGGGCAATTTGAAACCAAGCCAACAGGACAGACAGTTGACGGAAAAAATCCGAAAGGCTGCCGAACTGTTCGACATCAAGGTGCTCGACCATCTTATCATCGTGCCCGAGGGTGGCTACTTCAGCTTTGCGGATGATGGCCTGTTGTAAGCCATCCCAAAACGCAAAGGACAGCGGGCCATTTTTATGGTTCGCTTTTTTTTTGCCCTTTGAAAAAAATATAGCGGTTTTCCAAAATCACTGGAAATTCCAAAAAAGTGAGGTTGGAATTTTCTTAAAAAATTCCTTTTGGTCCTTGCCAAAAAGCAATGCGTGTACCTTCAGGTACGAGGCTGTGGATTTTTATGCGCCGCATAAAAAGGAATAGCAAGAGGGCAACACGGCTGCGCCATGTTGCATTGATTTTATTGATTCAATCCTTTGAAATTCAATGGATTAAAAGTTGTATAAATCCAAAACATTCAATGAGCTTTACAGTAAAAACGCTCCAAGCCCCAGAAAACACAGTAAAATTTACAGTAACCTATGGGGGATGCACATCAAAAATACCGCTTCAGTGCCATAAGTATCAAAAAAGAGGTGGCCGACCGCTTTCGGGAATTTTCCCGTGAAGTATCCCCTACCCATACGGAGACCCTGGAGGCCATGCTCAACTTTTTCAAATGGAACCAACTCTCCCCCAACGATGATCTTGGGGTGAGGGAGGATGGGACCAAAAAGCGGATCAATGCCCTGATCTCCATTGTCAGGAGCATTGAAAGGGATGGCATCCTTCCCACCAAGGCCATGATGGAAATGCTCTTTGAGCTCCGGCCCAACCAGGATGAATTGGAAGAAAAGGGGAAATTGTCCATGCCCGAACCAGAAAAAATCAAATTGGACATGACCTTCGAACTCCTTCAGGAACGTGAGCGGCGCATCAATCTGGAGGAGGAACTGGATTGCACCAAGACGGCCTTCAATGAGCTGCTGTTCCACCGGATCAAATCGGTACGGACCACCTTGGGACCCAACCGTCTACAGGTGGAGATGACCCCGAAGGAATTTGAAAACCTCAAACAACAATTTAAAACCCAATAATATGTACATCACCATCACACGACAACATATGGGCCAGACCTTTTCACAAAGTTCCGGGGACTTTGTGGAATATCTAGAGAAAGAGAACCAGGGCGTACCCCATGAGCAGAGGGAACCCTTCTTTGATCAACAGCAGGACCGGATTGCCCCGGCGACCGTGGTCAAGGAAATCGATGCCAACACCGACCGTCTCAAGCAGCACGAACCCAAGTTCTATTCCCTGACCATCAACCCCAGTAAACGGGAACTGGCCGCCATCCAGAACAATCCCGCCAAACTCAAACAGTATGTTCGCGAGGTGATGAAGGACTATGCCTCAGCTTTTTACCGAAAACAGCCTGTCCAAGTGGACCAGCTCAAGTACTTTGCCAAGATAGAACATGAACGGACCTACTCTGGACGAGATCGCGAGATCCGGGAAAACCGTCCCTATCGGGGCCAAATCGCCAAACTCCATAATGACCTGGCCAAGGTGGACCGGGGGGAGATCCATGGCAATCCCAAACAAATCCAACGGGACATCGACCGCTTATACAGACAGATGCCACACCAACAAAATGGGAAGCCCATTGAAGAGGGGATGCAAAAACCAGGCTCCCAGATGCACGTGCATATCGTGATGAGCCGTAAGGATGTGACCAACAGACTCAGCCTATCGCCGGGGAGCAGCTATCGGGAATCCGAAGCTACACTCAATGGCCAAAAGGTAAAAAGGGGATTCCGTAGGGACGAGTTCTTTGAAAAAGCGGAAAAGACCTTTGACCGGCTCTTTAAGTACGACCGGAACTATGTGGAATCCTATAACGCCCGAAAGACCCTGGATAAGGATCCTAAACGCTATTTTGCCAACTTGGTGGGCCTACCCACGGGTCAACGCTCCCTGGCCCTCAAATTGTTAGCCAAGACCGGGGTGAAAGTGCCCATCCCGAAGATTCCGACCAGCAAGGCGGCCATGGCCCGGAAGACCATTGTACAGTTGCAAAAATCCCTGGCCCAGGCCAAGAAATCCAGTTCCATTGAAATCTGACCCCATGCCAACGGATACCCTTTCCCAAATGGATACCTTCATGACCGACCACTGGTGGGTCCTTTACCCTTTAATTACAGTGCTCATCTTTGGCTTTCAGTATTTCCACCGTTGGGCCTTTTGGGCGTTGACCGTTCTTTTCCTGGGGGAAGGAGCCACTTTATCGGCACAATTGGGCTGGCCCCGATCGGCACCACTTTGGTTATATGCCGTATTACCGGCCCAGTTCATCAATGCTGTAGTGGTATTGGGCCTGTCCCTACGGGAGGAACATGATCCCATCGATCCCAAATACAAGGTGAGGTTGGCCCTGCGCAACGGCTCCCTGACCCTCAGGAACATTAGACGTGGGGTGTCCATCATTGGGTCGGCCGGAAGCGGAAAGACGGAATCCGTGGTGCATGCCCTGTTGCACCATTTCCAGAAACACAAATTCTGTGGGGTCATCCACGATTACAAGCACTTTGAGATCACCGAACTGGCCTATCCCCTTTTCCATAACAAGGATATCCCCTTCCATATCGTATCCTTCGATACCATCCATAAACGGGTCAACCCCATCGCCCCCCGCTACCTGCCCGATGAGGAAAGCGTGAACGAGGTCTCCCGGGTCCTTTTGGAAAACCTGCTCGAACAACGGGAATCCATCGCCCATGGATCTTCCAAGTTCTTCAACGATGCGGTTGAAGGGCTGCTTGGGGGAATGATCTGGATGCTCAGGACCCATCACCCCCAGTATTGTACCCTTCCCCATCTTATTGCCATCTACCAATACCTCAACCCCTGGCAACTGATCAATTGGCTCAGTGAGGACCTCACCGCCAAGGCCATGGCGGATGCCTTCATTGCGGGAAAGGAATCGGAACGACAGACCGCAGGGGTACTGTCTACCTTGGCCAATGCCCTGAAAAAGATCAGTACCCGGAGAATCTTCATGGCATTGTCCGCCGACGAGATCGATCTGGATGTCAACAATCCCGAACATCCCTCCATTGTCGCCATTGTCAACCATCCCAAGTATGAGACCGCATTTTCGCCCATCATCGCCACCATTCTCCACACCATCACCAAACAGATGAGCATCAGGGGACAACGCCATGCATTTATGCTCATGGAAGAGGCCCCTACCATTCGGTTGCTCAATATGCACCGGATACCCGCCACCCTCCGCAGTTATGACATCACCACGGTCTATGTGATGCAGGACAAGGCCCAGAACGATATGATGTACGGGGAAAAGGCCAGTCGCGCCATTCTTTCCAACCTCTCTTACCAATTCTTTGGGAAGGTCAACGACCCCAGTACTGCACTTTATTATGAGCAGTTCTTTGAACGGATCAAGCGGCCCTTTCGGTCCGTGACACGAAAACAGGATCCCTTTGACCCCGATACCCGGGTGACCAAAGGGGAACGGGAGGTCAGTAAGGTCCGTTCCGATGTCTTTTTTCGGTTGCGCCAAGGCGAGTTCATTGCCTTCTCGGATGGACAGGACCAACGGGTCCGATTCCCCATCCCCCAATGGGAACGGGTACTACCAGTACCCAAATACCCTGGGAACAGTGAAAAGATCGCCCATAACTTCCAAAAGATCCATGCGGAGGCCCAGGCCCTATTTAAAATCGCAAAAGATTAGAAAATCTTTATCCCAACTTGATCCTTATGGAAAATATGGTTCGATGTTGGGTGTGTGCAGAAGCATTTGTTTGACATCAATGAAACATTGTTATCTTGTGGTGACCAAACGAAATTTTGAATGGGATGGTATTCCTGGACTGGAATAGGGCTAGAATCCAATGAATAAAAATCAAGAAAATGGATGACGAACAGAAACATCTTGGAATGGCTGGACATTTGCTTGTTTTAATGGTTTGGGTTCAAAATGTTATGTCCAATCTAATCATACTGAAACAAAACCCGGAAATGCTAAGGGATTTTCAGGAGAAAAAGGCCAATACTGATTATGGCGAGAAGCGCATTGAATATTGGCAGAAAAGTTTTGGGCAAGTAAAGAGAGCCTTTGTTCAAACTTTTCCTGAAATAGCCGAAACCTATGGCAATGACCTGAACCAATTACAACATTTAAGGGACTTTTTCGCCCATGCCAGATATAGCTTAAAGTCAGAAATAATATTCTACCAACCTTCGAAATCTAGACGGGATTTGCAAGAAAAAGTTGAAATACTGACCAAGCATCCTTTCGATGAAGACCAGACCTTTATGAAAGTGAAGATGAACGGTGAAAAGTATCATGAAATATTCCAAGAGCTGATGAAGTTCGAAAATGAAATATTTCCAAAAGTTGCCGAGCAGTTGGATATTGACCTGAATCGTCTCAAGTAAGAAGGAACCGGAGTCCATATCAATTTAGGTTGTATATTCCTACATTTGGATCAAATAATCCATTATCTTTAGGATGTTGAGTCTTCCCCCAGAAATTAATTGATCTTGAATACCACGTAGGACCACTATCATCCATCTGGTGTTAACCGTTTTGAGCATGAGTTTTCCAAAAATGACCATAGAGGACAGATTGGGCACGAAATACACTTCCCATAAAGTGCATGGTGAGTTGCAGAATTATTCCAATTTCTACGATTCATTGTCCTTTTCCATTATGAATTGGATGCCCCAAGGAATCAAAGCTTTCCTCAACCTGGATACCTATGCACTTTCCTCCATTAAGGGAACCGTGAATTCCATTGGTGAACTTTTGCAAAAAGGAAGGATCAATGATGCATATGCCTTGATTCGCAAGTATTACGATTCCACTATCATCAACATATATTCAAACCTATATCTCCAGGACCATTTCAGCATCCAAAACTTCATCGTTGAACAAATTGACAATTGGAGAAAAGGGGAGGAAACCATTCCTGATTTCCGAATAATCTCCAATTATATCAGGGAATCCGATAAGGTAAAATCCATAACCGGATTGCTGCATAAGGACAATCGGTACAAAAAGATCAGGAACAGATGTAATGACCATACCCATTACAATTTCTTTCACAACATGGTCCTGAACGATCCCTTGGTACACAATCCCCATAGGATTAAATATTTGGAGACTATTTCCTTTGACATGGAATCGCTTTTCATCCAACATTTCGCATACCTCTTTTATTTGAATGACCATTATTTCATGTCAAGTGACTATATGGATTACTTGGATGTCGGAATGACCCCAGAGGAAGGGTCCCAATACTGGGTAGCTCCCTTTATTCAGGAAATCTTTAAAGAAACCATATACAAAAAGCGGCCAGATATTGCCACGGAAATAAAGGACAGGTCTGAAATGAAATTGGAATAAATACTTATGATTTGGTCAGGGGAACATATATCCAAGGAAATGTAACCGTTTTTATGAAGTCCATTTGACATGGGAAGAATTTAAAATATACATAATATGGAAGATAGAGTCATGGTCGATGTCTCAATGCTGTTGCATCGAGATAGCTTAAACCAAATGATCGGATTGGCCCAGGCAGGTGCCCTGGGACAGATTGTAGTTTCGGATACCTTTGTCAGGATGTTCGGGGAGGCCTTCAACAATAACAGTGAATTTGGTGAAATTGCCCTATCCAGTCTCTCCTTTCATTTTGAAATTGATGAAAACTTGATTGACATCAATGGCATCCGAACGTTCTTATTTTCAAAAGAATATTCAGAGAACATTGTTAGATATTCAAGTGAAAACTTTAACGAAAATGAAATTTTCACAAACCTCCTGAACCAGACAGAGGATGATTGGATTGCAGAGATTTTATTTGAGGAATGGGAGTTTTTGACCACAAATTCATGGCTTGTCTGTAAATTCCGTGCTGCACTGGACAAAATTGTTGAGGCAGGGGGAACAGCAATCCATGTTTCTAAGAGGGCTTTTGAGACCTTTGTCCGTAAAACCATAAAAAAACCACAAGGTGATCTCAGTCCCAATGATAATATACGGGCGTTTGGCAAATGGATTGCCGTTGGGGGAAGCGTATTGGCCGGCTTTACAATGCCCGTTACCTCGGCAATATTAACCGGTGCCTCTGGAGTATTTTTGATATATGATCCCTAATTAATGGACGGTATTCTGTATTTTCCCTAAAATTCAAAAACAACAACCATTATTAAAATGGATTGACAACAACCCCAACACTAAGATACAATGCCATGGAAAGGTGTATATATCATTGAGAGTGGAACCAAACCCAATTTCCCCGTGGACTACCATTATTTTGTTTCTGTTTGAGGTGGGGCAGTGGCGACGATTGAAAGGGAAAATGATTCAATTCGTATTGGGTCTTACGAAAATCCTTTGATCGAATGGAAAAGGCCCTTTGTCAATAATGGTCACCAGCCTGTTATAATCTGGAAAATGCGGGTTGAGCACATAATTGAAATCACCTTCCACTACAACTGAAGGTACTTTAAGTGCCAAATGGGTATTATCGAGAATGAACTGATCACCGATTGCCTGGGTTTCAGGACCATGGGGCAGGGTCTTCCAGTCGATAGGGTCCAAAAGCTTCATGTCAAGCTCCAATATCTTATCGTCGGGAATCTCCATTTTGACGAAACTGTAATCCTTTGGCACTATTCCCAAGGGTAGATGTACCGAAAGTTCGGACATTGCCAAAGCTTTGGATTCAGAAGTATAGAGCATGTAAACACCCTTGTTGTTCCACCTGCCACCATTCATGTAGGCACCTGACCCGGATAGGTCTTCAATGAATCTTTGTTTTCCCAGACGGTAAACGATCATGCCAAGATACCGTGTTCTATCCTGCCCAGTTCATCCTTGACCATATGGATGCCCACCGAGGTATCCAATAAGGAAACCGGTCTAATGCGACCAAGAGATAAGTTTTCGGTTTCCAACCATGCGTCAAAATTATCTTTGTCCCCGAATACATCAACTCCCTTTTGATAAAGTTGCTTTATTTCAATGATGCGTTCAGTTTGCTGTGATTTAAACGACCTGTGCTCTTTCTTGTAACGGTCCAAGGTTCTGGTGGTGGTATTAAGAATCGTGGCCCACGCCTCCTGTTCAAAGGGCATTGGTTCTGCCATCTTTTCAAAAACACCATAGTCGATACCATGGCGTATGACACGGACCAGCGCATGGCCCCTATAGTCATCGTTCCAGTCAAAGGTGGCAAAATCACCGTGTAAGGCCTCAAGCTGCGGCTGTGCAATAAGAAGCCCATATCTTGCATCCTGTGGTTTTTCCAAAGCTTCCAAATTAGCACTTTTGAGCGCAGCGGCCTTAGTGCCCCGATGTCTGGCTTTTGGGGCTTTTCTAGATCTTGAGCCAGTTCTTGGGCTTGGGGAATCGGAACCCTTGTCCGCGCTCTTCCCCTGTTTTGTAGTGGTTTTTTTCTCCATGGGATATCATTCAATGACGTAATTTACCGTAAATATACAAAATGTCTTAATTATTTCGACAAATGTCCAAAACTTTGCACAAAGTTTTGGGATGGGGTGATGGCTCGTCCACTTTTGCTACATGGTCACACGACGGCTCCCATGCTTTTCCCGAAGCTCCACCAGCAGTTTTTCCCGGTCCCCCAAGGTGAACTTGGGCACCACATACACAAAGCGTTGTTTTTGTCCTATTTTGACGATAGTGGGCATACGATGTTTGTAAACGGGTTCCAAAGGCAGTTTCTGGTAAGAGGACTTTTTTCGCGGGTTCCCGTGTGCCTTGAAGAGCTGTACAAAATCAAGCTCAAAGTCGATAGCGGACCGGTTCTCGATCTCCAGAACGAGATAGGTTTCCCTGCCGTAATAGGCCACGTCCCGAAGCCGAAGGATAATCCCACCCTTCCGTTTGGAACGCAGTACCGTTTGGGCCTTTTCCAAAAAATACATGCTGGCCTTTTGGTACTTGAGGGTATCCGACCCCAAAGAGGGCACGGGATTTTGGACCAAAGAATCCATAGGTTTCTCAGGTGCGATAGTGCCGATACTTTCCCCCACCTTCACGAACCGATGGCCTTCCTGTAGCTTTTTTCGATATGCCAAGGCAAAGGAATAGGCCAATCCATCATCGGTCAAAACCAACAGATTGCTGTCCATACCGCGATGTCCCTGCAACAGTCCCAGCCTTCCAGGCGCAGTGGTATCATAGTCAAAGGAATAGTTGGGATGTCCCGTAACCGCCCGTGCAATGGGTTCGGGAAAGATCAGGGCTAGATTATGGGTGTCGTTGACATAGAGTGTGTCCACTTGGGCATACGTTGTCACATAGATCAAAAGACTGAAAATGAATAGATGGAATGGTTTCATAGGATGGAATGTTATGGTTTGAGTATCAATTGGTATTGGTCATGGATGGTCACTTGGACCGTGCGGTTGGAACGCCGGAACACCTGTTTGATCCCATTTAGCTGGGGCATTCCGGGCAGGTTCACATCTTGGACGGCATCGTCCAGCACTTCCCTCGTGGCCTCTTCCCGATAACTGTTCTCCACATAGATGCCCTCACCGCCGTCCAAAAGGTCATAGGCCATTAGGCTTACGGGATTGGAACCGATATGATCAATGGTCACAAAGACCCTATTGGCCCGAAAACTGACAAAGCCATAGAATAGGGTGTTCCGGCTGAAATAGCTCCCGTTGAGTTCCACCGCCTCCTTCAACCGCAGTTCCAGGCGGTTTTTGGAGCGGACCGTCTGCTCCCCATTGACCATCGCCACTGCCATGGGTGGTTTGGCATTGGTATGTGTTATGTTATGGCCAAAGAAGTCCCGATGGGCTTTGGAGAGATCGATAGGTTCGGTTTCCTGTTTTGGAAATGGATTGGGTTTGGTGTGGAATGCAGCTTCATTTTCCAATGGAATCTTTTTGGATTTTCGATATGTACCCTCCCCATAGTCAATCCGACCAACACGGTAGATGCTATCCACGATACGCTGTCGCTCCTTCTCTTCCCATAGGGAATCTAGATGGCCCTCCCCGTATAGGCTGGGCTTTGTGATATGCCGCTCCTCCTTGATATCATCCACCGCCTCCAGTTTGGAGCCGTACTCCTCAGGTTGATCCTTGAGTTCAGGGACGTTGGGCTGCTTCAGTTCTGGACCCTCCTTGTTTTGCTCCATGGAAACGGCATATAGCACGATAAAAGCGGTAATACAGACTATCAATCCAATAAATATAATTTTGTTTTTTTCCAGTTTCATGATAGTGTGGGTTTACGGTTGTGGTTCCAGTTTGCGCAAGGCATCCTCGAAAAAATGGGTGATCAACAGCCCGTGGGGATTGTTCGGAAAGTTCCTGTCCACCAGGACCAGCTCTCCTGAAGTATCCAGTCGGTAGCGGTCGGTGACAGTCCCCCGGTTAACCTCAAGTACCGTCCTTGCCCGAAATCCATAGGGCTCTTGGTCGAGGTCCAGTTCAATGTCCAATGTGACCACTTCCTGCCGAAGCGAAAACTGCAACAATCGGTTATAGACCCCATCCGATCGTTTTTGCCGATAAATGGCATCCACGGATGCGTCCGCCAGCCAAAGGGCCTTTTCCAAGCGGGTTCTATAGTTGGTACCATCAATCCCATAAAATAGCCGATGGAAGCGGTCAATATGGGCCAAGGCCTCTACTTCACGGTTTTCCTGTTGGTCAACCAGTTCCAAGGGAATAACAGTGCCATCTGTACTCACCACAAAGGCAGAGTTCAGGAATTTCTCCTGATTGTGGTAGAACAGTCCCAGGGAAAGCCCACTGCTCAATAGGCAAAGGACGACGGTGGCCAATACGATAAATCGGTTCAGCCGTAAAATTTCGGTTATGTTTTTATAGGTGTTTTTCATATGCGCTTTAGTCTTTGATAATGAGCTTTGATCCTTTCTAGTTGGTGAACAAGCGGAAGGTAAACGAGGTCGCCCGTTTGTACAGTTTGAACTTCAACAGCACGATGAACCCAATTCCAGCCAGTTCGATCAAGGGGGCGAAAAGTTCGCTCCCGTACCCCGTTCCAAAGAGGTTGGGCCAAAAGTTGACCGTCACCTCTTGGTACAGGGCATTGATGAACACATTGACCAAAAAGAAAGCGGGAACGATCATATACACTGCTGCATAAAGCCGAAAAAAACGATAGCCCATCTCCCTGAACTTTTCGAATACCGCCATGCTGATGACCAGTGGAAAAAATGCCTGCATGACCCCTAGGATAAAATAGCGTTCGGCCAAGAAAAGGGGATAGATGAACAGGTCCAGGACCCAAAGCATCAGTGCCCCGGCCCAGGCCAGGGTGCGGAGACCCAAAAACGGAGTGGCCAGCCATTCGTACAGCAGGGCCATGGCCTTGGTCGCGGCATCAAATAGGCCGGACTCCTCCTCTATCGGCACTTCCTGAAGTCCCAGGGGCAAAAGATTGGGGGCCGTTTCGCGGTACTGGCCCTCTATGGCCACCAAAACACTGTCAAAAGTAGCCAACACTTCCGTGGAGAAAAGCACCACCAGCACCACGGCAAAGTTCTTGATCAGGTCGGTGGGTGTCAATCCCCAGGTCAAGCCAGTCCGGGAGGCTCCGCCCTCATAATACTTTTTAAGGATGTTGACCAGAAAGAACAGCACGGCCAAGGCCTTCATGCCCCCGATGGTGTAGGTGGCAAAACTGCTGTCCTTAATGGTCTGGAAGACCGCGTCCACATATTCGAGTCCCATAACGTACCTTTAATAGTTCAGGTTCCTCTCCTTGATAAGGGCCTGCATTTTCCGGAAGGAAATGACCCTATCGTACCGCCGCTTCTTCAGTTGGATATCGGCCACCATCCCTTGGGATGCCTCCCGTTGGGCCTTCAATATCTCCAGACGTTCCGCATCGGTCATGTTCAAAACGTCGCTGCTGAGAACCTGGTCCATAAATTCCAGTTGGCCCAAGGAATGTTCGATCACACCGTTGAAGGTATTCGAGATGGTCTCCACTTCATCGCCATGGATGTAAGGAGAGTTCAAAATTTCCCTAAGATCATCCCGGACCATCTCAAAGAGTTGTTCGTTGTTGCGAGTGATGTCCCTAACGGCCTGGTACTGCTTGACGGCATTATTGACCTTCTCGATCTTTTCCCGGACAGCGTTCAGTTCGTCCACCATCTTCAACAGTTCCGCGGTCTGTTTGGCGGATTCGATGAGTTGTTTCCCGAGGGAAATAAAATTGGTATTATCATAAACGGGCATTCCCTGGGCCGCAGCACGTCCGTGCAGGTATAGGGCCAAGCCTAGGGTGATGATGAGCGTTTTGGTGATTTTTTTCCTCATGTCTTTTGATTTTGGATTGTTGATCTTTTGGTTGTAGCGATAAATTCCTTGATGGCCTGCTCCATATCCTGGGTTTCCTTAAAATGGTCCATTATAGCTTTATTTTGGGTGCCGTCAGTGAGGTAGGCCGCATAGACCTCCGGGGGCACTTCCAATCGGTAGATGTTGCTCTCAGCACCGATCTTGATAAAGATCTCCGTGTACTTGCGTTCACCCTTCAGGTCATTTTTGATGGAACGGAGTTGGTCCAGGTCATGGGCGCTCAGGTTGAGCCGATGTTTGAGGGCTTCATATCCTTTTTCGTTGCGCAGGCTGTAAATGACCTGGGTATTCTCCAAGATGGTGGCCGAAGCATGGTTTTCGGGCAATTGGTTTATGGACTGTAGAACAATGCCGATGGCACCGTTCTGCTTGCGGATGGCCTGATAATAGAACTCCACACTCTCCAGCACGTTGTCGAACTTGAGCTGCTTGGCAAACTCATCGAAAAGGATGATCCCCCGCTCCGAACGGTTGCGCCAGATGGTCCTTTGGATGGCCGATTTGATGAGCTTGAGCATCACCGAGAGCACCTCCCGGTTGTCCCTGACCTCGTCCAGTTCAATGACGATAAGGCGTTTGTCCTCCAAGCGATGGGATTGGTCTTCCCCGACCTTGAACAGGAAGCTGTAGAGGCCGTCCCCCACATATTCGGAAAGGATATGCAGAAAATGGGTCAGGTTAAAATAGCTCCGGTCGATGCCCAGTTCCCCCAACAGGGATTCCCGGTTTTCCTCGATAAAGGTATACAGCCCGTCCAGACTATGGTCATGCTTGATCTTTCCATAGTAACTGCGCAGGATTTTCTTTAACGCCACTTCCTGGGCCTTGTTCACTTTTTGATGGGAACCATAGAGTTCCATCAAAAAGACGGTCAGGTCCTCCAGCCACTCCGGGGCGATACCTTCGCCAGGGGTTTTATAAAAGGGGTTGATACCGAGATTTTTCCCTTGTTCGTATTTCAGGGTGGTATGTTGATTGGGATAGAGCTGGGCGAACTTGGCATAACTTCCCCCTAGGTCGATGATCACCAAACGGACCCCTTGTTCAAAATATTGTCGCAGGATGTTGTTGGCCAAAAAGGATTTACCCTCTCCGGTAGGTGCAAAAATGGCAAAGTTCCGGGCCTTGATGCGCTTTTTCCCCTCGTCCCATACATCCTTTCGGACCGGGATGTTGTTCAAACGGTCGTTGAAAAGTACCCCTTCATTATCGGAGCGGTAGTTGGTCACATTGACCATCAGGCAGAGGGCATGTTTCAGGTCGGCCACATACAGGTCACTGTCCGAAAAATTGGAGGAGAACAGGGGATAGCTGTTGAGCAGGTAATGGATTCGGGCCAGGCCTTCGGGACAATAGGGTCGGATATCCAGTTCCTTGAACCGCGCCACAAGTTCCGAGACGGTGGCATCCAGTTCCTTTTCTTCTTTTGACCAAAAGATTGTGTTCAACTGGCCTCGTATGATCCGGGAAGAATCGTCTTGGTTTATTGTATCCAAGGTGTCCGAGACCCTGTCGTACAGCACTTTGTTCTGGGAACCGAAATTGCTGCTCTTGGAAAGCTCCTCCAGACGTTTCTCCAACAGTTTCCGCCATTTATGCCGGTCATCGAGATGGATGATCTGGTTGACGATATGGTTCCCCGGAAAGGTCAGGCCAAGGCCATCGATAAAACCCTGGTGGAACAGGAACCCGTCGGCCGTGTATTTCTCATTGGGCCGACTTGTCTTTACCACATCCCCGAAACAGGTCTCATTGTTCACGGCCATGGCCCCGAACCAGTGCCCCCCTATTTGGACCTTGTCCTTGTCAAGCACCATATCGGTATCAAATCCCTTGTTGAACCCGTTGAAATAGTCATCGGTATATTGGATGACGGATGCCTGATTGAAGGGCTGGAGCGATAGATGGGGACCATTGTTCAGGAACATCACGGCATCCCGTACCGCTTTGCCAAACTCCTCTGCTTTTTCCCCAAGTGTCTCGGGCAGCTTTTTGGGGATATGGGCAAAGGGATTGGAAAAGCTTGAACTGTTGACCGTTTTGTTCTTGGGCCAAACAAAGAAGAGCAGGGATTCATGGGAGAGATGTTCCCGGCCCTGAAAATGCTTGGCGGTAGCTTTGGCCAAAAAGGAATCTCCATGTAAGTCCTTGGCATCAAAGGCTATTTTTTTATAAATGTCCTGTTTGTGGACCAGGGTGCCCGCGGGCAGGGATTTGAGTGCCTGGAACCAGAGCCCATGGAAGTCCTCGAAGTCTTTCTCCGAGAGGGAATGTATCTCGGGAAGTTCCAGACGGTAGGCATAGGCCAGGTTCCCATTGTTGGCCATGATCCGGTTTTGGTCCACATCCACGATGGGATATCGTTCATGGAAGTTCATCATATGCTTCATTTAAGGTGATTTTTTTGTTGGAGATCATATGGGGAAATACATTTCCCGTTCGTAACAATTCCGGTCGTTGGACCAATTTGAGGAGGAGACCGTAGAGGATGCCATTGCCCAACATCGCCCCAAAGAGCAATCTTAGGTCAAAGGAGAAGATGACCGCCATCAAGGAGCCGATGACGGAAAGCATCTGGAGGGCAAAAAAGGCCACGGGCAGCCCAAATATCAGGGCACGACTGCGGATATGGCGGTGGATTTTATACGGTTTCATAGCAAGAGGATAAAAACAGGCTCTTTTACGATTAGACCACAATACCGATGAGATAGGTAAATATGCCCACGACCGCCCCAGCGATAAGGACAAAGACCAGGACACGGGTGATCCCTTTTTTGAGATCGGCGTTCTCCCCGAAGAAATGGCCTGCATTGAACAGGAAACCGATAAGGAAGATAACCCCAAGAATGATGGGAAAGATGGTACGGATGGTGTCCGAGATATCGTTGACGGAATCCTCGATGCCCCCGATCTGGGGGTAGATGGGCAGGGATGCCAATAGGCAGGCCCATAGCAACAATGCTCTTTTTTGGTTTTTCATGACTGTTCGACTTTTGGCCTGATCAGGGCCGGTTATTGATGAATGTTTGATTTACGATATGGAATCTCCAACGATTTTATACAATCACTTTAACAATCATATTTTTTAACACTTAAAACTGTTAATTTTTGATGTATTCTCATCTAAAGAAAAGATTCACTGGAAATTGTTCAATCCGAAACATAATAATATGAAACGAAGCATCATCTTGATCCCATTGCTTTTGTCCCTCTCCATGGCCATGGCACAAAAACCCATAGTGGTCATCGATCCCGGTCATGGAGGGGTTGATTCCGGGGCCGTTGGAACGAATGGAATCTTGGAAAAAGAAGTGGTCATGGGGATAGCCACGGAATGTCTCCGCTTGAACCATACCTTGTTCCAGGACAGCTTGGAAATATATCTGACCCGTTATAAGGATACCTTGATATCCTTGGGGGACCGGAGCCGATTGGCCAAGATCCTTATGGCGGACGCCTTTGTATCCATCCACTGCAACCAGGCTCCAAATGACAAGGCACAGGGATTTGAGATATTTGTTGCTGACCGATCGGTGGATCCGATGGCCCAGGAATTGGCCGCTGCGATCGCGGACCGTTTTGGTACTTCTCTTGGAATCGTTGACCGTGGATTGAAACGGGCCAACTTCCAAGTACTACGGGAGACCCATGGGCATTTCCCTTCCCTCCTTTTGGAAACCGGTTTCATATCCAATAGTATTGAGGCGGAGCATACACGAAAAACGGAAAGCAGAACGGCAATCGCATTGGCCATTCTACAATCCCTGACAAAGACTCTGTACCATGATTGAAGTGCTCAAGCAGCTTGGCCAAGTCCTAAAGGAAATCATTAAAGAATCCTTCCTTTTTCTTTGTGCGGAAAGCAAACGTCTTTTTCGAAGAAACCCATGATACAACGGACCATATGGCTCACAATATGCCAAAAACCTAACGAAATCAATTAAACGGGGGATTCATGAAAGGAAATCATTCCTTTTTTCCAATACATCCCTGTCGGAAGGAGTATTGTCATCGCTTGATATGTGCTTTGAGGACATCAAACAACTTATTGAGTGCCACAGCATATTCATTCAGGATGATTGTCCAAGATATTGGATAATTCGTCAAGGGATATTCCAACCCAAAAGAATTTAAGGTTTCAATATAGTTATCCACCTTATCCGTATGGATGGGATATCCTTGACGTATGTGGTTTATGCTCTTAAGGGGAATGATAATCTCATCCGGGTTCGTAACAAGTGTACTGAGGAAGACTTCCAATTGTTTGATGGGTCCAATCTCCTTTTTGGGCAATCCCATCATGGCCAAGACACATTCCTTATTGATCTTTCCCGCAAGATTTGCTAGAGCTGCCATCCCATACCAAAATTCTTCCTTAGTCTTAGGTGACCTATAAAGGTCTTTGAGATTTTGTTCTTGTTCCAATTCCAATAACTGCATACCGGTCCTGTCACGGACCAATACATTGATATGGTCCCTTGTACTGATAATCGTGTCTGCAAGCAAGGTATGGGAAGTGTGTTGGTCACCGGAATCAACAGATATTGTGTTCTCTGCCAAGGTTTCTTCATAACCAACCACCTTAGGAAATTCATCCATATCAAATTCAGGTGCAGACGGTCCATGGATCAATTTGACCACCTCGCTTTCCTTTAAGTCGCCCAAGTCATATTTTTCTTTTACGTGTTCGATGGCATATGGCATAAGCAAGGGTGCCAAATCTTCATATTCTTCCGAGGGCCTCCAAATGGCAAACCCCCAGTCTGCGGCCAGTGTCCCAGAAATAATAACATGGACCACATGTGGAATCTTATGCTCCACTGGCTTTTTTCTTCCTTCCTTTGTTATTGTTACGACATCATAAAAAAATTTGATATCAATACCATCCAACGAGGATGGAACATGTCCTACACCTGTGATCTTAAGTATGGTCTTTTTCATATAATCGATTTTACATGCAATGGTATCACTAGGTCCTTGTCCACTTGATCTTGGGTGCCGTTATCCATCCAATAGCGTAAAGTCCATGGATACAAGGATTTTTCCCAAACAATCCCTTTCCAATGCGAAATAAACGATATCCGTGGTCACAGTATCCAATTTCAAACTGATTTCAGGATCAGGCCCTTCGGGATCATAGGCAAATCCCTTTCGCATCAAAATGCCTATTTCCTCTTTTAACTCCTGCTCTGGTATCCTCAATTTTCTTTTCAGTTCTTGATAATCTACAAGGTAATTGTCAAAGGGTCCATCGGAGCCTATTGAAATCATTATTTCAAGCAACTCCCTGGTGATCCTGGGGAGCTGTCCGAGTTTTTTAAAAGAGACTTCCAAATCCTCCAAGGAATACCCTCCCTCTGGAAACATCTTGAAAAAACCCTTGGCGTTCTCACAAAAGGTGGTCGGGGCAATTTCCAATTTATCAAACAATGAAGTCGGGTATACCCCTTCATTATTAGGGATTTCAAATTCAGTAAGCACAATCTGAAACTCACTTTCAAACAGCTTGTGCAAACTGTAAAGTCTTTCATAATCCAACGCAATCAGGTATTTACCCAAGTCAGCAATGTCCATGATGGCATCCAACTGAAAATTACATTTGTCCATCAAGTCCTGTTTGACCGCAACATAGGAATTCTGTTTTTTACCCAGAATAAATATCCGTATTTCATCATATTGGTCACATTGTATTTCGGTGATACGCTGCAAGGTATCATTGATTTTATCGGATTTGGCGGTCGAAGTTACCTGAAATGCCATCTTACTTTTCAAATCCCCCAAGTCCAGCCCCGGTTCATTGCTCCTTCCCTCATTGAGATTCTTCAATTGAATATCAAAAGTGATATTTAGGACTTCCTTGATAAAATCCTCACTGAATTTATTTAAATCTGTCAATCCTATTTGACACCTTAATTGGATTTGAGACTGTAAAACAGCTAGGTCATCAATCAATTTACCTATGATATGTCCTCTAGTAAGCATTGCCAGACAATTTTTAAGAGACTTGGAAATTCTATGAAGGCAGAACGACATCACGTTGGTTCCAGCGGTCTTTCTATTCCATGGGTACTCCCTTATCACCAAATATAATTGAATTCCCAGAAATCATACGTCAAACTCCGCCCATAGCATGGGATGCGCCATATTATCTGAGTAGCCTTTTGGATTCGAGAAAAGGGATGTGATTCCTTTTTGGCCCTTTTGCGGAAGAGGGACTTGTACCCCACATCGTTGCATCGCTCCATATAGTGCCGGGGAACTCAACAGATAATCGTGCTTGGCCGACCATCCCTTATACGGCTCCCCTCCCACCAAATCCTTCGGACCCTTTCCCATGGCAGCATCAAAATCCAGATGCTGGGGAATGTCCCGCATCCACTTGCCGCCCAACAACGGCCTAAGCGCATCCCCATAGGCCACTTCTCCCAAATATCCGCAAACAACGATCTTATCCTTGCCCTCAGCTTTCAAACGATTACAGTACCAGTGCACCCTTTGGGCCTGTTCCTTTCGTTTGGCATGGAAATCCGTGGAAAGGCCATCCCCTTGGAAACGGGCACTGATGATGGTGATCTCCGTCCCGTTCGGGGTCACAATCGTGAATTCCGGGCAATCCATTCCGAACAGGTCACCATCGGTCGCATCCCGTTCGTGGGCGTGGGTTTGGAAACCTGTGATCCGATAACCGTTACGGGCCAATATGGCATGGCCAAGCCCCCTGGGGTCATTCCCTTCGGCGAAGAGCCACTGATCGAAGGCCCCGCCCAATTTTGGGCCCAGATATTCCCTATTGAAATCGGAAAGGGAGGGTCTATCCTCTACTTCTTGGAGCACCAGGATATCCGGTGCGGCCTGGGCAATACACTCCACCTTGGGCTGGCGGCGCCCTTCATCCAAGGGATAGCTCCTAAGTTCCACCCAACCGTTCCAACCGACCCGTTCGGTGGCCTTGCTCTGGCGTTCACTCCCCAAGGGCTTTACATAAAGATGCCCTCCTTTCCTTCGAAGGGTCAAAAAGGGTTCGGTCGTCTGCGGACTGAAACCCATCAAAAAGGCGAGTTCCCTCATCCGGTTCAGCTCATGCTCCTCCTTTTTAGGGTTTCGCAACAAGTGTTGGAACTCCTCCATCCAATCTTGGAGGTTTTTGGAGGCATTTTGTTTTAAGAACGATAGGTCCCTGTGGAACAGGTTCTGGATGTTTAATGTGGCTATCTTCATTTTTTTTGATGTTTAGCGTTTTCTTTGTTTTTCCTTGACAGGGCCTTCTCCCTTGGGAGGGTGTCCCCTTTTATCCCGGGCATTCTGGTCAAAGGCGATAAGGTTGAACAGTTCGCGCATACGGCTCCGCACCCGTTTGCCATAGCGCTCCTCCAGTTCCTGGGCGTTCAGGTTGGTGGTCCCGTGGGTGCGGAGGCCCGATTCCAAAAAGAGATCGTACCGGGAGAGCAGGATCTCCCCCATTACATTGCAATCCTTGCCAAAGTGCCGACCCATGGGTTCCACCCCGATATCGTCAAAGCAGTAGAAATTGCCATTGCCGTAGTCCTCGATGATCCGATGCCCGATATGGTTGTACCCAAATACGACGTTTCGGGCCGGGATGATCTCATAGGGCCGGTAGTGCGGGGTGATGAACCGGATCAGTTTCATGAGACTGGTCTTGCCACAGCCCACTGGTCCTGACAAAAGAATGCCTTTGTTGGGATCGATGCCTTGTTTGCGACAACTGGCATGGTCCCGGACCATATAGTTGCAGAGCTTTAGCAACACTTCCCTGTCCTCTGGATGGATTTGGAATTTCCGTCCAAAGAGCAGTTTGCCCTTGGCGTCCAGGTAGGTCAGCACCTTGGAAAAGTCGTACCGGACCTGTTTCCCGTCAAAGTGGCCAAGGGAATAGACCACACCGCCTTCGGTTATCTTAGAGGGGTTCGCCATAGTCTTTCTTTGTTTTGACCATCAAGTGATCCGACTTCAGTTCTTTTGCCTTCAGCATCCAATTGTCCGCCGCTGCTTTCCAATCCACAATGGGCACCTTACCGCCCACTTTCCAACCTATGGCCTGGTAATGGTTGAAAAATTTGAAGGCCTCTTCAAGCCTGTATTCTTTTTCCTTAAAAAAATCGAGGACTTCCAGTTGGCTTTTAGGCTTGGCTCCCGTAGAGCGTTTGCTTGTTTGGTATGTTTTCTTATATATGGTAACCGGTACGGATATGGGACGGTAGGCCCCAAAAATGGTACGGGTCCGTTCCAAAAGTGTACCGCTGTCGTCCCAATTTTTGGACAGCTTGACCGTACTGGGCCGTGATGGGCTGTTAGAGGGCGAATAGGCCAGGTATCCCCAATCGTCCAGATTCCGCAACAATCGATGGTAGGTGGACTTGGAACCCATCTTGGCCATTCTCATAAGCTCTTTCCGGTTGACCGGGAACTGTTCTGGAAAGCGGTGCAAGTTCCAATAGAAGAAAAGGGCCAGGTAAAGGCTGACATGGCCGGGGGCCAACCGATCGTCCCCATGGATTTCCACAAGCACTGCATTGAGATGTTTGATATAGTTCATAGGCTCCCATCCATCAATTGGACCCTGTTCTCCAAGATGATCTGATCGATCTCGAGGGCATCATAGTAAAGGATGCCCTCCACCTTATAGCTTGGAATGATGTTCTTGTTACGAAGGTTCTGTAAGGTGCCATGGCTGATCTCCAACCGCTCCAGTACATCGCTGGAACGTAGCCAGGTCTTGGGCCGGGGATGGGTGTGTTCCACCATCAGGTTCTTGAATTCCTTGAGGAGTTCGTCCTTGAACTCCATAAGGTCCTCCGTGGTAATGATCGTTGCTCCCATAGTAATGTGGTTTAATGGATGGGGTGGACCCAATCGGTTTGTTCTTTGGGTCCGCCATCCGGGTTCTTGCCACAAAACTGAAGAGTCTTTTTGGAAAAAATTCCCAAGTTGGTACCAACTTGGGAACGATTTTTTTAAAATTTAATTTATGCTGCTTTGGGTTTGTTTGGCCTTATGCGGGGTTCAAAATTTTGATAAAATCCAAAAATATCGCATCAAAATTGGCCGAAAACCAAAATTCCCAAGTTGGTACCAACTTGGGAAAAATAAAAGCCTCATTCATCCAGGGATTCCATGCGCCGGTTGAGCATTTCGATGAGCTTGTCAAGAAACCTTGTCCGACTACTTTTCCGCGACCTGATATCGATAAAGGTGTGGTAGTAGTTGCCAAGGTCCACATTGTAAAAATGCTCAAAATGTGAGGCCATTTCCTTGATGTCAACGGTTCCGCTATTGATGGAACCACTGGAGTGAAGTGCGTACAAGAGTTCGATCAAATCGGTCTTGCTCCCGGTCCAGAACAGTTTTGAAGGTTTTTCCATAGGTATGTTTTTTTGGGGTTCCAACGTATTGGTCAAGTCATCCACTTCCTTTCTAAGGTAGACGATGAGCATGTCATAGGCCATAATGGTGGCCACGGTCCCATCCTGGCAGGTGGAGAACTGGTCATCGATCAAAAAGTGGAAGGATTCTAGCGGAAGCCGTAGATCTCGGTTGCCGCGCACAAAATACCGATCGTCAAGGGACATGGCCCCGCGTCGATAATAGTTGTAAAATTCCAGGTTGTCATTGAAAAAGGTCTGGAACTTGTCGATCTGGTGCTGTAAGTATTTGATCTGGGCGGCATTGTTTCCCCTTGGCCGCTTGCTCTCGATATTGAAGAGTTTGACATAATAGATCAGCTTGCTGAAAATCTGGGGCTTCACGTGCTTGAAGAAATAGATCTCATCGGCCTGGGTGGCAAACGTCTTGCCCGTGATCTGTTTTTGGAGTTTCCGGATACTCTTCTCCACCAGTGCGATCCCCTTCTCCGCCTTGAACAGTACATCCCCGTTCCCACTTTCCAGATGATCCAATTGACCCTCAAATTCCGATAGCAGTTTCTGATATTTCATGTCCATGATCTTTAATACATATCCAAGGTACCACTTGTGACTTTGGACGGATGGACAAAGGGGCGGTCTGCACCTGTTGGAAAAAACTTGTCCATTTTTTTTTTTTTTTCTTTGGTGAACAACTGGCAATTACCGATCCGATTCAAATGGAACCATTTTTTGACACCAAACCTTAGCTTTTCACCTCATAACCATTCAAATGTTACGGATTCAAACTAATCAAAATCAACAGTATAAGCTTTAAAAGGTGCTGTTGGTCTACAAAATAATCCCTATCAGATACATTTTTTTCCATTTTAGAGCTGATTCTGTTAAATATTAGGATTTTTCCTATTAATGTGAAATTGAAAAATCAGTAATTTAATCCCCGTTTGAAAAAAAAAACGGATGGAACGGCATGTGGAAACAGAGATTGCGACAATGTGGTTGAAGAACGGAATACTCTTCTTCATTTGGAAAGAGCATGCACATATCGACCTTCCCGGGGCAAAAACGGTCGTGGCCAGCCGGATACGTCTGCAGCAAGGAAAACCCAGTCCCATCCTGTGCAGTTTAAAAGGCCTTAAGCATGTGGAGAAGGATGCATGGCGGTATTTGGCAAGTGAAGGGACGGAACTTGTCGAGGTCCTGGCCCTTGTGGCCACCACGCCATTGGAACGGGCCTTCTCCAAATTCATCATGTCAAAAATGCCCACTGTCCCGGTCAGCATCTTTGCGGACCTGCACGAAGCGGAGCAATTCCTTTTGCACGATGGCTGAACCGGAATTGAGGATCACCAGACCATGGGACCAAAACAAATAGAGAACATATGGACCGACCGGAAAACAAAGAAAGACTCGACAGGATATATGCCCAATTGCTGAAGATAGCCAACGGGAACTTCTCTTACCAAATCGAACGATCCGATAAGAATGATGTTTTGGAGGCATTGACTTTCTTGGTCAACAGTGCCACAGAGGAAATCAAGGATGCCTTTATGCACCAAGGGTTCGTGAACATACATGATTCCTATAGGCACATTGTGCAAATGTTCTTTGAACTCGATGGTTCGGGCCGAATACAGCGAACGAACGATACGGTCGTGGAGATGTTGGATCATCCGATTGGCGAACTGGCCGGTCTCCCTTTTACGGCGCTTTTGTCCCCGGACTCGCAGAAGGGCTGGAGCAAGGTGATCAAGGTGTCCCAGAGCCATTCCATTTGGGAGATGACCGTGTCCTTGGACTTTGCAACTCCTTCGGGTCTTACCCTACCTACCCACTGCCACATCATTTGTTTCCCTAAGGCCAATGGGGAAAAACGGAGGATCATCGTGACCTGCTTTGATATGGTACAGAACAAAGGGGTACATGAAAAGCGTCTGAAAAATAACATTGAGCGCAAATTGAGGAGCCATAAACTCTTGCCTAAGACAACAAAAAAGGAGACCGCTATCCTCCATATCATGGATGTTGAGAACTTGAGGACCGCCGAACAGTACATCATGGACAATCTGGACAGGCCCCTACCCCCTATAAAAGTACTGGCCCTTATCTGTGGCACCAATGAATTCAAGTTCAAAAAAGGGTTCAAGGAACTCTACGGAATGACCGTCTTTCAATTTCAAAAAAACGAACGGCTGAGAAAAGCTCATATTCTGATCGAACACTCCAATAGGACCATCAGTGCCATTGCCAAGATGGTCGGGTTCAAAAAGGGCAACCATTTGGCCAGGGAGTTCAGAAAACGGTATGGATATAGTCCCACTGAACTCAGGATGCTCTCAAAATAATCCTTCCCAGAGCCCAAATAATCCCTCATAGAGCCATGGGCCTATGTAACTTTGTCGCTGTAAACCAAAGAATTACGGTTGGCATGAAATGGATAGAAAAATATACAAACACTATTGTGGAGACCGTCAGTCTTCTGTTTGTTGTGCTGTTCATATATGCGGCGACCAGTAAGGTGATGGATTTCCATGGGTTCAAGGTGCAGTTGGGGCAATCGCCCATATTGGAAGAACATGTGGTTTGGGTGGCCTGGTTGGTACCGGTTGTGGAATATGCGCTTGCCCTGCTCTTGTTGGTTGAAGGCTTCAGGACAATGGCTCTGTATGGGAGTTTTGCACTGATGGTAATGTTCACCACCTATATCACATTGCTGCTGAACTTCAGCGACCATATCCCCTGTTCCTGTGGCGGGGTCCTGGAAAGTCTTGGATGGAAGGAGCATCTCATTTTCAATATGTTCTTTGTCCTGGCGGCACTGTTTTCCATTTTGCTCAGTACCGACCGACCCAAAAAGATAAGATTCAAGTAGACAACGATATTTTATTGCGCGATAGGATCAGGGGAACCCGAAAACCTGATAAAAAGAGTAGGGGTAACCTATTAGTATTCATAATATGAAAAAGTCACGTTTAACGATAGCGCTTGCTGTCATCGTATTTGCCGTCGGAAGTGCATTTGTGGCCCAACCCGCAAGGGTCGGGGAATCCCAGATGGCCACTTTCGATACGGAGGAAATGTCACAGATCGGGTATTACAAGATCCCGAACCAGCCCTGTGGCCAGATGCAGGTTGCCTGCAATCCTGTTACACTTACTAATTTGTGCATAATGCCCGTTCCGGGACAATCCGGCCTACATCAAATCTATGATGCGGATTGTACGACCCCATTACGGAGGGATCCATGATCAGCGATTCTAGGCCCCATATCTTGGGGCCTATTCTTTTATCTACCAAAGCCTATTTGATATGAAGACCTATACAAAACAATTGTTGTTTCTTACGGTAAGTTTTCTGGTCGGGGCATCACTGCCTTTGATCTTATTTCTTCAGTCTAGAACGGTTGATTCCACCAAGAACGGTTTTGAACGGGAATATGGAGATTCACGTCCTGTACTTACTAGGTCCAATATCTTGGATTTGAAGTTTGAAGGCTATTATATCGCCGGAAATACCGATCATCACCTATTTTTGGGCCATAGGGAAGCTCCGGCACATCTGTTGATGACGGATACCGAATTGAGGGATACGGTCCATTTTAATTTAAAACTTAACGTTTCAACAGAAAACAAAAGGTTCGATGTAGACCGGCTGAGAGTGAATATTGACTCACCTATAGTATACATGAGCGATGGACCTGCGGGTATGGTGCTAAAGGGAAATTTGTTTTCCGATACCGTTGATGTCAGCGGATATGACAATTTTTCTTTTGACGGTTTCCATGGGATTTCAAAGCACTTGACCGTGTTCAGGACATTGGACGCGGTAAGGGGAAAAACCCAACTTATCCCAAGAAATGCACAGGGGGACACCCTTCCCTCCTACACCTTGCCAAAACAGGTGGATGGCATTTTCTGTTGTGACGGTATGCTTCTTTATGATAGGGCTTTTGAACAACTGTTGTATGTTTTCTATTATAGGAACCAGATCATCAGTTTGGATACCCTTCTTCGGGAACGCTATATGTCCCGTACGATAGATACCGTTTCCAAGGCCCAACTGGAATTGGTGGAAATCAATTCGGGCAGGGAAAGGACCTTTGGAAAAATTCCCACCAAGGTCAATAGGGGAAGCTGTGTCTTTGGCCCCGACCTTTATATCAACTCTTCTATAAGATCGGACAATGAAACGTGGGAGGTGTTCGGTAACAATTCAGTTGTTGACGTTTACCGTACAAAAGACGGAACGTATCGCCATAGTTTCTATCTCCCGAAATATCAGGGTCGGGAACTGCGCTATTTTCAAGTTGTTGGACAAACGGTGTTCGTGCTCTACCAAGATCATTTGGTCACGTATCGCCTAAGACCCTAAATTGATTCATACCCGCCCAGTAGCATTACAGTGAATGCACCGGACAGGTATTTAGCTAAATCAAATACTTATCTTTGATTCTCTCGGCCCTTTTTCATTGGCCCTTGCTCGGGTTTATGGACAACCCCGTTCTTTATCGTGGTTTGGATCGTCAGGGTATTCTTGATGTCCTGCATAGGGTCTTTCTCCAAGATCAACAGGTCCGCTATTTTTCCCTTTTCAAGGGAGCCCAGGTCATTTTGAAGCCCAAGGCCCTCAGCGGCATGGACAGTGGCCATGGAGAGTGCCTCATAGGGTGAAAGTCCACCTTGCTGTAGGAGCCATATTTCCCAATGCAACTGTATCCCGGGATAATCCCCATGCGAACCGGCCGTGATGCGCACACCTTTTTTGATGAGATTGGCAAAATTCCGGGCATAGTACATTCCCCTCGATTCCTTGTGCATCAAGTTTGTATTGGTACTGGCTTTTTTCAATGTACTATCCGGCACATGATCCAAAGATTTGATGGGCGGGTAGTTCAGATGCGATCTGTAGCGATGTTGTATCTCGGCAAATTTGCCCGATGAATTGATAAGGGTCGGGGTATGCCAGATCTTTGCGATTTTGGAAAGCTCCGCTACATCATTGTACAATCGGCCATTGCCAGTGATATGTTCCCGTCCGGTATAACCGTCCAAGATCATCGATAGATTATATATGCCATGAAGGTTTATCGAAGCGGTATGTCCCGTAATGTTCAAGCCCTCCTCTTTTGCGGCAATGGCCATATATTGTCTTTGCCTTCGGGAATATTCGTCATGTACCTTTAGGAACAGGGCTCCATGCGCCTTTTCGGCACGGGCCAAAAACCGGGCATCCTCTTGGGTATCTATTCGGAATTGGTCGGAAGCGTGGGCAATGGCACCAAAGGACCTGGGACCTATCAACTTGCCGGATTCGATCAATTGGACATACCCTAAATTGTTAAAGGTACAGGAAGGATCTCTGGCGGTGGTCACACCAAAGTTCAGGTTTTCCTTCAAGGACCACCATTGTTTTGGGAAATAAAGATCAGGCAAAAGGTTATGGGCGTGCATATCGATAAGGCCCGGAACTATGGTTCTACCCGTCACATCCATTATCCGGGCATCTTCGGGAATGGGGATTTCTCCCGCATGACCAATGTCCCTGATGCGTTTTCCCTCGATCACCAGGGTTCCTTTGCCAATGACCCCCTTTGGGCCCATGGTGATGATCTTTGCCCCTGTCAAGGCCAGTACGCCCTCGCCCTTCTGTTCTTTGAAGGGGAGCGTTATGTGTGCCAAGGTATCGGTGGGAACCACATTCCTGCTTTTTCGGCAGGATGGGTCCTGCAACGTCAATGTTATCGCTGCCAAGGAAACTTCCAGTATATTGGAATTGGATATGTAGTAAAGGCCCTTGCCATCTTTCGTCCAATCTGCCGTATGTCCCCCTTGTACGGGGTTGATCGTTATGATCTGGCCCATATTGGGACCATGGCTCAATATGGGGGTCGATTCCCGGTGAACTGTGATATCGGTCAGATAGATGCTGTTGCCGATACGGTAAAGTACATGTCTTCCATCGGGAGAAAGGGAAACTTCTTTGGCGTAGCGATCCACCAAGGCCAAGGTCGTGGTCTTTCCGGTTTCCAAATGCTTCTTTTGCAGTTTCTTATATTTTGATTTCCTTGGCCGGGTCAACAGGACCAGTTCTTTTCCACTGGGTGCAAACCCTCCGGAATCATCTATTTCCACACTATCCTGTACGTGCTTACTGGTTTTACCGTCACTTGAGATCAATAAAAGGTTGCCCAGATTGGAAAGTGCATTTTTCCATGTATGTGGTTCATGGGCCTTGACAACGGATATCCATTTGCCATTTGGTGACCATACCGGATGTTGGTAATAGCCTGGTGTAGCGGTCAGTTTTTTGGGCACGCCCCCATCCGCGGAAACCACCCAAAGGTTCCCGATGGTATCCCTTTCATAGGTGACATAGGCTATCTTGGAACCATCAGGGGAATACCGGGGTGCGAACTGGCCTGTGGATTGTTCCACCAATACCTTGGGTTTTCCATGGGGCAATTGCATTGTGTACAATTGGGAAAGTGCACTGAAGACATAGTTTATGCCATCCGGGGACAAGTGACCACTCTCCAAGTAGGAGACCTCTGGCACCTTGTCATCCATGGAGAAGGCATGGTATAGGGAAGGTCCCATTTCAACCTGGATGTCCGCGGTGAAGGGCATGATGGTATCCTCGTCCGTATCGATATCGATCTTGTGGACCTTTCCCCCGTATCCAATCCACAAGGACCTTGAGTCCTTAGAGAAGGTGAACTGCTCCCAGTTTTCCCGCCACTGGTCTATGGGGCATACCAAGCAACGCTCCTCACCGGTCCTTAGGTTCCGTAATTTGAGATGGTTGTCCCCATCCTTGCGCTGGTTCCATACTTTTAGGTTGATATGGGCCAACCATTGACCGTCCGGGGACAGAATGGCCTTGCTATAGGGAAGTTCCAAGTGCTTCACAATCGAATCCACGGCGTGAAGGTTGTTCCTTGCCATGGGTTCTTTGTGTCCTTTCAGGTCATGGACATGGCCATTGGCCTCAATCTTGTTTCCTATATCGGACCACCTGAAACCGTTGACAAAGGCATTCAGTCCCTCTTGGGAAATGGCCCTATTATGGGAACCATCGGCGTCCATGATCCAAATGTTCTCGGTTCCAGTACCATCGCTCAGATAGGCCAATTTCTTTCCGTCCGGGGACCATTTGGGGTGCCTGTCCCACGACATTCCCTTGGTCAGTTGCACTGCCTTGCCCCCTGTGGTGGACATGGTGAAAATATTGCCCAACAGTGTGAACACCAATTGCCTTCCGTTGGGTGAAATGTCCAAATCCATACAGGTCCCCTGATCGGTGTGGATGGTAAATGAACGTTCGGCCTTTAGTGGCAGGCCATCGTCTGTGGGATTTATGGAATCTGTCGGTGCACAATTGACGTTCAGAACTCCCAAAAGTAGTATCAGTGTGTGTATCGTTTTCATATGCTTGTCCATCATGGGGTTCAGTAACCTGGGTTTTGTACCAGATTGGGATTGGCTTGGATTTCCTTTTGGGGAATGGGAAATAAGACATCGGTCTGCTGCCAATCCGGTTTTATGGGTCCCAAGACCGCTCCCGCCCTATCTGTCCGCTTAAGGTCCAACCATCGGTGCCCCCATTCCGCGAAGAGTTCATGGTGTCTTTCCCTTATCAGTGCATCGATCACACTGTTTTGGTCGTTTCCTTGGATGTCGGAAAGCCCGGCACGCTCGCGTACGGTGTTCAGGTCCGCCATGGCACCGGAAAGGTTTCCCAGTCGGGCCCGGGCCTCAGCGCGTATCAAATATTGCTCCGCCAGTCGCAGGATCATGGAGTGTTCACTTCCCCCGCCACCTGATTTCAACTTGTATTTAAAGGAGTATTGGTATGATGCATTGCTACCGGTGATTTGGCCCGTCCATTGGAGCAGTCTGGCGTCGTCCACTTCAAAACCTTCCAGAAAATGGTCCGCCAAGGTAATCCCTGTTGGTGGCGTGGCGGTCAGGATAAAATTATTGCCCTCCCAGGTATCAAGGGTAGGCAATACGGGCGCCAGTTGCCAGATGGCCTCTTGACTGTCGGATAGAAAGACATCGTCCAAATTGCCCTCTAGGGAAAATACATCAGATCTCGCTATAAGTTCGGAGGCCTCCCTTTCGGCCAAGGTCCATTCTTCCAAAAAAAGGAAGGTACGTGCCAACATGGCCGAGGCTGCATAACGTGTCGGTCTTGTCCGCTGCCCTGAATAAGGGGCATAGTCCCTGGGCAGGTAGTTTTTTGCATCCCGTAGATCGGCCAAGATCTGTTGATATATCTCCTCGGTGGTGCTCCGGGTGATGGTGCTGTTGAATGCATAGTCCGTGCTGGCCACCAAGGGAATGTCCCCGAAGAGGTTGACGAGGTGGAAATTACAGAAGGCCCTTATAAATTTGGCCTCCCCTTCCAATCGTTGTCCGGTGTCCGTTGGGATGGCGGTGGAACCGGCCAATCCTTCCAGGACACTGTTCGCGGCATAGATATGGTTGTACCCTTGGTTCCACAGGTCCTGTCCCAATGTTGCGTTGGCCGCATTGAGGGCATTGGCGTAAAATTGGTTTTCATCGGCTCGGAAGGAATAATTGGTAAAGGTGTCGGCCGATAGTCCGCAGAGATAGGTGATGCTCTGCCTGCCGCCACTGGCAAAGGAGGTTCCGCCCATGATCTCGCCGTAGATGCCGATCAGTGCGGATTCCGCGGTGGCCCCATCCTGAAAAACGGCTTGGTCCGACAACAGATGGTTCGGTTCGTCCACGGCCACGGATTCACAGGAGGTACAAAGGAACAGGTGACTGGAAATCAGCAACAGTGTGGGTATCAAGGATCGTTTTGATAAAGCTCCCGGTATGGGGGGCACCCTTTCGGTACACTTTTTTTTCCGTAGGGAAGAAAAAGGAAGTTTATATGTGGTAGTCGATGTTTTTTTGAATGTTTTCATGGTCAAAGGATTAAAAGTTCAATTGAAGTCCCAGGGTGTACTGTTTGAGGTTGGGGATTTGGTTGGCCCCTGGGTTTTCCGGGTCAAGCCCCTTATAATTGGTGATGGTCACCAAGTTTTGGCCTTGCAGGTAACAGCGTACCCCAATTTTAGCTCTGCTCGGGAGCGGGATATCGTAGGAAAGGGAAACATTGCGCAACCTGAGGAAGGAAGCATCGACCAGCGGATAGTCGCTCACAAGGAGGTCGTAATAGGTAAAGGCGGCCGCATTGTAGGTGGAGGCATACCTTTGGACATTGGCCATATCCCCTTGTTCCTGCCATCGGTCCAGCACCTCAATGGGCTGGTTGGACAGAAATCCAGGTGGGTCAAAAGTTAACGCGGCGCTGGTGCCCGTCTGTTTGGCGCCTTGGACCAGGAATTCAAGGCCTAGGCCGCCCCATTGAAATGTGTTTTGGACGCCCCCGAAGAAATCGACCGATAGGTCCCCGAGAACCTGGACATCATCGGGAAAGGAAAGGAAACCGTCGCCGTTGACATCCTCGAATTCGTAGACTCCCGTTGTTGGATCTACGCCGGTGTACCTGTAACCGCTAGACACGCTCAGGGGCTCCCCGATGACGTAGGTGGAGGCATAAGGCGAATTCTCCAGGTCGGGGTATTCCAACAACCTGTTCCGTAAGATGGACAGGTTCAGGGAGGTGTTCCATTGAAAGATGTCCGTTTCCACGTTCTTGGTGGTCAACTGGAATTCCCACCCCGTATTTTCCACGGTGGCGGGCAGGTTGGCCTGCACGGAGGTAAACCCTGTGGTCCCGGGCAAGGGCAGTCCCACAAGCTGGTCACTGGACCTGTTTTGGAAATAACCGGTGCTCAGCATGAGCCGATCGTTAAAAAATCCCAGATCGAGTGCGGCTTCCAATTTGGTGTTGGTCTCCCATCCAAAATTGGGGTTGTACAACCGGGATGGGGCAAGCCCGCTTATGTTCTGGTAGGGCTGTGAAACGGGGCTCCAAAGGTTGAGGTATTGGTAGTTCCCGATTTGATCGTTGCCCGTGGTGCCATAACTTCCCCTGAGCTTTCCAAAACTCAGTACGGTGCCGTTGCGAAAGATCCTTTCATTGGTGAAGATCCAAGCGGCGCCAAGGGCCCCAAAGTTTCCGTACTGTCTGCCCGGTCCAAAACGAGAAGATCCGTCCCGTCTCCCGGTGAGATTGAAAAAGTAGGTGCCATCAATGCTCAGGTTGACCCGGGCAAAAATTGCTTGGTATTTGTATTCGGTCCCACTGTCCTCATAAATTTGGAAGGTGGTGGCCGCTTGGAAGTTTTCCATAAGGGCATCGCTGTTGAAGCCCTTGGCATTGACCACGTACCGCTGGGCGGTGGTCTTTTGGAGGGTGGCCCCTGCCATGGTGGTCAGTCGGAACTTTCCCAATGCCGTTTCGTATGTGATTTGTGGTTCCCATATCCAGGTGTCCACGGTACTTGTGTTCCGGTTGGCCGATCTTGGAGTGAAGGCCCTATAGGACGGCCGTATGGAGGCATGGGGGGTATATTGGGATTCCCGTGCGGAAAGGGTGTTGTAGCCCAGGGCGGAACTGAGTTCCAGTCCGGGAAGGGGCCGATAGGCGATGTGGGCATTGGTGATCAGGTTCGCGGTGCTGCTCTTGTATTTCTTTTCCAGCTCTGCCAGGGGATTGCTCCAGGTATTGTCCGCCCAATTAAGGTCTCCGTTCTCATCGTATGGTTCCGGGGCATTGGGGGCCAGCTTGAGTGCAGGGAACAGGAGCAGGCCGGAGAGCATGTCGGATCGGTCGTGGACAAAGTTTGCCGTGACCGTGGCATTGAACCTGCCATCAAGGGACCTATGGTTCAGGTTCAATGAGCCGTTGATCTTTTTGACCCCGAAGCTTCCCGGTAGTATGGTGGTCTCGTTTCGGAAACCGCCCGCCAACCGAAAGGTGGTCTGAGCATTGCCCCCGGAGGCGGACAATTGGACATTGTTCATGTGGGCCGTACCGCCGAGTAGCTCGTCCTGCCAGTCGGTATAACGGTCCCGGTCCCAGACGGTGAGGTCGGGGGCGTTCACCGATGTGGGCACACCGTTGTCGTTGGCAAAGGCCTCCTCGCGCATCTGTAGGTATTGTTGGGTGTCCAGTAGGTCCATCTTATGGGCGATACGTGCGGTTCCCGTCTGCATGTGCACATTGAAGCTCAGCTTTCCAGTGCTGCCCTTTTTTGTGGTGATCAGCACCACGCCATTGGCGCCCCGTGAACCATAGATGGCCGTGGCATCGGCATCCTTGAGGATTTCCATACTGGCGATGTCCATGGGGTTGATGTTGTTCAAGGGACTTGAGTTGACGCTTGCCGAGCCCACTCGGGAATCTGTGATGGAGGTGGATGGAAAGGGCACGCCGTCGATGATGTACAGGGGCTCATTCCCATTGGGGCGCAGGCTGTTGGTGCCGCGAATGCGTATCTTGAAGTCCCCTCCGGGAAGTCCCGTGCTCTGTTGTACATAGACCCCGGGCATGCGTCCCTGAAGGGCGGCAAGTGGGTTTGAAATGGGCTGTTTCTCGATGTCAGCGGAGGTCAGTTTTTCGATACTGCCCGTGCGTTCCCGCTCGGAGACCGTGTAGTAGCCTGCGTTGAGGACCACCTCACCGAGTTGGGTCACCTGCTCTTCCATTTGGACGATGATTCCATCCCTGCCCGCAATGGGAATGGTAAGGGGTTTAAGGCCCACCATGGTAAGGACCAGTGTATCGCTCGGGGTGGCTTGGACAGTGAAGGAGCCGTCCAGTTCGGAAATGGTCCCTTGGTTTGTGGATCCCACCTTGATGTTTACCCCTGCCAAGGGCTGTCCCCCGGTATCGGTGACCTTTCCATGGACCATGGATTGTGGCGGTTCGATGGGTTTGTGCGCGGTGGGTTCCGCTGCGGAAAGGGGCATTGATAATAGGTATAGGAGCAGGAACAATGGTGTCCTATATGTGCGTTTTGTTGATTTCTTCATAATGTTGGGTTCATTTGATTAAAGCGTTGGTCTTAATTGGATTTTCCTGGACATCTTTCATCCTGTCCGGGGTTTTTATGGTCGCTGCCTGCAAGTCACTGTAAAATTGTAACTTACCTAGGCCAAGGTTCGGACATAGGGTTCCCGGTCCAAGTGGCGTGGGCCGTTGGAAATGGGGTTCCTAGTTGGAAATGACTATGGATATGTACTGGGGCCGGATACCCCGTAATGGCTGTCGTCAGTTATGGGACAATTGGATTTCGTTGACCGGAAATAAGGCTTTTGTGCATCCCAAAACTATAGTCAATGGGTCTTTCAAATTGGGTTTTTGGGCTTTTTACGGAACAGGATATCGAACACCGAATGTGATGTCCCAAAAATAGGACAGGAACATGGTGTGAACCCTACGTGAAAAAGTTGCCAAGTGTTTCCCATAACCCTCTGGTTGGGCGAAACCTCGAAAAAATAAAGAAATCAAACGCTGAGAAGAAAGTTGAAAAATATCTAATCACCCAAAAAAAGGCGTGGAACTCAACTTACCCGCTAGCGGTACTGGTATACCTTGCACTGATAAGAGAGCCCACGCCCGGGTCGTGAGCCAATCCACTTATCATCTCTAGTGCAAAAATTACCAGTTTTCTAGCGAGAGATTCAAAGCGATTGCTTCAAATGTTTTATACGAAGAATCGCAAATATATTTCTAATGCCAAACATAGACAATTCAATTTTAAAGACAAAATTATATTATAAGTAATTTTTTGTCTTTTAATCTATTGCTCACTTTGACTTATGTCGAGATATAAGAAAACAAGTGCCCTTAAATCAATAGGTAAACGTTTAAAAAAACAAAGAGAAAGTCAAAAACTACAAATTGAAGATGTTGTTGAGATGACTGGGTTTACCTATAAAAAAATTTCAGATGTAGAGTCTGGTGAAGAAACTTCTTTGTCTTATTTCATCGAAATATGTCTCGCTATTAACATTCTTCCTAAAGAAATATTGGATTTTAATTTAGGAACTAAACCACGGTTTGAACTTTCTTCAACGAGAAAAGAAAAGCCCAGACTAACTCCAAGACTAAATGAATATATCAATGCTGGCTTTTTTAAAACTCCAAGATATACAGGTGAAATAGTAGAAAAGCTAAAAGTTGATTTTGGAATTGTATCTACATCTTCCAATGTTTCAGCAATTTTGAGAAGACTAGTAAATAATGGTTCACTGATAATTGTTAAAAAAAATAATCGCAACAATTATCGCGAAAAATAAGGGTAAATTTCTTGTTAGGTTTTATCTCCATACATTAATTTCTTTCCTGCAATTTTTTACAATGAGAATCTATTGCATAGCAAAAATCCAAACGTTTCATACCTTAGACCGTTAGATCTAACCAGATAATGAACTCATTTAGAAATAAATAAAAACTAAAATACAAATATGGTCTAACAAAGTCCGACTAAACAAATATTTGAGATTATAAAGGACTATAAATTCAGCCCAGAAATGATGTGTTTTTTGTTTACAAATTCTGGAAAAGAATAATCATTGGTTTTGAGGAATACTGGTGATATCTATTATTTTGGCAATTAAAATACACATAGGTGAAAGAAATAACTCATATTGACTGCTTCTCAGGCCCAGGTGGTATATGCACAGGGTTTAAAGCGGCCGGAATTAAAACTCTTGTTGCAATTGAAAAAGTAGAAAGCTGTGTAGAAACTTATTCTCACAATCATCCGGAAGTGCACATGGTCCATAAGGATATTCGGGATGTAACTGTTGAAGACTTAAAGGATAAGTTTTCTGGAGGAATTGACATAGTTACTTCTGGAATGCCTTGTGAAACGTTTAGTACCGCTGGGTCTAAATCAAGAAGCTTTTATGATCACAGACAGCAATTATATTCAGAAGCAATAAGGATTGCCAATATAGTAAACGCAAAGGTTATTCTCTTTGAAAATGTAATAGGTATAAAAAGTAAGAAAGTTGAAAAAGGAGGAAAAAGGCTGATAATTGATGACCTTCTTGATGAGCTTTCGGCAAATGGATATAAATATTATTTGCAAACAACATTACGAGCCGATGATTTTGGTATTCCTCAAAGGAGAGAAAGATTTTTCATAATTGCTACCAAAGATGAAAATTTGGAATTGTTTGTCCCTAGGGCAAAACATAATGGTATTGTAACTGTAAATGATGCTTTTGTCGGATTGCCAAGAGTAAAAGCAAATGAAAAGTCAAATAAAACCAAATACGGTAAAAGCGATAATGATTATACCAAGTTGCTGAAGAATAATCAGTTTTGGAAACTAGGAAATGGTCAAACCCAAAAACTGAGTTATCACATCCCGCCCAACCATAGAGAATCCACAATTGAAAGGTTTAAACTTATTGAGCCGGGCGAAAACTTAAAAGACCTTTTCTTCAAATTTGATGAAGATAGGGTCAAGGATTTGCAAAATAAAAGGATTCTTCCCAAAAAATGGTTCATTCAAAGAAACAACCGCTTGAAATCAAATGACGTCAGTAAAACCGTTACATCCCATTGTTTAGATGAATTGGTGCATCCAAAATTGGATAGGTCTTTGACTGTCAGAGAGGTGGCAAGGTTGCAGAGTTTTCCAGATGCCTATGAGTTTGTAGGAGGGCCCTTTATTTGCCCGCACATATATGAGACTCAGGACAAGTATGAACAGATAGGAGATGCGGTTCCTCCGCTATTGGCCTACAACTGGGGTTTGGTCATAAAAAGAATGCTAAAGAGTTAGTATATGGATGATTTCAAGTCTTTTTGTATAGAAGAATATAACAGGATTTTTACGGAGGAGTACGCTAATAGTGAACTCAAAAAACATAATGATAAAAGAAAGTTTGCTCAAAAGAAAGCAATAAAATTATCTTCAATTAATGCAATGAAGACTTATCCAGAAATTGAACCTTCAGATATTTGGAAAACAATTTATTTATCACACGTTAATAGCTATTCAGGAATATTTGATCAAGAAGTTATTAAGAAGGTTATTTCAGCAGATAATAGTTGGAAAAAGTCAAGTGGCCATGCATTTGAAGAAATGATAAGGGACATTGGTAATTTGCAACTTCATGGAAGCGGAATAAAAATTTTGCTTCAAAAAGAACTTAGCTTTCAATTGCATCAAAATAATATATTAAATGAGGTAAGGGATATAAGTTGGTTGAAAGAACAGATTGGCACTAGTATTTTTGACTTATACCTTGGTATAGAAACAGACTCTAAGTATTTGATTTATGGTTGTCTTCAAACAAAAACTTCAATTAGAGATAGGGTCACAAGGGATAGAGAACCATCCATAAATGCAATGAAAGCATTCTTTGTTTCCTTTGCGTTAGTATTAGATGGAGATTTTCTCAGGTTGCCTAAATTTCAAAACATGGTTAATGGAGATAGTGCCGAATTTGAAATAAATGGTTGGCACAATATGTATGTTTTGACCAACGAAGATATCACAAAGAATCGGATTAAAGCGATTGATATTTCAATGGATGCTTTTGTTGAGGATTGTAAAAAGGGAGCAGAATTTTGGAGCTCCCAAAGACAATGGCTTGATTACAAATGGAAACCATGAATTCAGGCAATTGATGAAAAAAGATTTTTTAAGTCATATTTCACAAGACGAACCTTATTTCAAAAAACTAGTTTCTGATTGTAGATACCCCGATATTTAAGACAGCCATTGATTTTATTATTTAGATTTGGCCAACTCCAATCAATCCCTTTTCTCAAATCTCAACCTTGGGAGAACGATCTTATACTCCTTTTCCTCGTCCTTGTTGTACCAATAGACAATATATTCTGCTGTGGCGCTGGTTATATCATAGCCCTTTTTGATCATTGGATTGTATTGTTCGGTGACGAACTTCTTTGAGAACAACATTAGATTGCCTTGATGTTCCTTGGCCAGTCCAGGGGCTTCGCTGTCTCTAAAGATCTTGATGTCCTTTACAAGTGGGTCGCCTGTTTGGATGGTCCTTAAAATTGATAAGGGTACTTGATATTTAAAGGAACTTAAACTTACGTCCTTGTGGCCCAAGATCATCTCGTATCCCTGTGGTTCGTTCAGTTCCCCTATATAGCTGTTTCTGGTGATGTTCTTGGATTCGATCTTGTCATAGAAGTGGATATTGGTGTGGATATGCAAGGTCTTCTTGGCCCTTGTGCTTGCTACGTATAACAATCTTCTGGATTCATCGGTGGTAGAATCATAATCTGCCAACAATATCAGAACATGGTCGTATTCCTTGCCCTTGGCCTTGTGCATGGTCGATACGACGATACTTTCGGAATCGGGGTTTATGGCGTCCTCCATATTGATTTCCCTACAGAATTCCCTCCAGTCCACGAGAAGTTTTTTGTCGGGGTTTGCATGGTCAAATTTCTTGATCAGGGCCATACAGGTTTCAAAGTGCAGACTCTGTTTGAAAGTTTTTCTGAACCAATCCAAGGCCAGCTCCCATGATGCCTCGAATATGATCCCTGATTCCGCGACCTCACTGTTCAATTTGTGGTCAAGACATCTGATCTCGTACAGATCGGAGATCCGGAACCCGTCAAAACCTGCCATTAGCTTTACCTTGTGTCCCAGCGCCTTCAGCATGGAGCTGACTTGCAGTGCCTCCATATTGGTTCGGGTCAAAACGGCTTTGTTTCCGGGCAGCTGGGTCCCAGTTATGTATTCAACCAAAGGTTTCTCCAAATAGTTACCATTGTATTTAACAATGTCAACACTTCCCCCACCCCTGATTAGACTGGCAATGAGCTTCTGGCTTTTTAATCGGTTTCTGAGATGGCCCAGGACCTGATTGTTGAACTCCACGATCTTGGGACAACTGCGGTAGTTTTTGGGAAGTGTATATAAGGTTGCGGTGTATTTGGTTCTGAACCTGGCCATGAATGCGTTTGAAGACCCTCTAAAGCTGTAGATGTTCTGGTCATCGTCCCCTACTGCGATTACCCGTGGCCTTTCTGCTTTCTCGATGATCAGTTCTATCAACTCCCACTCTTTTTGATTGATATCTTGGAACTCATCGAACATCAAGATACTCTTGTTCTCTAGGGATGAAATATCAATGTCCCCTTCCCTTATGGCCTTGATGCAGTCCTGTATCACGTTTTGGGACTTGTTCAGGTCTCCCAATTGACCCAACAATTGGAAACAGAAGCCATGGAAAGTGGTGATCTTGATGAGCCCGGCATATTCGGGCACGAGGTTTCTCACGCGTTGTTTGAATTCCAGGGAAGCTGCCTTTGAAAAGGTGAGCATCATGAATTGTTCCGGCTTTATGTCCTCGATCAGCAACAGACTCGCTATTTTATGGACCAGGACCTTGGTCTTGCCACTGCCTGGGCCGGCATAGACCAGGATATGGTCTGATTTGTTGTCCTCGATGACCTTGGTCTGGTCGGTGTCCAGGTCTTCGATGATCTCCATAAAGCGTTTGGGGGTAATTGCTCTTTGTATTTCTTTTTTCTTCCTCGGAAAATAGCGGGCCAGGAACTCCTCGTAATCCAATGTGAAGTAATCATTGACATAGGCCAAGGCCGACTCGTAGTTTTGGACACATTTCTTCGCATATTCCCCCACAATATGGATCTGCTCTGTTCTGTGCAGATAAAATTCTTTGATCTTGCTGTAATTATCGGCTGTAAATACTTTTTTGCTCGTATCCACGTCCGATATATTCAGTTTGTTGTAATAGACCATGAACCCTCCTTCCAAGGATATGGCTTTTATATCGTTTAGGAACAACAGGCAGGTTTCGTATTTTTTGGTGCTCTCTTCTACTAGGTTTCCCATGAACTGGTTGGATTCCCTTAACTCCAGCAGGGAGAAGGAAACCGGTACCTGTTCCTTGCCCCCCATATGGTCCTTGTTGTTAACGGCTAGGTTTTCAAGAAAGCCGAATGTTGACAAGGATAGGTCATGGCGCCATTTGATATCTTCAATGAGGTCTTCCCGTTTGATGAATACTATTTCATAAATATCCCTTTCTTTGTCAATTCTGCTCTTTTTGACAAATCGTCTTTTGTCCCAGTATGTCAACAAGGTTCTAATGGATGCTACATTTGACTCGATGACCCCGCTGTCCAACAGCTTTTGGTTCAATTCCCGCAAGGGGACCTGCAGCTTATTTGCCTTGATAATTTTGAGTATGCCCTTTTCGATTTTTAAATTGTCCTCCAATATTCTTTTTGAGCCATTTTTGGATTGGAGCAAGCTCAAGAAAGCGGTCAAATCCTTGGCATCGCCCAATAGTGTATGGTCCCTGAGCATTCGAATGACATCCTGTATCCTTTTCGCGCTCAACTGCGTGGTATCGGCAAGATAATCAACTCTGGTCTCGCCATCGGTGATCAATCGTTTTAAAACGATACCGCAGTCTTTTTTGTCTTGGTCCGTTATTTTTTTACTGTTCCTGAGGATTTCCTGCCCACTGCCAAAACTTTTGACCAATAAACTGTCGGCAAATACCCTGGGTGAATTCAAGGTTCTTACCAAGAACCCTTGGTCCTCCAAAGCTGAGATAGCTGTCTTTACTTTTGTTTCCAAGTCCAACATCTCTGCGTCCCAACCGGATTTCCTGGCAATCTCCAAAGCCGACTGACTGATCTTGTCCCTGAACTTGGCCTGACCTTTGATCGCTCTCCAGATATCCTTTATCTCCTTATGGTTCAATTTGGTCTGCTGTAGCAAACTGAAATGTTTGTTCAAGTCCTCCTCGCTGTACAATATATAGCACTTGGCGTTTATTTTTTCATCCCTGCCGGCCCTGCCCGCTTCTTGGACATAATTTTCGAGGGAATCTGAAATATTGTAATGGATGACGGTCTTAACATTGTCCTTGTCGACTCCCATCCCGAATGCCGAGGTGGCCACGATGATTTCATGATCCTCTCCCATGAAGGCATCCATGTTGGCCTTTTTGGTGTCCTTGTCCAGTTTTCCATGGAAAAAGGTGGTGTTAAAACCGGCTTCATTGAGCAAGGCATAGAGGTTTTCTACCTGTTTGGTCCTGGAGGCGTAGATAATTGTAGGTTTTTCACAGTCTTCAAGTACCCGTAGCAAATGACCCATTTTGCGCTCGGGTTCTTCAATATTGATCACTTCATAGGATAGATTTGACCTTCCCTTATTGGTGATGAACTCATCCAACTCCAGGCCCAATCTTTCTTGGAAATAAAATTTGATGTCCTTGATCACTTGGAGCTTTGCCGTGGCCGTAAAACAGGATACGGGTATCTGCGATACATTTTTTTCGGATTCTATTTTTTTTATAAAATCTGCAATGAACATATAATCGACCCTAAAGTCCTGCCCCCAACTTGAAAAGCAGTGTGCTTCATCAATGACGATCCGGCCCACGGACCGTGTCAATATCAATTTGAAGATTGACGGCGACCTCAATGATTCGGGCGATAGATATAATAGGTCTGCCCTTCCATCCGAAACCATTTCAAAGGCCTCCTGGCGTTCAAGGGGAGAGAGCAAACCATTGATAGCGACCGCCCTTGTGATCCCAAAACGTTCCCTCAAATTGTCTACCTGATCTTTCATCAGGGATATCAAAGGGGAAATAACAATGGTCAAGTGTCTTGTGGAAGCGCCTCGCATCAAGGCAGGCAATTGGAAGGTCAGTGACTTTCCCCCTCCTGTGGGAAATACGGCCACAAAGGATTTCCTTTGTAGTCCCGCCCTTACGGCTTCTTCTTGTAAACTGGTTGATCTGTGTTCTTCGAACTTTCTGAAATCTGTATAGTTAAAGAAGTCAAAGAGGGCTTTTTTTGGGTTCAATTTAGTTGAGCAGTATTCACAGCTCGCATCATTGCAGGTCTTGAAACGAATTTCATTGAGTATGCGCTCTGCTTCTGGGTACTCGTGCCTGACCCATGGAGGCAATACCGCATCGTTGTCCCCTAATTTCAGTAAGGTAAACACATAGGCCATACCAATGGGAAACTGCCTTGAATAGTTTTCAAGATCAACGTTGGAGCATATCTGCGCTCCGATCAACTGGCCAATAGGTGTATGGACTGATTTGGAACCATCGAACCCGGCCATTTCAAAAAAGGTGTTGAAACTGGGGTTGTTTTGAAGCAAGTGATAATATATGCTTCGTTCTTCAATACGCAATCCGTTGAACCTGTTCAATTCCTTGATCAAGTAGTCTTCCGTCAATTTACAGTCTGAAAGTGGGTTGTTGGCCTCTGATGCATTTACAATGCGGTAGCCTTTGGTAAGCTTATGGTTGGGCCGGTTTACAAATAAGATGGGGGACCATAGCAAGGTATCGATGAATTTCTTCCCTATGAAAATTTCTTCCCCTAACCTACTTTTCAGCTTTGGAACATCGTATTTGATAATGTTGTGGCCGCAAATGTATTTGGCCTCCTTTATCCATTGCTCCAGTCTGTTGCTGTTTCTTTCATGCAGTTCTTGGCCCTTGAAAGTTGCCCCATAATCTATGGTGTCGGTTTTTGGATTGACCTCAATGTCTAAAAACAGGATATTGTGCATACCATGGTTTGGTTTCACCTAGTCCGCCCTATCGTACTTGGAAGAATGAACGGGGTCATTTTTTTATCCGTACGTTGTCAAGCGGATTTGAACTGGCCGGTTCAAAACTAGGTCATAGTCTCAACTTTTTGGTTTTGTGCATTTTCCTTCTCTTTGACTTTATTTTTTTATCAATTTACGGTTTTCCAAAATCTTTTTATAATACCTATAAGAAATAGGAAACGAATGTCATGGCACGCCATCCTCTTTGGGGAAACAAGTCCTGTCTTCGGGTTTTGAATCTCTATAGGATGATACTGGGTGTCATTGGTACAGTTGAAGTCCGCCCTGACATTGGATTTTCATCTTGGAAGTTTTACGGTGTTGATTTCAAAGTTTGTCGATATGTGCTTTGATCGTTGTGAGCAATGTTTCAAATTCGGGCTGCCCCTTGTAATAAAGCGAAGCGGTACCAATATATCTTTTTTTGAAGGCTTCCCTTATCTGTGGATCGTTCAGTAGAAATGCTTCGTTCTCGGCGATGGGGATTTTTCGGTCAACTTTGGGGAAGCGTGCCATTTTGTGTGCGGTATAGGCCTCGGTTCCGATGAAATCCTGTACGTCTTTTTTGGCCAGTAGGCAATGGACATCATAGTACTGGCGCATTAAATTGGGCCGTGGGTCAGCGCCACCTTGTTCTTGTCTGTACTTTGTGGCTATGGTCTGTAGCTTTTCGACCAAGGTATGGCCTGGGTGATAACAGGCTATATCGATTGCCCTGTTGTCGATGATGGCCAGGTCGGGATTGCTGACCGCTCTGTCATAGGCCCATGAGCTGATTGTAATTGGTGCGTTGGGGGCAACGGTGTCAAATCCGGCTTCCAGCAATATGCCTTCTTTCATGCCCTCCGCATGGCCGGTCTTGGATTCATAGTGAAGGCGAATGCCCCCGCTTCGGTAATAATCCGTATCATCGAAAGCCGTATCCCTTTCAACGGTAACGATCCCATCGATATGGATATGGCCTGCAAGCCAATCATAGAATTCTTTTCGGGATTGGACGCTCTTGGGCTTGGTGTTCTTGGGGCTTTCGTTGACCTCCATATCTGCTGGGGGCTTGATATGGATATCAATGTCCTCTGAAAAACGGTCGATTATCCCATATCCCTTGGATAGGGAGGTACCGCCTTTGAGCTCGAAGTCCAGACCTTGTCCCTTGAGCCCGTGGAGTACGTGCATAATCCAGTAATCTTTCTCAATCAACTGCACTTGGATGCCGGTTTCCTGTTCCACGATGCGCAAGAGATCGGCAAAGTCGGGATGGTCATGGAGATAATTGGTGGACATGGTACTGTTCTTGCGTTAGTTGATCACGGGACCGAGGACCCGTTTTGCCCTGACCCCACCGTAGGCCTTGACCGCTTGTCCGAGCTTTTTCACATCCATTTCCCGTGCCCTGTCATCGACATTGGCCAATACTTCCTTGGGGTCTTCCGCCAACCCGTCTAGGTTGTTCACCAAATCTACCAATAAAAATTCAGGGGTCAATTTTTTGGGGAAACGGGGTTTGGTGTGAAAGTAGAATGTCCTGCCCCCCAGTTCAAAAACGCCATGGCGTTTGTGGTTGTACACGACCCGTTTGTTGTAAAGCTGGGTAGTGCCCACCCCCAGGGTGTTGTAGGCATTGGGGGATGTAAGGAGAAAGGCATCATCCTTGAGGAAGCTGCGCACCAAGGCTGCTTCGTCCGGTGGGGCATACCCAAATGCGGTTTCCTTTGGGTAATAGTATAGCCCGTGCGAAAGCTTTTGAAGGGTCCCTTCCCTTACAAGCTCCGCGAGATGACGGTCCACCGCATGGGACCATTGCTCAAGGTCGGCCCTGCGATATACCGCTCCCCGTCTGAGATGTTTCTTCAATTCCCTTAATTTGCCCATGTCCTTTGTTTTTATAGGGTATATGATAGCAAAAAATATATCAAATTGCAAGTATTTTCATTTAAAATTCATGCAAATATACAAATAAATGCTTTACATATAGTGTTTTATGGATTTTTAGGGCCATTCCGTCCTTTTTCTATGTGGCTTGGGGGAAGCGCCGGACCCAGTATGCCCACTCCCCTGGATAAAACTGAGCGTCCTTTCTTAAAAAACATTATACCGTTTCCGAATGATACAACCAACTGTGGGATGGCTCAAAATTTCCGTTTTAGGGGTCTCGACCATCCGGCTGATGCGGTCATTTCACATCATCCGGTTTCCTGCTATATGTATGTAATATGTCTGGAATCCCTCATGATTATCCTTTGCCATTTCTCAAGTTCCGTCCCTCCACAACTTGAGTGCATCAGATTGTTTGGATTGTCATGATGTTGCTTCCAATACAGGTAATTGGCATGACCGAGTTCATGGGCAAGACAACCAGAATTTCCAGCTTCAATGGTTACATAATCGGAAAACAGTCCTAACGAGCATCCTCGTTTTCCCTTGATGTCCCTTACTGCAAAAACCACAATGGGGGCGGCAAAGCCCAAAAGACGGCGTCCAACTCCGTCAAAGCAATAGGTGTTGGCAATCAGTTCAAAATTGCTGCCCGTGGCGAGTACATCATCTGTCCATGCACCTGTATCGCATTCCACATCTAGGTTTCTTTTCCGTAGTGCGCCTGGAATTACCGTATGGATATCCTCAACAATGAGTCTGACGTTGGCCGCGTCCCTCCACACATCTATGGCATCATCAATAGTTGGCTGGAGGTTTGCAGGGGTGGTAAGTTCCCTTCCATTTTCGTCCCGAAGGATGATGATGCAGATGCGCATTTTCTTTCTTATGTCAAGTCCGAATAGGTCCAGAATCACACCGACCAATCCTACTATCCGCCAAAATACTTCGATGATAAAGTTCCATAACTGTTTGATGAGCCTGCCAATGACCGGAATCATAAATAAGATACTGATAATTCCAGCCAGTGCGTCTATGATAATATTTACCGTCCAACAAACCACACGCAGCACCCATTTGCCCACCGTAATGACAATGAAGGTAACCACGGCCACCACGACAATTTCAATCCAGCAGAACCATTTGTTGCAGCAAAGGCACCATTTTTTGCATTTTCGTCGTTTGCATTTCTCCACACGTTCTTCCCGCCATTCCGTTACCGGTTTTTCAATTTCTTCTTCTACCCATTCGTGGAACTCGTCACATAGTTGAGCCATGGTTTTCAGTTGTTAAGGTTGATTTAAATGCCTCTGTGCGCTCCAATTGATCAAGGATATTTCCAAGTTTGATATGACTGAGGAGAAGGCCCGCTATCTTGGCCAATGCACTTGCCAAGATTGATGTTCCAAAGGCCCATGGAAGGAATTTCCATTGGAATGGGTACAAAATCGAAAGAACCATAATACTGCTGAAAAAGGTGACTATTAGGGCAATCGAACCCCACTTGCAACCGCACTCATTGAAAAGGTCGAGGATTTTGGCTTCAATTGTTCTTTTCTGTATAGGATTCAGTCCAAGTTCAAGGGCTACCTCTTCAACATAGGGTCTGTTGAAAAGCTTATTGAGCCTTTTTGCGTTCTGGATATCCTGTGTCTTTTTTAGCAGCAGTTTCATTATCAGAAGAATATGATAATTGGCTATACCAATAGTAGGAAATTACTTCCAAATCTTAAATGGATTTTGTATGGATTGCAGGTGAGACTGTTTTATTGGCTTGAAGTTCAGGGTATCTGCTTCCCAGAGGGCACTTTAATCAATGGTAACCAACACTTATAAGGCTTGAATTTGTACTGCAAGGAATACCTGAAAACTCTTTCAACGAAGTCGTGCACGCCCAGTTCTCTGCTTAGACTGGTGCTTGTGCATCTTTAAAAGGTGTCCTTGGCTCCATTTTCTTTTCCATTGGGGTCAACCTATCCGTTCCATCAAGTGCATCAACATATCCTCGCTCATAAAGTCGAGGTCATACTTTGGCGCCCATTGCCAATCGTTGGAGGCCGGGGCATCGTCGACTGCCCGGGGCCAGCCTTCGGCTATCGCCTGCCTGTGGTCCGGTTCATATATCACTTGGAAGTCCGGGCAGAACCGCTGGATGCTCCGCTGGATCTCTTTGGGGGTGACGCTCATCCCTTGGAGGTTGTAGCCTGAACGTACCCGTATCCGTTCTTTGGGGGCCTTCATGAGCTGTAGGGCGGCCTTGATGGCATCGGGCATATAGAGCATGGGCAAGCGGGTGTCGGGGGCCAGATAGCAGGTGTAGGGTTCGCCCCTTACAGCTCGGTGGTAGAAGTCCACGGCGTAGTCCGTGGTACCTCCCCCTGGCAGGGAACGGTGGCCGATAAGTCCGGGATAGCGGAGACAGCGCACGTCCAATCCGTAGCGCTCGTGGTAGTATTGGCACCAGAGTTCCCCGGCGGCCTTGGCGATGCCATAGATGGTCCGGGCATCCCGCATTCCATGCTGTGGGGTGTTTTCAAGGGGACTGTGTTTTCCAAAAACGGCGATGGAGGAGGGCCAAAAGACCCGTTCGACCTTCATTTTGTTGGATACCTCCAAGACCTGTAACAACCCGTCCAAATTCACTTGCCAGGTGGCCATGGGGTGCTTTTCTCCGTGGGCGGACAGTATGGCGGCCAGATGGTAGAGGTGCTTGATGTTGTAATGTTGGACAATCGTCTCCATGTGCTCCGTGGCAAAGACGTTCAGGGGCTCGAAGGGACATTGCTTGAAATATTGGGCCTTTGTACTGTCGATATCGGTGGCCACTACCCTGTCCTCTCCGAAGACGGCCGTCAGGGTGCGGACCAGTTCCTGTCCCAATTGCCCTCCTGCCCCGGTCACCAATATGCGCTGTTTGTCCTTTAACATGGGCTTTTGTTTAGGTGGTGTTGACCTTCAAATCAGGTAAAAATGGGCTCTCGAACCAGTCTTTGATAGGTATCTTTACTTGATCCGCTGGGTTTTTGGGGATATGATCGTCCTTGGTCTTTTTATAGCCCTTGGCCCATCCATGGCCTTTTTGGGCGATAAGCCGAATGGCGTGGCAGACCTGAGCCACCTCTTTATCGGTCTGGGTGGGATGGAAGGAGATCCGGACCCATCCGGGTCTGTCGAGGCTGCAGCCCAACCGGCTCTTTTTCTGGATTTTCTCGGAAGCGCTGGGATCGATGTCCATCAGATAGTGTCCATAGGTGCCCGCACAGGAACAGCCGCCGCGAGCCTGTATGCCGAAACGGTCACTTAGCATTCGGGTCACAAGATCGTAATGGAGCCCTTGGACGGTAAAGGAGAAGATGGAAAGCCGGTACTTGTGCCCGGATGCGAGTATCCTGAGCCCTTCAATTTTGTCCAAGTATGCAAAGACCCGCTGGTTGATCTCCTGTTCGCGCAGGCGCATATTTGCGGTACCCATGGCCTCTTTTAGCTTGATGGCCATTGCCGCGCGGATGGTCTGCAGAAAGCCCGGGGTGCCACCATCCTCCCGCTCTTCGATATTCGGTTTATAACTGTGGTTTCCCCAGGGGTCGGTAAAGGTGACCGTGCCTCCTCCGGGAATGTCCGGGACTTTCTTATGGTAGAGCTTTTTGTTGAAGATCAGGATTCCAGAGCTTCCCGGGCCGCCCAAAAACTTATGGGGGGAGAAGGTGATGGCATCCAGTGCATGGTGGTCCGAGGGATGCATGTCGATATCCACGTAGGGGGCGGAGGCAGCGAAGTCGACAAAACAGAGTCCGCCATGGGCATGGGCCATCCCGGCAATCGTATGGTAGGGGGTCTCCACCCCGGTGACATTGGAACAGGCCGTGATCGATACGATCAGGGGACGTCCCTTAAATTCTCCCAGATAGCGTCCCAGGGTTCTTAAATCCATTTCCCCATCATTGGTCTGGGGTATCAGCACGACGTCACAAATGGTCTCTAGCCAACTGGTGTGGTTGCTGTGGTGCTCCATTTGGCTGATAAATACCACGGGGCGAATGCTAGGGTCGAGTTTTGGGCGTTCCCCATGGTGTTCGGGAACCACCAGTCCCATGATCCGCTGGAGCTTGGCCAAGGCCCCTGTCATTCCAGTGCCGCAGGGTATGAGCACATCATCCCTGTTGGCATTCACATGTGCCTTGATCTGTTGTTTTGCCTCCTTGTAGGCCCTTGTCATAGTGGCGCCGCAGAGGGAGGCCTCGGTATGGGTGTTGGCTACCCATGGATGGACCTTGTAGAGCAGGGTCTCTTCAATGGGCCAGTACATCCGGCCGCTGGCGGTCCAATCGGCATATATCATGGTGGTTCTCCCGTTATTGGTGTGCACTTTCTGGGAACCACCTATAATGTTGCGGCGAAAGGATTCGAAATGGTGCTCCGGGGTCCTGAGGGTCGGGGTTCTATCTTTTTTCTGCCGTTTTATATTATCTGGATGGTCTTTCGCGCTGTTGTCGGGGTTCAATGTATTTGGCTGCATGGTCTTTCTTTGGTTTGCTTTGTTGGTCAAGGTATGCCTGTCAATGGGGCAGCACGTAGTGTTGCCGAGTCGTATGGATCGGAGCGTTGTCGCTTTCAAAAAAGGCCTGCCCTTGAGCAGGCCCTTTAACTCACTAAATCAAGCTAAAAATGAAAGCTTTCGGTTCCGTTGTCCGTGGGCAGTGGGGACCTGTCCGATACATGTCTTTGATGACAGGTCCCTTGCCCGACATTGCAAGGTCTTTGACTTCTTTATTCTTGTCCGTTCATATCTTCGTTCAGTGTTTTTTATGTTCTGTCCCCCATTGGGGCCGTACCCTTTTCTTTTTGGACTTTGCAGTAGGCGGGCCTATCCACTTCTGCCTTCGATAGGCCCTGACCCTACATGAAAGGAATACCTTTTAAATCAAACTAAACTAACTCAACCCTTCCCGATCCTGATCACAGGCGGCATTCCATGGGAATGGGCCATCTTCTTTTCCGCCTTGGGCGGTATATTCGCCTTGCACCTATCTGGGCCCTTACCTTTCTTCACTTCGCTTGTGAGGGCGTTGTGATTTGGGTTCTCTGGGCATCGAGCTCCACCACGGGCAGTCCCAGGTCCCTTAGGCTGTCCCCGTGCCGGGCCATATCGCCCACCACCAGAATAATCATCCCATCGGGACGGATGTACCGCTGGGCCATGCTGTCCAGCTCCCTTTCCGTTATGGACTGGAGCAGTTGACGTTGTTCTTCTTTGTAACCGGCATCCAAATCATAGGTGATGATCTTGTTCAGGAATCCGGCCTTTTGTCCGAGGGTCTCATACTCAAGGGCCTCTCTCCTGCCCATGGCCGCTTGGGTGAACTGTAGTTCATCGGGGTCTGGGCCTTCCTTTTGAAAGGTTTTTAGTTCATTGAGGAATTCCCGGACGGCATCTGCGGTGTGCTCTGCCTTCACACTGGCACTTGCGGTAAAAACTCCGGTCAATCGGTCACTGCTGAACCGTGAACCTGCCCCGTAGGTATAGCCCTTGTCCTCCCGGAGGTTCAGGTTGATACGGCTGTTGAAGGCCCCGCCCAAGGGATAGTTCAACAGGGTGGCCTTATAGTAATCGCCGGTCGGGCCATAGCGAAGGTCGGTCGGGTGGCCCATTCGGATCTCGGACTGTGGTGCCCCAGGCTTGTCCATGACATATAAGGTGGTCTGGCCCACTGTGGGCAGTTCGGGTATGTCCACTTTGGACACACCTTTGGGGGCCCAGTCCTTGAGGAACTGGAGCATCGGTATGATCTCTTTTTCCTTGATGTTGCCCACTACGACGAGCTCCGAGTGGTCAGGTGCATAGTAGTTGTTGTAATGGGCTTGTACGTCTTCCAGGCTGATGGCCTCCAGGGTCTCGGGCAACCCACTGCTGGGCGGTGCCAGGACATGGTCCTTTCCGTACAACAATTGGCCAAAGGCCGAACTTGCCATGCCGCGTGGTTGCTGCTGGCTGGCCCTTGCACTTTCGATGGCCTGCTTCTTCAACCGCTCAAAATCCGATGCTGAGAAAGCGGGGTGGAAGAGCTTTTCTTGTAGGAGGGACAATGTCGGTCCCAGGTTTTTGGTGAGGCTCCATAGTGATACCACTGTGGTTTGGTCGCCTGAGGAGATGGAGATGGAGCTTCCCAGCTTTTCCAGTTCCGCTGCCATTTCGGAGGCACTGTGGTCTTCCGTTGATTCGTTCAAAAGGGCGGCCGTCAGGCTGCCCAGCCCCACCTTGTGAGCGGGGTCGTACAATTGCCCGCCATGGAGTTCCAGACGGATGCTCACCGCTGGGATCTCATCGGTATCGGTGCCGATCAATTCGATGCCGTTGCTCCACTGGCCTTCCCAAAATTCGGGCACCTGTATTGACGGTGCCTCACCGACGGGCGGTAGTGCACTCCGGTCAAAATCGTCCTGTACCGTCCGGGTTTCCACTGGGGTCCTTTTGGTTGGGGTTTGTGCCGAGTCACCTTGCTCCAAAACGAAGTTGTCGGGTCTCGCGGGCTGGGCATCGGCCTGGGCGAGAATGCTCATCACCACGGCTGGCCTGTCCTTGATATACTCTTTGAACACGCGTACCACGTCTGCTTTGGTGATGTCACGGTAGCGCTTTAGCTCCTTTTGCAATTGATTGGGGTTCCCAAGAAAGGTCTCAAAGGCCGCCAGTTGGGATACCTTTCCGGAGACCTTGCCCAGACTCTGGACCACACCGGCCTCGTATTGGGTCTTGAAGGTCTCCAGTTGCTCCTCGGTGATGCTTTCGACATCAAAGGCGTTAAGGGCCGTATCCATCTCGTCCTTCAGCTCGGTGAGGGACGTGCCTGGATAGGGCAGCAGGAAGATGTTGAACTCCCCGGCCAGTTCGCTGCAGGGATGTGAGGTGCTCGCCTGCACTGCTTTTTGTGTTTCGACAAAGGTCTTGTAGAGGTAGCTTGTCTTCCCTTGTCCCAAGATCTTGGAAAGGGCGTCCAGTGCCGGTTCGTCGCTATGGTACCTTGGTACGGTGGGAAAGGCATGTACCAGTGCGGGGAAACGGATGTTCCTGTCATGATAGGACACATAGCGGTCTTCCTCCAGCACTACAGAATCTGTGTGCATCGGCTCCACCGCTGGTCCTTTGGGAATGGGACCGAAATACTTCTCGGACAGGGCCACCACTTGTTCTGGATCCACGTCCCCGCCCACGGTCAGAGTGGCATTGTTCGGTCCGTACCAGCGAAGGAAGAAGTTCTTTAGATCGTCAAGGTCCGCCCGGTCCAGGTCTTCCAGCCTTCCGATGGTGAGCCATGAATAGGGATGGCCCTGGGGGTAGAGCGTTTCCGCCATGAGTTCATAATGGGGTCCATAGGGCCTGTTGTCGTAGTTCTGCCCCTTTTCGTTCTTCACGGTGGCGCGCTGTACCTCGAATTTCTCCTGGGTCACCGCTTCGAGCAAAAAGCCCATCCGGTCGGCCTCGAGCCAGAGCATGCGCTCCAATTGGTCGGAGGGAACGGTCTCATAGTAATTGGTGCGGTCCCGGTTGGTGGTCCCGTTCAGGGTGCCCCCTGCTTCGCTGACGATCTTGAAATGTTGTTCGTCCGCTACGTGGCCTGATCCTTGGAACATCATGTGCTCAAAGAAATGGGCAAAGCCGGAGCGTCCCAACTCCTCCCGGGCGGAGCCGACATGGTAGGTGACGTCCACATGGACCAAGGGATCCGAGTGGTCTTCATGGACGATGACCGTCAGTCCATTGGGCAGTTGGTATTTCTGATAGGGTATGAGGGCACTGTCGTCCTTGGTGGTGTCCTCCACCAATCGGGTCTGTTGCCCGCAGGCCATGGCCAAAAGAAATGTTCCCAATAGGATTATGCTCTTTCCCATGGTCTGCATCTTTATGGCTTTGTGAATGTTCAATGTGTTTCTAAATTTCAAATCAGTTCGTTTTGTTAGTTGTGGTCCGGGACCGTTTTGTTCTTCTTCAAATAAGGGAACCTCCTCCTTCCCCTCTTTTTGGCCCAGTGGACCGCTATTACCCCTTAAGAGGGGAATTCGGAGTTTTTACTTGCCTTGGGACATATCTTGTTGGTCTTTTTTGGTCAATCGCTGCGGTCCTTTGCCCTATTTACTTTCACACATTAGGATAAATTGAAAAGATTCCCCTGCTCCCTAGGGGCAACAGGGGAATGGCCAACTCAAATAAAAATGTATGTATGATCATATGAATTCGGGGGGGTTGTACCGTTTTTTATCTTGTTATATACTCCTAAAACGATTGCGAAATTGGATTCCCTTACGCGGTGGACAAAAAATTAGGATTTGTTGTCAAAGAGGGTGTGTTTTAAATTTTACTCGCTCTTTTTTGGTTGATTTTGCCCATTTCGATATAAAGGAGATATGGCCGAATTGGATTTAAGTAACAACTAACCGTGCAAGGAAGCCGTATGCTTTGTAATAACAAAATTGTTATCTGTATTGAACTTCTCCTTATAGTATTTGGTTCAATTTGTTCAGGCACAATTGCCAATGGCCCAATGAACTGGAGTGTTTGTTCCTTTTTATCTCGTTTTCTATATCCTTTTTGAGGGACATCAATTGTTGTATCATTAAACCTTTTGTATAGGCATCATGAGACCAAGCTTTTTTGTTCGCTTCTGAAAAACCACTTTCTTGTACTATTTTTGAGGTGACTACATCTATGTATGTGAGTTGAATTTCTTGATTTCTCGGTTTTACTTTTGTTCCATTATACAACTCTCTAAACAGCCCTGACTGTAATTTTGATAAATATTTGTTTGCTATTTCCTCATATCCCGCTATAGTTTGCATATGCTCAAACCTTTTCATTCTTTGAGGGCGTAACAATTCCCGCAGCAATTTTTCTTGTAAAAAAACTATCTCATCTGGAAAAGTGGAGTATTTGATACCTGCCAAGAAGTTGGGATTTACAAGCCAGTTTGGTGGATTGAAAGCATTTTCAATTATATATTCAATTGCTTCTTCTTGGGATTCCAATGGAATAGGTGTGTACATGTTACCCTGTTGATCCATTGCTTTGTAGAATATTTCATAACCTCCTATCAAGGATATTACGTGTCTCATGTGTTGGTACCATAGATCGATGGTTTTTTCGTAAAGTCGTTCTAATCTAGCATTGTCTTTTTCCCCTTTGTTTACCTGTGGCAGTATTTTTATAACACGTTCTATATTTTTTAAAGCCAACTCAGTACTTTTTACAGGGTTATTGGATTCAACAACTTCATTGGTCATTGAAGGGCCAATAATTTCGTAGGGGCCATTGTTATATCGATACCAAGGTATGGTATCCTGCAATCGGATGATTTTTTCTAAAGCGGTCTCTTTTTCTTCGGATGATGTTTCGGGTAAGAATTCTGTATACCCCCATTGTATCATATATAGGTCAGCAGGCCCAACTTTTGGCATAAGTAATGAAGGAGGAATGCTATCCTCTGGTTGCGCGATATTGTTGTGACGTGCATAGTTCATAACGGTTGGGGTATGCCCCATTTCTTTTATCCAAGCCGTATCTCCCATTTTTTCAACTGGGTAGGTGTATTCACCAAAGTGCGCATCCTTAATTCCGAAAGCATGGCCAGATTCATGAGCTACAACGTATTGAAGAGTCTCGCCCAGCAGGGTTTCTGGATAAGGATAGCTTAGAGTCCTTTTGTCTAATGGAGCACAACGAATAAAGTATTTTTCTGCCCTACCTTCGTTGGAGGAAGAAATGAGAATATCTGATTTTATAATCTCACCAGACCTTACGTCTACTACTCTGGATACCGTTCCGCCGCCTCCTGAAACATCGTATGTTCTTATGTTATCGCTACCATTGCCCCACCTTACAATCGAGTTACCCATACCATAGTTATCCCAATCGCTTAAACTATCTACTTCCTTAACAACTATGGCATTTTTAAAACCTGCTGCTTCAAAAGCCGGCAACCATTCTTCGATACCTGCTTTAACATAAGGACGCCATTTTTTTGGGATTTTAGGAGATAGAATAAAAGTTATTGGTTTAATAGGTACGCTAACTTTTTGATTCGGGTATTTCTTTTTTAGCTTCCATCTACAAATACTGGCCAAATAGTTTTGGGTACGTGCACTGATTGAATTGACATTTTCATTGTGGTACCCCATTCGATAGTCAAATGGCCTTGGTTCCATTGGCTCTTGCAAATCATAAAAACTATAATAAACGTTCTCTAAATATTCATTATCTCTCCTTATGGAGCTAATTAACGTTTTTACAATATGTTCCTGATCTAAATCTTTGTTGCTTTCAATTCTGGATAAGCTTGCGTTTATGTTACCTGAATCCCATCGCCAAGATACCTTACTGCTTAAAAAAAAATTGGTTACATCAATACTGAAAAAGCCATCACCATACTCACTTTTCACCATTGGGAATATTCCAAGAGTCCTTTTTTCCAATCCAGTATCATCATCTAAAGGAATCCATATGCCAGTCTCAGACCAAGCCATGCGCTCTTCGATTATTATATTTTCATCAGATTTTATAAATACAATTTGCTTTGATTCATATTGATAAAATTTTGTATCTACTTTTGATAATAATATAGGTTTACCTATACTGGATTCCGGTATTTGGAAGTAGATATGACCATCAGAGATTGTGGAGGTGAGGAAGGGTATTTTTTCCGTATTGTATTTTGCTTTGGTATCATCCATTGGGATTGGGGTACCGAAAGTATAGCCCAAGGTGTATACTAGTAAAAGGCATACTGTAATAATATTTTTCATTTTAAATTTTTATTTCTTGTATATACTTTTGACTCTTTTCCAAAATCTAGGAAAAGAGTCAAAAGTGGTATATTATATGATTAGTAACCCGGATTTTGAGGTTTTAGGTTTGGATTGCGTTCTATTTCATTTTCAGGAATTGGAAATAATGTATCTGTGTCCCTCCAATTAGTTTTGATAGAGCTCAATACTTCACTGGCTTTGCCCGTTCTTTTTAAATCGAACCAACGATGGCCCTGCTCTGTAAATAATTCTACATGGCGTTCTTGAAGTATTGCCTCCAATAAATCATTTTCTGTAGCAGCAGTTGTATTCGCTAAACCAGCTCTATTTCTAATAGCATTTAAATCTTGTTGTGCGCCAAAAATATCACCTTGGTGCGCTCTGGCTTCAGCACGAATTAAGTATTGCTCGGCCAATCTAAAAATTATAGAATACTCTAAAGATAGCTCTGTCGTATTAGATAATTCCTTATACTTATATGCATATTGCAAGGTTGTCAACCCATCATCACTAGTTGCACTATTCACCCAATTTGATTGACGTAAGTCTCCAATTTCAAATGCATCCAATAAATTACTTGTTAATGCATAGTTATGACCAGGTAACATTCTAATTATTAGCCAAACGGCATCTCTAGTGTTATTGTTAGGATAGACCCCGGGCTTAAATTGCCATATGGTTTCGGGAGATTCTTTTAAAAAAACTTTAGCTATATCTGACTCCAAATTGTATTTGCCAATAACTTCTGAAGCTATGGCTTCTGCCATTTCCCAGTTTTCAGTATACAAATAGACTCTGGCCAACAAAGCTTCTGCCGCAGATCTATTGGGAATGACATTCTCCCCAGTTGCATCTGTATCATCCAATAGATTGATAGCATCATTCAAGTCTGTGATAATATTTTCATAGACCACATTTTGAGGCATACGCTCTACTACATTATTCTCTAAATAATTGGTTGTTGTTATATATGGTACATCTCCATAAATTGCTACCAATAAACTATGCATGTATCCTCTAACAAATAAGGCTTGACCCTTAAATTCTTCTTGCTCTTCAACCGTTAAAGCATTCGAATTATCTACTCCTTTTATAATATCGTTAACCGAATAAATAATATTATAAGCGTGATACCACCAACTTAATACTGTCTCATCAGAGCTTATTATACTATGATTATATATTCTCATAAAACTTGTATTATTTTGGTAATAATCTAGTTCATCACCATAGGAACTCATCAAAATACCTAGTCCGAAATTACCAGACACCATACCTTCTTCTCTCATTTTGAAATAAACATTGGCTAAAGCTGATTTTATGGTAGAGGCTTCTTTGAAAACGGTTTCTGAAACCAACGTGTTTTTAGGGGGGTCTATTTCTACAAAGTCAGAGCACCCAACAAACACTATAATACTATAAAAAAAGGTAAAGGCTCTCAAGACTTTAAGTTTATATTTTAAATGGCCATTTTGTGACCCTCTTGTACTATTAATATTTATATAGTTATTCATGATAATTTTTTTAAATTAAAAGCCTAATTGAAGCCCAAGCGTTATTTGTCTCAATTGGGGTAACCTAATATCGGTTGGTTGTTCAGGATCAGGACCTGTATAGTTTGTAAATGTTAACAGGTTTTGACCTTGCAAATACACATTAATATCAAGCCCATTATTTAAATTTGGAAGTTTATAATTCAAGGATATGTTACGTAAACGAATAAAAGAGGCATCTGTAAAAGCTGCATTGCTAGATCTTTGAAGACTATTTGTATCTACACCACCACGGATTAAACCAGTAGAAGCCATTTGAATTGGATTTGTGTCGCCAGGTTGCTGCCATCTATCCGATAAACTTACCGATGAATTTCCTTTATACCCTGGTGTAGCCCGAAAACGTAACTCATTATATGCCTTTTGCTTTTTAAATTGGAAGAAGAAATCAAGGCTTAAATTTTTGTAACTTAAGGTATTACCCAAGCCACCATAAAATTTAGGGGCTCTATCTTCAACCCATTGATTATCTTCTGGCCTACTCAACACACCATCGTCATTATAATCTTCAAACTCATATTTACCCGTTTCTGGGTTAACACCTAAAGAATTATACAATTTTATTATTGTTAAAGGTTTCCCAATAACATATTGATTTGCAAACGTGGATGTTTCCAAACCATCGAATTTCACCAATTTGTTTTTTGGCACCGTTATGTTAAAGGTAGTTGTCCATCCAAACTTTCCTTTTTGGATATTGATTGTGCGCAAATCTGCTTCAAACCCGGTGTTCTCAACGGTCGCATTAAAATTCCCTGTCAACTCCGAAAAGCCGGTAGTCACCGCCAATGGAATCCCAACCAACTGATTGGAAGATCGATTTTGATACCAACCGGTGTTGATTAAAATTCGATCATTTAAAAAGCCAAGTTCTAGACCTACTTCCAGTTTTTTGTTCTCTTCCCAAGCAAACAAAGGATTGAATATTCCGGTTGGCTCTAAAATGCTTATACCATCATAATCATCTCCAGTAATACTGTAAGTATCCAAAAACCTATAATCCCCAATATTATCGCTACCGGTAGTACCATAACTGGCCCGTAGCTTTCCAAAGCTGATAATAGAACTATCCTTAAAAAACCCTTCTTCTGAAAACAACCAAGCAAACCCAGCTGCACCAAAATTCCCGAACTGTTTACCTGGGCCAAATCTAGAAGACCCATCCCTTCGACCAGTTACATTCAATATATATTTACCATCCAAATTGAAGTTTAACCTTCCAAAAAAGGCCTGGTAGTTATACTCACTGTCTGTATCCCCAAGAATTTGTAATGTTGTCGCTGCTGACAAATTATTAATAAGATTGTTGCTAGGAAACCCTTGACCTCTTTGAACAAATTGTTGAGAAGTTTCACTTTGAAATGTAGTCCCCACCAATATATCCAGTTTAATATTACTCCATTCCTTTTTCCAATTTAATTGAGGTTCCACTATCCATGACTGACGATCAGCGTTATTTGTATTTATTGAGGAATAATCTTGAGGAGTGAAGTTAAACCTTGGGTTCCTTGCTGAACTTGGAAGTGTCCTATAGGAATCAAATTTGTAGGTGTTGAATCCTAAATTGGACTTTAACTCAAGATTGGGGAATACCATATAAGATACTACGGCATTGGCCATTAAAGTATTTATTTTTGAATGGTACTCTTCTTCTAAGGAGGCTAAAGGGTTATCCCAAGAATTGTTTTCCCAGTTTAAATTTCCTTCATCATCATATAATTCCGGTGCATTAGGTTCCAAAGTGTAAGACTTAAAAGCAAAGTCTGTTCTAGGCAGTTTATTTTTTTCATTACTATAAATTGTAGAAAGATTTATTCTGAACCTATTATCATTGGATTGATGATTGATATTACTATGCACCGTTATCTTTTTATAATTTGCATCACCAGGAAAAACCGTTGTTTCCTTTTGATACGAGCCGCTAATTAAGAATTGGGTTTGTGCATTGCCCCCAGTTACAGATAATTGGGCATTATTTCTGTAAGCCGTTCCTCCTATAAGTTCCTTTTGCCAATCTGTGTAGCGACTGTTATCCCAAACTAGATCAGGAAAATAAAAGTTCAATATACTAGGGTCTTCCAATAATGTACCGATTCCATCATTAGCAACTGCTTCTCTTCTTATTTCAAGGTATTGTTCAGTATTCATCAAATCTAAAAATTTGGATACCTGACCAAGTGTACTACTCAAATTGGCTTGAAACCTTGTCTTCCCTTCCTTACCTTTTTTTGTGGTAATCAACACCACACCATTTGCACCTCGCGATCCATAGATAGCGGTGGCATCGGCATCCTTTAATACTTCCATACTTTCGATATCATTTGGATTAATTGCATTTAAAGGGCTTATGTTTCCATTAAGTATATCCCGAGACACATTATCAGAACCCAATGATTGTGAACCAAACGGAACACCATCTATAATGAACAGGGGGTCGGTAGCACCATTTATAAAATTTTGACCTCGAATATCAATCTCAAAACCTCCACCTGGAACTCCGGTAACCTGCCTAATATTGACTCCCGGCAAATATCCTTGCATTGCTGCAATGGGATTGCTTACGGGCTGTTTTGCTATTGTTTTGGCATCTAGTTTAGCGATACTTCCAGTGGCCTGTCTCTGGGACGTTTTATAGTAACCGGCATTCAACACAACCTCATCCAGTTCCTGTACGCCTTCCTCGAGCTGGACATTGATTGTTGTCCGTTGTCCGGTTGTTATTTCTTGCGTGGCATAGCCAACGCTGGTAAAGACCAGTACATGGTCTGGACTGGGGACCGTGATCAGATAGTTGCCATCAAAGTCCGTTGCCGTGCCCAAGGTGGTCCCTTTTACCATTACGGTGACCCCGGGTATTGGAGTCCCTGCTTCGTCGGTAACGGTTCCAGATACCTGTTGTTGTTCGCTCTTTTTCCGTTCCTTGATCAGGATGGTGTTGTTCTTGGTCACAACTATGTTCAGGTTGGCCGTGGACAGGCTTTTGTTGATGAGCTTGTCCATCCGGATGCTGCCCTTTTTCAACTCAACTTTGGGAAGGTCCTGAAACAGGTCTGCCTTGTAAATGAACATATAGTCCTTGGTCTGGGACTTGATGATCCGAAAGACCTCGTCCACGGACACGGTCTTGTCGGTATCGATCGTGATCCGCTGGGACATGCTTTCCTTGGGGGTCAGGCCAAAGGTGGTGACACAAAACAATAGTATTATCGTTCGCATGATACATTTCAGTGCCCCATCTATATGGACATAAAGGGGAACTCTTTTATTAATTTCCATAAATTTGCGTGTTATTGGTTGGTAAATAATCTGATTAATGACGTTTTAAGGGGGGTATGGTTCGCACTTGTCAGGTAAAGGCCATATTCCTCCTTTTGCTTTTTTCTGAGTCTGAGAGTTCGTTTTTTTCTTTTACATATCGTTTTTGGTTTAATTTGACATTGGGCCAAGTTGTTTTTTGGAATTGGGACGTTTCATACAATTTTATTTCAGTACAATGGTCTTTTTGTCGATTTCATAGGTCCGTATGGTACCTGTTTCCATCAGGGCCGTGAGGATTTCCTCGATTTCATATTTTTTATTGATGGATCCGCTGTATTCCACTTGTTTCAAGTTAGCATCTTCAAAGACTACCTGCATGTCGTACCATCGCTCCAAGACTTTCATGATCTCTTCAAGGGTGGCATGGTCGAAACTGAACACCCCTTCCTTCCAGGAAACCACATCAAAGACGTTCACTTCGGATAGGGATGTAGTCTTATTTTCGGTATTGTACCGGAGTTGTTGGTTGGGTTTTAAGCCTTGGGTGTTCCCTTCGTAGGTCAGGGACACCTTTCCCTCGACCAAGGTGGTGTAGATAATTGATTCGTCCCTGTAGGCCTTGATGTTGAACTCGGTGCCGAGAACCTCCACGGTTTGTTGTGGATGGTCTACTTGGAACCGGGATCCGTTGTGCTCCGCACTGGGAGAGACCTCAAGAAAGGCTTCTCCGTAGATGAGTTCAATGCTCCGGGTCTTTCCTTCGACAAAGGCAATGGGATATTTTAATTGGGATTCCGAGTTAAGCCATACCTTGGTGCCGTCCGCTAGGGTAAGGAAAAATTGGCCTCCTCTGGGGACCGTAAGGTAATTGTATTGGGGTTCCTGGTCGTTGTCGTGGGTTTTTGAGTAGACCAGCTCCTCTCCGTTACTGGTGGCATGGTCGGACCGGAAGGTGGTTCCTTCTTCCAAGACAACCGTGGATCCATCCTCCAAGGTGAGGGTGGCTTTTTCCGATCCCGGTATGATGGCATTGTCCACGATGACCGGTTCGATCTGTATATCTTTGGATTTCTTGGACCAATCCAGCATAAAATATCCTGCTAGGAGCATTCCCGATACGACCAACACCGCTGCATATCGTAAATAAGGGGTTGTTCTGAACCGATGGGCCAATGATTTTGATCTTCGGATCCTTTTCAGGAGCTGCTCAACTTCTTGTTCAGTATCGGGGTCGTTCATAGTGTAATTGATGAAATAGTTCGTTTTTACATACTGCTGAAAGCGTGCCTTCCCTTCCGGGGTATCGATCCATTTTTCCAGGATGTCCATTTCCTCGGCTGTTGCACAATGGCTCAGGTATTTGACAAGGATGCTTTCTATTTTGGGGTCCATAATCCCTGGGTTCTTTATCTATATAACAGGGCAAAAAAGTGAACTACGGGCTTTTTTAATGTTTTTTTTTACATTTAGTTAAATTTTAATTGATGTCGGGGTAACTTGAGGTCAAGTTTTTTAGGTATATATGGATTATTCCCAGATGGACAATGAAAATTTGATAGGCCAGCTGCAACAGGGCTCGGAAGCGGCCTATGCGCACTTGGTACGGGAATACCACCATGTGCTATTCGGCTATGCGGTTTCCCTTTGCGGGGATGGTCACTCGGCGCAGGACATTGTCCAGAATGTATTTTTCAAGACTTGGGAGAAGCGGAAAAAACTCAAACCGCACCTATCGATCAAGAGTTTTTTGCTGAAACTGACCTATAATGAGTTCATCAATTTTTACCATAGGTCAAAGGCCACTTCAAAGCTGGAAATGGCCTATAGGGATGCCCTTGAGCAGGTGGTCGAGGATAGTGACCCCGAACTTTTACGGAAAAAAATGGTGATAGTGACCGAGGCGATTGCCCAATTGCCCCCTAAATGTAAGCAGACCTTCCTGCTCAGTAAAAAGGAGGGGCTCACCAATCTGGAGATAGCGGAATACCTCAATATTTCCCTGAGAACGGTGGAGTGGCACCTGGCCAAGGCCTATGACCTGCTCCGTACTGAGGTGGGCGACAAGCTCAGAACTTTTCTTTTTCTACTATTTCCAATACATCAAAATGTTGTTCCGAAGTATTTGCCTTAATCTGTAAAGTTGGTGCAGTTGGGACTTATGCATTACGCTTTTCGTGCAAAAGAGCATTTTTTGTAAGGAAACCCTGATTACTCATATCTGTCCTAACAATGATTAGGAAGTCTATTTCAAGATGTATTCTTCATTCAACTTGGCCATTGCATCTTCTTAAATGAAAATAAAACAATCAAATTCATAATTTAACTAACGGTCATTGTATTCTCCTAAGCCGCAAGTTCTTTTATAACCAATAGAAATTGCTCCGTTCGATATCACTCGGATACCTCGTTGTCAGCAGATGAACAATCTGGATTGTTATTTGAATGCACCATTAAATGTACAGACTTCCTAACGCTAAGGCGCATATTTGCCAACAAAAAAACCTTGATCTATCAATCAAAAAAAAAGAGCCTTGACTAGGCTCCTTTTTTAACTTCCCATACTCTGTTGCAACATGGCATTAAGCTGATTCAGACAGAGTTGTAAATGGGTGCTTTTTATTGAATCGAAATTTCCTTTATACCCTTTTTTCAATTGTTTTTGGATACGTCGGGCCTCCAAAAAAAATATACTCTTGGCATAACCACTGTATCCATAACTATCTATACTGTAAGTCCCATCAGTACTTAAGCTATTCTTTGGAAGGACTTTGGACAGCATGGATAGATATGCCCATTGAAGATCCATCCTTTTACGGTTCCCTTCTCCCATATCACCGAATAGTTTAGACCCTAGGGTCAGTACCAATCTATTGGTTATTCCTTTATGGATGCCGGAAAATTCCATTTGTTCCAATCGCTTGATGCGAAGTGGATCTATCATATCGGTCAACAGTTTCACTTGATATTCAAGCAATTTGTCAGGATTTGTCGAATAGTGTATTCTTGACAGGAATGATGGGTTGGAAAGCCAATCAGGTGCGTTCAATGCATTTTGCAAAAGAAAGTCCATGGCGTCCAGCTGATCTTCCATGGGAATCGGGTCATAAACAAGGCCTTTCTGACTTCCTGTTTTGTATTGAATCTTGTGCCCTCCTATCATAGATAACACATGAGACATTTGTTGGTACCACAGCTCCAAGCTCCGGTCATACAACCGTTTCAAAAGTTCATCATCCCTTTGGTCTTTGTTAAGGGTGGGCAAGAGTTCTAATACTCTACGGAGGTTTTTTAGGCTTAATTTCGTACTATTTATGGGGTCATCATTTCCCACTACTTCATTTGCACAGCCGGGCCCTAGGGTTTCAAAAGTCCCAAGATTGTAACGCAGCCAAGGCAGGCTATCCTGTTGAGCCACAATCATGTCCAAATAGGGCCTTTCGGCTTCAGGACCTTCCACCCTAGCAATCTGCTGGTACCCCCATTGTATGTGAAAAGCATCCATAGGTCCCACCTTTTGGATCAACAGATCGGGCGGTATGCCATCCTCCGGTTGGGCCACATGGTTATGTCGGCAATAACTCATGACACTTGGTGTATGCCCCATTGTTTCCAACCATTCGGCATCCCTCATTCGGTTAAGCGGATAGGCAAACTCCCCAAAGTTGGCATCCCGGATACCTAGAATATGACCCATTTCATGTGCTGTTACATATTGTATCAATTCTCCTTTAAGATCATCCGGCAAGGGGTATTGCTGTGCTCTTGGATCCAACGGGGCACAACGCACAATATAATCATCAGTAAGGCTGGGGAAGGGATTGGCCAAAAGGATATCCCCCTTCAAGATTTCCCCGGTGCGCTTATCGATAATCTTGCGTACCGAGGATCCTCCCCGCATCTGACTTCCCCTAACATCAACATACTTGGACCAACGGATCATGGAATAATTGACGCTGTTTTCCATGAGGTTACCTATGTCTTTCGGTAATTCACGGACTTCAATGGCATTGCTGAAACCAGCCCTTTCAAATGCGGGCAACCACTCCAGAACCCCCGCTTTGATATACGGTTTCCATTTATCGGGAATCTTGGGGTCAAAATACAGAACAATGGGCTTGATGGGGTTGCTTATGACTGCTCTCGTGTCGCTTTTTTCCAAGCGCCAACGTGCAATACTACCTTGCTCCGTTTTGACTTGTCCATTAAGAATATCATATTGGTCTTCATAGACAAAGGCCATTCTATGGTCGAACAGTCGTGGTTCCATGGTATTCGGCAACTTATAAAAACTAAAGTCCACCGCCTTGGTCCTTCTCGAAGTGCGATAAGCAGTGGTCCGTTTGGTCCGGATAATGGTTTCATTGTCCAAATAGGACACGTCACGTATGTATGATTGGTCGAGAAATACAGTTTCAGAATCATTCGAACCCCATTTTATCGGGGTTTGTAAGAACAGTTCCGTGGCATCGATAAAGACCGAACACCCATTGCTCCTTTCCTTTATGATTGGAAAACGGTCCAGGATATGGGACTCTATGGCATAATTATCATAAAGGGGAAGGGAAAACCCCAATTCAGAACGAATCTGCGACAATGTCAAAAGGACATGGTCCCCTTCCCTCGACCATACTACTTGATGTTGGCCGCTTCCATGCCTAACAAACAGTAACGGGACATCCAATATGTTGTAATCCAGCTCTAATAGGAGGCGATTATTCCCAAAATGGCCCTTGATGCCAAAATTGGTCTGCCCCCTTAGGTGACAGACTGATATCCAAAAAATACATAAAAACAAAAACCGATGCATCATGTGTTTTTTTATGGGATCTTTATATATATCAGTACCCTTCATTCTGTGGCAATAGATTGGGGTTCAACAACAGTTCCGATTCAGGGATGGGCAGTAATTGGTCCGAACTCTCCCACCCAGACTTGAGGTGTGCCAATACGGCATCGGCCCTCCCGGTGCGTTTGAGATCAAAGAACCTATGGCCCTGTTCCGAGAAAAATTCGACTCTTCTCTCCGCTTGAACGGCTTCCAAAAGGGAAGTCTTGTCCAAATTGCCAAGGAGAGGCAAGGAGGCTCTGCTGCGAACAGTGTTCAAAAAAACCAAGGCAGGACCAAGATTTCCCAATTGCGCGTTGGCTTCTGCCAAGATGAGATATTGCTCCGCCAATCGAAAGATGATGGAACATTCCTGGGTAGAAGCCGTCGGGACAAATTGGCGGTACTTGAACGGGAAATACCAAGTTTCCAAGCCATCTGTTGCGGATCCAATCCAATGATCGAAACGTGCATCACCCTCTTCAAAGCTGCCTATCAAGGTTGGCGTCAGTGCTGAATTGGGAGGTGGTCCGTTCACAATGACAAAAGTAAAAGCTTCCTTGGTATTGTTGCCCGGGAGTCCAGGTCCCAGTTGCCATAGGGTCTCTGGACTTTCCTTTAGGAATACCTTGTCCACATCAAGATTCAGGGAATACTCACTATCGCTCAGGATATTCGAAGCCTCATCGATGGCCATTTGCCATTCTTCTCGGTAAAGGTAAACCCGGGCCAACATGGCGGATGCGGTCCAATGATTAGGACGGAACCTTTCCAAATCAGTCGGTGATGAAGCCAGCATTCCTTTGGCCATTAGAAGGTCGTCCTCGATATGTCGGTAAACCTCGGCTATTTTCAATTTGTCAATATCCCTATTTTCATCATATTCCGTGGTCATTATATAGGGAACCTCCCCGAAGATATTAACCAAGTAGAAGTGCAGGAACGCCCTTATAAAGTAGGCCTCTCCAAGGAATCGTTCCTTCTCCACGTCCGATAGGGAACCCGAGCTGGATACACCCTCCAATAGCGCATTGGCCGCATAGATAAGTCCGTACCCTGTGTCCCATAGATTCTTAACGCTATTATCGGATGGCAGTACGGTGTTGTTGGTATAATTGAGCACACCGGGAAGTGTGGAACTATAAAGGTCAAATTCATCCGAATAATGGCCCATAAGGTAGGACAGCCCTTGTGTACCCCCTGTTGTGAAGCCATTTTCCCTCAGTTCCGCGTAAATATACGCAAACGCGGCATCTACCGTTGCGGCATCCTCAAAGACCACCTCCCCGGTCAATTGGTTTTTAGGTGGATCCACTTCCAAATACTGCTCACAGGAACACAGGGTCAAAAGTACCGTGCCTATAAATGCCCTTAGAAAGTTTAGTTGGCGAGTCGTTCTATTATTTGTATGCATATCGATTTGTTTAAAAAGTTATTCTTGTACCCAAGGTTATCACCCTTAAAGGGGGAACGGCCTGATTGCTTCTTGTTTCTGGATCTAGGCCATCATACCCGGTAAGTGTCAACAGGTTCTGTCCCCTGAGGTAGAGCTCACAACCGAATGCATGGTCTTTTGCTTCGGTCAATCGATACGATAGGGACAATGTCTTCAACCGGATATACGAGGCATCGGAAACCGAGGCATTGCTCTGTGTATATTGCCGAAAAGCTTGGGCCGATTCCTGTGATGCACCTGTGGAGAAACGTTGGACCGGTGCCACATCCCCTTCCTGTCGCCAACGCTGTAATACCGACTCTGGCTGATTGGCCAAACCTCCCACAACGATACTGCCAGGGGTCCAATAACCACTGCCTTTTTGTTCGGTAAATTGAAAGAGCATATCCAATGTGAGTTTACCTATGGTGATCGTATTGGTCAAACCGCCATAAAAAGAAGGATTCAGGTCCAACACCAATTGTCGGTCCTCTGGGCCAGAAATGATCCCATCACCATTAAAGTCCTCAAATTCATAAAGCCCTGTTTCGGAATTGACCCCGATTAACCGATATCCCTTGGATATGTTCAACGGTTCGCCTATCACCAATTGGTTGGCATAGGTAGAACCTTCGAGATTGGGAAATGAAACCAACCGGTTCCTTGGAATGGTGAGGTTCAGCCCGGTGGACCAAATAAATTTTTCCTTGTTAAAGTTGACCGTGTTCAGTTCAAACTCCCATCCCGTATTCTCTACCGTTGCATTCAGATTGGCGTTCACCGAAGAAAATCCCGTGGTCGCGGGAAGGGGTATCCCCACCAATTGGTTGGTGGACCGATTCCTATAATAATTGCCACTCAAAAAAATACGGTCCTTAAAAAAGCCGAGTTCCAGGGCCACTTCCAGTTTCTTGTTCGCCTCCCAACTAAAGTCCGGGTTGAACAAACGTGTAGGGAACAGGCCAATGGTATTCTGGTACTGCTGGGTCCCAAAGGAGTAGGTATCCAGATATTGGTAGTCCCCAATTTGGTCACTGCCAGAGGTGCCATAGCTCCCTCTTAGTTTTCCAAAGCTCAGCAAGGGTATGCCATGTTGGATGAACTCTTCCCTTGAAAAAATATAGGCAGCTCCAATGGCCCCAAAATTGGCATAGCGTTTATCGGGCCCAAACCTACTGGAGCCATCGCGACGCCCTGTGAAATTCAAAAAGTACCGGTCCTTTACCGCTAGGTTCACACGACCATAAAATGCCTGATATTGATATTCCTCGGTCAAATCCGCTATGGGAAACTGACTGGATGAAGCCGATAGATTGGCCATCAGGCTATTGTTGGTGAATCCAAAGGCAAATTGGGATAGTCTTTGGGTGGTTTGTCCCTGAAAGGTAAGCCCGGCCAAGGTGGTCAACCGAAGTAAACCAAAGTCATGATCATAGTGAAGTTGTGGCTCTATGATATAGGATGTCCTCTCCCCCGTATTGTGCACGGCATAGGAACTCTCTGGTCCTATGCCATAGGCAGGGTCATAGATAGTGGAAGGAACGGTTGTAAGCTCACGAAGATGGTTTTCTGTATAGCCCAGGTTGGCACTTGCCCTCAAACCATCAAGAACCCGATATTCCAATCGTGCATTTGAGATCAAGGTCGTCCCCTGTGAAGTGTAGTTGCTCTCAAGTTTGGCCAAGGGATTGCTCCAAGTTGAATTCTCCCAGTTCAAGGTACCATTGGTGGAATATAGGTCTGGTGCGTTGGGGGCCAAGTTTAGGGCGTCCAAGACCAACAGTCCATCCCCGGGAAGTCGGTTCTTGTTGGAACTGAAGGTGGTGGACAATTGTATGGAGAATCGTTCATCTGCTGTTTTATGGCTTAGATTACTCGCCACCCCGATCTTATCATTGTGGAAATCCCCATGGAAGACACTGGTCTGTCTATGGTAGTTTCCACTGACCAAGAACTGCGTGGATTCATTTCCTCCGAATATGGATCCCTGGACATCGGTCAGATAGGAGGTATTGCCGAACAATTCCTTTTGCCAATCCGTATTCCTGTCCAGGTCCCATGTCCCGTTCACATCATAGGCATAGGAAGGAATGGGGCCAATGCCGTCATTGGCAAAGGCCTCCCTCCTCATGGTCAAATACTCGGGTGTGTCCAAAAGATTGACCTTATTTGCTATTGTCCCAAGTCCCGTTTGCAAGCCGATCTCAATTTTAGTGGCTCCATGGTTCCCTTTCTTTGTGGTGATGAGCACCACCCCGTTGGCACCACGGGACCCATAGATGGCCGTAGCATCGGCATCCTTTAGGATTTCGATACTTTCAATACTGGAGGGATTGATGTTGTTCAAAGGGTTTATCCCGCCACCTGGCAAGGGTAATGAGGCCTGGGACTCCCCCAGACTTGTGGAGGCAAAGGGAACACCATCGATGATGTACAAGGGTTCGCTGGCCCCTGGACGGATACTGTTTCTGCCCCTGATCTGTATCCTAAAGTTGGAACCCGGCAGACCTGAAACCTGCTCAATGTCCACTCCGGCCACACGTCCTTGAAGCGAGGCAAGGGGATTGGAGATGGGTTGTTTTTCAATATCCACGGCGGACACTTTTTCGATATTACCTGTAAGCTCTTTTTCAGAGACCGTATAATATCCTGCGTTGAGCACCACTTCGTCGAGAGCACTGACACTTTCTTCCAACTGCACATTGATGGTGCTCTGGGTGCCCACTATGATCTCTTGGGGGGTGAAGCCCAGATAGGAGAAGGCCAGGACCTGTTCGGGGTCGACCACCTGTATGGTGTAGTTTCCTTCAAAATCGGTCAGGGTCCCCCGTGTGGTGCCCTTCAATACCACGGTCACGCCTTGGAGGGGTATCCCGTTGGCATCGGTCACGGTCCCGGTTATTTGGCGTTGGAGGGCCTGTTGTTTGGGTCGGATGATGATACGGTCGTTCCGGCCTAGGATAATGTTGAAGGCCTCTCTCTGAACGGCCTGTTGTAAGAGTTGTTCCACGCTGACCCTTCCCTTTTTAAGGTCGATTTTGGGTGCATTAGCGAACAGGTCCTGGGGATAGATGAATCGGTACTTGGTCTGTGTTTTGATCAGGTCGAACACTTCGTCCACGGTCAATGTCCGGTCTGTGGCCACGGTCACCTTCTCTTGGGAAAAGGTGGTCTTGGTCGTGAGTCCGAACATGGTGGTACAGAGCAAGAAGATAAAGGTTCTCATAAGGTACAGGAAAAGCCTTTGGGCCCTTCCATAGGGTTTGGTTGTTCCAATTTCCATAAATTTGTCTTGTGTTAGTTATACAATTCGTTGATTGGCACTGTAGGGACGAAGTCGGCCATCGGCAAAATGTTTGGCTTCGCTCCCTTTTTTTGTGCGTTTTGGGAAGGGGTTTTATCCCCTTGTGTGAAAAAATCCGTGCTTAGCTGCTGTCCATTTCGGTCTATTTTAAGGTTATGGTATTTCCTTTGATCGCATAGTTTTCGATCATATTAAAGTCTTTGATGTTGTCCAGTATCTCGGTGATCTCCTGTTCCCGGCCCAATGCCCCCGTAAATCCTTGTTGGGCCAGTTTGGGGTCTTCGAACACTACCTCCATATCGTACCAGCGTGAGAGCACTTTCATGATCTCCCCAAGGGCCATTCGGTTGAAACTGAACACACCTTCTTTCCAAGAAATCTGGTCGTAGACATCCACTTGGGCTGTGGAGAGAGTTCCCGCTTCCCGGTCCCATACCGCTTGAAAGCCCGGGGCCAATGTACTTGTTTGCCCTTGCGCTTCCAAGGCTACTTGACCCTCTACCAGGGTGGTTCTGACCTTGGTTTCGTCTTTATAGGCCTTGACATTGAACTGGGTGCCGAGGACCTCAATAGTTTGCTGGGAATGGCTGAGTTGGAACCGGGACCCGTTATGTTCCGTACTGGGGGACACCTCTAAATAGGCTTCGCCATAGACCAGTTCCACGGCCCGTACGTGGTCCGCTTGAAAGGATACCGGATATCGCAGTTGGGATTCGGCATTGAGCCATACCTTGGTCCCATCGGAGAGCTGGACAAAGAACTGCCCTCCCCTGGGTACGGTTATGGTGTTGAGGGCCGTTTCGGTCACGGTTTGTGCATAGACAATCTCCTCCCCATTGCTGGTTGCGTTTTGGGATTGGTAGTTGGCCCCTTTTTCAAGGGTGACCTTTGAACCATCTCCAAGGGTCAAGATTGCCCGTTCTCTACCAACTTGGATCTGGTTGTCCACGATCACGGGCTTGCTCTGTTTGCCATTTTCGTCAAACACCTGTTGTGTCAGCACATACCCGAGCCCAAGGGCCAGAATCAACAGGGCTGCATACTTTAAAATGCTCGTACGTTGTTTGCGACGGATGTGTGCCTGCTTCTGGTCGATATGATCCAATAGGACCGTTTTGGCGTGCTGGGTATCATAGCTGTCCATGATTCGGTTCACGGCCACATTGACCTTGATGTGCTCCACAAACTTGGGTGCATCGGGGTCCTTTTTCACCCATTCCTCCAGGGCAAGGAGTTCGTCCCTATTGGCCTCGTTGGCCAAGAATTTTACGATTAGGGTCTCGATAGCTGGATCCATCCGCTTTGTTTTATCCTAAGACGAACCCGGAAAAGGGACACCCTGACGCAAGGTTAAAAAAAATTGATATTTTTGTTAAGGACCTGTTATCGGACACGCCTATGGAAAAGCTTCCCCGACATGACACTGCACTCCTGCCCTCCCTTAGAAAAGGGGACCGGAGGGCCTATGCTACTTTGGTGGAACTGTACTATGTGGAACTCTGCCACTATGCGGCCAATCTATCGCGGGATGCCTATAAGGCGGAGGACATCGTGCAGAACGTATTGATCCGGCTCTGGGAAAAGCGGGAGCGGCTGCATCCGGATCTGGACCTGAAGCGCTACCTCTACCGTGCGGTCTATAATGAGTTCGTGGACCAGTACCGTAAGGAGATGGCCACCACGGCTTTGGAAAAAAAGTATATCGAGGAATTGGATACCTATTTGGAGAAAGAGGATCCTGAGCGAATTGAGCGGCTCATGGAGGTTGTCAATCGGGAAATAGATCGGTTGCCGGCCAAGTGCAGGGAGACCTTTCTATTGAGCCGAAAAGAAGGATTGACCTATGGGGAGATTGCCAAGCACATGGGCGTATCGGTCAAGACCGTGGAGACGCAGATGACCAAGGCCTTTGCCCTGCTGCGGAAAAAAGTGGGCGAAAAGCTCCAATCACTCTTGTTCCTGCTCTTTGGTGGTCAAGGAAGAGTGGCCCTATAATCGGGTTTATCGCTTTTCATTCCTATTCCTGAGAGTATTGGCTTATCTCGTAAAGCTCAAGATTTCCTTAAATAAATACATTCAAAATTATTAAGAATCCATTAAAAAATGAGGACCGAACTTAGTAGGAGCATAGGTTCCATAAAGTCCGGTCCTCATTATTAGCCCACACATTCAAACCAAAATGTAAACATCGAAGTATTATGATTTGGTTGGTGTGTGTTGTGGTTATGGTTGTCCTTTATTGTATTCCGTTCAATTTGTTCAAGCATAATTGCCAATGACCCCAAGTGACCATATCCCACTTCCTTTTCATTGCCTTCTCAATATCCCCTTTCAAAATCATCAATTCCTGTAACATTATTCCCTGGGCATATTCGGTTGGGGCAATAATCCTTTGCTGTGGGTCAAAAATGGGGCGTTCCCTGTTCAGGTTGTCAACCATGGCTTGGATATAAATCTGTTGTAACTCTTGTCGCCTCGGACCGACACCTTCACTCGGTCCTTCCAACTCTCTAAAAAGTCCAGATCGCAATTGGGCCAGATATTTTTGTAAGACGTCCTCAAAACCGGGTAACCGTTCCATATATTCCAACCGCCCGATTCTTAATGAGGACAGTAATTCCATTACCCAGACCCTTTGGTTTTCCATGACCACATCTGGAAAGGTGGAATATCTTGTACCTTCCAGAAAATTGGGATCGGTCAACCACCCTGGAGGATCTAGAGCTTCTGACAATATGAAATCAAGGGCTTCATGCTGCTTCACCCAAGGAATTGGGCTGTACAATTGTCCCGATTGATTGATCGATTTGTAATGGATATCATATCCTCCTATCAAGGTCAAGACATGCTTCATGTGGGCACTCCACAATCCCAAGGTCTTATCATATAAGCGTTCCAACCGGGAATTATCCTTTTGGTCTTTCGTTACTTCGGGCAGTAATCCCATAACCCTTTTTACATTTAGCAATGCCAATGTGGTACTGCGAACCGGGTCATTGGTCTCTACCACCTCATCAGAGTTTGCTGGGCCCGATATATCTGGTCGCGTGGCATTGAACCGATACCATGGCACGGAATCCTGCCATCGGATCATTCGTTCCAATACACTTTCTTCCAATGGGATTGAAGTACCATCAGGGAACTCCGTGTAGGCCCATTGTATTTGATATCTATCGGTTGGGCCTACCTTTTGTAATAATAAGGTTGGGGGAATACTATCCTCGGGTTGTGGAATATTGGAGGTCCTGGAATAGTTCATGATACTTGGGGTATGACCCATATCCTTTAACCAAAGACTATCGTTCATTTTGTCCCAAGGATAGGTGGCTTCCCCAAAGTTTCCATCCATGATCCCCAAAACATGGCCTGCTTCATGGGCAGCCAAAACTTGGTATAATCTTCCCGTAAGTACTTCAGGAAATGGAAATCCTTGCGCTTGTTTGTCCAAAGGAGCAGCCCTAATGAAGTACTGCTCCATTATGGTTTGTTCTGAGGATCCCATAATGATATCCCCCTTCAAGATTTCCCCTGTCCTCAAATCAATCACCTTGGCAACAGTACCGCCATAATCTTCCTCCTCTGATCCTCGAAGGTATTTGCGTTGTGACCATTTGATCAAACTGGAATGGATACTAAAGGGTTGCCACCGTTCTAGGCTATCCATTTCGCGAACCACAATGGCATCCTTGAATCCCGCGGATTCAAAAGCGGGCAACCACTCCTCTATCCCAGCCCTGATGTAGGGTCTCCACTGCTTGGGAACTTCAGGGGATATCCAAAAGGTAATTGGTTTTTTGGGCACACTAACAGTTTGATCCGGGAATTGTTTTTCCAAACGCCATTTGGATATGTTGGCCAGTTTGTTCTTTACCCCTGAATGCCCTGCTGATGTTTCTTCATCGTAGAATCCCATACGATAATCAAACTTCCTTGCTTTCATCGGTTCCGGCAGCACACTGAATCCATAGACCACGGGTACGGCTATTTTGGAATTTCCCAAGACCAATCCTTTTCGAACCTTGATGAGCACCTCATCCGCAAAGTCCTTTCTACCTATCAAAAAACTAAGGTCAGGAACCGGGGTTTCTGTAAAACCAGGTTCCCATGGAATGCCCCTATGAAGGACAAAATCGGTTATGTTTATGGTATACCCGGAACTATCCCTTTTTACCAAGGGAAAAATGGACAATATATTTTCATCTAGGGCCAGTCCCTTTTTGAAAGGCAGGATAATGCCCGAAGTTGAATGGATATTTCGCTGCTTCAATAGGAGCCTATCCCTTTGCAGTGACCAAACCACCTGAAGATACATGTACTGTACATCATGATCATTCCTTACAAATAACAGGGTTTGATCCAAAACTGCTTCGGGTATGTGCAAGTAGAGCTGATCACCTTCAATGTACGAAGTCAAAAAAGGCACAGAAAAGCCAAGAGAATTCCGGACATCGCCCATTCCCAAACCTGGGGGATCCTTCACCACACTCGATCCGAACAAGGCGATCATGTACAAATGAACCAATACTATTAATAGTCTCATTGCATAAAAGTTGTATGGGTATAACCTAGTACCCTTCGTTCTGGGGCAATAAATTAGGGTTGGTTTCCAGTTCGGACTCAGGAAGGGGAAGCAGCACATCCGTGGCCCTCCAATTGGATTTTATGGCACCCAGTACCCCATTGGCACGTCCAGTTCTTTTAAGATCGAACCAGCGATGTCCTTGTTCCGTAAATAGTTCAATCCGGCGTTCCCGCACAATTGCATCCAAAAGATCTCCTTCTGTTAAAGCAGGGGTATTCGGTAGTCCCGCCCTAGTTCGGATCATATTGAGATCGGCCTGCGCACCGCTGATATTTCCCATATGTGCCCTGGCCTCCGCCCGGATCAAAAATTGTTCCGTCAAACGAAAAAGAATGGAGTATTCCAAGGATTCGGATTCGTTGAGATCAGCCTTGTACTTATAAGGATAGTGCAAGGTGATGGTATTCTCTACATCCGATATGCTCCCGATCCAATGTTCAAATCGTAGGTCATCAGGTTCAAAAGCATTCAAAAAATCTTGGGTCAGGGCATAGGTTTGCCCCGGAATGCCCTGAATGATCAATTGAGCTGCTTCTTTGGTATTCTTAGGATTATCCTCATCGGCCTTTAGTTGCCAAATGGTTTCCGAAGATTCTTTGAGGAACACCTGGTCCAGATCCTCCTCCAATGGAAAAACCTCAATAAGTGCTGTAGCCAAGGATGCCGCCCTCTCCCAATTTTCGGTATATAGGTAAATCCTTGCCAATAAAGCATTCACGGTATGCATATCGGGCAAGACCCTTTGGTCCGATCGCGGTTCCATGTTCCTCAATAAATCCTGTGCCTCCAACAAGTCCACAATAATATCATCATATATCTCATTTTCTGTGGAACGAGTAACTTTGTTGTTCTCCATATAATCCGTTGTTTTGATATAGGGCACATCCCCGAATAGGGCTACCAATAGGCTATGGACATATGCCCTAACGAATAGGGCCTGACCCTTGAACCTTCTTTTCTCCACATCGGTCAGATTACCTGAACCTTCAACACCTTTGATAATATCATTGGAACTATAAATCAAATAGTACGCTTGGCTCCACCAACCCATGATAAGCCCGTTCCCGGCCAGCACATTATGTCGATAGATTTGGGAATAGTCCGCACTGGTCCCATAATAATCCAGTTCATCTGTATAAATTCCCAGGGCCGGTGTCACACCAGAGCTTCCCGAGATCATACCCTGTTCCCTCATTTCAAAATAGAGGTTCGCCAAAGCGGATTCCACGGTTGAAGGATTATCAAAAACGGTCTCCGAAATCAAAGTGTTCCTTGGCGGATCCACTTCAACAAAGTCAGAGCATCCTATAAATAACAGACCAAAAAGGATAAGCAAGGGGACAAACCCCAAATAACATGATTTAAACCGTTCGGTTCTTTGAAATAGTGGTTGGAAGTTTATTGAATTAAAAAGTTTCATTGCGCATTTTTTAAGGTTAAAAGCTGAATTGAAGTCCCAAGGTCATTTGCCTCAATGGAGGCAATCGTAGATCTGAGGGCTGCTCGGGATCCGGCCCCAGGTAATTGGACCAGGTCCACATATTCTGACCCTGTAGGTAGACGTTGATATCCAATCCATCACTTGAGATAGGTATCTGATAGTTCAAGGAAACATTGCGCAGGCGCAGAAATGAAGCATCCGATACAGCGGCATTACTTTCCCGTTGGAAGACACCTTGATTGTTATTGAGATCAAAGCCACTGGAAGCCCTTTGGATGGAATTGACATCCCCGGGCTCCTGCCATCTATCGTACAACTCCACTATGGCATTTCTCTGTATTCCTGGAGTGGCATTGAACCGAAATGCATTAAAGCCCTTTTGTTTTTTGAACTGGAAAAATACTTCCAAGGTGAAGTCCCCAACACTCAGGGAATTGCCCAAGCCCCCAAAGAAACTTGGTGAAAAGTCTTCGATCCATTCCCTATCACCAGTACTACTCGTATTCCCATCGCCGTCAAAGTCCTCAAACTGATAGAGCCCTGTTTCAGGGTCAACACCCAAGGACTTATATAGTTTCACGATGGAAAGGGGTTCCCCTATGACATATCTGTTGGCAAAAGTGGATTCTTCCAAGCCATCGAAGGCTACAAGTTTATTGTTCGGAATAGTCAAATTTAAGTTCGTGGACCAGCGGACCTTATCGGACTGAATGTTAACGGTAATGACATCGATCTCAACACCTGTGTTCTGCACAATGGCATCAAAATTCCCGGTGAGTTGGGAAAATCCGGTAGTTGCGGCCAGGGGTATTCCCACCAACTGGTTCGAGGAGCGGTTCCTGTACCATGCCGTATTGACCATCACCCTATCCTTGAAAAAGCCCAATTCGAGGGCTGCCTCCAACTTCCGATTCTCCTCCCAACCAAACTCTGGATTGAAAATACCCGTGGGTTCCACAATGGTGACACCATCGTAACTGTTTCCACTTACGGTATAGGTATCCAAAAACCGGTAATCCCCTATATTGTCACTTCCGGTCGTACCATAACTAGCCCGCAACTTTCCAAAGCTCAATGGGGAATTCTCCCCAAAAACGGATTCCCTTGAAAAAATCCAAGCCAATCCCATGGACCCAAAATTTCCAAACTGCTTGCCTGGACCAAAACGGGAAGAGCCATCCCTTCGTCCGGTAAGATTGATCAAATACCGATCCAAAAACTTCAAATGAAGACGTCCAAAAAGTGCATTGTAATTGTATTCTCCATCCGTATTGGAGTTGACCTCCAATGTTTCCGCAGCTCCCAGATTCCAGATCAGCCCATTATTTGGGAAACCCCTTCCCCGCAGTACCAATTGTTCAGTACTTTCCTTCTGAAAGGTGGTCCCCAAAAGAACATCCATGGACATCCAGCTCCACTTCTTCCGCCAGTTCAGCTGTGGCTCAATGATCCACGATTCCCTCTGTGAAGCATTGGTGAACAGACTGGAATAATTTTGCGGGGTGAGTCCTAAACTTGGATTCCTGGCCGAACTGGGCATGGCCCGATAGGTATCCAGACGATAGCTGGTGAATCCAAGACTTGTCTTCACCTCCAAATTGGGCAACACCGTGTACGAAACCATGGCATTGGATATCAAGGTCTTTGATTTGGATCCATAGGTATCCTCCAGAGCGGCCAATGGATTATCCCATGTATTGTCCTCCCAATTCAGGTTTCCTTCCCCGTCATATAGGGCAGGGGCATTTGGTGGCAACGTGTAGGCCATTCCCGTAAAATCCACACTGGGCATTTGGTTGTCCTCAATGCTGTAGCTCGTGGTGAGATTGAACTTGAAACGATCATTTTCAGATCGATGGTTCAGATTGCTATGTACCGTACCTCTCAAATATTTAAAATCCCCAGGGAACACCGTGGTCTGTTTTTGATAGGAACTGCTAACAAGGAACTGTGTTTGTTGACTTCCCCCAGAGACAGAAAGCTGCGCATTGTTCCGGTATGCCGTCCCCCCAATGAGTTCCTTCTGCCAATCGGTATATCGATTGTTGTCCCATAACGTAATATCGGGCCAAAAAGAATCGAACATCGGCTCATCCAAAAGGTTTTCCAATCCATCATTTGCGAATCCCTCCCTCCTCAGTTCTAAATACTGTTGTGTATTCAATAGGTCCATAAAATTGGAAACCTTGCCAAGGGAAGAACTTAGGTGTGCATCAAACCGGGTCTTACCGGCCTTCCCTTTCTTGGTAGTGATCAGTACCACACCGTTCGCCCCACGTGAACCATAGATGGCAGTGGCATCGGCATCTTTGAGCACCTCTATACTCTCGATGTCATTTGGATTGATGGCATTCAGTGGGCTGACATTCTCCCCTACGATCGCATCCGCCAGCCGTGCCGAACCCAACGATTGTGAACCAAAAGGAACACCATCAACAATGTAGAGTGGATCAGATACACCATTGATAAAATTTCGACCACGCACCTCTATGGAATATCCGCTACCTGGAACCCCAGTGGTCTGGACAATATTGACCCCGGACAAATACCCCTGCATGGCACTCAAGGGATTTGATACAGGCTGCTTTTCCATGGTCTTTCCATCGATCACGGCAATGCTTCCGGTCCTTTCTTTCTCGGATACCTTATAATAGCCCGCATTGAGCACCACTTCGTCTAGTTCCTGAACGCCTTCTTTGAGCTGAACATTAATCATTGTCCGCTGTCCGACTGTTATTTCTTGAGTATCATAACCAACACTGGTAAATACCAGTACATGGTCGGGGCTGGGGATGGTGATTTGATAGTTGCCGTCGAAATCCGTTGCCGTGCCCAAGGTGGTTCCCTTTACCAATACGGTGACCCCGGGTATGGGGGTTCCTGCTTCGTCGGTGACGGTTCCGCTTACCTGTTGTTGTTCGTTCTTTTTTCGCTCCTTGATCAAGATGGTGTTGTTCTTGGTCACTACCACATTGAGGTTGGCTTTGGACAGACTTTTGTTGATGAGCTTGTCCATTCGGATGGTGCCTTTCTTCAACTCGACTTTGGGCAGGTCCTTCAACAGTCCTTCATGGTAGATGAACATATACTGCTTGGTCTGGGACTTGATGATCCGAAAAACTTCCTCGACGGATACGGTCTTGTCGGCATCGATCATGATGCGTTGGGACATGCTTTCCTTGGGGGTCAATCCGAATGTGGCTACACAAAATAAGAGTACTAGTGTCCGCATAATGCATTTAAGTATCCCATCTATTTTATGATAGCGGGGATCTCTTTTATTAATTTCCATAAATTTGAGTGTTACTTGTTAGTTATTTAACTGATAATGACGTTAGGGGGGTATAGTCTGAACTGTCCAGGTGCCGGCTATATTCCTCCTTTTCCACTTGCCGTGGAGGCAATTATTTCTTACGCTGTTAGGTTTTTGGTTTCATACAGTTGTGGTTTTTAAAGGTTTTCATTATTAAAAGCTATGGTTGGGCAGTCATGTGCTGCTATTGTTGTTTTTCCGGTCATTTAAGGACAATCGTGTTCCCGTGAATCTCGTAGGTCTGGATGATGTTGGTTTCCATCAGGGCGGCTAAAACCTCCTCGATGGTATATTTTTTATTGATGGAGCCGATAAAGCGTTCTTTTCGCAAGGTGTTGTTTTCAAAGACCACCTGCATATCGTACCATCGTTCCAATACCTTCATGATATCTTCCAGCGGGGTGTAGTCAAAACTGAATATGCCTTCCTTCCAAGAAACTACATCCGATATGTTCACCTTGGTAATTGATACGGTTTTGTCTTGGACATTGTATTGGAACTGCTGGTCGGGCAACAGGTTTTGCCTGCCTACTGGCGAGGCAGGGGTGTTCCCCTCATAAGACAGGGTCACCGTTCCCTCAACAAGGGTCGTATATATAACAGTTTCACCTTTGTAGGCGTTGATGTTGAACTCGGTGCCCAGTACCTCCACGGTTTGGTGCTTGTTATGTACTTGAAACCGTGAACCTTCGTGTTCGTAACTTGGGGACACATCAAAATAGCCCTCGCCGTACACCAATTCAATTATCCTTGGTTCTCCATTTTTGAAGGTCACGGGATATTTCAATTGGGATTCCGAGTTGAGCCATACCTTGGTCCCGTCTGCTAGGGTCAGGAAGAATTGGCCTCCCCTTGGAACGGTCAGCGTGTTGGTCGCTGGTCTGTCATTTTTCGTTTTTGGTGCTGGGTTGGAACCATAGACGATTTCCTCTCCGTTACTTGTGGCATTCGCTGATTGGTAATTCATGCCTTTTTCGAGGATTATCGTACTACCGTCCTCCAGGGTCAGGGTGGCCTTGTCCGTACCGGGACGTATCGTGTTGTCCACGATAATAGGTGCTTTAGAAATTGGAGCTGTGCCCTTTTGGCCCATGTACAGACCGAGGGACACGATTACTAGGATAGAAGCGGCAGCGGCCGTTGTGCGTATCCATAATCTTCTGACCTTTTTTTGCTTTTCGGCTTTTCGGATGTTGATAAGGAGTTTTGTTTTCTCCTGCTCAGTGTCAAAATCTTTCATGATATGGTCAATGGCATAGTGGGTACGTACAAATGATTGGAACTCCTCGGTATGGCCCGGTGCTTTGATCCAATGTGTCAACTCGTCCATATCTTGGGATGAGGCTGATTGGTTCAGGTACTTTACAATGATTTGCCGTATTTGGGAGGTCATGGAACATGTATTTTACATAAGCTAATAAGAACCTCAAATCAAACTCCCCTAACAGTTTTATAATTTTTTTTTCATATTTACCTAACTATTGGGTGAAAATCTAGGTATATGCAAGGACTATCTGACAAAGATTATGGGAATGAGGCCGTTTTGGTGTCCGATTTGCAGCAAGGCGAGGAAGCGGCGTATGCTTTTTTGATGGATCGTTACCATCATAAACTATGTCTCTATGCCCATAGCCTGTGCAAGGACCATGACCTGGCCGCAGATATGGTCCAGAACGTGATGCTCCGCATTTGGAAAAAACGGGATCGACTTCGCACTGATTCCAGTGTCCGAAGCCTGCTCTATCGCTCGGTGTACAATGAGTTCCTGGACCAATACAAGCACCGCAAGTTCATCCTGAACCTGGAGAAGGAGTATATGACCGCTATAAATACCCTTGTGGAGGAGGATGAAACGAGTCTGGACCGCTTGATACAGCATGTCCGGCGGGAAATCGAGGACCTGAGCCCCAAGTGCAGGGAAATCTTTCTGCTGAGCAAAAAGGAGGGACTGACCAATAATGAGATCGCGGAACATCTTAACCTTTCGGTCAAGACGGTGGAGAGCCAGATGACCCGTGCTTATGCCCAGATCCGTAAAAAGGTGGGGGAAAAACTGCAGGGGATTTTGTTCTTTATGTTCGGTTTGCCTATCCGGGTACAGGCAACCTAGGGAAATTCCTTAAGGGTTCCCCGAAACCTGCCATCGGTGATCTTCAGAAAATATTCGATGCTTTTACCTCCCTGGGCTTTTGGAAACAGTTCTATCGCAAAATTTCCGCTCACCGTTCCGTTGGATTCGTTGTGGGATTCCACCACAAAAGTGGCTTTTTCCTGTTCCTGTAAAGTATATTGGGCCACGATGGCATCCCCGCCTAGGGTATCATAATAAAGCGCCTTTTCTTTTTCTACTGTATAGGTTCCCACCCCTTTAAATTTTGTCTTTACCATCAACACTCCATTGTCGAGTCCTTTTCCTACGGCAAGGAAGACGAGCGTATCGTTCTCCGTCAACTGTAGTTCAGTGGTCCCCTCCCAAAGGTATTCATCCTTTTGGGCCACAAAAGTGTTCTCCTGCAAAGGGGGTATGGAATTGTCGTCGGAATTACATCCAGTTATGACCAGAAGGGACAAAATGAACAGCTTTTGAAAACGTATGTGTTCCATGGGACTTTTCCCTTAAGATGGACAGGGCTCGAATGGGTTGCTTTGGAATCCCATAACCGGTGAAAAACGGATATATACGAATATTTTCCTACTTCCCGTGGTGTTTTGCTCAATTTGTCTACATGGCAAATTAGCCTGTTCAAAACATTTATTCCATGCTACAAAAAAAATCCGCCATCAAGGAATGGGGCTTTACCGAGCGGCCTCGGGAAAAAATGCTGCTCTTCGGGGCCGATGCTCTTACCAATGCGGAATTGCTTGCCATTTTCATAGGATCTGGAACACCAAGGGAATCTGCGGTCGGGCTGGCCCAACGTATCCTAGATCATTATAATGGTAATCTGAATCTATTGTCCCGGGTGCCTACACACGAGCTTTACCATTTCAACGGTATAGGTCCCGCCAAGGCCACGATTCTCAAGGCTGTCTTTGAACTGCAGCGTCGTAAAGGACTCCCGGTACAGGAAGATTATTCCCTGTTTGTATTGAACGGAAGTGAAGATTGTGTGCGTCTCTTCAGGGAATATCATAATGGGCGGAGCGATAGTACATCCTGGTTCCTCTTGGCCAATTCCAACAGACGGTTCCTTGGTCTTATTGAATTTGCCTCCTATGTCAATGGACCCGATATCCCAAATCTCGGAGACTTGCTCGATACCATTCAGGACCATTGTGCCTCCAAGTTAGTCTTTATCAGGAAAGTTAACCGAAGAGCTACCATTCCCACTATCAGTGACATCGAGTTTTATGAACAGCTTCACGTCACCTCCCAACAATTGGGTTTAGATCTGATGGATTTTCTGATGGTCTCAGAAACTTCACATTGCAGCTTTGCCGATTTAAATCTGGTCCCGAGCCTTCCGTACCGCTAGGTTTCGCTTTCCTGTAGGGGATGATTGTCCTTGATGACCAATAAGAAGGTATCATCATCTATTTTGAGATAGCCCATCTCGAAGCAGAATACATATTCGTCACCGGCTCGGGTTCGGTAGATGTTGGTATAATAATTGAAGTCAAATCCCTTTATCAAAAGCTCCTCCCGTTTTACTTTGGTGGTCCCGGAACTCCGCCAATTGAGTTCCTTGATAATCTGTCGGTTTTTTTTCAAAATGCTCACAATCTTGCGGACCAATTGGGAATGTCCTGCATTTTTGTTGTAGTTAAAGCTACTGCGGCAGTTGTCATCACAGAACTTTTTGTCCGAGCGTCCCCGTATGGGTTCGTTGCAATATAGACAATGCCTTTCCATAAAAATGCCTTCAACCAAAAATAGGGATTTTCAAGAACTGTGTCCCGTCCATTCCATTTGGACCGTTTTCTTTGGAAATAATAGCCTTGCAATGTCCTCAGAATTAACACTAGGTTGAATTCAATAGAAAATCGGCCAAAAAACCTAGATATCCACTCAAATATGTTAAAAATTGTTAAAATTAAGGCCTGTGTGCGTAAAGTGTGCGTTTTTGAAAAGAAAAAAGCCTCCAATTTCTTGGAGGCCCTATGTTTACTGGTGATCGCGGAAGGATTCGAACCTTCGACCGTCTGCTTAGAAGGCAGTTTTATTTTATTGTATTTCAGTTGTTTAAATACTTTTGTTTCGGAAATAATACGAAAAATATTGGTTTTTCTCCAGCCTTTTTTGTATTTTAGATGCATAATAGCCCGCCCCTGAATGCCGTCCAGTCGGTATGGGGTTCGACGTTTTCCGAAAGGAATCTGTTTCTTTAGGGTGATGCTTTTGGAATACTGGCAATCACGTGAAAGTCCAAAAGCTTGACATCTAAACCGCACAAGGAGTGCAAAACTTGCCCAATCTTTCGGGGTTGGGCTTTTTTAAATCAATATTTCCAAATAAATCAAAAATTAGGATAAAATGAAAAGAGATATTATTGCAAAAGGAGGTGGCGTTGATATGGATAAGGTCGGAGATCAAATTCTTTGGACAAAGACAGGGATTTAAGAGGTTGGTTATCTAGAATATCCCTTATTCTAACAAAAATGTCAAAATAAGGTCAAATGAATGACTCTATTTTTAAATCAAGGGTTGTGAAAAAAGATATTTATATTTTTGGTGAAGATGGATATTGGCAATGACGGTAAAAGACGTTAAATTATTGGAAGATGAGATACAAAAGGCACTTGCCTCGTGTGTAAATGCAGCGGTAGGAGATACTGATATTGTTGCTGTAAAACACTTTTCTAGAAAATATTTTTTACTTAAAAGTCTTTATGATGATTTCGCTAAAAAATATGCCAGCTAAGTTTAACCCCCACCATATACATAGATGAGATTATGGAAGATAATAAGTATGTTTATTTGGTTCAGTCAGACCATAATGGAGCTATATATGGCACTTTTTCGACAGAACAAAAAGCTGAACAATATAGAAACGGAAATAAAAGTTGCTCTGTATATAAATATAAAATAGACTAAAACAACTTCCTCCCCCTAGCCTTAAGATAAAGAACACCTATTAGGATGCCCCCTATTATTATCACCCATTGCCACCATAATACTTGTACTTTCTTTTCCTTGTCTATGTTCTTGGTCTTGGTTGAGCTATAAACCTCTCCTTTATCCTTCACCTTCACCGTACTTGAATCCCTGTTTATTACCGTTGAATCAGTCTTTTTTACACTTATCACCACCCTAGCGTTGCTTATGGAGGTGGAATCGTTTATTTTTATCGGTATAGCGGTATTTATTGGCTCGAACACAATCTGTGTGTCCAGTTTATTGACTAAAATACTGGACAAAATATCGTTCTGTTGGAACACGCTCAAGTCCTTGTTCTCCCTATAAGTGGATTTGCTCACTTCTACGGTTTTTTTCTTTGAGCCGCAACCAAAGAATATTAAAATAAGAAGTATGCTTAATAAAGTTTTCATCCTTTTTCTTAAATATGAATATCTGTAAATCAACCGATATTCTTAAATATCCCCGCTAGAACAGATATTAATTAGGAGTAAGTGTAGGAGTGAACTCTACCCCGTTTTTGGTGACATTGAACTCCGTGAAACACCCTCCTAAATATTTAGGCATAGCTATCCTTTCCACGGCCCAACCGCTACCGCTTCCAAATTCCTCCTTATACGTTCCAGTCTTAATGTGCCATTGGTTCACAACGTCAACAGTCTTCTTATGCGTATTCTTCCTTAACCTTGGATGCGTCACTATCCAACCATCATGGGTATGTCCTGAAAACATCAAATCGCAGTCTGGCATATAGCTTGCATAACGCACAACGGATAAAGTTCCCTTAGTTATTACACCTCCCCAATTACCGTGTGAATACCCTACATCAACACTGTGTCTATGCCCGGAAGTTGAATACTGAAAGGATAATGTATAATAACCCGTGTACCCCCCAACCTGTATTTTAGACCCTGCCAAAAGGTTAAGCCTCTCCACAAACCTTTCCATCACATCGGTTTCCATCCGTTTTGAAACGCTAGTTTCATGGTTTCCCCTGCTTATCAAAATGATGTTCTTGGCGTATGGGATGAACTTTTCTGCTGTGTCGTTAATGACCATATCAAGATAATTGTCCTTGTTATGTTCAGGCCTAACATTTGATTTACTCCCCCTGGGGTCGTACTTGCCCTGCATCAAACAGAACAGATCCCCGGTTATCGCTATCATTGCCCCTCTCTTTACCGCCAAGTCCATGTGTTTGAAGAACAGTTTGCGGTCACATTTAGGGTTGTCAAAATGGATGTCCGAACAAGTGAACAACCAAGCTTTTTTGTTTTCCGTGGGTTCTACCTCAAATCTGTGATAGTTCCCTTGGTACTTCTCTGCTTTTACAATCATTTTCCGTCCATTGCGTACAAAAGGCTGCAACCAAGTTGCCAATCTATTCCTTTTATAGCGTTGTATATCTTTCGTGAGGTCTTTTTGACCGTTTCCCTTTCCTTCTTTGTGGAATCCGTCCCAAGATTGGTGTAGTTGACCGCATCCATTTCAAGGAGCGAATCCACCTTTCTTTTGTTGGAATACGTCTTGTAGGAAAGTATCTTTTCAATCGATTCCATGTCAACTCTTCGTCATTATCTCATCAATAGCTATTTGAATGCAATAACCTCCTGCTTCATCACCCTCTAGGTAGGACTGCCATTTGATATCCTCAAGCTCTTCAATCATTCCACGTCCTATTTTGAAGAATATGATAAATTGTTCCCGATGATACGTTGTACATTTCTGCCACTTTATATCCAGAAATAGATCTGCCAATTTTTCTTATTTCTTCAACCTGTTCTTTTGAAAGCTTAGCGTTATTATTTTTACCGCCCTTCTTCCCTGTGTTCTTGGGTATGCTTATTATTCTTAAATTATCTATACAGTTATTAAAAGTATTTCCATCAATGTGGTCAACATGATGTGTTTTTGGAATTTCACCAATAAATGTTTCGGCCACCATCCTATGAATGTATTTATTAACGGTCTTACCATTAATTCTGACTGATGTTTTTAAATATCCGGGCTGCCCCTTTGTTGGATTTTGGCGATTGTTGAATTGCTTGATAATTTTATGCAATTTAAATCCTGTTCCGTCAACTCTTTTAGCGCTATTTGAAACCCCCTTTAATCTTCCTAGGTTGGACAACAGGTATTGCTTTGGATTTTTTGGATAAGGAAACCAAAACTCATCTTTGAGATTTTCAATTGAAGTGTTTTGCCAAATATTGGCTACTTTTGAAGAAGTATTCATATTACCTGTTTTAATTTGAATATTAGGAGTTTCTTTGGTCTGCAAACCATTGAAACTCCGTATTTTATATGAATTAAAGATAAGCATTTATTATTCTATTTCATATTGTCTTATCCACTTTCCATTAACATTTTTAAACATCCATCTCTCATCCGATAAAGCATAATCAACATGGTAAAATGTTTCATACTCGCATATTCTAGTGTACTCCGTTTCACTAATCAAAACCCCTAAAAGAGCGTCCTTGTTCGTTTTAAAATCATCGCACGTTACATCGGTCGCGCCTTTCCCGTAGAAACAATGCTGTGAATTGCCGCTCCTACCTTTATTGAGTTCCCACCACCTTGGCCTATACCCTGATTTTTGGGAAACGGATATTTTGAAGGAAACGCACTCCTGCACCCTCTCCAACGGCCTTAAATGATAATCCAATATCTTATCGGCCACATCCTGCGGAATGTCCTTTCCTGATATGTTGAAATCTGATATTTTCATCTACCAAAAAATTGCGTGAAGGGCAGCGCCCAACACCAACCAAAACAAAACCTTCATGGGTTCTGGAATCTTTCTGTACCAATTCATTTTCCTCTTTTTTTCTGCCTCCATTGCCAAAGTATAAACGCTATTGAAAGCAATCCGGGAAGCCATCTGAACCACTTAAAAAGGATATCGTTGTTATCCATCGCGAAACTGAACAAAGTCCCTAAAATGCCCGCCAATGCTATACTTAATTTGTGTTCCATTACTTAGCCTTTCTTTGCGCGAAAAAATTCTTTATGGTGTCGAAAATGTCCAAAAGAAGGGTCGGTTTGAAAATGAACGCAGAGAAGACGGAGCATATGCCCAACCATTCCCAAAAACCATATTTATCAGTTGCGAAAAACTGATAGGTGAACAATATCACCCCAACAAATCCGGCCACCAAAAAGAACCAGTACGCTATCTTTTTTCTTAAATCTGTGCTCATGTCAATTCCTTCCTTTTAATTTTCTTTGATCCTTAGTTGTCTGAACCTCTATTATCGTTCCGTCGGCTGTTGCATCGTCAGGCGTGTTGGTCTGGTCGGTCGGCTCGAACGTAATGGTAAAGTCCCCAAGTGCAACGGCCGTCACCAATCCACTTGAACTCACCGTTGCCACACTTTCATTTGAACTAGACCATGTTCCCGTTGTGTCGTCTGGGTTCAATGGGTCGAATGTCAATGTCAACTGAAGGGTACTGCCAAGTTCTATATCGAAGTTGTTCTGGTTTATGGAAACCCCGTCAACATTTACCGTTCCCGCATCATCGTCCTCGTTCACCAAACTCACCAACGTGTCCGCTAGTCCGTCAAAATCATCATCGGAGCTTGCATCGTCAACACTTACGGTAACCGTATAGGCATCGTCCCCGTCCGCTGCCCCGGCATCATCTACACCCGTTACCGTTATGGTCTGCGGTGTGTCCCAGTTACCAGTTGTGAAAGTAAGCGTGGCCGCACTTACTGTTCCCTCAAAAACGTTGTTGCTCGTTATATCGAAAACCACATTGGAAGATGGTTGGATATCCAGTACCACATCAAACGTATCGGAACCTCCCGCCTCCGTTGTCACAAGTCCAGAAGTTGGTGTAACGGTATATCCGGCCGCCTGTGTGTTCTCTGCACTTACTAGGTCTGCGGCCCACTCCTCAACGTTCAGATAACCGTCAGAATCATGGTCACCGTTCCAAGTCTCGTCCAGATCACCGAAATATGCCATTTCCCAATTATCGTCCATTCCGTCCGAATCCGTATCGGGCCAAGGCGTCCCCGCAGCGGCCTGTGTAAAGCCCCCGACCTCGTGTTGTGTGTCGATTATCCCGAAGTTCCCTATGCCGTAGTCATTGATGACCTGATTATGGATGGTGGCCTTATGGATTCTCGGCCCTACGTTGGCCAGTACCGAATCCTGCACCTGTGCGGATGTCCAAATAGGTGGGAATGTCGTAAAAGTGTCCGATTGGTTGTTTACTATCACCCCTTGGTTCGTATAATCCGTATCGTAAAAGGCATTTGTGCTGTGGTTACGCGTATTGTCATAGAAGTACACATCACCGCCGTAACCGTGTGTCGCGTCACTTGACTGCGCAACGGTCTGCCCGTTGTAAAGTTCTTGATTGGGGCTTTTCTCCCAATGGTTGCCGATAAGACTGAAAGATTGCCCTGAGCTGAACGTACATTGTCCAAAGAACCCGAAGAAAACATTGTTGACCATTTCATAAATGGATTTTGCACTTCTGTAGTTCCTGTCACGGCAATAAGCGACATAGTTCCTATAAAGGGAATATCTACCCCCGGACGGCGAACCGTCATCGGAACGGTCAAGTATCCCACCCATTGAGTGTACGCCCCCGTCGCCATGCCCTGCATCTGCCAAGGCGTGGTGTACCAAGTTGTATTGAAAAGTCACATTTGTAGCGTTGGAAGCGGTCATGGATTCATCGACCCCGAAAGCGACCCTGCAATGGTCGAATATCACATTATTGCCTAAATAAACACTTAATGCATCGGATTGTGTGTTCGGGTCAAATCCTGTCAATGACCCATCAGGGTTTCTATACCCCCTATCACCTGCCTCAAATTGCATATCTTGGCCGATTATATCATCCCCCCTCCAATCAGGTGTTCCATTGGATATAACAAAGCCACCGCTATCCGCAGGGGCCGTTTGTCCGAATATTGTAATATTGTCCCCGGTAAAGGCTGGATGGATTCCATTAAAACTAACAGTTCCACCTGTTTGGAATACCACAAAAACATCCCCACCAGAGGCGGTTGAAGAGGAACCGTCCCATCCAACAGAGTTTCCAATAGACCCCGCGCCTGTTGTGTTTGTGTTTGTGACCACATACAATGTAGGGGTGGTCGCCCCTCTTGCTCCTTCTGAATATTTTCCTGCACCTTCCGCGCCGGGGAAAGCCTTTAAAGCTGCCCCACCAACACAATCACGTCCAGTAGAGCCGCCGCAATCGATTCCCGTTTCATCGCCGTTCTGAATCCCGTCAAGGTCTGTGGGAAGTGTTGAAACGTCAGTTTGCCCGATTGCCATTATCGGAACTAGAAAAAGTATGTAGAATAGTCTTTTCATTGCGCTATAATTGATATGGATTCTATTTCCCCCCAATCCCCGGAGGTTTCACCGTTGAAATCAAACCAAACCCTATATGTCTCTGTCACGGAAGGGCTTACCGTTAAATTGTACGTGGCCCATGAGGTCGTTAGAAAGGGCTGCGAACTTATACTCGCGTAATCCCCTGTATTTGGTGATTGCCAGTCTATGAGCCTTACTTTAGATGCCGCCGATGCCCTGCCCCTTATCACCACGTCATAGGTCACCCCGCTCGAAAGGTCAACATACCACTCTGCCCTCGCCGCATTGGAGCCTGAAAGTTCCATGTGCATGGCGTAACTTGTGGCATCGCCCGCAACGGATGTAAAGGTTATATCAGCGCCGGAATTGTCGTGCCATCCCGTGGCCCCTGAGCCTTCCTGTACGGTGTTCGTCTCGCTGTTCGGGTCTGCCGCGTCCCCAAGGGTGTATAGTTCCGATGGTGTAACGGAATTTGCCGACTGCTGTATACTTGCGTACAATAAATGGTTGGCAATCGCCCCAGAGGGTGCGGCCCTGTCCAATTGTATCTTGCGCTGTGCATTAAGGCCAACGGAAACAAGAAGAAGTATGTAAAGTATCTTTCTCATTGCTTTTCCACGAACCAATAATGTACAAGGGTATCGGTTACCGCCCATACGCACATGTACATATCCTCATTGTTTATAAATGCCGTTGTATTGGGAAATTTCTCCACCGTTATCCCTGTTCCCGATACGGTCGGTTCACTCGCCGCATTTACATAGAAATAGGAAAATCCGCCCTCAACAACGTTCTGTATGGTGTATGATGTCCCTGAGCCTGCCGTTCCCGTATTGTAGCCCATGTAATCGTCCATGTCAGCGGTTGTCCCCGTTCCCAATATGGCAGGGGGAACTTCATATTCAAGTATAAGGGTTCCGGCGGGGGGAGCGCCGTCAGAAACGGAATCATCGTATGGCTGCCCGATTACATTACTGTATGTTTCCTCGTTTGTCCTGCTCGCTGAAATGGAGGCCAGTTTCTCTGATTCAAGTTCCGCTATTGCGTCATCAACGTTGGTGGCGGCAATGTTCCCTGTCGCGCTGGAGGTTACCTCTGCGGCTGTTTGGTCGCCATAATTTGCGTCTGCGTAACTTTTAGGAATTAAATCTGTTGATCCTGACGGGGTTCCGCTTTCGTCCAATGTATAAAAAGCCGTATATGTCCCTCCTGTTGAAGTTGTCTGGTCTGATTGTTGGTACGAAAAAACATACTTTTCCGTTGCTTGACTCTTTTCTACAGACCACCTTCTTCCGCTAACTCCTTCATCTTCGCCCATATAAAACCTTGAATCCCCTAAATTCATATTTCCAGCAGAGTAATATGTTCCTCCTGGAAATGTAACAAGATCAGTATCGCTTATGGTTATCCCGCTGGATTGCACCCCCTTACCTGTTCCATCAGACCTAATCAGAACATTGTCAGTACCAAAGTTGGAGGCCGCCGTTACGTCGCCGGAACCACTACTATAATTTGCATCTGCATATGATTTAGTTATCAAGTCCGTGGAGTTTGTTGGCGTTCCTGTGAAATTCAACGAATACAAAAGCTGCTGTGTTACCCCATCATGGGACGAAAATGAAAATGACGGCGATTCTCCAGCCGATATACCAGTTATCCAATAGTCGGATGTAAGTCCAATATACCGCGTCCCAAATTCAAAATCCACATACGTTGCGAAAGTATGTTGCCCACTGCCCCAATCATAGCTATCCTCTAAGTTGATTTCATCTGACCCAACAACGTTATCGTCTATCGTCCAAACGGCTCCTGATGAGGACACTGTAATATCCCCCTTATCCCCATCAGATACCCCGCTGCCCAAAACACCATCTACATATGATTTAGTTGCTACATCGGTGGAATTTACTGGCGCCCCTGTTTTATTAAATGTATACGAAGGGGTGAAAACAGCCGTTGGCCCTGATGAATGATCAATCCCAAAATGGTCATCAACAGTGGTGTCCATTATCCACCAATCTTCACTCGTAATATCTTGGGTCGCATATCTTTCAAAATGGGCTATATTGAATTGGGATGTTATACTTCCCAAATCATAGATTGAGTCAGTATCAACAAGTATATCGGAGTCTACTGTATCACTCCATAAATCACCGCTTACCCCCATCAATGATGAAAGGGAAACCCATCCAGTATTTTTGATGTTCACCTCAAACTGGCCCGTTGTCTCGTTCCATATAAATCCGGCCCTGTCGCTTGGAATGGTCATTGCGTTCCTTTCCGTGGATGTTATCGTATCATATAAAACGGCCCTTACCTTTTGTGATTGGGAAAACCCTAATGTTGCAAAAAGCAACATCCCTAATAAAACTACATTCTTCATCTTCATTATTTTACGGGGTGGCATCTATGAACTTTATGAATTTTGCTCCGTCATCCAAGTCTGTTGGCATACTGGCTATGTCGTCCTTTGCCTTTCCTATGACAAGTCTTGTGTCACTCATGAAAATCACCCAATCATTGAGTTGTGGCTCGGTGCTCAATGTTCCCGCGTTGGCAGGGGACTTAAACACCATTGCATTGGTACTGTATATAAAAGTCCGCTTCAACAGTAGGTTGAAAATTGTTGTCTTGAACGATGTCCCCGCCGCGTTACTGGTCGTGTCGCTCACATCGACAAGATGTAGTACATCCAATAAGCTTATGGTGCTTGCGTCAATAGCATCCTTGTCCGTTAATCTCTCTCCTGCCATCAGTTGAATAATATTTCGTTACCATCTTGGAACAGCATCACGGAACCGTCTTGGAACAGGTCGCCCTCCAATGTTATCACTATCGGCACACCGTACCCTCTTACATTTCCTGAAAACGAAAGGAACTCCCCAACCGAATTACCTTCACGTAAATCGGTGATATACCCTTCTCCTTGATCCCTTAAACTGCTGTTGTCGCTTATCTGCCACTCAATGCGTGTCCTTGCCCGTTTAAGGGTCTTTAGGTAATCATAGGAAAGCACGGAGGAATCGGTAAGCACTTGTATGCCCTCAAAAGGGATGTTGTATTCTTGAGTCGTCGGTACGCTTGTACGCCATCCGTTGGATGCCCTTGTGGTCGTGTTGAGCATTTCAACGCTTTCCTCTATGTCGTTGGAAATAAGACAGCCCACGGGAATGTAATCCTCATCTACCTTTATCGAAAAAATCCTGACATCCCCCTTGAAAAAACTCATAGAACAAATTTATGAAATTTTAATTTGACATAGATAAAATCTATTTAATGGTAGGTTTTACGGTTTCAGCATAGATATTCGAAGTTGAGACGGTTGCCGATACCGTGTCCGTGTTATTTTCCTCCAGCTTTACCGTGCCTTGGTTGGCGGCTGTGTCAAAAGAATATTCCAATACCCTGAAATCGTTCTCGTTCAGGTCTGGGATGTTCACTAACTGGTGCGGCTCGAAGAAGTTCCAGAAATCCCCTGTAAAGAATATCTTGAGCTTGTTGTTTATGATGTCGTTATGTGACTTTATGTAATTCAGTCGGAACCAAGAAGATGCATCATAAAGAACGTCCCTGACGTGGGTTATGGATGGACTGCCCGAAAACTCATGCCTCAATACGTTGTGAGTTACCGTATCCTCCCCCGTGTTAAGGTATGTTTCAGCCTTATCCGATTTGTAACCGTCAGTCCTTTCGGCTATTGCCGATGTTCCTGTTATTTCCTGCGTATTTGGAACTAGGTCAATGGAATGTATTGTTATATAGTCCGTTGTGTTCGCAGGGGAAACGCTAGGGCTCGCCTCGTACAGTTTTACCGTTACCGCCCAAGTTCCAGAACCGGGGATGGGTGGAAGCTCCTGCTCGAACAATATCTCCGAATCCAAAACGGGGTCGTCCCCTTGTGTTGGGAAGTTGAAGTTAACTGGGTCTGTAATGGATGGTAACCATGCAAATTCAATGGCCCCGCCACTTCCTGTATAGCTTAACGCCCAAACCGAGGCCGTGTTCACGTTCTCTATAAAAACCTGATACAGTATTATAGGGACACTTACTCCGCCTGGGTCATAGTTTGCTTCTGCCGAAATCTGTAGTTTGAGTGTTTGGTACTCGAACACAAACATATTTGTAAGGGATTCCGCAACTTCGTTGAAAGCCGTTGATGTAACGTTTCGATATATCCTAAAAGTACCATCGTTGTTGGGGTATGCATAAGAGGTATCTATATCCCAACTTGGTATGGAAACGCCAACTGTGCCACCGTCCAACTCCGCATTGTCCAATAAAGTGGATTTATAACTGTATTTATGATCTATTACCTTTTTCCCCAACGCATAATTATAATAATACTGTTGGTTCTCGTTACAATGCATTATGTCATCTGGGTCGTTGGTGGTCGAGTCCGTCTTTATCTCCGCAACCGTCCAAGGTGAAGTGACCGCCCCTGCGGTTGTTATCCAGTCACTATCGTAATGCTCTATGTATTTCGATGCAATGCCCGAAACATCGTATAGATAATGGCTTATGAGCCATGTATCCCCGTTTATCTGTGTTATGGTAAGCTGTAGCGATTCAAGTACCTTTTGAAGCACTTCTTGACAACTCAGAACCTCGTCGCTGTCCTCGTCTATGAAGTCATCCTGTGAAAGTGTTACCGCCGTCATAAAAGTGCCCGATGTGTACTCGTTGTACGTCACGGAGTCAATCCTAGTCCTAAAATCGTAAGGGATATATCCAAGTATATTGAAACGCTCCGAACTATCCTCGAAACCACGTTTAAGGCAGTTGGCGATCACCCTGCCAAGTCTCTCGTCACCGTTGTACTCGCTTCCGGCATTGTCCACATAGGCAAGGTCTTCAAGAAAAGCCAAAGGGTCTAGCGCATCAACGCTCAACGTCCATTTATCCTCCACGAAACTCTGCGGGGAGCTTTCACTGGTCAAGTACCCAAAGAAAATCTTGTTACTGTCCCTATAAAGCTCCACCCTCCAATATCTTTCACCTTGGGTAAGCAAATCCTCCAAAGGCTGCGCCAAGGTTGCTGTGACGTTTATATTTAGGTATTTGGAGCGTATGGGGTGGGATAATGAGTCAACGTTGTTGAGTCCGTATATAACATTCCCTTCAAGTTCTATGATGTCCCCTGAATAGTCAGGGTTTGAAATATCGCAACGGTATTCCACATCGTTAACAGAAGTGTAGTCTATCCTATATTTTACAGCCATTATCCTAGACTTATATTGCCCCCTAACCTTTGGTTTGCTGAAAGCGAATTATTAAGAACGCCTATCAGTTTCTGTCCGCTTATCTCAAACACCACCCTTCCGTTGAAGCCGCTACTACTGAACGACGAAACGCTGCTTCCTGAAAAACTCGAACCTCCCGAACCTGAAAATCCCCCTGCACCAGAAAACCCGCCGCGCAATGTTGATTGTAAGGCTGCGCCTGCCGCTGTCAATGCTATCCCTGCCGCTATTGCTGCCCCCGCTGCCGGGCCTGCGGTTATCGGATTGGTAAGGGCCTTTGTTACCTTTGAAAACGCCAAGGCAGCAATACCGTATGATATAAGCTGCTTACCAAACTGTGAAAGAAAACCTCCCATTGCGGACAATATCCCGCTTCCAACTGCACTTATGACGCTTGCTCCTTGACCCAACGCACTCCCCAATGTATCGGCGAATGTTGTAAGACCTTGTACAGGGCCTGTGGCGAACAGTTCGTTAAGGTTGCTCCTAAATCCCAACCACGCCTCGGTTATCCCTATTTGGGCCTCCGAAAGATTGGCCTGTACCCCCCTTGTTAATATGGGTGCGCTTACTATTGAATTGGACGGGGTGGCTGTTACTCCGCTTGTTGAAAGAACGTTCTGCGCTGCCCCACCCTGTCTAGCGGCAATCTCTTTTTTAGCTGCCTCTAATTGTTTGTCAGATTCTTTGGTCTGTTTCTTTTTTGTGCTTAAAATGTTGTTTTCAATCTCCAAAAGTTGCGCACGGAGATTGTTGAGCTTAGTTGTAAGTTCTTGCTCCTTTTGTTTGTCTTCTAGGGTTGCCGCTGAATATTTAGACCTATCGATTTCAATATTCAAAGCTTCGGCCAATGGCTGCTTCAATAACGAAAGGCCCCCACTTCCAACAATGTCGCCAATGGTCTTTCCTTGCCCAATCAAAAACTTCCAAAGGGTCAATGCCTCCTGTTTCAATATTTCCATATTGGAAACCCTCTGGTTCTCCAATTTCTGTATATTCAACAGTTCCTGCTGCTGCTGGATAAGCCCTTGCAAGTTCTTGACCTGTTCTCTTTGTAGTTCCCTCCTGCTTTCAAGGATGTCATCGGTGGATTGCCCTTGAAGGGTCAAACTCTTCTCTATTGCCTTTGATAGCCTTAATTCAGAGTCAAATAAGTCGTTTATCCCTTCTAAGCTCTTTGATAGTTCTTCGGCCTTATCTTTGGATTTACTTAGTTTGTCCCCAAACGCAACCAATAAGGATGTTATAGCGGAAATAGCGAACAGAATACCCGCAGGGCCACTCAAAGAACCCAATAAAAGCTTAAGGGCCGCCCTTGTTCCTCCGGCCTGTTGTCTTAAGTGTCCGAAGTTCTGCGTAAGTTGGGTAAGGTTGTTTGCGACACCTTGGATACCGAAAGGGGCATCCTGTATTACCCTGTTGAATTCCAACATTGTTGGTGTTACATTGGCCGCTCCTTTTTTAAATTTAGCGAACCCTCTGGCCCCACGACCGCCTTGTCTGTCGGTTTCATCTCCAAACCCTTTGATTAGCTTCTCCGCTTCTAGGATCTGCTTTTTCAGGTTCTTTATGTTTGCCGTCAACTGTACTTCTAACTGCGTCATTTCTTCACCTTGTTATATTCCTCCAATGCAGCTTTGAACGCTTCTATCTTAACTTCGTCAATAGTGGATTCGTTCTCGTCTATCTTCCAGAACGCATCCTTTGACTTCGGTTTTTCCTTTGACCATGCGAAAAGGTTGCAATACCCCATGTAAGCGACCTCTCTTACCAACCTCATTTCATGTTTACGGTCTTCCCAATACTGAAAAGAGCGGAGTTGAAAATCCGCCCAAGTCATATCCTTTACTTCTTCAACGGGCATCTTGAAGGCCCTTGCTCCGAAACCGATTATATCAATGTTCCAGTCTATTTTTTTTTTGCACCCTTCTTTACCTCCTGTTTTGGTAAATAGCTTGCCGTTGTTTCATTGAACTTGTTCCAAAGCCCCACAACATCTTCATGGTATATTCCTTTGTCCAAAAGCCATTGCTCCACATCGTCATAGGTGTAATCAATCCTTTTCCCTTCTTTCTCGACCTCCCTTTTGTTCCCTAAAAGGATAAGTGGTTTTATAAGTATGAAATAAAGACTGGTGTCCGATGTCCCTTCATTTAGGTTGGTAAGGTCGATTCCTGCCTCTGCTTGTATCCATCCCAAAACCTCTAGGCCGAAACTGAACTTTCTGACCTTTCCTCCTATCTCAAATTCAATCATATTAAGTTTATGCTTCTGGGTCAGTTGTTACGATTGCCCCATCGCCTGAAATAGTGAAAGAAAACGTGGCGTTTTGTCCAGCTTCCCCCGTAAGTTCCAAGGCGGTAATGTATCCATATCCATACTCCATTGTGGGAGATGTAATGCCTGTGGCCATTCTCCACGTGATACGGGTCTTCGCTCTCATATATCCTTTTAATGAATTGTGTGATTGCCTACCCGTATCCTCGGCCTCATCGATATAAATTCCTTCTCCGGTGATTTCATAGGAATACGCCCCTGCACTTTTTACTATATTTCCGGGGTCACACTTAGTCAACACCTCGTCGATTTCGACACTCTCGCTTATAGCACTTGTTGTGATGCATCCTATTGGCTCATACGCACTTGTGTCATACACGCTAAAAATGACAACATCCCCACTTATAAAAGTCTCATTAGCCATTATAAATAATTTCTATTGTTATTCAAATATACGATAAATAATATTTATGGTCACCTGATGCTGGTCTCCATGCGTATTATCTTTTGGTAAACTATCTCGCTGTCCCTTTCATCAACTATTTCGTTGGCTATGCTCAAGGCTACATTGTTCACTTTCAACCCCGTTGCACTAGGTAATGAAAAATCCTCCAATTCCGCCAAAACCTCCTGTGTTGCGTTGTTCATCAACACCTTTGAACCTTCGTTCTTCTTGAGCCTTACTATTACCTGTATCTCCGTGGAGTTTGTCCAGCCATTACCGCATTTATTATACTCCTGGTCGTTCAGTTGTGTGTTGATGAGAAAATACTGTTTAGGATTACCGTTGGTCACCCTTGACACGTACAAAGGGAACGTTTCCCCGTCAACCACAGAATTGTGGAGCCTATCATAGACTTCTTTGTTGATGTGGTTGTCCGGGAGTACTGCGTTCATGCCTTTGATAATTTTTTATATTCTGGATCACTTATGTTGTACCACATTTTATCTTGGCCACCAGATATATATGTTTTAATGCTATCGTCACTCAAACAATATCCATTATAAGAAAGGTTTGCCCTTCCTATCATAAAATCGGTTCCGTACCATCCGCTTGCGCCATCATAACAATCAATAGCTTGTACTTTTTTTCTTTTCCTTTTTAGGGACTTGCACAATTCATCTAATATCTTCGGGGATATTTTTATAAATCTTTCTTTTAGCAAATTTGCATCCCTCCACTCATATTCGATGTGCTTCAACTTCCTTCCTTTAACACTCCATTCTCTGATTAACCTCATATCTTATCAAATGTGTTGTCCAATAAATTTTCCAAGTCTTTTAAGAACCTCTTTCTTCCCTTAAAAAATGCAGGAAATAAAAATGGCTTAGGCCCACCATTAGGCCCTGTTCCGATTGGTTCTCCATACTCGACATGAACCGCATAAGGAGCGTTTGCCGTGATTACCCTTGATTTATTGGTTCCTTTGTCCGAAATGGGTACGGATGTTGCAATTGTCCTTGCTAAATAACCTGTATCTTTTGGGGCTTCTCTTTTAGCCTCCAACTCTATTTCTTGGGCATTTGCCTCAACAATAGCGGAAACATCCCCGTCCAACTTCTTTGGTATCTTCTCCAATGTCGATAACAGTTTCTTAAGACCTTTTACGCTTTCCATTACAGTTGGTTTCTGTGCGTCCTATGTATCACAAATCGAATATCGTACAGGTCTGCCGTTCCATTCGCCCTTACATAGACAGCCCCGCCATTTGAGGCCCATGTATCCAATGTATAGGCCATTGTGGTAAAGTTTATAGGTCTTTCAACACCATTTCCTTTGGGAAATGTGATTATACGTTTATAAAGGCTTGAAAGTGCGGCAGGCGTTCCTGTTCCGCCTGTAATATCCACCCACACCTCTATGTATGTTGTCGCGCCCTCTGTTGGCTTTGCCTTGAAGTCTATGGTAATGGCCAACCCGTCGCCTTGTCTTCCTGTTATCAATCCACCTGAATAAAGGGCAATATCAGTATCCCCGTTCTTTGGGGCGTGGTCATCTACAACTGTTCCGGCATTGTTCGGTAAAAGAGTGTCGGTGTCCGCTGAAAGTTCAAAAGGACTACCCTCTGAATATTGGGTGTCCACATAATCAATCCATCCAGTTCTGCCGGCCAAGGACTCCAATAGGCCCCCTACCCTCGCGGCCGTGTTCTGTGATGCTTCCGTTTCCGTCTTTATAACCTGTGCTTCTGAAATCTGGCTCATCTAAATGTCGTATCAAATGTTAAATCAAACGTGTCGACCAATGGTGTGACCACTTCGACCAATGAGGTGAAATGGGCGATTATCTCAACTTCCTGTTTGTCTATGTCAACAGGTGTGACGCTATCTGGATAGAACTCTTTTCCTTTGTACACGAAATAGATTCCCTCCTGTTCGTAGTCCAAATCTTCCCTGTATCTTGTCCGTATCCTTATGGCATTACTGCCCACATCAAGGCCGTAGTCCGTGTTTTTGTCTTTGGGTAGTGTCTTCACGTTGCACCAACTGGAAGCAAGCTGTTCGGATGAATTCAGGTTGCCCCCGAAACTGTCCGAAACGGATTCGTTCTTCCATACCGCTATCCTATTGATGTACCTCCTTCTCAAATCAAAAACCTTCTGTTGTTCTCTATAATGTTCATGGCCGCAATCGGAAACCTAGTGGTATCCAATGTATAGAGCCTGTTTCCTGTTTCCTTTTCATTGAAAAAGAACTCTATCAATAAAAACCCTGCCTGCTTCAAATCCTCTGGAATTGTCGTTGAGCCCACGTTCAATGTAATGGTCTTGTTCTCTGTATTGGAATCCTCATATACAGAGTATAGGTCATATTCCGTGCGAGTGACGGTACTTGCCAAACTTGAATCCAAGGTGTTTATAGGGTAATCATAGATGCGTTTGCACCCATCCCTGAAACGATAGGTTTTGTCCGCAGCCGTCATGATATAATTGGTATTCCTTTCGATTATGGAAAGGGCAGACTTTATCATTTGCGTGATCTCGCTGTCCCTACTGGAATCATCAACCCCTAGATATGCCTTTGCTGCGTCAAGTGATATTATATCGGTATAAGCCATCTAATGAGCCTAATCAGCTTTTTTTTTTGGATTTATCCTCTAAATCCTTTGGTCTTCCGTTCTTGGTGGAAATCTTGGCGACCACCTTGTCCGCTTTTTTTGCCGTCACCTTATCGCTTGTGACAAAGCTTTTAGGGGCGTGCTTCTGGTCATCGTTGAGCAATTCGTCACCCACATCGTACCATCTTCCACTTTTCCCGTAAAATCTCTTTACTGCTTTCATTCCTTATATTAAGAAAGCCCCGCCCGGTATGGGTCAGGGCTTAGTTCACTAACTCAAAAAACAACAACTATGCGGTTGCGTCGGTATCGCCTATGATGATACTGGCAGGCTGTTTTACCGCTAAACCAACTTGCGCCTCTACTCTAGCAACGATTTCGTTCTTAGAGAATCTTTCATCATAACTGAATTCCAAACTCAATCCTTCAGTGATCACTCGCTCAATCATGTTCCAATCGCCAACATAATATTTTGTGGCTGCTACCCAATCAGCTTTGAATACTGGAATACCCAAACACCTTAGCGTGTTGCTAGCGGTGTCGTAGGTAAACCCAAATGGCAAACCGTATCCGGCACCAGTTGATTTTTCAGTCTTTAGGATTGCATACCAATCAGAAATGTTCATCACAATGCCGTTGGCGGAATATTTTGCCACATCCAAAGACTCAACATCTGCCATGATAAGCTCTGAAATATTGTCAAAACTTGCAATGAAGTTTGTTGAAACTGTGGCTGCTGCGGCAATTGTGGAATTAAATTGAGAGTTTTCCGTTAGGAAATATTTTCTACGTAATGCCTCTGGCAAATATGACTGTAGGTACTGAAGATTGTTTCTCATCTTCTTGGAGTAAACGGTACGACCTGCAATAAAATCAGTATTAAGGTCGATATGGCTGAAATCAGCATCTACCAAAGCCTTATCACTTCCTTCCGTTTGGGTCGCAACAGCTCCCTCGCCCCCTGTTTCACGGATGTAGGTGTAAGTACCACCATCAATACTGATACTCGGTATCAGGTCTGCAACATTTATCCTATCCCCTGGCAACGTGATAACATTTCTGTTATAATCACGTATATAATCACCTGTTACATGGTCGCCAGTGGTCAACATATTTGCAACAGCCTTTGTTTCTTCGCCTGTAAAGGAGACTATCCCTGATTTTTCTACCTGACCAATGTTTTTTATGTTCTCAGAGATAAGGTCTCTCATGCTTTTATGATACCCTGCCCTATCCTGATTCTGAGTAAACTGCTTTTCATTCAGTTTAGCGGAATACTCATTAAAGTTCTTTTGAAGCTTCTCCTCGGCCTGCTCAATCAAATTGTTCACAAGCTGTTTTACTTCATCTGAAGAATCCTTCAATTTCTGATCAACTGCCAACCCTTCGATTGCCTTTTCTATCAATTCTTTGTTATCCGCCTTGATGTTCGTTTCTAAGGCTTCTAACTGCTCTTTTAATTCCATTTTGTCAAATACTCGTTTAAAATTTCGACTTCCTTTTCTTCTCCATCGGCTCCTTCATGAGTGTCGTTAAACGGCTCTTTGAGTGATATTTTTCCTAATTCAAAAGACTGCTTTTGCAACTGCTTTATGGCAATCTCCATCAATATAAATGTGTCGTCCGTATAATCTCCGTTTCGGTACGCTTTCAATAACTTCTTTGTTTCAGCCTCAAGCCTCTTCTGCTCTTTATCAAAATCCTCTATAGTGAGGGCCTTGAAGCCTGTGAACGGGGTGCTGCTGTTTGCTCCCAGCGTCACAACACTTCCCTCGTATAGTTTTATTTCCTTGATATGCCTGATGTCCGTGTCACGGTCATAATCCGCTTTTATGACATTGAAACCTATTGAGTGTTCGTTTAGGATTCCAGCCTCATAAAGCTTCATCACATCATTTGCGTAAGAAGTGTCTGGCAATGGCCTGCTCTCGAAGTAAAGCCCCTTTTCATCTTCTCGCAAGACTTGGAACTTTGTCAATGGCTGTTGCCAATTGTGTTGGTTAAGGAAAAAGATTTGGTTTTTCCTTTCGTTTATGGATTTTGTGAACGCTCCCTTCTCGATAATGTCCCCGTCAAAGTCCTTATTTCCAAAAGCGGAAAGATACCCGGTTATCACACGTCCTTTTGCGTCAACATCCTTTACACCACCCAAAAAATCCTTATACTCTATCATAGATAAAATCTATACAGTACAAATATAGTGATAATTTTTATTTATTGTTTGCATAGGTTTTGATAAGTGTCAGTTATTGAAAACTACCTGTCTGTTCGTGAAGATTATCCTTCCACTTTCGTCTCTCTTAGGGACTACGGCAACCGTACACCTACAATTGATTACGTTCCCTGGTTGTCCCTTTGGGTCGCCCGGATAATCGAGTAAATCCCCCTGTACATTGAACTTTTCTTCCTTGCCCACCCTAAGACCATCTATATCAAAGTGGTCGAATTGGTCTTCGGGCCTTCTCCGTGTCCTTGCGTCCTTGGAGCTTATCCACTCTTTTTCCCAGATTATATTCGAGGATTCCCCAGCCCTTATCGCTCCTTGATTGGCGGCTGCGGTGGTTTCCGTCCTTACGATGCGCTCAATCTGCCACCTGTAGAAGCCTCTTGATAGGATGTGTTTTTGTAGTTCACGGGATATTGTCCTTATATCCTTTCCTTCCTCAATTCCGTTGGCAATGAACTTTACCAGATATTCAATAAGTTCCTCCCTTACGCTTGTTATCCGTGTCCCTGCATTGTTTATGAGCCATCGGGCAATAAATTCCCTATAACTGCCCTCAAATCCATTGGGGTCGAAGTTCTTGAGTGTTTCTTCTTTGTTTATGGCCCTGCCCACTTTTTTGCCGTGCTGTACTCCTATTGCTGTGTAGAAATCAACATAGGTTTCCATTAGTTCACCCACATTGAAAGGAATTGAAATCGTGTACCCCTCTTTGGATAGTGAGTCGAATTTTATTTTAAGGGCTGCGGAGCGTATGCCCTTCCTGAACACCCTTAACCCTAAACGCTCATATCTTGCATGAAGTCTAAGCCACGCTTTCCTATATTGCCTGCGTGTCATTGAGTCCGAAATTTTCTTCTATTGCCTCTGATAGCGGTATCACGTCCTGTTGTACCGTGTAAGCCTCCATTTCAGGTGTTCCAAGTGCAGGGGCTTTTAGGTATACTCTTGATTCGTCCCTGTTGTACACGCCTTTATCGATTGCCATTCCCAGCCATTCCATCAATGACTTCATATCCTGTTGCATTTCTGGCAAATCACTTGGGTCGTGTTCCAATATGGTATTTTGATAGGTTTTGAACAATGGCAAAAACTGGTCGCTCATTGCCTCGTCGAACAGTTGTAACGATGGCATTGTGGTATTTACCACCACCCTTTGTTCTGCGGATGCCACGTTATCGTATTTCGCCCCGTCGTCATTGTTCAATAGCTTATCGTCCCAACCAAGTACATTGCAAATCTGCTTTTGGTCGAAACTGAAATAGCTGAACAATTCCATTTCTTTTGCGGACAATCTTATCTGCGTGAAGCCGAGTTCACCGCTTGCCCCGCTAATCTTCCCAAGAACATCTTTGGATGCCCTCATTTCCTTGAGCCTGTCCTTTATGGAGTCCGCTTGGTCATTGGTCAAAGGATTTGCGTTCTTACCGTGTATGAAGCCGAAAGCCCCGCCATTGAGCATGGTGTCGACGTTAAGGTCAAGACCTAGATTTGAACTCTGGATGTTTCTTAATGCAGAACGTAAAGGGGAAAGCCCGTAAAGGTGCGCTCCGTTCATGTCATACTCTGGATTGGGATATTTTATATGTATGACTTCCTCTACATTGAACTTCACGAACTTATCCCCTTGGATCAACATATAATAATCGATAGGGTTCTCCGTTCCCAATAGGCTTGCATCCTTCTTAAGTACAATCTCTATCATGTGGGACGGTAACACATACACCGCCAAAGGCTCTGGTTTGAACTCCCCTTTTAGCATATACAGATAGAAATTCCCGTTATAGGACATATTCGTCTCGTAAAGCCCTATGATGTCACCCCAAGTCTGTAACGGGTTGGGCCTTTCAAGCGGGAAATCAAGATATTCCTCGTCAAATGCCTTTTTCTTTAATGAAATCTGTCTTACGTACTGCTCCGGCCTTGGGTTCCACTTTACCGCCTTGGTGAAGGAATCGAATTGTTTCTTTGCCGTTTCGTCCTTTATCTTCTTGACATAGAAAGGTATCTGCCTTGCCTTTTCCGTTCTCTGCTTCACAACGGAATAGACCATCGGGTTCCTTAGAAATCCCTTCTCAAGATAAACGTCCTTGGAATTGGGGTCGTATGAAGTTGCGTGAGTCCCTATGGTTCCATAGAACGCCCTGTTGAATTGATTGAGAATAGCCCTTTCTATTTGCGGTCTGAACAACCTTTCTATAAGGTTCGCCATTATAAGATATATCTATTGTAGATAACAAATTTAATAAATAAAAATTATTGTTGTGGCTTTATTGATAAGTGGGGCTTATCAGAAGAAGAACATGGATGGTGCAATCTTAAAATAGTATCTCATCATAATGGTGTCCCAATCATCAGGGCTTCGTCCTAATTTCTCAACCATCAATTCTTTTGGGACTATTGCTAGTTTGCCGTCTTTATCAATATCCTTTATTTTGACCTGCTCCATTTCCTCAGAGGTCAAATCCTTTATATCTGCATCTTCACATATTTCACCCGCGCCACGCAATTGGATGAGTTTCCCCATTTCAATAGAACATTGGCTTTTAAGGTTGGCATAGTTCTCGCCGTTCAATGGTGATGAATTGTTCACAAACCCTTTACACCCGGGGAGATAATCTACAACGCCACCCCCTACACCATCCTCATCTACGGCTACATTGGATGTTGCGATTCCGTGTGCCTGTTGAATCCATTTTGCCTTATCCACAACCTCATTTACCTTGCTTTTTGGCATACTGTAACGCTTTGTGCATACCCATCCCTCCCAAACACGGAAAACCGTCTTATCCTTTCCTTTACGGGCAACATCTATAGTTAAATATTTATCCTCTCCCTTCTTAAGGTGTATGGGGCTAAAGTAATCTTGTATGGAATCATAGTCCATAATGGTTGCCGGGTCATCATCATATTCCCAATTACCATAGTAAAGCCGTTCCTTACTGTTCTTGTCAAGACTTAGAAGTGCCTGTAGGTATGATTCTGGTAAGTGGATATTATCCTTTGGTAGTGCTTGGATGAACTTTTTTGATTGTTCAAGTTCGCCTGATTTATGTTTTCTATAAAATTCTTTATAGACCCAATTCTTTGATGGGTTGCAGGTTCCAAGAATCTTAGGCTTTAGTCCGTTTTCCTTTAATTTGTAACGAATACGGGACTTTACAATCTGCCACGCTTTGTTTACTATTTGATTGCACTCATCAATGAAAGCCCCTGTTATTTCTAAAGAGCCTAAACTATCAAATTCAGGGTCAGAAGGATATAGGAAAAGGTCTTTTAATAATATTTGACTCCCGTTTGACCAAAGAATAGTGTTTGTCTGGGAATTGTACCTAAACTGCTCAAGAATATCAAGTTTCTTGGCGAGATCAAAAAAGGTGTTCAATGTTGTCTCACGGAGGTTCTTAAGTTTAGACCTTCCCATCAACCAACGTGTACCCGGATAGTTTTGGCATTGTTCGATAAGCCAAAGGCATCCTAAAGCAGACTTTCCACCCCCTGCCGCGCCCCCGTATATAAGCTCTTGGGTCGTGTCGTCCTTAAGGTAATAAACTGCGTTATTCTGCTTCGGGAGAAGTCTTATCTGGGTCGATTCCATTGCCCAATGATATTATCTTTAATGGCTTTCCGTCTGTGGTGTGGTCTTGGAAAACCTTATCCCCATATTTTTTAGGGTTCATTTTAGCAAGCATCCATTTACGGGCATCGACCTGTAGGCGTCTATGCTCAATCATATCGCCCTCCATTGTTTCAATTCCCTTTTCTGTGGTCTTGGTCTTTATGCCTATTTTAGGTGTGTCGGCTATATTTAGAATGTCCTCGAATATCAAATCTTGCCGATGCTCTGTCGCGCGCGCGTACTGTTGGAGTTTTTCCTCATCATCATCAATCCAAGAATAAAATGTTTTAGTATCAGGAAGTTCTTCATTCTCTTTAAAAACCTGCCTAAGCGATTTACCCTCCGCTATCTCGTTGCAGATAAAATCAACTATCTCCTTTTTATTTTCTTTGCTATAAGCCATACTTATCACAAAGATAGGGATTAATAAGTTTTGGTTATCGAACGCAGATGCTTAATAGCCTTCTTCATTTTATAGCGAATTGATTTTTCATTAAAGCACTCCATTGGGATAAGGTCAAGATCTCCCGGTATCAAAACTTCTTTTACTCCTTTTATCTTTTTTGCCATATCACTTATAATAATGTTCAAACTGTTCCTTCGTTACCTCTTCTATGCTTGTTATCGCAACGTATTTCAGTCCTAGTTCTTCCTTTAGTTCGGTTATGGTGGTTCTTTTGTTGGGGTAGGTCTTTGACCTTATTCCCTTGTCGTCGTTTATGAAAACGGATTCATCGGCGCTCCTGGATGAATACATTCCCCTGTAGTAGACTATGAAATATCGCATTCGCTAATTTAATCATTCCTTCTTGGTTTCCTTCTTTGGATGCACGTAGTCGTGTATCATGCTTTCAATGTCTTCATCTGAAAGTTTTTCCCCTCGTAGTTCCACCGCTACGAATTGTATCAGATCTCCAGTCTTTTTCATTTCTTTCTCCAACTCTTTTGACATTTGGTGTTTAGAATATCCCTGCATCAATTCAATTATATGTGAATATGGGATTTGTATGGTTTCGGTTAAATCATACTTTCTTGTAACCTCTCCATATTCCTTGAAAAATTGTTCCGCTGTCTTTACCTTATCGCTCATTGTGTTGGTTTTGATTGTTCTTCGTGATACTTTATTAGGGTGTTGGTGGCGTATAACAAGCCCTCTAATTTTGACCTTTCCATTATTAAGCTTTCAAGAAAGCTGTTTTTCACTTCCTTTACTTCTGGCTTATAATCTTTTAGAGTGAGATATACATTGGAATGTCCCCTGTTAAAAATCTTGCCAATCTTACCATATGTGAATCCATACCTTTGCCTAAGAAGATAGAACGCATGGTGTCTAGCCTCAACTATATGGCCTTCCCTTGAACGGCTTTTAAGTGCAGCATGATCAAGTCCGTACTTTTCATTAATCTCTTTCAGAACATTGTTGATTCTAATATCCATGATTTTTCATTTTTATTTCCCTGCTCATGTTATTAAATCTTTAGAATATTTCTGTTTGGGTTCAATTCTTTATATTCCTCTATCTCGATTTGATCCTTCAAAGTTTTCATGTCTTCCAATGATGATTTTAGCGTTTCTTCGCATTCGTCTAAATCTGCTCTTGCTGACTCAACTTGTGATAGTCCATCGTTGCATTGCCATATAATATGGTCGACATCTTTGATTGTGTTTAATGGGTTTTCTTTGTCTTGCCAATCCCACCCCAACGACTTAAGAGCCTTTTTTATAAGTCTGTGCCTTTTTGCCATTCCATCTTATACTTTGTTATTGGTTCTCTAAGTCACTATTTAGTTCGTTGATATACTTGTGTTTTTTTGAAATCATTTCTTGAATCCTGTCCTTAGTGAGATTCAAATACTCAAGTCTTTTGGGCCAGTTTTTTATTTCATTGTCAATCTTTGCCTGTTTCCTATTAAGATGTTCGATGTCAGATTCACACCTGCCGATTTGCTTTAATAAATCTTGAGGGTTGTTTCTATTTATGGGATTCTTTTCCATTATAAACCTCCTTTGCTGTTTTAAAACATGATTGTCTTGCTTCTTGACGGGTTAAAATCTTTCCCATGCATATCCTTTATAGGATGGTTTTTCATTTCTTATAGCTTTTCCAATACCTCTTTGTTCGAAGCCTAAAACTAAAGCAGCTTCTTTTGCGGATTTCCATATTTTCAATACAATACCATCCTTTGTTTTTTGTATCAGAGGTCTTGAATTATCTGGCACAACCACTTCTCTTAATCCATTTTCAATTGCGTGCTTATTGTTGTGGGAGTACGTACACCACTCCAAGTTGTCTAATGAATTATTCAGCTTATTTCCGTCCTTATGATTTATACATCTTAAGTTGTTTGGGTTAGGAATAAATGCCTTGGCTAAAAGTCTATGAACCAGAAAACAATGACTTATTCCTTCTTTGTAAAAACTAACAGATAAATATCCTGTGTTGGCAACAAATGGGGTGTAAATAAATCCATTTTTTAGAATCACGCCTTTGCGGCTTATTTCAAGATCTTCAAACCCTTTAACTGCCTTAAAATCTTTATCAAAGTCTCTCATTGCTCTTTCTTTCAACCCTATATTTACTTTAATTTACTGATTTTTAGTGATTTACACAAGTTTTTACACCTATTTCATCACATAATAATCAACATCTTTTCCCAACCATTCCACCAGTTTGAAGTAGGTGGAGATATGTATGTCGCAATAGCTTCTCACGCTGTTGAAGATGCTTGGGGCGACCCCTATTCTTTTCGCTTCCTTGGCCTGTGAACTTTCCCTGTCCCTTACCATTTTGTACATGTCGTTTTCCAGTTTTTCGTAGTCGAGTGTCATAGAATGTCCTTTATATGTTTTTTCTGTTCCTTTATTTTTTTGAAATACCTTGACAATAGTTCGCACTTCCCGTAGTTGATGACCCATTGCCTTTCCTCTTTTGTGTTCAATACCTTTCTGATGGCGTCCTTGAATTCCCTGCTCGTTGCGGATTCCCTCAACAACCTACTTTTGGCGAGTTCCATTATCCTGTCGGATTCATCCTTTTTAGGAACCTCCATCAATCCCCTGGATTTGAGTTCGTCATATGCGGTGTGGTACTCATAGGATACTTCTTGCCTTGGCAACCAATCGTCAAATGCATACACGCAGTTCAGAAATGCGTTCCTTTCCTTTTCGTCTTCGGATATTTCGGTATTGATTTCTTGCTTTATCGGTTTCTTCTGTTCCTTATATGCCGTTACCACCTTGTTGAAAAGAATAGGGGTCAGGTGGTTGTCCATCGGTTCAAGTCCGGGAAGTTTTCCTAGAACGTAAAGTTTGAACGCCTTTTCTATTTCCACAGGGCTTATCCTGTTTGCGGATTCCTTTATCATCATTTCGGTTGCCGCTATCCTTTCAGGGTTCTTTTCCAAGTTTATGGACAACATCATCATCAACCTAGGAATAAGGCCTTTGCAGATTGTTTCGTCCCAAGATGAATCGGGCAATGTATGGATGGGCATGTTGTACCCTTTTATTTCAACCAGTTCCATATCTTTTCTTTAAAAAGTCGGCTTGTATCACTTTTGGTTCGTTCACTTTAAAATCTTCGGCCCTCCAATAGCCTATTGCGGTGGTCAGTTTTCGTTTCCAGTTCTGTATTGGTTTTCCGTTTCCGTCCTCCCAATCCCCATCTTCCCAATAACCAAACTTGTTTATTATCCTTCTGCGACATTTTTCGGGATCTAACCCCTCGATTTCGCAGCGATAAAGCCCGTGGGACAAAAACTCTTCAAGTGTCGGTGGTGTCATTCCAAATCAATTTTTTGGGTCATTTGATATTCTCTGTGTATATCTACCATCTCTGCCATTGTCAGATAGGACTTGTCGCTTGTCTCGAATTTTACGAACCTTCCGTTACGGTTTATCTTTACCTCCACCTCCTGACCGTCATCCCGTATTATGAAGCACCTCTTGTCGGGCCTTATCAATGATTTTACTATCCATGATCTCATCCAATCTTATAACTATCGGTAAGTTCCCATAGCAATGGGCGGTTCTTGATGTTGGGGCACCTTCCTACTACCTTTACCATTCCTCGCTTCTCCATTTCGGGCAATCTTCTGGCCACTTGATATCTGTCCAAGGGGCAGGATTTCAAATTGCCTATCTGCTTGGATATTACAGGCATTCCTATAAGCCTCATCGCATCCACTATCTCGCTCCAATGTCTTTCCTTTGAGGGTTTGACTTCCTCGTGCGCCTCTAAACTCGATAGGGCGAACCTATTTTCTGTTCTTACTTGTGTGTTCATGATGCAGCGTGATATTGTTTTTTCTTTTTGGACTCTTCTTCTTCCTTGGCTCTCAACATGCCCTCCACCCTTGATTCAGTCCTACTGCTCAATTTGCCAATGTACTTTTGTGCGGAAGCATATTTAAAAGCCGTTTGCAAGGTGTAATAGGTATAACCTTTAAGTGAAGAGGGCCTTGACTCGATTATCTTTTCGATGGTAAATTCAGAAAACTGGATGTCCATTTTCAAGTCTCCAAGTATCACATCACCAACATTAATCTCAACCTTGGAGTTGACTTTTATGACATTGTTTTCGTTTCTTTTTCTAGGGTTCATCTCCCAGACCATCATGGTCACTTGATTGTAATTCTCGTATACTTTCATTGCTCAAATAGTTCTAGTTGTTCTACCAAATATTTTGTGTACTGTTCCGCTATTGCTTCTGCAATTCCTGGATATGTTTTGCTCCTTAATTTTTGTCTGTCACTTCCCGGGGGCATTTTCCATATTTTATTCTCCCTTCCATCAACAATATTGGTTGGCTCCAATTTTGGGAATCCCTTTAACCAAAGCCATGTTTCCTTTGTTTCTCCATGCCCAAACTGCCAAGGCTGTATGACCTGTGATTTAGGCCCAATATATCGTTGCATGATGGTCATTGGCTGCTCCAAAAGAACATTGTCGCATACGTTGCAGGATGTTTCCCATGCAGATTTACATAATTGCGCCCCTTCTTCTCTTAATGGGCTGTTGTAATACCATCGGTTGCCGGAAAGTGCCGTGTAGGTGCATGGGGGATGTATAATTATCCCATCCCACTTCCTACTATGAACCACATTGAAAAAATCATCTTGGAAATGTATCTCCGGGTGTCCACCAGAGCATGGCTGTAGGTCACAGCTATATGCATTATGGCCTCGCTTTCTAAACTCTAGAGTAGTTGCCTGGGATTCCTCAAACCCAAGTAAAATTTCCAACGGCTTCATCATCTTGGCTTTTTAAGTAGTCTTTGGTATTTCAAATCTCATAGGCGTATTGAGCCATTCTTTCTTCAAACCATTCATTATCAAATGGTACGTTGTTCATCTTCAAAAAAGACCTATGAACAGAAAGGAGCGTCCACATATACCGCTTCTTGTCACCATAATCAATATGCTCCTGTCTGCTCAAGGCCATTAAGTTTTCTATCCTGTCAAGGTTTTCTTTTGTGCCGCCCATTCCCCTGTTGAATATGTGGTGGATGTCGCACGCTTGGGCCGTTCCCAGTTCACTTGGTATTCTTTGGCTGTGGTCGTGGATGTCATAGCCTAAAGCCTGTAGATATATTTTCTTGTACTTCTTCAAAATGGGAGGTTGTCATCTTCTTCCATTAATTCAGCTTCATGTGTTTGGGTTTGTTGCGTAGCTTCGCTCTCCCAAAACACCTTTCCGTTGCCTAAATAATTTTTTTGCTGTCCACGTTCATCTGCGGATTGTTCCTCCCAACAGGAAACGTTGTTTCCAAAATCATCCGCGCTGTCATTGAGTGCCACGGTCAATTTTAGGTAAGTTCCCTTTTTGCCTTTGTAGAGTTTTCCTTTGGTGATTTTGTTCACGTCAATTGATAGACTGATTAACTTGCTCATTACTTTAATTTTTCGTTCTCGATTATTTCTAAAATTTTGTTCTTTACCTCCTTCATGACGGTTTCAATACCTTTGATCATTTCCTCGTCACGGCCCACTTCAATGATGTTCAATTGCAGTTCCTCAATCAAATCAGGGTCATAGGTGACGAAGTAGCATGTTTTCCTTCCCGTTATCCATAGATAGCCCTGCATTTGATACATGTGGTCGTCATTGTACACAACCCCGTTTAAAAGGCTGTAAAGGTGGTTTCCCCCATTCCAGGGACATTTTACCTCTACTATTGCATCTTCACCAACAAAGGCGTCTGGCGTGCCCCCAATCCATTCATCCAATTGATGAAATCCAGTGTTTGGGTTTACCTCCAATCCTGTTGATTCTTGGAACTTCAAAAGCGCAGCCCCTTCGTAGTCGTTGCCGTGCTGCATTTCACGGGAAGAAACATTGAGCCTGCCAAGTCCGTTGGATATGTTCCCTTTCTTCAAAAGCCTTTCCCATGCTATTTTGTAGATAAGGTCGCTTGCTGTCTTTGAATCGGATAGCTGATAACTTTTCTTGTCCCTTGACTTCTTAACAAGCTTTGAGAAGTTTGAACCAGTCACCATTCCAAGGCGTTGGGTTTCCCATTCATTGTCCTTGAACGGCTCCATTACGTCCATTGATTCATCGTATGGGGTGTCCGCCCCTATTTGCTCCATCCAGTCCATTAGTACATGCTTTCTTTAGAGTTCAAATGACTTCCGAACAATCGTCCTATTTTTTTTGCTGCGTTGTTCACGGCAAACGATAGTGCGGCCGGAACGTTCTTATGTAGCGCCTTTGGCTTTAGTTTTGTAAAATCGGTTGGTTCAGCCCCCTTTTCCAATTCTATTGGAACCGCACCCACTCCTGCATAACTCAACCATTGGTTTATAAGGGGGTTGAACACTCTCAACTGAACACTGATCACAACCGAATTGCCCAATATCTTTGGTTCGCCAATCTGCTCGACTTGCCAAAACGGGAACATTTCCGAAAGAAGTTCCTCGACTATCCTTATTGGAAGGTACTTGGCGTTATCGCTGAATTTGTTTATCGCTATCCATTCCTTTCTAGGATTGGTATTCAATATCTTTTTGAACTCACTTAATGAGTTGTATTTTGGATTCCCGTCTTTATCCAAAGGGATAATCTCGGTACTAGGTTCCAGGATTGCTATTTGTCCCATTCTATTTGGTTTTTAGTTTCACATACAACCACACCAACAAATCCAATAGTGCATATAAAAGCATTATCAATATTCCTTTGGTGTTGTAGTCCATTTTATACTATTTTACAGTTCAGCTTTTCCTCCGCTTCCTTCTTGGTCATTGTTTTGATGATTTCTGCCCATTTGCCTTTTTCGTAGACTATTTTACCACCACGCATTTCTGGATCTGAATAAAGTCTATCCTCACGTTTATCGTAGTACCATTCATGTACATCCTCAACATTTTGCTTAGAATCACAAATAATTGATTTAAAGCAATTTTTGTCATACCCCTTTTTCTTGGCTTCTTGGATAAGTACTTTCTCTTTTAAAGATGTATACTTTTGTTCGTCGTACCTTTTAAGTTCACCCAATAGCTGTATTTGTTTTTCAAATGTTTCCATATTTCCAGTTGTATTTTCTTGGTTTCACTTTGCCTTTTAACGCTCTTATAATAACAGACCTATCTATTCCCGTTGTTTCAGAGGCTTCTTTAATTGATGGGAACCACTTAATTTCATTTCCATCTAAATCAAGTTGAACAACCTCCTTTTTTTGTGTCTCTGACCTTGATGTGTATTTAGGGACATATCCTAGGTCATAATCCAATTTCTTAACCCATAAAAAACCATAAGCACTATTCTTATATCCGTTTATTACCGAAGAGATATTTCCCTGTGTCCCGTTTACGGATTCAGCCGCAGCACTAGAACTCTTAAAGGTGTTCAAGTACTTACCATTCTTTGTTAGCTGGACAACTTCTTCTGAAAGTGGATGCGGTGTAGTCCTTTGAAAAGGATGATCAAACCCAGAAATATTAACTGAATTTGGGGAGTAGTGGTTTATAACGGCATTTTCGACAACACTTGCGATTTCATTTAAGGCAACGGAACAAACAATTTCCTTTTCAATGTTATCCCAACCAAACTTTTCTATTAGTGATGTTAGATATTCAGGATGATTTTTTGAGCAATTCTTATGTTGTCTAAACCTGTCTTGTGGGTTGGATGTTTGTCCAACATACACTTTCCCGTCTGGATATTTTAATAGATATATGAATATCATTACATCAATCTTAAAATTTCAACCTCTAAATGAGAAACTATTTCTTTTGTGGTGGCTTTTCTAAACCAACTACTTCCGTTAGCACCAACTATGTGGTCTGGATTGCCAGATTCATTTGTAAACGCGCCTCTAATTATATAGTAGCACTTGCCTTTTTTAGCGTTAACAGTACCATCTGATTTCATTACTAAATCGGTATGACAATAAGCCCATCCATTTTCAGGGCATTTATAAACAAACTCTGGATAGTGTTCCAATATCCTTTCCTTCCATTCTTGGCACATGGTTCCGTGCTTTCCTTCGTAACAGTCCTTTATGAATTTTTTGTGCTTGTTCATCGTTTCTTGTGTTTATCGGTTTCTCTTTTCATTAAGTATACCATACAGGTGAGTAGGAAACTTGGTATCAATAAGATCATGGGAATACTGTTTGAAGTTCTTTCTTTACCCCTTTTTCGTCGTATTCAAAAAGACTTGAATAATCCATGACATTAGGTATGTTGTCAAGTTCGCATAGGTATTCCACTACTGCGCAGAGGCCTTTGAATTGAAGTTCTTTGTTGCGACCATCTGGATTTTTAGCATCTTCCCAAACGGTTAAAAATCTCAATTCAACTTGATATAGCGCACTTGGAGAATATTCTAGCCCTTCAGGATAATTATAATCGTCAATATCTCCCCCCTTATTCACTATCTGCATATAATCATGCTTTAGTACATTAACTCTTTCTGGAACAGCTAGGCCAGACCACCCCTTTCCACCAGCTATATTTCCTACGGCACAAGCTTCACAACTAAATGCGTTAAGCGTCCCTTCGTGAAAAGCCCTATAAAGCTTGGTCACCGCTTTTTCAAATCTTTCTGTACTCATTTCAAATGTTTTTTAGATGTTCTGATTCTATCTTAGATTGGCCTTGTGATTGAGTTTTGCCAATTTCCTTTCCTCCTTTGTAAAGTATGAATGCGCCTTGGTCAAATAGTTCGTGTTGTCATCGTTGATGAAATAGTTTCGGACTATCTTACCACCGTTTGCGAGTTTCTCTATTTCGTGGGTTATCAACCTTTCCATAATCACAGATTTTTAATGGTTTCTGATTCTATTGCTATCACTGTTCCGAAGTTCAATGATGTGTGTATCACTCCGAATTGGTTATTGTGCATCCACTTTACCAAGTTCTTTTTCCGTTTCGGTTTTACCACCGATTGTACTCTCGGTGTAGTCTTTTGTGAAGTCATATAAAAAGTCGATTTTGATTTTTTCGTTGGGCAATCTCTTCCTACAGATGTAGTTGGTGTAAAAGGAAAAACCGTCCATTGCATTGAATCCCTGCTCTTCCAAATAGGCCATTGCATCATTACAATAGGCCGCTTTGTTCTTCAACTTCCCTACCTTTCTCCATATCGATTTCTCCTTTTCCCTTCGTGTCATAGCTCCTTTATCATCAGTATTGTTTTCTCTTGGTAGTTCTTTTGCTCCAATTTTTCCTTGTCGCACGTTACCTCTACCCTTCCGTTCACCGTTTCAATCTTTAAGGGTATCATGCCGCTTCTGTTACTTTTGGTTCTTTCATGGCGTTTATGGCCTGACGGTAAAAACCTATTTGCCTGTAACACCCCTGTAGGTTCTTCTCAAGGCTCTTTATGTAAAAAATCTTGATATGCCCGTTTGTGGAGTTTACGGTACGCTTCTCGGCATCAATACTCTCTTTATAGTATTGGATGTCCTCGTTAAGCTCGTTTATCCTTTCGTTGAAAAATTCTATGGCTTCCATCTTATTTGGCGTTTAGTGATTTCCTTACTTTTTGCTCTATCATATAGGCCTGTTCATTTGTCAATTCGATTTCGTCCTCCAATCCCCATAACTCCAATCTCTCCACCGAAAAATCTGGCCTCTCGTCGTTCATTGCATCCAACTTGAACCCAAAACACCTTACCATATAGTCCCCGTAGTCGATGTCGTATACATCTGCATGAAGTTGATATTCGGTCCCGTCCTTTACATTGTCGAAATGGTCAAGCTCTATTTCCATTTGCGGAAACTCCAGCCCCGTTACTTCTTTTTCTGTGATTTGTGCTACTGTATTCATATCTTTGAATGTTACTGTAATAAAACAACAGTGTAAATATATGTACAATATTGTACACTTACAAATAAATATGTACATTTGTTGCAAATTTTAACATTTATAACGTCCAATAATGGATAAAAAGGAGTTTAGGGAATTGTTTGCTAAAAGCGGATTGACCAAGAAAGAGGCTATGATAGTTCTAGCTTGTAGTCGCCAGACCATATATAATTACCTCAAGGGAGGTGATATTCCGGAATCAAGGGTTGATTTTATACGGAGTATGCTTTCTAGGCCAAAAGAAGAACTTAAGAAAATGGCCAAAAGTGGTGATACTTATACGGTGGAATCAGTTATGCCGTTCGTCGTGAAGAATTTTGACGAGTTCATGACATTTGAGGATTTCCATAGGAAGGTATATATAAAGGGATATGATATTGCCCAAGAGATTATAGAAAAGAAAAAGCAGGAATGATCATATTGGGCCAAGCTTACTGACCATCCCCATCCGCTTTAAATCTTCAAAGCTTTTATTGAATCTGTTCTTTGCCTTTTCCAGTTCCTTTTTATCGTTGTCTACGATAAGGTCGTACAGTTCGTCCCTGACAGAATCCTTTAAAAGGCCATTGTCCCTTAATTTATCAAGTACCTCTTTTTTATCAATTTCATTTTTAGAATTCATCGCTCACCTTTTTTAATGTGGGCCAAACCACTTCTTCTTGATATACCTCTATCGATTTCGTGTCCAAATACTTTTCAGGGATGTTCAGGGCAATGACTTGGATAAGTTCCCTTACGGACACTTTAAGGCCCTTTAGGTAGGCCAATATGAATTTATACATTTCCATTGCGATCTTTGCGGAGAAAAGCCCCGTTGCGATGGAGAAGTATATTTCCAATGTGTTGGTTATTCCTGTGTCGTCAAATAAAATCCAGGATAGGAAAAAGAAACCTATTGCGACTAAGAAAAACGCCACCCGCCTAAACATCTTGACCACTTCCTTTTCCATAAAAAGCGTACCATAGTACATTAGGAATCCAATGTTGATGGTGAATATTTCAACGCCGGTGTTCCAAAAAGCGGTGGACAACCACCTGAAACCAAGGTATGGGCCTTCGGAATCAAAGAACTTGTCCACCACAATGTAAGTAAAACGGCTTATGCCGATAAGGATAATGTTAATTGTCACCGTTGTCGCAACCAGTGCATTCCTGTTTATCCTTGTCCGTTGCCAGAAAATCGAATTTGTCATCGTCTTGGTCATTAGTGCATGAGGCCAACGCTCCCATTGTCAATACGCCCACAAAAAGGGCAAAAAGTACTTTTTTCATCTTAAGATAATTTAACGTTATACACTATTAAATTACCTCATAATCAATGTTTTGAGTGTTGTTTTGGAGGGAACTTATCAAGGTTTTATCAACGTTGAAAGCCTTACAATATACACTACTTTTTCTTTAGAACATTGCATAAAAACCTTAAAAAATGTGCGGTTTTCGTGCAATTCTTGACATTTGTCAATTTTACCCCATCATTACCAATGTAAAAGATATGATAATGGAGAAAATAATACCTAGAACGATAAGGTTTATCAATTTCGAGGTATTCTGTCTAGTCCTTTCAGCGGTCTTATATCCTATGTAACAGGCATACAATATTTCCATCTGTATTTCCCTGTCGGATAAATCTTTCCTGTCTTCCTCAAATTTCAATTGTCCTTTTGATTTCATGTTTTTTGGTTTTTGGTTTGGACTACAAGATATGTTTTATTTAATTGATTTTCTGTAGTCCCTCCTTACTTCCATTTCCTTATCCCCTATATCAAAGTGCGTATAAAGCCCGGAGGCTTTCTGTTCCTGTAGTTCTTTTGGGCTTGCGTTCAAGAATTCAACCATTTGTGTCAACCTTCCCATTACACAGCTTCTTTATATGTTGCCAGTTCATCGGCTAGTTCATTTAATCTTTGTCCGGCATGGCCCTTTGTCCATTTTAGTTCGGTATTGTCCTTTAGGTCAAAAACCTCTTTCCATATCCCTAAGTTGGCAATCGGCCCTTTTTTCTTTTTCCAGCCTTTTTTTTGCCAATTATGCATCCATGAATTAAAACCGTCCACACAATATTTGGAATCACTCACTACCACGAGTTTTTTTTGTGGGTGGTATTTGTTCCTGTAAAGAATGGCATTTCTTATTGCCAGTAGTTCCATTTCGTTGTTCGTGGTCATTTTTTTTTGGCCCCTATAGTGTTCAATTTCACTTATCACTATTGACCAAGCCCCTTTCCCTGGGTTCGGGGAACATCCCCCATCTGTGTAAATTGTTAATTCATCCATATTATCAATATTACTGTTTCACGTACTCCTTAGCCCGCTAGGGCGTTAACTTCATTGCTCAGGAAATGGCTGGAAGGTGGGGAAAGCAAGTCAAAAAACCCCCTCCCCTAAAAAAAATGACCTGCCTTCCCACACCTTCAAAGCATACGAGGTATCCGTTTGTATGGCTCTGGATTCACACAGTCAGGCTATCCAGATTTAAGGGAAAGAAAAAACATCCGCTACATCCCCATAGCAGTCCTAGACCATCATCCGTTTACCGATGTACAATAAATGAAGGGTATTAAAAAAGCCCCTTAACAATGGATGAGATTGTCAGGGGCTTTCTATTTCGTGTGACCCGCACACCGTAGTATTTTCCCATCGCTCTCATCCAACGACAAAACAAATGTACATTATTATACTTTATATACAAACTTTTTTACATTTTTATTTGGATTGTATTGTACATTATTGTACATTAGCATCAGAATCAATCCTAAAAGGGGCCGTTAGGCGGGATTGTAATGAGGAAAAGTTTTTCATAGTAGTATTTGGTTAGTTTAATTGGTTTTGCCCCTTGCCGCCCTTTGGTAAGGGGTTTTTTATTGGAGTGGTGGCCTAAGCGCTAAAAAGCGAAAAGTAAGGCCCGGCCTTTTAAGCCGGAGAATGCAAGAATCGAACCTTGCCCGCTCCAATTTTTTTAACAGAAAAGATAAATACACCCGTACAGGTGCAAAACAAGAGAGCAATACAAGATTGCCACCGATAGGGTATAAGAATTTGATTTTTAAAGAAGTAAAACATAAAACTGAATATCATGGAAAAAATAAGTTTTCAATGGGTAAATCCAATTTCAAAAGATTTTGAGAATGTTCACCAAACAATAATGGCGCTCGGGAGTAGGGCTATTCCTGTTCCAGCTAAAGGCCGTTTTTGGAACACAGGCCCAACGGCATTTGACAAAAAAAAGGCATGGAAAATAATGGATCGTAGTGGGCGCTATTATGTTCAAGTAATTGAGATTTGGTACAGGAATGACGGATTCCATAACAGAGCTTTTAAATATGAATCAGAGGCTGCTTACAACAATTATGTCGGGGATGATACTACTCATCACGCAATTGCCAAAGAAATAGGGTATTAAAAACCTTTTTAAAATAACACCATGCCTGACATAAGCAAATGCGCAAATGAAAACTGCCCTAGCAAAATGAAGTGTTACAGGTATATGGTAAAACCTAATAAATATAGGCAGTCATACGCTGATTTTTCACCCAATGAAGGTGAGGACAGGTGCGAATATTTTTGGAACAATTAAAACCACATATCATGCCAAGAAGAAGATTTTTCACAAGCGAAAGGAATGCAAGAAGTTTTGCAAAGAAAGTTGATGGGCAAGTAAATGACCTTAGAAATGATGATGCAGCAAGGGCCGACTTTTCCGTAACGTACTCCCCAAGCGATAAGACAAGGGCGCACGGTCAAGCAGTCTCATTTCACGACATGGCGCCAGAAGAAAACAGGGATTTTGGATACCCGAACGAATTTGGAACTAAAAACAACAATACAATGGAAACCATAAAAAAGGAATTTAAGGGAACCAAAGACTGGGAGGTATCAAAATACGAAAATGATAGCTCTGGAAGAAGCTGTTACAGAATTAACGAATCAAAAGGTATGGCAACAATTGAGGAACTTGAAGCCAACGCGAAGTTAATAGAGGCAGCACCAGACTTATTGGAGGCTTTACAGCAGATTAACATCGACTTGAATATTTTAAAGAAAAACATTCTGTATGAGTCAGAAAGACTTGAGAACACAAGATTTGATGGTTATGCAGATGTTATTGGGTCTTGGATAAGCTTAAACGAACAAGCCATAGAAAAGGCACTTTAAAATGGAAAGGATAATACTCTTAACTGTAATAGTAACAGTTGTCATATGGGCCGCTAGGATACTATGGAAGAACAATAAGAACCAATAAAGGAATAGTGATGAAAACCCTTATATACATATTGATGGTGTTCCCTTTCATTGGGTTCTGCCAGTTCCATATCACAGGTGGGGTGGTCGATGTATCGGAAAGAAGGGATGGCAACACAATGGCATGGGAAGTGGGCTATACCCAAATCTTTGAATCCCAAATGGGGATAACTGGGAACTTTAGAAGCACCACAATGAACCTTGACAACTACTATACCGTAGAACTCCTTTTGAAGAACAGGATAGAACAGAAAGGGTATAGACTTGATTTGGGAGTGGGTGGCGGTTACAACTTTGACGACTACGACATACATCCCGTGGCAACGATTGAAAACCAGTTTAGATTGGACGAAGGGGTGTGGCTGATGGTGGCACTCGATGGGGCTTATAGGGATTCAAAGGATATTTTAAAGGAAGGATACAGATTCGAGACATATCTCATGGTAGGATTGGTCTTGGATGTGAAGTGGCAGAGGAAATTAAGGAAAATGAAAAGGTTTTTTTGATATGAAAAAGATATTCAAATACGAACTATGCATCAAAGAAAAGCAGGAAATAGAACTTCCTATATCGGCACAAATAATAAGAGTTGATGATGTCGATGGAAAATTCTTCTTATGGGCCATAGTGGATGTTTCCGAAGAAATTGAGATTGAAACCGAAACAAGGTTTTTAGAATTCTACAAGACAGGTCAGCCTATAGAAACTCCTATTGAACATTTGCAATATTTAGGGTTTTGTAAACTGTTTATTATGCAGGAACTAGGATTATATGTATTTGAAAATATTGCATCATGAAATACGGAAAACTCCCAAAATACATAGGTTTATTTGATGTTGACATAAATGAAATGATGTTTTATCAATATCTACCTATAAAGCTACAAGGCATGGTAGAGCCTGTTTTGGAGCAGCGATTAAAGCCATTCTCGGAATTGATTGGCGCTGCCCTTTGTGATTTTGTTGCAGACTATGGACTTGAAAGATTCCACAAAAGCTATGTGTATCTAACCGCTAAATATATGTATGAATCTAAAGGTTGTTCGTTTAACAGGAAGGGATACCATTCAGATGGGTTTTTAACAGACGACATCAACTATATATGGAGTGATTGCAAGCCTACAGTTTTTAATTTCTCAAAGTTCAATTTAACATTGGATGACCATTTATCCATGAAGGAAATGGACGAACAGGCCGATGAGGAAAAAATAGAAACCTATCCTGACAATTCACTTTTGCGGTTAGATCAATTTGTGATACATAGATGCTCAAACATAGAGCGTGAGGGAATGAGAAAGTTCCTTAAAATATCTGTGAGCAAGGATAGATATGATCTTAAAGGAAATGCTATAAACCCATTGTTAAAATACAAATGGGAATACAGGGATAGGAAAAAAGAAAGAAATATTCCTCAAAAACTAGAGGTTTAAAAAGACAATAACAGAAAGAGGATGAAGTTCACCACGGACATACCGCCACTTCATAGGGTCAGAATGGAAAAGATGTTCGTTTCCAGTTCTAGGGCCGCACGTATTATCGGAAAGTCAGAAAGGTGGATTCGTCTCAACAGGGAACTTTTCATAGTGGATGATTCCAAACGAAACCTTAAGTTCGAATTGTCATCCGTACTCGAATACCACTTTAAAGAGCTATTATCTTAGCATGGGCCTCGTCCTGAACACTTCTGGGAAACTCATTTGTGTATATACTTGTAGTTGTACGTATCTTATGCCCTACTATCTGTGCTGTTACCCTTTCATCGATTAAAAGCTGCTGTGCCCTATCTATGAACGTATGTCTTACGTTTTTAGGGGTCAACTGTGCCGTAAGGGCCATTTTCTTGCAAACCTCCTTAAAACGCCTTGAAAAGTTGCTCCTGAACTCCCTGTAATTGTATTTGTGGATGGGGACAAAATAATCTTCCATGTATTTGTCGATTATCTTTTGGGCCTCTGGAAGTATGATATTCGAGCAGAACGTTTCCGAATTTCCTTTTGACCTGTTGAAATTTACCCTATCCCCTACTATATTGTCTTTCTTCAATCTTGCCAATACCTCCAAATCTATCCCTCCTAAGTAGAACATCAAAAGCCAACAGTCACGATAAAAAGCTGCCATCCCCTCTAGTTTGGCCTTTTTCATTTTCTTTAAATCCTTCGTGGTGGCTACACGTTGTTCTTTGTCGGGAATGCTGATGGGGAACTTGAACGGGTTGGGCTCTGTGCTGAGTGTGTTCCACAGGGCTTTTAACGAACGTCTATATGAATCCACGCCTCCAGGGGAATGCTTTTTGATTCTTTGCGCCACGTATTTTTTGGCAAGTTTCATATCCAGCTCGTCCATTCGGATATTGGGTGCAAACTCATTGAATGAATTCAGGGCGCTCATTTTGGTGGAGAACTTTGGTAATCCCTCTTTTGCGAGGTCATAGAATCTATCGCTGTTTTTCCGAAACAACATATCCACGGAATCCTGTATGCTCAATCTTTTTTTGGTGGACTCGTATATCACATCGTTTATCCTTGACTTCAATTTTGTGATGTACCTATGGAGGTTTATGTAATCCGAGTGTTTTTTGGTGGGTTCTGACAGTTTTTCGTTCCACTCGTTTTTTTTGGCCCTATACTCGGTTCTTATCTTTTTTTCTCCGTAATTTGCAGTGATATAGACTATTACGGGATGGCCTTGGTTGTTCGACGCTCTTTTTGATTTGTCCAGTTTGATTGTGATGTTCATAGTGGTTTCGAAATTGTTTCGGAAAAGTTGCCGAAAAAGTACGGTTTTTAGAACATGGACGCAAAAACGGAAAGTGTTAAAAAAACAAAACCCCCGTAAATACAGGGGCTTCTGGCGGTGATCGCGGAAGGATTCGAACCTTCGACCGTCTGCTTAGAAGGCAGATGCTCTATCCAGCTGAGCTACGCGACCTAAGTTTGCGGGTGCAAAGATACTAATGTCTTCGGTTGTAAAAAATATTTTTTTGATTTCTTATACCCTTCACCCCCATTTCTGCCAATTCTCTAATGAAAGCCTATTTCTTTCAGTCCTTCATGGCTTATTTTTATGACTTCCATGGGTTTTTTGTCCCAGGTCATATCCTGTTCCACAAAATATTTCATCATCCCTGAAGCTTCTTTTTGAGCCAAAATCCGTTTAAAATCGATGGTACCTTCACCGACTGGGGCAAACTTTCCCTCTTTATCCATATCCTTGACATGCCATGCCTTAAATCGACCTGGGTATTTTTCAAAATAGGCAAGGGGGTCGGCACCGGCCTTGGTCACCCAATACAGGTCCATTTGAAAGTTTACATATTTTGGGTCTGTATGCTCCAAAAGATAGTCAATGGGTACAATACCCTCTTCATTTACTTTGTATTCAAAATCGTGGTTATGGTACAATAACTTTAAACCAACGGCCTGGCACTTTTTGCCCATTTGGGTAAGTATTTCAGCCAAATCGGATATAGGACCTTTCATTCCCATACTCTTGGTCTCCGAGTTATACGTGAAGAGTCCCATTGGAGGTATTGGAATGACAAAGTACTCAAATCCAGCTTTTTTTGCAGCTGCCAGTTCAGTGTCAATATTATCCAAAGTAGCCGAGGCTTGATGGGTACTTACGGGCTGTAGCCCCAGACCATTCAAATACACCTTAAAATCCTCAGGAGCCATTCCATAGTACTTCCCATCATTGTAACCAGCGGCCTCAACATAGGCGTAGCCTGCCTCCTTTACCTTCTCCAAGGTAGCCTTGGCATCATCTCCCATATTATCCCTGACCGTATACAGGGCCAACCCCCCAAAGTTCTCTTGGGCATTTACGGTTACCGCTAAAAACAGCACAAAAAACGTAGATAGAATACCTTTGGCTGATTTTAAATCTGTTTTCATCATTGTATGTATAGATTAATTTCTGTTCAATATAGGGTTTTCCTGGGATTATTCCTGCCCCTGAATACTACGGTTGATTACCCAGGGTTCCCAATGTTTTCAAACGCTAAATGTTATTCAAAAAGAAAGCCAATAACAAAATTCTTTGCTATTGGCCTTACAGACTTATAGTAAGCTTATCCCTAAATTCAGAGTCCGTTCCGGATTTCCTTGATGTTCTTTAAGGTATCACTGACCAATGCTTCCAGTCCGGCATAATCTTGGTTCGCCAAAATTTGTTTGCTTATCAGCTGAGATCCCATGCCCACGCAAGTGACCCCAGAAACAAACCATGCTTTCAGATTGTCGGTTTCCGTACTTACCCCTCCGGTAGGCATAATGCTGGTCCAAGGTTGTGGTCCCTTTATGGCCTTCACGAAGCCGGGGCCATAGGTTGATCCCGGGAACAGTTTAATGATTTCCACACCAAGCTCTTCAGCCCGGTTGATCTCCGTTAGACTTCCACAGCCTGGTGAATACATTATTTTTCTACGGTTACAGGTTACTGCAATGTCCTCTCGCAATGATGGGGTCACAATAAAGTTTGCCCCCATCTGTATAAAAAGTGAAGCTGCCGCTGCATCCGTAATAGACCCCACTCCCATAATCATACCCGGGAGTTCGGCCAAAGCGTACTTGTTGAGTTCTGAAAAGACCTCGTAAGCAAAATCGCCACGGGCCGTGAATTCCAATAAACGTGCGCCTCCATCATAACAGGCTTTGAGCACTTTTTTTCCAAGTTCCACATCTGGGTGATAGAACAACGGGACCATGCCGGTTTCCTGCATGACCTGTGCTACTTCCAATCTACTGTACCTTGCCATATATCTTCTATTCTAAATATTAATTATCGCGCAACTCGTCCGGAAGCATCTCCTCCCATGAGTTTTTCCACTTCATCTACGGTTACCAAGTTCGCATCTCCTTTAATAGTATGTTTAAGGCAAGAAGCCGCTACCGCAAAGTCCAATGCGTTCTGATCATCTTCAGGATACTTAAGGAGTCCATAAATAAGACCTCCCATAAACGAATCCCCACCCCCTACGCGGTCCACAATATGGGTAATCTGATACTCACTGGATTTGTACATGGTTTTTCCGTCGTACAAAACTCCTGCCCACGTGTTGTGCGAGGCAGATATTGATCCCCTTAGGGTAGTGATTACTTTTTTGGCATTGGGGAAACGCTCCATCATTTGCTTACAAACCGACAAAAAGGCTTCGGCCTTTACATGTTCGCCCTGGGTAGTGATGTCCAATCCTTCTGGTTTGATTCCAAAGTGCTTCTCGGCATCTTCCTCGTTGCCCAGTACAACATCGCAATATGAGGTCAGTTCGGACATGATTTCCTCACGCTTGGCATCGTCGCAGTACTTCCAAAGTTTTGCTCTGTAGTTCAAGTCTGTGGAAACCGTTAGTCCCAATTTTTTTGCGGCTTTAACGGCTTCAATACAAGCATCGGCAGCTCCTTGGGAAATAGCGGGGGTAATACCTGTCCAGTGAAACCATTCGGCTCCTTCAAAAACAGCATCCCAATCCACCATGCCTTTGGTAATCTCGGCCATGGCCGAATGGGCACGGTCATAGACCACTTTACTTCCCCTGCTCACCGCTCCGGTTTCCAAGAAGTAAATCCCAAGACGGTCTCCACCAAACACAATATGCTCGGTGCCAACGCCTCTTTTTCGCATCTCCATAAGGGCACATTCCCCTATATCGTTTTTGGGAAGCCGTGTCACAAAATCCACGGGCACCCCATAATTGGCCAAGGAAACGGCCACATTGGACTCTCCTCCACCATACACCACATCAAAACTACTTGCTTGCGAAAACCTTAAAAACCCTTCAGGGGCCAATCGCAGCATAATTTCACCAAATGTCACAACTCTTTTCATTCCTTCTACTAATCGTATTATTTGTTTGTTATTGTTTAATTTAATCTGATTTCTTACTCTTTATCTTCCTCAACTTCTTCACCTTCCGGAAGTCTTTTGTGCCAGTACGAGGCCAATATAGATCCCGTGATGTTCATTAACGGACCAAATACGGCAGGTGCAAGTCCCATGGTGGCAATTTTGCCCAAGGAGTTTGCAATACCCGAAGCCAGTCCGCCATTCTGCATTCCCACTTCTATGGATATGGTTCTGGAATCCCTCTCGGACATGCCCACAAGTCGTGCGAACCAATAGCCCAAGGTATATCCAAAAAGGTTATGCACCAATACCAATAGCATCAGCACACCACCTATATCCAATAGACTGTCCCTTCCGGCAGCAGTGATCACCACAATGATCAATCCTATACCCAACATGGAAATTATGGGCATGGCCTTATCCAACCATTTGGCTCCATCGCCTCTTAGTTTGTTGAACAACAAACCAGCCCCAATGGGCAAGATGATCATTTTAACAATGCTCCACATCATACCCAATACATCTATTTCGATGAATTCCCCTGCCAATAATTTCATCAACAAAGGAGTTACAAATGGGGCCAAAAGTGTAGCTATGGATGTAATAGTAATGGAAAGTGCCAAATTTGCTTTGGCCAAATAGGCCATTACATTGGATGCCACCCCACTGGGCGAACAGCCGATCAATACAATACCCGCGGCAATCTCAGGTGGAAAATCACTGATTGTGGCCAACAGGAAACCCATAACCGGCATAATGGCCAATTGGGCGGTTACCCCCACCAAAACCCCTTTTGGAGTTTTAATGATTCCCACAAAATCGTTGACGCTCATGGAGGTTCCCATACCAAACATGATTATCTGGATCAGAGGAATGATCAATCCTGTTAGCTTGAAGTCTCCTATATAAGTGAAATATTGGGGATAGTACAATGCCAATGTTACCCCGGCAAATATCAAGGCCGTGAACACATTGCCATTCAAAGATTCGTACCCGCTGAAACCATAGGCGCAAAAAACAAATACGCCAATGATCACGAGACCTGCACTAGGTAAATTACCCGTTGCGGCCATGCCTATGGCAATAACCAGCAAAAGCAGGGAAATCCCCAAGGAAATTGAGTGTTTATTTAATTTTTTCAAAAGTCAAGTTTGTTTTGGTTATTCTTATGTACAGTTGTTGTTCCCTTTGGGAACCTTTGGCTATAATTTAAAGGCCTGTCTGGCCAATAATTGCCATTCCCCGTTTTCGGAGAGTTCATAAATCTGCATGTTCCCTATCTTGATTTCCAAGGGTTCACCATCTTTGGTGGCACTGGCCAAAAAGATGTTCCGTACCACTGCGGTATTGCCCGATAAGGTTATGCTCTGCTCTGGTCCGGTCACTGATTGAAAATCGAAGGGGCCATTGAGCACATCATCGATAAAGGTTTCTTTGTCCTGTACCAATCCGCTGGAATGGCCATAGGTCATTTTATCTGAACAAAGCTTTTCCAACACTTCACGGGTTGGATTTTCCAATGCCTTGTTAAATTCCAAAACCACAGCTTCCACGTCCGATACTTTAGGCGCAGGGGCTGCGGATTCAACCACTGTTGTTGTCTCTTCCGGTTTCTGTTTGGCATCCCCGCAGGAAGCTAGGGATAGCAACAGGGCCATTGCCGAAAGGGCAATGGCCGTACTATTTTTTACAGTCATAAATGTTTATTAGTCTTTTATCTTCTCTACCAGGTCCTTTTGCTCAAGACCTTGTCCAGTTCTTCCCTGGTCATTTTGCCAAGTTCAGGTTTTCCTTTTAGCCATGTGATAAAATCATTTTTGATCTTATCAGTCCATTGGCTATCAATTTCACCTGTGGTGTATTTTTTGGTTTTTATCATCTCAAAACCGAATACATCCTTTAGGGCCACAAACTCTGCAGTGGCCACAACTTGTTCGGCCAAATGGGCGGGCACAAAAAGGACACCTTCTTGTTTGGCAATCACCAAATCACCGGGAAGTACTATGGCAGCTCCCATGCGGATGGGCACATTGAGTCCCATGGTCACCATTTCCTCCAAAAAGGAAGGATGGAAATCCCGTACAAAAGCATTGAAACCTTCCAATTCCTTGACAGTTTCCAAATCCCTTGCACTCCCGTTGAAGACCACACCATTGCCAGACTTGCTGAAAATTGAAGTGGCCAAGGTAGCTCCCATGAGCGTACCGGCATCAATTTTACCGAAGCCATCCGCAACATAAACGTCACCTTGGGAAAGCATTTCGATGGGCCAGGAATTGGTATTCCCTTTTCTGCCCTCGGCATGTCCACGCGCTTTGATGTTAGTTTCAACATCGGGTCGGCTTGGCATATACATGGCCGTTAGCGCACGGCCCACTACTGGAACATCGTCATGGATCATTTTCCAATTCCCTTCGAACTGGTTGGTATACCCCTCGTTATTGAGTACGGTCCAAGCGTCGTCTATGCCAATTTTTTTAGCACGTTCCAAAAGGCCATCCGGAATCCGTGGACGTCCGTCATCAAAACGTTCACCCTTCCATTCCGAAGTCAAGAAAATCAACTCCTGTTTTGGGATTGTCTGACCTTTCAGACCTATTGAGATAAAAAATAAAAATACTATGGCAATGTTCAGTTTGAACATATGTTTCATCATGTTTAAGTTAATCGTTTGTACTATTTGTTTAGTCCAAAGCAGCTATACAATCAATCTCCACCAAGGAATCCCCAGGAACACCACCATAGGTAGCGACAGTAGTTCTTACAGGAGGGTTTTTACCGAAACGTCCACGGTACACTTCATTCATGGCGTGGTAATCGTTAAGATCCGCCAAATATACATTCACTTTTAGCACTTTATCCATGGAGGAACCGTTCTTTTCCAATTCCTTTTGGATGTTGTCCAATACAATTTTGGTATGTGCTTTTATTTCGAAAGGTTCAACGTGAGCCCCTTTACCAGCAATATACAAAGTGTTTCCATGTTTTACGGCTCCAGAGAACAAAGGAACATCTTGGTCGGTCACAATATCTCCAACTATTTCCTTTTTGGCTTTTTCCCCACCGGTCATGGCTTTTGCCGCAGCAGTTGCCCCAACTCCAAATAGAGCTGCCAATCCTACTCCAATTCGTTTGAAAGATGATCTTCTTGATGTTTGATTTTCCATATTACAATGTTTAAAAATGATTTAAGGTTTGTTTATTTTTCTATTGTATACATTTTTTTGAAGACTAGGTAGCCAATGGTGGGCCTCCCGGTACATTCAATTTTTTACGATTTTGCCTGTAAGATACCTTTTTGGCAGAAAACTTGGCTGTTAAATATTCCCCAAGGAATACGGAACCGCTCAGCTCTCCATTGGAAATCTTACCAATGAACCAAAAATTGACACCATTTCCTGGAATCCTAAAACTGCTTCGGAGTACCACTTCGTCCCCTTCGATCATACCGATCATATCCTGACTGCCATTTTCACTGGTGTGCGTACCTGATATCCAGTTACCATCCTGCTCCAAATAAAATTTATGGGTACTATTGCTTGTAAAGTATTTTACGTCTGCTTCCCAATGACCAGAGATATCCTCACTTGGTGCTGCCATTTCATCAGAAATTGGCTCTCTCTTTTGCGAAAGGAAATCATACAATCTGTCCGCAACCACTTTTGCATTTCCAGGACGCATCTGGCTTGGGGTGATGGTGATGGAAGTACTGTCTCCCCTACTCCAACCTCCAATGGCTATCCTTGGTTTGTTACGGGCTACTTCCTCGGCCACTTCCTCCCCAGTAATGTGAAGTTTGTCCGGGTCCCATTTCAAGATTAACCTAGGGGTCCTGTTGTTCAAGCCTTTGGGCAAGGTCACTTCTGAAGTGATTCCATCAATTTTGGTCAACTTGGAAGAAATCTCATCCAACCAACCCAACCAGGTCTGCCACTCCTTATCGTGATCTCTGGTCGTCCAAGCCTCAACTGCGGCCAACATTCCCAACATCTCCTCTTTTCCTACTTTGTTGTCCCTTCCAGGTCCATGGTGTGGCGAACTGGCCTGCCATGCTGCCATAAGAAGGTCTTTGTCTCCCAATAACAATCCTGCACACTGTGGTCCACAAATGGCCTTTCCTCCACTATAGGCAACCACGGTGGCACCACGCTCCAAGTGAACGCAAGGGATGCTTAAATCTTCCGCGGCCGCATCGGCCAAGACCGGAATGTTCTTTGGCTTGGCAATTTCACTGATCACTTCCAATGAAAGTGGTTTTCCTGTTTCATTGTCATCCCCGGTCATGATATAGATCATGGCCGTTCTTGGGTTAATGGCCTCCCGCATTTCTTCGGGCGAATCCACGGTGATCACTTTTACCCCAATATTTCGGATAGCGTGATCGTAGTAGTTTCGTGAACTTCTTGGGATGATGACTTCGTTCTTCTCAAAATCATCAATATGGGGTATTCTGATCAGTTTTTCTGGGTTTCCACCGGTCACACAGGCAGCTGTAACGTGTTTCATGCCTGCGGCGCAACCTGCGGAGACCATTCCCCAATCCGCCTTGGTGATTTCCGCTAAACGACGGCCAATCCCTTCGGCCAACTCATCGTATTGTACAAAGTACCCAGACGCGGCTTCTATGGCCTCTATCACCTCGGGACGTTCTGTGGAGCCCCCCAATATGGTAAAGGTGCCTCTACAGTTTATAATGGTGTCTATCCCCAAGGATTCATAAATACTGGGGCCTTTGGATGACTTGGTCATCAATGGACCTGTAACACTTCCCAATGTACCACCAAGCATTGATTGGCTGGCCATTAGGCTTCCCGCTACAGGAACAACGCCCAATTGTTTGATTATTTCCCTTCGTTTCATGCTCATGTTTTTAAGTATTAGTTTGTTTTAGTTTGGTCATTTTTATTTGTCCCATTCTTTGCTGGACAATCCGTTAAGGTCATACACTACCCTACCGTCCTTCAGGGTAACCTCGCACTGAAACTTTTGATCTCCCATCATCTTTTCATTCTTGGTGTCCACAAAGCCAAATTCTCCTTTTTCAATGCTAAGAATGGCCACATCGGCAATGGCACCAACACTCAAATGCCCCAAATCGGTCCTCTTGATGTATTGGGCAGGGTTCCATGTGGAAATGGCAATTACTTCCGCTACGGACATGTCCATGTTCAAAAATTTGGACATGATGTTCGTCATATCCTTCATACCACCGTTCATACTTCCTATGTGCAGGTCTGTACTGATGGAATTGGGTTTAAATCCTTGCTGCATGGAAGGAACTGCTTGTGAAAAAGCAAAGCTTCCTCCTCCATGGCCTACATCAAAAACAATCCCTCTTTTTTGGGCTTCAAAAACAAAAGGCTTCACTTTTCCTTGGTCATCAACCACTCGCTCCCTGCTACCCAATGAGGCATAGGCATGTGTGAAGATATCCCCTGGCCTTAACTTTTCCATGAACAGGGTCTCTATGGACAACATAGGTCTACTTCCTCCAAAATCGATCATTACGGGGACTTCGGCCAATTTACCCGCTTCAACAGCTCTTTCTGTTGGGGTCCATTCGAATCCTGAATAGTGGGCCAACTTTACCCCTACCAACTCCTTGTATCTTCCTACGGTCAAGGCAGTCATTTTTGGATCCATATCGTTAACGTTCTGCTCGATCACACCACCTTTCATACCGGAGCCCACAATGTTCAAAAATGCCAATACCCGAGTCTTGGATTCATCGATCACGTTTTTCTTAAAAACCTGAAAATTACGCCATCCTGCACTACCGGCGTCCACGATGGTGGTCACACCACTTCGGAAGGTAAAGTTATCAGGGGCAACACTGTGCGACCCTCCGCTGTACATTGAATTCTCTTCAGTTCCGAAGAAAACGTGTCCGTGAAGGTCTATAAGTCCCGGAGTAACCAATTTATCTTGGGCGTCGATAACTTTCTTACCCTTCTTGGCCGATATGTTACTGGCAACCTCAGCAATTTTCCCTTCTGAAATGGCCACATCCATTTTCTTGTTAATGCCATTTTTGGCATCGATAAGTGTTCCGTTCTTGATCACCAAATCATATTCCTGTGCTTGAACGGCCTTTGAACAGAATAAGACTGCCAAAGCAATAAGTGCGTACTTTAATTTATGTATTTTCATTGTATTATGAGATTATGTTATTCTTTTCTTTCTTTTATCATTTGGAATGCCCTACCTGGACTCTCCACAGTGAAGGTCTCCACATTGCCATTATCCTGAAGGGTAATGAATGCCTGGGTTCCCTCCTCACCGCCAAATGCAATATTGGAAGCTTTTTTACCTGTTAAAGGAATCTCTTCAAGGATTTCCCCACTTGTTGTGGATATCTTGGCAATGGTTCCTTTTCCGTGACGGGTCACATACAAATTCCCATCCGCATCGGTACGCATACCGTCCATTCCAAAATCTTCAAATTTGGTCAGCAAACGTTTGTTGCTGATTTCCCCTTCGGGGGAAAGGTCGTAGGCCCATATATTGCGTTGGACGGATTCGTTCACATAAAGTGTTTTGTTGTCCGGGCTTACCTCTATACCGTTGGTGGTTCCCATATCTCCTTCGAGCAAGGTAAAGGTCCCCTCTTCCACTCTCCAAATCTGTCCTTTTGAATTGGCCCAATCAGGATCGCTGGCAAAGATGATATCATTGTCCATAATGGCGATATCATTGGGCTGGTTCAGTTCGTCATTGTGGGCATAAACACTGATTTCCTTGGTATCCATATCCACTTTTAGCACATTATGCATGGTATAATCCGCAATGAACATATCCCCATTGCTGTTAAACCGAATGCCGTTCCCAATACTTCCTTCGGGAAGGGTGACAAAGAGGGAGGCATTCCCCGCAGCATCCACTTGACCAATGGTACCCTGCTTTTCAAAATTCACCACATAAAGAATACCGTTTGCGTCAACAGCAGGTCCTTCTATTCCTCCGGTAAAACCTGATGGTTCAGTAAAAACGCTGCTCTGATACAAGGTGGATTCTTCTTTAGTGCTATTTTCCTGTGCTTCGGACGTTGACTGGTTGTTTGATTTTTGCTTGCATGCCGTGGACAGCAACACGAAGCATACGGTCATCAGCCTAAAGTTACGGAAGCAATTGCAAACGCCCATATTCTTAATAGCCATTGTTATACGATATACAGATTTCATAAAAAAAGTGGTTTAATTGGTTATCCCTATGGTGTTTCGTTCGCCTTTCTCACTTTAGCCACCTCTTCTGGGGTTATTTTTGAGCCCTTGTTTCCAAAATTTCCGCGCACATAGGTCAATATACCCGCTATCTCCTCATCTGTAAGTCTGTCCAACTTGGGCATTACGTTGTTATAGGACTTTTCGTGTACAAATATTTCTCCACTAAGACCTTGAAGCACTACATTGATCAAGCGTGTTTTATCACCCAATATCCACTCGGCATCGTCCAAGGGAGGGAAACGATCGTTGCCCAAACCATTTCGTTGATGACATACCGAACAATAGGTATTGAAAAGCTTTCCACCTTCACCTATATTTTCATCACTGTACTTGCTTTTTTCATCTTTATCCCGAACAACTATATCCTCAAACTCAACAGGGGTTTTAATGTTGGAAGCCGTTCTTTTGCGCTCTTCCATCCCAGCCAGTTCAGCTTCACCAAATTCGTCCTTATCCCCTTTGTACATGATTCTCCAAATCTTACCTTTTTCGGAATCCGACACATATAAAGAACCATCAGGCCCAACTGCCAATCCCATGGGACGGTACATTGCATCACTGGTGTTCTTGATGATTTCCTGCTCTGCGAAACCATCGGCAAATACTTCCCAAGGTCCTGTTGGAATTCCATTTTCCATTGGAACAAAACCTATAAAGTAGCCGGTTTGCGGGTATGGGGCACTACTGGTAGAACCATGAAAAGCTATAAAGGCCCCATTCTTATATCGCTCTGGGAATTGATCTCCTTCATAGAACATAATATCGTTGGGTGCAAAATGTCCAAGAAACCCAACAACGGGATCGGTCAATTTGTCCACATCCTCTCCTTGTTTTTCGCCATCACCACCATATTCGGGATTAAGGAAATAGTCTCCTTTGATTTGGTCATAGTAGTGGTATGGCCATCCGGCATCATCCCCATCCTTAAGCCTCACAAATACTTCCGAAGGCAATACGGAACCTTCCCAAGGTGTAAATTCGGTTGGCCATGTGGGATGCATATAATCCCTTCCGTGCACCACGGCATATAAGTTGTTGTCTTGGTCGTTCCAATCCATTCCCACAACGCTTCGTAGACCTGTAGCAAATTTCTCCCCATCTTCCTGAAACTGGTTCAGTTTGTTGGCATCAAACTTCCAAACCCCAGCCCTATCTTCCAATATGGGACAAGGGAACATTCCCGGGGACAATGGTGATCTATCATCCACTTGGCAAACATCGGAGGGAGCGCCATACACGGTATACAAATTTCCTTCATTATCAAAGGCTATAGGCTTGGTATCGTGCTGTCTTGGAGGTTGTCTGTCCGTCAAGATCAATTCCAGCTCGGTATCGGGCACCAATTGGTCCGTTAATTTTTGTCTGTAGATCCGTGTTACCGAACTGAAGTATAGATATCCATTGTGGATACGCATTTCGGTTCCGTAACTACTGCGGTCTATATAATCATCAAATGTTTCAATGATATCGGCCTTACCGTCATTATCGGTATCCCGAAGTGCTGCATTCCCGCCTTCATCATTTGGGAATCTCAACTTTACGTAAATATCGCCATTGGTATTCACGGTAAGGTGCCTGGCTCTTCCTTTCAAGCTGTCCACAACGGCCACAACCTCAAATCCATCTGGGACAAAAAGACCTGCGTTGTCCGGGTCTCCGGGGGGCAATCCATTGTCCTTTGAGGTACATTGTACAAGAAAAATTGCGGCAATCATACAAAGTAAGGGATACGTAAAAACACGCCTTAGGTTAGCGCATTTAAAGTTTGATTGGCTAGTTTGGTTCAAAAAATTACTCATTTTAGTCAAGGGTATTACTCTATTGTTTGGTTTTAGTTTAGTTCTTTATCTCTTGTGTTGCGGCAATCATTGCTTTTAGGGTATTTACCACTCCTGCGGTGGCCTCATCCGGTTTTTCACTGTAATAGTTCTCCATAAATGAATCAGCGGATGACCACACTGTATGCATTACCCCCAAATATTTTTCAGCCATTTCAGGGGTTGAATTTTCTTTGAAGGAGTGCATCATTTCCACTTGTTGTTCTGCTACATTGGGCCTACGCCATGGACAGGCAATAACCTGCAATCCGTTCATGGCAAAATAGGCTGGTGTGGGAATGGCCTTTTCATAATGCCAATCACAAATGACGACGGATTTTGAAATCATCCCCACTGCACTGGCGGTATCGTTATAGCTTCCCTCCCACATTCCTATTCCTGAATCCGTTCCATCTATGAGACGATCGCCCCAGATCCATAGTTCTTTACCATTCTTCTGTAAATGATCGCTTATTTTGTTCACTTCCCCTGCAAAAAGCATGGCAGGATCCTTTCCTTGGCATCGCGGGCAATCTGGATGGGCCAGATAAAACACCTCATCCATACCGGCATGAAAAGCGTTGGCCTCGAAAACCTCCATAATCTCATCCACTATATCAAAAACAACATCATGTACTTTGGGATGCAACGGACAATAGCTTTTACAATAAAGTCTATCGGCATTGGGCCATTCGTATGTTTCCGGAAGTTTTACATTTGGGGTCTCGTCAAAATCTGGGTAGGCCTCCAAAAGTTTGCTCAAATCACTATGCCAGGATTGGTGTCCCAAAAGATTGACCTGTGGAATCAAATTGATGTTGTGCTTTCTGCTCACCGCAAGCAATTTCTTTACATCTTCCTTGCTCAACGGATTCTCATCCCTAAGCTCTGGCCTGGACTCATAGGCATAATTGTAATCGACCCTCAGAACAAGGGTGTTGATTCCACCGGGAGCCAGTTCATTTTCAATGAATTTTACAAAATCGTTTACTTTGTCCTTGGATGGGGCGGCTATACAAAAGCCTCTCACCGCAAATGAAGATTGACCAAAACCTAAGGTGGTGGCAAGTAGCAAAATCAGCAATGTTATTTTTCTCCCCATAATCCTGTTTTTATAGCTTGAGTTTAATTCCTTTCTTCTCCAACCATCCCGTAATCGCAACTACGAGCAGGGCAAATACCATGGAACCCAAAAGCCCTATTACCCCGGTGTTCAGAACATCTGGCAATGTGAAGCCCACAAATGTTCGCATTGGGTAAATAATATACGGCAACATATAGCAGGTCAATGTAGCCGTTCCTGCCGGGGCGATGATCTTGGCCCATTTTGTAATTTTCTTCTTATCTGCGATAAAGTGCAGAAGGGCAAAAAGGAAAAAACCCATGGCAGAGCACACGGCCAGCCATGAGGGTGTTGCCCTTAACTTGGAGATTCCCCATAATGGGCGAGTCCCCAATGCATAAACAAGACATACAATCCCCAAAACCGCAAGAATACTATACACTTGCTTCAGGCTGATTTTGGCATATCTTTCAAAAATCAATGAAGCCAAAATCCCTGCCGAGGTCAATCCGGGTATAGTACCCCCGATCAAAGTTGAGAAGTATCTGAATGGACCATTCAATTCCAAAGAGAAATCGGTTTGGGCCAACACTGAAAGCAGATTGAAAAGAATCCAAACTACAATCATTATAGCAAAATTCCCCCTTGCATATAGAAAAATCAAGGCGTTTGCCAAATAGGCCCACCCAATCAATCCCAAAATACCCCACCATTGTGGACGCATCCAATGCTCTCCAGCAGCACCTCCTTTGTAGATCAAGGCCAAAAACAAGAATATGAGCATCCCCAAAACCTGAAGTGGGAGATGCCATTTTTTAGGAATTGGGCTTCTTTTATAATGGGTCCATATCAAAAATACAGCAAGGGCCATCAACAGACACCAAAGATATTTTCCAATCATCATGCCTTCACTAAATGCGGTTTCGTAGTTCACCATGAAGACCCCTATGAAAAGTAGGGAAAATGACCTTATCAAAATATGCTTTGCAATGGATGCACGCGTGTCCCCTTTTTCCAATCGATTTTTGATCGCAAAAGGAATACTGAGACCCACAATAAAAAGAAACAAGGGAAAAATAATATCGGAAAAGCCCAAATAGTCTTCACTTGCCTTGGCATGCAAAAGCCATTTTGGCACATTATCCAATGTCCAAAAGTCGTTTACCCATATCATAAAAACCATGGTCAACGCCCTCAGAATGTCTATTGAATTAAGCCGCATATCAGTTTCCGTTGGCCTTATATCCCTTTGAAAGATTCCCCAAGTTTATTACACTCATATTATAAGTACGCACGAAACTTTAATAACCCTATATTTTTTTGTGACTTTTAGTAAAAAATCTTCATATAGATAATACTGCAAGCTATTAAATTTTCGATTTCCTTGGGTTTAAATTGCAAACAATTGCTATTTTTTCAAAAGAAAGCCTTCAAAAAAAGAATACTCTTTGAAAGCTCTTAATATCTTATGAATCCATTTGCATTCCAATTGCATTATTTAGGGTATAAAGCAAAAAAGCGGGTGGAAAAACTGGCTTTCCCACCCGCGGCTTCAAACTTAACTCAACTTAAACATGTAAACCCTAAAAGTTAGGGGCGCCAGTATCCCACCAAAGTCTAGTGCCTCCATTGTCGGGGCCGCCCAATTTGGAAACGGCTCCGGCAACACCTTCGGCATTGGTAGAAAGTTCACTATCCACAAAAGGGATCCTTCGTATTTGAATATCCGTATCTATGGTTCCGGGGCTTTGATTGCTCACTACCGGGAAAATTTTGGGGTATCCCGTACGGCGGAACTCGCTCCACGCCTCTTGTCCATCAGGGAATACCGCTATCCATTTTTGAGTGATGATCTTTTCCAATTTGGTCTCATTGTCATCGACCCCATCCCAAGCAATGGTTGCATCGGTAAGGGCATTGATGTTGTTGGACGGGTATACGGGATCCACATAATCCGCAGGTACGGAAGTATTGTCCGATATATAATCGTCCGCACTGCCCACGCCTCTCTGTTCAAAAGAAAGTGCAATTCCCATTTCATAATTGGCCTGGGCATCACCAGCACCACTCCATCCCCTCAAAGCGGCTTCTGCTTTCAGGAAAGCTACCTCAGCAGCCGTCATTAGTTGTGCCGTGTACTGGGTCAAATCGTCATTGATTACCGCAAATCTCACATAGTCGGCCTTTTGGGCCGATGCATCTGCATATCCATCCAATAAGGGCAATCCATTCCTGATTCCTTTAAGTGTTCCGGGCACAATGGGCTCGGTTTCCGAATCCCCTGGGTTCACTTCCGAAAAATAAGCACTGATTCGAGGATCGTTATACCCTCCCATAATGGACTCCATGGATGCGTTCATACGGGTATCCCCCCAAGAATTATCAATCTGGGCCAATGGATGGCTGTTGGTACTGGTCACAAAGAATCCATCGTCATTGCTGGCCATCACACCCAGAGGATGACTCAAGGCCTTTTCACCTTGCAACTTGGCCTTTTCAGGGGCTACTTTGGAAATTCGGATAGCCAATCTCAATCGCAAGGAGTTGGCAAATCTAACCCACTTTGAATAATCCCCTCCGTAAGCGAGGTCGAACGCCGAAAATCTTGGGCTATCGATATCCGCCATAAGATTATCCACGGCGGTATCCAAATCAGCAAAAAATGCATCATAGGCCTCTTCTTGTGAGTCATATACCCCTGCGTTATCCAAATCACCAAAATTGGTGTATACAATAGGACCGAAAACATCTGAAACCCTATGCATGGCCTCCACTTTCAAAATCAGGGACACCGCATACAGGGTAGGATATTCCCCTTGGGTCAAACTCTCAATGTCTTTTACATTGTTCATGACATTGGAGTAAGGAACGGACCAGATGGTATTGTTCCAACCGCTCACCAAGTTATAGGTCGTGTTGTTGGATCCGTTCTGGAAAGGGTTTGGAGGGGTCAAATATCCTGCGTAGGCATCCGCGTTCAAGTTCTGCTGAAGTTGGTACTGCCATCCGGGATTGAAAATATAGATACTTTCAAACACGGGCTTATATTTGGATCCCACATGTTGAAAATCCCCTTCGAGCTGTTCTTGGGTGATTTCCCTTGGGTTTTTATTGAGTTCTTCAAAATTCTCAGTACAGGACGTTGCCAAAAACCCTAAAGTAGCTGCCAAAACGCCCAATCTATATATATTTTTCATGAGTTTTTTTTAAAAAGTTAGTTTTACGTTTAGACCTGTGCTCCTTGTGGAGGGAAGACCTAGAACATCCACTCCCTGTAGTGCATTGCCCGTACTTAAACTGACATTGGGGTCATGTGGGGCATCTTTGTAGAAGAAGAACAGATTGCTTCCCACCAAGGAGGCGCTCACATTGCTGAAGAAAGATTCTTCTCCCAAATCAAAGGTGTAGCCCAACGCCAATTCGGCCAACCGTACATTGGTGGCACTATAGACGTATTCACCCGTAAAACCATTCCTTCCTCCTGCTGCACCATAGTATTGTTGTGCCGTCCAAGTTTCCGGATTACCATTGATATCAACCACTTCGATGGCTCCATTGGCTGTCTCACGCGCTGTGTTGTTGCTCAAGCCTTCCACAGCGGCCTGGGTCATACTCATGGTCTCACCACCAAACTTACCATCGATCAAAAAGTCAACACTAAAATTTTTGTAGCTAAAGGAGTTGTTCCATCCCAAAGTAAAGTCTGGATTGGCATTACCCACTTTTTCCAAACCTTCGATAACATTGTCGGGGTTTTGGTCATTTTCCACCAAACCACCATCAACTACAACAGGTCTACCCTGCTCATCCCTTTTTACCACCCGGCCATAGATGTCCCCAAAGGAACCTCCTTCTACCAAATAGGAAGCAAAGGAATTGTTCCCTGCCCCGGAAAGAGTAAAGTATGTAGGCTCAATAAGTCCATCGGCAACCGTGCCATCATAGATGCTTTCCACTACGTTCTTGTTTCGTGCAAAGTTCAATGTGGTCTTCCAACGGAAATCCTCACTCTGGATAGGCGTGGCAAAAACCGTGGCCTCAATACCCCTGTTAACAATCTCCCCTGAGTTTAAACCTGCATTGGGTGCCCCAATAACCGCAACGGAAGTTGGGAAGGGGAAATACTGGTTAACCGTCTTGGTGTTGTAGTACCCTACATCAAAGCCCAAACGATTACTGAAAAACCTCCACTCGGTACCCAATTCAAAAGACTTCTGCTTTTCTGGCTTAGGTGTGGTTCCGGGGAAAGGTCTGATAGGATCGGTAGGACTGATTCCATTTCCAAACAGAATGGTTCTGTTGGGGTTGATCTGGTTCGGGGAGAAATCATTCCCCACCTCGGCGTAAGAACCTCGTACTTTGGCAAAAGAAATCTTCTCGCCAAAATCAAACATCTCTGTTAAAACCCCGGTTAGACCCACAGAAGGGTAGAAAAATGAGTTGTTCTCCGGTGGCAAGGTCGATGACCAGTCATTTCTGGCCGTAAGATCAATAAAAATCTTTTCATCATACCCAAAAGTAGTGCTCGCAAAAACAGAGTTTATCTGCCTGTTCAATGACGTTTGCGATAGTGCTACCTGTGAATTGGCATTAAAGTTTTGAAGGGTAAACACATTTGCAAATTGAAGCCCTCCCTGTGATCCAGAGTCCGCATTAAGGATTTCAGTGGTATTTCGCTTTACACTACCCCCAACATTCGCGGTAAAGGAAAGGGTTTCCGTGATATCGTAATTGATATTGGCGATAACATCACCATACAACTGACGGATATCTTGTTTATTAAAGGTGTAGCTCCCGTTCTCATGGGCCAACGTGGCTTGTGTGGAAGCATAGGCCTTACGCTCAAAATCCAATAAGGATTGATCATAGGTGCCCCTGGTCTGGATGGACAACCAATCATTCACCTTGAAATTCAAGTTCAAGGAGGCCAACAATTTTCTGTTCGTGTCCTCCCTTGGGTTCCTGTAGACAATCCAATACGGGTTTTGTTCAATATCGGACAATGGCCTTACCCAACGCTGCACCTGAATGTTCCTGTCTGGGTTGTACTCCTCAAAATCGGCGTAATCCGATAGGCGTCCATCGGCAGTTGGAAACACATAAGTCCCTACCAAAGGATTGAAATAAAATCCTGAAACAGCCCTATTGCGTATTTGCTGGGTAGATGCCATAATACTGGCATTCATGGTCAACACATCATCAAAAAACTTGGCAGTTTCCCTTAAGTTAATGGTATGCTGCTTTAGAGTATTATCTGGAAGAATCCCCGAAGCAAAGCTATTGCTATACGAGAAATACGTCTGTGCCTTTTCTGTTCCACCGGACAAGGACACGGAATTGATGTTGTTTACACCTGTTTCCAGAAAATCATCAACATTCTGCTGTGCCGCATCACTGAAATCAATCATGTAAGCAGCCCTATCCACCGTAATGTTGGATGAAAAATCCACTTTAAAGGTACCGTCTCGGCCTTTCTTGGTAGTAATCAATATTACCCCATTAAGACCGGCATTTCCATAAAGTGCCGATGCGGAAGCACCTTTCAATACGGTCAAGGATTCAATATCGTCCGGATTGATCAAGGAAAGGGCATCTCCACCGTCCCTACCTCCACCAAAGGTACTTGTGGGCTGTGACGCCGTTGGGTTGGATAAAGGCACACCATCTACCACATACAAGGGCTGGTTGTTGCCAAAAGAGTTGTTCCCTCGCAAGGTCACTTTTACCGAACCCCCTACACCAGATGAACTCCTGGTAATGGCCACACCGGCCACCTTACCGGACAAGCTGTTCATAGGGTTGGTCTGTTTTACCCGGTTCAATTCGTCAGAATCGATATCCTGGGCCGCATAAGTCAAAGACTTTCTGGTCTTTTGGATACCAAGGGCGGTTACGATCACTTCGCTAAGCTGATTGGCATCTTCCACCAAGGTAATATCGATGGTTGATTGTCCATTGACAGGAATCTCTTGGGTTTGAAAGCCAATATAGCTAATGACCAAAACGGCATTGTCATCCACTGAGATGGCATAATTCCCATCAAAATCGGTCTGGGTACCATTGGTCGTTCCTTTTTCAATAATATTCGCGCCGGCCAATGGAATTCCCTGTTGGTCCAGAATAGTACCGCTCACTTGCTGTTGCAAACGTTCTACGGTCTCTACTTTTGATTCCTCGGATTTTACCTCGGATTTCACCCTCTTTCTGACCACTATGGTATTGTTTGTGGTGAATTCATATGTGAAATCTATAGGGGTAAGCAGCATATCAAGAAGTTGTTTTGCTTTTACAACACCTTGTTTTACCGGAACTTCCGGCGCATCTTCCAACAAGTCGTTCCTATAAATAAATTTATAGTCGGCCTGTTTGTTCATAAGTTTAAAAACCTGTTTTGCACTGAGCACTCGATCCTTGGCGATCAAAATATCGGCATCTTGGGAAAACCCTTCTTTGGGTCCCAAGGCAAAAGCCAGCGTGCAAAATAAAAAGGTAAAAGTTTTCATCAGAAACTTTAGGAGCCGAAAACCTGTTTTAGATCGGCCCAAATTCAAGTTAATTTTCATAAATTAGCAATTGGTTTAGTTAGACATAGTTTTAATTAATCCGCTGAGGACAAAGGCTATTACGGTGGAATGTGTTAGCCTTTTCCTTTTTTTATGCAATCAGCATTTCCTTATTTACTGTCCTATTTTATATGTACAGTTTTATTTTTCACTTCAAATTTGACCTCGCCTTGGCTCGCCACACCAATCAATGCCAAAATATCGTCAAATGATTTGGTCCTTTCCAATATTCCGGTAAAATTAAAATCCTTACGTTGGGCCGACTCGAATATTACATCTATGTCATACCACCGTGAGAGCACTTTCATGATTTCGTCCAAGGACTCCCCATCAAAGATAAACACCCCATTTACCCAAGAGATGGCTTGGGAGGCATCTATATCAACGACCTCTATTTGGTCCATGTTCTTTAGGATTCGTGATTGTTGGTTGGGGCGAAGTGTTTTTCTGGAATTGCCTTTTTCCAATGCAATCCTGCCCCCTACCAAGGTGGTCACGATCGCATCGTCATCTTTGTAAGCACTCACATTGAATTCGGTGCCCAAGACACTTATCTTCTGATCATTGGATATTACACTAAAGTCCGTACCCTCGTTCTGGGTACTTGGTGTGACCTCAAAATAGGCCTCTCCGTACACAAGTTCTACCTCGCGGGTCTGTCCCTCGTAAAACGTTACCGGATATTTTAGCTTGGTCTCAGCGTTCAACCATACTTTTGTGCCATCGGACAATTGAAGGTAAAACTGACCTCCCCTAGGTATGGTCAGGTAATTGTATAAAACATCGACTTCATCGTCTGTGCGCCCATGGATGCCATAAACAATCTGCTCCCCATTGCTCCGGATGGTCCCTTTTTGAAAACTCTTGCCTTTCTCAAGCGCCACCTGATCACCATTTTCCAAAGTGAGCACCGCCTTATCGGAGCCGATGACAATTTTATTGGGGATACTTTCGGTATCCTTCTGAAAATAGCGGCCACCAAAAATCAACCCGATCACCAACAATATGGATGCGGCAATAGAGATCTTGGTGTACGTATGAAGTCTGCTCTTTCTTTTGTTGGACTTCACTTTCTGTTTTATGGATTCCTTGGCTTTATGTAGGTCGTAGTCTGCCATGCAACTCGTTGTTAGGTAGTGGATTCTAACTAAATTATTAAAGATCGTGATATTGTTTTGGTCACTCAACCAATCATCCAACTCCTCCAATTCCCTGCGATTGGCCTCCTTGTTGAGGAACTTGATGATTAGGTTATGCCCTTGGGTCGAATTCATACTTTGCAATTACTCTTAAATACGTGTGAAAGTTTTTTGACCCTGTATTTTTTTATGATTTTTTTTATAATTTTTCGGGCGAAAACGATAAAGTAGATGGAAAATCATCAACCTCTAAATGGACTATACCAACAATAATTACTTTTTGACCAAAAGGTTGATCAAGGGTGACGAAAAGGCTTATGAATACTTGATGGACGCCTATTACCAAAGACTTTGTGCCTATGCCTATACCCTGACCAGCGACCATGGTAAAGCAGAGGATATTGTACAAAACGTCTTTGTAAGGGTTTGGACAAAACGAAAAAAGCTCAATCCAAATTTTTTGATCAAAAACTTTTTATACAAATCCGTATACAACGAATTCATTGATGAATACCGCAAGAACAAATCTGTTCTATATCTGGAAAAAAAATATCTGGAGGCCATAGATATTGTCGTGGAAAAAGAGGAAGATAATCTTGAGGAAATCATTAGATTGGTAAATCTGGAAATCAATAATCTCCCCACAAAGTGTAGACATATTTTTCTGCTCAACAAAAAAGAAGGGCTCACACATACTGAAATTGCAGATCATCTTGGAATTTCCACCAAGACCATTGAGGCACATATGACCCGTGCCTTTAAAATCCTTGAGAAAAAACTGGGGCATAAATATGAGACCATTTTCTTTCTCATGTACAATGCCTAGAGTACACTTAAACAGCGAATATCCTGTTATCCCAGATTTTTCGATTCTGGAAAGCCGGGAACATCTGCACTACCGAACTTGAACCGAATAATTAATCAAAACCGAATAACATCCCTATAAACCATGAAAAACGCAAAACCCATTGCACTTCTGTTCTGCTCTCTTTTATACCTATCCTGTAACCAGAAGAAAAAGGAGGAGAAAAGTACCGTGCCAACTGAAACAATCCAAACCATGACTGAGAACAAAACTGAAGAATTACCAACACTTACCATAAACAAGGAATCCTTTACCCCATTGGGGGACCTTCATTTTAAACACAGCGTTGGAGGGGCGCCCATTGAAGAGGAAACCTTGGTCATGGTGAAATACGATGATGAATTTCTGGAAATAAAATTTGAATGCAGGGACAACCCTAGAATGGACCAGAACCATTTTACCGAAGATAACACCCCCATGTTCACGCAAGAGGTATTTGAGCTTTTTATCAGCAAAGGAAAAGAACCCATGGAAGACTACGTGGAGATTCAATTAAACCCCAACAACGCCATGTTTTTGGCCACCATACACAACAACTTTAAAGGTGACGGGAAATTCAGCTCGGAACATTTGGACCCCAACGCCATGGGTGTGGAACATAGCGCTTTTAAAGACCAAAACACCAATACATGGGGTGGACATATGAAACTCCCATTAAAGTTGCTACAATACCCTGAAAACACGCCGGACAATGTATATCGATTAAATTTTTACCGAATCATTTCCCAAGAAGACCATACCGAGAAAGATTGGAGGAACAATGCCGAAAACTCGACCTTTGCCTGTTGGAGTTCCACTATGGCAAAAAGACCAGCTTTCCACAGACCTGAATACTTTGGCTACATGGTTCTGGAATAAGATGGCGTAAAAATCTTAACACGCTCATTTTAAAACAAAAAAGGGGCGCTGGTTGTCACCTGCGCCCCATACAATCTAAAAAACTAACCAAACAATTCCAATGATTGCTCGATTTTACACGCCACTACAAGAGCGGCGGGGTCATTGCATTGGATATACAATGGCCAAATATCTTAAAGCCTTAAACGGCTTTACTCAATACGTCGGCCAAACGTTCGGCCACGTAGTCTACCTGTTCGGGTTTAAGTAGTACAACACCCACACTCAGTTGATCCTCGGCTCCATCTCTCCCACGTCTTACATTGGTAAATATGCAAGGGTTCTCTGCTTTTAGGGCATCGCTTACTTCTTTAGGGCTCATTTTCACTTTTTCTTGATCCCAGCTCACCAACATACTTGGAAAGGCATTTGCTGGTCCAGGACTGATATGGGTCTCTCCCTTAACCGTTTCAACGGCAGTTATCTTTGATTTAATGTTCTCAATACGATCCAACCAATCCTGCCATTCCTTTTCATGATCCATTTCCAAATAGGCCTTAAGGGCTGCGTACATTCCAAAAATCTCCTCTTTGTTGACCTTCATTGGCCTACCTATTGGAGCCTCATGGGGGCTATGGTTGAACTTGGCCGCTTCAATAAGGTCTTTTCTACCAAAAAGAAGTCCGGCGCTCTGAGGTCCCCTGATCATTTTTCCTCCTGAGAAAGTAATCAGGTCGAAACCTATTTTTTGAAACTTGAACAAGTTTTCCTTTGGGGGTACATCAGCAGCGGCATCAATAAACGTAGGTACATTATGGCGCTTGGCTATTGCTACAAACTCTTCGTGTGAAATGGGGCCTCTTGCCGCATTAAAGAACAAAGCCATCACTGTATTTTCATTGATAGCGGCTTCCATTTCTTCCGCGCCATCAACCTCTACAATCCGGGCCCCTGCCGTAGGGATTGCTTGATCAAATACGTATCTATGGCTTTTCTGCATAATAACTTCCGGACGTGGATCGGGAAGGTCCGGCAATTGCCTTCTCTTCTTCAGGTCCATACCTGTTATGGTCGCAGCGGTACCCAATACCATGGCGCAGGCTGCTCCCGAGGTCACCATAGCGGCTTCCACGTTAAGCATTTCGGCTATCTTTTCCCCTACCTTGTCCTGTAGTTGGTACATATTGGCAAAATCATGGGCGGTGGAGTTAATGGCTGCCATAACCTCTGGACGCATCAATGAGCCCGATAAAAAGGTCATGGTAACCCCCGCATTGATTACCGGGGTCACGCCCAGTTCCTCGAAAAAGTTCCTGGTCGGTTCCTCTGTTCCAGCTCCCGGGTCGGTCTTGTTGAATTCACAGGCCGATACCATTCCGGTACCTACCAATCCGCCTACTACCGGAACAGCCGATAAGTTTTTCAATAATTTTCTCCTTGTAATCATCTGTTATTGTTTTTGGGTTATTCCAATTCCATGATACCGTCCATTTCCTCCCAATTGTACTGAAAAGACAGTGACCGAGTGCCACAGAACTCACTCATGTGGCACCCTTCACTGTTCAACTTATTTTAAATTTCCCCTGTCATTAAAAATGAACCAATTACCATCCTTGTCTTTGAACAAGGTTTTCATTGGTATCTATTTCTTCCTGAGGTAATGGATAATATCTGTTTCGTTCTGCATAACCGTTGGGTCCCAAGACAGTTTGGGCCAATCCCCATCTTCTCAAATCATTGAAACGATGGTATTCAAAGGCCAACTCCACTTGTCTTTCGTGCACAATGGCATCGAACAAAGCTTCTTTGGTCCCTGTGGTTCCTGCATCCAACAAGGGCATTCCCACACGATCACGAACCTCGTTCACCGCATCACGGGCAACATCCCTCATATCCAATTCATTGGCAGCCTCTGCATACATCAACAATACATCTGCATATCTGATGGCCGGGAAGTTGGTACCTCTGTTGTTCACATACATTACGGGAAACAAGCCTTTCTTTAGGTTGTACCCTGTTGCGGACCATACGGATTGATAGGTGTCCAAGTTCAAACTCTCCGTGCTCAGTTCAGGAGCAAAAACTTCCCCATCAATAAAGATGGATTCATTGAGTCTTGGGTCACCATCTTCAAAAGCATCAACAATGGTCTGTGTGGGCAAATTGTTTCCAAAACCTCCATTTACCTGTGGGTTGTTGTAAGATACCCTTAAGGTACCAACGTCTCCTTCACCTACTTCGGCAAACTGGATTTCAAAAATGGACTCCACGTTGTTCTCACTGTTGATATTGATAACATCCCCAAAGTTCTCCACCAAATCATACAGCTCTGAATCGATTACCTCACCAAGCCAAGCTTCGGCCTGCTCATAGTTTTCATCATACAGATAGACTTTTCCCAAAAGGGCCTGTGCGGCTCCTTTGGTGGCCCTACCCAAATCTGAAGCTCCGTACACCTCTGGAAGCACTGCTTCCGCATCGATCAAATCCTGGATCATCACTTCATAGATGGCAGCTCTGGTGGATTTGGCCACAAGGGCATCAGAAGGTACCTCAAAAGGCTCTGTGAACAGGGGCACATCGCTCCACAAGGTGGTCAGGTGCCAATAATAGAATGCACGTAGGAACTTAGCTTCTCCCACCAACCTACTCTGAAGGCCAGCATCGATGTCTTCCATCAAAGGTACTTCCTTGATTACTGTATTGGCCCTAAATACGCCTTCATACAGTTTTCCGTACACATCCATTAGGATACCATCGGCAGCTGAATAGGTAAAATCATTGAATCCATAACCACCAGTATTGGTAAGCACCACCTCACCCGTGGGTGGAGTGTACAATTTTGACATGGTGTTTGAATACAATTCAGTGGTCTGTAGGGTTGCATAAATGGCATTTACCCCTTGCTCCGCACGCTCGGCCGAGTTAAAAAACCCGTCTACCGGAATGGCATCTGGCGGAGTTTTATCCAAAAAATCTTTGTCGCAACTGCCTAGAGATAAGGCCAAGCAGCTAAGAGTAAGTATTTTATATATATATTTCATGATCTCTATTTTTTTCGATTTATTTTCCTCGGTTTCCTACAATCCTATTTGCACGCCCATTTGTATGGTTCTTGGCAAAGGATAAGTTCCCGTATCAACCCCTACTGCTAGAGGATTCAAATCGTTGGTTGCCCAACCAGATCCACCAAGTACATCAGGGTTATATCCTGAGTAATCGGTAATGGTGAACACATTTTGGGCACTCACATAAACCCTGGCATTGGTCAGTCCAACAGAATCCAAGATCGTTTTTGGGAATCTATACCCTACTTGGATGTTACGCAATTTCAAGAAAGAAGCATTTTCAAGAAAACGTGTTGAAGGACGCGTGTTGTCGTTAGGATTTCCACGTACCGCTCTTGGGAACGTATTTGTGGAACCTTCCCCGGTCCAGCGGTTCAATGTAGTGGCCATTTGCTCGTGCTCACCGTCCATACTTTCCAAATAGGCTCTCTGGCTATTGTAAAGTTCCTTTCCGGCAACACCTTGGAAGCTCAAGCTCAAATCAAAGTTCTTGTAAGACATGCTTCCGTTGATTCCATAGCTGAAATCTGGGAATGGATCTCCTATCACCTTTCTATCTGCATCCGTGATGGCCCCATCTCCGTTAAGGTCTCTAAATCTTACGTCTCCAGGTGCGGCACCAGGCTGTGTGGCATGGCTGGCCACCTCTTGATCGTTCTGGAAGATCCCATCGGCAACATAACCATAGAAACTGGACATGCTCTCTCCTACTGTGGTACGGGTAAAGGTTCCGTAGTTATAGGCATTGTTCACCAAGTTGATGATGGATGCTGTTCCATCTCCCAAGCTAGTGACCTCGTTCTTAACCGTGGATAAGTTAACCGATACCTCATAGTTGAAATCCTCACGATCTTTTCTATATCCCAACAAGAACTCGAAACCTGAGTTTTTGATCCCTGCAGAGTTCTCGTATGGGCCCAAGGATCTTTCAATACCAGTGGCCACGGAAATCGGGGTACGCAATAAAACACCATCAGTATCCTTAACCCAGTAATCTGCGGTGAAGAATATAGATCCATCCAACAATCCTAGATCAACACCTACGTTGGTCTGTGTTGTGGATTCCCATTTCAAGGCAGGGTTACCCAAACTGGTTACCGCCGCAGCGGCAGCTATGCCTTGGCCTGACCCTAAAATATATCTTGGTGTGGTATTGATAGTGGTCTGGTTCACATAATTGTCATTGGTATCCTGGTTACCCAATTTACCCCAGCTTCCCCTTAACTTTAGGTTGCTGATGGCTGGTATGGCAGACATGAAGTTTTCCCTGGAAATGTTCCATCCCAAAGCTACGGATGGGAAATTACCATATCTGTTCTGGCTACCAAATCTTGAGGAACCGTCACGACGGAAGGTCGCTGTGAACAAGTACTTGTCCAAAACAGTAATATTGGCCCTTCCCAAGTAAGACCTCAAAGCCCACTCAGACTCATTTCCTTGAATGGTGAAGCTTCCTGTTCCCGCGTCAATTACCTGTAGCTCATTGCTAGGAAATTCACGAATGGATCCTCCTAGGTTGCTATAAAAAGCATTCTGCTCTGTATAACCTCCCAAAAGGGATAGGGAGAAATCTTCAAATTGCTTGTCGTAGGTCAAAATATTTTCAACCAAATATTCGTAAGACTCGTTCTTGCTCTCGGTCAATTGCTGAACAAGGTTGGTCCTGTTCTCCATCTCAAATTTGGGCACATACAATTTAGAGGTATTGAAACCGGCATTGATACCCAAGTTCAAACGATACTTCAAATTAGGAATGATCTGATACTCGGCATACAAGCTTCCCAAAATCTTATTGATCGTGGTATAGGTACGTCTAAAGTTCCTTCTACCCACAATATTTTCACGGTTGTTCCTTCCTGTTTCAGCCGCATTTGGACCGGCATACCCTCCAAGGTTTCCTTCCCTGAAAATGGGCATGGTTGGTGAAGCTCCCAATAGGTAGGCAAAATCCAAGTTGTTTCCTTGACCCATATTGAGTCCCAATCCCCTACTAAGGTTAATGGACTCCCCAATAGTCAATTTTTCCCCAATCTTGAATTCACTCTTAACACGTGCAGTATACCTTTTAAAGTTACTGAACACCATGATACCTTCCTGGTCAAAATAGCCCCCAGAAGCCGAGTACTTGGCATTTTCACTACCTCCTGAAATAGATACATTGTAGTTTTGGATAGGAGCCGCCTGATAGGCTGCCTTTTGCCAATCTGTATCTACTGTGATGCTTTCAGGATTTGCAAATGCGGGTTCTACCGTAGCTCCGGCCGCAGCAGAAGCATCAATGTTCAATTGTGCATATTCCCTAGAGTTCAACAAAGGAATGAAATCCGTAAACTCCTGAATACCGTAGTAGCTGTCTATCGTTACTTTAGGCTTGCCACTTTTCCCTGCTTTAGTGGTAATCAAAACCACCCCGTTGGCAGCTCTGGAACCATAAATGGCAGAAGCAGAGGCATCTTTCAAGATGTCCATGGACTCAATTGAATTTGGGTCAATGGAGTTCACATCGGTAACGTTTACCGGCATACCATCCACAACATATAGTGGACCGGTATTTCCAAAAGTACCCATACCACGAACCCTGATCTGTAGGGGGGCTCCAGGTTCACCTGAACTGGAAGTGATCTCTACACCGGGGATTCTTCCCTGAACGGCTTCGTTGATATTGGCAACAGGCTGTCCTTGTACGTCATCCGAAGAAACCGATGAAATGGCACCGGTCAAGTCACTTTTACGCTGGGTACCGTACCCCACAATGACCACTTCATCAAGACTCTGTGCATCTTCCATCAAGGTCACGTTTAAGGTAGTGGCGGTTCCTACGGCAATCTCTTGGGTAGAGAATCCCAATGAACTGAACACCAATACGGCGTCAGGACCGGAAACCTGTAGCACATAGTTCCCATCAAAGTCGGCCGCGGTACCATTAGTGGTTCCTTTTTCTATGACCGAGGCTCCAAGAATAGGGACTCCGTTGCTGTCCACAATGGTCCCGCTAATGGAAATCTGGGGAGCAGGTTGCTCCCTATCAGCCATAGGGGTTTTTCCAGAAAAGACAGGCTGTGCGGGTCTGTTGCTCTTCAGGACAATCTGGTTCTTTACGGTTACAAAAGAGATATTGTCCCCAACAAAGATTTTGTGTAACAAATCTTTTATAGGGATGTTCTTTACGTTGATGGTCACCTTTTTGTTCACATCAACTTCACCTGTTTTATAAAAGAATTTGAATTTGCTTTGGTTCTCTATCTGGCCCAATACCATTTCAATAGGGGCGTTGTTCACACTCACCGTCACTTTTGTGTTCTGGGAATATGAACTCGCATGGAGATTGAACAAGACACATATAAATAATAAGATCGAAACCTTCAATGTTCGGTTCTTGTTTAAAATGTTTTCCAAAAAACAGGAAAACCAATGGTTGTTTTTCATAATTTTGAGAGATTTTGATTGATTAACAATCCTTCAGTTAAAATCATTTGTTTAGGGGAACGTGGCCGCGTTCCCTTTTTTTGAGTCAGTTTGTTTTAATTCATTGGCAAGTGGTTTTTAGTTGGGTTGATTAATTATCACTTTATTATCTTCAATATAGTAGTCAAATCCGGCACTTTCCTTGAACGTATCCAATAGATCAATAATGGTTTCGTTTCCAAACTTACCATTGAACTTTATGGGATCTAGCTCTGTATAGGAGTTGTTGATCTCTACATTATATCTTCTTTCAATTTTGTAGACAATCTCTTGGAAAGACTCGTTATTGAATATCAATCTTCCTTGTCTCCATTCCAAGTAATCGTTCACATCCACTTCCTCAACAGCAAACCCATTCGAGGTCAACGATGCTTTTTGCCCGGGTACAATGACCTGGGAAGCCCTAGAGCTTTCTCCCTCATGTTTATCCGATACCGAAACACTCCCTTCCACCAATACAGCAAAAGGTTCGGTGCCTTTATAGGAACTTACATTAAAATGTGTTCCCAAAACCTGGACATCAATATTGTTGGCCTCGACCAAAAAGGGACGCTTTTTGTCCTTCGCTACCTCAAAATAGGCTTCTCCGTCCAAGTACACCCTTCTTTCTTGATCTGGTAAAAAGTTGACCGGGAATTTCATGGAAGTTCCCGAATTAAGATGCACCAAGGACCCATCCGAAAGTACCAACTGGAATGTTTTTCCATGGGGTACCTTTATCTCATTATATACCAACTCCTTTATAGACTCATTGGCGTTGTACACAATTTTGTTCCCCACTTGGGTAGCAAATACTTTTCCTCCTTGGGTCGAGAAGTTCTGCTCTGAGTTCACATTGAGTTTCTCTGTGGTATTGTCACCCGTACTAAGGACTACGGCACTGTCCTCAATGATCAATCCTGGATTTTCCACAGGTTCTTGGGACAACCAAACGTAGGCTCCCGCAACCAGTCCAATAAAGATGGCCGCATATTTAAGGATATTGGTTCTTTTTCTTCTACGCGAAATGATCTTGAGGCGCTCTTGGATTTCATACCAAGCTTTTTCAATGTCCTCATCGCCTTTGGTGCCCAAGGCCCAGATTTTCTTTATTTCCATGAAGGCCTCCTTGTTACTGGGAGAGGCTTCAATCCATTGGAAAATTTGCGCCACCTCGGCTTCGGAAGCTGCTTCTGATAGGTATTTGGTTATCAAACGATATTCCATTGAAAGTCTTTGGTGTTTGTAGTAGGTACACCTCAAAGACTTGCTACCCTATATGCGAGTTAAGTTTTTTTTAAAAAAGCGTTAAAAAAATTAAAATCAGGATGTAGGGAATGTAGCTGGCGAGTCTCAATTTGAGAAATTTGAGTGCCCGGGTCATGTTGGCCTCCACGGCTTTGAGAGTAATGTCCATTTCTTCGGCTATCTCCTTGTTCTTCTTGTTCTCCATGCGCTTCTTCATAAAGATCTGCCTACATTTTTCAGGCATCTCGGCAATGGATTTTTCCACCAATTCCTCAAGTTCGGAAAAGGTCATGGAATCAAACCTTAAAGAATCAAGGATTTCCATGTCCAATAATCTTTCTTTTTCCTGAAGTTTCAAGGATTCATATCTTCTCTTGACTTTTTTATGACGAAGCAGGTTCAAACAATCGGTTTTGGCCGAAGTGAACAAAAAAGAACGGATGCCTCCTATCTTACGGATTTTATCCCGGTTGGTCCATAATTTGATAAAAGCATCTTGGGATACGCTTCTGGCCTTATCCCGATCACCAATGAACTTTTGACTGAACCCTACGATATCATTGAAGTACTTATTGAAAAAAAACTCAAAAGCGCGGTTGTCCCCTTTTTTAAATTGGGAAAACTGAAAGTCCTCTGCGCTATAAAAATCTTTATTCATTTTCTGGCGATAGAAAAAATAGGGGGAAATACTTTTAATCTCGCTTACCCGAACTGTTGCCTTTGGATGCCTTCAAATGCGTTCCATACGCATCCATTTTTTTTCTATATTAAGCGTATCATCAAGTACATCACCGCCAATTCTTGAAAATTCCTGTAAATTTTCAAATTTTTAACGATATTCTTTGGGTAAAATCCTAAAATTACAATGTTTTTTTGTGATATTTCAAAACAGTCGTGTTTCTGGATTCCTCTTTAACCGCTTTTCTCTAATAAAATCAAGAATTTCGCTAATATAACTTATTGTTGACCATTTTTTTATCAATGAAGGTGCTAAATAATCTGTCACACTTTATTTATTTGATTTACAACAACATACAATATGTTAAAAGCAAGACATGCTCTGGATTCCAAAAAAAGTCTGGTTTGAAGAAGCGGTTCCAAACCATCCCGCCCCAATTAATTGTACATTATCATTATATCACCCTAGTGTTACCATCTTACGCTTTTGATGCTGGGCAAAGTGGCCTCTCCATCATCATAAACCCATCACAAATCAAGAAAGCCAAAGAAACGGCATAAGTGATATATCATGTAAAATCAGGAGCATTATGTGCTATTTTTACGGAAGACCTTTAATCCTAACGCTACATCAATATGATCATCAACCGTTTTGATACGTCCCCTTCTCTACTGAACGCCTTTATTGCTGAAATACGGGACGTAGAGATTCAGAAAGACGCCATGCGGTTCAGAAGGAACATTGAACGGATTGGTGAGGTCTTGGGCTATGAGATGAGCAAGACCCTTACCTATCAGGAAAAAGAGGTCACTACGCCATTGGGTTCCAAAAAAATCCGGAGCTGTACCGATCAATTGGTCCTTTGTTCTGTACTCAGAGCCGGTTTACCCTTACATCATGGTATCTTGAATTACTTTGATGCAGCTGAAAATGCGTTCATTTCCGCATACCGGCACCATCCCAACAATTCGGATGATTTTGAAGTGGTGGTCAAGTACTTTGCCGCGCCTTCCCTGGAGAACAAGATCTTGGTACTAACGGACCCCATGTTGGCCACAGGAAAGACCTTGGAAAATGTGCTCAATGTTTTAAAAGACCACGGTACACCCAAAAAAATCCATATCATTTCCGTAATCGGTTCCCAACCAGGGGTTGAAAAAGTACAAAAAGTATTTCCAGAGGACACACAGTTATGGATAGCGGCCGTAGACGATAAACTTTCCAGTAAGGGATACATTATTCCCGGTTTAGGTGATGCGGGTGATCTGAGTTATGGAATCAAATTATGATGTCCCCACCCAAGGCGTCAAAGTAAAATCTCAACGGTTTCATGGAGTTTAGGAATATGGGTGTGCCATCCGAACACCTCTTGAATCTTGTCCTTAAAAACGGCCATGGCCTCGGTTTCCCCATGTATAAGGAACACTTTTTCCGGTACGTTGTCCACACTTTCAAGCCAATACAATAGTTCCTTTTGGTCTGCATGGGCCGATAAACTTTCCAAGTGCTGTACATTGGCCTTGATCGGCACATACTTTCCGAACATTTTCAATTCCTGTGCGCCATCCAACAATTGTCTGCCCCGGGTCCCCTCGGCTTGGTAACCCACCAGTAATATGGAGGTGGATTCCATATCCGCCAGCTGCTTGATATAAGTGAGCACCCTCCCCCCTGTGACCATACCACTGCCCGCAATGACAATCTTGGGCCTGGGATCATCAATGGTTTCCCATGTTTCCCGGTACGAACTCACCAAAGTAACATGGTTGCACATATTATGGTATTCTTCCGGGGCGAGCTTATGCCATTTGGGAAATCGGCCAAAGACCTCCAGTACGTTTATTCCCATTGGACTGTCCACAAATATGGGAATGTTGGGGATTTTATTCTTACTGTAGAGCTTCCATAATAGATACATGAGCGATTGTAATCGTTCCACTGCAAAAGATGGGATAATCAAAGTGCCCCTTCTTTGAATGGTTCTTTGGGTAAGTTCCCGTAAAATGGACTCAAGGTCTTCTTCTGGATGCTCTCTATCCCCGTAGGTACTTTCCACAAAAAGATAGTCGGCCCATTGTGGCCGTTTGGGCGGATCTAGCAAATCGTCCTGTAGGCGCCCCACATCCCCAGAGAAAACCAACTTTTTACCAAAAAGGTCTATTTCAATAAAGGTTGAACCAATGATATGGCCATTATACCTAAAACGTACCGAACAATGGGGTGAAAGTCCTATATTTTCCTCTTCCTCTATACTTTTAAAGCGTTTCAAGGTGGTCACCACATCGTGTTGGTCAAACAGCGGAAGTGCCGGGTCGTGCTTACTGTATCCTTCCTTATTGGCCCTTTCGGCTTCTTCTTCCAGGATTTTGGCACTGTCCTCAAGAATGATCTTGGCAATCTCCAAGGTGGGTGCCGTTCCCATAATGCTTCCTTGAAACCCCTGTTTCACCAAAAGGGGAAGATATCCACAGTGATCTAAGTGACCATGGGTCAATAGGACCACATCAATCTGCGAAACCTCAATGGGCAAAGGTTCCCAGTTCTGTATCCGAAGTTCCTTGTTCCCTTGGAACATGCCACAGTCTACCAGTATCTTGACCTCATTGGTTTCCAGATAAAACTTGGAACCTGTTACCGTGCCCGCAGCACCCAAAAAATGAACTTTAAGTCTTTCCATACATCAAATCTGCATATGACACAGGGACTGCATTTCTTTAATGATCCTGCTCTTCCTACCATTGGAAACCCCCAAGTGGTCCAAATAGAAACTATCTTCCAACAATTGCCGGCACAGCACAACCTCCCTGTTCAACAAGAACTGTTTTTCCCTTCCCGATAGCAAAGTGGAGACCGTGATGGGATATAACCTCAACCTATCTATCCTATCCTTCAGCCCATTCCCGGAGGGATGGTCCCAACTCAACAAGTTCAATCCTGCACACTGTCCGTATTGAAGTGCATCCATGGTGAATCGGGTGTTGGTGACCACCCATCCTGCGGTCTTTTCATATTCCTTTTCCTTTTCCGATTCAAGCGGTCCTTTGACATCATTGTATCTCGAAGCAATATACAGCGGCACCTTTACATTGCACTTAAGGCCATCCTCACCATGAAACTTACATTCAATGATATTCAAGATCCCATCTTTACGGGCCAATACATCTATTTCGTGGGACACACAGGTGCCCTGCACCATCTGCCCCACTTGGGTGGTGTATCCCGAATAATACAAAATGCCACTTATAAAGCGCTCAAAGGGAAATCCCGTGGGACCCAGCTCATAAATGGCCTTCTTCAATTTATATTTTGAAGCACAAACCGATTTAGCCTTTTTGAGCATGGCAAATGCCCTGTTGTAGATTTCCTTGGTGGAAATTCCCGGATAGAGTTCATCCATGACCACATTGACGATTTTTTTCACCAAGGCATCGTCCGCTCCACTGGCTTTTAGTGAATTTTCCAGCTTTGTAACGGAAAACTTGGTCTTCTCCCCTGTGGATTTTATAATATCGAACTCCTGTTTTTGCATACTTTTTTTGATATGGGACAAGCTTCCATAAATATCTTGAAAATATCCGTATCCGTCAATGCAATTGGAGTCTAATTCCGTTACGAATTGGGCATCAATTTTTGGATCAGCTCTTCTTTCCGTCTCACAGCGACTTCAACCTTGTTGCCATCGGATAAGACCACATACCCCCCCTTGCCCTTGATATAATTGTCCACAAAAGAAAGGTTGACCAAATGGGACTTGTGGGTCCTGAAAAATGCATCCGTATCCAACAGCCCCTCAAAATGTTTCAGGGTCCTTGCCGCGGTTATCCGTTTGTTTGAGGTGGTATATATATGAGTATAATTGCCGTCTGACTGCAACCTTATGATATCTTTCACATCTACCATGGCGAACCCATCCATGGTGGGCACCGCTATTCTTTTGGATGTTCCGGCCCCGTCCTTGAAGTTATGGAAGAGCACATCGATTTTCTGGGAAGTCTCCTTTAGTTTTTTGGACTGCTGTACCCTTTTGACAGCTTCTTTCAAATCATCCTTGTCTATAGGTTTTAACAGATAATCCAATGCTGAAAATTTAAACGCTTGCAGGGCATAGCTATCGAAGGACGTGGTGAATATCAGTTCAAAATCTATGTGATCCAACTGGGAAAGTAGATCAAACCCCGTCACATCTCCCAAATGCACATCCAGAAACAGGATGTCGGGTCCAAGGTTCCCAATCTGCCTTTTGGCTTCCTCCAACGTTTTGCAACATGATACGATTTGGATTTGCTCTTTATGTTCCTGCAAAAGTTCTTCCAAACGGTTGATGCAATGTTGTTCGTCGTCAACGATAATGGCCTTTAGCATACTTTTTAAAATTGAAGTTCCAAGGGCAGTTTCAGCTCTACCCGAAGTCCCATTTCCTTATCAATCATGGCAATGGAACCCTTAGTGTTCTTAAGATGGTTGATAATATCGATACGGTTCTTGGTAATCTTCACCCCCAAAGAACTTTTATGCTCCTCTTGAGGCACCTTCTTGGAACGCCCTACTCCATTGTCCTCCACTACGCATAACAACATATCCCCCTCATTCTTGATCGTAATGTCAATGGTTCCGTCCGTGGTTCGCTTGGCAATCCCATGCCAAATACTGTTTTCCACAAAAGGCTGCAAAATCATTGGGGGTACCAAGGTATTGTCTGGGTCAATGCTTTCATCCACCACAATGCTGTAATGAAGTTTGTTTTCCAGTCGTAGCGACTCCAACTGCATGTACAGCTCCATCAATTCCAGATCTTCTTCAAGACTGATCCATTTTTTCTCTGAATTCTCCAAAATGGAACGGGTGAGCTTGGCAAATTTTACCAGATAGTCATCGGCTTGCTTCACATCCTTTTTTGAAATGAAATCACTTATGGAATTCAACGAATTGAAAATAAAATGTGGGTTCATTTGACTCCTCAGTGCTTTTAGCTCTGTTTCGGCCACCTTGGCATTGAATTCCGCCACCTTCTTTTTCTCAAGGGCGTCCCGTCTGCGCTTATAGACAAAATAACCCCCAACCGAAATCAGTGCCAAGATCAAAGCACCTGCTAGATACCCGTTCTTTACCAGTTGCTGACGCTTGATTTCCTCATCGGCCACCGCTTGCTGTCTTTCCATCTGAAACTGCATTTCCTTTCGGGTCAGTTCCATTTTCTTTTCCTCACTCAAAACACTGTCCTGTAACCGGACATGATTCTTGTATGCCCCCAAGGCCTCCTCCATTTTCCCTTCGTGTTCATAGATTTCGCTGAGCACCTTCCACGAATCGGCCTGCCATTCCACCGCCTCAATTTCCTGCGACAATTCCAACGCTTTCTGTCCCACCTCACTGGCCGCATCATAATTTCCCACGAGTATGTTCACTATCCCGATACTGTTCAAGGCAGACGCCTCAATATATTTATTGCCAATCGTATGGGCCAGGACAGCTGCATCTTGATAGTGCTCCAATGCCTTTGGGTACTGTTCCAATTTTTTATACGCCAAGGCCAAATTATTGGTAATGGCGGCTACAAAAAGTTCATTCCCTTCCTCTTTGGCCAATGCCAAGGCTTTTTCCAGATAAGCCACTCCTTCGGTGTATCGTTCCGTATCGTTATAGACGATGGCAATGTTGGAAAGTCCTTTGATCTGTTCATTGACATTCCCCGTGGATTCCGCAAAGGCAAGATAGCTTTCATAGTTTTCCAAGGCCTTGTCATACTGTTTCAAATCGGCATAAATGTTCCCAATATTGCTTATCAAAGTCGACTCCAACTCTTTGTCCTGCATAACATGACTCAACTGTAAAGCGCTTTGATAGGCATCCAAGGCATTGAGTTCATCGGCCATGACATAGTGTAGGTGTCCTTTTTGCCGAAGCGCCAAGGCTTCACCTTTGGTCCAATCCAGTGCCTTGGATATACTTATGGCCTCTTCCACATAGGGAAAAGCTCCTTGTGGTTCGGAATAGGTCATGCTCCCTGCAATTTTGATGAGCAAATTGGCCCTGACCGAATCTTTGACGGTATGGGAAGCCAATTCCTGTTGTAACGAATCCGCTGGGTTTTCTTGGGAAATTCCCCAAAGGGGAACAAAACAAATCAAAAAAAGGGTAATGGCTCTTTTGAAGGGTACTGGCATGTTTGGAAATTGGTGTAGTTCCAAATTTAACGGTTTTGCCCCATTATACCGCTTTAGTTTCCCCACAATACGAATATTGCACAAACCACAACGATAATCCTAACATATGTAACGATAACTAAATGGTCGTGGTGTATGGCCCGGGAATCCCATAGTTTAGAGGTTCATCAAGACCAAATCCTTGTTATAATGCTAAAAACACCTCTATTTTTTCTATTTGTCCTATCGATTTCCATTTTTGCCAACTGTGCTTCAGATGATGGCGATTCACCCGAAAATGAGTCTACAGGAAAAGCAAGCGGAACCATACAATTGTCCGGTGAAGAAACCTCTGAATTTGGAAACTCCCTTACCGTGGCCAACATAGCCGTGGCCCAAGTGGGACTTACGGGAACAGATAAATCCGTAATGCTGCTCTCCGAAAACATCCGAGTGGAAAACAACGAATTGGTCTATACCAATGACCAGAATGGTTTTGTAATCGTTGCTGCTGATTTTTCAACCGGGGGATCTCCGGATATTGAAAAGACCATCTCCATGACCATCGTGAAGAACGGTGAAGAATTCCGGCATGCCTGCTCATCACCCTACCAAGGCTTTTTTACCGCCTGCGGCGATGGATACAGCGTTGATTTCAATGCCAAGAAAGTTGTTTTTAATGGCACGACCGTAATCAACACGGACAGCGATGTGGTTTTGACCATGGATGGTGTCGTTACGTGGGAATAACTGCTCAACATGAAAAAACTATCACTAAAATACTACCTCTGGACCATCACCTTGGTTTTTGCTGTACATATCCATGCTCAGCAAGAATCTGATGGTTTATTGGTTTTTGACCCGCCATCGGACCAATTTATCCCCATTGTGCTGCAATCCCATAAAGGATTACCAAGATTTGGCGCAAGGGACAACTACAAAATCCAAAACAACACGGGGAAAGCTCCCGTGCGAACCGTAAGGCCGGTACGGGGCTCCTACGATACCGAAAAAAGCAAAGAGGTTGGTTTAGGCTACAGAAACTTCTCCCTCCTCCTAGGGCTCAAGTATAGGACACCCTTTATGGGTGATCTTGATCGGGAACGTTTGACCACGGTTTCGGGAAATATGTCGCAAGAGCAACGCAACTCGGCCTACCTGCAAAATTATCTCCGTAACCAAATAGCGCAAAGTGTTGGTACAGGTCAGGTTTGCGAAAATGCCAATCGTGGGGCCAACGAGTTTGAACGAATCCGGAATTATAAGGCTTTTATAGATCAATGCTTAGACCCCTTGGTGCAGTGGAGCCAAAGTTTCTTCAAAAATGATGAAATGGTGGGCTATCACGTTTCCACCCTGCACATTGGCAGGAACTACGATTTTGACCAAAAGGGGTATTGGTTGGTACATCCGCTCCAATTAAACGATATCTTTTCCTTAAAATCCAGTGATATCCATTCGGTGACCTTCCTGCCGTCAGCCTTCTTTGAAACCGAACTGATTAAAAAAAGTAACTCAAAAAACCATGTGGACTTCTTCCTTCAAATGGATGAAGGGACTGCAGAGCGATTAATGAAAGAAGGCATTAGTAAACTGTACTTGGTAAAGAAAATAAAGATGGTGTACTCGGGCAAGCCCTTATCTCGACCAAATGACCGCTTGGAATTCAGTTACTCCCATGTGAACAAGGAAATGGATGTGTATCTGGATGAAGCCCTGACCCAACACTTCACCACCTTGTCCATGGACAACCTTATTTTAAAAACGCCTTAGCAAATGAAAAAAATCGTATATGTGCTTCTGACCTTGGCCGTATTGCCCAGCTTAAAATCTCAAGAGGAGAAGGTCTTTACATCGCCATCGCCCAATTTTATATCCCTTTCATTGCAGACCCATAACAACAAGCTTCGCTTTGGGATACAGGACGAGTATTTTGTAAAATCCGATGGCACCTATGTAAGTTCCAAAGCTGAAAATTACTTTGAGGTGGACAAAAAATCCAGCCACAACCGGGCCAGTAGGCACGCTTTGCTGGAACTTTTGAAAATCCGTTTTAAAGCTGACATGTTCAGTGCCATGGACCGCGATCTTTTTACGGAACGCACCCAATCCATGTTTGAAAAGGATTTGAAATCCTACACGGCCCAACAACATGTGCTGGCCTTGGCCAATGCCCTATCCTCCAAGAGTGAACTAAAACGGTTTTTCTGCAATGAAAAGGAGGAAGATTGTGCTTCCATCTTCAAAGAAGATGGGTACTATAACGAACCGAGGAACATCCGCTCCTGGGGTGGTCGGGGAGCTTCCGAGTTCCAACAATTGAGGGCCTACACAGCTTTTGTGAATGAACTGTTCCCAAAATTGGAAAAATGGGGCAACTCACTATACCCCAACAACACCATTGACGGGTATTATGTGGCAAAGACACAACTTGGCACATACAGTTTTAAGGATGGCGGATATTGGTTACACACCCACCAAATGCACCAAAACGATTTTTTATTGCGATGGTGGGAGCTTCAACCTTCCAATTCCGCAGAGCGAAAACTGGTGCATCCCAACGGCTCATCGATCTTGCTTAAAATGGCACCGGAAAAAGCAGAAGCCTTTTCGGAAAACCATCAAACCATATTTCTGGTGCTTGATATTACTGCATCCCTCAACGGATTGGAAAACTATAGGGCAGACCAATTGAAAACCACATTTACCTTGAACAGCCCCACGATCATGATCTATTCCGATGACAGTCTCACCCAAAAAGTAGGTGAAATCGATATCAACACCATGGTATCCAAAACCAGATAATCCAAAAAAGCATGAAAAAGATGAACATCAAAATACACTATATCCTGTTCGTTATCCTGTTGGGGATGGCTGCCCCTACCCATGTGCAGGGACAGTTCCTGAAAAAATTAAAGAAAAGTGTTGAGGAAAAGATTGCCCAAAAAGCGGACGAAAAGACCGATGAGATCCTGAATGGCACAAACGGGAATACCTCATCAACCAAAAAAGAAACGGAAAAGTCCACCAATACCCAAAGTGAAACAAAGACACCGCCATCGGTACCCAATCAAAAGAAAGCCTCCACAACCTATCCTGTTGGCACGGAAGGTTCCGTAATCACCTATACATCGCCCAGTTCGGATTTTATTGATATCACCATACAGTCCCATAAGGGACTTCCTAGGTATGGGGCGCTTTATTTTGTGCGGGGGACTACAAAACCTACCGACAACAAAGCGTATGAAAAACTCATGGAACTTCAATTTCTAGAACAAACCTATGCCGATATCAATCGCTCCAAATTGACAAAGTCCAACTCTTCCCAACAAGAAAAGGGGCAGGAATTCAAAAATTCCGAGTTTGCCCAACACCATTTGCTACAACTTGCCGGATATGCTTCTTCGGATAAGGTGCTCAAGGAATATTTTTGCGATCCAGAGGCAAAATCGCCATGCAATTTCTATAATCCTGCCGGGGAAAGAAAACACATAGCCTATTGGGGCGGGGCCGGAAAAAATGAATTTGCCCAAAACCGTAGCTATACAAGTTTCGTCAAGAACTATTTGGAGCCTTTACAAGAATGGAGCCGAACGTTTTATGCCAACGGCAGTGAAACGGTCTATTATGTGAACAGGGCACTCGTTTCGGAGAAATACGATTTTAAAAACAAGGGGTACTGGATAAACAATATCTTCTCCTTGGTGGGTAGCAGTTTTATGCTCCATCATTCCGAGTTTTTACCCTTCACTGAAAATGAAAAGGCATTGGCCAACAATGCCAAGAAACACTTTGTACCCATTGATCCTTCCATGGCGAAGACCTTGAACCTTCAACAAAGGTCCCCAGTATTTGCCGTTCTTAAGGTAAAGGTATCCCCAAAACTCAGCAATCCAACCCATGTGGCTTGGGAGTATGAGCTGGAAGATTCGATCATTGAAATTTATCGCGATGCTGCCCTTACCAATAAAATGGGGGAAATCGACCTAAAGACATTGCAATCCAAATACTAGAAACCATGCGAACCACATATATTCTTCTTGTAATAATTCTCTGTTTCTTTTCCCAGACCACGGATGCAAATGCCCAATTTTTAAAAAAATTGAAGCAAAAAGCCGAAGAAAAACTATTGAAAAAGGCCGATGAGCAAGTGGATGCTGTTTTTGAGGGCACAGATCCACAACCCGAAAAACCAAATAAAGACAACGTGCCTTCAACTGGGAAAGAATCCTCCCAACAAAAACAGAGCACCCCAAAAAAACAGACATCTCCTTCTCCTGACATTTCTGAATTTATGGTATTGCCGTCCCCAAACCCTGCTTTCAAGGATATTGTCCTCCAAAAACATAAAGATCTTCCCCGGTTTGGGGCCATAGATTTTTATATGATGCGCGACAATCCGAAAAAAGTGGACCTTTCCAAAGAGGCAGCCGAGAAAAGAAATTTGACTGGTTTGGGATATACGGGTTTTGCCCATCTGGCCCGTATCCATATTTTAAAAGATCATTTTAAGGTAATGGACCGGACCGCCCTTACCCAAAGAACCAAAGGAACCATTGTGGAAGAGGAAGCCAAATCGAGTCTCGCCCAAAAAACCTTGTTGGAATTTGCATTCAGCATGGGGACCGATGCTTTGAAAAAAGAGTATTTTATGAACGATTGGAGTGGTGACGGTAAAAGTCCATTTGTAAGAAAATGGGGGGGACACCAATCTGATGACTTCACTGAAAATGAGCGATACGTGTCCTTTGTTGAGAAATACTTGGATATCATCCTAAAATGGAGCGAAGATTTTTTTGCTGATGGCACCCATGATTTCCAGCTTGTGTATGCTGTTAAATTTCAAGGTCAATATGATTTTGATCATGGAGGTTTTTGGTTACGACTTCCCATAAAGAGACCTCCTTTAGGGGTTTCAGCTTTGGAATACTTCAACACCTTTTCACCAGAAACCACATACGGGAATCAATTCTATGGTAAAACGGAGCAAGTGGACTACATCAATGCCGAAGTACTCTTCAAAATGAATCCGGAAAAGGCAGAGGCCCTTATCAATGACAAAAGTGTTCTGCTACAACTGACCATGAAGGTAAAGTCTGTTTTCAAGGACTTTGATACTGCCAACCCTTTTGTTTACAATCCAAACTTCACCTACCATTTCTTGGATCCCGTTATGGAGTTATATACAGACGCCCAATTGACCAGAAAACTGGGTGAAATCCGGTTGGACCAACTCATCTACAAGGGACCCCAATAAAATCCAACAGTGGATAATAGGTAGTTATTAAAACAAATTTTATAAGTTTGCTTCATGTCTGAACAAAAGAACATGGACAACCTTAAGTCCCTAAGCATAGACCATGACAGCCCTGTGCCCTTACATCTACAGGTTGAGGAGATACTCCGTGACATGATCAATGACCCGGAATACCAGAATGGAAAATTCTTGCCCAAAGAGGTAGATCTGTCCAAAAGGCTTGGTATTTCACGGAACACTATCCGGCAGGCCACCAATAGATTGGTCCAGGAAAAGCTTTTGATCAGAAAAAAAGGGGTTGGTACCAAAGTGGCCAAAAAACAGGTCGAGACCAAACTGTCCAATTGGGTAAGTTTCAGTCAGGAGATGCATGCCCAGGGGATTGATTTCAGAAATTATGAGATCAAGGTTTCCAAGATCATGGCCGATATTGAAATTGCCGGGGAACTGGAAATCAAGGAAGGCCAGGAAGTTTTTAAATTGGAAAGGCTCAGGGGATTGGACAATGGGCCCTTTGTGTATTTCATAAGTTATTTTCACCCCAGAATTGGCATCACGGGAAATGAGGATTTTGGACGCCACCTCTACGATATTTTGGAGCATGAATACCATACTGTTCCAGTACTTTCAAGGGAACAGATAAGTGCCATTTTAGCCAACAAACCCCTTTCAGAAAAATTGGGAGTACCCGTAAACTCGGCCATTCTCCAGAGAAAACGGGTAGTCTACGACCCCGGTAACAGGCCCATAGAATACAACATTGGGTATTACAGGGCCGATCAGTTCACCTACAGTATAGACATTAAACGTTGAGACCCTATTCCAAAGGAATCTCAAGGAATCTAGGTCGATAAAGGTTGGGGTCCTTTAAAATATCTGCCCAAAAATCGAATGAATTTACATTGTAACTGGCCAAGAGGCTTCCCGGTTTGGAAAGATGCGGGTAGGCCTTGGCATTATAGGTAAAATACGTTTTGTTCGTGTTGTTTTCAGTGGTGTTATAAACAATTTTGGGTTCGGCAAATGGTCCTACAAGGGACTCCCCAACTTGTATGGCAACTTCCGGTCCCATGGTGTAACGCTGGTAGGTAAGTATAATGCTGCCATCCGATAGCGGAGAAACACTCATTTCGTTGGAAACATCCCTGGCAATCAATGCCGCATCTGCCATATTGACCACCCAATCGGTCCCATTCCAAAATTTCCATTGTCCAAAATTGACAAAATCCTTCGGTAAGGCCCTGGCCACCAATAGTCCCTTTGTCCCGTCCTGGTTGGAAACTGCATAAGTATAGATATATCCATCAGGGTTAGGTGCTCCTGCCGACGCTGTATTCACGTAAATGGCACTACCAAATGAGGTTTGGGTTTCCGAATCAAAAAATGGGGTCTCCAATTGCTTATGCTCCACATATGGAGGTTGACTGCTCTTTGGAATTTGCAATAGGTTCACCCCTACCTGCTCAAACGTGAACCCACCAATCCCGGTGGTGTCTTTTTCCCTTACAGGATACGCGTAAATATACAGGTTGCCATCCCCTTCCGTATTGACAAAGCCATCCCCCAACCAATAATAATCATGTGGTCTTGCGTTTGGCGTATTGGGTTTGAAAAGGCCCTCGGCCTTACCTTCACTGCTTTGTTTCCAGTGAAAGGTGATCTTTTCCGAATCCGGTTCTTTTCCTGTAAGGATACCCACCGAATTATTGATCATCAAAAAGTCTTCCGGCAAGAGGGTTTCCCCATCATGGTGGCCAATCATAGTATCCCCAAAAGTAAACAGCGTCACCGTACTCTCCGTCGCCGGAACAAACTCCTTACCATCCATAGGAATTCCAAAAATGCCATCTCCTCCAAACCATCCTTCATTTTTAATGAAGAGTTCACTCCACTCTGTTGATTCGCCTGCCATGGCAATATTTACTTCCGGTGCACTGTCCTTGTCGTTCTTTTTTGTCTCTTTTTTGTCAACGCAGGAGGTGCACAACAATGTAATCGCCGCAACGCCCATCCATTGTTGCTTAAAAGAACGTATTGATTTTATGTATTCCATATGTCATCTTTTTAGGCTCCAAGACCCGTTATTTATTCATTTTACCATTACAATCCATCACTAAAATGCATGGGGATCGTAGCTATATCTATTCTTTTCTGTACTCAACTCAAAATCATCGGTTCTAAAAGGAAAGACCGGGAGTCCATCCGCATTTACCAAATCCAATGGTCCAGGGTTATCAGACCAAGCATACCTGACATACATTGGCTTTTTAATATCCCCATGATATACCGCCACTTGGGTATCATTCAAAACCTTGGCTTTGGCCCAATAAAACTTTCCATCTGCTCCCGCCATGGCAAAACCTCTTACATAGCCATGCTTATCCATACTTTTCAATGGACTGCCATAGGTCTCAAACTCAATGGTGATAATAGAATCCGACAGGGTGCTGCCTTTAAAAACAGGACTTTTTTTAAGGGTTTTACCATAGGTATGGTGTTGTGCCAAAAGGGCCAATCGCCTACCCACTTCTTTTTTGTTGTAAGGGTGGATATCATTGGCATCCCCAATGTCTATTGCATTCACTATATCCACATGCTCCAGTTCGGTGGCCTTCATTTGGGACTCCCGCAATTCGGCCCACTGACTATTCTTAGGTTCAGCATCCTCTTGCCTATAGTTTGCCAATTGAACAACCAAAAAAGGCATTTTAGGATTGTTCCATTGCTTCCGCCAATCTTGTATCATGGCCGGTAACAAGGAGCCATATTCCACAGCCCTGGATTCATTGGATTCCCCTTGATACCAGATTACTCCGGTTATGGGTATTTTATGCAATGGAGCTATGCTGGCATTATACAAGAGCATGGGGTGCGAAAATGGACTGCCATTGGCCACTTCGGGTTGGGGAAACCGACTGCTATCTATACGTACGCCTTTTTTATATTTCCAAGTCCCATTAAGGATGGAATTGCCCCAAAAAGCATTGGTATAGATTCCTCCTTTCCCGCCAACATCAAAGACACGTACCGTAAGTATATTCCCTTTTTCCCGAAGGATGTCCTTGGGTGCGGAATAATTCCTGAAATTACTTTTTCCAAAGGACTCCCCTATTTGCACCCCATTGACCCAAACCCTGTCGTAGTCATCAATTTGGTTGAGTACTATGTTGAAATCGTTTTCCATTTGAACGGAGTCCAAATCAAAGGTTCGCTTAAACCACATGCTGCCGTCATGTGAAGCGTACCCAAAATCATCCCAGAAAGCGGGCAAGGTACATTCTTCCCAATTGGAATAATCATACCCTTCTTCGTACCATTTTCCCTCAATTCCAGGTCCTTTTAAATAATATTTATCATCCCATTTCTTTCTGAACTTTTCCAATTCAGTATCCAGGGTTTTAAAACTTTTGTTGATTTTACCCACCTTCTGCGTAACCTCAGCAAACTGCGGAAATGTCTTGAGAACGTCCATACCCATCCAGGTTTCTATGGCCGTAGCCCCCAAATTACTACTGATGAGACCTATGGGAACTTCTTGTTCCCCAGCTAGGTTTTTCCCGAAAAAGTATCCAACGGCACTAAAGTTCCGGGCGGTTTCCTTGGACACCTCCTGCCATACAGCATTGCGTACATCCTTTCTTGGAAGATAATCCCGGTCTACCCATACCGAGCACAACCGAAGGTTGGGAGAATCATAGTTGTCATCCGGGGTTTCCTTATACCGCAGCATGTTCAGGGTGTACTGCATATTGGATTGCCCTGCACATAACCATAGGTCCCCGACCAATAGGTTGTCCAATGTCAATTCCCTCCCTTGATCATCTTCAATTTGAAGAACGAAAGGTCCTCCGGCAACCATGGGTTGCAGATTCACTTTCCAAACTCCATTTTTATCCGCTTTCGCCGTATGGCTTTGGCTTCCAATGGTAATGGTCAATGTAGTCCTTGGCTCTGCCTTCCCTTCAAGAGGAATTTGCTTATTCCTTGGCAATACCATATGGGAAGAAAAAATGGGAGGCAACTCTATCTGCCCGCACACCAACATGGGTACAAGTACTATAAAGGAACATAAGAGCTTTAAAGCTATTTTCTTCATGATTAGATTTATTTTTTCCATCCCATTTCAATTTCCTCCAAGGTCTTGCCCTTGGTCTCAGGAATCATCCTATACGTGAAAACCCACAGGAAAATGGCATTTAACATAAACAACCAAAATGTATAGGAGGGTCCAAGGTCACTCAATAATACGGGAGTGAATTGTGATATTAGCATAACCCCTACCCATAAGACCATGATGCATATGGACATGGCCACTCCCCGTACTTTTGTTGGAAAAATTTCAGAAATCAACACCCACGGAATAGGTCCTAAGGAAGAGGCAAAACAAGCCACAAATCCCAAGATGAAAATCAGTAGCCAAGGTCCTTCAAGGGCATCGAACTGATATAAGGCCCCAATGACCAACAGGCAAACGATCATTCCAAAAATTCCCCATAACAATAGTTTTTTCCGACCTGCCTTATCAATGTACTTAATGGCCACAAAGGTGAAAATTGAATTGATCACTCCTATCAGAACGGTCTGCATAAGGGCTGAATCCACCCCAAACCCTGCCGATTTCAAAATTTCAGGGGCGTAATACATGATGGCGTTGATACCTGTAATCTGTGAAAAAAGAGCCAATACCACCCCAATGATGATCGCAGTCCGGAACCCTTTTTCAAAGAGTTCGGATAGTTTGCCTTTTTCTTGCTGCAACGCTTTTTGGATGCCTTGATGGATTTCCATGGCTTTCTCCTTCGGATTCAGCTTTTCCAGAATGTGAAGGGCCGCCGCATTGTTCCCGTTCTTGGACAACCACCGAGGGCTCTCGGGAACCAAGAACAGGGCGCCCAAAAACAATAGGGCTGGCAAAGCCTCTGACCCTAACATATAGCGCCACCCATATGCAACGTTCCAAGCTTCATCCCCTGCCTGTGCCACCAAATAATTGCAGAAATACACAATAATTATCCCCAACACTATCCCTAATTGATATAGGGAGACCAGAGACCCTCTTTTTTCCGCCGGAGAAATCTCCGATATATACAATGGCGAAAGCATGGAAGCAGCACCAACACCTACACCCCCAATAATCCGCGCAATGACCAAAAGGGTAAAACTTGGGGCCAACAGACAACCAATGGCCGATATGGCGAACAGCAAAGCTGTTATGATGAGGGCCTTTTTCCGACCGATCCGGTCGGCCACATACCCAGCGGTCAGCGCGCCTAAGATGCAACCCAAAATGGCACTGGATACGGCCCAACCTTTTAGTGAAGGGGTCAAGGAAAACTTGGTTTCCATAAAACCAATGGCTCCCGAAATCACGGCTGTGTCGTAACCAAACAAAAATCCCCCCAATGCTCCAATGGCGGTAATCTTAAAAAGGTAGCTGTTCTTTTGTGCTTCCATGCTTTTATCAATGATTAAAATCCGGTTTTACAGAATTCTGGTTTTACATTGGATTGGATCACTTTTGCCTCTCCCTCACCCAAATTTTCAATCTTGTAACGTCCTACCGCGGCAGGGACCACAAAGGTTTCGGCGTAGTGGATGTCCATACTCCTGTTTTGGGCCACCACACGTATTTTAGTGCCTTCCACCAAATTGAGGATGTGGCATTGTTCTTCTGTATCAATGATCATTTCGTCAGTGAACTCAAATCTATGGATTTCATAAAAATGCTTTGGATGTGTGGGTAACTTTACCTTCTTCCAATGATTACCGGATTGGACCACTTGTGGTTTGGAAATATACTCCGCTTCTACCCTATCTCCCTGACATTCCATATTCAGGTTGGCCACTCCGCGTTCAATATTCAATGGTCTTGGTTTTCCATCCAGATCCATGCGCATCCAATCGTACATCTTAAAAGTGAATATGTAAGGAGTACTGCTAATTTCCAAGACCAAGTTCCCAATACCGGAACAATGCACAGTTCCATTTGGAATAAGAAAAAGGTCATGTTTTTTTGCATCGAACGTTTGCACATAATTCTCCACCTGCATGGGCTTTGCTTGGGCATGGCTCTGCTCCAAGGCCTCTTGGAATTCCTCTTTTTGCACCCCTTCCTTAAATCCAAGATACACCTGGGCACCGGCGTCGGCATCCAAAATATAATAGGTTTCATCTTGGGTAAAGTTTTCCCCAAAATTTTCCCGCATGTATTCCAAGGTGGGATGGCATTGTACGGATAGGTTCTGTCCATTCACGGTATCCAGATAATCGAACCGTATGGGAAAATCCGTTCCAAAAATATCTGCTGCTTTGCCCAGAATGGCCTGATTATCCTGGAACATCAAAAAATCAAAGGAAACCTCCAACCGTGCACCGTTCTTTGAAATCACAATCCCGTTTTCTGGTGCAATGAGCTCAAAGGACCATGCATAGTTGGGCACATTCTGTGCCAAGCCATCAAATTTTTCCTTCATCCAATCCCCTCCCCAAATCCCGGGTGAGAACCAAGGTCTTGGCCTAAAGGCATGGGCAGTCATTTCCTGAAGTGCTGTTCGCAAGGTATCTCCCGAACACCATGAGACATCACCTTCAAACTGCCCGTCCACAACATAGTCCATATCCTTCAGCAGTTGGTGTTTATGTCTGTTCAAGACTGGCCAATCAATAAAGTACATGCGCTTGTATTGATGTTTTTTATCAGCCACCATAATATCGCCCAAATTGGTAACCTGCCCTGCCCTGGAACGAAACTGTATCTCATTTTTTGGAATATCCATATAAATCACGGCCCCTTCCCAACCACTCAAGGCTGCCCCAGGTCCATAGATAATATTGAGGACGCCCTCCTCCGGTTTAATGGATTGCAATTTTTCCTCATCGAAAAAATCCTTTAGATCTCCGGGAAATATCTTTCCAAAGACAGGGTCGTCGCCTCCCAAATAGGGAGCCACCATCTCCTCTATGACCGAAACCTCCTTGTACGCAGAAGCCATAGCATAATTGATATGCTTTACATTTCTTTTTTGGAGTTCACTGGACAAACGGGCCATAAATTCTTCCCAGTATCCCCCCATATAACCGTCTATGAGAACACATCCTGTTTTGGGAAGTTCATCCACGAGGCTCTCCACGCCCATGGAAACAGTCCCCGTAGAAATCTCAAAAGAGGGGTACACCGTATAGCCTTCACCTGTTCTTGACCCATCTGCCTGCATTGGCATCACATACTGCTCCGTGTTTCTTTTTGTGCTCAATTTATTCTGTTTAATGGTTAAATGTATGACGGCACCTAAAATGGCCGCATGGGCCGTGCCTTTAGTAATATGAATATTGGGGAGGACGGGGAAACAAGCTTCAAAAGCTTCGTTGAAAAGGTGATAGCTCTTGGATATGCTTCCTCCAATAACAAGGGCATCTGGTTTGAACACTTCCGAAAGAGAAGTCATCACTTCACCCAAATGCTGTCCGTATTGTTCAAAAATTTCCTTGGCCTTTTCCAAGGTTTCCGCATGCTCGGCAATTTCCTTCACATTGCCCACAGTAATGCCCGTGGTCTTGGTAAAAGTTTCCAGAAACCATTGGGTGGAAATCCAATCCTCCACTCTTCTGTTTTTAAAGGGAAGGTTATAAATATTGCCTTCATTGGGTATGTTGGCATGTTCGGTGACCACATTTCCATCAATGACAAAGCCCGAGCCTATTCCGGTTCCCAAGGTTACCCCCAAAACCTTTCCCTTATCGAGATTGTTGGTATAGGCCTCCCCTAGAACAAAACTGTCCGCATCATTAATGAAGACAATGTTATCTGGGGACGCCAAGGCATCCTGTAAGTGAGTCCACAGAAAGAGTTTCAGGTTGACCCCAAACAGTGCATCGTATTTGTTGAGTCCACGGATATGGGAAACCCCATTGGCATAGTCAAATGGACCGGGCACGGACAGACCAATGCCCTTTATGGGCTTTTTGAACTTTTGAATGGATTCCCTTATGGCAGAAAGCAATTGGTCCAAAAAATCCTGAGCCGGCAGATTACCGTCCACTGGATAACGTTCCACCGTTTCCATGAGCAATCCCATTTGCGATGCATCCACCATACCAAGGGCAAAATGGCTACCTCCTATATCAATCCCCAGATAATATTTGTTTTGGTCCTGCATGGACTTTACTTCTGTTTTGTGTTAAACTTAATCTTGGCATTCTTGGGCAATTGCACCTTTCTGGTGGATTGGGACAAATACCCCTCGCCATTATAGAATTCCATTTTTCGTTGCTTTCCATTTTCCAAGGTGATGATGCCCGATTGCGCATCCTGTGGGACCATTATCATGTTTTCCAAACCTTGGTTTATTCGATGTATCTTAAGGCTATCATTGTTGATGGAAGAAACCAACAGTTCCCCCTCTTTCCCCAGTACCCGGACCAAGGCACGGGCATTTCCATTGACAATAAAGCCAGTATTTTTTTGATTTTTTGGTTTGAAGTTTCCCCTACCATCCCCTTTTAGGACAAGTCCCAAAAAGGCATCGTTCTGTCCATAGCCCACCTCGAACTCGTAAAAGTTGCCTATAAGGATGACGTCCAAGTTCCCATCCAAGTCCACATCTGTGATGGTAGTGCCCATAATTGGCGCCCATTGGGCCTCCATGGGCAAGGGCTTTACATTGAACTTGCCCCCTCCTTTGTTTTCAATATATAGGCTCTCCAAGTTTTCTACAGTTCTCTTGATAGGGTTATCGGCCATATTGTTCAAAAGGAGGTCCTCAATCTGGACATCGGCATAGGAACGATAATTTTTATATCTACTTTTAATGGAAACCATTTGTTCTGCCAATAAATCCCTTGATGCCAGCGGGTAGCTCATCATAGCCCCATCGGGACTTAGACCGTATTGCGTGATCAAGGGGTCCACTCTGCCATCCTTGTCAAAATCCCCAACATGCAGTTCCATGGGGTATTCCCCTGATGCCCTATACACGCTATTGGTTCCTTGGTTCCCGACGATATAGTCCATATCCCCGTCATTGTCAAAATCCCCACCATTGATGCTGTTCCACCAACCCGATGAATTGGGCAATACAACCCTTTGAAAACTTCCTTTTTGATTTTTGTACAGGGTTACCGGCATCCATTTCCCCACAACCACTAAATCTACCCAACCATCATTGTCCACATCGGTCCAAAGGGCAGCGGTAACCATTCCCAATTCCTGTTCACCCAATTTTGAGCGGGTGACATCGATGAACCTCCCTTGGTTGTTTTCCAATACATAGCTTTTAGGTGACACCCCATAGCTTCCGGGAACAACCATTCCGCCTACAAAAAGGTCCAAATCCCCATCTTGATCATAGTCCGAAGCAATTACACAACCCCCACTCGTGTTCATGTTGGGCAAAGCATCTTCGGCCATGGTTAAATTCCCCTGACCATCGTTTATATACAATCTATCCTGATAATGTCCTGGCTTCATCAGCGAGAATTCGGACCCTCCACTGACCACATATAAGTCATTGTCCCCATCGCCGTCCGCATCAAACCATATGGCCCCAACATCTTCATGCTCTGCATTACTTTCAAAGGTTTTATTTTCAAAGCGTCCATCTTTGCGTTGGATATACAACTGACCTGAAAAACCATGCGAGCCTCCAATGAAAAGGTCATCCAGACCATCACCATTGGCATCGGCAACTGCAAGGGAAGGTCCATTGCTGGAAAACTTTTGCGGAATGAGTGGCTCTATATCAAAATCTGAAAAAGGGATTTCCTGATGTTCAAAAGGAATCATCTTATCAACCTTGGAAAACATTTGATTTTTTTCAACCGTACGAATCCGCTCAGATACCTCAGAAGCATCGGAATACTCTAGTGTCAATGTAGTGTCCATCCCGCCATTGGAATAGGTCTTTCCTTTTCCATCTGGCCAAACTACGATAAGGCTGTCCATTTTTTGATTTTCCGGAAATGCAAAATATAGTGAGGGTGCCACGCTGGATTGAAACCCTCTGGTGGTATAGTTCTCTGAAAACTGAACCGTACTCCCGGCATAGGCCCATACTTTTGCCCCTATCCCATTTGGATTGGTCTTTGGGCCTTTAAAAATGAGTTTTAAGGAATGTCCTCCATTATGGGAAGAGGTGTTCTCCAGTACACTGCCCTTCTCATTGATGTTGTTGGTGACAATGTCAAGGTCTCCATCATTGTCCAGATCTGCGTACACCGCCCCATTTGAAAAACCTGGGGATTCAGGGGCCCATGTAGATGAAGTGTTCATGAACTTCAACCCGTCATTGTTCTTATAAAAATAGTTTTGGAGCTTTACCTCGGGTAGCTTATTGATACTGGCCAAGTATATACTGTCCGCTTCCTCCCTAGTCCTAAACTTGAACTGCTTTCTGCGATACACGATGAAATCTAAATCGGTCATATCCTTGAGGTAGCCCGTGGTGATGAACATATCCTTTAGACCATCGCGGTCATAATCAGCCATCAATCCACCCCAACTCCAGTCCGTACTGCTAATACCCATAAGTTGGCCCACCTCACTGAACGGGGCTTGGCTTCCATTGTTCAATTGGAAGGTGTTCCGCATATATTGGGGTTGATAGCCTACACTTTTGCTGAATTCAAAAAGGTTGTGGTTGGGTTTGTTCAGCATCAGTTTCCTACGACGATTATCCGAAGGCAGCATATCCAATACCAAAACATCGGTAAGACCGTCATTGTTGATATCGGCAATGTCATTGCCCATACCATTATGGCTTTGGTGATTGAGAAGCTCCTTGGATCTGTCCTTAAAAGTTCCGTCCCCTTGGTTGATATATAGGATATCATTGGAAATAAAATCGTTGGACACGTAAATATCCGGATACCCATCTTGATTAAGGTCGCTTATCCCTACCCCAAGACCAAACCCTTCAATCGTAATACCAGCTTCATCAGAAACATCCGTAAAGACCGGGTGCCCCAATGGACCAACACCATCGTTGCGGTACAGATTGTCATTGCTTTCGGATTCCCCATTCAGTTTTCGTGGCACAGGATTGTTCATCCCGGTCATTTGGTGCATATGGTTGAGCAGGTACATGTCCAAATCACCATCCTTGTCATAATCCAAAAAAGCGGATTGTGTGGAATACGAAGCATCTGCCAACCCGTATTCCTGGGCCATTTCCTCGAAGGTTCCATCACCTTGGTTAATGTAGAGTAGGTTTTTTCGTTGTTCTGGATCTAAATGTCCAGATCTGGACACATAAATATCCAACCAACCATCTGTATTGATATCCACCATGCTCACTCCAGAAGACCATCCTTTGGACTCCAAACCTGCTTCTTCGGTGATATCCTTGAACCTTAGATTGCCTTGGTTCAGGTATAATTTGTTGGAAACTTGGTTTCCCGTAAAGAAAAGATCGTCCCATCCGTCATTATTGATGTCGCCTACCGCAACACCTCCACCATTGAAGTAGTAGATGTAGTTGAGGATATTCAAATCGTCATCCAAGGGAAGGTCATTGGAAAAATGGATCCCAGAGGCTTTGGCCGCCACTGGCTGGAAGAGGTATTCCCCCCGCTTTGTACCCTCTGTGCACGACGCACCCAAAATCAAGAGTACAAAAGACCAAATCCCAGATGTTACAATCCCTTTTTTCATTGCTGATTCCTTCTGTTTATGGAAGGTTCCTTTTTGCTATACGTTCAATCTTGAATTCCCCAATTGGTATTGGGTTCAGGCCCAAGTTGCAGGATAAGCTCCCCTCCCTTTTGAAAAACATCATGGGTAAACCAAAATGTTTGGAGCGGCTCATTGTTCAACCTTGCCTTTTGGATATAACTGTTCTCTTTACTGTTGTCCAAGGTTTTGATGGTAAACTCTTTTCCTTGGTAATAGGTTGGGTTGAGTTTTATGGTTATCTCGTCAAAAACCGGACTGGTAATTTCATATTTGGGGGTGATGGAATTGTTCCCCGTCAAGCTAAAAAGTCCCATGGACATCAACGCACTTACGCCACTCATCTGGCCTTGATCTTCATCATGTCCGCCATAGCCTTGGTCCACGGTCGTGGCACCGTAAGCCTGTTCGTTCACCCTTCTCACCCAATATTGTGTAAGCCATGGCTTTTGCACATGGTTAAAGACATGGGCGTTGGAACAGCCCGGCTGGTTGGCATAACTGACATATCCATCCGAATATCCAAATACAAAATCCTGGGGAGCTGCTTGCTCAAAAGCAAAGTTGAGTTTGTCCGATAATACATCGTTTCCACCCATAAGCTTAGACAATTCCGTAATACCGTGGGACACCGACCAGGTTCCTTGCCACGCGTTGGATTCTACCCAACCCTGACCGGATAGCAAATCCGTATGAAGCCAATTCCCCGATCGGTCTTTGGGCAATACCAGCTTTAAGTCGGGATGGAACAATTTGGACCACCCTTCAGCTCTTTTTGAAAAATAGGCATAATCCTTTGTCTTCCCCATCTTCTTTGCCATTTGGGAAAGCGACCAATCCTGAAAAGCCCACTCTAGGGTCTTTCCGGCATTATCGGGGCAGTATCCATTGGCCATATAAAACTCAAGGTCCTCTGCTGAATCGCTCATCATGCCACCGGGCATGTGATTGCGTTTCATCACTTGGAAGGCATGTTTGGGATTTGTTTTTGTCATCAAATCCTTCATGTAGGTGCTCACCAACATATTCGTTGCCGGGTTTCCTGTCATGATATAGGAATATCCGCCTGCTATGGCACCTCTGGGCAACAGTCCGCCATTATCGGCATATTGTACCAAGGAAGCCGAGAAATCATCCAAAATTTCCGGCCAAGCCAACCCCCAAACAATGTTCAGGTTCCATTGGGTAAGCCAAAGTGCATCAAAATTGTACATATTGAACCTTGACTTGCCATCCTTATCCTTGGGTAGCGTTCTTACTTTCAGGCTGGCTTTTGTGAAGGTTCCTTGGCGCTCTCCCTGGGTATAATCGGGATAATCCCCGCTGACATCGTTCAGAATTCTTCTTCCCAACAAAATGTGCCATAGGTCTGTGTAGAATTTTACCCGTTGTTGTTCTGTTCCTCCCTTGACTTCAATCTTTCCCAACTGCTCTTCCCATACCTTAAAGGCATCTTCCTTATAGCGGTCAAAGTCCCAATGGGGTGCTTCGGTTTGAAGATTTTTACGGGCGTTTTCCACGGAGGTGTACGAAATAGCCACTTTCATCTGAACCTCATCCCCTGCATTTACATCATAGGTAGCAGCAACACCGGTAGTGGGCGCATTCCAATAACTCTGGGTGATTCCAGCAAAAACGACCGAATCCCTACGGGTCATGGTATCGGAGCCTTTCATAGTGGTAATATCGCTGAATCTCTCCTTATCCTTCCATCCGTCCAAGGTCTGGAAAGGTTTATCAAACTGGATAACAAAAAACACTTTGACTTTCTCCGGTCCGCCCCAAAACCTTCCAGCTGAATCAAACGAGCCTTCCAGTTCATTTTGGCTGACTTTACGGACATCTGCATTGATCATGGTTGAATTTCCCAAATACCCTCCCAAATTGGTCAATATACTGGCCTTTTCCGCTTGGGTATATGTAAAGCGATATAGGGTAGTACGCTTGGTACTGGTCAGTTCTGTCCAAACATGATGCTTCTTTAGATACAAACGTTGATATCCCGGCATGGCCACTTCATCGTCATGGCTAAAACTGGATTTCCAACCTTGATCTCCCAAGGTAGGGTCTATGTTCCCCAACGTGGGCATGATCTGTATTCCTGAAAGGCACCAACCGTGAATCTGTCCGAAACCCAATACTTCCGTGGAATTGTAACTGTACCCTCCACCATATTGATTTTTATTGCGGGTCACGGGTGCCGCAGCTACCATTCCCATGGGGTGTGCACCGGGAGTGAAGAAAAAATACCGGCCTTTGGCCGACTCCACAAACGGATTCACCCAATGCAATGGGTTTGTGCTATCAGTGGGCGAAGCAAACACTTCCATTTCGGATAGACCAAGATGTAGCCCTTCCCCATCGGTGACCTCAAAGCGGACCCATTCCACTGTTTTTGTTGGGAACTCCACTTTCTTGGCATCGCCATTGTTGGGAATGGTGTTTACCCGAATCAGGGAACCATCGCTGAACCTTAAAACCCCTCCAGCGGTGTGCTCCTCCAAACCGGGACGATCATAAATGACAATGCTGTTGATGCTCCGTGGTCCGTCCCAATCCATTTGCAGCCAAGGTAATGTATTGGCTCCCCATGCCTTGCGCTCCCCGATGCAGGCCCATTCGCCCTGCCCATCCAAGCGGATCAATCCATCAATTAAATTAGAGGCTTCATTTCCTTCCAACTGGGATGAGACTCTCACAGTGGCTTGCTTGGCAATGTTTTCAGACGCCCAGCCCGAAAAACCACCCAAGGTCACCAACATTATGCAAACTACCTTAAGGGCCTTAAAAAAAGTGTTGTTCATATCAATAGCCTGTGTTCTGTGTCAGGTTTTGGTTAATATCCCTTTCTCTTTGGGGTATGGGAAGCAGGTTATGTCTTGCTGCCACGGGAACCCCGGGCTTGGCCTCGGTAACCTTTTCTTCCAGTTTGCCAAATCGAACCAAATCGAACCAACGATGGCCTTCCCACGTAAGTTCTTTTTTTCGTTCTTCCAGTATGGCTTCTTTGAAAGCTTCGTATCCCATTGCGGATAAATCGGGAAGAATATTGCGCTCCACCCCATCGGCAAATCTTGCCCTTTTCCGCACTTCATTGATGGCATCCAATGCAGCGGGAGTGCTTCCATTGTTCTGCTCATTCAACACTTCGGCATACATAAGTAATATATCCGCATAACGGATGAGCTGAAGGTCATTGGCCGTATTGTTCACCAGAGGCTCGGCTACCCGGTCCCAATATTTTACGATATGGGGCGCATCAAATTCCACCAACTCCCCGTTGATGACATCTTCGGTCATAAAAGTCACTTCTTTTCTTCTATCCTCATCATCAAAGGAATTGTACAGGGCCATGGTAGGTATCTCCAAGCCTCCACCATTGGGCCTACCGCCATATACCCCGCCTGGGAGTGTCCTGTAGACCAAATGTCCACCTTCCCACAGGGTGGTGAACAAATCCGTACCCTCCAAAAAGCTTATGGCAAACAAGACTTCCTTGCCATTATTGTTGGCAATTTTGAAAACGTCCGCGTAGTCCTCCCAAAGCTCAAAACGTCCACTGGTCATGATTTCTTCCAGCTTACTTTTTGCCAATTGAAGGTTTTCCCCTTGCTGAAGGGCTGCTTTGGCCATATAAGCCTTGGCCGACCAGCTGGTGGGCCGACCATTGTCCACCCCAATCTGTTCGGAGGGAAGGCTGCTTTCTGCCATGGACAGATCTTCAAAAATCTGGGTGTAGACTTCGGAAACGGATGCCCTACCCAAGAAAGCACTTGAAGTAAATACTTTTTGGGGTTCCAATTGCAACGGTACATCGCCAAAGAAACGCACCAATTCAAAATAGAGAAGCCCTCTCAAGAAATGGGCTTCGCCCAACAAATCATCTTTGGTATCCCCATCCATCTCAACGTCCGGGATATTAACGATGGCCATGTTGGCCGCGTTGATGCCCAAGTAAAGATTGGACCAAATTTCCAATGCTATGGTATTCTCTGGTGTATGGGCCATTGCAGAGAGCTGGTTGTATCCATCCCCTCTATTGAAACTGGTTTCCCCTTCATCCGACAGCAAAGCATTTGCCGTCCAATAGTTGGCAAAATATAGCCCCTTGGCGTTCAATGTTTCATCAAAAGTGGCCCCCAAATGTCCATAAATCCCATTAATGGCCAATTTGACGTCCTGCTCTGTTTGGTAAAATGTATCCTCGGTATAAAAGGTCTTCACTTCCTCTTCCAAGGCACTTTCACAACCCAAGATCAAAATCAGGGCAGCGAAGTACATTCTATATTTTTTGAATTGTTTCATGATTTTGACTTTTAAAAGTTTACGTTAAGACCCAAGAGAAAGGTCCTTGAGGTAGGATATCCCCCAAAATCCGCTCCTGCACTAAGGTTGTTGTTCTGTCCTCCAAAGCTGACTTCAGGGTCCACTCCGCTATAATCGGTAAGGGTGAACAGGTTCTTTCCCGTGAGATAAAATCTAAGTTTGTTGATTTTCATCCTGGACAAAAATTTACCCGGTATGGAATACCCCAAAGTGGCCGATTTTAATCTCAAGTAAGAGCCATCCTCTACATAATGGTCGGAAAACACAATGTTCCGAGGACCATCCGCGGCCCTAGTGTAGGTATTGCTGGGGTTGTTCGGGGTCCATCTGTTTGAAAAAGCCTCCAACAATACATTTCCTTGACCATTTAAATTTTCAAGGTTGATCCTGTTGAAGTTGGCTATTTCATTGCCATATACCCCTTGCATGAATATATTAAGATCCCAGTTTTTCCAAGTAATGGTATTGTTTATCCCAAAGGTGTATTCTGGAATGGGATTTCCGATGAAGGTCCTGTCATTATCGGCATCGATGACCCCATCTCCATTTAAATCCTTATACTTTCGCTCTCCGGGGGTAAAGGTGTCCGTTGCAAACCTTGGGGTTGTAGCAGGGTCATCATCCAATTGAACGATGCCATCCGAAACATAACCGTAGAATGCTCCAATCTCGCCACCTTCCACAAGCAACTGCCAATTGGTAATACCCAGAATCCCAAAGCCTGTTGGAATATTATCCAAGCCGGCCAAATCCAAAATCTTGTTCTTGTTATAGGCCCCGGTCAGGTTAACGTCCCAATTGAACTTCCCCTTGAACATTTGTGCATTGATGCCCAATTCAATTCCTTCGTTACGCACACTTCCGGCATTGACCACACTTTGGATATATCCGGTTTGTGAGGGTACTTGGAGGTTCAGCAACAAATCTTCCGTATTTTTTCGGTATCCGTCAATAGTGAATCCCAATCGGTCATTGAAAAATCCAAGGTCCAGACCAATATTGTATTGCTCGGTACGCTCCCATTTAAGGGCACTGTTGGCCGGTGTACTGGGCAATTGCCCCACCACCTCATTATCATTAAAGGAATGATAGGTAGGCTTGAATGTGGATTGCGCGGAATAGGGTGCAATGGACTCATTACCTATGATTCCGTACCCCAAACGCAGTTTTAGATAGAGTCCCGAGTCCTGAAGAAAATCTTCTTCCGAAACATTCCATGCGAAAGCTCCTGATGGGAAAAATCCATATTTATTGCCATCCCCAAATTTGGAGGAGCCATCAACCCGCGAAGTGGCCGTAAAGATGTACTTGTTGTCCAAAATATAGTTGACCCTTCCAAAATAGGAAATCAATCTGGATTCTATGATGTTGGAACTGACCCCAGGGTTCAATCCAAGTCCCAAGTTGTTGGAACCAAAATTTTCCGTTGGGAATCCCAAGGCATTCCCTGAAAGGGATTCAATGGTGAAATCTTGCCACGAAGCCCCTACCAAGGCATTCACACGATGTCTATTGTTGAAGGTATTGGTGTAATTCAACGTGGATTCCGCCAAATAGCTGGTGGCCGTATTCTTGGCTTGGGCCGCAAAAGCCCCTGGTGAATTTCCAAAATCGATTTCCTCGGTCCTAAAATAAAACTGTTCGTTGATGTTTAAATCCACACCCAAAGTAGTCTTCAACTGTAGATTTTTGGCCACATCCCATTTAATGGCCAAATTGTCCAATATCCTTGTGGCCTTACCCTTGCTTTCCGATAGATTTTGATAAGCCACTGGGCTTGGAAAATTAGGAATCTGTTCTTGGATGTTGCTTACTTCGTTCACAAAGGTTCCATCGTCCTGAACAATGAAATTTCCTTTGGTATAATTCCCTTCGGGATCGAAAACAGGCAATAGGGGATTGAATTGATATGCCCCCGTAATGGCACTACTGGCAACCTCTACCCCTCCTGTGGTCTCGGTCCTGGCCGTATTGAAGTTGGTCCTGTTCAAACTCAAGGAGTTCTCAATGGACAATTTTTCCGTAGCCTTAAAATCGAGGTTTACCCGAAAATTGTACCGTTTAAAATCGGTTTCAATAACCACTCCTTCCTGATCTAAATACGACCCGGAAACAGCATACTTGATATCTTGGTTCCCTCCCTTTATGGAAAGGTCATGGCTTTTGGTAATGGCCGTCCTAAAAATTTCATCCTGCCAATCGGTACCCACTCCAAAAGAGGTTGGGTTTGTATAAAACCTAGGGTCTCCCGAACCATTGTACCTGGACTCATTCACGTAAAATGCAAATTGTGATGCATTGAGCACATCCAGCTTTTTTATAACCTCACTGACCCCTAAATAGGTGTCGTAATTGATTTGGGCATCCCCGTTCAATCCTCTTTTGGTGGTAATTATGATGACCCCATTGGCCCCACGGGAACCATAAATGGCGGTAGCGGAAGCATCCTTCAACACATCTATGGAGGCAATATCGTTGGCACTCAAGGTAGAAAGGGCATTGATGGAAGGCCCCTCGGCCACACCTGCTGAAAGGTTGTCACTGTTGTTGTCCACAGGAAAACCATCGATTACATATAAAGGTTCATTACTGGCATTGATGGAACTACTTCCTCGAATCCGGACAGAAGTGGCACCCCCGGGTTGACCCGAAGTTTGGGTCAATAACAGTCCCGAGACCCTTCCTTGTACAAAGTCATCGGCGGTAGTGGAACGTACCGACTCCAAATCCTCGGATTTAATGGTGGCAATAGACCCCGTAAGATCTTTCTTGGTCGTGCTTCCATAACCAATGATGACCACCTCGTCCAATTCGTTCACATCCGTTTTCAAGGCCACATTGATGGTTCGTTGTCCGCCCACCGGAACTTCTTGGGAACTAAACCCCTGATAGCTGAAAACCAAGGTTACATCCCCACTCGGGACTTCCAAGGTATATTCTCCATCAAAGTTGGCGGAGGCACCAATGGCCATTCCCTTCACCACTACATTGGCCCCGGGTAGCGGAAGACCATCGTCCTCTGCGGTGATCACCCCTTGAATGGTAATATTTTGTGCAAAGGCCATAAGATTGCCAAGCACCAAAAAAATGACAACAAGGCCTTTTGTTCTGTTTTTCATAATCGTCATGTTTTTAATTCGTACAGTTGGCTATTAGTTGAAAGTCTTCCCCGGTATCTGGATTCTTGACCTCGACATCTCCATTTTCATTGATAAAACTGAAGGTGATATCCGCAATTTCCTGACTTGGCAAAGCATTGAAAAGTTGTCTGGGCCATATGGATATTTCCCATTGGTCATTGCCGGTACTGCGCATTTTGGTGATACTGGCGTTATCGCACACCTCAACAGCTTGTCCGTCTATAACAGCTTTGGCACAGAGATATACATCAGTAGCCCCTGAAAGCGCTGTTGGTGATCCTTCGGGTCCCTTTGTGGCATCAAACCCAATATGGATAATGTCATCATACGTATATTCCGCCGGTTGAAAGGTCACTGGAAAGGGAAGTGGACCACAGAGGTCTATCAATGGATTGGACCCTCCGGTCACTTCCATGCAAGGGGTGAACCTTATATCGGTCTCTCCCGCAGTGATGCCGTACCCTGAAGTTCCCACAATATATCCCAGTTGTGTTTTAAGGTTATCGGTCCCGACATCCATGGAAAGTTGGATCTGTCCGGAAAAGTTTACGCCATTTGCACCGGATACCGTTTCATCGGAGATGAACACCACCCACTCTACCAGACCATAATTTTCACCGATTCCGGCAAGATCCATAATGGGAGTAGCATAATCCGGGTCGGCACCATTGGCCAGTCGCATGGTCCCATTGCCATTATCAGAAGTATAGGAAGCCGTGGCATTGGAAGCTATGTCCCAAGCCTCAGGAGCCAAAACGCCAAATATAATGTTGTGGGCCGCATCTTCGGCAGGGGCAACATCAACATCTATAGTGATGTCCATTCTCTCTCCAATACCCATGGAAGAGGGTTGATTTACATTATTGATGGTAATGCACATGCTCAACAACAAAAACAGTAGAAACAGTGCTTTTGGCTGAAACAGGATGCGTTTTAGTTTGTATAGTTTGTTTTTCATTTCAGTGCATGTTAGTTTCTGGTTATTTGCTCAATCGGTATGTATATGTATTAGAGGTACAGCCCATTGGAACTGTCACTGTAAGCTCATCCCCACCAGAAAGCACTGCTCCCTGAATATCCAGGCTTGTACCATCCGAAAAATTGATTTTGGTAGGATATACAGGATCATCAAATGACCAGCTCCCACTCGCCTGCTCCAAAGCAAAAGGTGTTGTTAGATTGGAAAGGGTATACGAAGATGGTATCCCGTTTTCATACGATAATTGCAGGGAAAAGGATTGAAAATCCATAAGATCGGTGATATCGTTCCCATTCTGGAGCACTTGGTCAATCTTCCAGTCACCATCAATGTTGGTGACGAACTCGGTAAACCCTTCGGGGTTTTGTTCTGGGTCGTCATCACAACTTAATACAGCCATGACCGACAGTAATAAAATCAATCGCAAACATTTCATAAATACATAGTTTGAAGGATAGTTTAGTTAACGGTACACTTTGTTGAACAAGTCATCAAATGAAAATGGGAAGACCGAAAGCATTGAATCGACACTTCCTTCTTCCCATCATCCATTTTTAGAACTAAACACAACAACTCAAATAATTCTATTAAAATATCATCTCTTTTACCCAACCCGGCCCATCTTTGGCCAATCAAAAATCAGGTACATTATGTTCATATGTTCATACATATATTCAAATATAGATATTTATTGCATGTTGCCAAAAAAAATGTTTCTTTTTTGTCAATTCATTATTATAGTAACCCTTGAATTATTGATAGCCCAAATATGGCACTTATAGCAAACTCTCGTTGGTACGCCCCAATAGAACCAATAAAACGTTTTCGTAAACCGTTTACTTATACACATGTTCATATGTTCATACATAAAAATAGTATATTTGAACAAAGTGAAATACGACCAACTTATGGATTTCTTGAATGCAGTTTTTGAGGAAATAATGAACTTTTTGGGCTTCACCAGCATACTGGAAGCCTTAAAAACAGAAAACTACGCCTTTTTCAAAAGTTTTGATGGTATCATGTCCTGTGTCTTCCTAGCGCTTCCCATTTTACTTTTTGTTGAGTTCTTCATTGTTTTTTTCAGGGAAAGGGAACAATTAAAGACGTACAAAGTAAACTTCTTCATCATTGTCTTTAATAGGGTGATTGGCCGTATTCTTTCATTGGGCACCATTGTGTGGTGTATCGGTTTCTTTCAAGAATATGCACCTTTTCAGACCTCTTACACTTGGTATTGGTTCATTTATGGATATGTAGTCTGGGAATTGGGCAGTTTTATCTATCACTATTTTGGCCACAAAGTTCGTTTGCTCTGGTGCCTCCACTCCCCGCACCATGCGGCGGAGACCATGAACTTATCCGTAAACCATGCGCATTTTTTTCTCGAGTTCCCGTATGCTGATTTTATCCGCACCGCAACATGCATGCTCCTTGGAGTTGACCCAAAGCTGTTCTTTTCCATTCTTTTGCTGGATATTACCTATGCCACTTTTATCCATGTTGGTGAGCATGTACTGCAAAAAGGACGTTTAGGGTTCCTTGGAAAACTTATTTTAACTCCTTCACATCATCGGGTTCACCACGGTAGAAATCCCCTGTATATGGACACCAACTTCTGTAATCTCTTGAACATTTGGGATAGGGTTTTTGGAACCTATCAAGATGAGGAAGACCATCTTCCCATCCAATATGGCATAACCCGTGAGATGGATTCAGGAAGTTTCTTTGATGTATATTTTGGTGAATTCAAAGCACTCTACAAAGATGTGATCAATGCTCCAGGCCTAAAAAACAAAATATTATATCTGTTCATGCCCCCGGGATGGAGTCATACGGGTGAACATCAAACCGCTAAACTCGTGCGCAAAAAATATTTGGACCTTCAAAAAGAAACCTTCCATATACGCTAAGCTATGAGAGGTTCAATTTTCCCCACCTTCGCTTTCAGGTAATGCAAAAGCCATGATATACCCTCCTGGCTCATCCTCGTTTCCTGCCAGGGAAATGACCAAATATTGCTTTCCATCCATCATATAGGTACTGGGAGTGGCCGTTCCCGATGCGGGAAGCAAGGTTTCCCAAAGCAGTTCCCCACTATCCTTGTCGAAAGCAAATAGTTTTTGATCGTGGGTTCCCGTCACAAACACAATTCCACCAGCGGTCACAATGGGTCCGGCCGAACCTCCCGTTCCCGTTATGGGTGCTCCTTCCTCTTGCAGGTCAGGATAGTTTCCCACCGGAATTTTCCACTCATACTCACCAGTGTTCAGGTTAATGGCGTTCAACATACCCCATGGTGGCTTAATCCCAGGTCTGCCTTCGCTGTCCCTGAAATACCCATAGGCCCGAATGTTCAAATATCTTGGTAGGGTATCCTGCTGTTCCTCAGTATTGGCCTTTTCATTGGCCTGCACTTCCTTAAGCCAACGATCCTCCCGTCTGGACCTTGCATTTTTTTGCTCGAACAGATACGCCAAAATAGCTTCTTCCTCTCCGGGAAGTACACTGGAAAACGAAGGCATTTTCCCGGCACCGTCCTCGATTTTTTTCAAGACTTCCCCACGATCCATCTTCATTTTCAAGCCCAAAAGTGATGGATAGTCGGGTTCCTGTCCATTTTTATCGGCTCCATGGCAACTCAAACAAAAATTCTTGTAAAACTGTTCCCCTTTTTCATACAGTGAAGCGTTTTCATCTTCGCTTTTCGTTTTTTCCACTCTTTTCAACATACTGATTTCAGGGGAATCATTGGATTTTACGTACAGTACACCCGTATTTGGGTCGTAAGCGCCACCGCCCCAGCTTGAACCTCCCCTGCTGCCCGGAAACATAAAGGTTCCTACGGTATCGGGCGGTGTGAAGAGTCCTTCATAACGATATGAATTGAATTCTTTCAACAAGGAATCGTGGGATGCTTGGGAGTAAAAACTTAAATCGTCCACGGTGATGGATTGCCTCGCATAGGGTGCGGGCTTAAGCGGAAAGGGCTGGGTGGGCCACGCGTATTCCCCCGGTATATTGGATGCCGGAACCTCCCTCTCTTCCACGGGATACAAAGGCTCTCCAGTTTCCCTATCCAACACATACAGAAACCCCACCTTGGAAGTTTGTGCTACGGCATCCACTTTTTTTCCGTCCCGCTCCAAGGTCACCAAATTTGGAGGTGCCGCCAAATCGTAATCCCATAGATCATGATGAATGGTCTGAAAGTGCCATATATACTCCCCAGTTCCCGCATCAAGGGCAACCACACAATTACCAAACAAGTTCATACCCACCCGGTCGGCACCATAATAATCATAGGTGGGAGATCCCAAGGAAACGAAGACCATGCCCCGCTTTTCATCCACACTCATACCGCCCCAATTGTTGGCACCGCCTGCATACTTATAGGCATCTTTGGGCCACGTATCATAGCCGACTTCTCCAGGCTTGGGAATGGTATGAAACTTCCATTTTAAAGCGCCAGTCCTGATATTATATGCCCTAATATATCCAGGTTCAGCGCCATACAGCTCAGAGACCTCGGTCCCCATGATCAACAGGTCACCATAGACAATTCCGGGCGATGTTGGGATAACCGAAATGGCGTCTGGGTCGCCCCTGAGTCCAACATTCATACTGGCCTTACCTTCTTCTCCAAAGGACAGAACAGGCTTTCCTGTCTTTGCATCCACAGCAAAAAGCTGGTCGCCCGCGGTAAACAATATCCTTTTATCGTCGCCATCTTCCCAATAGGTCACTCCCCTACTCACCCCTCCACCAGTTCCTCCATAGAAAGGGTCAAAAGACCACACCATTTTTCCCGTGTCAGCTGCGAGTGCATACAAACGGTGTCTGGCCGAAGTGGTATACATGACCCCATCCACTACAATAGGATTGGATTCATTCCTGGAGAATCTGGTACCCTCCTGGGCATCCATGGGTCTAAATGTCCATGCCGGGTTCAACTTTGAAACATTTTCCTTATGTATCTGTTTCAATGGAGAATAACTGGTACTGGCATTATCCGCCTTGTACATACTCCATGTCCTTTCCGTATTGGTGTTTTCCCCACATCCCACACCCAACAACTGCAAGAAAAGGGTAAATCCAATGATTTTTTTAGTTCTCAATTTTACGCTTGTTAAAATGGTTGCTTAAAGATAGAGTTCATATCTTCAACATTAGTTATTTTTTATGTACTGATGCCATTACGACCTTCAAATATGCATCTTGTTTCCAACGACATAGCAAAACAAGAGTATAGGGTAATGCCCTTTTCAAGTGTACTATTATATGAGCTGGAAAAGCAAAAGAACCTTTTTGTCCTCAAACGCTTTCCCAAGCTGCAAAGCCATATATCAACAGATTCACTAAACCAACTAAACCACATGAATTTCCACACCAACCTAAACCGACTGCGTTTCTTACTTCCCATATTTTTATTTGCCATCAGCTTGGGGCTGCATGCCCAAGAATATGATCTACTTCTGAAAGGAGGTCACCTTATTGATACGAAAAATAACATCAATACCCCTATGGATATAGGTATCAAGGATGGAAAAATAAAAAGTGTAACCAAGAGCATATCAGGGAAAAAGGCTGAAAAAACCATAGATATTTCGGGGTATTATGTCACTCCTGGCCTTATAGACATGCATGTCCATGTATTTATGGGCAACCAGTTGGATGACTATATTGCCAATGCCCAGACCAGTGTAATGCCAGATGGGTTTACCTTCAGGTCCGGGGTAACCACGGTCGTGGATGCAGGTTCATCAGGTTGGCGAAATTTCCCTTTGTTCAAAGAACAGACCATAGACAAGGCCAAAACACGGGTATTGGCGCTTCTCAACATTGTAGGCCATGGCATGAAAAGTAGGTTTGATGAGCAAAACTTAAGCGACATGAACCCTGAGATGACGGCTTATTCCATCACAAAACTCTATCCCGAAATTTTAGTTGGCATAAAAGCGGCCCACTATTGGGGCGGTTTTGATCAAGTGGATTTAGCGGTCGAAGCCGGTAAAAGGGCCAACGTCCCCGTAATGGTCGATTTTGGTGAGCATGACCCACCCAACTCCATAGAATCTCTGTTCATGGAGCATCTCCGTCCTGGGGATATCTTTACCCATACCTATTCGTATGGACCAACACAACGTGAAACCATAGTGGACGAAAATGACAAGGTGAAACCTTTTGTCTTTAAGGCTCAGGAGAGGGGTATTGTTTTTGACGTGGGCCATGGAGGCGGTGCATTTTCTTGGCGTCAGGCTGTACCTGCATCCCAACAAGGGTTTAAGGCCAATGTGATCAGTACCGACCTACATACCCAGAGTATGAATGCCGGGATGAAGGACCTCAGCAATGTTCTTTCTAAATTTATGGCCATGGGATTCTCATTGGAAGATGTTATTGCCCGAGCCACTTGGGCACCTGCCCAGGTCATCGGAAGGACAGACTTGGGGCATTTGGATGTTGGGGCCGAAGCCGATATAGCCGTGTTTAGCTTACGGGAGGGCGATTTTGGCTTTTTGGATGTGCGTAGAAATACCCTCAAAGGAAATAAGAAACTGGAGACCCAACTTACCCTTCGAGCAGGTAAAGTTGTTTGGGACCTTAACGGATTGGCTGGAACGGATTTTAGCAATAAGTAGTATGGACAGCTATTTCAAGGTCATCTTCGGGCTTATTACAACTCTGCTGATTTCCAACATATATGCCCAAGAGGTTGATTTACTACTTAAAAACGGACATGTTTTTGATCCAGCGAACCAGGTGGACACCATTGCCGATGTTTCCATTTTAAATGGACGAATCGCGGAAGTTTCCCAAAATATTTCCAGCGAAACGGCCAAAGTGGTCGTGGATGCGACTGGGCTGTTTGTAGTCCCTGGTTTGATTGATACGCACACCCACGTTTTTGTTGGCCCCGAGGCGAAAAAATTTGCCAATGGAATCTACAGTCTATCCCCTGACGATTTCAGTTTTAAGGCAGGGGTCACCACGGTAGTGGATGCCGGAACCTCCGGTTGGCGAAATTTCCCCCAATTCAAGCAACAGGTCATTGACCATGCGAAGACCCGCATACTGGCCTTTCTCAATATTGCAGGTCATGGTATGACCGGAGATGAACTTGAAAGCGACATCAGTGAAATGAATGTGGCCAAGACGGTGGAAATGATCAACCAATATCCCAACACCATCGTTGGCATCAAGATTGGGCATTACAATGGTAAGGATTGGACTCCCTTTGAACGTACTATTGAGGCTGGGGAAAAAACCAATCGCCCCATTTTTGTGGAGTGCCATCTCCCCGAATATACCTTGGAAGATCAGTTGGCCCATATGCGGCCCGGGGATATCATCACCCATACTTTTGAACACATCTCGGAACGTAAGCCCATTGTAGATCAAAATGGTACCGTTTTGCCTGTGGTAATGGAAGCCAAGGAACGCGGTATTCTCTTTGATGTGGGACACGGAGGTGCCGGCTTTTGGTTTGATCAAGGTATTCCGGCCATAGAACAGGGCTTTTGGCCCAATTCATTTGGTACGGACCTACACAGGTTCAGCATGAATGCAGGAATGAAGGATTTCCTCAACGTCATGTCCAAGTTCCTGAATATGGGGATTCCTTTAAAAGAAGTGTTTAAACGTGGGTCCTGGTACCCTGCCAAAGCCATTGGACGCAACGATTTGGGTCATTTGGGTGTGGGCGCTGTGGCCGATATAGCCGTACTCCGACTTAGAAAAGGCTCGTTTGGCTATATCGATGCCCGCAACAATTTGCTTAAAGGCGACCAAAAACTGGAAGCGGAACTCACCATAAAAGATGGCAAAATTGTATGGGATTTAAATGGACTGTCCGCAAAACCTATCGATTAGGTTATTGAAACCGTATACCATTCCATCATTTTAAAGTTACTTTCTACGGCTTTATTTTCCATTTTCAGCAGCAATGCCCAAAGCCTCCAAAATTTTATGATGGATGTCCGTATTCTCATAAACCCCGCTAAAATTTTGTGATTGGGGACCATATGCAAATAGAGGTACCAAGATTCCCGTATGATCAATGGTCAAGAAATCCCCTTGGACCCTTCCTTCTTTCATATTTCCTCCCACAATTCCAAGACCGGAGGTTTCATGATCCGCGGTGATGACCACCAAGGTGTTCCCATGGGTATCGGCAAACTCCAAGGCCTCGGCAATGGCTTGGTCAAAATCCAACATTTCCTCCACAATATCCCCAATATTGTTGGAGTGTCCGCCATTATCAATTTGGGCACCTTCCACCATTAGAAAAAAGGGCTGTTCCTTAGCACTTAATGCATCAAGAGCTTTTTTAACTGCCTTGGGAAAAATAGCTCCTCTGCCTGAGGTAGCAGAAGGTACTTTATTGCTTCCCAAATAGATTGCTGTTGGTTCATGCAGAGTTTCAAAACTTTCCAGGGATTGGGTCTTAAACTTTTTTTGGATGGTATTTTCTTGATTTTGCCCTCCAGAAATAAAGAGATCAAGTGGGCTCTCATTTAAATCAGCTACCAAACCTTCGGTATCGTCCCGCTCAACCCGATGGGCAAAAAAGGAAGACGGGGTTGCCCCATAAATGGCATCGGTAGTTACAATGGCTGTATTAAAACCTGCGGTACTTACCTTATCCACAAGATTGGTAAGAACATCTCCATTGGAATCGACCCCAATGGCCCTGTTATTTGTCTTTACCCCAGTTGCCATGGCTGTTGCCCCCGCCGCGGAATCGGTGATCAAATCGTCATGGGAAGCGGTCTTTACCAAGCCAATCTCCTTGATTCCTGTCAGTGTTAAGTTTCCTTGGTTAGCCACCATGGCGGCTGTTATTTGCGCCAATCCATTACCATCGCCAATCATCAAGATCACATTGGTGGGTTTTGCCCCTGTTGTGTACCCATACTTGGGTCGGTACACCGAAATGGGCGTTTTCTTGTTGTAGGTGTTGGCTTCCAGATTGGTCAAATATTGTTGGGCCAAAGCAGGTTGATCGGTGTTGATGTAATCCACCCCTAGTCTCGCCAATCGAGCCCAACCCGTCTTGGTATCGGGTGAAGCCCAAAAACGGAACGGTTTGCCCACTTTTTTGGCTTTATTGATGGCTGCTTTCACGGCTTCCAAATCAGGTTCTGTCATTCTTCCATACCCATTCCAAACCGAATAGTTCTTGAAGCTCGTGCTGACCAAGGCCACTTTATTTAAATCAATATGGTCCAATTCATCCAGATTCTGATGATCAAACCAAATGAAACTGGGATACTTCCCATAATCTTCTGGTTTGGGTCTATTCCCAGAAATCACAAAACGAACCTTGTCCGCTTTAAGGAGTTGCGGATAGCCCTCCAAGACTTCCACCAGTCTCTGCAAGGTGGCGTAGGCTTCAGATTTTAAATCGATGAGCAATTGAACATCTCTTAAATTCCCTGATTCCTGCAGTTTTTGAAGTCTATCCAGATAAAGTGTTTGAAAAGTTCTTCCTTCCACAATTTCAGCTTCGGCATGGGTCACGTAAAGGCTATTGTTCTTTAAGAACAAATCGGTCTCAATGGATGCCGCGCCGTTGGCATAGGCATACCAGAAAGGCAATTCTTGGGCATAATCGTTGTGCGAATGTACTTTGTAGGTGGTTTGGGCCTTTATCGTGGTGTTCAGAAACACCAAAATGAGAACAAGAATTGCCCGTGTTATTTTTTTCATTGCGTTATTGGTTTTTGGTGTAATGCCTGCTGAATCTTATGAAAAATCTCATTGTTTTCGTAGATGCCCTGAAAGTTTTCGGAACCCTTGCCCTTGGCAAATACGGGAATCAATTCCCCGCTATGTTGGTCCGAGTTGAAGTACACAGTGACTTTTTCGGGAACTTCTTTCTTTTCTCCTGTACTTTCGTCGATGTCATAAAACTTACCGATGCTTACTCCTCCAGTTTCATGGTCTGCGGTGACCACCAACAAGGTGTTGGGGTGCTTTTCCACAAAATCCAAAACGGTACCCAAGGTCTTATCAAAATCCAAAACTTCGGAAACCATCATTTCGGCATCTTTGGCGTGTCCTCCCCAATCAATGTACGATCCTTCCACCATCAGGAAAAAGGGTTTTTTCTTCTTTTCAAAATAGTCCAAAGCCATGGAAGTGGCATCGGTCAAAAACTCTTTCCGTCCTTCAATTTTGGATGGAATCCCTTCTTCGGCCAGAATATAGGCATTGGGTTGGTCCAGAACCACCTCCGAAAGTTGAAGGGTGTCCAAATGGTAACCTTGCTCCTCAAAAGCAGTAAAAAGCTCTTTTCCATCCACACGGTCACGGAAAAACTTCTTTCCTCCCCCTGCAATAAAATCCACCTTGGCCCCAACCAACTGTTCGGCAATTTCCTCATGCATATCCCGATCTTTTACATGGGCATAGAAACTGGCCGGAGTGGCATGGGTTATGGTGGTCAAACTGATAAGTCCGGTCTGGTAGCCTTGCTTTTGTAACTGTTCCAACAAGGTTTCCTGAGGAATGGTGTCAACAGAGACCCCAATGGCCCTTTTATAGGTTTTCTGCCCTATGGCAAAAGCAGTGGCCCCAGCTGCTGAATCGGTTATACGATAGCTCTTATCCGAGGTCTTATGAAAACCGATCTGCTTAAACCTAGAAAAATTAGGCGTGTCCTCCCCAAAATAATAGGCTGTGGATACTTGCGGAACTCCCATTCCATCACCAATCATTAAAATAACATTTAGGGGCTCTTCCTGTTCCGTACTCTTGGCTTCCTGTTTGTCCGTTTCTGTTTTGCAAGCCATGCCCATCATCAGCATGCCCAACAATACTCCTCCTTGAACTGAAAATCTCATCTTCACATTTTTTAATTCTTACAAAATGGGAGCGGCAAGAGGTAACCCATCTTGCCGCATTCCCTAAAAAACACTGCTGATATCAATAACCTTGGTTCTGTTCCAAATATCCGGGTGCATTGGATGCCCCATCTATGGCATCTTGTGGGATAGGGAACAATCTGTGATTCACATCACTATCTGTTTTCTCTGTCCAAGAATCCTCATAACGACCAAAGCGGATTTGATCGGTACGTCTAAATCCTTCCCAGTATAATTCAAAACCGCGCTCACGGAAAAGTATGTCCAAATCCATGGAGCCCAATGCTTCCGGTGTTTGCTCTGGGCGGGCAGTTCTGGAAGTCCTTACCATATTCACATCGGCCAGGGCACCGGCACTGTCACCTTTTCTCAATTTGGCCTCGGCGCGCATCAAATAGATCTCTGCCAAACGCATCAATACCAAATCCACGCTGCTGTAGTTGTTTCCATTGGGAGAAGTATGGCTAAATTGATACTTGGACACTCGATATCCATTACGGTGCAGTCTACCTTCGTTTGAAAAGTCGACCTCCAAGGTATGGCTTACGTAGTCCACATCCTTATCGGGTCCGTTTCCTTTGGTTTGGATGACGGGGTAGATCCTATAACCTTCATCGCAGGTATAAAACGAACCATTTTCATCTTTTCTTGGACCCCAAATCACACCGCGGACAATTCCTCGGTTGATTTCAAAATCCTCGGCAGAAATGCAATAATAATGATCTTCATCATTCTCTGGGCTAACCCCGGTAAGGTCTTGCAACGCTTCTGGAATCATCTGGTTCATTTGATAAAAACGTGCATCTGCCTCCGCAGGGTCGACATCTCCATAGGCATCTACCCAGGTTTGGTAAAAATCAGAGGTGATGGCCGGACCATCGGTACCATCTGCGCTGGGATGCTCCGGTCTTGGAAACCAAGATCCCGCCAACGACCAATAGGCCCATCTGCTGTGCTCATTCTTCATGACGCCTCTTTGGTCCAAGGCAAAAATCAACTCGGGATTATCATGGTTGTCATCATTGAAAAGATCAAAATATTCAGGTGACAATGAGAATGCCCCAGAATTGATGATATTGTTGGTATAGGTAATGACCTTGTCCATATCTTCATTCGTGAAGCTCGGGGTACCGTAAGGATCACGATATACGGCAGAATTGAGGTTCAAGCGGGCCAAAAATCCCCAAACGGCCGCTTGGGTAATGCGTCCCGGTCCTTTGCTAGTATCAATGACATCCACCACGGAAAGAAATTCACTCTCAATGTAGTCAAGGGCTTCCTGCCCCCTTAAAATCTCGGAAAGTTCCTCGGAGGTTTCTTTTTTGAACACCAATCCCCAGCTGTCCAGGGTAAGCATGTTCAAATACGCCCTTAGGGCGATCATCTCATTAAGGGCGCCTTGGGCCTCGGTATCTCCGGCTTCGGCAAGCGGGCGCAATACTTCCATAGCGGATAGGGTTCGTGAAATATTCTTGGTCACCTCGTTCCATGAGCTGCCCACCAAATCATTGCTCGGTGCAATATCATGGGCATGGGTCTCGATGAACTTCCCACCATCATACCAGTCGGTTCCACCACGGTATGGCAATATGGCCTCATCTGCAGCAATCAATTGTAGCCCATAGTAGTTGGTATGCCTCCAGGTCCAGGCAATTTGTCCATAGGCCGGTGCTATGGCCCCACTGATCAACTCTGCCTGTCCACTTCCCTCAAGGGATTCGTCAATGACATCTTCCTCCAAATCGGTGCAGTTCACATTGGCGAACAAGCCAATTCCAAAAAGTGCGATTATAATTTTATTCTTCATCTTGAAGTGTGTTTTTAAATTAGAATGATACGTTTAGGCCAAATACAAGAGTCCTTGCCTTGGGGTAATTGAAGTAATCTATCCCGAAAGTCTGGATGCCGTCAATGGTCAAGTTGGAATTGATTTCTGGGTCAAATCCACTGTAGTCCGTGATCACAAACAGATTCTGTCCTGTAATGGTGAAGCGGATGGAATTGATCAAGTGGTCCATTCCTATCAATCCAGGTTTTAGATTGTACCCCAAAGTGGCGTTGTTCAACCTAAGGAAATCACCATCTTCCAAGTATCTGGTAGATACCGTATTGGAGTTGGTAATGTCTTCATTGGAGAACTGGGCGGCCAAACTTGTTGTATTGAAGTTTGATGCCAACAAACCTTTTGTGAACATGGACATGGCCGTATGGTTGTACACCTTGTTCCCGGAAACTCCGTTGAAGTTCAACCCTAGATCAAAATCCTTGTATTGGAAGTTCAAGTAGAACGCATACACAATGTCTGGAAGGGCACTGCCCACAACGGTACGCTCATCGGACAAAATACTCAAACCATCAGCACCTATTCCCATAAACTCTTGCATATAAAATGATCCTATGGATTCCCCATTGATATTTCCATTGATTGTCGCATCGGTCTGCCCTGCACCTTGTGCAGCCCCTGTGGTCAACACTTTATAGGGCGAATTCTCCACTTTATTGTTGGTATAGGCAATGTTACCTCCAATGTTATAGGAGAAGTCCCTGTCCCTATCGCTGCTATAATCCAAGGCAAACTCCAAACCGTTGTTCTTGATTTCCATATCAGGAATATTGGTCCAGTATTTATCCGTAGGCTGTACTGGATCTGCAGGAGTTACCTCAAGCAAAATATTCTCAGAAACCTTATTGAAATAATCCAAGGTACCGGACAATCTGTTGTTAAACAGACCGAAATCTAGACCTATGTTGGTTTGGGCCGAAACTTCCCATTGAATATCCGGGTTGGCCAAACGGGTAAAGATGGTTCCATATGGATAATCCTCCAAGGAACCCTCATCCCCGTTGATGGGATAGGAATCATTATCATCCTTACTATCCGTATAGCTCAACTTGGTAATCTTGGAAGGAATCTCCTGATTTCCTGTTTTACCCCAACTGGCCCTTAGTTTTAGATTATTGATAGCGCTATTGGTACTCAAAAATTCCTCGTTCATGATGTTCCAACCCAAGGCTACCGAAGGGAAATAACCGTACTTGTTATTGCCCCCAAACTTGGAAGAACCGTCTGCCCTCATGGTCGCTGTCAATAAATATTTGTTGTCAAAACCATAATTGATACGACCAAAGAACGACTGGAGTTCATTCTTGGTGGCATACGTATATAAATAGGTCTGGGTGCTTTCCCCGCTGATTTGATCTTGGTATTTTGGATCAATGCCATTATCGGCAAAACCTTCCAAATCAAATCTTTTTTGATGAACAAAGGTTTCTTGATAGGTCTGCCCAGCCAAAAATGTTAGGTTATGCTTTTCCGTAGCATAGTTGTAGGTCAGGGTATTTTCCACCAAAACATTCTTGTTGGTGGTGTAATACGAGCTTAATCCTCCATTGATGTAATCTTCCAACAAGGAATATGGTCTTTGCTGCACATCCCTCTCAGTGGAAGAATAATCAACCCCCAAATTCAACTTATAGGTAAGTCCATCAATAATTTCAAACGATGGGGCAATATTGGTCAAGATACGGTGGTTGACCGCATCATCGCTATAGATTCTTTCGCGCGTCAGCGGATTCAACCTATTTTCCAACAACGTGGGTTCCCCATTGGTATATACGGGTAAAGTAGGGTTCAACTGGAGCATATCGCCCACAATTGACCTTGCATCGGGTCTTAGGTTTTCCGTTCTACTGGCGGTCATGTTGAATTCTATTTTCAACCGATCGTCCAATGCCCTTTGGGTAAGGTTCAAACGCCCAGAGTAGCGTTTAAGATTGCTGCCTCTCAAGATCCCTTCCTGATCGTTCACCCCAAGTGAAGTATGGTACGAAAACTTTTCATTGGCCCCACTCATGGAGAAATTGATGTTCTTGGAAACCCCGGTCCGGGTAAGCTCATCCTGCCAGTTGGTATTGGCTCCTCCATCATCCAAGTTTCCACCAGCAGCCACCACTTGTCTGCGGAACTCATCGGCCCCAAAGACGTCTACCTCGTTGGCCAATGTGGAGAATCCTGTGGATACACTCAAGTCCATTTGGGTTCTTCCCGCTTTTCCTTTTTTGGTGGTGATCACAATTACCCCATTGGCCGCCCTGGCACCGTAAATGGCCGCTGCGGAAGCATCTTTCAGTACATCAATGCTCTCAATATCTTGGGGGTTGATAAAGTTTAAAGGGTTAGAAGCAATTCCAGTTCCCGAATTGTCCAGCGCAAAACCATCGATTACATAAAGTGGTGTTGTACCGGAACGGAGACTACCCACACCTCGGATGATCACATCCTGCGCTGCACCGGGTTCGCCACTGGTGTTGGATACATTCACCCCTACCACCTTACCTTGTAGCAATTGCCCAGGGTTGGCTACGATTCCTTTATTGAATCCTTCGCTATCCACAGAGGCAATGGAGCCCGTAACATCCGTCTTTCTCTGGGTACCGTACCCTACCACCACCACGGCTTCCAACTCTGTGGCATCCGGGCTTAATTGAATATTGATGGCAGTACGGCCATTGACGGCCACCTCTTGGGGTTTGTACCCCAAATAGGAAACCTCTAGGGTGGCATCGCCCTCTACATCTATGGAATAGTTACCGTCAAAGTCTGTAATGGTACCATTGGCGGAACCTTTTTCAACCACGGAAGCCCCTGCCAAGGGAACTCCATTTTCATCCATGACCGTACCGGTTACCGTAATGAATTCCACCTCAATCACCCTCTTTGGGGCTTGGGGTTTCACATCAATGGAAATGGTATGGTTTATCCTTCTAAAGGTAAGGTTGGCGTCTTTCGCCATCAACTCCAGCACAGAACGCAACGAAACGCCCCGATAGGCAATATCATAGGTTTTTTGCAACCTTTTTACCTTTCTGTCGTACACAAAGGTAAATTGGGTCTGTTCCTCAATCTGTTTCAACACTTCAATGACCGATGCATTGTCTACAGCAAGGTCCACCTTAAAATCAGACAATTCTTGCCCTCTGGCATCCGCCGCCAGCACCGGATTCAACAGTGCCAGTACAATCAGAAAGCAAAATGTGTGGAATGTCAACTTGATAAATTGTTTAATAGTTAGTGAATTCATAATTTCACATCATGTTTAATGGTTATTAGTATTTGTAATTATTGAACTTCCGGCAGTCTGTCGCCGCTCGCCAAAGTGTTGCAGACTGCTTTTTTTATTTTTTATGTCATAGGCTTTTCATTTTTGGTTACGTCAGCTTTAGTCTGTGCATGTTCCGTTGATACGTATTTTTTTGTCTCCGAGGAAATCATATCGAAGTCCCTTTTTTGTATAGACAATACTTTCCAGTACCTCTCCCAGTGTTTCGTTTGTATAAGTGGCTGTTAAATGGCAATCCCCTAGACTGTCATTTTCAAACATAAGGGTTACCCCGTACCAACGCTCCAAAGAGGCAGTTACCTCTGTCAAGGCGGCATCTTCAAAGGATAGGATTCCTTCTTTCCAGTTGAGATAGGCGGATATATCCGTTTGTTCCTTGGAAATGGCTTTGGTGTTTCGATTAAAAACCCCTTGTTCATTTGGCCCCAAGAAAATCTTATCGTCCCTGGAGGCCACCTCAACCTTGCCGGTGGCAACGGTGACTGCAATATGTTGGTTGTGCGAATAGGTATTCACATTGAATGAGGTACCCAACACTGTGGTTCGTACTTCATCCGATTTAATGACAAAGGGCTTGTCTGGATTTCTGGCCACATCAAAAAAGGCTTCACCCTCAAGCTCCACCTCCCTCGTATTTCCCTCAAACCTATCCGGAAATTTTAAAGAACTGCCCGAGTTTAATCGGACCAAGGTGCCATCGGAAAGGGTCAACTCCAATTTTTGACCCCAATCCGTGGTGCGCACCACCTCCAGAACAGCTTCCTGGACCGGTTCTTGATCAAACTTGGTAAAAGCCAAATATCCAAACCCCAACAGTATCGCCACCGAAGCCGCTACCCGTATCCAACCAAAGTTTGTTCCTCTGTTCTTTGGTTTGTTTATCGCTTTGGACAATCTCTGTTCAATACGCCTTTTGTCCGATGGGTCCTTGAACACGCCATCCATATTTCTGTGCAAAAGATTCTTGTCAAATTCTTCCAATACAGATTCTTCCTTTTCGGTAATGGTACCGTCCAGGTATTTTTGCATCAATCTTTTGATCTTATTTTCAGTCATTGTACGCTCGTTACACTATAGAGTACCAAGAGCACACATGAACGCACATAAAAAATCAGGATGTTGACGTTTCCTTAATATGGTTAACCTTTTGGTAAAGAAAGAGAGGCTTAGAAAGAAAAAAACTTAACAATGGAGAGTTCCTTCCGAAGCTTTCGGAGGGCAAAAGAAATCTGATTTTCAACCGATCGTTGGGAAATATTGAGTTTTTCCGCTATCTCTTTATTGGTGATATTGTTGATCCGACTCAATCTAAATACTTCTTGACATCTACTGGGCAAACTGGACAGGGTATCGTGTATCCTATTGGTCAACTCGGTCACATCTTCTTCAAGTTCCATTTCCGAAACCACATAAACCGCATTGGCCGCTTCAATTTGTGTCTCGTTGAACTTTGTATTCCGTAATGCGTTATAGCATTTATAACGAACGGCTTTATACAGGTATGGTTTAATACTGACAATTTGCAGCTCTTCCCGGCGCTGCCAATAATCCATCCAGACTTCCTGGACCAAATCCTTTGCCACGGAATCGTCCATAACCACGGAAGCAGCATAGGTGTACATGGGTTCCCACAACAAACCGAACAGGGTGTTGAATGCATCCCTATTTGATTTTGCAATACGACTGGCGAGCTCCTCCAGGGAAGCTTTTTTGGTATGGCTTTCTCCCATCAGGGACAAATTTCATAAAAAACCTGCTTGGGAAATATTACCATATTGTAAACTTTACAAGCTATAAAACCTGTATCATGGAAATTATTTGGACTGTTCTGGACCGAAGTCCAATCGCGCAAATACCGGTAAGTGATCGGATGGATACCTAAGGTCTTTTGAATCGCTTAAAATGGCACTTTTGACCACCTTGATCCCGTCGGAAACAAAAATGTAATCGATTCTTTTGTCCACAGGTTTGCCAAAATCAAACCCATTGAAGGTGCCCTCGGGACCAAAGGCATTGGGACCAGCCTCAATATGGGTATCTTTCATCTGCTGAACAATCAGTTGGATGCCTTTACTGTTGCTTTCCAGGTTAAAATCACCCATCAACACTGTTGGATGATTCCCTGGATTCAACTCTTTTACCTTTTGCAGGATGAGTTTGGCACTTTCCTCCCGCGCCTGTACACCCACATGATCAAAGTGGGTATTGAACACGAAAAACCGGGCTCCACTCCCTTTATCTTTAAAAAAGCCGTAGGTACAAATTCTGGGCAAGGCCGCATCCCAATCCTTGGAAGGGACTTCTGGTGTAGTGGACAACCAAAATGTACCTTCTTTCAACAGTTCAATGTTCTTCTGATTGTAAAAAACAGCGGTAAACTCCCCTCTTTCGTCCCCATGGTCACGTCCTATACCAAAATAGGTGTAGTCTTCAAGGCCGCTATCCATATCCTTTAGTTGGTTGATAAGCCCTTCCTGTACCCCAAAAACATCAGGAGCATAAAAATTCAGTTGGGAAATGAGAAAATCCTTTCGGTTCTCCCAGTGGTTGGGGTTGTCATTGGGATTATCGTAGCGGATGTTATAGGAAATGACATCTATGGTCTGACCATGGCCCACATATATGGTGGCACAAAGGAAAAGGAAGAGAATGCTTTTTTTCATCGGAAAGGTTGTTCTTTATTTTTAGTTGGGTTTCTGTCCAAAAAATATTGTTCCGCAAGCTACCTATTTTTTCAGTGTATGGCATTATATTCCATGTTGCCAAAACGATAAGGTTGGCTCACAATCCTTTCAAAGTCTTATCCACTTCCTCAAAGATTTCAGGTCGATCGGCAAGGACCACCAATTTATCCCAAGCTTCAATTATTGTGGAACCATTGGGGGTTACATAACTATCATCCCGTTTGATCATGGCAATGATGGCATTTCTTGGAAAGCCCAACTCCACAATCTTTTTATCCGTGGCAAAACAGTCAGGGGTCACCAAAATCTCTTTCATTTCCGCTTTTGGATTTTCTGACAGCAGTAAATCGGTAGCACTTGCTTTCTTTACCTTTTCCGGTAATGCCACATGCAACCATTTCGCCACAATGGACAGTGTGGTCCCTTGGATGAGTATGGAGGTCACCGAAATAAAGAAAACAATGTTGAAAATCATATTGGCCTTATCGATTCCTGCTAGCAGCGGATACGTTGCGAACACAATGGGCACTGCTCCCCTTAGGCCCACCCATGAAATATAGAACCGCCTTCTGAGCTTCATTCTGTAGGGCAAAAGGCTCAGGAAAACTCCCACCGGACGGGCCACCAAAATCAAGAAAAGTGAAATAAGCAGACCTATACCCATAAAAGGAATCACCTGTTTTGGAAAAACAAGCAGTCCCAAGGTCAAGAAGAGTACAATTTCCATCAACCACGCCAAACCATCGTACATTTTTAAGATGGTCTTCTTGTGGATCAAATCTTGGTTACCCAAGTACACGGCACAGATATAAATAGCCAAAAACCCATTTCCGCCCACAAAATCCGTTGCGGAGAAGGTGGTGAACATCAAAGCGATGACCAACACGGGATACAACCCTTCAAAATCCAGCTTAATCTTATTGATGATGAACTTACTGAGCTTTCCAAAGGCAAAACCACCTAACCCACCCAAAACCATCTGTAGCAGGAACATGGGGACAACAGACATAAAGCTTTGGTCTTGGTTGACCACTAAGGTCAAAAAAGCGATGGTAAGCACATAGGCCATGGGGTCGTTACTTCCACTTTCCAACTCCAATGTGGGTCTCAGGTTGGCCTTTAATGCCAAGCTTTTGGACCTTAAGATGGAGAATACCGCAGCCGCATCGGTGGAGGACACAATGGAACCCAACAACATACTTTCATAAAATGTAAAATCGGTAATATACCATACGAACAGCCCCAAGGTCAGCGCAGTCAATAAAACTCCCAAGGTAGATAGGGTCACTCCTTCCTTGAGTATGGGTTTTACGGCTTTCCAATTGGTATCCAGCCCTCCGGAGAACAGAATGAAGTTAAGGGACACGATACCTATGAACTGGGCTATCTTGGGATCATCAAATTGAATTCCTCCTATCCCATCCGATCCAGCCAACATCCCCACGGCCAAAAAAAGCAACAAGGTGGGGACGCCAAATTTATAGGAGGTCTTTCCGGCAAATATGCTCAAAAGGAGCAATAGGGAGCCTACCAATAAAATGTTCTCAATGGTCAAGTTCATTTGCGATCATTCAAAAAAAACGTGCTTAACAAAGGTATTGCTTCATCCCCTGAAAACAGCTAGAGCAAACTATATTTTTTGGATAAAGTAGGTTTTTGAACAGCCTACAATATTTTAGGGTTGATGGCCAAGTTCTTGAACAATTTTGCCTTGGTATGGAAGAATTTGTTCTCCATTTCATTGCGTTTTAAATAGGTGTCGATGAGTTTACTCTCCCTTGAATTGATCAAGAAGAGGGAACTTTCCCCAAAACTGAACTTGCGCTCCTCTGCCTTTAACAAGGTAGTGTAGTCCGTTACGATATCGACAATCAATTGGTTTTGGACTTCGTAGGATTCCAATTCCCCATAAATGGCAATTATCTTGTTTTGAAGTGCCACCTGTGCATTGTCCCGCTCAAACTCTGCATCCATAAGCTTAAACTTGGCCAATTTTAAATCGCCCCTTTCCTTTCGTAAAAACAATGGAAACTGAAATGTAACACCTCCCTTAAAATTATCCACGATAAGGGAGTTTATCCGATCTGGCGTTTCTGTGATAAAATTATACTCTACATCCAGTTTAGGAAGCAGCTTATTGGCTTTGAGTCTTTTATCCACCAAAAGCTGTTCTATTTTAAATTCCAAGGAGCGTAGCTTGGGATGTTTCTCCATACTGAAACTATCCAGGGGCTTTCCCAAAATCTCCAGTGTACCATCTATTCGTCCTGCAGTATCCAAATCGGGTGTTACGCCGGGCTGTAACTCCACGGGCACATCATCTATCCATAAAAAATTGGACAGTTCAAGGGATTTCTTCAATACGTCCACCTTACTCTGCTCGTACCCCAACGCACGGTTTCTTACCGCTATTTTTGCTTCCACGGTATCGATCATGGCCACATCCCCAGCCAGAGCACTCTGCCTCACCCCTTGGAACCGGGTTTGGGCATTGCCCAAAAAATCCTTGAATACCAGTGCATCGCGATACGCCTTCAACCAATCAAAATAAGCCACAGACGCACGATACAGCACCTCATTGACCATTAGGTCTTGGTCCGCTTTGGTCTGTTCCCTATACAGTTTGGCCTTTCGCAAGGTGGCCATACGCTCATTTATCCAAAATCCTTTTCCCAAGGACATGGATATGCCCGCACTGTATAAGCCATCTTCAGGAAGAGACTCGTCTGGGTTGAGGTACGTACCTTCCCGTTGATCAAAACTCCCCTTTAACTCAATACCAAACCACGTAGGTATCTTGAAGGTTGTATTGAGGCGGTCCCAATATTCGGTTCCCTTGAACTCTTTTCGGTCATAATCTACCTCGATCTTTGGGTCAAAACCTCCCCTCGCCTTCATTAAATTAGCCTGACCTACGTTCAATGTCAATTGGGCCTGTTTTGCAATGGGATGGTACTTTTTCACATACCCTAAATATTCTTTAAACCCAAGCACCAAGCTATCCTGCTGCGCATAGGTTCCCCAAACCATGAAGAGACAAATACCTATAAAAGTCCGTATTTCACTTCTTTTTACCATCCGTGTTTGCGTTTTGGGGTTGATAGTAATTGGGCGGGAAGCCATTGAGCTGCCTCCACAGTTCAAACCAAATGGGAACGTCTTCCAAGAGTGCCATGGTCATAGCGCCTGATCCCACCCTAATGTCCTTGGGCCATGGAACATCTTCCTCATCCGGGGCCAATAACACGCGATACTTTCCATTGGTGCTTATAAAAGTCTCTATGGCCACTATTTTTCCCCCGAAAGTACCATAGGATACATTGGGCCATCCACTGAAAACCAAGGCGGGCCAACCATCAAACTGGATTCGTACTTTTTCTCCCAAATTGATCAAGGGCAAATCTATAGGGTTCACATAGGTTTCAACGGCCAAATCGTATTCCGAAGGCATGATTCCCACCAAATGATCACCTTCCTTGAAAGTTTCCCCGATTCCGGATTGAATGGCTTTGTTGATATACCCACTTTGTGGCGCCCGTATGTACAATAAACTGTTTCGCATCTCATAATTGGTGTAGGCATTTTCCAGTTTTGTCACTTGGGCCTCGGAGTCAAACTGATTGGACTGGGCCGTGAACAAATCACTTTGGGCCTTGGAAATCTTGTCGGTATACTCTGCCTGCACCCTATTGATCTCCACCTGGGCATTGATGACCTCGTTCTTGCTTGCCAGCCATTTATTTTCCTGTGAAACCAACTTTGCCTGGGTTTCTTGGAGCTTCAATCGCTTTTCCTCCAAGTCGGTCACCGCCTTTAAGCCTTCATTTTCCAATTGGACCACCCGATCATATTGCCGTTGGGCAATGGTGATATTGGTCTTGGCCGCTTCAAGGTCAATGCTATCGCTTTTCACCTTTAGTTTGGATTGCTCCCATTTGTTCTTGGCTTGTTGCAGTTTTAACCCCCGTTCCTGGGTCAAAGCCTTGATCTGTGTTTCCAACGCCTTTACTTTTTCTTGGTAGGAGGTCACGGCCATTGACTTTGCCTTGATCTGTTTTCCGGTGCGTTCCACCAAACTAGGGTCAAAATATTCGCTCTTCACTTCAGAAATGTGGAGGATCGTGTCTCCCTTTTCCACATAATCCCCTTCCCGAACATACCATTTTTCAATCCGTCCCGGGATTGGGGACTGAATGGTCTGCGGACGTTGATCCGGGGTCAATGTGGTTAAATACCCTCTACCCGATATATTCTGGGTCCATGGCAAAAAGAGGATCACCAAAAGGATTATGGAAAACGCTGCCAAAAACCGATTGAACTGTTTGTAATGGCGCTTTTGAAAAACCTTGGTGCCAGCCTTATAGCGGGAAAGATCCACTTTCTTATTTAGCTTGTTATGTGAGATGTTCAGCATGGTCTTTAACTTGGGTTAATCAATTTTCCTTTTTCTATGGTCAGTATTCTGTTGCAGCGATCTACCCATTTGCGGTTCTCACTGACAACTACTAAGGCCCATCCATTGGAAGAATCGGAAAGGAAATCCATTACTTCTTCCGCTTCTTTCTCCTCAAATTGATCTAACGGGTCCTTGAGGATCAAGAGCTTCGGACGGTGTACAACACTTCGGGCCAAAACAATTTTCTTGGATATGGTATAGGGAATCTTTTTCCCTTCGGGGTAAAGCATGGTCTGCAGTCCATGGGGCTGTTCCTTTACAAACTGTGTAAGGCCCGTTTTCTCCAATGCCCAGTACACATCTTCCATGGGAATGTTCTTGTCCCCAAAGGTCACATTCTCCAATATGGTGCCTTCAAATGGGTACTCCTCCGTCAACGATTGCCCCAAAAGTGAACGGTATTCGTTAAGGTATATCCCTTGGAGGGCCACATTATTTACATAGATCTTTCCCTCACTGGGCTCATGGATCCCCGCAATCAAGCGAAGTAAGGTAGATCGCCCTGAACCGCTTGTACCTTTCAATAAAATGGAGCATTGTGGAGTAATCGTAAATGTTATGTCTTCCAAAATCTTCTTGCCCCTTCCCGGCACCACATATGTCACATCCTGAAGCTCTATGGTCAATCCATTGGTTCCTTCAAAGGGTGTTTCCCCTTGTTGAGGTTCCATTTCCTTATCCACTACCTGTCCCATTTTTTCCAAGGAGGTCAAGAGGTCATAAAAGGTCTCCAGCCCCAAAATGAGTTTCTCCACGGAACCGATCACCAAAAGAATAATGATTTCCGCAGCAACAAACTGGCCTATGTTCATTTGTTGGTCCAATACCAAAAGTCCACCGATCAACAGTAAACCAGCCGTGACCAGTACCTTAAAGCCGATCATCTGGATAAACTGTATGACCAATACCCTAAAGTGTCCTTCCCTGGCATCCAAATAATGGGCCACCAGGTAATCATTCCTATCCATGGCATGTGAGGTCTTACCGGAAAGTTTAAAACTGATGATAGATCTGGAAATTTCCTGTATCCAATGGGCCACTTTATACTTGTTCTTGGATTCCTCCAAACTGGTCTCCAATCCCTTTTGGGCCGTAAACTTGAGCACCACATAGATCAAGAGCACCAACAGCAATCCATAAAGAATAAAGAATGGGTGATAAAAGGAAAGCAGCAAAAGTCCAAACACAATCTGCAACAAGGCCGCCGGAAAATCAATCAGTATTTTGGATAGCGACTTTTGGATTGTGAGGGTATCAAAAAAACGGTTGGCCAATTCTGGCGGATAATGGTTGCTGAATTGGCTCATCTTGATTTTTGGAAATCGATAGGCAAATTCAAACGAAGATCTTGTAAATATTTTTTGTTGGACATTTTCTATGATCCTGATCTGCATGAGTTGCAGCGCACCGGCAAAGGCCACCCCTACGGTCACCAAAACCACAAGGACCACCCATGAGGCGCTTATCTGCGCACCTTGAATAAGGTTAATGATCGCTTGGATACCCAAAGGAAGGGAAAGATTGACCAGTCCGGCAAAAATTGCATAGTAAAATACCTGAAAGATATCCTTCTTATCCAAGGTAAGCATGCCCATCAATCGTTGCCATGCCGTTAAAATGTTCTTAGCCATTGGGCTTTGTTTTTAAGGTTCGGAAAATTAAATCCACAAAATATTCGGCGGGAGCCACCTTATCATTGCAGTTGGTAAGGGCCGGGAAGTGCTCTTTTAAAAAAAACTGGTGCAGGGTCCCTTCCATGACCATACTGGCCAAGCTGAGTGGATATGGATATTTTGGGTCCACGGCCGCAATCATCTCGCTAAGCCTGTCCACCAACCGCTTGTAAATTGTGAAATACCCCTCTTTATTTTCATTATCCACTTCTTTGGTCAGGTATGATTTGGAATACTCACTGATTACAATCTTGTTCAATAGCACTTCATTGACGTGGGTAAAGGATTTATCCTCCTCAACGGTCTGGGCAAGTATTTCCACTGCTTTCTTCAGCTTTTCTTTACTGTCCGAAATACTATGGGTTGCAAATACCAACTTGTACTCGGTCCACCCCCAATACCAAGATGCCAAATACAGCAACATTTTGTGTTTGTTCTCAAAATAGCGATAGATTGAACTTTCATTGGAACCAATCTTTGTTCCCAGCTTTTTAAAGGTGAAGCATTCAAAACCTATCTCGTAAATCAAGAGAATGCCTTGCTCAACAATTTTTTTCCCCAATGTGGATGATTCAGGATCTTTCACATAGAGTTTTTCATTGATATCCATCTTAATGGACTGCATCAACCTATCCATAATCGAAGACTTTGAAATTAAGAATTGCAAAAATAATAGTATTACTATTATATTATAATAGTTTAACTTTCAATTAACGCAATATGACTTTAGGGGTGTGAACAAAATCTTAAACTATATTCATTCCTATCAAAGAAGATCATTATGATGACTTTTGCCAACATGAGAAGGGCTCTAAAGGTAATTTTGCATCAAAAACTGACCACTTTCTTCTCAATCAACAAGACAAAAACCCAATACACTTTTAAGTAGCATGTGCTCCTGTCATGGAAGGATTTACCTATTGGAAAATCGATAACAGCTCCCTGTTTCAATACCTTAAGGAGCAAAAATTCTGGAACCGTTCGGCAATACTACCTTACAACCCTCCCATTTGCCCCATTTTAATTTAAAACATCTTAATCGTTGATTAACTGATAGTTAAGTCCATTGTTGATAAAAGTGTTGAGAACCTAAATCGGTTAACATAAAATCAAACTAAAGAAAATGTGAATTTTACATGTAGTTCATCGAGAACAAATCCAAACACATTTTTTCATGCATATTTCTCATATTACTAAAAGGGATTTTAGTACACAGCCCTTCGATTTGCACAAAATAACCAACGCAATTTTAAAGGCCATGACCGCAGTGGACCATGGTCAGATAAATGATGCGCAGAGCATAGCCAATCGCGTCCATGAGACCCTATTGGAACGAATGCAAAAGGATACACATTACGTGCCCACTGTGGAGGAGGTACAGGATGTTGTGGAAAATGAGTTAATGGACAGTGAGTTCCATGATGTGGCCAAAGCCTACATCATTTACAGGAACAAGAGGGCCCAAATGCGCGAGACGGATATCTTTGAAAAGCGCATCAACCTAAAGCCCTACGAGTATCCACAATTGTATGAATATGTACCCGCCATTCGGCACTCGTATTGGATCCATACCGAATTCAACTTTACCAGTGACATCCAAGATTTCAAATCGGGATTGAGCGATGTGGAGCGCAGCGCCATTAAAAATACCATGTTGGCCATTTCCCAAATTGAAGTGGCGGTAAAAACGTTTTGGGGCGATATCTACCACCGCATGCCCAAGCCAGAAATAGGCTCTGTGGGCGCCACTTTTGCCGAAAGTGAGGTAAGGCACCACGACGCTTATTCGCACCTATTGGAAATTTTGGGGCTCAACCAAGAGTTTGAAAACCTGAAGAAAAAACCGGTGATCATGAAACGGGTGCAGTATTTGGAAACAGCTCTGAAAAATGCCAAGAGTGAAAACAATAAGGAGTATGCAGAGTCCATTCTACTCTTTTCCCTGTTTATAGAACACGTTTCACTCTTCTCCCAGTTTTTGATCATCATGGCCTTTAACAAGCATAAAAATGTGCTCAAGGGAATTTCCAACGTAGTGGAGGCCACTTCCAAGGAAGAACAGATCCACGGCGATTTTGGAATTGACGTGATCAATATCATCAAAAAAGAACATCCAGAGTGGTTTGACGAGGCTTACAAGAGCATGATCCAGGAAATCTGTGAAAAAGCCTTTGAAGCAGAGAGCAAAATTGTGGATTGGATCTTTGAGGAAGGGGAACTGGATTTCCTTCCCAAGGCAGTGGTGAACGAATTCATCAAGAACCGATTCAACAACTCTTTGGAAAGCATTGGCATTGCCAAAATATTCGATGTGGACCAAAAGCTCTTGGAGCAGACCGAATGGTTTGATGATGAGATCATTGGAACCAAACATGGTGACTTTTTTGTAAAACGATCCATCAACTATAGCAAAAGAACACAAAGTATAACCAGCGACGACCTTTTTTAAATTATGGAGAACAAAACCCAAGCCACCCACATTGTTGAACAAAGTCAAGACAACAGTACCCAAGAACTTGTAAATGCCAGAAAAAGCACCCTAACCAAGCTCAAGACCCAAGAAGAACAACAAGGGTTTGAATGGTTAAACGAATACAGTCGCCAGTTTTTGGCGTCGGGGTATCTTACGGAGGGCGTAACTCCTGAGGGCCGTATTCGGGAAATTGCCGAAAGGGCCGAGGATATCTTGGGTATTCCAGGCTATGCAGACAAGTTCTATAACTATATGTCCGAAGGGTTCTTCTCCTTGGCTTCTCCGGTTTGGTCCAATTTTGGAAAAAGACGGGGATTGCCCATAAGCTGTTTTGGTTCCCACATTGATGATGATATGGGGAATATCCTGTACACCCAGTCCGAAGTGGGCATGATGTCCAAATTGGGTGGTGGTACTTCGGGGTATTTTGGGAAGATCAGACACAGGGGTGCGCCGGTTAAGAACAATGGGCAGGCTTCGGGGGCCGTGCACATTATGCAATTGTTCGAGTCCATGGTGGATGTGGTAAGCCAAGGGTCGGTTCGTCGTGGGCGTTTTTCACCGTATTTGCCCATAGAGCATAATGATATCATGGAGTTTTTGGAAATCGGTACCGAAGGGAACCCTATCCAACAACTTACCCACGGGGTTACCGTTACCAACCAATGGATGCAGGAAATGATCGATGGTGATGTGGACAAAAGAACGGTTTGGGCCAAAGTATTGCAACGAAGGGGCGAAATGGGCTATCCGTATGTGTTCTTCTCCGACAATGCCAACAATGGTGCTGCAGATGTTTATAAGGACAAAGAGCACCGTATCCATGCCAGTAACCTTTGTACCGAAATCATGTTGCCTTCCAACGATGATTGGTCCTTTGTCTGTGTATTGTCCAGCATCAACGTATTGCATTACGACAAATGGAAGAACACCGATGCCGTGGAAACCATGGTCCACTTCTTGGATGCCGTGATCACGGAGTTTGTTGAAAAGTTGGAAGCCTATCGGGATTCATCCGATCGTGATGACCGCCAAACCTTCCTTTTTATGGAGCGGGCCTACAACTTTGCCAAGGAAAATAGGGCTTTGGGCTTGGGTGTGCTGGGATGGCACTCTCTGTTGCAATCCAAAAGATTGGCCTTTGACAGTCAAGAAGCCTATAACCTGAACAGTGAAATTTTCAAAACCATCAAAGAGCGTTCCTATAGCGCTTCCGAGGCATTGGCCGAACGTTTTGGAGAGCCCGAGGTACTGAAAGGCTACGGAAGGCGAAACGCCACATTGAACGCCATAGCGCCCACCACTTCCTCTGCGTTTATCTTGGGGCAGGTTTCCCAAGGAATTGAACCCATCTGGTCCAATTGCTACGTGAAGGATATCGCCAAGATCAAGGTGACCATTAAAAATCCATTTCTCATGGAACTTTTGGAAGAAAAAGGCCAAAATACCACTGAGGTGTGGAAAAGCATTAGGGATATGGATGGATCGGTACAGCACTTGGATTTCTTGTCCGAAGAAGAAAAAGCCGTATTCAAGACCTATTCCGAGTTGGACCAATTGGATATTATCTACCAAGCGGCCAACCGACAGAACCATATTGACCAAGGTCAGTCCGTGAACATCATCGTGCACCCGGACATGCCCACAAAGGAAATCAACAAAATCCATGTAACCGCCTGGAAATTGGGGCTAAAATCCCTGTATTACCAACATAGCATGAATGCTGCACAAAAATTCAAGCAGAAAAAAGAATGTGCCAGTTGTGAGGCGTAGTGGATACCTCCATATGACATAAACTTGTATGCAATCCCGTTTGGATTTTCCTTACAGTATTAAAAAAGCATTGTTAAAACAATGCTTTTTTTTATACGAAAACATCCCTATTATTGTATTTGTGTATTTTTAACACAAAACAACCAAACAAAACCATATGCATATAAAAAGCTTAACCAAGAAGAATATTTTAGGTGCTTTCAAACCTACCTTACTTAATGGAAAAAGAAGCGGATTGCTACTCTGCATGCTATGCTTTGCTCCCTTTTTGGTTTGGTGCCAAGATGCTCCTTCCAAAAAGTTACTTGTTTTCTCGAAGACCAAAGGGTTTCGACATGAGTCCATTGAGGTAGGCGTCGAGGCCTTAAAAAAACTAGGTGCCGAGAATGGCATTGAGGTAGAAACCACTGAAAAATCCAGATGGTTCAACACCAAAAAACTCAAGGAGTATGATGCCGTCCTTTTCCTGAGCACCAGCGGAAATGTATTTAACCGAAAACAAGAGGCCGCTTTCAAGAATTTCATACAATCCGGGGGAGGTTTTATGGGTATCCATGGGGCATCCACAACAGAGTATGAATGGGAATGGTATGGCAGAATGATCGGTGGTTATTTTGATGGACATCCAGAGCCGCAGGAAGCCACCCTCATTGTACACGATAACACGCATCTGTCCACCCAGCATTTGTCCCAACCCTGGAAACGTTTTGACGAGTGGTACAACTTTAGATGGATGGATGAGAATTTCAATCTTCTTATTTCTGTGGATGAGTCCACTTACAAAGGAGGAAAGCATAAGAACGGACATCCCATTTCGTGGTACAAACCTTTTGAGGGTGGACGAATGTTCTATACCGCTTTGGGCCACACCAAGGAGTCCTATTCCGATGAACGTTTTCTGAACCATGTTTTAGGAGGTATCCTTTACGTTTTGGACAGATCCAAAAGTGAATAACCAACACCCCCGTATGTCAATCCAAACGCATCCACTACGCAAAAAAGATAGACGCACCATTCCATGGATTGCTTTTGCAATGCTCATCGGAATCATTTTTGCCTCGGGGTGCCAAACCAAAAAAGAATCAAAATGGACCGGGGATGCCGTCCAAGGCAAAGCCTTATATAATCAATATTGTGCTTCGTGCCATGACCTAAAGATGAATGGCATGGGACCTAAATTGGGAGGAATCACAACTCAAATTGAAAAAGATTGGTTGCTTCAATTTGTACAGAATCCTGAAAAGCTGATCAAAGATAAAGATGAACGGGCAACTCTGCTTTTCGAGCAGTACAAAAGCTATATGCCCTCGTTTGCATTCCTGTCCCAAGAGGAGGTTGAATCCATATTCACCTATATCCATAAAACATCGGATAGTTTGGGATTATCATTTGACGACCATGAAACAGGGATTGGGAAAAGTAAGGATTCCATCGAAAGAACCAAACCGGACCTCAGCACGATTCCCAAGGTACATCACTCCCAATTATCCGTTGTGCTGGAGGACTTTATCAAGATGCCCAAAACCGGGGAAAACCCACCTTCCCGAGTGGCCAGCATGCGATCTGTTCCCTTAAAAAATGGCAAGTCGCTCCTCTTTGTCCACGATCAGAGAGGGAGTATCTACCAATTGCAAAACGGAAAGGCCAACGTTTTTCTCAATCTGAAGGAAAGAACGGAGAACTTTATCGATGGTCCGGGACTCGCATCGGGACTCGGTAACTTTATCTTTCATCCAGAGTATGTAAAAAATGGGAAAATCTATACCATCCATACTGAAAAACCACAAGGTATCGAGTCTGACTTTACTTTAGGGGAAGGTATTGAAGTGGCTATGCAATGGATTCTTACCGAATGGGTGAGCAGCGATCCCATGCAATCTGTTTTCAATGGGAGCAGGAAAGAACTTCTCCGAATTGATGTCCCTACCCGATTACATGGTATGCAGGATATCATCTTCTCAAACGTCACGGATAAAAACAACCCGGATTATGGCATGTTATATCTGGGTATCGGGGATGGCGGCTGCACCATTGCAGGGTATCCAGAGTTATGTCATAGTATCCAATCCCCACTTGGCACCATCCTTAGATTGGACCCCATGGGGAACAATTCCAGAAATGGGAAATATGGGATTCCCAAGAACAATCCTTATGCCACGAGTAGCGACAAAGGTGTGTGGAAAGAAATATATGCCTACGGGTTTAGAAATCCACATCGGATCACATGGGTCGGGAAGGGAGAAAATGCTCGCCTTGTCACGGGAGATGTGGGAGAACTGACCGTGGAAGAAATCAATCTGGTCAAGCCCGGCAGCGATTATGGATGGAATGAGCGCGAAGGGTACTTTGGAATCAATCCAAAACAACTAAAAGAAACCTACAGTCTCACCCCAAACGATATACCTTATGAACTTCCTTTTGCACTATTTGGCCATGAAACCGGGAATGCCATTTCTGGAGGATATGTCTATGAAGGCCCGATCAAGGAACTCAACCATCAATATGTTTTTGGGGACATTGTACGGGGGAAACTCTTTTTCCTAAACGGTTTTTCAATGGAACCACAGCCCGTTCCCATCCAAGAGCTTGGTGTTTTTTATAAGGGGGAACATACCGATATGAAAAAAATCGTCGGAAAATCCCGAACAGATCTTCGCATAGGAAAAGATGGCGAGGGAAATCTCTATACGATGAACAAGGCAGATGGCATCATCCGAAAAATTATTGGTATAATTCCTATTGAACAACCTTAATTCTTGAATCTGTAGGGTTCAACAAAATTAATTTAAGAAAAAAAATAGTTTAGGCAACTAAAAGGCGTCATTATAGATTCTTTCCATTCCGTCGATCATATCTCCATACTATCAATAACGACGTTTGGCCTGCCATTTTCCATTTCCGTATTCGCTAAAACTGACATCACCTCCCATCAACTGTCCATTCTGGATTTTCCCTTTGAAGGTAAAATTAAGACGAACCCCATCCAAGGTATGGGAACTGCGTATAAGCACTTCATCTCCATGAACACTACCCTGCAACGCCCGGGAAGCATAACTACCGTAATGGGTCCCTTTTACGTCTTCCCCGTTTTGTGCAATGACAAAGGTTTGATCCGAAGCGGTGGCTGCAAACTCTATGGCAACGTCCCACTCCCCACTTAAATCGAAAGAGGCAGCATCCAGGTTTTTCTCTATTTTGGGCGGATTGGACAAAACCTCGAATACGCGGTCGGCAATTATCTTTTCCTCGCCCTCCCTAAGCTGTGACGTATTGATTCGGATGTTGGGTTCCATATTGGGGGGAAAGGGCAAAAAGCTACCCGCTCCACTAACGGCTACTCTTGGTGTACCATCCCACAATATTTGCTCTACATCATATCCGGTCAAGGGTATTTTCTTCATATCCCACTGTACCTTAAGTGAGGGACTGGGATTGGATAGTTGCTCCGGTGGGGGTTGTCTGATGGAGGTCTCCAATCCGGGAATTTTGTTGAGTTTGTCCGCAATGTATTCCAAGGTACTGGTCCATATTTCCCTTTCCTTGGCATGGTCTCTTTTCATCCACATTTCAACGGCGGTAAGCATGCCCATGATTTCTTCCCGGCCAACCTTATATCCTCTTGCAAACCCATGATGGGGTGCACTGGTCACCCAGGCTGCCTTGATCAAATCTTTACGCCCGATCAACAATCCAGCACACTGGGGACCCCCTAAATATTTTCCTCCGCTATAGGCTACCAAATCGGCTCCTTGTGAAATATGGGGATTGGGTACCGGCAATCCTTCCGCTGCGGCATCCACCATAATTGGGACACCCAGTGGCTTGGTAACACTTGCTATCTCTTTTACGGAAAGTGGTCCGTTCATGGATTTCGACCCGGCCAAAACCAAAACCATTGCTGTACGGGGGCCCAAAGCGGCCTTAAGTTCTTCCTTATTGTCCACGGTGATCATGCGAACACCGACTCCCCTGACTGCAGACTCATATGCCGTCCATGAATATCGAGGGATAATGACCTCATCCTTCATTCCATCCAGGTTGGGGAGCTGCCACAATTTGTCCGGATCACCTCCGGTCACTATTCCAGTGGTTCCGATCATCATGGCCCCTGTGGCTCCTGTGGAGACCACGCCAAACTCTGTCCCTGTCAGTTCCCCCAGTCGTTGGCCCACACCATCCATCAATTCATCGAACTCAACATAATCCAAGGTGGCTTCTTGCATTGCCTGCTCTACCTCAGGAAGTACCCGGCAGCCTCCTATGACCGTGATGGTGCCCCGCCCATTGATTACCGGACGGACTCCCAACTTCTCATAAATACTCTTGCCTTTGGCGGCTTTCTTTAGTACATCTGCTTTGTCAATGGTTTTTTCCGTGCCCCATCCCGCATATACGCTGGACGGTAGCAATTGTGCAAAAACTCCGGTCAAGGGAACAAGTCCCAATTTTCTGATCAGTGCCCTTCTTTTCATATGGTATCCCCTAGGTTTTGTTTTTGGGCACACTCGTCAACCATGCCCCAATTTTATCGAATTGACTAAAGATAAACCGTTTGCACTGCATTTTCAATGAGTTCAAACAAAAATGTCCCACTTAAGCCTGTTTTTGGGGATATGAACAAAACCCATATGCTTTGTGATGTATTTTACAGAATCATCCACATAAATAGTATGCCATTAACCTCAGGCATAAAACGTCTGGACTGATCCGCATCATTTATCCCAAAGGGAAATCGGATTATTTTCACTTACAATATCTATTTTCGTGAAGTACGGTTTGTCCTGCCCATCATTATGGGCCTGCGAGCCCTCTATATTTGTATTGGTTTGGATATTTTTGATAACACCATGGTAGTGACCATACTCATAATCGCCTACATCATCATTGGATTGATCATCGTGGTGAGCCTACTTCTCAATGGGGTACGCCCCAGCAAAACACTGGCTTGGCTTTTGGCCATATTCACCATTCCCGTTGGAGGGGTCTTACTCTACCTCTTGCTTGGTAGAAATCGAAGAAAAAGTAAGTTGTTCTCCCTAAACAATCATGCTGGCGTTAGAAAGCATCCTCAAGATGGCACTGACATGGTAAAAGTCTCCGAATACTACAGAAAAATCTCTAAACTCATCTACAGGACTTCAAAATGTCCGGTCACCGACCATAATGAGCTGACCCTCCTAAAAGATGGCAAAAATACCTTTGAAAGTATTTTTGAGGCTTTGGAAAATGCCCAAGAACACATCCATTTGCAATATTACATCTATGAGGATGGTATTTTGGCGGAAAAACTTTTGGAAATCTTTGAACGAAAAGTCGCGGAAAACGTTACCGTTCGGGTACTGTACGATGGTATAGGCAGCTACTCCTTGAGCAAGCAATACCTTAACAGACTTCGAAAATGCAAGGTTGAAGTGGCCCAGTTCCTCCCTTTTCGATTTGGAAAATTTTTATCCTCCCTAAACTATAGAAACCATAGGAAAATCATTGTTGTCGATAATAAAATAGGCTTCACAGGGGGCATCAACATCTCGGACAAATATCTGAAGGGAGACCCCCAATTGGGCAAATGGCACGATACCCATTTAAGGATTGAAGGAGAGGCCGTGGATTATTTGAACGGACTTTTTATCTCCGATTGGTATTTGGCCAGCAATAAGAAAGTGGACACCACATCCTTTACCATCCATAAAACGGAAAAAAAAGGATCATCCATGCAAATAGTCCCCAGCGGGCCGGATGATGATTTTGCTGCCATAGAGCAGGTATATTTCTCCATTATGAACAATGCGGAAAACTATGTCTACATCGTAAACCCTTACGTGATCCCAAACCATGCCATCCTCCAAAGTATGCAAACAGCCGCCTTAAGCGGTGTAGATGTAAGGCTATTGATGTCCTCGACCACCGATATGAAATTGGTGGATTGGTGCGTCCGTTCCTACTTTGAATCATATCTGAAATCTGGCATCAAGGTATACCTGCATCCGGACGGGTTCCTTCACAGCAAGGTCATGCTATGTGATGACAAAGTCGCTAGTATTGGAACCGCCAACCTGGACAACCGTAGCCTACAGCAAAACTACGAGGCCAATGCCATTGTCTATGACGCTGCATTGTGCAAGAAAATGAAAAACAATTTTCTACGGGATTGCTCCAAGTCCATTATGCTGGACGATTATCAAGCTTTCAGCAATCGTCCTTGGATCAATAAATTGATCGAGGGCATGGCCAAACTCTTGAGCCCAATTTTATGAACAAAACACAGGAATGCCACTGATCAATCTATGGGCTTTCTTCTCTTCAACACCAACCCCGCATAACCGTATACATCGGCCTTGATCTTTTGGTAGTCCCCAAAATATTGTCCAACCTCGTTCCGCAACCGATCATGTTTCTTACAGTAGCCCGTGTCGTCCATTTTGGAAGTACACTCCGAAATACCTCCCAAATGCCTTTCTTGTTCCAAAACCTTTTTTTGAAGCTGTTCCTTTTTTTGATTTGATTCTGCGAACTCTTGCTTGAACTGTTCCAAGCGTTCAAACAGATTTGGTGTGGTAGGCTCAAAAACATAGGAGTTGAGTAATTTTTCAATGAAGGATATCTCATCATCAATGAACTGAAAATAGGATTTCCATCTTTGAAGCTCATACCGAAAGTCTTCTACTTTATTTTCGCTGCTCATGACCTATTCTATTTATGGTGTTTAATCAATCAGTCCTTTTTTGCATTTTTTCAATTATCATTCAGTTCCAAAATGGGTATCTTGGGATCATACCCTATTTCCTTGACCAAGGGATTGGACAAGATGCTTCCAAAAAACAGATGTTTTCTGTTCATAAAGGCGATCATATCACAATTTGTACTCTCAATAAAAAGGTTGATGCCCTTGCTTACTTTTACGGCAGACAAAAAATGCAGCTCATAATCGGTTCCTTCCAAGATATCCTGTAACAATTGCTTATGGGTTTCCTCTTGCTTGCTCAACTTTCCATCCTTGTCCTTATCAATATGGATCACATTTATTTTTGATCCGTGCAGTTTTGCAATTTCAACCAATTGGGTCATTTCAGATTTTTTAAAGTCTGTTTTGTAATCCGTTGGGAAAGCGATCTCTTTGGGCGGAACGTACATATAATCGCTGGGTACGGCTATAACGGGGCATTTTTTTACGCTTTCCATAACAGATACCGTGTTGGTGCCAAAAATGCGTGCCTTGGATTCGGTAAGGCCTTTGGTCCCCATAACGATTACATCGATATCTTTCTTCGCTATCTCATTCTTGATGGCTTCCACCAAACTGTTGAAGGTGGAAATGGTATGGAACCGATGTTTTGGGTTTTCAGGATGAAGCTTAACCATCCCCATAAGCCGTTCCATTCCTGCTTCCGATGCTTCCTTCGCCATATCATACAGGCGTTCACCGGGTTCGGGGACCATCATACTATCCAAGGTATAACCCGAAGCCTGAAAGGCATTCAGGATATAAAAATCGCACTGTACATTTTTATACAGGTCCAACGCATATCTAATGGCGTTCAATGCATTTTTTGAATAATCGGTAGGCAACAAGACTCTTTTGTCCATGGCTGTTCAGGTTTTTTCCTAAAATTACATGGGACTGTTGTCCTGTGCCATGATTTAGGTCAATTTGCCGTATGGGGCAACACCAAAAAAGGCACTTTGCAATGCAACCCAATATTCCTGATCACAGGTTCCACAAAAAGGCGCTCCAAAAACGAATGTTTATTTTTCACCATCACCAATAAGTCTACAGGCATCTCTTGCTGAAATGCGTTGATGGCTTCCACCAATTCTTGATCGGGGAGGTCATGAAACTGGCAGGGCTGGCCTTGCATCAGTTTTTCAAGCTTTGATTTGTTTTTCTTTTGCTGTGGTGTGAGTCCTTCTGGGGTTGAAACATGCATGATATGCACTATGGATTCCCCTGGTTTTGACAATTCCAACAAACACTCCAAATCCCTTTTTGAGAAGTCGATTTCATAATCGGTGGGGAACAATATATTCCGAAGTGGAATACTTTTCAAATTGGATGGAATGGCCATAACCGGAACGATGGCCTTATTGACAACATGTACCGTATGCGAACCAAACAAGATTTCCTTGGCCCCCGTTGCTCCTTGGGTGCCCATGATCACCAAATCTATATTTTCATTATTGACCACGGTATTGATTTCATCTTCCAAGGTATTAAAGGCGGCATGTACCACGTATTCGTGCTTTGGGATATCAAACTCTGCCTTGATTCGTTTTCTGGTTTTCTCCAATTCGGCCTCCGCACTGTATTTATAGTCATCGGGAAGTCCAAGTTCACCCGGACTGCCCAACGTATAGTCCACACGGTAAATGGGTGGTGTATAGGCATGCAGTAGATAAAATACACAGGTGGTGTCTTCCAATAACCTTGCCGCATAGGCAATGGCATTGAACGCGTTCCCTGAAAAATCCGTGGGCAATACTATCCGCATCATATCCTTCCAATTTAATCAAACCTACATGCTTTTACCATCTTAAACCATGATATCCATCAATTCCCAAAAAAATCGGATTTCATAAATTGCATCTTATAAATCAGTGCATCCATGAAAGGAAATTTTAACGCTTTGATAGACTCCGATCAATTGGTACTTATCGATTTTTCTGCGGAGTGGTGTGGTCCATGTAAAATGTTGGCCCCCATTCTTAAGGATGTCAAGGCCGAATTGGGGGATTCAGTGAAAATCGTAAAAATTGATGTGGACAAAAATCAGCCCTTGGCCAGCAAATACCAAGTAAGGGGCGTACCTACCATGCTGCTTTTCAAAAAAGGTCAACAATTGTGGCGGCAATCCGGTGTACTACAAAAGTCAGAGATTGTCCAAGTGGTGAAATCTTATATGTAAATTGATTTTACTCAAATAAGTGCACGACCAAAAAGGGTACTTGGGTGTTAAAGGAGACTTTTTTGATTACGGCTTCATGGGTAAGTTTTTCAAAAAAACCATGTGCATAATTGATCATGGCCACCATATCCACTCCTTTATTTTCTTCCACCGTTTTTTGAATGGCACTTTGTATGGAACTTCCCTTTTCCACTTCAAGGAACTTGTGCCTTGTGCCCAACAGATGTTTTTCCAAAGTGTCTTTCGATTCAATTTGTGAGGGAGTGAGCCCATCCGGATTTCCAGCATACGTCACCCATATTTCTGAATTATAAAGTTGGGCGAGCTTTAAAAGTGGATGGAGTTCGTAGGTCTCAAAAACATGTTCATATCCCGTAGCCAAGAGAATATCCCCAATGGAATCCTTGACGTTGTACTCCTCGGGAACGGCTATTACAGGGCAAAAATCAATCTCATTGATGATCTTATAGGTATTGCTCCCCATGAATACCTCTTTGAGTCCGGTAGCGCCTTTGGTCCCCATAATAATATAGTCTATCTCCTTATTGTATACAGTCTTACCAACCGCATTGATCAAATGGTCCGCAACGGATAAAGTCTTAAAATGATGCTTTGGATCAGTATCGATTTCAACTACCTTCTCCAAAACCTCCTGGAGTTCGCGCTCCGATTGTTCTTTCATCAACCGGAACAGGCGGGTATCATTGGCGCCGCCCATTTTGGTGGACAAACCGGACGCACCAACTTGGTAAGCATTCAGGATGACAAACTCACACTCCACATCCTTAAAGATGGAAAATGCATAAATAATGGCATTCCAAGCATTCTTGGAAAAGTCAGTGGGTAGTACTATCCGTATCATATTCGTTGTATTTCTATGCTATCCTTCAAAATCTGGAAGCACCATCAGTGGGATTTCGGTTCTAAAAGTTACTTTTTTTACCACGGGTTCCTGCGTCAATCCATCAAAAAAATCATGGGAATAGTTGGTGAGTACAATGAGGTCGGCCTTTTCCTCTTCAGCAAATTGCCGTATGGCCTCGGCCACCGTGGTCTTGATAATGACCCTATGAAATGAGGTGGTATCCCCTTCAAACCGTTTTTTTAGGATTTCCTTGTTGGCCTTCTGGATATCCAACAGACTGAACGTCTGTGCCACGTGGAAAATCTTGACCTCGGAGTTCCATAGTTTGATCAATTTCAATAAAGGCCTCAGTACATTCTTTGGAAAAAAGTGGGCATATTCGGTTGGAAAGACCAATGATCCCAACCTTTGGAAATCATACGATTCCGGAACCACTACAATAGCACAGTTCTTTATGTGCTTTATGACCTTTACCGCATTGCTGCCCATAAAAATTTCCTTGGCCCCTGTGGAACCTTTGGTTCCCATAAAAATAGTGTCAAGGTCATAGCGAGGTAAAAGGTCCTTGATGGTTTCCACCAGTCCTCCGGCTATGGACAGCTTTTCAAAACTATGTTTGGGGTTCTTATGATTTTCTTCCAAGTATTCCAGTACCTCCCCAAGCTGGCCCACAGATGCCTCCGATAGGGATTGGTAGACCACTCCCGCCCTAGTACTGCTTTTAAACCCAGTGATATTTTCTTGTTTGGGCTCATAGGTATGCAACACATAGAATTTGCATTCCATGTCTGCGTAGAGCTTAACCGCCATAAAAATGGCGTTCCAAGCATCCTTGGAAAAATCGGTAAGCAAGAGTACGTTTTTCATCGCCTTCTTTTTAAAATGTTCATCTATTGAGATTCTGCATCACCAAAAATGGAATCCCCATTTTTAGTCCAAGCAGGTCCACTGTGGAACGATAGAGCATGTCCTCAAAAAAGGAATGTCTTGAGTTTACCATGACCAGCATTCCAACCTCATTTTTCTCTACGTACTCCATGATACCTTCGGCCTTATTTTTGACCGAGGTGGTCCCAAAGGACAAATACGTACCGGAAAGGGAACCTTCCAGAAATTTCTTGTTGTCCATTTGTCTCATGCTGAGTTCTTCAAAATCCGTGAAGTAAAGACAATGCACCTCAGATTTGAACTTACGGGCCAAGTTCCCCAAAAGTTTGAGCTCCCTGCGTTTATAGGGCAGCATATAGTCCGTTGGGAAAAGAATTACCTTGGGTTGTCTGTATTCAAAACCTTCCGGAACGGCCAATACAGGGCATTTTAAATATTTGAACACTTCTATGGTATAGCTGCCAAAGGTGGTCTTGTGGTCACTGGTCTCCCCTTTGGTCCCCATGATGACCATGTCTATGTTCATCTCGTTCACAAAATCATTGATGCCATCCACAAGACTGTCAAAAACGGCAACGGTCTCAAAATTATGCAACGGGTTGGGCGGGTTTCCTAAAACGGTCCCTACCAAATGGTCCAACTGTTTTTCGGACTCTTCTTTCTTTATCTGTTTCCGTGCTTCCAAGTCTTCAGGAGAAGCGGTCTTGTATTCCCCATACACCTCATCCATATAGGCATGAAGGATAAAAAAACAGCTACGCTCACATTTATACAGTTCCTGGGCATACTGCAGTGCATGTAGGGCATTCTTAGAAAAATCGGTAGGAATAAGTATAGTGCGCATGGTAAGCTCTTTTCCCAAAGATAGGACAGCGAAAAAAGGTAGAATATGATTTTGGTCAATATCGGTATATGGATAAAACCTTATTCGTGGATAACGTAAAAGGGCACCCTTGTATGAAAGCTTATTTTTTCCACTATGGAATCGAACAGGATTTGTTGAATGAAGTTCAGGTTCTTGGCCACCATGACTATCATATTGACCGATTGGTTCTCTACAAAGGATTGTATGGCAGTTTTTACACTTTTGTTGGTAATGGTATGGAAACTGTATCGGTCAGGGAAGGTCTCCTCCATATAATCAAACAAGTATTCCTTGTTCGTTTTTTGTTCCAAAGTCAGCGTTTCCCCTTTTTTGATGACATTCATGATCCTGAGCTTGCTTGCGGACAAATTCAACATTTCTGCCATGGAGCTTAAAATTCCGTGGGTGTAGAAAATATTGAAATCGGTGGGAAAAGCAATTTCTTTGGGTTTGGATAACACAACCGCATCCGGAATCACCAATGTATTGCACTGTACCTTGGTGATCACATCACCTGCGTTGCTCCCTACAACCCTTTCCTTTAATCCGGAAGCACCTTTGGTGCCCATCACAATTAAATCGATTTGATGTTCCTCCAGGTTCTTTTTAATGCTCTGAATAAAAAAACCATAGTCTTGCAGTGTATAAAAGTGATGGTTGGCATCCCCAACATTCCCTCTACACCCATCCACAAAATCTGCCAGCATATGCTTTATATTGTCTATTGAAAGGTCTTTTCCAGTTGGACGGGAAACTCCAAAAGTGTCCGTTTGCGAATCCACCAATGCCCCTACATAGAGCACATAAAAGCTACACTCCATGGTACTGAACATTACTTGGGCATACCTAAGCGCGTTCTTGGAATTCTCTGAAAAATCGGTAGGGATTAAAATATTTTTCATAATCCACTCAATGACACTGCAAGTTTGCCATTCCACCAAAAAGATGGAATGATATATGTCATTTTCGGCTAGTGGACATGTTTTAAGGCCTCTTTGTCCAAGACCCTTATATCGCGGTTTTCTATAACGATAAGTCCTTCGTCCTTAAAATCGGATAAGGTTCTGATCAGACTTTCTGTAGCAATTCCCGCAACGCCTGCCAAGTCGCTCCGGGCAATTTTTAAAGGGGTATCCTTTCCTTTGTTCATCGCTTGGGAATACAGAAGCAGGGTTTGGGCCGTTTTTTTTCGTACCGAGCTATACGCCATCTGCAACAATTGCTTTTTGATCTGCACCAAATCTTCAGCCATAATATTGATGAGCTCCAAAGAAACGTTCTGGTTTTCTTCGAGTATGGCCTTTACCTGGGTTTTGGAAATTCCGGCCAGTTCCAGATTCTCCATGGCTATGGCATATTCGCGATAGGGATAGTTTTCCGTCAAAGAGGTAAACCCCAAAAAATCATCTTCCGAATATATAGAAGTAATGAGCTCTTTTCCTTCCTCATCCAAACCACAACACTTTACCACTCCTTTTAAAATAAGGTACACCATGTTGGAGTGTTCGCCCATGGCATAAACCGTCTCATCCTTTTTAAAGGAAAACAATTGACCATGATCATCAAAAAAGTTCTTCAGTTCGTGCAACGACCTAATGTCGTGCTCTTTGATATGCTCCCCCCGTTTCAAAAAAACACTCTCCAACTGTTTGGACTTCTCCAAACGGGAATGTATGGCATTCAAAAGCTCCTCTTCCTCAAAAGGTTTGGTCAAATAGTCATCCGCACCAAGTTCCATTCCCTTTCTTACCTCATGGCGCTCGGTTTTGGCCGAAACAAAAATAAAGGGGATGTGTTTGGTCTTCTCACAGGATGAAAACTGCTCCAGCACCTCATATCCGTCCACTTGGGGCATCATGATGTCGCACAATACAATATCCGGGCTTTCCTTTTTGGCTATTTCAATGGCCATCCTCCCATCTGGGGTTGAGTACACCTGAAACCCGGATAGATCCAAAAGCTCTTCTATATTTTCCCGTAATGAGGGGTCATCCTCAACCAACAGAATCTTCTTCATCCTTGTAGTTCTTAAGTGGTATGGTCAATGTAAATGTTGAGCCCTTGCCCAAGCTACTCTTAAAATCGATTTCAGCCCCAAGGTTGAACATATGCTGTTTTACAATGTTCAGTCCTATCCCGGTACCCTGGCTCGTCAACACATTACTGGCCCTAAAATACCGTTCAAAAATAAAGGGCTGGTCCTCATCTGGAATTCCCAGTCCCCCGTCCATGACCTCTATTAGGAGGTTCTCTTCCTGTTCCTTGACCCGAAGTTCTATCTGGGTACCTTCGTGGGAATATTTAATGGCATTATGCAATAAATTGGACAGGGCCAATGCTAAAATTTTTTCATCAAAAAATACGTTAATGCCATCAATATCCTTGGGGTATTGAATCCGCTGTCCTTCCTTTAAAAGTGTATTGGAGTTATAGACCACTTCATTGATGAGCTTGCTCAAGGGAAAAAAGGTAATGTTATACTTGACTTTCCCCGTGTCCAAACGTTCTATGGAGAGAAAATCAGTAAGGATATTATCCAAATACTTTACCTTTTCCCTAATGGTGTTGATATGTTTATCGCGTTTCTCCTGTTGCTCGGTCTCCGTATATTTTGAGAGCAAGGAAGCAGAGGTCAATATACTGGTCAATGGGGTCTTGAATTCATGCGAGACCAAGGACAGGAACTTTGTCTTTAATTCGTTCAGTTGCTTCTCCGCTTTCAAGGCCTCCCTAAGCTGCAGGGTACGTTCCTCAACCTTGTTCTCCAGATGTTGGGTATAATTTTTCCGCTCGGTTATGTCCAACACAATGGCCAAGCAGACCTCTTTTTTCCCTATGGATGACAGTTGCAAGTGTACCTCTACGGGATATATGGAACCGTCCTTTCTTCTATGGATGGTCTCAAAATCGACCTTTTCCCGTTTCTTGTTGACCAATGGAGCTATCAATCTCTTTAAACTTTTCTCGGAAAGGTCGGTCTTGATATCAAGAACGGACATCTGGTTCAATTCTTCCATGGTATATCCCAAATTGAGCTGGGCACCCCGGTTTACATTGATGAACACAAAGGTCTCCACATCAAAAACATAGATCTCGTTGAGCGACTCATTAAAAATCTGGAACCAGTGATCTATGGTCTGTTCCGTCCTTTTCCGTTCCGAAATGTCCACGATAATGGCCATTACGTAATTTTTCTGCAACAGGGTAAATGGGTTAAGTCCAATTTCAATGGGAAATTCACTACCATCTTTCAGAAGCCCCACAAGATCCAGACCTTGCCCCATACTTCTTTGGCGGCCTTTTTGAAGAAACGCCCCAGCATCCATCTTATGCTGCTCCCTCACGCTTTGGGGAAGCAAAGCTTCCAAGGGCATGCCGCTAAGCTCCCCTTTTTGATAGCCGAACATACGGTTGGCCACTACATTACTGGCCACAATGATCTGTTGATCGTTAACGATGAGAATCCCTTCCGAAATGACTTCCGTTAGGATCCTGAACACATTGTTTTTCTCGAACAGCTTCACCCACTAAAGTTAGCAAATAACTGATTTACATCATAAGCGATGGCCCCTTCCTTGTTTATCTTTATTCAAAGCATAAAAACAATCAAAATGATGGATTCAAAAAAGAAACTGGGAAATGAATTGTACCAAAACTTGGGAAGACTTTTCTATGCCGTGGCCATGGCGGACCATAGTATCCATGCAAAGGAGATGGATCGGTTAAAGGAAGTGGTACGTGACCATTGGCTGGAAGTGGACGATATTGAGGATGAGTATGGAACCGACGCGGCCTTTCAAATTGAGACCGTTTTTGATTGGTTGGTGGAATACGAAAAGGACAGTGATGAAATCTATGAAGAGTTCGAAGCTTTTTACACCGAACACACAATCCTGTTCCCCGACCGGATAAAACAGCTCATCATGTCAACGGCCCGAGCCATAACTTCGGCCTTTGCCGGCAGTAATAAGTCCGAACTGATTGTACTGGGACGAATTGAATTGCTTTTTAGGTCTTGATTCCCAAAAGTTTTGTGATAAGTACATATAGGGTACTTAAATAAATCGAATACTGACATTACTCATAGTACCCATACAATTTTTATTGGTAATTTGGAGATTGTTTGACAAAACCCACTATGAGAAAGACACTTCTGTTCATTTTTGGTTCCGCCCTTCTTTTTTCATGTAACCATACTTCAGATAAAACCTATCCCAAAAAAATGTCCCTCACCGAATCCGTATATGCATCGGCAACGGTACAGCCTGATAGTCTTTACCAAGCTTATTCCATTGTTATGGGGATCTTGGACAAGGTCTGGGTAGAAGAGGGTGACACTGTGGCCAAAGGGGACCGGATTCTTCAAATCACTAATACCTCTCCCGAACTCAATAGAAAAAATGCGGAGTTGTCATTGCGTCTGGCGCGTGAAAATTATAGCGGAAGTGCCGCGGTGCTCAACGGCATCAAGGACGAAATCCAAGCAGCCGAACTGAAATTGAAAAATGATTCCATAAATTATTTCAGGCAAAAAAACCTGTGGGACCAAAACATTGGCTCCAAAGTGGAATACGATAACCGCAAACTGGCCTATGAACTTTCCCAAAACAACTTGAGCTTGTTAAATCAAAAATACGACCGGACCAAAAATGAGCTCGCCACTCAAGTTCAACAAGCCGAAAACACCTATAAATCCTCCCTCACTACCTCTGAGGATTTTACCGTGGTGAGTAAAATAGACGGTAAAGTATATGCCATTTACAAAAACCCCGGTGAAATCATCAATACGGTTGAGCCTGTTGCTGCCGTGGGAAGAAGCGATAAATTTATGGTGGAACTATTGGTCGATGAAGTGGATATCGTAAAGGTGAAAAACGACCAAAAAGTCTATATTACCTTGGACTCCTATGGGGAGGATGTATTTGAGGCCAAAGTGGACAAAATATATCCCAGAAAGGATGAAAGTTCGCAAACCTTTATGGTCGAGGCCATTTTTGTGAATTCGCCACCCACTTTGTATCCTGGCCTTTCCGGCGAAGGAAACATTGTCATTGCCCAAAAGGAAGAAGCCCTTACCATTCCCAAGGAGTATCTCATTGGGGCCTCCAGTGTGCTTACCGATGATGGCGAAAAAGATATCACCATAGGCCTCCAAAACATGGAAATGGTTGAAGTCTTGGATGGAATTACTGAAAAAACGGCCATTTATATCCCTGAAGAATGACCAACTGGCCCGTAATACTTGGAATTGCCAAAACACATCTTATCTCCAAGATGAAATCCACCGTCACGGCCACCCTCGGTGTTACTTTTGGAATTGGGGCCTATATTACCTTGGTGAGTTTTATGACCGGGCTCAATGCCATGCTGGACGATTTGGTGTTGAACCAAACGCCACACATCCATCTGTACAATGAAATACGGCCTTCTGAAAAACAACCCGTTGACCTTTTTGGAGACTTCAAGAACTCTTTTAATGTGGTCCGTTCCATAAAACCAAAACAGAGCCAGAAAAAGATACACAATGCCCTGCCTATTTTGGATTATCTGAAAAAACATCCCAATGTAAAGGGTGCCACCCCCCAACTCAAGGCCCAAATATTTTATTTATCGGGCAATATTGAGCTTGGTGGCAACTTAGTGGGTGTGGACATCATGGAAGAGGTTCGGCTGTCCAACATTCAGGATAACATCATTGAGGGTTCTCCCAAAGCCTTAAAAAATAATGATAATGGGATTTTGCTCGGGGCCGGACTGGCCGAAAAAATGTCGTTGTCCCTGGGCGACCGGGTACAGATAAGCACCGTAACAGGGAACATTTTCCCCTTGAAGATCGTAGGGATATACCAAAGTGGAATCGCTGAAATTGATAACGTCCAGAGTTTTGCCAACCTTAAGACCGTACAGCGTATTTTGGGTGAGACGGAGAATTATGTTACGGACATCAACATTAAACTATTGAATCTGGACGAAGCAGCATTGATGGCGCAACGCTTGGAAAGACAGTTCAATACCAAGGCCGTGGATATCAATGAGGCCAATGCCCAATTTGAAACCGGTTCGGACATACGGAATTTGATCACGTATGCGGTATCCATAACCCTGCTCATTGTAGCCGGGTTCGGCATCTACAATATCCTGAACATGCTCATCTACGAAAAAATGAAGGATATTGCCATTCTCAAGGCCACCGGGTTTTCCGGTAAGGATGTACAATACATTTTTATGAGTCAGGCCATGATCATTGGCGCCGTTGGGGGTGTCTTTGGACTGCTGATTGGTCTTGCGCTATCAAAAATCATTGACCAAACCCCATTTCATACTGAAGCCCTGCCCACCATAAGCACGTTTCCTGTCAATTACAATATGGCCTATTATATCATTGGTATCACCTTTGCGTTGATTTCCACATTCATTGCAGGGTATCTTCCCTCAAAAAAAGCCAAGAAAATTGACCCGGTTCGAATCATAAGAGGTACTTAACCAAAAAAACACACTTGGTACTAGAAGCAAAAAATATCAATAAACACTTTCATTTGCCCAAGGATTTTCATGTGTTGAAAGACATTTCCTTTGGAGTGAAACAGGGAGAGTTCGCCTCGATCATGGGAAAATCGGGCTCTGGAAAATCAACCTTACTCTATATTCTGTCCACAATGGATACGGATTACACGGGAGAGTTGTATCTGAACAGACAACTGATCACGGGCAAATCGCACAACGAACTCTCCAGAATCCGAAACAAATCCATTGGTTTTGTGTTTCAGTTCCACTATTTGCTTTCCGAATTCAGTGTTTTGGAAAATGTGATGTTGCCCGCAAAAAAATTGGCGGAAAAGTCCTTGGCCGAAATAGAGCACGATGCCCATGAGAAATTGTCCATGCTCCATATTGGACATTTGGCCCAGCAAAAAGCATCCCGGATTTCAGGGGGCGAAAAGCAACGGGTGGCCATTGCGCGGGCATTGATCAATGACCCTGCCATATTAATGGGTGACGAACCCACCGGGAACCTGGACAGTCACAACTCGGAAAATGTGTTCAACATCTTTAAACGGTTGAAGGAAGAACAGGGGCTATCCTTATTGGTGGTAACCCATGATGAGGACTTTGCAAAGAGAACGGACCGTATCATTGAAATGGAAGACGGGATGATCATTAAGCATTGATACCTGCTTAGAAGTCAAACCTATCCAGCTTTCTTTTAAGTGCCGCCACTTCTTCTTGCAAACCTTCAACCTGTTGCAAAAGGTGGTATACTGCCTGCACTCCTTCAGGGTTGATGTCCAATTCCTTGTGAAGACGGACCATTTTTTCAAGAATCGGCAATTCGTCGGTTGAAAGCAAAGCTTCCTCTTTTGAGTCATCTATTTGCAACAGTTCAAACTCATACATGGAATACACAAAAGATTCCTTTACGCCATGATGTTGGCAAAATGTCTTTACTGATATGTAGTTTTCCTGTTTCATTTTACGCTAGGTTGGTTTTTTCCAAGGCCTCAAATAGGGATTTCTGCTCCTCAGTCAGATTTTTGGGGATGTCCACCGTATAGGTCAGAAACAAATCTCCAAATTCTCCTTCTTTTTTATACTTGGGAAAACCCTTTCCCTTCAATTTTACCTTGGTGCCATTGTTGGTTCCCGGGGCAACTTTCAGCTTGACCTTTCCGGTGAGGGTCTCCACCAAAATCTCACCTCCCAGAACGGCCTTGGTCAAGGGTATTTGAACAGCTTTGTACAAATCGGCTCCATCTCTTTTGAATGCCGTGTTGTTGGTAATGGAAAAGGTAATGTAGAGGTCTCCGGCCGGGCCACCTTGGATTCCCGGCCCACCATGTCCTTTTACTTTTATGGTCTGTTCATCTTCTATCCCTGCGGGAATGGTCAATCGGATGTTTTTCCCGTTCACGGTCAAGGTCTGCTTTTGGGTAGTATACACGTCCATCAAGGACAATTGTAACTTGGCATGATAATCCTCTCCCCTAAAACGAACTTTTTGCCCCCTTCCACCAAAACTGGAAGCACCACCGAACATGGATTCAAAAAAATCTGAAAAATCCTGTTCAGAGCCACCGGCATGGGAATAGGTATATCCGGAAGAACTTCTGGAACGACCTTGTGAATTGGCCCTTTTGGCCTTTTCAAACTCGTCGGCATGTTGCCAATCTTTTCCGTACTGATCGTACTTTTTCCTTTTTTCAGGGTCGGACAGTACTTCATTGGCCTCGTTCACCTTTTTAAAGTTGAGTTCGGCTTCCTTATCGTTGGGGTTAAGGTCAGGGTGATACTTTCTGGCCAATTTCCGATAGGCTTTTTTAATTGCATCTGCGGTTGCGCTTTTATCAATACCCAGAACTTTATAATAATCTATAAACTCCATGTGTCAATTCAATAAATATAGATTTATGACCTTTTGCAGTTTCCTGTTCAACCTAAATGGACAGGCACCTTCAAAATAAGCAAAAGTTGTTTAACAAATACATGATGTTTGTCATTGACCCGTCCCACGGTACCGTTTACATTATATTGAAGCCCATAGCTTCACTCCTTTTCTTTTTTCAAAACGGTAAGGGGTGAATTTCGGATCACTCCTATACTGTTACCCACTCCCAAAGCAAATACCAATAGGGTAATTGCCGGAAGAATAATGGCAAACGGTATCCATGAAGGTGCAAAGGTGGTATCAAACAGTATATAGGCCAATAGGGAACTGCCCAACACGGCCAACACCACACCCATAAAGGCTCCCAAAAATCCTAAAATGGCATATTCAATCGCAATCATTTGTAAAATCTGATGCCCTTGGGCCCCCAAGGTCCTGAGCAAGGCACTTTGTTTTACGCGTTGGTGCTTACTGCTATATATTGCTCCCATGAGCACGGCTACTCCCACAAAAATGCTAAAGAATGCCATGAAGTTGATTACCCAACCGATTTTACCCAAAATATCTTCCAATAGGTTTAGAATGCGCTTTAAATCCAAAATGGAAACATTGGGGAACTGGGCCACCAACTGTTGCTGTAGTTGTGCCGAGCCCAAATCGTCCTTTGTCCTGGTGGTCATTACCCCAAACTGCGGGGCCTTTTCCAACACTCCTGCTGGAAATACAACGGAAAAATTGGGTTGCAATCGATTCCAATCCACTTCCCGGACACTCTGCACAACAGTATTCATCAACCTTCCTTGCACATTGAATACAACAGGATCCCCAACGGTAACCTTGGCCATATCGGCAAAACTGTTACTCACGGAAATGGGCACGTCAGTATCCGAATCTACCTTGCCTACCCAATCCCCGGCAATAATCCGTTCGGACCGGATAAGACTGTCCCGGTACGTAACCCTGAACTCATGGTTCAAAATCCATCTACTTACTTGGGAGGTGGTATCTTTCCGAATGGCTTCTACTGGTTTGCCATTCAAGGCGGCAACGCGCATGGTCACAATCGGAATCTTATCGATTACGGGTATTCCCGATGCTTCAATGGTCTGGGAAACTGCCTCCACTTGTTGACTTTGGATGTCCATTAGGATCATATTGGCGCTATTGGCGCTATCCTCAATGGCAGCCTTTTCCAGCAGCATGTCTTTTGTAAAATAGAGTGTGCTGATCAGAAAGGTTCCTATTCCTACGGACAGTACCAATACCAAGGTCTGGTTTTGCGGTCGGAATAAATTCCGAAGACTTTGGCGTGGAATAAAGCTCCAAGAATGTGGGAAGAATTTTTTAAGCATTCCCATAAATAGTCGGGCAATTCCCGTAAGAACCAAAAAGACCACCAACAGCCCCAGTACAAAAAACAGGGACCGCATAAAATCCCCCAACAGCCAAAAGGAAAAACAGAACACGAACAGCACAATGCCCAATCCAACAGCTGTGGTGGCCCATTTGGAACGGGATTGGGGTTCTTGCACCACCCGTAAGGTCTGTAATGGTGAAACGTAAAGCGTTTTCATGAGAGGATATAGGGCAAACAAAATGGACATGGCCAATCCCAAGGAGATTCCCAATACCATACTTTGGAAAGACAGTGTGATTCCTACTTCAACGGGCAGCAAATCCCCCAATAAAAGGGGAAATAGCTGTTGTAGAAAATACGCCAGGGTCGTACCCAAAAGCCCGCCAATAATCCCCATGCAGGCAATTTGCACGAAAAATATCAAATAACTTTGCCGTTTGGTGGCACCCAAACATTTGAGCACTGCAATGGATTTTACTTTCATTTGGACATAGATTCCCATTCCGCTGGCAATCCCCACACAGCCTAAAAGCAGGGCAATAAATCCTACTAGATTGAGGAACTTTCCAAAGTTTTCATAACGTCGTCCCAAGCGTCTTGCTTCGGATAGGTGCGTATCCAAATCTGCATCTTCGGCATCAAGGACAGGCTCCAACGTTTCGTTCAACAAGGTCAAATCTTGACTTTCATCTGCTTTAAAATAGTACTTATAATCAATGCGACTCCCTGTCTGGACCAGTCCTGTAGCTTCAATATACCTAAATGGAATAAGCACCGGAGGGGCTATAGCCCCAAAGACCGAGGTACTCCCCGGCACATTCTCCAAGGCTCCTCCAATGGGCAGCGTTACAGCACCCAATTTTATACTGTCGCCCACCTTTAAATTGAATTGAAGCATGGTTGTGGCATCCACTAAGGCTCTTCCTGTACTAAGATTATGAGCAGCGGAAACTGGTTTGGTCTCCAACGCTCCATAAAAAGGGAAACCATCATCAACGCCCCTTACCTCTACCAGTTTGGTCCCATTATGTCCTGGAAAAGCAGCCATAGAGGAGAAATTGATTTCTCGCGCATCGGCTCCTCCCAAGGAGTCCATAATGCCCATGACCTTATCGTTGACAGGTTTATTGCTTTCAATCACGTAGTCGGCACCCAATAAGGCTTTGGATTGCGAGGCAATGTTTTCTTTCAACAACCTACTGAACGAATGCACACTGACCACAGCGGCCACACCCAAGGTTATGGAAAAGACAAACAACAACAGTTTGCCATAACTTGCCTTCCCATCCCGCCAGGCCATTTTTAACAGCCAAGAGAACCCAGTATTGTTCTTTCCCATGATCAAGCTACCGTTTCTTCTATTTTACCCGACCTTAACCGTATGCTCTTGTCCGTTTTTTTGGCCAAATCCAGATCATGGGTCACAATCACCAGTGCGGTACCTTGTTCCTTATTAAGTTCAAAAAGCAAATCCTCAATTTTGGTCCCGGTTTCATCATCCAGGTTCCCGGTAGGTTCGTCCGCAAAAAGTATGGATGGTTTATTGGCGAAAGCGCGTGCCAAGGCAACACGTTGTTGCTCTCCCCCAGACAATTGGGAGGGGTAATGCCCTGATCTTTCTTTCAGGCCTACTTTGGCCAATAGTTCCCTGCCCTGCTCCGATGCATTTTTAACTCCACGGAGTTCCAAGGGAACAATCACATTTTCCAAGGCCGTGAGTGTGGGCAACAATTGAAAGTCCTGAAAAACGAAGCCCACATTTTCATTTCTTAAGCGTGCCCTACCATCTTCGTCCAAATCGAACAAGTTGTGGTCACAGAGCCATATTTCACCCGCGTCTGTGGTGTCAAGTCCTGCACACAACCCCAATAAGGTCGTTTTTCCACTTCCCGAAGGCCCCACAATGGCAAAGGTTTCACCACGGTCGACTTCAAAAGAAACATTATTGAGTACATTGAGGTCATGTTCACCGCTCCGATAGGTTTTAGAGAGGTTTTGAACTTTTAATATCTTTGACATACACACTTTTGGTTAAAACTCTCAAAATACTAAAATTGACCATGACCAAGAAAACCCCATGCTCCCCCAGGTCGTTAATGTTTTGTTATTTTTTAGCGCTGTTATTGGTTGGCTGTGGAGGAAAGACCGCTGGCAACAAAACACAGGATGCCAATGCTGAAGTCGAATCCGAAACCCAAGCATCCGAAACCCCCAGTTCCAAAAAGAAGATTCTGTTTTTTGGCGATAGCCTCACTGCGGGCTATGGTCTGGAGGTAAGCCAAGCTTTTCCTGCCTTGATCCAACAAAGAATTGATTCACTTGGGTTGGACTATACCGTAATCAACGCCGGGTTGAGCGGTGAAACCACTGCAAGTGGCAAAAATCGATTGGAATGGGTCCTGGAGGATGATGTGGATATCGTTATCATAGAACTCGGTGCCAATGATGGACTGCGGGGCATTCCATTGACGGAAACAGAAGCCAATTTACAAACCATGGTAGACCATGTGCAAAGAGAATTACCTAATGCCAAAATCATTTTGGCCGGTATGATGATTCCACCCAACATGGGGCCCGAATACACCGGGACATTTGAGCGCATTTTTCCCAAGTTGGCAACATCCGAAGGCATCAATTTAATCCCTTTTCTATTGGAGAACGTGGCCGGAATCCCAGAACTCAACCAAGGTGATGGCATCCATCCTACCGTGAAAGGACAGAAATTGGTTGCCGACAATGTTTGGGAAGTACTAGCGCCCTTGCTCTAAATATATGCTTTTGATGGCAGAGGTACATTCCTCAAAACTGTTGAATATTTGGTTTTCGGAAACCAAGGATGGTATCAACTTTACCCGTTCCATCATGTATTTGGGTTGTTCCAAAACCCCGACAAAGAGTACTTTGATATCGGATTTTTTAAGATCCATCACAACATCTTCCAGGGTATAGAGCCCGGATTGGTCCAAATACTGCATACGATCCATGCGAATGACCACTGTTGAAGCGGTTTTGGGAATCTGTTTGGCCAATTGTTGAAATTCACTGGTAAACCCAAAAAACAAGGGACCTTTCAAATGTTTGATAAAAACTTCCTTTTTGAGATTTTCCGGAAAGTTGACTTCGTCCGCCCAACCTTTTTCTTCCTCCAAGGTTTTTACATCCGACCATTTGGCCGTGAGATCACCCATTTTCTTCATGAACATCAGTGAGGCAATCACCAGACCCACTCCCACTGCATATACGAGGTTCCAAATTGAGGACAATACCATTACCACCAACATGATAATCACCTCGGAGCTGACCTTAAAGGGACCAATTTTGGCATCCCTGGGCAAAAATGGTATGGCCCTTAGCCCTCTATAATCTATTACCCCAATACCGACAGTTACCAAGATTCCTGCCAATACTGCCGCCGGTATTTTTGAGGCTACTGGCCCCAAGGCCAACAATACCACCAACAAAAGAATCCCGGCCATCATTCCTGATAATTTGGTTTTACCTCCTGCATTGATGTTCACCACCGTACGAATGGTAGCACCTGCACCTGGAAGACCCCCAAATAGTGCTGCCACACTGTTTCCTACTCCTTGTCCGATCAATTCCTTGTTGGGCTTATGTTGGGTCTTGGTCATATTATCCGCGACCACAGAGGTCAAAAGGGAATCTATGGCCCCTAATAACGCCAGTGTCAATGCCGTGAAAATATAGGGAGTCACTGAATCTAATTTAAACTGCGTGAACATATCCAAATGAATCACAGGGAAACCTCCGGGTATCTGTTCAATGGGTCTATACTCCAAATCCATCCCATAGGCAAAACCCGAAACGACCAGCAAGGCCACCAAAGCACTGGGAATTGCTGTTGTAATCTTCTTAAAGCCATATATAATGGCAATTGTGGCCAAGGCCAAGGCCAATTCCAGCCAATTGATATTTTGAAGTGCCCTTGGGATTATTTTGAGGGTACCCATTACACCTGAGGTATCCTTACCCACCAAGGCCTTGGCCTCTTTTAAGATATGCTCCTCCGAGACTTCCCCTGATCGGTCAATGGTTTCCTGAAAATCATCAAGCACCAACATTCCTTCATCCGATTCCTCTTTGAGGATTTTTCTCAGCAGGGTTTCTTGGGCCGCAGGTCTATACTGATCAATAAGTCCTATGTCTTCCTTTGGGTAGTACCCTACTGAAGGTAAAATCTGCGTGACAAGGATGATCACCCCAATGGCTGTCATAAAACCGGAAACAACCGGATAAGGAATATACCTGATATACTTTCCGATACCTACAAGTCCCAATCCAATTTGGATGAGACCCGCCATTAAAAAGACCATCAATATGGCGGGCAAGGCTTTCTCTAAGTTACCATCATTCAATGCCAGAATCCCCGTAACCACCACCATACTCACTGCGGTCATAGGGGCCGTGGGACCTGAAATCTGGGTGTTGGTCCCACCAAAAAGTGCAGCAAAAAAACTGATGAAAATAGCACCATAGAGTCCGGCACTGGGTCCCATTCCAGAACTGACACCAAATGCCAGTGCCAAGGGAAGGGCCACTATCCCTGCGGTAACCCCGCCAAATATATCTCCTCTCAAATTGGAAAAAAATTTCCTCATAGTATTTTATATGTTTTTAGATCATCATGTTTAGGTTGATGGATTCGTTCTCCTGCTCCACATTTTCAATGGTCAGTTTCTGATTGCCCGATGGAAATTCCCATACGAGCGAATCGCCTTTGGCATATCCCATGACAGCGGACCCCATAGGGGTCAAAATTGAAATATGGGTGTTTTTTACATCACTTTTGCTGGGAACCACCAACTTGAACCTTTTATGCCATCCATTTTCGGAGAGTATGGTAACGGTTGTATTGAACCGAATGACATCATCCGGCATATTGGCTTCGTCCAAAATCTTAGCGGTTTCTAATTCACCCACGAGCTTCTGCACGGAACTCTTGAGTGTTGTGTCCTTATAATATCCCGAAACGTTCATCAACCTTTTCAAAAGGACATATTCTTTTTTTTCTATTACCAAACTCCTGTATTTCATTGCATTTCTTTTAAAACATTATAGGTACTTACATTTCTTCTCTCTATGGAAAAATACCTCTTTGGACATAGGTTTCTTCGAGTCGTTCAATAGCAATGACAAAGGCTGCTGTTCGCATATCCAAGTTTTTGGATTTTGCTTTATGGACCACCTTGGTGAAGGATTCCCTCATTTTTCTTTCCAGTTTTTCCATTACCTCATCCAAATGCCATATTTCACCATTTCTATTTTGCAACCATTCAAAATAACTTCCTATGACACCACCTGAATTACAGAGAATGTCGGGGATGATGTCCACCCCCCGTTTCAACAAAATTTCTTCGGCTTTTACATCCGTTGGGCCATTGGCACCCTCTGCAATCAGACTCGCTTTTATGTTCGGTGCATTTTCCACGGTGATTTGATTTCCTAGTGCGGCAGGAATACAGATATCGCAATCCAAATCAAAAAATTCGGCGTTCTCTATTGGGCGAGCATCCGCAAAACCCAAAATACTTCCTTTATTGGCCTTTGAATAGTCCAAAAGTTTTTCCGTGGAGATTCCTGTGTCATTATGTATGCTGCCGTAGGCATCCTGCACTGCAGTAAGTATGGCACCTTCTTTTTCCAGAAAGTAGGCCGCCCAATATCCCACATTACCAAAACCTTGAACGATAAACTTTTTATTCTTCAGGTTTACATTTTTATGTTCGGCCCAAAACTTGATGGTCAAGAAAACCCCATAACCGGTTGCCCTGTCCCTTCCTTCCGAACCTCCTGTACCAATAGGCTTTCCGGTAACCACATGCAAATTCTTTGAACGCTCGTTGGGAGATTTGGTAGACATGTAGGTATCCAAGATCCAAGCCATGGTCTGTGAATTGGTGTTCACATCCGGTGCCGGGATATCCAGTTCCGGACCAATATTGTCACCAAGCGCGTAGGTAAATCTTCTGGTGATGCGCTGCAGTTCGTCTTGGGAGTATTTTGTAGGGTCCAATTGAATACCTCCTTTGGCCCCGCCATAGGGCAATCCTGCCAAAGAAGTCTTCCAGGTCATCCACATGGCCAAGGCCCTTGCTGCATCAATATCCACAGTATGGTGGTACCGTAATCCTCCTTTGTAAGGACCAAGGGCATTGTTATGCTGTACGCGGTACCCTGTAAATATTTTCACCTCGCCATTATCCATTCGGACCGGGAAGTGGACAATGAACTCATTGTTGGTCACTTCCAGAATCTTACGAATGTTCTTGTTCAATTCTATAATGTCCGCAGCGTTGTTGAACTGCCTCATGACATTATCCAACATCCCTTGTTTCGGCTGCTTTTTTTTCGATGTTATTGTTGCTGTCATTTGATGAATTTTAATTGAGTGGGACACTCTTAACTATTACACATTTCATTTGTGACCGTAACGGTCAGTCCAGTGCCATTGCACCGATGGACGTATTCATTGCAGAGTTGGATATTGGCCCTATCCCGACTTAAGGAACAATAGACCGCATACCGACACGTAGAGCATAAACTCCTTGCCAATTCTTTCATGGATTATATAAACTTTGGTGATTTAAAGCTGGAATTTCAATGGATGGTATCCAAAACCTTGACCGGATAGAATACCAATATTAAAATGGACACGCCAATAATGGCCAAGAATGCTATCTCAAGGTTTGATAACATTCTATTGACCCGTAAGTTCTTTTCGGAAAGCTGGGTCAACACCCCGCCTTGTTCCAATTGAATCTTTTCAAGGCCATCCAAGGTGTTGTGTATTCGATCTAATTGATCCAATGCCTTGACTTTAGTGGCTTGCGAAACGTCTTTGGTAGCAATGGCCAGTTCCATGGGTTCCAATCCTGCGAATTGATGGTCCAATTGTTTCAGTAATCTAGCCTCATCCCGAGTTAACTTGGTTTTGGAAAAATCGTTCAACAAAACTTTGATGTCCTCATTCTCCTCTAAATTTTCCCCTTTTATAAAGGCTATTTCCTTTTCATGGGCCATATCCTGTAATTGATAGATATAGTCCTGCACCACTATCCGGTCATCATATATGGATTTAACAGTTTCCTGGATGGTGGAGAAATATTTCCTGTCCAACAAATTGGAAGCCAAGACCAGCAAAAAAGCGGTTGCCAGTACAAATCCCACCTGTATCCGTTGTCGTATTGAAAGTTTACCTACCATATTTCCATTTTAAGTTCCACTCCATATTTGTTCACTCCCTTGGAGTTTCTAGCATTGGCCATCGTCAGATTCCCATTTGGATATTATCGAAATTGTTTCTTCAAATCATCCAAAATTGCTGGAACAATCAGGCCTCGAAATGCTTGGTAGTCCAATGAGCAAAGTCTATGCCTTAAAAAGCTAAAAACGATAAATCAAATTAAAATACTGAAAATCAAACATATATGAAAAATAAAAAATATAGGGTTCAGAAGGATTCGGGGAGAAATTCCCCAGTTGGGAGAATTTTAACCTATTTAGTAACGCTTACCCAATTTCAAAATACATGTAGCTACCTAAAACTGGAGCTCTATTTTTTCGCTGTGGTTTCCTTTCGAACTTTTTCAACAACAAGGGCGCTCACCGGAGGTGATTCATTACCAAAAGCTTTACGCACGTAGGTAAGGATCGAGGCAATGGCATGATCGTCCAAATGACTATTGGCAGGCATGAGGCCATCGTATGATTTTCCGTTCACCTCTATTCTGCCTTGGATACCGTTGAGGACCACATCGATAAGTTTATGCTCGTCACCCATTACCCATTCCGAATCACGAAGGGGCGGAAAACGATTGTTATCCCCTTTGCCATCACCTTGGTGACAAGCGGCACAATAGGTATTGTACAGTATCCTTCCACTATGAAGGTCCCCTTGGGAAATAACATCCTTCACGGGGTCCGGGTCCCTGATGTAAGACTTGGTTTGCTTTATTTCTTCCATTGATGCCAACTGTTCTCTTCCAAAACCAGACTTGTCACCATGGTACATGATCCTCCAAATCTTTCCCTTGTTGGATTCACTTATATAAAGTGACCCATCAGGGCCTATGGAAAGTCCCATGGGTCTATATATGGCATCGCTGGTATTGGCAACCACTTCCAAATTGGCAAAACCATCTGCAAAAACCTCCCATTCTCCTGTTGATTCGCCATTTTCATCAAAGGGAACAAAACAAACCACAAACCCGGCTTGGGGATATGGGGCACGATCCGTAGAGCCGTGGAAAGCAATAAATGCCCCATTTTTATAGCGATCGGGAAATTGGTCCCCATCGTAGAACAAAACATCCATAGGGGCCCAGTGTCCCGGAAAACCTATTACGGGCTCATCAAACTGGGCGGCCCTACCAATGGTTTCCCCATCACCACCATATCCTGGTTGCAAGACGTTTTTTTTCTGAATATGATCATAGTAGGCATAGGGCCATCCATAATTAGATCCTTTAGTTACTCTCATAAGCTTTTCAGAAGGAAGCACAGCAGCCTGCCATTTGGAATAGATATCTGGGAACATGGTATGGAAGTTATCAATTCCATTGCCCACGGCATACAGACTTTTGTCTTTTGGGTTCCACTTCATGCCCACTACACTTCTGATCCCTGTGGCAAACTTTGTTCCGTCTTCTTGGGTGAGTCCTATTTTATTGGCATCGAATTGCCATATCCCGGCATGCTTTTCCAGTTCAGGGCAAGGTTCCAATCCTTTTCCATTGGGGATGCCTACCGGTCCGTAAAGTTCCATATCCTGACATGCGTCGGAGGGGCTTCCAAAAGGAACGTACATATGTCCCTCATCATCAAACGCGACCGGCTTGGTGGTATGCCAATTTCTTCCCACGTTAGGGTCCATATCCGTAAGTACCAGCTCGGTCTCACTTGTTGGAACCAATTCCCCTTCTCTAATCTTGTTTCTGTAAATGAATTTTCGTGTACTGGTATATAAATATCCGTCATGTATGGTAATCCCGGTAGCTCCCCTACCCTTTTCAATAAAATTCCCAAAGTGCACAATACTATCCGCTTTCCCATCTTGGTCCAGATCTCGCAAGGCAATGGTTCCCTTCCCGTCCTTGGAATTGCTCAATTGCGCATAAATGTCTCCCGTTTCATTGACTGTAATATGTCTTGTACGTCCAATACTATCAACCACTACCAATGCTTCAAATCCCTGCGGAAGGAACAGTCCACCATTATCCGGGTCTCCTTTTAGGGTAACTTCACTGGTTTTTGGTGTACACTGGAACAGGGTCAGTGAAAGAAATCCAAGGGCCGCCATCGGAGCCATCCTTCCCATCATTCTACTTTTCGAATTCATTTTAGTTTTGATGTTATATTAGTCATTTAGTCAATCCATTTTGCATGCAATCCACTAGTTAGCGCTCATTAACAAGGTAGTTTTGAAACCATCCGGGACAGGTTTATATTTCAATAGAAACAGGTTACCATAACAAAACCCCTTGCACTTACCATGTTGGAACAATCCACTTAACCACATATGCCTGTCCCAAAGTAATCAAGCAAATCAGTAGGAGCATTATCAAACTATGTTTTAGCGTATACCTAAAAAGTTGGGCTTCCTTACCGATCAATCCCACAGCAGCAGTACCTACAGCGATGGATTGCGGGGATATCATCTTTCCTACCACACCTCCGGAAGTATTTGAAGCTACGGTCACCAAGGGATCAACCCCGATTGTTTTTGCCGTTTCATACTGAAGCTTACCGAACAATGCGTTTGAAGATGTATCCGAACCGGTCACAAAAACACCCAACCAGCCAAGTATCGGCGCAAAGAATGGATATAAAAACCCGGTGTTCGCCAATACCAAGGCAATTGTGATCACAATCCCCGAATCATTCACCACATAGGCAAACCCCAAAATGGCCGAAACGGTAATGATGGGCAACTTTAATTGCTTTAGGGTTTCAACAAAAAGTTTTAGGCCCTCCCTGAATTTCATCCCCGATATGGGTATGGACAATAGTGCGGTGATCAAAATAGCGGTTCCGGCTGCCGATAAATAGTTGAATTTGTACGAATGGGGTATCCTGTTTCCCTGGTCATCCACAATTACATTATGCAATCCCTTGATATCAAACTTGAACGTACCGATCAAATCCAGTTTTTCCTTGACCGGGCCCAATCCCCAAATGATTATCAATATGGCCAGTATCACAAACGGCGACCAGGCCCTAGCAATCTGTTTCTTGGAAAAGATCCCTTCCTGAGCTTGTGTATCTGGGTCTTCATTGGCAAATCTCCATATATTCTTGGGCTTCCAAAACTTCAAAAAAACAATAAGACAGATAATGGAACCCAGTCCAGCAATAATATCTGGAAGTTCCGGACCCAGAAAATTGGAGGAGAACCATTGTAAAAAAGCAAAGGATACCCCGCAAACCAATATGGCAGGAAAAACCTCCTTGGATTTTTTAAACCCGCATACCAGCATCGTCAGATAAAATGGAAGCACCAAGGAAAGGATTGGCAACGTTCGCCCAACCATTTGGGAAATGGCCATTTCAGGTATCCCGGAAACCTGTGAAGCCACTGTTATGGGAATACCAATAGCGCCAAATGCAACCGGGGCTGTATTGGCAATCAAACAAATGCCTGCCGCATAGAAAGCATTGAACCCAAGACTTACCAACATGGCAGCCGTAATGGCCACTGGCGCACCAAATCCTGCAGTTCCCTCCAAAAAAGAACCAAAGGCAAAGGCTATCAACAAAGCCTGCAATCTCCGGTCCGAAGTAATCGAGGCCATGGAGTGTTTTATAATCTCAAACTGACCACTCTTTACAATGATGTTGAACAGGTATATCGTGGTCACCACGATCCAGCAAATGGGAAACAAGCCATATAAGACACCATGTCCAAAGGACAACAATGCCAACTTTACCGGCATGCCATATATGAACACCGCAACTAAGATTGCCATTAAGGCGGCATATAAACTGGCCTTATGCCCTTTCATCTTTTTCACGGCCAAAGCCCAAAAAATGGTGCCGATGGGTACGAGGGCAATTAACAAAGACCAAACAATATTGTCAAACGGGTCTACAACTTGGTTCCAGTTCATGGGTCAAAACTTAAGGTTATGGATCATTTTTCCAAGTTTTACATTCTTGGAACCCCACTGATCACCCTTGGAAGTGGTGAAGTAAGTCCGTTCAAGTCATAAAAGACCCTGCCACCTTTTATGGTCACTTCACATTCAAACTTTTTGGTGCCCGACATTTTTTTCCCTTGCTGATCGTAAAAGCCGAACTTACCCTCACGGATGTTGAAGATGGCCACATCGCCTTCAGACCCTACGGAAAGATTCCCCAATTGAGGTCTTTTTATGGTTTCTGCAGGTTTCCAGGTCACAGCGGTAATGATATCTTCCAGACCCATACCCAAAGCCATAAACTTTGACATAATACTCATGATATCCTTCATTGCGGCATTCATGCTCCCGCCATGGAGGTCGGTACTGATGACATCTGGGAAAAAGCCGTCCTTGGTTCCTGGAATGGCATTGGCGTACATGAAACTTGCACCTCCATACCCCACATCAAATATGAGACCTCTTTGGCGCGCTTCCCTCACAAAAGGTTTTACCTTGTTGGTCACAGTATCAATAATGGGCCGGCCATAGGTATGTGTGAAAATATCTCCGGGTCGGAAACGGCGTAAAACCTCATCTTCCAATTTACCATCCAACATCACGGGAATGTTTCCTGCCATGTTCCCAGCTTCAATGGCCCGATCTATGGGCACAAAATAATCTTCGCCATCCCCTCTAAAATGGGCCACCTTGAACCCCACGATCAAATCTGGATAGGTTTTGGCCATCAGGGCACTTAGTTTTGCATCCATATCATAGGTATCCTGTTCCCATGCCCCACCTTTCATTCCTTCTCCCACAATATTGAGAAAAGCCAGAACCCGTGTATGCGATCGATCAATGGTCTGTTCCTTGAACGTTTTAAAAGATTTCCATCCCGAACTTCCCGCATCGACCATGGTGGTCACCCCATTTCGAAAAGTAAATCCATCAGGAGATACTGCATAAAAGCTATTTCTAAGATAGTGGCCATCCTCCACACCAAAGAATCCATGCGCATGCATGTCCACAAGTCCCGGAACCACGTATAGTCCCTTGGCATCCACAGTTCTCTTGGCCCGCTTTCCATTGATCTTTTTGGAAACCATGGCAATCTTGCCATCTTTTATGGCAACATCCATTGGTTCGTCGATATCATTTTTTGGGTCGATCACATGCCCTCCAAGTACGGCAATATCAAATTCTTGGGCGTTGATACCATGGCTGGCATACATACAAAAAAGTAGAAGTACAATGATTTTTCCTCTCATTCTTAAATGGGTTGTTTGATGGGGTAACTTAAAATTCATTCCTGTTCAAGATACTACATGTCCTTGATCTACAGCATCTTTTTTTCCAATTCCATTCGTTTTGAAGAAGTCTTTTTTGAGGTTATGCCTCCCTGATAACATTTTTGGTCATCATTGTTGAAACCATAACCAAACTTTGGCCCGGACGGCTGTAATTTCCGTGGAATGAGATACAAATGTCATTATATTTATCACGCACATAAAATGACAACAGATTGGAAAACACGAAACCTGGGAGCAACCCCACCCGGAAAACCTCTATTATTTATAAACTTTGGGCCATCCTATTATCTGTAGGACCCGGTATTTTTTGCATTGGGTATACCATAGGAACAGGAAGTGTAACGGCCATGATCAAGGCTGGCAGCATGTATGGTATGCAATTGCTGTGGGTGTTATGCCTGAGTGCCTTTTTCTCATGGATATTGATGGATGCGTATGGCCGTTTTGCCGTTGTTACGGGGAAAACCGCCATAAATGCCTTTAAAAACTACCTGAAATGGGGTAAACCCCTTGCCATATTGACCATTGCAGGGGTTGTCATGGGGCAGTGGAGTTCCCTTTCCGGGATATTGGGACTCACCAGTAACGCCCTTTATGAATTTATGCGTATGTTTTTTCCCAGCTTGAACGAGGAAAACTATTGGGCCGTACTGGGCATATCCATTTTGATCATTATCATCATGTATATTTTTCTACTGGTTGGGAAATACTCATTCTTCGAAAAAATATTGGTCATTTTCGTGACCCTGATGGGCTTATCCTTCATCCTTTCCATGTTTATGGTCTTGCCATCCACGGAGGATATCGTAAAGGGACTGATTCCCCGAATTCCGCCTGGAGGAAATTTAATGGTGGCCGCCTTTGTTGGAACCACCATGGCTGCCCCAACATTTGTGGTACGTCCTATCTTATTGAAGGAAAAGGGATGGGGCATTTCCAATTTGAGTGACCAGCGTAAAGATGCCATGGTCTCTGCGATTTTTCTTTTGACCATTTCCGCAACCATAATGATCGCTGCCACAGGAGCCTTGTTCTATGATGGAAAAGTGGTTACCAATGTACTGGACATGGTTCAGGCCTTGGAACCGGTAGCGGGTAAAATGGCCGTGGCCGTTTTCATGATGGGCGCCATGAGCGCCGGGATATCTTCCATATTTCCAATTTTGATGGTACTGCCTCTATTGATCAGTGACTACAAGAGTGGAAAAATGGAGACCAATACCCCTACTTTTAAGATTTTGGTAGCGGTAGCCTGTTTGGTCGGACTGATTGTCCCTATACTGGGGGCCAATCCCATCATTGCCCAAATTACCACCCAAGTTGCCAACGTTTTTGTGCTTCCCTTGGTCATAGGTGGGATTATTGTATTGATCAATAGCAAAAAACTTATGGGAACACAACGTGCGAGTGTGTTGATGAACATCGGTCTGGTCACCGCATTCTGTTTTTCATTGATCATCTCCTATAAAGCGGTCATTGCACTGAACGATTTCTTTTGACATTATTCAGGGAAAGAGAGAATATATCATTGACAGGCTTCAATCTGCCGTATAAAGCTTTGGGCTTTTTCCGTTATTCCATTTGGGTTGTCTGGGTCGGCCATTTTGGTAAGCTCGCTGCCAATACCAAAACCATCGGCACCAGCCAACATCCATTCCTTGATGTTATCTGTGCTTATACCGCCCACCACAAAAAATTTCAGGGTACTCAATGGTCCTTTTATGGCCTTGAAATAATCCAGCCCAAAAATCCCTGCCGGGAATAGTTTAATAATGTCGGCTCCATGTTCATTGGCCATGCATATTTCTGAAGGCGTCAATGCCCCCATTATCACGGGAACACCATGGGAGTGTGCGAGTGGAATAATGGACACCTCTACGTTTGGCGTCACCAAAAACTGGGCTCCCGCCTCTATGGCTTCCTGGGCCAGCTTCTTATTCGTCACTGTTCCCGCCCCAATCAAAATATTGGGATATAAGGTTCTAGCATTCCGGATCTCCTCTAAAAAACCCGGGGTATTGGAGGTGATTTCCAATGCTTTGACGCCACCTTCCACCAATGCTCGTAGTATAGGTTGAATTTCTTGCTGATTTTTTTGCCGAATGATGGCTACCAATTTCACCTTTTCAAGAAAGGAAGTGATTTCTTCTTTGTTCATCGCAGTACGTGTCCTTGTATGTTCCCGTTCATTATGGAGGTTATTTCTGCCTCACTACTGGTGTGCTGGTCTCCCTTAATGGTATGTTTAAGGGCAAAGGCCGCTGTGGCAAAATCAAGGGATTTTTGGGCATCCCACTGATTCCCAAAACCATGTAAAAGTCCGGCAGCAAACGAGTCACCCGTACCAAAACGATCGGTAATGGCCACCTCATAGCTGGGTCCCGACAGTATTTCTCCATTATCCCTGCGCAGCAATCCCGATAAACGGTTTTTACTCGCAGAAAAATGATCCCGAACGGTAAAGGCAATATTGGAGACTCCCAACAGCCCCACAGCCTCTTCTATGGCATCCAAGGATTTTTCCATGGTATCCTTTCCTTTGGGTTGATATCCAAATACATCCTGTAACATGCCGTAATTGCCTAAAAGCAAATCGGTATTCTCCAGTATGGGCAAATACACTTTTCTGGCCTCTGAAGATGAAGACCAAAGCGTTCTTCTGAAATTAGGGTCGAAAGCAACTTTGACACCAAGTTTATGCGCCGTTTCTGCTACTTTGATGGTTTCCAATGCGCAGTTTTCGGAAAGTGCAGGTGTAATCCCTGAAATAAAGAGCCATTCTTTGTCTGTCAGGATTTGGGTCCAATCAAACTCCTGATTGGAAATTGTGCTGATTGCGGAATCCTTCCGGTCGTAAATGACCTTGGAAGGTCTAATGGAGCTTCCCACTTCTATAAAATAAATTCCTATCCTATTTCCCCCAAAGCGAATGTTGTCAACATTAACACCATAAGACAAGAGAGAGCCACTCGCAGCCCTTCCCAAATCGTTATCGGGCAGCTTGGTCACAAACTGGACAGAATTTCCCAAAACACCCAATGAAGAGGCTACATTGGACTCGGAACCTGCAAAGTTCATCTCCATATAATTGGAAGAACCTATTTTACATCCCCTTTCGGAAGGGGTAAGTCGTAATAAAATTTCACCAAATGTTACAAAACCCATAGTCTTGGTTTAATGGTCAGTACAAATCCCAATAAAAATGTTTCTGTGAAAGTAGCTTTAGTTTTAGTGTATCGCATAGAAATTACATTGAATGCTTAAAATTATGAATCTATCCCATAGATGCCAACAAATTAGGCACATCTAACACTCCTACAATTTTTGGTTATTGTTTCTTTACAAAAAACCTCAAAAATTTGGGTTCTCCATATCCAACTTCACATGGCACAAGGCCCACTAGAATACAATACAACCCCAAATCGTTAAATCTTTTTGGACATATTTCCGTACTGGTCAGTTTTGCATAATTTTAATGCGGATAAAATAAAATGATTCCAAAACTGTTTTATCCATGCGACAAGTATTTTTAATCGAGTTTGGTACCCTTGCCATTGCTCTTGACATCATCCAATCAATCCAAAAGATTTATTTGGCCAATCCATTCAAGTAATTCCACATAGAAACCAGCAACCAACTACAGATGAATCCAACACTAGAGCCATTCTTTAATCAGTCTTTGGATGGTCTTTGCATTGCCGATTACGATGGATATTTCGTAAAGGTAAACCCCTCGTTCAAATCGCTTTTGGGATATTCGGAAAAGGAATTGAAATCAAGGTTAATCTCCAGTTTCATCCATCCCAAGGATAGAGAGGCCACTGCCGGTCACCGAGAAAAATTACTGAAAAACAAACCCCTTACCAACTTTGAAAACAGATATATAACCAAATCAGGAGAACATATTTGGCTCCATTGGACCTCAATTCCCGTATCAAAAAAAGGGTTGATCTATGCCATAGCCAGGGATGTTACCCATACCAAGAAATTAGAGCAGGAGCGTATCAACCATCTGGAACAGCTTTCAAAAGTGAATAAGATCCTTAGGCAACAAAATTATGCCACACCCCATGATCTAAGATCTCCCCTCAACAATCTATTGTCCCTCCTTACCTTGATAGACCTTTCCAAAATTGATGATAAGGACACCGTTGAAATACTGGATTTGATATCACTTTCCGCGGAGGGTCTTAAGAACTCCCTCAACTCTTATTTGGATGCATTGAAGCAAAGGGAGGTCCCCACAGAAAAACTGGAAGAAGTTGACCTTGACCGAACACTCCAAAAGGTCAAAAGCTCCATTGGTTCATTGATACAAAAAGAAGGTGTGGTCTTCCATACCGATTTTTCAGAAATGGAACATGTTGCATTCAAGGAACGGTTCTTGGAAAGTATTTTTCTTAATCTCATAACCAATTCCATAAAATATACACAACCAAGTGTCTCCCCTATCATTTCAATTGTTGCCAAGGAAGTCCTTGGTAAAAAGACAATTACCTACACGGACAATGGCATAGGAATGGATTTGGAGAAGATGGGCGGTTCTATTTTTGAAATACGTGATAAGGATAGCGGCAACCAAGAAAGTAAGGGTGTGGGACTCTATTTGGTAAAAAGTCACATGACCAGCATTGGGGGCAGCATTGAAGTTAACAGCAAGGTCAACAAAGGCACTACTTTTACCCTGATTTTTAAATAATTGAATTTTCTTTGACAAATGCCTGTCAAGAAAAAACCACCAACTAAATTAAGTTGGTGGTTTTTATTTTTTTATCCATCCATTTCCCGGGAAGCTTGATGCCGGCAACACCTATATCGGTCGAGCAACCTATGGCACCATAGTATAGGTAAAGGTAATATCGGTCTGCACAGTGTTACCATCTACCTCGGTAACCGTATAGTTATCCGAAAAATAAAAAGTGGTCTCATCCGCACTGAAGTTGATCACTATATTTTGTAGTATGCAATTCCTTAACAAACCCAAAGTCTGCGAGCTCAATTGCCAAGTTCCCTCAGTTGTGAGCACGTTTTCACAATCTTCAAAACTTTGACTCTGCCCAATTTGATATGTCCGATCGGAATTAAAAGTATAGAAGGTACTCTTTTGACAATCCGAATACTGGGTATATATGTCATTGCTGGGATTGTCCTCGCCATCATCAGTTATATCAACTTCCTGCATTGCAACTATAGCTGAGAGCGTCCATGTCCCAATCAATTTTTGCTCATTTGCGGTAAGCGCACCCGTAAAATCCCCTGGGCAACTTGCCCCATCATCAGAATTGCAAGAAGTGATAAAAATTCCCGTAACCAGTGCCACAAGGCACCTAAAAGCATTCTTTTTCATAAAGTAAGGTTATATCATTTATAGATTGATGACATAAATGTATTAAGGTTGCATTAAAATGTGATGGAATTTAATATTTACCTTTTATCACATTCAATATTACTCTGGAAAATATGGGCCAAACTGAGTCCAAAAAAAATGATACTTTTCCAAAAGCAAACCTATCAGCCAAAATGGAAGTAAAACTTTCCGAAATCTTTATCTTCAAAACCAATGGGGCGCGCTACAGTAAAGAATCCTTGATGGCATTGGACATCAACATGGAACTTACCGAACGTTTGTCCGAATACTTGGGGTTAACCTATCTAGAAAGTAATGAAGTAGAAGGCAATCTGTGTTATGCCCAAAATAAAAATATCCGATCTGGCTATAGGATGGTGTTTTCAAAACCGGACATTCTAAATTATTTGGACCGTCAATTAAAACCCGGCACATATTACATTGAAACGGACACTATTGTTTTTCCTAGAACCATGGATTTTGGTAATATCGATTAGCTGTAGGGTCCTGACACAAAAAGGTCTTGAATGGATTGGCTGATTGAATATACCCATATCCAAAAATTATAATATAAACAGTTACGGGTGTTGATCTTTAGAGGCTGGATTTTACCAAAATCACTTTCAAAAATGTGGTTTGTGCCTCTCCATTCACCTGGCTTTACCCAACAATTCCCCATTGAATTAAAATAATTTCTCATACATCAAGGTTTCCCAAAAACTAGGTATCAAAATGATTTTAAATGTACCATTGAAAGGTCTAGAATGAAGCCGGGACCAAAACAAAACAGAAAGACAAGCATTAGTTATATCAATGTTACAGGCACTGCTGCCAATGCAAGGCTTGAAATAGCCTATCCCGATTTTCCTTTATCGATTATATGAATCTTCTTAAGGTAGATGGGGAATGGAAGATTGTAAGTAAAATATTTTATAAAAAGACAAAAGAAGAAAAATAGCTGTTAAGGCGTAGGTTCTTTTTTAAATTAGCCAGCCTTTGTTGTGCTTTGCATTGTAATGTAAGGCACAGCAAGTTTTATAAATCTCTTTATTATTTATGAAGGAACTGCCTGAGGTAATAAACGCTAGAATAAGAAGTTCTTGTTTTTCAAGCGATAATTAGTGTTAACCTCAAAAATTCTAATCTTTTCTGTTCCTTAGTTACGCTAAGCTAAACTAAGGAGAACGAGGATTTCCCGTACAGTGTTAGAAATGCTATTCCAATCAACTCTTGTTAGGTAAATGAGGACTAACTGGAACTTTTAACGTTAATAAACTTCAATTAATTGAACTCAATACCTAATACTCTTTCTGCATTTAATAATTCTTCCATAATGTTATAAATATCTTCACTTACATCTAAGAAATAAGAAAATTCACCTCCTTTATGTGAGTAATAGAGTTTTTTATCTTTAATATGAAAACTTTTTAATTTGATTCTTTTAAAAGGCTCGTATTCAATTAATATAAAACCATTATCTTCTTTAGTGATTGTGATGGAAGATTTATTACCTGATTGATATTCAGAAATAAAATCCAATTCTATAATTTTTCCTTTATCAAAAATCATATTGACCTTTGTAGCATCTTTTTTATTCAATTTTATGGTTTTAGTTTTGTTATTTATAGATGTAATAAATTGATAGGCTATTCTATTACATTCATAGATTGATTCTTCTTTTACAAAGTATCTATTACTTTTATGATCATCCCATGCTATGTATGTTACGTCTTCAGACATGTAGCGAGACGGATCATCAATAATGTGAAATGAAATTTCCTTACTATTTTCATTAATATGAATATCCAATATATCTTGGAGGCTTTCTTCTCTAAAAGGAGTGGTATTTAAAGAAAAACTTTTTTCAAAATCACTGTACCAAAAAGCTAATTTAGAAGTTATAGTTAATTTACTTGGATATGGACGATATTCAAAAACTAAATTAGTGGCAATAAATTCCTTTATTTTTTCCATAATATCTTTATTTTATTTTATGAGGGTTTTCAAGTACTTCCCAAATTTTATTAGAACGTTGTTTTAATTGATTACCATTTAATTTTTTACCTTGATTAATTTTTATTTTCTCAAAATCATCTAAGACTTTTTGAACTGCTTTTTGAACTTTTGAAAAGTCTTTAGGCCTAGATTTTTTCCTCCTACGGTTTTGGGTAATGTAATGCATTTTGCCTTGCCGTTTATTAAAATATCAAAAATGTTACCACGACATTCAGCACATACAGGGTCAGGAAAGTCAGTTTCTACCTTACTTCCTTTTTTTTGGTAATGTCCTTCGGAACTGCTATTCCCAATTGGAGGAATTTTACTTACTTTGATATTCCCATTAGCATAACAATCGAAGGCCAAAATCCATACCTTCAATTAGGAACCCATACATAAAGGCAATGAACCCGGATTTTTATAAAAGTCTAATTGAAAACAATAAAAAATGGGTAGAGTCCAAATTGGCCTTTGATCCAGAATTCTTCAAGAAACTCGAAAGTGGCCAGCAACCCCCGCTGCTGTGGATAGGTTGCTCGGACAGTCGGGTCCCTGCCAATGAGATTATCGGCGCACAGCCCGGCGAGGTCTTTGTTCACCGTAACATTGCCAATATGGTCGTACATTCGGATATGAACATGCTCAGCGTTCTTGATTACGCGGTCAATGCCCTTAAAATAACACATATCATCGTATGTGGCCATTATGGATGTGGGGGTGTAAAAGCCGCCATGGAAAACCACTCCTATGGATTAGTGGATAATTGGATCAGGCATATTCGAGATGTGTACAGGCTCCACCAAAAGGTCTTGGAGGAAATCCCTGAACCACAACAACGATTTGACCGTTTTGTTGAATTCAACACGAGGGAGCAGGTACTTGATCTAGCCAAAACCTCCATTGTGCAGACGGCATGGAAAAAAGGCCAGGTCCTTCACCTACATGGTTGGGTATATGGGGTAGGAACAGGAATCATCAAAGACCTCAACGTAAACATGAACTGTAATTCCCAATTGGAGGAATTCTATAGGTTGGAAATCAAAGATTAAAAGTTTTCCTATCGTTTGTGTTTAGGGTATAAAACCAATCAAAACATAAAAAACTCTTCCGTCTTTTGTTTTCCCTTGATAAGGTCCAAAATAGTTGTGATTTCCAATACCTTAATTAAGTTGGACTTGTTTACACCAACCAATGTATGGAGCGCACAAGGATTCTGCATATCTCAATTTTCAAGGCCCATAACACATAAATTTACCCTTCTTTCACCATCTATGACCTTTACAATATCCATTAATGTCCGGCTTCTGTCTTCAGCATTTAAATAGAATCCTCCTTTGGGACCTCTTGTGGACGAAATGATATTGTGACGGGAAAGTTCTTATAATAATTTGGCCAAATAAGCTTCCGGTACGTGAATCACTCTATAAATGTCCCTTATCATGATTTTATGATCCTCATTGGAATGTAAGGCCAGATACAGCACCCCCTTTGATTGCATATTTGAAAGAATTGGAAAACATATCTCATTTACACCAAACAAAGATTAAAGGGTATTTTTATCCTTTTTATGACTTATATCATGTTATGGGCGCGTGGCCCTATATACATTTGAACCAGAATTATAACCCATAATCATATGAAAACAATAGTTAAAAGTATAGCCCTGCTCTTTGCAATAATCATGATTGGATGTGGAGGAAAAAAAGAAGGGAAAAAAGAAGAGGGCTTTAGCGTACAACGGAAAAAAACTCCAACCGAACAGCCTGTTGAAACCAGCACCTCTAACGACAAAGCATCAGAGCGTGTGGATTTAACCTCAAAAGGTGTGGGCCCGATCAAATCCGTAACCTTGGACCCGGAAATTGATCGGACAATGGCCGCAAAGGGCAAGGAAGTGTATGATCAAATGTGTTTGGCCTGTCACAGGGTGGATAAAAAATTCATAGGACCGCCACCCAATGGAATATTGGATAGGAGAACCCCAGAGTGGGTCATGAATATGATTTTGAATCCTCAGGAAATGGTTCAACAAGACCCACTCGCAAAAGATTTATTGCAAGAGTTCAACGGATCACCCATGTCTAACCAAGGGTTGACCGAAGACCAGGCCCGGGCCATTTTAGAATACTTCAGGACGTTAAAATAAAATATATGAAATCAACCATCAAACTCAGTATGATGGGGCTAGTTTTATCACTCGCTCTCAACAGCAGTTGTAAAAACGGAGCCCAGAACGACACCACAGTTTCTGGCCAAAATGATACCGAGGCCATTCTGGAAAACAATAAAGGTCAGGCCTTTATTGAAGACGATGAATCCACCCCCAATGTATTACAGATAGCCATTGGATCATCTGACCACAGCACGTTGGTCGCCGCAGTACAGGCAGCAGAGCTTGAAAATGCCCTGGTCAACGCGGGGCCTCTTATGGTTTTTGCCCCCACAAACAGTGCTTTTGACGCCCTGCCCGAAGGTACCGTGGAAGACCTGTTAAAGCCCGAGAACAAGGGTGCCTTGGCCAATATTCTCAAGTATCATGTCACCCCGGGCAACTACTCCAAGGACTTTTTGAAAAACTTCAAAAAACTGGGGCAGGCCAATGACCAAAATGTCCCTGTGGAAATCAAAGGGGATGATGTCTTTGTTGGCGGTGCCAAAATAATCGCCAGTATCCCTGCAGGAAATGGGATTGTACATGTAGTGGACAAAGTCATCCTACCCCCTACTCAATGATATAATCAATAAAGAACGAATAAAACCTAATACAATGAAAATCTATAAACAATTGACCATGTGCCTGGGAGCCGTCTTAATACTGGTTTCCTGTGGCCAACAAAACAAGAGTTCCAATGGGGCGCTATCGTCGAGTGCCGCCGAAAAAGTGTATGTTGCCCCCGGGGAGCAAGATGAATACTATGCTTTCCTTTCTGGTGGATACAGCGGTAACCTTACCGTGTACGGATTGCCTTCTGGAAGGATGTTCAAGGAGATTCCGGTTTTCTCCCAGTTCCCAACATCAGGATATGGATATTCTGAAGAAACGAAGCCCATGCTGACCACCTCCCACGGTTTTGTGCCTTGGGACGATGCCCACCACCCTGATATTTCACAGACCAATGGCGAGTTGGATGGTCGTTGGATATTCATCAACGGTAACAACACCCCAAGGATTGCCCGTATCAGTTTGAGCACCTTTGAAACGGAAGAAATCATCGAGGTACCCAATAGTGCCGGGAATCACAGTTCTTCCTTCATCACCGAGAATACGGAGTATGTAGTGGCAGGAACCCGCTTCTCTGTTCCCATTCCACAAAGGGATATCCCCATCAATGAATACAAAAGCAATTTTAAGGGATCTCTATCCTTTATCAGCGTAGATCCAGAACACGGTCACATGGACCTAAAGTTTCAATTGTTGATGCCCGGGTTCAACTATGACCTTTCACACCCCGGTCGTGGAAAATCCCATGGATGGTTCTTCTTTACCACATACAATACGGAAGAGGCCCACACATTGCAAGAGGTGAACGCTTCACAAAATGACAAGGATTTTATTGCCGCGGTCAACTGGAAGAAAATCGAGGAATACGTAAACAATGGTGGGGGTACCAAAATGCCCACCAATTATGCCCATAATGTTTATGATGAAGGTACCCATATGGCAACCACCACCATGAAAAAAGAGGTGTTGACCGTTGATCCTTTAAAGGTGCCCGGTGCCGTATTCTTCTTGCCCACTCCAAAATCGCCACATGGTTGTGATGTGGACCCAACAGGACAGTACATCATTGGAAACGGGAAACTCTCTGCCGACTTGACCGTTCACTCTTTTGACAAGATGATAGCAGCCATTGAAGGCGAAAAATTTGATGGTGAGGCCTATGGCATTCCTATCCTTAAGTTTGAGGATGTATTGGCCGGACAGGTAAAAAGTGGTGGCCTTGGTCCATTGCATACCGAGTTCGACGGTAAAGGAAATGCCTATACCACTTTCTTTATCTCTTCTGAAGTAGTAAAATGGAAATTGGGCACATGGGAGGTCATCGACAGAAAACCCACCTACTATTCGGTAGGTCACTTGATGATTCCCGGAGGAAACTCCAGAAAACCCTTTGGCAAATACGTAGTGGCCATGAACAAGATCACCAAAGACCGTTATTTGCCCACTGGACCTGAGATGGAGCACTCCGCACAGATCTATGATATCTCCGGGGAGAAAATGGAACTGATCTATGATTTTCCAACACACGGTGAGCCCCACTACGCTGCGGGTTGCCCAGCTGAACTGTTGGCACCGAAATCAAAGAAAATCTATCGCTTGGATGAAAACAAACACCCATACGCTGTAACATCGCCCACTGGCTCAAAAGTGGTACGTGAAGGCAACGAGGTCCATGTGTATATGTCCACCATCCGAAGCCACTTTACCCCCGATAATATTGAAGGTGTTAAAGTGGGTGACAAAGTGTATTTCCACATCACCAACCACGAACAGGATTTTGATGTACCGCACGGTTTCTCTATCCTAGGTCAAAACACCTCCGAGCTTTTGATCATGCCCGGGCAGACCAAGACCTCGGTCTGGGAACCCAAACAAGTTGGGGTATGGCCGTTCTATTGCACGGATTTCTGTTCTGCATTGCACCAAGAAATGCAGGGATATGTTAGGGTCTCCCCTGCCAATTCCAACATAGAACTCAAATGGTCACTTGGTGAATAATTCGGATTGAGTCACCATTGAACAAAGCGGGCCGTGTCCGTGACCTGCCCGCTTTTCCTTACAAATTGAAGTTCATCAACCCTTCTGAAAAAACCACTCTCAGTTTGTAACCCTTAAATCAAAAAAATGAAAAAGGCGAGTATAATAATGATGGTTGGCCCTCTTTTCTTATTGGGATTGTACATTTTCCCACTTTGGAATATCATGTTGGGAGCCCCCCAGTATCCAGACCCCCTAGGTTTGAACATTCATATAAACGGTCTAAAAGGTGTCAATGAGTTTGACATTCAAAATATAGATGGCCTCAACCACTATATCGGTATGCACACACTCCCTAAAGCAGAGGATATGTGGGAGTTTGGAACATTCCCCACTATTATCGGAATCATGGTGGCGATTGGAGTGGTGATTGGTATGCTGGGATACTTCAACAAAGTGGGGCACAAATGGTTTTGGGGATGGTTTGTACTTATGTCCATTCTGGGTATGCTGGGCATGTACGATTTCAATGAATGGTTGATGGATTATGGCACCAATTTAGATCCTAATGCCATTATGAAATTATCCCACCCCGATGGTACCCCGATGACCTATAAACCACCCTTGTTGGGACATGTGAAAATGCTCAATTTTGATGTGACCTCCCTACCTTCCACCGGGGCCTGGCTCATGTTTGCAGGTATGATGCTCACCTTAGCTGCTGGCTTTTTGGGTTGGAAGAGTACAAAAAAACAATAATCCCTATCACTATGAAATACCTTATCATACCTTCATTTACCATCCTCTGTTTAATCATTGGATGTTCCGTAGGCCCCAAACCTATTGATTATGGCCACGTGGGCTGCCACTATTGCAGCATGACCATTGTAGACAAACAACACGCCGCACAATTGGTCACCAAGAAAGGGAAAGTCTTCAACTTTGATGCCATTGAGTGCATGATCAACCACTTGAAAGATGAGGATGAATCCACCATGGCCCTGTTCTTGGTCAATGATTTTGACCAACCCGGTGAACTGGCCGATGCCACAAAGACCTCCTACTTGATCAGCGAGAACATTCCCAGTCCCATGGGAGCTTTTCTGAGTGCATTCTCCGTAGAGCAAGCTGCCCAACATGCTTTGGATGAAAACGGCGGAGAACTTTACACATGGGCAGAAATAAAAGAAAGGTTTAAACATTAACACGAGTACAATGACAGATTTGGAGCCCTTAAAATGCGAACAGCTTTTGGCCGACAATTATGTGGGTCGTTTGGCGTACATAGCCAACAACGAACCGTATGTGGTCCCGTCTACCTATTATTTTCTCAAGGATGAAAAAAGTATTTTATGTTTCGCCTCCAATGGACATAGGATCAATGCCTTAAGAAAACACGACAAAGTCTCTTTTCAGGTTGATAGAATCGAGTCTTTCCGTCATTGGGAATCTGTGCAGGTACATGGTTGTTTTCATGAACTTACGGGTAATCGTGCCAAACAATATTTAAAATATTTTGCGGAAGGTGTACAGGAAACCATAGACCATAAAAATGCGGAGCGTCCCCATTTTTTAAGTCACTTTTCCGGTAGGTTGCAAGAAGAGGAAATGCCTGTGGTATACTGCATTGCAATAACTCAGATGACCGGAAAGTCAGTTAAGGATTTTACCTAAAACAGACCCAATTCAAATTAACAAAGAAGACGCTTTAAATCCCGCGGATCCCATGTTTTTATCCCATCCAAATCATAAATACATTTTAGGGTTACTCTTGTTCTTAATAGGGTTGCCCATCTGGGCAAGTACATGGAACATCTGCAGCGATTGCAAACACAGTTCCATCAAAAAAACCATAGCGATCGCCAATGCCTATGATACCTTGCTCATTCAAAAAGGGACATACCGGGAATTTGAAATATTGGTGGACAAACCCTTGGTGATAAAAGGAATTGATTATCCCATTGTTGATGGAGAAAAGAAAGGGGAAATCTTTAGGGTACAATCAGATGATGTAACCTTGGATGGTCTGTTCATCATCAATGTTGGGGTCAGTTACACCAAAGATAATGCGGCCATACGGGTGGTGCAGAGCAAGAACTTCCTCATTCAGAATATGGTACTGGAACAATTGTTTTTTGGCATCTATCTGGAAAAGTCTTCACACGGCAAGGTATACCATAATAGAATCATTGGCGATGCCGTGGACGAATACAATTCCGGCAATGGTATACAGCTTTGGTATTCTTCGGACATTGAAGTGCTCAAAAACCATGTCCAGGGTACCAGGGATGGTATCTATCTTGAGTTTTCCGACCGTATCACCATTACAGACAATGTAAGTATGGATAATCTCCGGTATGGACTCCACTTTATGTTCTCAAATAATGACCTGTACTCCAACAACACTTTTGAAAACAACGGTGCCGGAGTCGCGGTGATGTTCTCCAAGTTCATCACCATGAAGAACAATGTATTTCGAAAAAATTGGGGAACAGCCGCTTATGGGATGCTGCTGAAGGAAATCAACGATGCGGAGATTATTGGGAATACGTTTGAGGAAAACACCATCGGTATTAATATTGAAGGATCTAACCGCATCAAGTACAACAACAATGACTTTATTGGCAATGGTTGGGCCATTAGAGTTGTTGGGGCCTGCTACACCAATAGTTTTAAGGCCAATAATTTTTTGTACAACTCCTTTGATATCTCCTATAACAGTAAACTCAATGATAATGTCTTTGAGGGTAATTTTTGGAGCAGTTATACGGGCTACGATCTGGACAAAGACGGTATTGGTGATGTGCCTTATCGCCCTGTAAAACTATTTTCCTATGTGGTAAACCGCACTCCTGAGACCATTGTCCTGTTGCGAAGCCTATTTATGGATATCATTGATTTCTCTGAACGGGTCTCCCCTGTGTTCACGCCAGATAACTTAAAAGATGCCCAACCTCTAATGAAAACGCGACCATGACCATTGAAATAACAGATCTCTACAAGAAATTTGGAAAGAACCAAGTATTGAAAGGTGTGGACCTGACCATTGATGAAGGCCATATTTATGCGATTCTGGGACCCAATGGTTCGGGAAAGACCACCCTGATCAAGAGTATTCTGGGCATGGTTATTCCGGACAAGGGACACATTTCCATTCTGGATAAGCCCATAAAGAAGGATTGGAAGTATCGAAAACAAATCAATTACCTTCCGCAGATTGCCAACTTTCCCCCAAATATCAAGGTAAAGGAACTGATCCATATGATCAAGGACCTAAGGAACAGTCCCAGTGCAGAAAAAGAACTCATTGAACACTTTGGTCTGGAACCCTTTCTGAACAAAAAATTATCCACGCTATCGGGGGGTACCAAGCAAAAAGTGAACATTGTGTTGACCTTTATGTTCAACAGTCCCCTGATTATTCTGGACGAGCCCACAACAGGTCTAGACCCAAGGGCATTGATTCATTTAAAGGAATTGATACAAAAAGAAAAGGCAAGGGGAAAGACCATTTTGATTACCTCCCACATCATGCAGTTTGTTCAGGAGATGGCAGATGAAATCCTATATCTACTCGAAGGAGAAATCTATTTTAAAGGGAGCATTGAAAAGCTTTTGGAGCAGACCGGACAAAATAACTTTGAACACGCCATCGCGGCCATAACCACCACAGGGAACCATGTTTAAAATACTGAAATACAGCTTTTACGACCTCATACGCAGCCGCTGGAGCTACGTATACTTTTTGTTTTACCTTGCCCTTGGATTTGTGCTACTGTTCCTGAACAACGATGTTTCCAAGGCCGTGATCACCTTAATGAACGTCATCATTGTACTGATTCCATTGATAGGGACCATATTTGGGGTGATGTACTACTACAATTCCCGTGAATTCACCGAACTTTTATTGGCGCAGCCCATCAACCGAAGATCTATTTTTATGGGCCAATATTTTGGCGTGGCTGGTTCGTTGACCTTGAGTCTGGTGCTGGGCTTGGGTATTCCATTTGTTCTGTATGGTCTTTTGCGGAGCAATGCCATTTTTGATTTTACCTTACTACTGGTAACCGGGGCTTTCCTGACCTTCATATTTGTGGGGCTATCCTTTGTGATTGCCATATCCAACGAAAACAAGATAAAGGGGTTTGGCTACGCGGTACTGCTATGGCTTTTCTTGGCCGTGGTCTATGATGGGCTGTTCCTCATGTCCCTCATTATTTTTGAGGAGTACCCTTTGGATACGTTTTCTTTGGTGGCCACTGCCCTCAACCCTATTGATCTTTCCCGAATTTTGATTCTACTCAAATTGGACATCTCCGCCCTACTGGGGTACACAGGGGCCATTTTTAAAAAGTTCTTCGGTACCGATCTGGGCTTTTTGGTCTCCATGGCCATTCTTTTACTTTGGACTATATTGCCCATACTTGGTTTGGGCCATAAAGCAAAAAGAAAGGACTTTTAATAGGGCTGTAGCATAATTTCCATAAGAACATGAAAGAGAGCCTACACAAGCGGCAGCTTCAAATTGCCTTACTATATTTCTGCATAGCCGCAGTCTTGGGCCTATTGCTCCGCTCCTTTTCCATGCTCTCTTTTGATTTCAACTATAGGTACGTGGTCCATGCCCATTCACACATTGCCCTTTTGGGTTGGGTATATGTGGCCTTGACCACTTTACTCCACTATTGTTTTGCAAAGGATACATCCAAAAACACCTATAACTGGATTTTTTGGTGCACCCAGATTACTTTGGTAGGGATGCTGCTGACCTTCCCCTTCCAAGGTTATGCCTTGTTTTCCATTATTTTTTCCACGTTGTTCCTAATCGTATCCTATATTTTCACCTACCATTTCTGGAAGAACATTGCTCCTACCCATAAAAAAAGTAATGCTTTAAAATGCGTAAAAGCTTCACTGGTATATATGGTGGTTTCAAGTTTGGGGCCGTGGGCTTTGGGAGCCATCATGAGTACTTTGGGCACCCAATCCATCTGGTACCGTTTGTCCATATATTTTTACCTACACTTTCAGTATAATGGTTGGATGCTATTGGCGTTGCTAGGATTGTTCTTGTTTGTTTTGGAGCAACGGGGCCACATCATCCCCCAAAAAAGCTTTGTCCTTTTTTTTAAAGCAATCCATATAGGCATCATCCTTACATTCTTCCTATCCACCTTATGGACAGAACCATCACCATGGCTATATGTTCTTGGAGGCATTGGGGCGATGGTCCAGATTGGTGCTTTTCTATTTTTTTGGAAGCTCACCAAAAACGGGGTTGGCGCATTGTTTCTTTCAAATCTGCAAAACCGATTATTACGGACCGTCGTGGTGCTCATCAGTATTAAAATTGTATTGCAATTCCTTACCGTCATGCCTTATTTTGCCCAAATGGCGGCAAGATACCTCGACTTCACCATTGGCTACTTACATTTGACCTTTTTGGGGGTCGTAAGTCTTGGGTTGTTCTTTCTCTTGGACCATTTTGGTCAATTTCGCTTATCGCATACGTCTTATCTATTGTATTTTTTGGGATTCATACTCACGGAAGTCCTACTTTTCCTCAAAGGCCTTACTGCATGGCAGCAATGGGGAATTTTTAGCGGATATGCCACAGCATTGGTTCTTTGTTCCCTACTCATCTTTTTGGGCTTAATCATTATATTACATCAGAATCGAGGTAAACCTTGATTTTTTTAAAATAATCCATAGGGTTCCTATTGGTAATGGTTTAAATTTGATATGTCCTATGGCAAATTTCGACATAAAAATAATAAAGGACAATTTTGTCTTATTTAATGTTAAGCACTATCTTTGTGCTGATTCAAGTTCTCTATGATGTTTTCAAAAGCTTGTGAATACGGTATTCGGGCGGCGGTTTACATTACGCTGCAATCCTTGGAGGGCAGACGTGTAAGCGTTACTGAAATTGCCGAAGAAATTGATTCCCCCGTTGCCTTCACCGCGAAAATCCTGCAACAGCTCACCCGGAACAATATTGTCCATTCGGTAAAAGGACCAACGGGTGGATTTGAGATTGATCGTGAGGATATGGATGACGTAAAGCTGAATATGATCGTAAAAGCCATTGATGGAGATAAAATCTATGTAGGTTGTGGACTTGGCCTCAAGGAATGTAATGCAAACAAGCCCTGCCCTCTACATGACAAGTTTGTAGATATCCGAACCAATCTACGGACCATGTTACAAAGTACAAGCCTGTACGAACTTGCCACAGGTTTGGAAGTGGGACTGACCTATTTAAAACGTTAAAAAAATTTAACCAAATAAAGGACAATTTTATCCGAATTATAAAGCTAGATATTATGCACAATACCACAGAGAAAACAATTGGACAAATGGTGGCGGACGACTACCGTACCGCCCAAGTATTTAAAAACCATAGAATAGATTTTTGCTGCAAAGGCAACAGAACCCTCCAAGAGGTTGTGGACAAAAAGGGGCTGGATTTTGAAAGCTTGATAAAAGAGCTTGAGGAGGTCCAGAACCAGGACCAAAGTGAACAACCCAATTTCTCAACCTGGCCCTTGGACCTGTTGGTTGACTATATTGAGAAAAAGCATCATCGTTATGTGGAGCGGCAAATCCCCATACTGAACCAATATTTGGACAAGCTTTGCAGGGTACATGGAGAACGCCACCCAGAACTGCTTGAAATATCCGAACAGTTCAAAGCTTCCGGTGGTGAGTTGGCCATGCACATGAAAAAAGAAGAATTGGTGCTGTTTCCCTGGATCCGTAAAATGGTTGAAGGTATCGCTGATCGCGAAATATTGGAGCGACCTCATTTTGGGACGGTTCATAACCCCATTCAAATGATGATGAAGGAGCATGACCATGAAGGTGAACGATTTCGAAAAATTGCTGCATTGAGCAACGATTACACTCCCCCAGCAGATGCCTGCAACACCTATAGGGTAACATATTCCCTATTGCAGGAATTTGAGGAAGATCTCCATAGACATATCCATCTGGAGAACAATATTCTTTTTCCAAAAGCTGAAACGTTGGAAAAGCGAACTGTTCAATAATCAAAATTGCTATTTCGGAACAAAAGCCAAAATGAACAAAATGACACGTATATACAACACGCTGTTGATGGAATTCAAGAAAAGACAGCTGGGCTACTCCTCCATTGCCATAATCGGGCAGAGTTGTTTAGGGTCCGCAGCGGCAATGGTATTGTTAATGGGTGAAACGGCTGCGCTTCTTAAAATGACTTTGCTCTTTTTTGTCACCATTTTCTGCATGGCATTCAACGGAGCGGTACTGGCCCAACTGAAGCCTATAATCACGTTTAATCTTTTAATTTTGAGCATTGCCTTCAGTGCCATAGTCATTCTAGTCCATATTTTATAAGATATTATTCAGATACGACAACCCACATAAACCTTATAAGTAAGGAATGGAGAGTACAATTAAAGTAAATCCATGAGTTCTCGGGTTCAGGTTCCCCTTTGATTTAATTTTTTCCAATTCAAAGGATTTTGATACCGCTCTTTAAAATAGGGCGTAAAACAAAAAATGATGACCAGAGGACCATCGATGTTAAAATGTCAACGTTGGAGTTCCAGAATTAACGAATCACCTATATCAAACTATAAATCGGATAGATAGCGCCATTTTTTTTAAATTGGCAGCCTTTTTGGTCTCCTTTTTTAGGAGCTTTTAGCTTTCTTAAATTCAAAAGCAGCAAATAGAGACAAACAGGATGATAATAGATTTTTCTACAAAACCAAACCATAGGGTTACTTGTACCTAATGGATAACTGCCCCAATTGCCATATTATCTTGATAGAATCCTTCATGGATAATTTTGAACCATCAGCATGGATCCATCTTTTCAATGGTTGCTCGCAAATAAGGGAAGTAGCTTTTTCCTTACCATAGATCTTACCCATCCGGATAAAAATCTCAACATCGAACAGCCAGCGTGTCTTAAAAGGCTTATCAAAAACAGCAATTACAGTACTAGGTCTCATTACCTTAGCTCCACATTGGGTATCCTTAAACGGCATTCCCAATATTTTTTGGATAGCAAGGTTTATGATTTTGCTTATGATCTTTCTTGCTGATTCCTTTGTGATATCAGCTCCCATTCTGCTTATCCTGGAACCACTCACAATATCAAACGTTGATTTTTCGATGGTACGCACCAATTCATCAAAATCGGTGAAGTCGGTAGAAAGATCAGCATCTAAATACCCCATATAATCGAACTGTCCATCTTTGGCCAAGTGAAGGATACCCTGCCTTACCGCTTCCGCCTTGCCTCCATTTTTTTCGCAATCGTATATACTAATGCTATCTTCATTCCCTTTTCTAATCTCTTCAAGAACCTCTAGTGTATTATCCGTGCTACCATCATTTACAAAACACAGGTGATACCCTGGATGTTTCCGTGCAAAGTCCTGGAACTCCTTTCCGCTAAGACGATCAGCTTCATTATAACAAGGGATGACCACGCCTACACAATGTTTTTGAATCAGTCGTGTTTCTTTTTTTACGGACAACTTTTCCAAAATTGGGGGTCCAATGGTTCGTTTTACTCGGGCCACCACCTCATCCAAACCAATAGGCTTTTTCATGTAATCCGCAATTCCCAATTCAAATCCATGAAGAATAACATCTTCCTCATAGTTGCCAGACATGACCATAATAGGGGTTTGGGGGTTCTCTTCCTTTAATTTTTGAATGACTTGCAAGCCATTCATTTCGGGCATATTCATATCCATAATTACCAAGCTGGGCTTAAACTCTTTAAAGATTTCTATCCCCTCCCGTCCCTTGGTTGCAATTTTCACCAAATAGCCAATCTCTTTGAGTTTTCTCTGTACGGACAACAGTATCAACTGTTGGTCATCTATCACTAAAATTTTCATAGGTTAAGGTTTACGTTTTTGAACATCATTTGACACAAATCTAGACTCTCTTCGCACTCGTCTGTTCCCAAAAAAGTTGGAAATCAAGTAAGTGTAGACGAATGGTAAAACTGCATCGATGGATAGTACAGCATTTTTTTGACAATATTCCGACCTTTAAACTGTTATATTTTCTTACAGGATGTAATGCAAAAACAAACCAACATAACACTGGCAATCGCTTTGGTTTTTGGGCTGATTTTCCATGGGGCTACCATCTTTTTCACTTTGGAATCCACCTACGATGCGCTCATACACCTTTTCTTTGCCGATCATTATGCCAACAGCTGGTTTGAACCATGGGACTACCGCTGGTATACTGGGTTCACGGTTCAGGGGTATCCTCCATTGGTGCACCAGTGTATTGCACTTTTGTCATACATCGGTGGCTTAAAGTTTGGTCTGTTCTCCATGGCCCTTATCATCATTGCCCTGTTCATCACCGGAACATATCGATTTGCCCTGGTTATCACGGGAAATCAAAAAATAGCAGGATATACAGCGCTTCTTGCAGCTTTTTCCTCCATGTTTTTGGAAACCTTGCACATATTTGGGCAATTGCCGAGTTTAATGGGCATATCTATTTTGATGCATGCCCTTCCCGAGATCTATATGTGGATCAAGACAGGAAAAAAATATAAGCTGATATCGTCACTTTCCCTGATTGCGGTAACGGTGACCTCCCATCACGTCACCCCGATTTTTGGCATGGTGTTTTTTATCTTTCCCCTGATCGGTCTAGTCATCATGGATGCTTCCAAAGAAGCGGTGGAAACAAACACCAAGATTACCTTCAAGGTGTTCCTGTATCAATTCAAACGACTTTTTTGGCGCATTGTAGTGTTTGGGGGAGGTTCATTGGTAGCCATTGTGGGTTGTATTTTGCCCTATTGGATCAATTCCAAAAAAAATCCGATTACCCAAGTTCCCATTCCGCATGGTTCACGTGATAATTTTTTGGAAGTCACTTCTTCTGGTTTAGTGTTCTTTCTAATTCCTTGGGGGATATTACTTTTTTTACTACCCTATTTGTTCTACCGTTTTTATAGTAAACGATTGCTTTTCTTCGGCCTTTCGTTTTCCATGTTGACCTTATTGGGTTCTGGAGGCACAACTCCCTTACCCAAAATGATATTGGGTGATACTGCCTTCAACATACTTACCTTGGACCGATTTACGCTTTGGGCCACCATTATGGCATTGCCCATTTTTGGCGAGTTTGTCTACAGATTGGTGGAGGGCGATATACGGGAACAACTTCTTAAAGCGTTTAAGAAACCGCTACACTATATTTTGGCGGGTGGATTGGGAATCTGTTTTGTTGCCATGGCCATTTTTACAATGAGCCTTAACTATTTTAGACCTTCCCAGCCACAAAAAATCAACATGTTGCCCATCGTCAATTTTCTCAACAGGGATCAACATGACCAATGGCGTTATCTACCCTTGGGATTCGGCGATCAAATGGCATGGCTGTCCGCACAGACCAGGGCCATGACCGTGGACGGCAACTATCACTCAGCCCGAAGATTGCCAGAACTGACCACAAGAGCCATTGAACGCTTGGAAAACTCAAAGTTCAGGGGTGTGGAGGGCATTGGATCCCTGCAACAGTTTCTGACCGTTCCCGAAAAATACAATCTCAAATACATTTTTTCCAACGATAAGTTCTACGACCCCATCCTGTATTTCTGTGGATGGCAGCGCTTACAGCAATTGGAAAATGGCATCATGGTCTGGGAGCGACTCAACATTTCACCATTACCCAAGCTGATTCCCAAAGAGGACGTCCCCAATTTCTTGAAACTGATGTGGGGGTTGATTCCCGTTGGGACTTTAATTTTGGCCTTCATCGTAACCCTACAATTGCCTTGGTATTGGAAACTAAAGGGTAGGTCTGCTAAAATCGATGATTACCTTTATCACGCACCCAAGTTCAATGGAATTTCCAAGGGTCTTGCACTGACCAATGGGGCTTGGACTATTGGGATGATAGGCATTTTTATTTTTGGCATCTATCATTTTTATCTGGACAACGCCACCCAAATCAGCCCTGTAAATGTGGTGAAAGCGTATTATGATGCATTGGATTATAAAGAATTTGAACGTGCCCATTCCTACCTAGACCCAGAAGAAGGAGTAAGCCTCTCCCAATACATGCTGGAAGTATCGGTAACAGACGGGTTGTTGAGTTCCTATGCCAAAATGGATTCCATTGGCATTATCAAAATAAGGGAAACTGAAAGTACCATAGAAATGGAAGTGGCCACCAAATGGGTCACCCCTTTGGAAAAAGTGAACCGCAACTATCAACACACAGTGGTCAAAAAGAATGGGCAATGGTACATTAAACCCAAAAAGGTGGACAACGATATTCCGCCCAACCAATTGATTGCTTCCAACCAAACCCAATACTACAATCACGGTCGCAGGCGTATCACCACGCAGCAAACCTATCATGAGGATATTCTCCGACAGCCCCTTCTGGAAGTTTTGTCCGCAAAACTAGTCAAGTACCAAGGTAGTTATAGCATTGTTGGGGAGCTTCAGAACATTGACAACGTGCCTGCGGATGTATCCATAAAGGGTACGTTGTACAATCAAAATGACAAACAGCTGGCCCAACACGATGTTAAATTCCATACAAAGCACAAACTGATGCCCATGGAAACCACTACGTTCCGCATAGACTTTGAAGGAATTGCCTGGTCGTCCACCAAGGATACCTTACCACCAACTTTTAATCCCGATCAATTTACCCCGATCGGCTTGGAAGAACGGCCTTTTACTTTTGACCTGCAATGTGCCGGCAATGTAGCCACAACGGACCTTTATAAATCCATAGCACTCCAAAAGTGGAAGTTGGACCAAGAAGTTTTGACCGGAACCCTTTTTAACTATGGCACACAAGAGGTGACCGTTCCACAGATCTTGACATCCTACTACAATGAAGATGGGGACATTTTGTGGGTGCAGCACCATTTTATGTTGGATGGCATCCGAATTCAGCGCAAACAGACTTTTGAAATTCCAATGATGAATCTGCAGGAACTTGAAATCATTGCAGACGGATTGGAGAACTGCTATGTGAACGGCTTGCCCAATTCAGAAATTTCAGAACGATACTTTTCAGATAGGAACGAACAAATGAAATGGGAGTTGAGGCACCCCTTTGATGGAAAAGGATATCAATATTTTCAGGTAGAGTTGAACAATTATATCGGGAATCCCAAATAGATGAAATTAAGGCATTACATATGGTTTCTAGGTCTTGGAGTGATCGGTTGCGCCAAATCTGTTGATGCGCCTCAGGAAAAAACCACGGATACCGTAAAACTCATCTCAATGGCAACGGAGTTTAGCGCAGGCGAATCCATTACCCTTCTATTTGAGGAAAAGGCAGAGGACCAATTGCTATTGGTTCAAAATGGATGGGGGACCTTTGCCCTAAAGCCCGATTCCGCCAATACGGCCCTGTCCTTTACCTTGCCCCAATCCATTTCACAAAAAAGCGGTTTGGTACATTGGACTTTGCTCCATCAAAAAAACAAGGTCAATGAAGGTGACATTTCCATATTGCCCAGTAAAATGGTATCGGATACCATGGAATCCTATATTGGTCCTACCAGTATCTTTGCCAACAATCAAGATCAGGCAATGATCGTGTCACTTCCCCAAGATGAATTTGGAAATCCTTTGCCCGAAGAAACCATCATACAGCTGACCGAAAAATTCAAGGACTTCCAAAAAAGCAAATCGGTACCCATACACGATATGATCACTCATTCCTATGTAGGGGGAGTTCGTGTTGTTGGGGAAATTTTTTTGGGCACAAGCTTAGAAAATCAAGTGTCAAAAGAATTCACTGTAAGCGTTCTACCCACAAAATCGGCCGACTTCAACATAACAGCAGTTAGACAGCACCATTTTGCCGATGGCAATCAAACCGTATCCTTTACCACATCAACGATTAAAGATCAAAATGGAAATATAATTGCCGATGGTACTTTGGTCAATTTTGTAATTGGGGACAGTTCCGGAAACCGTTATCAGACCTACGGTCTAACCTTCCATGGAACTGCCGTTGGTAAAATGCTACATCCGGAAGAGCCAACGGAGTGGAACATAAAAGCACACATCAGTGGTGTATCACAAAGCAACAGTTTAAAATTGATTTTTGATGCAGCAGTCTTGGATTATGCGATCCAAATTTCCAAAGACGGAAAAACCATCACCATAGGCCCCATTCTTAGTTATATGAAACAATGGGTTCCCGATGGTATGGGCATCCATCTGGAGGTTCAAAGTCCAGAAGGTAGGTCATTGGTGAGGAACAATACTACTTCCCGAAAAGGTATGGGCAAGTTTGAGCTGCCCGAAGGTATCAATGCAAACCAAAATATTGTACGGATCACCGTAGCCGGTATTCAAAAAACCATAAATGGAGAATAGACCCATGGTACGAAAGAATTTATATCGTGCGTTGCTCTTATTGAGCTTTTTGGCCATAAATGCTGCCATCATTTATGGCTTGGCTGCGGCATGGGGCTTTCTGAATACCGGGGCCGACAAGTCTTCCATTCTTCATGTAGGTGGTACGCTGGAAAAGGCCTATCAACCTAGCATAACATGGACCACTGAAGGCCAACGCGGACGAAAAATATCCAAACAAGCTCTTGGGGAACTAGAAAAGGATTACCTGAATGCCTGGTATGTGAAAAATATTGCCCTTGCTAATTATGATCCGTTGGGTATAGAGGACTATTACACAGAAGATGCAAGAAAGCAATTGAAGATGCTGGTCAAAAACAATCAGGAAAACCATATACAAATTGAGGCCACTACCCTATCCCACCATCCCCGGTTGGAGTTCTATAGTTTGGATGGTAAATTGGCCGTGCTCACTGACAACAACGTAGTTCAGTTTGAAAACATTTATGTCAATGGGGAATTGATCCATCAAGAAAAAACGATTTATAGCTATCAGGTAATCCTGATGTTGGAAGATGGGTTTTGGCGTATCCGCCAAATAGTGAAAATCCCCAATCAACCTGAAGTGAAAAAACCATTACAACAGTTATCGTTTGATGTAAAAAACTGGAAGGGTATCAACTATTATCCAAAGGATAATCCTTGGGATATGTTTGGCGACACCTTTGATGAAACAGTTATCCATACTGATTTTGCAACCATTGCCGAAATGGGACTCAATTCTATCCGGGTATTTGTTCCGTATGAAAAATTTGGTGGTGCTTCGGTTGATGAAATGTATCTACAACAATTGGAAACACTCCTGGACATTGCCCAAAATAATGACCTGAAGGTTCTGGTAACTCTTTTTGACTTTTACGGTAATTATGACCTCTTGGATTGGACCTTGACCCAGCGACATGCCCAAACCATCGTTTCCCGTTTAAAAAACCAAGAAGCTTTGCTGGGCTGGGACGTTAAAAATGAACCTGATCTAGATTTTGAAAGTCGAGGTAAAGACCGTGTGCTGGCATGGTTGGCTGAAATGGCAAAACAAATTAAAGAACATGACAGCGTTCACCCTGTAACCATAGGTTGGTCAACCCCCGAAGCTGCGCTCGACTTATCCAATGAAGTAGATTTTGTTTCTTTCCATTACTATGAAGACCCGAAAGATTTGAAAAAACATTACTTGGCTTTGAAAGATGCAATCGGCAGCAAACCACTTGTTCTGGAAGAGTATGGAAAATCGAGCTATAGTGGTATTTGGAATTTGTTCTCCAATTCACAAAAGGCCCAAGCTTCCTATATTGAAGAAATCCAAACTGTTTTGGACGAGGAAGAGCTTCCCTCCTTTATTTGGACCCTACACGATTTTGAATTGGTTCCAACTCCTGTGGTAGGCAGAAAACCGTGGCGCAAAGCACCTCAAAAATATTTTGGTTTGATCGATACCGAGGGTACACAAAAGCCAGCCTATCAGAAAATCAACACAAAAGAAAAAGGGATAACCAACTAAAGTCATCCCCTTTTCACACTTAACCTAAAACCTATGCGATACTAGTTTCTTCAATACACTGCGGTTTTTGGGTTTTGGATGGTTTCACCCTCTTTTTTGAACGTATCGCATTAAAATGGTCCAGATACATTTCTGTTATTATGGACATTGGCAGCGAGCAGGCCGCTTTATAATTCTGTTTACCCAAATGGATTCGGTAGCTCCCATTGGTCAATATGTTTTCCAAAGCATTTGCCAATGACGATACGTTTTCGGGTTCAAAGAATTCGCCACGGTATCCTTCTTCCCTTACCAAGATGCCCAAGTCTCCCAAATCGGGCAGTACAACCGCTTTCCCATAACTCCCAGCTTGGTGCAATACCCCAGAGCTCCCCGTTGTGGAGGTATATGGAAAAACCACCACGGCACTATCACCAAAAATTTTTGGGACATCTTGCTCTGCTACATAACCGGTAAAGCGGATATTGCCAACATGGCTGTAGACTTCCTTGATATTTTCCAAATATCCAGGCGTATTCGGGCTATCGGTTCCGGCAATTACTATTTCAATATCCAAATTGGATTTTTTGCGCAATATCTCCACAGCCTCAATCATTGGTTCCACCTTTTTATAGGTCCCAAATTTTCCAAAGGCCATGACTTGCATGGGTCCTTTGGGCAAATCATAGTTGGGTGCAGGTGGTGTTTCAAAAGACCCATGAGGAACCAAAGCCACATTTTTGGCTTTATATTTTTTTTCCAGAATAGTTTTATACTTGCTTATGGTAACCGCCAACACATCAGAGGCCAACACAAAGCGGGTCAATGTGGTCCCAATTAGATTGTATATTCTCTGAAGGAATCCGTTTTGGGTGATTCCTGCCTTTTCCAAATCTACCTGCTCCAAAATATTGTGGAGCAAAGCAATGGTTGGAATCCCCATTATTCTACAAACAAAGGGTAACAACAAACCGAGTGCGGCAGGAATCTTTTTGTCCCCAAACTTCAAAAATTGAAGATTGAAAAATACCGCATCAGGTTTTTCTGCTTTAATGGCCTTGGCCACATTATAAAGATTCTTTAAATCGTTGAAGCTCCAACATTCCTTTACGGTGATGGGACATCCTTCTTCCTCAAAAGTTAGGTCCTTGGGCGCTTCTGTTCTGTCTGTAAGCAAACTGATTTCACTCACTTCTTCTTGAAGTCTAAAGTGCTTTACCAAATGGTACCCATACTCGGTCAGGGTGACCTTACTTGGCGGGTAAGCCGTTATAATTGCTAGTTTCATAAGGTTAAGTTTTATTCTGTTATTTATGACACAAATGTCCTCATAACATACTATAAAAAGGCTCTTTACAAGATGGTTGAACCTAAAGTGTAGATGAATGGAAAAGCTGTGGAGATAAGGTAAAACATCAAAAAGGGCCGGAAGACAATCATTGCTTCCGGCCCATTCGCCCACCCTCTATTTTTAGGAAACACTATACTTTCTTGGATAAAAAATAGAGTATTTGAACGGCGAGCAAAACCAACATCACCAAAATTTGTAACTGTACCACAAGGGCCAGACTACCATGAAAAAACACTATCAAAACTATTTGGGCCATCCCCAAAATGGCCGAAAACCATATGGGTCCATATTCATCTAAAGACAAAAAGTAATACGTGAAAATATTGGCAATCGCGAACAGGGAAGTAGCCAAGGCGTATTGCCACAACAACGTTGCCATGGAAAGATAGTCTGTGCCAAAAAGCAGTGCAATGATCCTTTGGGGGAACAACGCACAAGACGCCACAATCATCAAGGAAAGTAAACCAATATACCCTATATACTTAAAAAGGATATGTCGCGTAGGTTTCCCTTCTTTTTTTAACCGGACCACGGTGGGCAACAACAACATGACAAACATCCAAGCCACAAAATACACCACACGCCCGATTAGGGCCAAAGAAGCATAAAGCCCAGCCTCCCGCGCCTGAAAAAAGTGCTTTACCAAGATGATATCACTATTATTGATAATGATCTGGGTCAACTCATAACAGGCTGTGATCCACATGAAGGTTCTCACGTTCTTCCATTCTAAATCGGCCATTGTTGTGCCCAAGTTCAACCGCAACTTTTTATATGGAAACAATCCCAATGCCAATGAGACCAAAATTCCGAAAGAGACCAATGCCCCAAAATGGTCCCGTATGAGCAAAAAAGCCAAAAGGGTAATCCCCAAACGCCCCCACATCTCCAACTGATAAGAGATGGAAAGTTTCACAAAAGATGCCTCCCCTTGGTATTGGCCACGATTGACGCTCATTACAAAATAAACGGGTACTCCCAAGGCAAAGATTCGGAACATCAAAGCGTTTTCAGTTTGTAAAAGCGATTGTAAAAAAGGAGCTGCAAGGAATACCAATGCACCCAATACACTTCCTATCAAAAAGGCAAAAGTGCCAATTCGGTTTCTAAAAGACTCCCACTGCCCCGATGGTAACTCCGCAACAAATTTGGCCGTCACCAATTGGAAAGTCATGCCCAAAAAGGAAAGTACCAGCAATAGGGTCACCAACAAAGCTGCATCCGCAAAAGCCTCTGGCCCAAGAATTCTACCTAAAAGCAAATTGTAAATATAGTTTCCCCCATTCACCACCAATGCACTCAGCATAAATAGTTGTTGTGGTGAGACTCTTCTTTTTACAATACTAAGCACGGTCATTGCTAAGGATGTATGAGGTTTTTGTTTGTTTCAATACCTGTAGGACATTCCTGTTTTGCCACCCAACAATGGAAAGTATACTGTTGCCCTTTATTGCCCTAACGTACATCTTTTGTAAAACCCGTGCTGCCGTTGAATCCATGGATTTAACCCGTTCCAAGTTTAAAATTATTGGTCTTTTGGGGCTGATAAACCGATCCATATGACGCTCTAATATATTCACGTTCATACTGTTCAATTCTCCATTTACTGAAAAAACCCCTCTTACTTCTGTTATTTGTAAAGCCATGATTTGTAGATTTTTAAGGTTAAGATTTTGACTTGTCATAACAAATATCAGCTGGTCTGACGTCTTAAACAGCCCTGTGTAGGCGGATGGTAGGTTACTGTAGATGAACGGAAAGGTTCACCCTTCGGCTGCGGGTGAACTCGATTTAACTTTATAACATCAAAAAAACTTTAAAAGCTTAACCTATGAAACGCTTTATCAACATCATCATTCTTGGGGTAGTTGCAAATGGAATTTTTGCACAATCTTCCATGGATGCCGGATTCGAACTCCTGGAAAAGGGCGACTTTTCCAAAGCGGAAAATTATTTTGGGGATTTCCTCAAAGACAATCCAAACAACAAGACTGCACAAATCTGCTACGGTAGGGCGGTTGGTCTTAATGGAAACCCAAACAAGGCCAATACCCTATTTAATGGTATGATGATGAAAAATCCGGATGATTATGAAGTGCGCATCAATTACTATGAGTCGTTTTTATGGGAAAAGCGATACAAGGAGGCCGAAAAATTGTATGCCGGTCTGGTGATAGACCATCCCAATACGTTCGGGGCCATTTTGGGATATGCCAATACGTTGAGCAATCTTCAAAAATATAAAGAGGCTTTGGTCTGGATTGAAAAAGCATTGGCCATCCAACCTGAAAACCCAAGTGCCCTGATCTCCAAAAAATACATGAATCTTGGATTGGCCAACACTTTGGTCCAGGCTCAAAACTATGATGGGGCCAAAATGAAACTGAAATCCATTTTTAAAGATTTTCCAAATGACAGGGAAGCCCTACTCAATCTGGCCAATGTGTATTTGATCACCAAGGAGGTGGATAGTGCCAAAACTTCATACCGCGAACTTGCAATCAATGCAAAGGATTCCATTGTAGCCCTAAACGGCATAGCCCTGGCCGAACATATCGGGGAAAACGACAAGCAAGCTCTAAAAGTTTCCGTAAGTGCAAAAAGCAAGGTAAGTGCTTTTGACGATGATGAGCTAAAAGAAAGAACCTATGGGCGCTATGCCCAAGCCCTAATCTGGAACCGTAAGTTTGTGACCGCCAAAAAATACATTGATAGCCTTTCCAACCAATATGGGGATAGCGACTGGATCTTGGCCTTAAGAGCTACTTTGGGCATGTACACGGGAAACATCAAAAAAAGTTTACAACAGTACGGTGCCATTTTAGAAAGTGACAGTACTTCTTTCGATGGAAACTTGGGTAGAGCCAATGCTCTTTTTGCTCTTGGCAGAATTGAGGAGGCTTACAAAGCCACCTACAAGACCTTGGAAATTTTTACAAACCAAAAAGATGCTCAAGGACTTATTGAAAAAATCAATGGGCAGTACAGTCCATTCCTGCAGGAGAGGGCATCGTACAGTTTCGACAATGGGAACAATGTAGCGTACGCCACTACCACCACAATTCATTTGCCATTGTCCACCAAGTTTCAATCTACGTTCAATTACCAATACCGATTCACTGAAAATATGGTAACCTTGGCCAAGGCCAATACCCAAACAGCCACGACAGGGCTTACATATGCGATGTTACCAAAGTTAAAATTGATGGGGATGGTTGGTCTGAACAATGCCCAATTTGAAGGAAATGGGTATACCCAACCTATTTTGAGTACAAAATTGATTACCGAGCCTTATCGCTTACAGAATTTGGAATTGGGCTACCAACGTGAGGTACAGAACTTCAACACCGATTTGATAGAGCGTGAGATCGTAATGCAACATTATGGCCTCAACTATAATTTGGGATCCAATTTTGGTATGGGCTGGTACACCCAGCTCATCCATACCCAACAGAGCGATGACAACCAACGTGATCTCTTGTTCACTTCTTTGTACTATACGGCCCTGAGGAAACCTAATTTAAAGTTGGGGCTCAACTACCAATATTTGGCCTTCACGGAGCAAGTACCCACTATTTACTTTAGCCCTGAGCAGTACCAGGCAGGTGAATTCTTTACTGAATTGGGTGGGAGATTCGCCAAGGACTCCTCATACCGAATCCATGTAGCAACCGGATTACAACAAGTGGAAGAGGATGATATGACCTCCATTTTTAGGGTGGAAATGGACCTAAAGCATCAATTCTCCAAAAGATTGAGCGGTGGTTTCTATGGCAAGTACAGCAATATTGCCTCCGCAACGGCCACTGGCTTCCAGTTTACCGAAATGGGGATTCAGCTAAAATGGTCATTGAAAAAGCAGCCTTTTTTCTATGAAAAAGTGGCTTCGAGGTAACACCAACATCTTAACATTTACTCCTCTATACCAAAAATGTTTTTGATGATTCTTTCAACAGCCTTTCGTGTTCTTGGTACGTTATCCGTTTTTAAAAACTCTTGTAATCTTACAGCAATGGTACCCCTTTCGATATGTCCTTCCAATTGTGGTTGGAATTGCACATAAAACAATCCTATATTTGAACTTTGGTAACGGTTTCCACTATGGTTTCGGCCTTGAAAATCCGTTAGGATTTTTCGGTTAAGAAATCGGACCGTATGAAAAGTAGGAAATATTCTTTGTGTTGGATTGCCAAGGCTGAAATATAGCCATTGTTACCTTCTGGTTTTTTTCCATTAAAGCTGTAATCCTATGCATCAATTAACTTTATGAACTTATCAAATAAATCCTCTGATTCGAATTAGGTCGTTTTAGATAGGTCTCACTTGAAGGCTACCCTGTTAAGATTCTCTATTTTCTGCCGAAATAATGATTGAGTCATATTGACTCTTATCTTCCTCTTGCCTAAGAAACTTCACAGTTTGACTGTAGTTATTTTTTTTGACGTCTTGGTAAGTAATTATCAAATACATTTGGGCTTTTGGATAGCCTTCAATCTCAAAATATGATTTTTCGTTTCTTCTTGGAACTACTTCGTATCCTAGCTCTTTTTGCTGGATTAAATTTTGATTTTCATCCATAAGTCGTACGCTTTTCATAAATGCTGGTAGCGAGCTTGTAGAGATTAGAAAGGAAACCCTAGACATCGTTTTTGAGGGGTACCTATAGTTTGTAACTTCTAGTTTGATATTGTCGAAGTCTAGTTTTAGATTTGGAGCAAACTGGTTAAGCTGTAAGTCCTTTTCAAAATCAAATTGGTTTCGAAGAATTTCAGCTTGTAATTTTTGAGCTTGGACCATTTCTTCATATTGTTTTCTGGACTCCCTTAATTCTTCTCTTTGCAACTTTAATTCTTCCGTTTGCAATAGCGAAGTATAAATCAAAAAAGCAAAAGCCAATGCAGAGAAAAGTGCGTTGATTATTCCGAAAGCATCTCCTACTACTCCAGGATTATCCGGTGGTAGAAATATAAAAATCACAAATGTTAGAGCCCACAGAAATACTACTAGAACAAGTGAAAAAATGACAATTTTAGGCATGTTAAGCCTTTCTTTCCCCCTATCATCTTTTTTGGTGAATCGTTTAAACATTAGGCGGAATTATCAGAAATCTTTAGGAATAGCAACTAAAATGTAACTTGAAATTTGTTGATTGTAAAGTACAAAAAATAATATCCGGATTCCGCAGTTTAATTGTATTTATTCTTTTCCAATTAACAAAGAACTAGATATTATACATTTTTCTTTAATTCCTAATTAAATAGATTTGAATATGGCTCAGGAAGTGAAATAACAATTCGGTTGCCGTCCAATAAAAAATTGAAAATCCTTTTTTTGAACTTTAGTCGAAATCCCCCTTCTCAAAGTAATTCCACAAATCATTTCCAAGTACCACACCATTGTCTGAGTTAGTAAATTTGACATATCCCCAGGCTTGCACGAATAAATCCCAACTTATTTTGACTTTATCAATTCAATAAACTTTGATATGATTTGGCACAAAAAAACTCCCCTAAAAGGGGAGTCTCCATCAAAAAAACAACCTATCCAACCGCATTATTGCCGTATGATCTTTCCATCGTAAATCTTGTTGTTGATGATATCCCCTATCCGATAGAGGTACATTCCCTTGGGCAAATGGCCCAACTCCAAACGTATGCTGTTCCCGTAACCTGCTGGAGTCTGGGTAGCTGCATAAACCATCTGGCCACTTAAATTCACCACGCGCACATATACCATTCCCGTTTCTTCCGGAATTGAAATGTCTGTATAGTTCACAAAAGGATTGGGATAACATTTTAGTGTCAACACAGTTTCAACCTCATCAAAAGATGTCAACGCTTCTTCTTCCAAATCCGGGCCATTCACGTCTTCGGGAACTATCTCGGTTCTTGGTTCGGGTACTGCTGTTTCTGTCAAAACCATCTGGTTGACCGCCACTTCAAAAGGAATGTAGCTCTCATAATCACCTTGGACCGAAATCACTATCGTCCGGATTTCATCAAAAGTGATATGCTTGCCCTCATGATTTTTAAACGCTGAAAAGGCCAAACTATATGGTTTTGTTTCGGTATTGGCCTCCAATCTATACCGAAGTCTCTCGGACCACTCCTTGGTGGCATTGGTTACCAGACTTATCTCTACGGGGTTTTCATTTTTTATGTTGAATTGCAGGTACTCAAAGTCACCAACAGGCAGTTGAAGATCTCCTGCCATCAAGTTTCTAAAAATATTGATGGTTTCTTTCACCTGTCCTTTTGCCACAACACCCCGTTCCACAATGTGCCCCTTTATATCAATGGTTTCATGTGGGGTTATTTCAAACGTATCCAGACTATCCATTTGGGTATTAAAATCAACGCCCCAAGGACCATCGGCCAAATAAATGGCGTCGTATTGGTATGAGTTTTCCGCAATGATGGACAGTCCCACGTCAAAAATGTATCCGGAATCCACGATGATCTGTTGTTCCCATTCCCCATTTAGATCAATAACGGTATTGAGGTTCTGGAGCATTTCCTGTTCGGTAGTCTTATAATTGGCATCCAACAACAACCACCTTGCCTTACTCTTATTAATGATGTTCAAATGCAGTCTTCCATTTTGATAGTACCCATTTTGGATAAAAACAGTGGGCAGGACATCCTCAGCTTTATGGGACTGCAAAGACGTTTCTTCCTTCAAATTGGATAGAATTTGGTTGACCACGGTACTTACCTGCCCCATACTGTTGCCCCATACTTGAAAGTTCATATAATCGCCTGCGGGATATTCTTCCAGGTTCCAAAGACTGTAAACGGTTCTGTTCACTCCTTCCTCCCGTACTGAGAAAACTACAGCGTACTCCACACTCCCGTTTGCCCTTTCCAGTTCGGAATACACCAATTGGTGCCCTTGGAGCTCTATGGTTCTCAAATCCTTTAATTTGGAATTATTTAAACGATCGCAAATGGTCTTGGTATGGTTGTACACCTTGCCTTTTGTCTGCAATGCCAGGGCGGCTGAAACCCGTTCCCCTCCTTGGTAATAGTCAATCCCAAAAACCTTATCCGCATTGGTGATGCCCAATAAATCTTCAGGGCTTGATACGTACGGGATTTCATTACCAAACATCCCGGTATCTGGAAAATAGGCGTCCAAATTACCTGATTTGGCCATTACGGATTTGTAGCTCTTCTTGTCATATTTGCTCTGAAGGCCACGCTTGTTCTTGAACGAATTGGCCTTGTTCCGATCAAAATTGCGCTTGGCGATCAAACTGGCCAGGTCTCCGTTGCTTTCCAAACCTCCATCATTCCCGGAGCTTACAGGGGCATGATCGGTAATTTTATTGTAATTGGTGGTTTTTACCGCCGTATAAGGGTTAGCGGTAATGTAGAAGAGGGCATCGTTGAAATCATTGTCACAACTGGCATAATCCCTACGGATGTCCTCAAACCCCAAGATGATACGTTCGTTGTCCGGGTCGTTCAACAATACATTATGGTAGCGTAGGTACTGATCAGCTTCTGGATTAAAGTCAGGGTTGGAAAACAATTGCCAATTCCCAGGGGTTACATATCCTTTCCAACCGTTGGCCAGCAAAACCCAACCTATACCGGTTCCTGCTGGGAAATCCCCAATTTTCACCCGATGGCCCGTTTCCAAGCTTCCACCACTATTAAGGGCGGACACATTGGGAAATATAATGGTGATATCCTCTTCTTGTGGGATTCCGGTCATGGGTTGATCCGCTTCATAGGTGTAATAGCCCAAAATGTTCTTAAAACCAGCACCTTCAGCCACAAAGGTGACCCATACCTCAGCATCTTCCACAAGAATCACATCAGTGTCGTACCCTGAGGTTATGTATTGTGGATTATAGTCCGGTACCGGATACCCTTCGGGCAATGCATTATTGATCATATCCAAGGTTTCTTGGGACACATCGTCCTTGCCATCCAAATACAATGGAGTGCCATCAGAAGTATAATCCCCCAAGAATTTGTAATTGTATTGTTGGGAGCTTGCCCATGAAAAGGTAAGCATCGTTGCCAATAGAAGTAATAATTGTTTCATAATCGTAGGTTTGGAATACAGACCAAAATTGATGATTTCAGCCTTAAAATAGGAAGCAGCTTCGGTGAATGAATTTTTTCTGTAGACGGATGAATTCAACAAAGGGACAAGCATAAAAAAACACCCTTATAGGGTGTCTCTTTATCTATCCACGGCCAATTTCACAGTAAATTAAAATGGTATACGATACCCAATACCACCAAATACAATATGCCCATCTTGGCCAAGGTCAATGCTTTTAGTATATTACTTAAGTGTAAAGAATTTCTCATATTTAAAGATTTAGGATTAGTACTTCTACAAATCTATCCCTCACCTATCAAAGAAATTTATATGAGACGGCGAACCCAAAAAAAGTGTAGGCCAATTGAAACTTTGCAAAGGTCAACCTCATAGAAGGTTCAAACGCCGCATCAACTCAGGACGGTTGGATCTGCTAATGGGCACCACGCTCTTCTCGATAAGGACGCTGTTGTCCTCTATATCAATGATCTTACTGAAATTGATGATATAGGAACGATGGATCTGTAAAAACTTTTCCTCTGGGAGTTTGTCATGGATTTTCTTCAAGGTGGTGTGTACCAAATAATCCTTGTTCTCTGTTTTTATATTGATGTAGTCCCCTTTGGCCTCAATAAGCAATATTTCATTGTACTTTAGCTTGATGAGCCTGCGATCAATATTGATGTACAGGTCTTCGCCAACCGTATTTTCCGGGTCCACATTCTCCCCGCCTTGAGGCCGTACGGCGATACTGTTCTTCACTTTTTGAATACATTTCTCAAATCTTTCCGGAGTAATGGGCTTAACCAAATAATCCACAATAGCCTCGTATTCATAGGATGCAATGGCAAAATCCGTATCGGAGGTAGTCATTACAATTTTGGTCGGATTCTTCAGGGTCTGTACAAAATCTATTCCCGTAAAGCCCGGCATATGGATGTCCAAAAAAATAATGTCCACCTCATGTTGATTTAAAAACTTAATGGCCTCAATGGCGTTGTCAAATTCTTCAACAACATCCAATTCAGGAACCTTTGAGCACAGCTGGGACACAATAACCCTGGCTGCGGCTTCGTCATCAACTATGATACAATTCATATTCAAATGGTTTTTAGGTATGATTCTATGCCTTTAAGGGCCATCATGAATTCATCATGATGGAAGTTTTCCCCTTTACGAAGTTCCGCTTCATGTACAACGGCAAGTTGATGTGTGCCGTTAAGCCCAAGAACATTGATTTTGTGTTTGATTTTATGAACATCCAGAGAAGCTTCCTTAAAACATGATGCCTTAATATTACCTACATATTGATGAACTTCTCTAGGAAATTCTTCCTTCAATATACCAATAAATTTCTTACGAAAGATTTCATCATTGCCAGCCAGCTCATCCAAATACTTCAAGTTGGGTACCTCTTTCATTGTTTTGATTTTTTAAGGGTAAAGTGGAATGTGCTTCCCATTCCTTCCACACTTTCCACCCATATATTACCATTGTACTGCTCAATAATCTTCTTTACCAAGGCAAGGCCAATGCCTGTGGCCATGGCATCATTCTCCAGTTTATTGAACATTTCAAAAATGTCCGTTCGGTGTTTTGTTGGAATCCCCTTACCATTGTCCGCAACGGCAAAGTACCAGTAGTCTCCTTTATCGGTAAAGTCAATTCGAATGATCCCTTTTTTCCTCGCCTCTATGGCAGCAACCGCGTTGGTCATCAAATTCATGAAAAGCTGCTCAATTCTGTATTTGTCGTAGTACAGCTTTGGGAGGTCCTCAGGGATTTGAAATGCAATGTTATCGGGAACATAAATGGTCCTTTGAATATCATTTACCACTTCTCCCAAATCAAAAATCACCGAAGAGGCACTCTTGTTTTCCAGCGTTGCGTGTTTTAATATGCCCGAAATGAGTTTGTCCATCTTTTCCAAATTCTGAAGAGCCAACACAAGGTTTTGCTGGCTTTGCTTGGAAAGGGTTTCCTTTTCATCTTCACTGATCCAAGAAATCAGGGCACTAATATTTCTTATGGGGGACTTTAAGTCGTGGGATACCACATGGGCATAACTGTTCAACGACTCGTTCTGATTTTCAAGGCTTTTCAGCAATCTATCTTTTTCCATACCCATTTCGGTCACCTGTTGTGCCAGTTCACCGATATGCTTGGCCAATCTTTCGGCATCAAAGTCCTTGTCCGTTAAGTTGTTCGATTCTTCTCCTTCAAAGTTGGCCTGTAATGCGGTCAGGGCGTCTTCCAATGATTTTAGTACCTGTTGCTGCCTGAGGGTTTCCTTTTCCAGTTCGCGGTTGGCATCATAGAGTTCCTCGGAACTAATAGTAGTGGCCCGTTGGAGCATCTGTAACTTTTCATCATAATTCCCATACGACTTTCCAATGGCCTCAAAAAGTTCCTGCAAGGAGGTATCCCCGGATAAGGATTCCGGTAAAAATTTATTGAGTTGTCTTTTGAGGAGACTATGCATCATTCACTGAATAAGGTAAGTGTCATGGTTTGATTATGGAGTTTGCAGGAGCTTTGTCCTGCAAAAGGAGCCATTTCGCCATAGGAATAAAAGCCTGAGACCACCGCGGTATCCCCAATCACATGGACCACTTCCTCTATTTCTTCCTCGGTACGCTGATCCATCACCAATTTCCTTCCCACACAACTTATCAGTAATGCCAACTGGGTATCGGTATTTCTACCCTCTATGGCCAATTTTGCTGCTGATTTGGCGCCACTGGCAATATCATCCACGGTTGCCATCATCAACTGTACTTTGGAGCCTTCCGGTACATCACCAGCCAATATCATGGCATTCCTTTCCTCGTCAATGTTCAAAATGGTTCTAACAATGGCCTGTCCGTCATGGGTCCGCACACTTAAGGGATACAGTAGGGCGGACTTGGGCAGTTCGTCCGACTTATCCCCCAGATACCTTTTGTAGAGATCCAATGCCGGCTTTCCGTCCAACTCGAACAGCACATTTTTTTGTGATTTGGTAATCAGTCGCTCCGGTCCAAAAGGAATCCAACCCCCATAATTGGCACAGGTAACCTCCAAGGATTCCCCATAAAAGCCAATGGCGATCACTTCCCCTTCCTTTGGGGGTTCGTTGTAGGAGGACAGGGTAACTTCAAAACGGTCGTCATCCCCACAAAGCCCCCCGGAAAGTCCCGTGATACCACTTCCTCCTTCTTCCAAACCGGTTATAAGATCACTACCATTGACATTACTTCCTTCCGAAACCACAAAAATATGTTTTAACCCTTCGATTGGGAGCTCTTTGGAAAGGCTCTCACCCAAAGCAATAGCATTATTGTTGAATTCGGATACGTTTTTGTTTTTTATCAAAAAATGCCCTTTTTCAAATTCAATGGCCGTAAGTGTTACGGTTCCATCCAATACCCTATGTCCCATGATCTCCCCAGAGGTCGAACCAAAAACAATATGTCCGTCCGGGAATAAGTTCCTTATCTCATCAAACAGCTTTGTGTCCTCGAGCATAAACCTATTACCAAACACCAATACCAAAGGTTCTTTTAGGTCTTCCTTTTGGGAAGTGAAGACAAATTCAGCATCAACCGACTTTTTCGCTTGCAGTATCTTCATGATAATTGGTTTGTACGGTTTGTTTTTCTATGGTAAAGTAAAAATCGGTTCCCTTTCCTTCCTCACTCTCTATCCAAACATTGCCATTATAGCGATCAATGATCTTCTTGACAATGGATAGCCCAATTCCTGTTGATTTTTTGTCATTGCTGGCCGATTGGAAAATGTCAAAGATTTTCTCGTGATACTTTTTGGGAATCCCTACACCGTTATCCTTGATGCAAAATTCCCAATAGTCCATTCGATCATGGAACAAGACCTCCACAACTCCCTTTCTCTTTTCAATATGTACCGCTGCATTGGAGATGATATTCTGGAAGAGCTGGTGCATTTTGGTTCTATCCGCAATGATCTGTGGCAATCTTTTTGGTGACACTACTTTGACATGGTCGGGAATATAGATACTGTCCAAAACTTCCATAACCACCTCGTGTAGGTCTATTTTTGTATTGTTGAGTTCTGAAGTATTGGCTGTGGAATAAGCCAAAATTCCACTGATCAGGTTTTCCATGGATTCAATCTTATCTTGAATATGTCCCAAGTATTCCTTCCCTTGATCTCCCAAGGTATCGCCATAATCGTTGCTAAGCCAACTGGCCAAGGCCTCAATACTGCGCAATGGGGATTTTAAATCATGGGACACTACATAGGCATATTCCTTAAGACTTTGGTTGCTGGATTCTAATTTGGACAGCAATTTTTCCTTCTCGAGCTGTAACTTTTTGTGCTCGGTGATATCCAAATGGATGCCAATGGAACCAATATGTTCCTCTGTATCGTCAAACCTAGGGGCGGCACTGACCAACCAAAATCTAGGCTCCCCTTCTTTGCTCAAGACACATACCTCTGTTGATTCATGTCCCTTCTTTAATTCTTGCAAGCTTTTTTGGTCAATTACCGGTTCATTGTCCAGAGTCCTTAAATCCATGACACTTTTCCCCAGCAACTCGTTTTCACTGAACCCACTCATGGCACAAAAGCTTTGGTTTACCATTTGAATACGGTCATCGATGCCCACTTCAATGAGCCCAAGGTTCATATTGGCAATGATTCCACTGTATTTGTCTTTTTCTGCCTGAAGGTTCCTTTTAAATGTTCTTTTTAAGGTCACATCCCTGTAGGTCCATAAATGACCTTTGTAAACTCCTTCACTGACCACAGGTATATAATCACGTTCCAAAATTCTACCATCCACCATCTCGAGTTCATCGGCGAGTACGGTTTTCTTATTTTTCAGGACTTCGGCTATCCGCCCTACAAAGTGATCTGGGTTTTTAAAGTAACCTTTGGTCTGCTCCGCAGTATTGGCGCAATCCACTCCGATCATATCTTCGGGAGGAACTGGAATGCCAAACATCTCACAGAACTTTTTATTGGTGAGCGCTATGTTTCTATCCTCATCTTCCAATAAAACGGCCATCTCCAAATTTTTGATAAGGGTGGCCAGCCTATTTTCTGACTCTTTTAACTGGAGTTTGGCTTGGAGCTCTTTAGTGATATCCTCAACGATGGCCACTTGGTATGATATCTCACCTTCTGGTGTCCTTACGGCATTCACCGTGGTCTTTGCCATTAATTTGGTGCCATCTTTTCTCACATAACTTTTGTTCAGTGCATAATGATCCAGCTCCCCGGCATCCATTGCCTGCATCAACGATTTTGATTTTTCCACATCTTGCCAAAGCGATAAATCCTCCATCTTGAGATTTTTCAACTCTTCCAGATCGTACCCCAACATTTCCTGTATGGCCTTGTTGCACTTGACCACCTTTTCCTGCTCCAGAAGCACAATGCCCAAAGGAGAGTTCTCCACGATGATATCCAGTTGTTTTCGCTGTTTACCCAGCAGACTTTCTATTTCTTTTTCTTGCGTGATATCCCTAATGATTCCTTGGGCAGCTATGGGAGCACCTTTTCTATCATGGATAAGACTGGCATTGATCTGAACATACTTTTGGGTTCCATTGGGCAAAATTATTTTGGCCCTATAGTTTTTAAGCATCCCCGTTTCCAAAAGAGATTGTATAGACTCGGAGGTATATTGAAGAAAATCAGAATGCACAAAATTGGATAGGTTCACGTTTTCTTTAGTGTAATCGAAACCTAGAAAGTCCTTGGCGGATTCGTTGGTTCGGATAACGTTAAACTCCAAATCCATGACCACATAGGGATCAATGATGTTGAGAAAAGCAGTGTCAACATCGTCTACCTTTTCATCCAATAAATTTTCCAGTCTAGCATTGGCTCGTTTTAAATGCTCTGCGGTATCATACAGTTCCTTGGATTTTTCCTCCAGTATTTTTTCTGCCTGAACCCTTGCTTTTTTTTGACGCTCCAGTGCCCTTTTTAAAACTTCAATCTCATTATTCTCCATTTTGCACCACATCAAATTTGACTTCAGTTCCATCTTCTTTCAACAATTCAAACGCAACCGTTGAAGAAGCGTTGAAATGCTCGAAACACTTTTCAATAAGACCATGCGCCAATCGATAAAGCCCACGGGAAGAAACATAGACCATAGAGATAGAGGTATCTGTTTTGTCCAAAATCTTGAAAGTGGGCAATTCAGCATCTGGATAGAGTTTTTGCACATGCACATGGATATGATCCTCAATGGAGTACAATAAACCAATTGGGGAGGTATAACTTTTAATGACCTCAGGGTGTGCTTTTCCCAAACTATTGAACAGATAATGCCCAAAGGCATACAGAAGATCATCTATGGGTACATTGACTCTCCTGTTCAAGCTTTGTAACAACAAAACCATTTCATTGAATTCGTACGTCCCCACGGAGGTATAAATACCCTCAGAAGGCAAATCTGATGCTTCGATGATTGCATCAACCGTCTCGAGACCATATTGATCCTCGACCATTTCCAAAAACTCGGCAAAAACTATTCCCTTCATAATCTGGCTAATATGATTTAAAAGTAGGAAAATGTCTACCTAACTGGTAAGTTTTGTTGTGAAATACGGATTTTGGTTAGGCTTTCACCAATTCATTGATGTTCCAATACTCAAGAACTGTCTTGAGTTTTTCCTCATAATCTTCGTATTTCAAAGGCTTTATGATATAACCTGCTATCCCAATTTTGTAACATTCCAGCAAGTCGTCCCTATTTTCTGATGTGGTCAACACGATAGTGGGCAAATACTTTATCTTGTCGTGCTGTTTTAGGATTTCCAGAAACTCGATCCCATTCATTCTGGGCATATTCAAATCAAGTAATATGATATCGGGCAAAGATCTTCCGGATTGCAGAATTTCCAGGGCTTCTTCCCCATTTTTAGCTTCGATTAGGGTATGCTTGGATTCCAATTTAGCCAATGTTCGTTGAAACTTCATGGTCTCAATGGCATCATCCTCTATAAATAAAATGTACATTTCTATTCAATTTAGCAGTATACAAAAAAATGTATTTCAGCTTTGGAAAGATACAATCCATGGTCGAAATAAGGTTTAGTATAGACGAATGGAAAAAATGTGTCGGTGAGTATCCAAAAAAGGAGTCCGATTGATAGGGCAATAGAAAGTCTAAGGTCCATATGATCGTAAGGCCATCAATCTTAAAATGTCAACGTCGGAGTTCCAGAATCCACGAATCACCTCTAGCCAATTATAAATCAGACAGATAGTGCCATTTTTTTTAAATTGGGGCCTTGGAGGTCTCTTCGTATCATTCTTCGACCTTCATCTATTTGAAATCAATAAATTATATGATTTCTTGTAACAAAGTCAATCTTGGCCAGTAATCTTTACTTTAACCTTAAATGTGGACGCTGGTAGTTTTTCAGAATTGATAAGATTGGCTTCCGTCCACGGTTGCCAGCCATAGTACAAAAAATCCGGTCTTTCGGAAACTGGAACCACAATCTTATCATCCACAATAAAAGCTTCTATCGGGCTTTTTCCATCTACTGAAAAACCTTTAATGGTTTCACTGCCGCTTACAGAAAGTCCATGGCCATATTTGAACGACACGATAACCTGGCCATTTTTATAAATGGCTTTTTTGGGAAGCGGTCCCGAAGGTATTACATCATGGCCATACACATCTTTTAAGGCCCATCTGGCCAAACGCTCCCCCACATCTTTCTTATTGGTGGGATGAACATCGTTCCTCGCCCCAATGTCACTGGACACAGCCATTCCACCATGTTTAATTCGGACCAATAGGTTACGTTGCGCATCACGAAAATGGGGCCAGTATTGTGATCTGTACTGTATTGAATCTATGGAAGATAATTGAACCCAATAGAAGGGCAAATCGGGTATTCTCCATTTTTCCCGATAATCCAAAATCATTAGTTCTTGCAAATCGGCATATTCCTGAACCCGCTCAATTTCTTGGGCATTACTTTCTCCTTGATACCAAATTATGCCCTTTATGGGCATGCGCAACATGGGTTCTATTCCTGCGGAATACGCAAACCCTGGTTTGAAGGCATGGTTAGGCCCCAAACTATCGGAAGGTATATTTGCTGCGGTCTTGGTATTTTGAGTTGCCCTTTCCCGCACCCAAATAGGTAGGTTGTTGTTGTGTATCCAATCTTTTCTGGCCTTCCCGGAAAAGCGAACATCATTTTTTAAGGTCGTTAGGCTGATGAAGGTTTCCAAAGGGGCTCCCCCAATGGCCAAATTGATCAACCCAATGGGTATTTTTTCTTCTTTACCTATCTTTTTTCCAAAATAATAGCCTACCGCACTCATTGTTTTTACAGTGCTGCTGTTGCTCAATTGCCAGTTGCCCTCAAAAAACCTATCAATCTGTAACCTTTTTCCAATGGAATCGCTAAAAACCCTACCATAAACATTCTTCCCCGCATACGTAGGATTGTAGAACCGTAACGAAGTTTGGCCAATATTTTTGAGTTCTTCCTCAAAGTGCATCTCCTTTTCCATGGGCCATTCCATATTGGATTGTCCTATGCAAAGCCACACATCGCCAATCAACATATTGGATAGAACAATTTTCTCCTGTCCTTGGTAAAAATGAACGGTACCAGGTATACTGATTGCATCCCTTGCCTCAAAATGGACACTCCATGTTGAGTCCTTGGCCACTCGTACTTGTTTCACTTCACCGAAGAACTTTACACTCACCAACCTATCGGGTTTACCCTTGCCCCAAAAATGAATGGGTTTATCCCTTTGAAGGACCATATGGTCACTAAAGAAATGTGGTAAACTCAATTGGGCAACAATCAGGTTGATTCCAAAAAGACAATACACAAATGCCAACAAAAACTTCATCCTTCAATTCTCTTCTTTGAACACCAAACTAAAAATGTAGCCCAAAACGAAACAGGACACCATACCAAAAAAAGCATACATTAAGAAGCTGATTTCGGTATATGCGCTTATGTACCATATCAATACGGCGCTGGATACCAATCCAAGGAGGGTGCCAACACCATTGGCCCTTTTGGTAAGAATCCCCAAGAGAAACATCCCCCCTAAACCTCCAGTAAACAACCCTAGATAGCGATAGAATTCATCCCAAAGGGATTTGATATTGGAATTGGCCATCCAAAGGGCCAATACCATGCCCACAAGACCGGTGAGCACGGTTGCAATACGTGCAATCTTCAGTAGTTTTCTGTCAGGAACGTCATTGTTGAAACGTTTATAGAAATCATTACAAAAAGCAGTGGATACTGAATTAAGACTACTGCTTATGCTGCTCATTGCTGCAGAAAAAATACCTGCCACCAACAGCCCTGATACCCCAACGGGAAGTTCCCTGACAATATACCATGGAAAAATGGAGTCATTGTTTGAAATGCTAGGGGACAATCGTTCCGGGGCTTCCGAGTAAAAAATGAAGAGTAAGGTTCCCAATCCAAAGAAAATAATGGTTGCCGGAAGGGTCAATACCGCATTGGTATACAGGGTTTTCTTGGAATTTTTTACATCGCTACTGGTCAAATAGCGCTGTACTATGGTCTGATCGGTTCCTTGGGTGACCAAAGCCGACGCCAATCCACCAATGGTAACGACCCAAAAGGTAGCGGTCGTAAAATCAAAATCCATATTGGCTATATTGAACTTGTTCCTTTCCGAAGCATAGGAAACCATCTCCCCAAAAGAAGCCTCGGTATTCAGCAGTATCCAGACCACAGCCAAAATACTTCCCCCCAAAAGAACAATGACCTGCATCACATCCGTCCAAATCACAGCTTCGATACCTCCAAAAGCCGTATACACGATACAAAGCAAACTCATGATGAGAATACAGGTTTCCACAGGGATTCCCGTTACAATGGTTATCGCCAACGAAGGCAATAAAAGTACAATCCCTATTCTCCCAAACTGGAATAGAATGAACGATAGACTACCAAAGGCCCTTGCCAAGTAGTTAAAACGCTCTTCCAGAAATTCATAGGCCGTGGTAATCTTAAGTCGATTGAAAAAAGGAATGAACACCATTGCTATTACCGGTGTGATGATGATTGCTGTCATATTCAGCATAAAAAATGACCAATCCGTGACAAATGCTTTTGCCGGTATGGCCATAAACGTAATGGCGCTCAACAGCGTTCCAAAAACACTGAGTCCACTGGCCCACCAAGGAATACGTCCTCCACCAATAAAATAGTCGTTGGTCGACTTTTGTTTATAGGAAAAATACACCCCTATCAATAAGGATAACATTAAATAGGCTATCAGTACTATATAATTTGTGGTCCCAAATGGATTGGCAGCTTCGCCCAATCTCAGGGTTTGCACCTTTGGTGTCCTGATGCCCGGGGAAACTTCGCCCGAAACAATTCTAAGCCCCTGATTTTCGGTCATTGGGAAAGAAAGGGCCGTTACAGGAAGGGGTCGGGGCAACGTATCGTACACAAACCACGTTTGGGTTATGGTGTTATAGGCCAATATCTCTTTTGAAAATCCAGGGTGGTTGTTCAAAATGGAGTCTCTTTTTCGAATCATTCCTCTAGCAATGGAATCGTTTTGTTCCGAAGGAACCTGCAAGGCAATCTCTTCCAACTTGTTGAATAGGAGTTCATCCGACCCCCCATAGATCAAAAGATGCATGGAACCTATTGCTTGCCCTGATGCGCCCATGACAACCCTTGGCTTTCCATCAATGGCAATATTGCCTTCTTCCTGCCATGTACCACTACCAAGGTCATAAGAGACAAAAGAGGTCAATGGCGTTGATTTTTGACCTGAAATTTGGTTTCGGCCTCCAATGAGAAAGAGTTTTCGGGAGTGCTGGGTTTCTTGAACCAATGCCACATGCAGTGCACGTGGTTCCCCCGGAAAGTCAGGCAGCTTTTCCCACTTTTCTGATTCCAATGACATACGGTAAAAAGCATTGGTACTTCTGTCATCGTTTTTCCCTCCAGCTACATACACATATCCTCCTTCAAAGACTGCTGCGGTATAGGACAGGGGTTCAGGAAGAGGTGGATAATCCGCAAAAGTGATTTTTCTGCTATCTGGGTCATATCCCATCAGAAAAACCAAATTACTGGTATTACTTGCATTTTCGCCGCCAATGCATAAGATACCACTGGGCAATTGTACCGATGCCCCATATGCCAATGGTTTTGGCAATTTCTCTTCAGCAATATGCCAAACTCCGTTTTCAAAAAGGTAGATGTCATCGCTCCATACTTTCTCACCTCCCTCCCACGGTCGTCCATTGGGAAAATTGGCCCCACCAGCGGCCAAAATCACATCATCCAGTTGGCCTCCCAACATTCCAGCGTATCCCAAAGCGGTTTCACCTTGCAATGTTGAGGGCAATGCAACTCCTTCTTCAATTTTGACCTTATCCGCTAACTGCTGTGCCCTGACATTACTTCCAAACAATAAAACGGTTGCAATCAATACATGGACGACTATTCTTTTCATTCGGTAACCGGTTTAGTGGAAAATTTTATTCCTTGTTCCAATATGGCAAAAGTGAACATCCAGTTTTGATATGAATTGGTCCCAGGCACTTTTATCTTCACTTCGTTCCATCCTTTTTTTAAATGCACTTTGGTGGGCTCCCTAGTCCAATACAGTTCTTCTTTTTCCCATGGTGTTTCCTGATCTTGGGATGTGCCCCAACCTTCCGTCTTGGATGGTTTCCATCCGGGATTCTTCCATTCTGGTGATGGCAGAGGCTGTCCATTCAACAAAACTGTACCCCCATTCGCATCCCATTTTCCCCTTTGGGGAATACCCGAATATACCCTATTGGCCCTATATGGAGTTTCAAAACTTATCCAGGCATCTACTTCCTGTTCTTTACTGGAGTGAACATATGTTTTTGCAACATAGGTTTCCCCGGGTTGGGCCTCTGGAAACTGGCCTCCCTGTTTAAAACGATCGCGGATATAGACCGTATTTCCGGATGCCAGCTTCTTGACCTTACTTTTTTGGGCAGTCTCCATGGGTCCCGATAGTTCCCAAACCGTATTGGCCTGTGACACATAGGGAAAGGGCTTATCCTTAAAATAAGCTTCCTTGTGGTGCATCAAGAATTTCTCGAACGCATCAAAATACTCATTTTCAACCGTTCCTTTTGTAGGTACCATGGTCAAATACTCCTTTGAGGCTTTCTGTACATCGGAGGTCCAAGTGGTCCATGCGTAGGTGAGCAGGGAAGGATACAATGGATTGGTAGTGATGGCCTCTTGCTCTTCATTGAGATTGACATCGGGCCATAAGCAAATGATTCCTCCCAATATTTTATTTTTTGAACCATTTCCGATGGGCTTAAAGAAAAGTTTTGGGATATGGATGAACGGATCGCCATTATTGATGTAATTGTTCCAAGAATCTACTTCCCTGTATCCCTTTTCATCTACAAAATCAGGTTTCCAAGTTTGACGGATAACATCATTATCGGCTTCCAGTCCCGGGTTCCAAACCATGACCTCCCTGTCATGGTTCCGAACAAAGTTCACCATGTGGTCCATAAATCCTTTGGGGTCCTCTATCTCAACTTCATCAGAACCAATGTGTAGGATTGGACAGTAGCTTTTGGGAACCTCATTAAAGAATTCCTCCAAAATCCTTTCAAGAATTTTAATCCCTTCCCTTGACTCCATTTTATGTCCGGTAGCCGTTGTGAAGGCATCACTATGCCCAGGCATATCTATTTCCGGTATAACCTGTATCTGTCGTTCAGCGGCATATTCAATAAGATCTCGTATTTCAGCATAGGTATAGAACATGCCGGGGTCTCGCGAAGGTCTATGGTTTTTGGGGTCATTGAGTTCTGGATGGACCTTACTTTCAACGCGCCATGCCGGTCTATCGGTCAAATGCCATTGGAAGGTATTCAATTTGTACCTCGCCATCACATCCAATTGTTCCTTGAGCGATTGGATACTTTGAAAATTTCTACCCACATCCAACATATAGCCCCTTATGGAAAAGGCAGGCCAATCTGAGATAGCACATTGCTTGAGCAAAATGTCGCCATCGACATGGGAAATTAATTGTCTTAGGGTCTGTAGGGCATAAAACTGGCCTTTTTCTGTAGCAGCGGTAATATGAATTGCCTTTTCCGTAACAGTGAGATCATATCCTTCATCTGGAAGGGAAGGGTCTTTATGGAAATGTATTACGTTCTTGGCCTTGCTATCCCTCAGGATTCCCGTGTCATTACAAATAGATTCCAACTCTGACTGAATGGATTTAGGCAAAATCGAATCGGCCTCCACTCGAAAAGATGAAATCGTTCGTACTGCTTTACCCCATTCGACCTTCTGCGGAAAGGGAATCAATTTTACAGGAGCATTATTCAGTGTTTCAACGGTGAACTTAGACTGAAAACTCTGTGAACATACTACGTTGGTAGTCAATAAGGAAGTTAATATCCAACACAGGGTATAACCTTTTTTCAATCGCTCCATGGTTTATTGTATCAAATCCGAAATCGGAATCTTTTGGAAATACAGCTCCTTGACTCCTTCATAAAGAATTCCGATATGGTCTTCATCAACCATGGTAAGACAAGAATAACCATATGTTCCCTCTTCATAAAGCTCTAGTTGGTTCTTCTCGGGCCAGCTCATTCCTCCATCGAAACTGGTCTTTATGGTGATATGGTTCCGTTTGGTCTTTGAATTGGGGTTTGAAAAGAATAGGATTTTTCCCCGTTCAGGGTGTTCGTATGCCAAGATACTTGCCATACAATTGGGTTCAATCAATGCTTCTCGGGAAGTGGGGTGTTCTTCCCATGTTTTACCCATGTCAGTACTTATGGCCACGGAACGACCATTGATGGAATCGTTTCGATTGGCCCGATTTCTATCGTCCCTCATGTTCAGCATAAGAACCCCATTGGAGATTTCCACCACTTGCGCTTCGGTAGTTTCTGATTTTGCCCCTGTTCCAACAATCCAAGATTGACCACCATCTTCACTGTAGATGATAGTGGAATGCGGTATCCTATCCTTGTCCTTGTACTGTGCGGCAAAGACCAACGTCCCGTTCTCCATCGTTATACCAGAGCCCGGCCCATTGAAAAACAATTGCCATTCTGGTTTCTTGGTCATGGATGTGATATTGATGGGCTTGGACCAAGTAACCCCATCATCTTCACTTTTTACCAAAATCAATTGGCCTGTCTCCTTTGGTGACATTCCAGGCTGGGAAGCATTCCACGCACGCTCTCCCGGATGACCATGGAGCCAAAGGGCCGCCACCCAAATGGTATTTGTGTTTTTGTCTACAAGCACTGCGGGATCTCCAATACCGTTCTGATCTTCGGATAGACCTCCGTACTCTCCCATATCCATGATAACTTTCATAGGTTCCCACGTTTGCCCTCCATCCGTGCTTCGGCTCATACCAACATCAATATCTTCCTGAAGATCCACTGGGTCATTATACCTATTATCGTACACCGCAATCAAGGTTCCCTTATTCGTGGTGGCCAGACCGGGAATGCGGTAAGTGTCAATATTGTCCTCACCTGCTTGCTTAAGGGCAATTCCTATACGCTGGGGGCCCATCCCAGAAGTAATTTTAGGGCTTACCTCTGTTCCGTCGGCAAGCTTAATAGATACAAGCCCAGCATTTATTTTATGGGTCAATTCCGGGGTGTCCTTCAATTCAACAGATAACCAAAAATTATGTTCACCGGACCGTATGGGACTACTCCCGGTGATGGTAAATGTTGCTTTTGGTTTTGCGATCGTACCAAAAACAGTTTCCTCTTCCTTGTTACCGGTTTCACTGTATAAAACTCTTGCCTCGGCAATATCATTGATATCCGTGATACCTTCCAATGAAAATGTAAAGGCTTCCAGCTGCCTACTTTCCAAAGTATCGGTCAAGCTTATGCCCATACGTAAAATCGCATTCCGTTCCTTCTTGGCCAAGACAGGCATAGTTGGCTGCAGTGTTTCTATTTGGATTCCGGCATCCTTTTTTTGTCCACATGATATAATACCTGCCAATGCAAGGGCCGTAACTGTCATCCCGAGTTTATTCTTCACCAATCCCATTGATTATTTATTTTCTTTGTTTTCTATTCTTTCAAATGTTTTCCAGCATTGATACAGGGCCCTCGGTACATGAAAACAACCTTTCCACTTTCCTCCCTTGGGCATTATATGAGGTTTTCCCTGCCGGTTTAAATATCCGAACTACTCTCCAAAAAGTGCATTTTTATAAGTCTCTGAATATTTCATAATATGTATGACATAATACAAATATACAATATATTTTAAATATCTTTGCCACTATAGCGGGAAAAGATGTTATGTTTATATCGTGGCGAGTTATGGAAATTCGCCAATTGTTTGAATTCCCGTTACCGTTAACCAAAAGCTTTATGGAGCGATTAAAGAAGTTAAAGCCAGTAGACACCCTTTCATTAGTTGATAAGGTAGAACTAAGGCTTTTGGAATTTTTCAAAGAAAATAATCTTGGCCCTGGCGATCCCATTCCCAAGGAATTGGATTTTGCCACCAACCTTGGGGTCAGCAGAACCGTTGTTCGGGAAGCTCTGTTGCGATTACGAACCTTGGGATTGATCGAATCCAAAAAGCATCGGGGAATGATTTTAAAGCAACCCGATATCATCAACAATTTTGAGCGGATCATGGACCCTACCCTATTGGGCACGAAGACCTTAAAAAATCTGTTTGAGCTTCGGATGATCCTTGAAATGGGTATGGCCGACTTTCTTTTTGAGCACAAGACCCAGAAAGAACTTGATGAACTGGAGGAAATAGTGGAAGCGGAAGAAGCCACCAGTACAGGGAAGGCCAGATTTTCTTTGGACAAGGAAGTTGCCTTTCATGGGAAACTTTATCAGATTTCCAAAAATGATACGCTGCAAAGGTTCCAAGGTCTACTGTTACCTGTTTTTGAATATGTTTATTTGAAAGAGACCAAGGATCGCGATTTGGACGAGTATCACTACACAAAGGGTACATTCGTGACCCATAGAATGCTTTTGGACAATCTGAAAGTGGGTACTCCCGAAACGTTTAGAAATGCCATGCGAAGACATTTAGAGCCCCATTTTGACCATATTTTCAAAAACGGAAAAAAGTAACACCTCTTCTAAAAAACAGAGGGCCAAGAAAACTGGAGACCATTGATATCCCGTTGGGATTTAAATCATAAAACACAAAAAGGCCCGACTACTATCGGGCCTTTTCTCTTGAACTAAACTAACTAACTCAAAACAATCAATTAGATTTTACTGCCATCCAGGTGTTTGATCCAACAATGGATTCCTACCTATCATATCTTCAGAAATGGGCAATATTAATTTATACTCATCGCCAGAGTTAAGAAAACTTACATTGTCTATCACGAAGCTGTCTCCTGCTCGCCTTAGATCCCACCAACGTTTTCCCTCACCTATAAACTCCTTATAACGCTCGTTCAAAATAGCATTGGCATTATCGGTTTGGGAGCCATTCACATAGGCATGGGTACCAGGTTCATAATTTTCGCCATAAGCTCTTTGACGTATTTGGTTGATTTCCCCAGAGGGGTCTTCCCCAAGGAGGTTCTTGGCTTCGGCCAATAATAAGAGTACATCGGCATATCTGTACAATGGCACATCATTTTCAAAAATTCGTTCAGAGCCATCTACTTGGCCCAAAAACTTTTTAAATATGGACCCAAAATATGTTGGTTCGCTATAGGTGGGATAACCGGCTCCGCCATTGTCATCTGTATACAATCTAATGAACGTTGCATCCTTTCGGGCATCATCATTGTCATCCAACAACAAAATGGTTTTCTCGGATTGTCCATATCTATTGGCCCCAGCAATAATAAAATCGGCCATGGATTCTCCCGCAGCGTTGAACTGGGGGTTGATTTCCGTACTTCTCCCTGTAAAACTGTTATAAATGTTGGAGGCTTCATCGCGTTGGTACTGAACAGCAAAAATAAACTCACTGTTTCCTTCGTTTGGCACCCCCCACAGATTATCAATGCTGGGTTCCAGACTTATTCCAAAAGAGGCGATTTGCTGTAAAGCCGTTTTGGCCTCGGTAAGGTCGGCATTTCCACCTCCCATTAAATTCCCGGACCATATATACACATCGCCTTTGAGCGCCAAGGTGGCCGCCTTGCTCCAAAAATTCTTGTTGCCCGCCCAAAAACTATTGTCCGAACCAAAAGCGTTCAACGAAGCTTCAATATCGGATTTTATTTGGGCCATAACATCACTTTGAGACGACCTTTCCCTACTTAATCCGGCTGGATCAACGGTTGCCAAAGGTTCCAAAATGATAGGTACATCACCCCAGGCTTTCAATAAAGCATAGTAATACAATGCCCTTAATCCATAGGCTTGACCAATTAGATGATCTTTATCGGATTCATTGACAAAATCTATTCCCGGCACATTGATCAAAAAGTCATTGATCCGATGAATCTGGGTGTATAGCCCCGCCCAACCTCCAAAAGGAGCGGTTGAGACCGTAAAGCTCGATTCTATCAATGACACGTTTGCCGGTGACTCATAGGTCCTACCGCCCCAGACATCGCTTCGTATTTCTCCAAGCAACCATAGCGTTCCGGTCGCATCCCTTAAATCTGCAAACATTCCCGTATGGGCCGTTCTAGCACCTTCTTCGGTATCCCAAAATCCAGCCACTGTCAGTTCACTTGGTGCTACCAGTTCCAATTCGCTTTCACAAGCAAAGAGGCCCAACACCACTGTTAATATTATGATATACTTTTTCATTTCTGTCTTTTTTAAAATGTTACGTTAAGTCCAATGGTAATGGTTTTGGGTACTGGAAATTCACCGTACTGCACGCCACCAACCTCAGGGGTATCCCCGCTCATGCTCTTGAAATAATGTAGGTTGGTCCCTGTTACGTTGATGCTCAACCTTTTGATCACATCATTAAAATACTCAGTAGGGACATTGTACGTCAACGTTACCTCCCTTAAGGCCAAATAATCTCCTTTTTCCCAAAACTTTTCGTTGCCTTCGGTCTGTAAACTTCCTACGCTCTCGCTTCCTCTCCAAACGTTCTTGGTACCATTTACAAAAACAAAACGGGGCCAGTCGGTATCGGTATTGTTAGGTGTCCATGAATCCAAGACCTCGATGGGTTGTTCCAAGTTACCCTGCGTCTGTGCATACCCTTTGTTCCTGATATGGTTCCACACTAAGTGTCCTGTGGCAAAATCCGTTTGTACGAACAGGCTAAAGTTTTTGTAAGTAAGACTGGTGTTGAATCCTCCGATAAAATCTGGTGTGGTACGCCCTATTACCTTTCTGTCAAGGTTATTGATTACACCATCCCCATTTTGATCGACCCACTTTACATCACCTGCCCATCTTTGGTTGCGGCTGGCCCCGGGCACATACTCGTCGGTAATGCCATTATCGGCATCCGCCTCGGCCTGATTGGCGTAAATGGACTCCTGTTCGAAGGCCACTACCAAATCACCCCCATAACGTTGCCCTTCCTGAAGTCCACCGACCCATTCTTCCTGACCTGTTTCAGGATTCCAAATCAAGGTTCCTCCCTGTCTGTTCAGATCATTGTCATTTTCAGGTAACTCCACCACATAATTTTTGTTGGACGTGATGGTAGCCCCTAAATTCCAAGTAAAATCATCTTTTCTGATGACATCTCCATTTATCTGAAGCTCTATCCCTTTGTTTCTGTAAGTTCCATTGTTGGTTCTTATGGAACTGAAACCTGTATAATAGGGCAAGGTCAAGTTTGCAATCTTATCCTTGATATCCCTGGAATAGACATCCATGATCAAGTTTAAACGACTGTTGAACAAGGATAAATCCAAACCTGCGTTTAAAGTAGTGGAACGCTCCCAAGCTAAATCAAGGGTTGGCAAACCTGAATTGGCATAACCTGTTTGCCCATTGTAGACACCTTGGCCACTATATGACCCAAAAACCACATAGTTTCCTGTATAATCGCGTTGACCAGGAGGGGTCAGGGAGCTAACATTTCCATTGACACCATAGCTTAATCTTGGTTTTAATACAGATATGGTCTTGCCCAGTCCCGAATTTTGAAAGAAGTCTTCGTTGTGTACGTTCCAACCAAGGGATGCTCCAGGGAAGAACCCAAATTTATTGTTCCCCAATCTTGAGGCCCCATCATTTCTGAATGTAAAGCCGACCAAGTATTTATTGTCATAATCGTACAACAACCTTCCAAAAGTCGATACAATAACTTGCTCCGATTCAAAGGTTGAAGGTATTCCATTCGCCTCTGCCCCTGCATTGAGTGTTTGGATCAAATCCGTTGGGGAATTCCTTGTCCCCGCCCCGGAAAGGAAAATATTGTCCTTATAATATTCCGCCCCAACCAAAGCATTGACATTATGGTTCCCAAAGCTTTCGATATAGTTTAAAGTACCTGTCAGCTGATTCCTCAAGGTCCTATTCAAACTAACGCTGGCTTCTCTACCGGTACGTAAAGGTCCTGTGTTGCTACCAACCCTGTAGGCCTTGTTAAAACTCTCGTTGTGATCATTTATGGTAAAGTGGCTTCCGTTCAAAGAGAGCTTCAATTCATCCAAAGGATTCCAATCGAGGCCTACTGAAGCTGTTAAACGCTGTTCCAAGTTCTTTCTGACAAACTTATCCTGATAATACAAAGGGTTTCCAAAGCCTTGGTTCTGCCCTGGCGCATACTGATCAGACCAGGTTCCATCAGGGTTACTATCATAGGTCCTGGAAGTTGCAGCCTGTCCTTGGAACCTTCTGAACACGGTATCTTCATTACCTAATCCTCCTAGGCTTAAATTGGAGTGTGAATATAAAATGTTGGAGTTTATCTTTACCCTGTCACTGATCTTATAGGATCCACTAAACTTTCCGGAATACCTTTTAAAACCTGTGCCCAATGTAAGTCCATCGTTGTCCAAAAGACCCAATCCTAAATAGTATGTGCCCTTTTCGTTGCCTCCATCAAAGGATATATAATGATCCTTGGATTCACTGGTTTGATAAATCCGGTCCCCTACTTCCTTATTGTCATAAAACAGAATCTGTTGACCAGGATTTAAAATATCCGGAATGGATTGCCATCCTGGCTGATTAAGGAGGTATTGATTATCTGAGGTCAACAATTGTGTGGTAAAGGGGTCATTTGTGGCATTGTTCCCTGTGGCCGCACTATGGTTACCGTCCAAAAAGGCACTGAATGCCCCGGGATCACCCGTCGCCTCCCTATACCAAGCCACTGATTGCCTATTGTAATTGATATGATCTGCCGCACCAATATACTTTTGGTCGTTCCGCTCCTTGTTTATACTGTATCTGTACTTATAATTAATGGAGGACTTACCTGATTTACCCGACTTGGTGGTGATCAAAATAACCCCGTTGGCCGATCGTGCACCATAAATGGCCGTGGCCGCCGCATCTTTTAAGACCTCCATCGACTCAATATCATCTGAGTTTAAGGCATAAAAAGAACTGGGAACTCCATCGACCAAAATAAGTGGTGAGTCACTACCACTAAAATTGGTTCCTCCACGTAGTACAATTTCTGGAGTAGATCCAGGTTGCCCCGTGGTATTGGTCACCCGTAAACCGGCAATAGTTCCTTGTAAGGCCGTGGCCGGATTGGAACGTGTGGCACTTTCCAAAACTTGGGTGTCCAACTTTGCCACAGACGAGGTTAATGTAGACCTTGACTGGCTACCATATCCTGTCACCACCACTTCATCCAGCATAGCTGTGTTCTCCGCTAGAATCACATCGATGTTGGTTTGGTTGGCAACCGTAATTTCTTGGGTAGTAAACCCAATATAACTAAACACCAAAATATCACCAGAACTTGCTTCAATGACGTAATTTCCATCGAAGTCTGTTTGGGTACCATTTGAAGTGTTCTTCACCAAAACGGTGGCTCCCGGCAAGGGAACACCATCCGTACCTGTTACATTACCGGTTACCCGTACTTCCTGACCGTACATAGTGGACGAAAACAGGCTTAACAAAGTAAAAAGGAAAAAATGAGTAAGTCTTCCCTTTTTCCAAGGGCACTCCCACAAATTGCTCCTTGTGCATTTTTCTACATAGTTTGAGAGTTTCATAGATTTTAAAGTTTGATTATCTAAGTGTTATGAAGGCGAATATATTAATTTTTGTATTATGTATAACATAATTCATGAAAAAAAGTTTGACTAAAGTACTGGGTCATGGTAAAATGGCTTGGACATGTACCCAATAATGTCCATTTCTTCAAAAAGGTGCATTGCCTTGGAAAGCTTTTCTTCATTAAAGGCCTTATGTGGAAAACGACTGGGGCCCATATCCAATCCAAAGTGTTTCATAAAGCTCTTGCTTCCACCATGAAACCCGCCTAAGGATTCAAGGGTCTCTACAAAAGCGATTGCCTTTTTCTGCAGATGTTCCGCTCTTTCCATTTTACCCTGGGATACACTGGAAGCAATCTCAATATATAATGGAGCCAAATGATTATAGGTACTACCCACCCATCCTGTGGCTCCAGCTATCAGGCTATCCAAAAATTTTTCGTCTATCCCGAAGAAGAGTTTTATTTTTTGGGAATCAAACTTTAAGCATTTACCGAAATCTTGTATATGATCATTGGTGTATTTGATTCCTGCAAAATTTGGGATATTGGTCGTTGCCTTTTCCAAAAAATCGGCCATTAAAAAATCTACCCTTGTCAATACCGGTATGTGATAATAATAGAAGGGAATATTGGGAGCGGATAGTGCTACTTCTTCGCAATAATGAAGCAAATCATCCATTGTTTTAGGCCTAAAGTAAAAAGGAGGTAAAGCCGCAATGGCATCCACCATTTCAGATGAATGTTCGGCCAATTCCTTGGATTCACGTAAATTGGTATGCCCCACATGGTTGATCAGATAAAATCCTTCTGGCTTATTTTTGGCCCAGGCTTCTATTAATTGTTTGCGCTCCATGGTGCTCAATGATGTAAAATCACCGGTTGAACCATTGACAAATGCTCCGCTCACCCCATTATTCCTTAAATATTTTGCATACTCTTTTGTGATATCCAAGCTCAAAGATTTATCCTTCTGCATCGGAGCGTAAGTAGCTGCTATTAAATTCTTCATATGTATTATGTATTACATATGCTAAATAACGTAATTTTTATAATCTATCAAATAAAAAGTTAGATTATCTTACTACTCAGTTATTCAATTACCATACAGATATAGCGCAAAAATGGTCTATATGAATAAAGCCCCTGAAGAAAATCAGAGGCCCTACTCATTAAACTAACTCAAACAATTAAAAAATAAATCACCTTTTTTAAATTCTGTATATCAAGGGAGTTCCAAGTTTGAAAAGTCAATATTGGGAGCTTCTTGGGAAGAAGTACGGACAAATGATGTGCCCACTCCCACACTGCCATTAAAAAAGCCACAGTTCTTCAAGAAAAAATGGTCTCCTTGAGTTCCTCCAATATAGTCCAATCTATGGCCTTGGGAAGCTGTTGCATCTGCGGTAAAGGTTGCCTTAGCCAATTCAATCCAATCCCCTTCCGTGGTATATACCCATTGATTCCCAAACTGCACTTCCCTGGCAATGAACCCCGTACTGGGCACAAAGTTTTCCAAAAAAGAGTGTGGTCGTTTTAAGAAAGTTGATGTTTTGGGTCTTCGCAAGCTGGCAATCAATTGCCACTCCCCTATCTCCGGGGCATAAAAATATGCCGTGTAGTCCGTTGAATTATCCGTGGAGGGCTCCCCTTTCAACAAAAACTTGTAGGTAGTCCCTGCCTTCCAATCAAACGCCTTAAAACTTTGTTTTCCCGATCCTTCATTTCCAAAATCCTGAACAGTGACCCCACTACCGTTTCCAAGGTTTATCACCTTATAATCTTCCGGTATCTGGTTAGGGTCGTCGGTGCTGAAAGCACTCCATATAGAGAATAAAATCCTTCTTTCCGATTCTGAGTTCACCTGCATGCCAAAGTAGCCCTGGGCATGGCCATTGGCCATAAAAAACGACCCTAATATATCCTCTCCCTCTGGAACGGTAACCTCATTGTAGAACCACTGTATGTTCTTTCCCTCTGGTTCTTCATAACTCATATGCACCGATGGTCCTCTTCTGCCGAAGTATTGATTTTCCGTAGGAACAAAGGTTATGGAGCTTACCGCCGGACCTCCGATCAAAATGTCACTAATATCCCCAATATAAGTCCCTGATTTACTGATTCCCTGAATTTCTATGTAGTGGTATCCAGAAGACGCCAACTCAAACTTACCTACTTCAATGGTTTTGTATTCGTTATTGGAGATAACCACTTCTTTGGACTTGGTCCCGACTGTTACCTTTATCTTGGATTCGCCTTGGGGCGATTTTATGTTAAGCCCCAGATGCAACTCTCCTTGAGATTCCGTTTTAAAGTAGGTACGGATCACATCGTCAAGACTGGTCCAGTTATGTATTCCTGTATCATATATGACCTCAGCATCCCTTTCGGTATCATTGATCACCCAACTATTGGCACCTGCCGGAATGGTTACGGAAAAATCAAGGCCTTGTTCAGGTGGATCAACGGAGACTGCCCCATTATCTGATTGGCATGCAAAAACCGTCATTCCAAAAAATGAAAAAAGGCAGTAATAGATTAGGGTTATTTTTTTAGGGATGCTCACAATTAGTTACTTTTTATTTTATAATACTGATGGCCTGCATTGTTATTGGCAATTAGAATAGCTTCTTGGGTTCCATGGTGTATCAGTTGCACATCCTTAACATCACCACTTGCAAAGAATCCTGTTTTCAAATTGTTCCGATAGGCAAATTTGTTGTCTCCCAGTCCACTCAAAAACACTCCAATACCAGCATCTGCCCTAGTGGTTTCCACTTCCGACCCATAATTGTTCCCGGCCAGTAGCAAATCTTTGATGGAGTCCTTATTAAAATCATGGTAAACTATACTGTTGATCGGACTCAATTGAGCTTCAATAGGAAAGGGAACAAATTGGAACTGTTCATCATTATTGATAAAGTAGCCTGATCTAAACTCAATTGCTTGCAAATGCATTGCCTTGGTGATGTCTTCCCCTAAAATGTGCTGTAAATCGCTACTTGCAAACTCTTGGTAGGTCTTTATTCTTTCTTTCAAATAGGGCATTTGTTGAGAGGTACAGTTTTTACCCCGAACAGGTACCAGTTTTTCGTTGTAATACTTTGCCAGCATAATGTCTTCCACGCCATTCTCATCAAAATCGTTCGTGTAGACATGAAATGGCTTTTCCGAAGATGCATGAAACTTATAGTTAAGCCCCAAATTCCCGGCAATAATGTCCAAATCGCCATCATTGTCCAAATCTTCCAAGGCAATCTTGTTCCACCAACCTGTTTGACCTGAGAGGTTTGCGTATTTTTCGTTCTTGGAAAGTCGCCCTTGGTCATTTAAAAAGACTTCCAGACCCATCCATTCTCCCGACACCACTAAATCTTGGTCCCCATCATTATCAATATCTCCCCATTGGGCAGTGGTGACTAATCCTATTTCTTCCAAATCCGGGGCCAATTCCGAAATGGCATTCCTAAATTGCCCACCCTCATTGATCAGTAAAATACTCTTTGGGGCATAGGGATACTTTCCGGGAATTACCCGGCTGCCCACAAACAAATCCTCATCCCCATCCCCATCATAGTCCGAAGCAATAACCACAGCTGCGGCAGAACTTATTTTGGGGAGTTTTGAATTTGCTCGTTTAAAGTTGCCCTTATCATTTATATAGAGTCGGTCTTGCAGTTGTTCTGCATTTTCTGTGAACTCATAACTTCCACTTGCCACGTACAGGTCTTTGTCCCCATCATTATCGGCATCAAAAAAGCAAGCAGATACATCTTCATATGATCTATCCTCCACAAAATCTTGGATTCGCTGTGGAGTATACTTCCCTTCGGTATTGGAAATTAACAATTGTGCTATTTTGTTATGGGAAGCTCCCAGAAAAATATCATCAATACCATCCCCGTTCAAATCTGCTTTGGCAATCGCTGGCCCCAACTGTGAGAGTTTGTGTGGCAGCAACAATTGCACATCAAAATCATTGAACTCATTTTCCTCATGGGAATATGGAAAGGGTTCTTCAAGAAAAAATGTGTCATCATTCCCGGCCACAGGACTATGTGTAGGGTCTTTCGCATTGGTATAATCTACATGCAAGAGTTGATTGGCTTTAACTCCATCTATTTTTTGTTCCTTACCATCCAACCAAGTAATCTTAACGGAGTCCAACTCGGCAATCGGTCCAAGTCCAAAATGCAATTTGTTCGAGGTTGAAGAAAGATAACCCCTGGCATTAATGAGCTGTTTTACCCTATGCTTGCCATCTTGCCCATAAAGGGTCACCTTCGTTCCTGCTCCAAAACGGTTCTTGGGGGCTCCATTAAAAGTAACTTGTAGGTAGTTGCCCTTACCTTGCTCCCTGCTGTTATTTCTTAAAAGTGTGGCCTTCTCATCCAAGTTATTGGTCACAATATCCAAGTCCCCGTCATTGTCCAAATCTACATATACGGCACCGTTGGAGAATGTACCTTTCATATCCGACCAGTCTTCAGTTTTATTGTTGAAGGTTAAATTACCCTCATTTTTAAAGAGGTAATTGGTCAGTTTTTGTTGAGGCAGTTTTTGGGTAAACTTGTAAAAATCCTCTTCTTTTAGGTTTTGCCTGTTTTGGTTGATGTATTTGTTGATTTCATTGTTGACATCCCTATCAACCACATCCCTATAAATCCCATTTGTAACATAAAGGTCATCATACCCATCCAAGTCAAAGTCTGCAAACAAAGCGGACCAACTCCAATCTGTTTTGGCGACTCCGGATAGTTGTGCGATCTCACTGAAATTTCCTTTTCCGTTATTCAGCTGAAGTACATTGTGCATATATTGGTAATGATGGTCATTGGCTATCATGGTATAAAACCGATCTATGGACATCATTGACATGGTGGTCTTGGACCTTACATAATCTTCAGGGCTCATATCCAAAACCAAGAGGTCCTGCAAACCATCATTGTTGACATCTGCAATATCTGCCCCCATGCTGTAATAGGACATGTGTTTGAACAGTTCATCCTTTTTATCGGTAAAGGTGCCATCACCATTGTTGATGTATGCAAAATCGGGCATTATAAAGTCGTTGCTCACATAAATATCCAGCAAGCCATCATTGTTCAAATCTCCGACTTGGGCGTTAAGACCAAATCCAACTTCGGGCAGGATACCTGCCTCTTCGGATACATTGGTAAAATGACCATTCCCGTCATTATTGTATAATCTATCGCTACTTTTAAAGGTTTCCGTTTCCTTGCTCTTCTGTATTTTTTCCAAATCCAACACCTTACCTGTATGCCCTATTCCAGAAGGCGCATTGGCTATGTACACGTCCAAATCCCCATCATTGTCATAATCAAAAAACGTAGAGGAAATAGATCGGTTGGTATCTGCCAATCCAAACTCTTCAGCCTTTTCAGTGAAGGTGAGGTCTCCATTGTTTATGTAGAGCATATTGGCCAGTTTTTGCTCGCCATTGTACCAGCCTGCCCTATTGATATAGATATCCAAGAAACCATCGTTGTTCACATCCGCTACCGAAACTCCAGTGTCAAAACCGACTCTTTTTTCAATTCCTGCCTCAATGGTGATATCCTCAAACTTAAAATTCCCTTTATTAAGAAACAGTTTGTTGTGATAAATGTTGGAAGTGAAGAAAAGGTCTTGTAAGCCATCATTGTTGAAGTCTGCAGCGGCCACTCCTCCCCCAATATAGATATACAGGTATTTGTAGTAATGCAGTTTTTCCGACTCCATTACCTTATTGGTAAAGGTTATACCGGAAACTTCCGATGGGATTTCGGAAAAGAGTTTTCCTTGTGGTATATCCTTAATTGATTTGGAACAGGACAGTACTGTCATGAAACCAATGACCAGACCACAATATTTTAGACTTTTGACCTTCATGGGCTTTTAAAAAAACTCCTAGGAAAGGAGACAAGGTTCCTTTCCTGGGAGTTGCATTTTATCATGGATTTTGTTCCAATGATGGTTGTAGAATAATCTGTTGCTCGGGTATAAATTCGATTACCCTTGGGTGGGTCGCCGGTATTTCCAAAAATGGGTTTGCATTGTTCAAGTGTGTCCCTGGATATCTTCTATTGAGGGTACGTCCATTTCTGTACACATCGTATCTTCTATGGCCTTCAAAGGCCAATTCCAACCTACGTTCATCCAAAACCACATCCAATACGGTCTTGCCATCGGGAAGGTTGCCCAATGTATATTCCGGTACTCCGGCTCTTTGCCTTAAGATGTTGATGTTATCCAAAGCATCTTGATCGGCACTGCGCTTGGCCAAGGATTCCGCCTTGTTCAAGTACATTTCCGCAAATCTGGATACCGTAGGCGACCACATATGCAAATCGTCTTCCTGAAGGGAGGCTTTGAGAATAAAGAATTTGGGATGCCCGTTCCGTTTCTCCAAATCAAAATCAAAAATTACATCTTGACGACCACTTGGACCGTTAAAATAGTATACTGTCTCGCCATCTACATCCTCAGATTGCAAGGTGTAATTGCTGTCCTCATAATCAAATGTTATGGTTCCACCAGTATCCGTGGTCTGTGCAAATTGGTATACATAGTCTTCATTTACCCAATACACTGCCGGTATCCTGTCCTCTTCATCATCAGTTAGATATTGAGGTTCAATAAATGATTTTCTAGCATCTTCGGGATTTTCATCAATCAAGTCCAAGTATGATCTTGAGGCATACATTTCTCCCCAACCGGTACCTTCAACCGTGGCATAGAACGAACCAATGGTGTACCAATCGTCCCACTGTCCCAACAAATCGGACGAACTGCTCAAGGTAACCGCAAAAATTGCTTCCGGATTTTGGTCAGGTTTTAATCTGTTCATTTCGGAAAATTCCGATGTGGGCAATAGGGAATAGAATCCAGAGTTGATTACCTTATCGGCATATTCCTCTGCCTTGGCGTTGTCCTCCATATATAAATAGACTCTTGACAGTAGTGCTTGTGCCGCTTCCTTGGACGCAAAGGATGCTCCTTTGTTTTCGGTCATCAAGGATTCTGCTTTCAACAAATCGCTGATGACTTGGTCATAGACCTCTTGAACCGTACTCCTGTCAGGTCTATCTTCCGTATCGGATGTAAGTTTCAAAGGAATGGAAGGGTTTGCCCCACCTTGGTTATATGGTCTTCCAAAAACATTTCCCATTTGAAAGAACACCAATGCCCTCAAATAATAATTCTCGCCCAACAACTGATCTCCTTCAACAGATTCGCCTTCGGCTATTTTTTCAATCATTAGGTTTGTGCCCACAACAATCTTGTAGGAGTTTCTCCAAAACCTATCAACCCTGGAGTTTGTGGCAATGGATTGGTAGTTGTAGAGGAAAAACAGATGGTCTGTTGTACCTCCGCTCAAGGTTATATTATCACCGGCATATTCTGAGATCCTATGTAGGTCATCTACCCATCCATCGTAGCCAACATCACCTTTCAACAAGGCATAATTGCCTATTGTGGCGGTTGTAACGGACCCTGGGTCACTAAAAAGATCATCAACTGCTATTTGATCATATGGGTTTCGCTCTATATCGCAAGAGTAAAACACAAATGCGGTAACGGATAAAATAGTATATATTATTCTTTTCATTACGTTGCAATTAAGTTTTTTAAAAAGTTACGCTTAGTCCCAATACATATCTTCTTGGAACGGGGTAGGTTAAACTTACCGAGCCAGATAATCCTGGAATGGCATCATCGGGATTACCACGGACCACTGGATCTACCCCAGTAAAGTCAGTAATGGTAAATAGATTGTCCCCTGCCAAATAGATGTTGGCATTGCTTACACCCAACTTGGTCAGGATGTTTTGGGGCAAACTATACGAGAGCGTTACATTGTTCAGCCTTAGGTAGCTCGCATCTTCCAAATATCTGGAAGAGCGCTTATTGGAATTGTTGTTTCCTCCTTCTATGGCTTGGGGATGTGTTGCAATATCGCCCGGTTGTTGCCATCTGGACCAACCATCGGCCAGTACCATTTGATTGAACGTTGAATAAAATCCATCAGAATCAAACAGTTCACGGGAAGCATTGTACAAAGTTCCTCCTTTGGAGAAACTAAAGTTGGAGGTCAAAGACATATTCTTATACCTGAGACTGGTATTAAACCCTCCAATGAAATCGGGTGTTGAAGTGCCCACTGTTTGCAAGGTAGCCTCATTCCAATCGCTTGTTTCCGACTTTGCCCCAGTATCCGGGTCCACCACTTCCCATAATGGCTGACCATTATCCGGGTCTACACCCAACCATTTTCTGATGTACCAAGTGTCCGCATCTTCCCCTATCTTGAAGATTTTTGAACCTACCGGTATCTCTTCTTGTTCATCATAAAGCTCTGTAATCTCATTTCTATTGACCCCAATATTGAAACCAACATTGAAATTAAAGTCTTGTTTTGATACAATATCGGCAGAAACCGAAGCCTCAAAACCTTTATTGGTCAACCCCCCTACATTTTCCCAGAATCCTTGAAATCCGGTAAGATCGGGGAGACTCACAAAATAGAGTAGATCTGATGTATTCTTGTTGTAATATTCAAACGTTAGGCTTACAACATCCAAAATCCTTGTATCCAAGGCCAAGTTGGTCTCATAGGACTTCTCCCACCCCAAATCTGGATTTCCAAATTGGTCCAATATGGCCCCTGGGGTTCCAATATACTGGGTATTTACCCTATATGTTCCTTGGTAAGGGTATAATGATGATGGCCTGTTACCCACCGAACCATAACTGGCCCTAAGTTTTAACTGGTTGAAAACATCGGTATTAAAGAAATCCTCTTTATGAACGTTCCAACCCAAACCTATGGAAAAGAAATTACCGTATTGATTGTCCAATCCAAAGTTTGAGGCACCATCCCTTCTAATGGAAGCTTTTGCAAAATACTTGCTCTGGTAGTCATACTCTGCAGCCAAGAAAAAGGATTGCAGGGCATATTCATTCTTACGACCTTCTACCTCTCCTGTCTCACTGGCTGCATTGAGAATCTCACCTCCCGCAATGATTCCATTTCCAGAGGCGCCGAAGTCTTCGTATTCATAATCGTTGTATTCATATCCGCCCAAAACACTTACCGTATGGTTGTCATTGAAAACATTGCTGTATTTCAACATCTGTGTTGTTAATCGGGTATTTCTATTGGCCGAAAAATTTCGGATTGTACCGCCATTGGCCAAACCTGAATTGGACCTTGGGTCTGTATACTGAAGGTCTTTTCTTCTGTAAAGCGTAAAGTTGTTGGTCGAATGAAGGACTAAATTTGGTACAATCTGGTATTCAAAGTCAAAGTTTGTACTGAAGTTAAAGTCATTCCTGGAAGAGTAGTTCCACTGTTGGTCATAGAAGTAGTTTCTTTGGTCCCTTCCCAACCAGTCTTGGGAATCCTGCGCATTTACGGGAATTCCTTCACTATCAAAAGGTATATCCCAAGGTAAGTTTAGATATAGCTCATACAACGGAGCTTCAGCAATGCGGTCCCTATTATCAAAACTAAACGCCAACTTGGGTTTTATGGTCAGTTTTTTGTTGATTTTATAATCCAAATTAGTACGGAAGGTATACCTATCCAGTTCATTTCCTCTTACAGTGCCCTCTTCATTGTAATATCCCATGTTCAAGAACAAGTTCAAAGATTCTGTGGCAGAAGTGAAGGATACATTGGCATCCCTCACCAAGGCATTCCTTGTGCCCCCTTTTACCCAATCTGTGTCCCTGCCCAACAAGCTTTCATCAAACCATGGTTGTGAATTTTCAAATTGAGTGTGGTAATCATACAACTGCTGTGAGTCCATTACCTCAAACTGGCCGCTATTGAATTGATTGATGGCCAATTTGGTACTTACTTGAATCTGTGGTTTTTCTCCCAAAGGAGCCCTTCTGGTGGTTACCACTACCACACCGTTGGCACCTCTGGACCCATACAATGCCGTTGCCGAAGCATCCTTCAGCACGGATATGTTGGCCACATCATTTGGGTTTATAACAGGAACCCCATGCTGGATCACCCCATCCACAACCCATAAGGGAGTAATGTTTCCGTTCAAGGATGCAACACCCCGTATCAGTATATTTGGAGCAGAACCAGGAGACCCACTGGAGGCGGCCACTTGAACGCCCGCGGCTTTTCCTTGTAGCATGGAGGAAACCTCGGGAGTGGTTATATCTTTTAGTTTTTCAGAGTCAATACTGACCAAAGACGAAGTCACCGTCTCTCTTTTCTGTGTCCCATAAGCCACTACGACCACCTCTTCCAATTGACTCACATCTTCTTGTAGCGTAACAGTGATGTTGGTCCGGTTTCCTACTGGTGTTTCTTGAGTGGTAAATCCTATGGAAGATATTACCAAAACATCATCGGAGGTTACATTGTCTATAGTAAACATTCCATCAAAATCCGTTACGGCGCCTTTCGCTTGGTCCTTGACCAATACGTTGGCACCAACAACAGGCTGTCCTGTACCGTCAACAACAGTACCGGTAATTGGCTTCTCTTGTGACCATGAAACCATGGCAAAGAGAAATAGCGGAATTAATAAAATTAATTTGCGGTTTTTCATAAAGAGTTATTTAGTTAGTAAACAGATGATTGTTAAGTTCAAAAGGTTTCTTTAATCCAATTATAAGGTTTGCGCTTGATCCACATACCTCTGGTGAAATCAGGGAAATCCTGCGGTTCCCCGTTATTTTCAATTGATGCTTCAGATAATGGAGTCACTGCACTCCAAGCGGCTGCATCATAGGCATCCATTGGTGGTGCTATGTTTTGCTTTGCAGATTCAACAAAGGCATTCATTACAAAGAAATCCATCCCTCCGTGTCCTGATCCCATGGCATATTCCCCATATTTTTTCCAAAGCGGATGATCGTACTTCTTAAGCCAAGTATCCATCTCTTCCCAAGAATGACTTTTTGAGACTCCTTCTACATAAATTCTACGGGTGTGATAGTCAAAATCCGTGATTCCTTTAGACCCTTGGACTGTAAACCCTAATGAATAGGGTCTTGGTGAGTTTACATCGTGCGTTACAATAATCGTCTCTCCGTTTGCGGTCTCAATGGTGGAGGTTATCACATCTCCTTGTTTCCATTTTAATTTGGCATTTGGGTGGCTCTCCCCACCGTTGTCCACAATATATTTGTGAAGTCCAACACCTTTCGTTGCATGCGATGTCATGGACACAAAGCGGTTCCCTCGATTGACATCTGCCATTACGGCAATGGGACCCAAACCATGGGTTGGGTATACATCTGCATTTCTTAGCAAAGAGTGTTGTGTTCTCCATTTGGATTCAGATATACCCTTTTCCCCAAATTCAACACCCTTGCCATATGCAGTTTGACCATCATTGAATTTAACACCTCTAAGGTCGTGTTTGTAGCCACAGGTAAAGTGCAACATTTCTCCAAACACATCCTTTTTCACCATATTAAGAACCGCCAGAATATCTCTTCTATAGCACACATTTTCCAATATCATCAGATGGCTTCCTGTCCTTTCATGCGTGTTCACCAAATCCCAACATTCTTCAAGCGTATTGGCAGCCGATACTTCTAGGCCCGTATACTTACCCGCCTCCATGGCATCAACGGCCATTTTGGTGTGCCATAGCCACGGGGTTGAAATTATCACGGCATCCACTTCCTGTAATTCCAGTAAGTTTTTATAATCGAGTGTGTTTTCCCCAAAAACCTTTGGCTTTTTAAACCCTGCTTCAGACAATTTTCCCAATGCAATCTCAACACGCTTGGGGTCTATATCACAAATGGCGGTAATCTCAACATCTTTCCTCTGAAGGGCATTGTTCAAGTGGTTGGCACCCCTAAGGCCCACCCCAATGAAAGCCAGCCGTAATTTGCCGTCATAGATATTTAACTTTTTCCCAAAAACCGTCTCTGGAACCATGGCCATACCGGCCGAAGCCAAAGCAGCTGTCTTAACAAAGCCTCTTCTTGAATTCATGTTTTAATTTAGTTTGACCCAAATTTGGCGGTTTAAATGGATAAAGTTTTTATGGTTTTCAATCAAAAACAGGGTGTATTTCTTCCTTTTTATGGAGGATGACGAAATACTACACCTTTATGACTGATTTTACACAAGTGAGGGAAAGATCCCTTGATACACTGCAACTGCCTGATTGATAACAGTAAGAGCAAATGTGGTTATTCGACCAGGAAAAGCTTGACAACAAGGTGTTCTTATTTTATGTATATTTTTGAATATGTAATGACCCCTTGCATTGTATTGGGTTGGAAATGTACCCCTTGAAGCCCCATCTGATCATATTTTCCACCTTTTTAGTGGAAATGTCCAATCAATATTGAGGGGAAATGACAAAATTTGTGTCTATGTTGCTCATTTACCCTATAAAATGAATTGCGTGACGTGCTCCTATAAGAAAACGATTATCCTATTGACCCTTTTCCTATTTCATCTAGCAGGGGGGTATATTCTTGGGCAGGATCAGGTGTACTTTAAATCCTTGACCCCAACGCACAACAACAAACAGCAATTTGTCAGCAATGTCGCCCAAGATTCATTGGGCAATATCTGGATGTCTTCTTCCCAGGGAGTATTGATATACAATGGCTATACCTTTTCCCTGATTGACAAGGAGAGTATCTTTCCTATCATTGACGGGCAAGATAGGATTGAGTATATCATAAATGATGAATCAAAAAATATTTGGATCAATACACGCAACGGTCTTTTGGCAAAATATGAAACGAGGCGTGGCCAATTTGAAAGTTTTGATCACAAGTTGGGCAAAAAAATGATTCGGAGGGTTCGCCCCAATGGCAAGCAGGTATGGATGGCCACCAAAAGTGGTGACATTTACATCTACTCCAAGCAAAAGTTTGACAGTATCACCACCATCCCAAATATCAACATGGCGGACAACATGGTGAACAATTTGGATTTTGATAAGAATGACAATGTTTATGTAGGAACCACCCAAGGCAAAATCTACAAATACTCCGTACAGTCCGGAAGACAGACCGAAATCGTTGGGCCTTTCACTGACTATCCCGGTGGTATCGTGTTAAGAATGGACAAGGAAAATAGGCTTTGGATTGGAACTGAAGGGAATGGGTTGCACATTTATGATATTGCCCAACAAAAAATCATATCAAAAGACTTCTTAAAAGGTGATACAGGGAATATTGAATCCTCTCTTTTCTTAAGCCTATTTTTGGACAGTGATGAAAATATTTGGGCAGGAACCGATGGCAACGGGGTCTACAAGATAAACAGCAAGACAGGACATGTCCAAAGCTATAAAAAAAGATATCTTGATGAATTTTCCATTGAGAGCAACACCATATTGGATATCAACGAGGATGATCATAAAAATATATGGCTCACCAACAAGTATGGAACGTTGAATATTATCCCCAAAACCAACAAAGATGTAAATTATCATACTGGGTCTGACAATACCATTCCGATGAGGGTATTGAGTATTTTTAAAGCCTCGGACCAGACGCTTTGGATCGGGACCGATGGCAACGGACTAACCAGAATACTTGATAATGGTACATCAAAACAATATTTCAATGATGCAGAAAACTCGTTTTACGTCCAATCCATAATCGAAGATCAAGGGCACAATCTCTGGTTTGGAACCTACAGAAATGGTCTCTGGCACTACAACCCAGGAACAAAAACTTTCAAATCCCTATCCGTTGTAAACGAGAAAGGGCAGATGGCCCAGGACATTAGGGAATTGTTCAAAGATTCAAAAGGCAGGGTATGGGTTGGATCCAATGTATCACTCAATGTTTATAATTCCGAGCAAAAGCTATTGGCTTCATTCGGTAACAATAAAAATGGGCTACATGGTGTAATCGTTGAAAAAATAATAGAGGATTTTCAAGGAAACATTTGGGTTGGACAAATTGGTGGCGGTTTATTCAAGTTTGTGGAGAACAACCAAAACATCAACCATTCGCTTTTTGAAAATTATCCTTCCCCTTCAGGGGAAATCGTACCTCGCATCATTTCAATGATATGCAGTTCCGATGATAAGATTTGGCTCATCAATGAACAGTTTAAATTGAATGTCTTTGATATAAAAAACAAAACATTCACTGAGTTTGAAAATCTTAAAACCATCAAAGACTTAACTTTTAAGGCCATTAACCTAGTTGACAAGGACAATATTTGGGCCAGTACAGGAAATGCAATCGTTCATTTAAATGCAAAGACCTGTACAACCAAAATGTACTATTCTTCAGATGGCCTGCCAGATGGCTCCTTCATGTTAAAAAGTACATTTAAGGATAAGGATGGACAACTCTATTTTGGCAGCACAAAAGGAGTTGCCCATTTTTTCCCTGAAAAATTGAAAAAGGAACCTTTGAACCCCAAATTAGTGGTCCATGATGTCCAAGTTCTGAACAAACCTGCCAAAGACCTACTCCCCGATCAGATAAAATCTGAAGTGTTCAACCTTGACCACCTAAATCTGGGATACAACCAATCTTCTTTTTCGATTCGGTTTTCGGCCATCGACAATATTCTAAACCCCAATTATTTTTATTCGTATAGATTAATGGGTTTTGATGATGAATGGAAAAGTACTTATACAGAAGGCTTTGCATCATATACCAATGTGCCTCCAGGTGGCTATACCCTTGAGATAAAAGCACATGGGATGAACGATTTATCATCAAGCGTTGAAAAGAGGATAAACATTACGATTCAGCAACCCTTTTGGAACAAGCCATTGGCATATGTCATCTATTTTGCGCTTCTATCCTTATTGGTCTTTATCATCGTAAAATGGTATAGGGTTAGAAAGAAGCTATTTATCAATAGGGTCATTCATGCCAAGGAACATGATCTGCACAACACGAAAATGGACTTTTTCACCAAAATGTCCCATGAAATACAAACCCCTATCACCTTAATACTGGGGCCCATAGATGACATGCTCAAAAGAGCGGAGCTTAATGGGAACATGCTCCTGAAGGAAAGGCTGAACATTATAGCCAATAATGCAAAGAAACTTAGCCGGATTGCACGGGAACTTACCTTGGCCAGGAACAGTGATTCCAACAGGCTCAATCTGCTCGTTAGTCAGAATAACCTACACAGTGACATATTGGATATTTGTTCCTCGTTCAAGGAACTTGCACGAAATAAGCAAATCGACTTTTCCATAAGCTGCCCAAAAAACCTGGACCATACATGGTACGACAAAGAAAAATTGGAACACATCCTGTACAATCTACTTTCAAATGCCTTTAAATATACACCTACGGAAGGTAACGTTCAATTACACGTGTCGCCCATAAACAAAAAAAGTTTTGTGAAGATTTCTGTATCCGATTCTGGTCTTGGCATTGAAAAGGAGGAACTGGACAAGATTTTTGAAATTTTCTATCGGTCCAGTACCAACAAACAATTCAAAGGGGCAGGAATTGGTTTGGCCTTGACCAAGGACTTGGTGACGTTACATAAGGGAAAAATTAAAGTGAAAAGTGTTCCGCATGAAGGGACAACTTTTGCCGTAAAGATTCCTGTTGCCGAAAAATTCTATGATGATTCGGAAAAAATTGCAATAAATCATTTTACACCAAAGAAAGTACAGGTAGAAAGCATCCAACCACAAGAAGAACCCCAAAATACCCAACACAAGAAAAGTATCTTGGTGGTTGAGGACAACTATGAATTACAGCAACTTTTAAAGGATCTGTTGTCTCCCCAGTATAACATTTTGCTTGCAGATAATGGAGAAGAAGGCTTCTATCACGCAAAAAACAATATTCCCGATTTGATCATAAGTGATATTATGATGCCTCAAATGGATGGTATAGTCATGAGCAAAGAGCTTAAAAAGCATAATTTGACCAAACACATCCCCATTGTGTTGTTGACAGCAAAGAACTCCACCAAGGCCAAGATTGAGGGGCTCAAAACAGGGGCCATTGAGTTTATAAACAAACCATTCAATACCAATGAGTTACTATTGAAAGTAAATAACTTGCTTTTATCCAAAGAACATATCATTTCAAAATATCGGAAAGAACTGATCAATCGCCCCCAATTTGTCCAAAACCAGTCTCAAGACGAGATTTTTTTGGAGAATTTGGTGGACCATATCAACAGAAATATGGCAGATCCTGATTTTAAGGTGCAACAATTGGCGCAGTCATTGAATATGAGTTATTCCAGCTTGTACAGAAAATGTCTCAATGTTACAGGGTTGAGTGTAATTGATTTCACTAGGGATATGCGCTTAAAAAAAGGAGCCGTACTCTTGACCAAATTCGGGTATTCCATCTCGGAAGCGGCTCATTTGGTAGGATTTAACGACTCCAAATATTTTTCCAAAAGCTTTAAAGGACAATTTGGAACTACTCCAAAAGATTTTAAGAAGCGGGCCAATACAGCTGAAAACATAGAATACTATCTTTCAATTCACCAAATAAACAATACGGATTTTGATTTTGGATCTTAGGCTGGGTTTCATTCACAACCGAAACCCTTTTTAAGATCAATCAATTACAGACGGTAAGCTTACAACTCCAAAAACCTCTCCTTTTTGACAATTATGTAATGCCATTCAACTGTAGTGGAAGTAGAAAAGCCATAAATAAAAACTGTGTTTACAGGAGTTTTTAATTCATCGGGGCGGCAGGAATGCATCCATAACCCTTTATATACCAAGACTCTATAATCCAATATTTGAAATAGGACATCGTCTTGTGAAAATTGACTTTCACATAGTGATATAGCGGATTCAAAGCAAAACCAACCAATTATGTGTAAAAATCGCTCATCATCACCTTCTTTACAGAAACAAATAGATTCTAATTATTGCAGATGTAAAGATGGTTTTCACCGGTCTCCACGGTGTCAATATTTCCAAGTCCCAAGGTATTTACCGTACCACGGAATGTATTGGCCATCATGTTCTTTACCCCAGTAGTGTTCATCAAGCGTTTGGCTTGGGCTTCAACGGCACTCATGATCTGTCGTTCAAAATAGGTGGTAAGACCGGGTAAAAAAGCCTGTACGGGACCGTTTATGGTAAAATGCCCCTTCAATTCGGCCCCTGTGGCCTCAAAAGCAATGGAATTGTTGTGGACGATGGGCTTTAATTCAATGATAAGCTCCCGATTTCCCAACCAGTTGATATCAGGGGCGCGACTGTCCTCATATCGGTTTATACACCCTGGGCATTTTCCTTTTATCTCGCTACGATCCCCTTCAAAGGTGATCTTCAAATAAAACCTTCTGTTCTGTTCATCAAAGGTAGCAACAGCTTTGGTTGAGTTTACATCATTCATGAAGTATACCCAATCATGGGCTGGTTTTTTAACCTTGTAATCAGAGATTGACAGTCTTTGCGTTTGACCGTTAAAACGGATATACGAATCTTCCCTGTCCAATTTTACGCTGAGGGTATGGGCAAGGACCTTGGTAAGGATGGTATTGACACTGGCAGCCGCTAATGGCCTACAACCCTTCGTCTCCCTAATTTGTACCACTGCCGTTTGTGTATTGGCAGGAATTGCCCTTACCTCAGGGGTCTTCTTTACAGGCTTCTTAACCTTGGTGGTCGTAGCGGGTTTTTTGGGCACAAATTGGGCCTGAGCCAAACATGGACCAAGGAGCAGCATTTGTACAAAGAATATTTTTAGAGTTTTCATAATAAGCCCCTGTCCCAAGAAAGGAATACCTATCAGGGGTGAATAGGGTTTTTAATGGTTAATGTATGGCGATGATCCCCTTTCGTGGGAACCGTACCTTGATGATATTATTTTGAGAATGCCATTAACACAGTGGTACCCTGCAGTTTTCCATTGGCATTGTAATATTCGTTCTTTACCATTCCCACACCTTCGGCCAGCCAAGTTTTTTGAATTCCTTTTTGATTGGCCACCATCATTTTAACCTGTGAGGTCTGTGTAATGGCCACGCACTTAAATGTACCAGCAGGGGTGGTTATGGTTTCCATGCCGATTACCTTTCTATCGGTTATCCGGGTCTCCATGTTCATTTTCATGCCCCCCATGTCCATGGTAATGTTCACCGAAGCATCTGCTAGGGTCTGCTCAGGTGTTAGTGTATTGGGAATCTCAACATTGGTACCGGTAATCGTTGCTTCCCCGTTTTGAAACTGCTGCATCCTTGCAGAGTTCATCAACGATTTGAAGTCCATGGTCACAGTGGAACCGTCACATCCCATATCGAATTCGTTTGTCATTATGAGTTGTCCTTTCTTGTCAAACAGCTCTGAATTGACCGTTGCCGTTGTGGCCCCTCCAGTATGGGACACATTGTTCACGGTATACTTCATTTTGGCCTCTAACTTGCCCTTTCTGTCATAGGATTCAAATTCGGAGACAGTACCCTCACCAAAAGGGTAATATTTACTGCAATCGCCCTGCCCAAAAATGGTCAAAGCAAACAATAGCATTACTGTGGTAATCCAAGTTTTCATTTTTTCTGATTTTTTGATTTATACTATTTCAACCCTCTACCGGTCTATTTGGGCAAAACCAATAGTTCTACCCTACGATTTTTTTGCCGGTTTTCATCATTATCATTGGGAGCTATGGGTTGGGTATCTCCAAGGCCCCTTATTTCCCAGCTAAAATGGTCTGCCGATGCTGACATCAAACTTTTTAATAAGATACTTACGCTATTGGCCCGCTGTTCAGAAAGTTGTTTATTGGCTTGGGCACTGCCCACGTTGTCCGTGTGGCCCTCCACCACAATGGTTCCCTTGCCCATACCCTCTATCTGTGGAATCAGTTCCATAAGCAATGTTTCTGCTTCCGGTCTTAGGTCGTACTTCCCAAATTCAAACAATACAGAACTATCCAGATTCAACCGAAGCGCCCCGCCAATGGCTGCCACGGCATCCACATCCGCACCGGGAACGCCACTTCTGGTTTCCAAATCGGTCAGGCGGACGTAGGTAAAGGTTTCTCCTGGTCTTACAAAATCATGGATATCCACCATAGCCGTACCCCCCTCGATTTTGCCTACCTCAAGCCAATTACTTCCGTCTTTGGACAACTCCAGAACCGTAGGTTCTATGGCTCCGGCTTCAAATACATACAGGTCTGGGCCATTCACATCAGTAATGGCATTGTCCAAGAATTGCAACGTAAGCACTCCTTTCAATCCAATGCTGCACATTTCCGGCTTTGCTTGGTTAAGCCGGGCAAGTTCCACGGTCAAATCGGGTTCGTGTAGGGCCCCTTCTGGATATTGACCGCCATTTCCGGGGTCAAAATCAACCACCGCATCCGCAAAGGAACGCTTGCCCAAGGGCAGATATATTTGCTTGTTTCGGGTATCGGCATAAGTATTTCCAATTTCATCCGACGTCTCTGAGTACCATCCCGGATTAAGCTTGTAAAAGGCTTCACGGGCACTGGATGATTTTTTTAGGAACTTGTCCGCACTTCGTTTTTGCATTTCCTTGTTCTCGTTGATCAATGCCTTGAAGTTTGAAGATGTTTTCGGATCATCGAGTGCCATCTCCACTGCATTGCTATAAACAGGATCGGTAAGATTTTGGGCCTGCTTCTCATTCAGGATGCCAGATTGCTTTTCAATACTATTTAAGAGCTCTACTTCTTCAAGGTCAATGCCATAATGATCGGCCAATAGTTGTTTGGCCTCCTCCGGACTGGCATCCCTGAGATTTTGGTACAATCTTTTGTTCTCCACCCTTTTTTGTATGCTTCCACTGGAAATTTCCTTGAGGTCCTGCTCAAAAAAAGTACCGGCAAACGGATGATCCGGCCTCCCTGAACCAGCGGCTGCTGAACTTGTAATCTTGGGAAGGATGCCATTTAGTGTATTGAGGTCTTGTGGCTCCATTTCGGACATAGCCTCTAAAAGTTTTGAAAAGTCTACATCCACCGTGTTTTCTTCAATGGCGATGGCTTGGCTTAAGTTGGGATGCTGTTCCAAAAGGCTTTTTAAAGAGTCGATATCGGTTTGGATAAGCCTTTTTTTCTCAATGGAGACCGTTCCCATCATTTGGGAAAAGACCATGGCCGCACCTTCAATATCCACATCCCCTTTGAACATATCCTCTAGGTTCAAATCTGAAAGACCATCATCATTTTTTTTACTGTTGGTGATTTCAGCCTCTGATGCTCCTGTTCCCTTTTCATTGGATTGGGTGCCCTTTTTGTCCTGTTCTTGATCTTTACATGAAAAATTAAAGACCACCAAGACCATCGCTATGTAGATCCATCTTTCCATCACGGTATAATGCGTTTCATGTTTTTGCTGCAACCATCCGAGCTATCATCCTTGTAAGTATCTCCTTCAATCGTGATGGTCACTTTTTTCCAGGTCTCAGCACCTGTGGTACTACGCCATTTTACCGATCCTGTGTAAGTTCCCAAACCTTGTTTCACCACTTGATACCCTATTTCGTCTTGGGAGAAGTTGTATTTTTTAAGTCCGCCCAATTGGGTATAGCGACCATATATCTCGCCATTTTCTTCCTTGGTGAAGGTTACCACACGTCCATCGCATCCTTCCCAAGAACCAACAATGTCCGTGTTGATGTTGGAAATGCCCGTTCCCACAGATTGGGTTTTGCAGCCGGACCAAAGGGTTATGCAAAAGGCAAAAATCAGTATCGGCACAAAAGGTTTCATGGCTCAGTCTTTTCTTGCGTACTTCTCTTTCATGAATTCAAAATACATATAGCCAAAGCGATCGTACCAATCCTCCACGCCATATTTGGCCTCGCATACGTTGAGTTCCATCATGGCATCGGCTAGGTCCTGCAGCATTTCGGCATACTTGTTATCGTATGCTTTCTCAAGGTCTTCCACGGATTTTAGTATTTTGATGCGTTCGCCCTGCCAGGCCAAACCGGCCACACCGTGCACTCCAGAGGCATTGTCGCCAAATGCTATGGCCGCATTGGTGAACTTTTTAGTGCATTTATAGATGGTGGCCAAACGTTCAAAAAGATAGCGTCTCTCATTGAACTTCTGCCGAGCTTCCACAAAACAGCTCGCGCAGCCCTCGTCCTCATCCTCCAATATTTTACCATCTTCGCCCATTGAGATTTCGGTACAGATGGATGGAATACTAGGTGCGCCGGATGGGGGTGTGGAATTGATACAAGAACTCAATCCCGTATACGAGCTGTACAGGTTTTTAACCGTGGTCCATGTGGACCGTATATTGGAAAGGGTCTTATTTAGGTTTTCAATTCCCTTTTTCATACCGGCCCTTTCACTTTTGAGCACCTCCAATTCGGTTTTCAACATATCCTGATCATGCTCAAACTGGGTTTTCCAATTTTCAAATTGCTCCATGGTCATGACATTTCCTTCCCAATAGTTTTGGGCTTTTGTGCCAAGGGGAACCAAGAAGATGAAGAGCAATAGTATTGTAGTGTTCTTTCCCTTTTTACCCATTAATTTTCCAACAAGCACCCCAATGACCAGAAGTGCTACACCCAATGCAATGTAGAGCCAAGTACCACCGCCTTTGTCGCTGTTGTCATTTCCATCTGATGATATGGCCCCTGTACTTGTATTGACCTTTGCATCACCTCCTGATTTCATCTCACTCTGTTTGATTTTTCTAAAAGCGCTGCCCAGATAACTCTTTTCTTCAGGGCTTGCCAATACAGTAATATTGTAGAGTGAGTTGGTGGGATTGTCCGTCTCTATTTTGATACCGAACTTGCCCTCCGCCCGGAGTTGAAACCGGACCATTCCGTCCGGGGACGAGCCTGTACTTTTTTTGTTGTATTCATCGTTCCAAATGTCCTGGTTTAAACTGACCTCCAAAGGGCTTCCATCCAAGCTGGTGACCAAAACATCCAAAAACTGGAACATTGAATGTCCCGTCACGAAATGGTACATGGTGGAATCAGTCATACGATTGAAGAACACCATCCCTTTCTCCCCTTCATGCCCATCTCGGGTATCTTCCGAAAGCAATAATTCAATGGGCCTTATGGCTTTGTCCAAGGTGTAGGGTTGTGCAAATGCTTGAAGGCATCCCATGAAGATAAATCCGAACAACAATATGATCTTTGACTGTTTCATGATATTAGTTCTTGTATTTTTCGATTAAGTAATCAATTGCCTGAATACCTTTTTGTTCCAGATATTCGCTTTGGGTCTTGTCCACCTTGAACATGGTTCTATACCGGATTTGGATTCCATTGGCGTAGTTTGGATTTTGAAGGATGAAATAACCCTGATTGGGATGTTTCCAGATATAGTGATCGCCTGAATTGCTTATCCTTAGAAACTTTTTCTCATAGGAGCCCGACTGCCAGCTCGAGATTTCCGACTGTACATCGGACATAGGTTTTTGGAAGAATGTGAGGCCAAAAACGGATTGACTGCCATCCCTGAGCGTTAGATTGTAACTGCATAAATATCCTTGACCACTGGGACCATTGGAGGTCTCCTTCATGTCCGCAACGGTAATACCGTACAGGGTGGCCACTTCTTCAGCCGTTAACTTACATTGGGAGCTGGAGGCATAAAGGTTGGTGTAATCCCCATGTTGCTCAAGGTCAATTCCGTTTGTGTTTGCTTTACTCTTGGCGGTAGTCTCCACCTTTCCCTCCGAACTGGCCTCCCCTCTTTTTTTGTTTGACTGCCCGCAGGCCATCAAGAGCACTACTGCAAAAAAAATGATTGAAATCTTTTTGGTTTCCATACTGATTCTGATTGATTATTCCTTTTCCCTTACCAATGTCACCACAGCCCCACTCATATCATCTTTCATGACCAACCGGTTTTGGGTCTGTTCCATAATGGTCTGGGTGGTGGTTATCTTGGTTGTGCTCATCTCATCCTTTGCCTCGGCAGTAACTTTCATGATGTTGTCCTCCAACTCAAAAGTGCCTCCACTATCGGTAAGTAGATTACAGTCATTATCATAAAACTGGACATGATAGTTGTTGGCCGAATAGGTGATGTTGGATTTCTTGCCACAATCGTTCAGGTTTTCGTATCCGGGCACCCCTTCAAGGGATTCATAGTACCAAATACCCTCAAGGCCATCCCCCTCGTTATCTTCCTTTTTGTCCATCACACTTTTGGGAACGCCAAAAACGGTTTCAATGGCTTTTTCCGTACTCTCTTCAGCTTTTTGTTCCGCCTTGCGTTCCACGGTTCGTTCCACCCCACGTTCAGCACCTTCTTTGGCTTTTTTGCCCAACTTTTTAAGAAACTGCGCCTCGGTGTGCTGTAAAGGAATCAGCAATGTTCCTCCCAGAAGAATAAGCATGATTGTCTTTGTTTTCATGATTTCTTATTTTTTGTTGAAATGTATCTTCTTGATCAACTTGTGTTTGTTGATGATGTTCAGTTCATAATGGCCCTTCTCCAAATACTTTATGTTCAAATAGATCCTGGTATTGGGGAGATGGTCCATTTCCCCTCTATAGTGCAGGGGTTTGCCGTTGCGTGACTTCATTGTTCCAAAGCTATGGGATGCTTTTGGACAGCATCATGTAATTATGTAACAGATACCATGGGTATATGTAACATAGGGAACGCTCCCTTTAAAAGGGCATGCTATGGGATTAAGAAATAAGGGAAATCAGGTAGTCTTCCTAAAGTCGGATGGGGAAAGACCGTAAACATCCTTAAAGCATTTCGAGAAATAGGTGGCTTCGTTGAAACCTGAACTATAGGCCACCTCGGCAATACTGAGTTTAGGGTTTTTCAGAAGCTCCGCGGCTGCTTTCAATCGTTCGTTACGGACAAACTCTGTGGCGGAGACTCCCAATAGGGATTTTAGTTTTCTATGCAGTTGCATCCGGCTCAGGTTCATCCGCGAAGCAAAATCATCAGTGGTAAAATCGGGATTGGTCAATTCGGCATCCATAACGGTTTCCAATCGTTGTATAAATCTTTCATCAGCTGTATTGATGGCAATATCCACAGGTCTTAAAATGAGTTCTCGGCTATACCTTTCCTGTAGTTTTTTGCGTTCATGGAGAAGCTGATGAACCGTTGCCTTTACAATTTTGTGATTGAAGGGCTTGGTAAGATACCCATCGGCTTGGGTCAGTAAACCTTTCAATCTGGCTTCATCCCCTGCCTTGGCGGTGAGCAACACTATCGGAACAGAAGACGTGAGCTCATTTTCCTTTAGTGACTTTACCAATGCATACCCGTCCTTTTTGGGCATCATGATATCTGAAATTATCATATCAGGAATTTCCTTTTGGGCCAATTCAAAAGCTTCTTCCCCATTACTGGCTTCAAGTATGGTGAAATCTTCCTTGAAAATATCCTTGAGCACGGTCCGAATATCCGGATGATCGTCCGCAATGAGCAAAACGGGAACCTCATCACTTTCAATTTTAATGACCTGTTCCTGTTGATTGGAATGTGAATCATTGTTTTCCTCTATCAAAATGGCATCTTTCAAATCCTTTTTCAACGGCATTTCAACGGAGATCATCACTTTTCCATTATCCAAACCCGCATAGATGGAACCTTCACAAATAGTCACCAGATTCTTCACCAAGGCCAGCCCTATTCCAAAACCGACCGCAGTGCCATCCTTTTGGTAAAAGCGCTCAAAAAATTTAGGCAGGTCTTTCTCTTTCACTTGACCATTGTGGTTTTCAATTTCTAACTCAAGCCTTTCATTGTGTATCCTTGAAACAAAGGAAACAGGCCCACCTTCCCTATATTTAAAGGCATTGGAAAGTAAATTGACAACGATTTTCGCCAGAATATCCCTATCGAAGTAATGAGGCTCCTCTGAAACCTGTACATTAACTTCGAATGGGACCCCTTCTTCTTTGGCCCTAAACTGAAACGGCTCCAAAAGGGTATTTAAAAAAGAGGAAACATTCCCCTTTTTCAGGATGATCTTCAATTGGCCTCCCTCTATTTTTGAAAGCTCCAAAAGCTGGTCCACAAGTTCCAACATCCGATCGGCATTGTTGTCGATCAGGTCCAATTGTTTTTGGTTCGTTCCATCCGAAATGGACCTTAATTGCTGCACTGGACTCTTGATCAGGGTCAATGGGGTCCTAAATTCGTGTGAGACGTTGGCAAAGAAACGGGATTTGAGCGTGTCGAGTTCCTTTATCCTTTCGGCCGTCCTTAGCTTGTTCCTATATCCATAAAACAAAAGGCTCGCAATGGCCAAGAACAGCCCCAATAGTCCAATATATAGGATTTTTTGATTTTTCCTGCGTTGTTCAGAGAGTTTGTTCCGGGTAGAGAGCAGGCTTATCTCCTGCTCTTTTTTTTCGGTTTGGTATTTGGCTTCCAGTTCGTAGAACTTTTCGGCTTCCATCCTATCCGTAAGAATGGCTTCAAGGGAGTCTTTTTCCCTGAGCAAGGGAACGGCCTTTTCCAAAGCCCCATTTTCAATCAATACGTCAATATGGTTCTTTAAAACCTCTATCTGTATAGGGGAGAACTCCCGGTGCTTTATCAAATCATAAGCTTTGTCCGATTGGTCCAAAGCGGTCGTATTGTTTCCCAAGGCCAAGTTGTTGGTTGCCTTGGCCGAGAGTGTTTCGGCCAGACTGAGACTATCGCCCAATTCTGTATAAATGGTCTCGGCACTGTCCAAATAAACTATGGAGGATTGCAGACTATCCTGTTTCTGGAATCCGATTCCCAAGAACAGCGCGCTGCTTCCTTGGAAGTATTTCTCCCCAATATCCGTAAAGTACCCATATGTACTTTTCAAATGCCCTGTACCTTTCGATGGATCTCCCAAAACAACCTCGGTGATTCCCTTATTGAGCAACAGGTTCATCACATTAAAGGTATCTTTCTTCTTTCTGGCCATCTCCAGACCTGCATCAATGTACTCCAGTGAACTCCCATACTTTTTTAGTTCGCGGTAGCATTGCGCTATGTTGTTGTACACCTTGAACCTGTATACATCTGCAAGGGGATTATCCGGTTGTATGTTCTTTTCGACATTGATATAGTTCTCGATCGAGCGATTTAAAAAGCCTCTTTCGTAATCCAAAATGGCCAACAGGAAATAATTATCCTCTATTCCTGTTTTATCCTCGTCTTCCTCGACTTCTGCAATGAGGTTGGTAAGCACTTTCTCCGTCTCATCAAACATTTTGTTGCTCAGGTACTCCTGGGCAATCCATGCCCTGGATTTTCTATATAAAAAAGTATCCCCAGCTTTTTGGGCCAGTTCGGAAGCTTTCTCATAGTAAGCAATGGCATTTTTCAAGTCCCCACCAGATGCATGGTAATGCCCATAAAAAAAATGACCAAGCGCCAAGCATTCCAAACAATCCCCATCATTGTCCAGTGCCAGTACGCTTTCAATTTCAGTTTTTGCTTTTTGCCTATCGATGGTCAAGTAGATATCCACCATCTTTACCTTTATCCTTGCCTTTTCTTTGATATCTGTGGTGCCTTCATATACTTTGTTGAGCGAATCAAGTTTGGAATCGTACTGGGCAAAGACCAGAGCGGGTAAGAAAAATAATGTAGCTAATAACCTTTTCATCTCAAACTAAAGCTTAGGACAACCAATAGTACAATATTTTAACCGGGGGGCTGGATAGTGTGGTAACAACTAAAGTTACATAATTTAATCCATGTTCTATACTCCGGTAACCGTCATTTTATTCTCAAAAATGCGTTCTATATGTCCAATCTCACCAGAATAAAGGGTATTCTTGCGCATGGCGAAGTACAGGGTGTTCTCCAAGACATCAAATCCCTCCCATAGCAACTTTATATTTCCCTTGTACATTTCTTCCCTGCACAAGAAATCGGGAAGAACGGAAACCCCACTGGCATTTCTTAGGCACCGTACGATGGAAGTCTTGTTGGGAACGATATAGTTGCACTTAAAATCTGGATGCTTTTTAAAATTGGTCTGCCAAAACTTACGTAAATGCTCCATGTCCCCTGTGGTTCCATACCAAATCTGTTGTTTGAGCCAATGGAGCAGTTCTTTTTTATCCTTTCTTGGAAGTATTTCGTCAAAGGCGGACGTATCGGTATCCCTTCCGGCCACCAGTACGATCCTTTCCTTGGAAAATGCGCGGTAGTCAATGTTCTTTTCACTTCCCTTTTGAGAACTTATCACCAGGTCAAGGATACCCTTCTCCAAATCGGCAAGAGCCTCGGTATATTCCACAAACTTCACGACAATATCAAAAGGAAGGCTAGAGATATAGGGTTCCAAAGTATACTGGAAGGTTTCCATGCACATGCCCACATTGATCGTTGGTGTATTATTTAGGGCATTTTTCTTAAAACATTGTTCGGCATCCTCAAGTTTTGTGATAGCGTCCTTCACATGATTGTACAGCACCTTGCCCCTTTCCGTGGGTACCATTCTTCTGGAGGACCTATCAAAGAGCTTATAACCGGTATAGGTCTCCAAAGCCCCCAAGTGCAGGCTGACCCCAGGCTGTGAGACATACAGCGATTGGGCGGCACCAGTCAGGGTACCCGCCTCATAGATGGCGATAAATGTTCTGAACCATTCCAGATTGACCATAGCGAATCATTATAATATTTATACAAAGGTATGATTTATATTATTTTTATAATATTTCTATGCCCAATACTTTTGTACCAAACAAAATCATGATATGAAAAAAAGTTTGGTTGCATTGGCCCTTGGCGGATTGGGCATAGGGGTTGCGGAGTTTACCATAATGGGTATGCTGCCGGATGTCGCCCTAGATCTTGGCATCAACATTCCCGAGGCAGGCCATTTGATTTCGGCCTATGCCATTGGGGTGGTTATCGGGGCTCCGTTGTTTGTAACAGGTATGGCCAGAATGTCCCCCAATAGGACCTTGATGGCACTTATGGCACTCTTTACCATTTTCAACGCACTTTCCATTATAGCACCCTCTTATGGGTCATTGATGGTTTCCCGCTTCGTTTCGGGATTGCCTCATGGGGCCTTTTTTGGTGTTGGGGCGGTGGTGGCCAGCCAATTGGCCGATAAGGGAAAAGAAGCCCAGGCCGTGGCCTTTATGTTTTCAGGACTGACCATTGCCAATCTTCTGGGCGTACCCATCGGGACCTATATCGGTCATGCCTTCTCTTGGCGGTATACCTTTTTGTTGATTGCCCTAATCGGGGGACTAACCGTTTTGGTACTCCATCTCTGGGTCCCGAAAATGGCTTCCCGAAAACTTGTTGGAAGCCCATGGAGGGATTTCAGGATTTTCAAGGAACCCAACATCTGGTTCATGGTCCTAATCATTTCCATAGCGCCAGGGGCTCTTTTCGCATGGATCAGCTATATCGCTCCGTTAATGACCGAAGTATCGGGTATAGCCCCAAGTAATATGCCCTTCATCATGGTATTGGCGGGTCTTGGCATGGTGGTTGGCAACCTCGTCGGCGGTAAAATGTCCGATAAATTGGGGCCTTCCACCACGATCATTCTTGCCTTGGCATTCCAAGTAATCTGTATGCTCGTTATTTATTTTACGGCATCGCATACGGGCATGTCCATCCTTATGACATTTCTGACGGGAGCGGCCACCTTTGCAATCGTACCTCCACTACAGGTCCAACTCATCAACAGTGTTCAAAGTGACGCCAAAATGCTTGTCGCCTCCTTGGGCCCCTCATGCTTTAACATAGCCAATGCCCTTGGGGCCTTTCTGGGGGGTGTACCGATCGAGTTGGGTTATGGCTATACGTCCCCTGTATGGGTAGGTGCCATAATGGGCATCATCGGGGTCATTGTTTCCTTGTTGTTCATTCGAAGAAACAGAAAGATGGCCATGGCCAAATGTTAACACACATCATTTAAGCACTTTATAATGGAAGAAGAAAACAGACTATCCGAACCTCATATTCTGGGGAACCTTAGATTAAAAAACCGTATTGTAATGCCTCCAATGACACGCTCAAGGGCAGGAAAGGGAGATGTCCCCACAGAACTGATGGCCTCTTATTATGCGCAGCGGGCCAGTGCGGGACTGATCATCTCGGAAGGGACACAGATAAGCAGGCAGGGACAGGGATATGCATGGACCCCTGGGATTTACAGTAACGAACAGGTAGCAGGTTGGAAAAAAGTGACCGACGCCGTTCATCAAAACAAGGGTACCATATTTGCCCAATTGTGGCATGTAGGAAGGGTTTCCCATTTCTCTTTACAACCGGACCATCAAGCTCCCGTATCCTCTTCCGCACTGAGTGCAGAGGGGGTAAAGGTCTTTATAGACCCCAAAGGAAAAGGTCCTGAATCCGGTGTGGGGGAAATGGTGCAGCACTCACCTCCAAGGGCATTGACCACTTCGGAAATCAAAGCTGTGGTCACTGATTTTTTGCAGGCTGCCATAAATGCCATGAGGGCAGGTTTTGACGGAGTGGAACTCCATGGCGCCAATGGCTACCTGATCAATCAGTTTCTAGATTCTCAAGCGAACCTTCGGACCGATGCATATGGAGGTTCCTTGGAGAACCGTTTGCGTTTTCTCCAGGAAGTTACCGAAACCGTAACACAGGCCATCGGCGCCGACAGGGTCGGAGTGCGATTGGCACCCCTTACCACCCTGCAGGGAACGGTCGATGACTGTCCAGAGGAAACTTATTTGGCCGCTGCAAAGCTCTTGGACAACTTGGGAATTGCCTATATCCATATTGCGGAAGCAGATTGGGACGACGCCCCTAGCATGCCCATAGCGTTCAAACAACAATTGCGGGAAGCCTTTTCAGGAAGCCTTATCTACGCTGGTAAGTACGATAAGTACAAAGCGGAAAGAGCTATTAGGGAAGGATGGGCTGATATGATCGGGTTTGGAAGGCCCTTCATCGCAAATCCCGACCTACCATTTCGACTGGCCCATGGCCATCCACTGGCCGAAGGGGATGCAACCAAGTATTTTGGTGGCGGTGCCAAAGGATACACCGACTATCCAACGGTAGTACAGAACGGTCACATCAACCATAAAGAATCAAAAAAGTAACCTATGAGCCCAACACCAAACACATACCTAAGATGGGGTATTTTAACCCTTTTACTTGTTTTGTACAACCCTAACACCCTTTTGGGCCAGAACCTTCATGGTATGGACACTGAACGGCTTTCAAAGATCGATGGTCTTGTCGAAAGACATATCCAAGAGCAACATATCCCTGGAGCGGTGGCCTTGATCATTAGGGACGGAAAAACAGTTTTCAACAAAGCCTATGGTCATGCCGATAAAGAGAATGGAATCCCCATGAAAACCAATCACATTTTCAGGATTGCCTCCCAATCCAAAGCGATAACCAGTTTGGCCGTTATGATGCTTTGGGAAGAGGGAGAATTCCTTTTGGACGACCCGGTTTCCAGATACATTCCGGCATTCAAGGAGACAGGTGTCCTAGCAACTTTTAATGCTACCGATAGTACATTCACCACGGTCCCGGCACAAAGGGAGATTACCATTCGTGATCTGCTAAGACATACCTCGGGTATTGCCTATCCTGCCATATTCAGCGACCCCACAATGTGGGCCATTTATAAAAAGAACCATATCCCGAGCGGCATAGGAACCATGAACGGGACCCTAAAGGATAAGATGTCATTGTTGGGCAAAATGCCCTTGCAACATCAACCAGGAGAGGCCTTCACCTACGGCATTAACACTGACCTATTGGGCTACTTGGTGGAGTTATGGTCAGGTAGACCGTTTGATGTGTTTTTAAGAGAGCGCGTATTTGGTCCTCTGGAAATGGAGGATACCTATTTCCATGTACCCTCGGAGAAACACCATCGTGTGGTAGCTCTATATGAAAGTATTGAGGGTAGACTGAAAAAATTGGACCACCCCATATATGAAGGTGTGGAAGTGGATTTCCCTAAAAAAAAGGGCACCTATCTTTCGGGTGGGGCCGGTTTGAGCACGACGGTGTCCGATTATGCCAATTTCCTTTCCATGTTCCTGAATAAGGGCACCTATAAAAACAAGAGGATACTCGGTAGGATGACGGTAGAACTTATGTTAACCAATCAGTTGACGCCTGATATGGCCATATCCCCATATCCCCCTCAACCCGATGATTTTCAGTTCGGCCTGGGGTTTGCATTGGAAACCGAAAAAAATGATTATCTCTCCCCTTTTAGCACAGGTACCTTTAGTTGGGGCGGTGCTTTCAACACGCATTATTGGGCAGATCCCAAGGAGAAGTTGATAGGATTGTTGTTCACCCAAGAGTACTTGTCACCCTATTGGAGGATAGGCGATGAATTTGAAACATTGATCTATCAGGCTATAGATTAATGAGATAATAGGTCATAGTATACCACTCAGAATAGAAAAAAGTGAGTATGGTGAAATTACGAATATGTCACTACCCACTTTTATTTAAAGTAAAATACAAGAGGTTCAAATCCATGATCGATTTGAACCATAATACTTGATTCCTTTACTGACCGGCGCTATGAAGATATCCAATAAAAATAGGACACCTAACATTACGTTTTGGTGCGTTTTGAATTGATTTGGGGTTTTGCCCTAAAAACAAAAAACACTGTTAATCATATGATTGACAGTGTTTTGATTTTACTTAAATAAGTTAAGTCGGGGTGGCAGGATTCGAACCTGCGACCTCCTGCTCCCAAAGCAGGCGCGATAACCGGGCTACGCTACACCCCGAACATAATTTAATTCCAAATATCTTAGGAAAAAGCGGAGAGACTGGGACTCGAACCCAGGCAGCACTTACGCGCTGACAGATTAGCAATCTGCTCCGTTACCACTCCGGCACCTCTCCCAATACTTCTTATGAACTTGCACTTTAAAAATGCGGATGCAAATGTACCTTTTCATCCGAAAGAACGCAACTATTTTCCGTTTTTTTTAATTAGGAACTGATTTTATGAACCTTACTCCGGATACTCGACCCTTAGATGGTAGATATTGGTCAGTTTTTGCTTCAATACTTTCTTGACCATCTCAATTTCCTTTAGGGTGATATTGGCATTTAAAAACTGATTGGCCTGCATCTGCCCCTTCACAATTTTCTCCACAAACTCGTCTATGACCAAAAAAGTGGGGTTCTTTAAGCTTTTGGACGCGGCTTCAACTGCATCTGACATCATCAAGATCGCGGTTTCCTTCGAAAAGGGAATTGGGCCTGGATATCTGAAATCATTTTCATCAACCTCTGCTTCCAGTTCTTGTTGTTTCTTATAAAAATAGTACACCAATGTGGTACCATGATGGGTCCTAATAAAATCAATGATCCGATCCGGGAGATTATTCTTTCTCGCAATCTCTATTCCCTGAATCACGTGGTCTATTATAATCTTGGCACTCTCCCTTGGCGGTAGATCATCATGTGGATTTACATTGGTGACCTGATTCTCGGTAAAGAAGGTCGGTTTTTCCATTTTCCCAATATCATGGTACAGGGCTCCCACCCGAACCAACATGGCATTGGCCCCAATCTCATTTGCGGCGGCTTCGGCAAGGTTGGCCACCTGTAATGAATGATGGAACGTTCCCGGTGCCTTGTCCGATAGCTTCTTCAACAACTTGGAATTGGTATCTGAAAGTTCCAACAGGGATACATCGGATATCAACCCGAACAATTTCTCGAACATATAGATCAAAGGTTGGGCAAAAAGTGTCAAAAGTCCATTCAGAACAAATACCCCGAACAATATCCACTCAATGTTCTCTAGGTTTCCCTCATGGATGGCGTGGAAAGCAAAATAGCCTATAATGTATATCAAGGTAATCTGCCCTACCGAAATAAAGAGATTGGCCCGCTTATACAGTTCTGAGGCCGTTAAAATGGTAACAATACCCGCAATGATCTGTAGAAAAATATACTCAAAGCTGTTGGGTACCACAAAACCAAGGATCAATACGGTAAGCACATGGACGAAAAGCCCCAACCGGGCATCAAAAAAGTTCTTCAGTACCAAGGGTAGGATACACAGCGGAACCCCATACACATAACTCTCATTGTTCTTTACCATGAGTGTTGTGGCCAACACCATGAGCAATATGTTGAAAAAGATAAAGGTGACCTTATTGTTGTTTTTAAAAATTTCATTCCGATACCGCTTGAGAAAAAGAAACAGCATGATCAATACCAGTGCCACCAAAATGGTATAGCCCAACATGATGTAATAGTAATTGTTCCCTTGCCAAAGCTCGGATTCATATTCTTCCTTCAAAGAATTGAGAATCTTAAAGTTTTCAGCCTCTACCACTTCGCCCTTGGCAATGATCAATCTCCCCTCCGACACTTCCCCCCTTGTATAGGATATCTTGGATAGCTCTTGTTGCAGGGCGCTTTCCGTCAAGGTTTCATCATAGAAAAGATTGGGCTTTATATGGGATTGAACCGTATTTTCCAACCCTGCCTTATCCACCACATTGGAACGGGAAACATGTAACGACACCCGCCTTTTTGCTCCTTCCAAATCAATAAAATCATTGGGCGCCATGGGTATGGCCTCATTGTTCCGCACCAAAACAATGGTATTGGAACCCGGTTTATTTTCAAAAACACCTTTGGCATAAATGCTGTCGATTACCGCCATCCCTGTATTGAGCATGTTTCGTTGCTGCCGGGCAGAATACGCATTGGAAGTGGCCAACTGTTCCAGTTCCTTCTGTACATTGCTCTTTAGCGTAGCGACTATGGATGCATCAAAATTGTAATAGTCCGTTTTGGTATTGCGAATGGAGAGCTGTTCCTGGGCTATTTCATCTCCACTTTTTTGGATGGAAAAATCAATGGGAGCATATAAGTTTTCATACTGCCATGGCTTTCCTTTTTGAAACTCGTACTTGAATTTTCCGCCCTTAGGGAAAAAGAAAACGATGAGGGCTACAGATATCAGATAGAGAAAATACTTGTAGGCAAGTGATTGATGTTTATATACATTGTCTAAAGCTTTTCCCATATCGTATGCTGATATCCCAAAAATAGAAAATATATATTAAGGAGTATGGCACAATCACGTCTTACCCTTTGGATTTAATTTTAGTATTTTCGTAACCGTAAAAATGCACATATGAACAAAGTTGTCATCGTTTCAGCTGTTAGAACGCCCATAGGAAGTTTTATGGGAGCATTGTCCACCATACCGGCACCCAAATTGGGAGCTGTTGCCATTAAAGGGGCACTGGACAAAATCGGACTTTCTCCAGAAAAGGTCGAAGAAGTTTTAATGGGGAATGTAGTACAGGCCGGCACGGGTCAGGCTCCTGCCCGACAGGCCGCCATTTATGCCGGTATTCCCGACACGGTCCCATGTACAACGGTGAACAAAGTATGTGCATCTGGAATGAAAGCCATTATGCAAGGCGCCCAATCCATTGCATTGGGAGAAAACTCCATTGTAGTGGCGGGAGGCATGGAAAATATGAGCCTTATCCCACATTATGCCTATATGCGCAATGGGTTGAAATTTGGCCCCGCCACCCTGCTGGACGGAATGCAAAAAGATGGTTTGGTGGATGCCTATGATCAAAATGCCATGGGTGTCTGTGCCGATGCTTGTGCCGCAGAATATGAATTCAGTAGAGAGGACCAAGACGCCTTTGCCATACAATCCTACCAGCGTTCTGCAGAGGCGTGGAAAGCTGGAAAATTCAAAAATGAAGTAGTGCCCGTTGAAGTACCTCAACGTCGTGGAGAACCCATTGTGGTGAGCGAGGATGAAGAATACACCAATGTAAAAATCGATAAAATACCGGCATTGCGACCTGCCTTTACCAAAGAGGGCACGGTTACTGCTGCCAATGCCTCCACCATCAATGATGGAGCTGCCGCGGTGGTGCTGATGAGTGAGGATAAAGCAAAAGAGCTTGGATTGAAACCCTTGGCCTACATAAAAGGATATGCCGACGCGGCCCAAGAACCCAAATGGTTTACTACCGCACCTGCAAAAGCACTTCCCAAAGCATTGGACCGTGCAGGGGTATCTTTGGAGGACATCGACTTCTTTGAGTTCAACGAAGCCTTTTCTGTTGTGGGCCTTGCCAATATGAAGATTTTGGGACTACAGGATTCCAACGTGAATGTAAACGGTGGCGCGGTTTCTTTGGGACACCCATTGGGCTGTTCTGGTGCGCGGATTACCATAACGTTGCTCAATGTCCTTGAACAGAACAATGCCAAATTAGGTGCTGCCGCTATCTGCAATGGCGGTGGTGGTGCATCAGCCTTAATTTTGGAAAGAATTTAGCCATCCAATATCATCCGTAAATGCAATATGGAATTTGCCCACTGAGCATTGTGCCCATTAGAACACTTCCCGAGGATAGTTCCGAAATGACTTCCCAGCTCTTGTATGGAGAACATTTCAAGGTTTTGGAAAGTCGGAAAAAATGGAGCCGCATCAGGGTGGCGCATGACAAATGCGAAGGATGGGTTTCCAATCATCAATTTAAATTCATCACCGAGGAGGATTACGAACAGTTAGATCGTCCCGAAAACCAACAACTTTCCCCGGATATCGTTTCCCATGTCTGCAGCCAAGATGGTATGCTGCTCCCCATTGTTTTGGGTTCCATGGTTTCTTCATCAACATTTTTGGACCATACTTTTGAAGGCAGCTCTGTTACCGGTCATGCCCAAAAAAATGAACTGGTGGATGTGGCTTTTCTTTACCTAAAGGCCCCTTTTCTTTGGGGAGGCAAAACGCCTTTTGGTATAGACAGTGCAGGGTTCACCCAAATGGTCTATAAAATCAACGGGGTTGCCCTTTGCCGGGATGCGGAAGGACAATCCAAGCAAGGAGAGCCTTTAAGTTTTATTGAGGAAAGCGAACCGGGCGACCTTGCCTTTTTTGATAACAACGAAGGGGTCATAGACCATGTTGGCATTATTTTAAAGGACAATTACATTATCCATACCTACGGACATGTGCGAATTGACCGTTTGGACCACACGGGTATTTTCAATACCGAGGAAAAGTTGTATACCCATCAACTTAGGGTAATCAAGAAAATCATATGACAAAAAAAGGGACCAAAATGGTCCCTTTTTATTTATTCAAATTGGAGCGGTTTACTCTCCCAAAAGCTTTTTGATACGCATAAAGTTCTCGGTATCTCCCAAAGCTCCGTAAATGTTTTTCAATTGGGATAGGATACTTTGGTTATCAGGATTGGTCTTTACGGCATTTTCCAAAACCGTGGCACCTTCCTTAAACAAACTATCCTTCTTATCCTTCAACTCGTCGTATTTGGCAATATCGGCCTTTGAGCTTCCCAACGCATTCATTTCGTCGATAAGTCCGTTCCCCTCGTTCACATAGGTAGTGGAAAGGTTCAAAAGGGCATTGATATATCCTGGGTCGATGGCCAATGTCTTTTTGTAGGCATCCCGTGCATCTTCCAAGTTTCCTTGTTCCATATTGATCACTCCAATATTGTACAACAAGTCTGGGTTGTCTGGAGCCATTTCTGAGGCTTTTGCCATCAACTTCTTGAAATTTTCCTTATCTCCCATGGAGTAGTGAAGATTGGCCTCTCCCAAAACCAAGTTTACATCATCTGGGTTTTCTGCCCTAGCCTCGGAATATGCGGCAAGTGCTTTCTCATTATCTCCCAATTGTTGGTAGATCAAAGCGATATTTTTTACAATCTCTGGTTTTTTGGAAGGGCTTCTTTCCTCATTTGGATCTTTGTGCGTATTGGCCTTTACATATAGATCACGAGTTGCCTTATCCATAGTCTCCACTTCACCGGTCTCAATGTTTACCGCCGTATAGGTAACCCCGCTACCATCATAACCCATCTCTTTCAACTCATTGTAATAGTTCAATGCGTTGTCGTAGTCTTGACCGTTAACGGCACTACTGGCCGCATAATAAAGGTAAATGGTATCGGCTGGACTTAATTTGTAGCTCATGTACAATTTTTCCGCAGCTTCTTTAAACTTCTGGTTGTTGTTGTCCTCAACGGCAGCATTTACCAAATCACCTGTGATCTGTGCCAATTTCTGCTTCGCCACAGTGGTATATTTTTCCTTACCACTGGCCTCTTCAACTGAAATCACTTTGTTGTAGGCATCAATAGCGGGCTGAAATGCGGTTTCATCCCCTTTTTGGGCCAAATCGGAATACACATTTCCTTTTACGGCATAATACTGGGCCTGAAGTTTTTCATCAGCAGCATCAATCGTGGATGCAGCCGCTTCCAAAGCTGTCTTGGCCGCTGCGGCATCTCCGCCTTTCAGGGCTTTTTCCGCATCCTTGATCTCATTCTTTTGGGAGTAACCCATAACTGAAACCCCCATGGCAATTAGTATCAAAAATTTAGTCTTCATGTCAAAAATGTAATTATTTAGTGTTTATCGATTATTTATTTTCCTCGTTGTCATTATCAATAGCCGTGCCATCTTCCCCCTTGACCTCTATATCCATGATATTGGTTTCATCCAAGGGACCATCTTCTTTCATGACTTTGGCTACCGCAGCAATGGAGTCCGAATCCTTCAGGTTGATAAGACGCACACCTTGTGTTGCCCTTCCCATGACCCTAAGATCCTCGACACTCATTCGAATGGCAATTCCAGACTTGTTGATGATCATGAGATCATCCGTGTCCGAAACATTTTTAATGGCTACAAGCCCCCCGGTCTTATCGGTAATGGAGATTGTCTTGACCCCTTTACCACCTCTATTGGTAACCCTGTAATCCTCAAGAGAGGAACGTTTTCCGTATCCATTTTCAGAAACTACCAGAATATCGTCCTCAAAATTATGGACGGAGACCATTCCAATCACTTCATCATTGTCATCGGCCAAGGTAATACCTCGTACACCAGATGCGTTTCTTCCCATTGGGCGGGTCTTGCCTTCCTCGAATCGAATGGCTTTACCGGATTTCAACCCTAGGAATATCTGACTTGTCCCCGTAGTTAATTTAGCTTCAAGAAGCTCATCACCATCTTTTATGGTAATGGCATTGATTCCATTTTGACGAGGTCGTGAGTATTGCTCCAATGAGGTTTTCTTCACAGTTCCCTTCTTAGTGGCCATGATCACATAATGGCTGTTCACGTAATCTTCGTCCTTAAGGTCTTGGGTACAGATAAAGGCCTTTACCTTATCGTCCTGTTCTATATTGATCAAATTCTGGATAGCCCTACCTTTTGAGGTTCTAGATCCTTCCGGAATCTCAAAGACACGCATCCAGAAGCATTTTCCGTTTTGGGTAAAGAACAACATATACTGATGGTTGGTTCCCACAAATAGGTGCTCCAAAAAGTCTTCATTTCGGGTAGAGGACGCTTTCTGGCCAACACCTCCCCTATTTTGGGTCTTATATTCGGTGAGCGGTGTCCTCTTGATATAACCGGCATGTGAAATGGTAATGACCACTTGCTCATCGGGAATCATATCCTCAATGCTAAGGTCTCCCCCCGCAAAGTTGATTTCAGACCTTCTTTCGTCACCATATTTCTCCTTGACTTCAAGAAGCTCATCCTTGATGATCTGCATCCTGCGCTCTTTTTTGGCCAGAATGTCCTTCAAATCCTCAATGGTCTTCAACAGCTCGGCATGCTCATCACGCAATTTATCTTGCTCCAGACCGGTAAGTTGACGCAAACGCATCTCCACAATGGCCTTGGCTTGTATTTCAGTGAGTTTGAAACGCTCCATTAAACTGTTACGCGCTTCATCCACATTGGCAGAGCCTCGGATAATGGCAATTACCTCATCGATATTGTCCGATGCGATGATAAGTCCCTCCAAGATGTGGGCCCGATCTTCTGCTTTTTGCAGCTCGTACTTTGTACGGCGTACTACCACTTCGTGTCGGTGCTCCACAAAGTAATGTATGATTTCCTTAAGGTTCAACAACTGCGGTCTTCCATTGACCAAGGCAATGTTATTGACACTGAAGGAAGACTGCAATGCCGTATACTTGTACAGCATGTTCAGCACAATGTTGGGGATGGCATCCCGCTTAAGGATATAAACGATACGCATTCCCTTTCTATCCGATTCATCACGGATGGATGCGATGCCCTCAATTTTCTTTTCATTGACCAGATCGGCGGTCTTCTTGATCATGTCCGCCTTGTTCACCTGATAGGGAATCTCAGTGACAATGATACACTCCCTTCCTTGGACTTCCTCGAAAGAGGCCTTGGCCCTCATGACCACCCGACCTCTACCGGTATGGAATGCCTCCTTTACCCCATCATACCCATATATGATACCTCCAGTTGGAAAATCAGGGGCTTTGATGTGTGTTATAAGTTCATCGATTTCTATATCGCTGTTATCAATATAGGCCACGGTCCCGTCCACCACTTCAGAAAGGTTATGGGGTGGCATATTGGTGGCCATACCCACGGCAATACCGGAAGCCCCGTTCACCAAAAGATTGGGAACACGGGTGGGCAATACGGTTGGTTCTTGTAGTGAATCGTCAAAATTAAGCTGGTGATCAACGGTGTCCTTGTCAATATCGGCCAACATCTCATCTGCGATCTTGCGCATCCTTGCCTCGGTATAACGCATGGCCGCTGGACTATCACCGTCCACGGAACCAAAGTTACCCTGACCATCGATCAGCATGTACCTAAGACTCCACTCTTGGGCCATACGCACCATAGTATCATAAACCGAAGTATCCCCGTGCGGGTGATACTTACCCAAGACCTCCCCAACGATACGGGCCGATTTCTTGTGGGAACTGGTTGATCTAACTCCCAATTCATGCATTCCAAAAAGCACTCTTCTGTGAACTGGTTTGAGTCCATCACGAACATCTGGCAGGGCACGTGACACAATGACCGACATTGAATAATCAATGTAGGCAGATTTCATCTCATCCTCAATATTGATAGGAATTAACTTTTCTCCTTCCGCCATGCTAAAATCTTATAGTTTTTTTGTGGTTAAAATATCATGGCAATATACGGAAAATAGGCCCTTTCCAAACCATTGGATTCTACTTTATTAAAAAAATTATCAACAGTTATCCAAGTGCTCTTTTCTTTTGATAAAGCTTTGTTAAACTGTTAAAAAAAGACCTTTATTTCGACATTTACCACTAGTTTATCGATAATGGGTATGGTATTTGACCACAGTAACAATACTTTTATTAATTTTAGTTGCGAAAAAGAAAGGTATGGACGATAATTTTTCCCCCAGAGTAAAAGATGTTATAGCTTATAGCAAGGAGGAGGCCCTACGTTTGGGCCATGATTTTATTGGTACGGAACATCTGATGCTCGGTCTTTTAAGAGATGGAAACGGCAAGGCCATTAGTATTTTGGATGCCCTTGATGTGGATCTGGACCACCTACGCAGAAAAGTGGAAATTCTTAGTCCTGCAAATCCCACCTCGGGAACCATGCAAAAAGACAAGAAAAACCTGCATCTGACCCGTCAGGCGGAACGTGCATTGAAAACCACTTTCCTAGAGGCCAAACTGTTCCAGAGTTCCTCTATAAACACAGCACACCTGTTGCTCTGCATCCTTAGAAACGAAAACGACCCCACCACAAAATTGCTGCACAAGCTAAAGGTGGACTACGATAATGTAAAAGAGCAGTTCAAATCCATGATTACCAGCGATGATGATTACATAGATTCCCCACAGGCCGAATCCTTTCCCAGCGATCCTGATGAAGGAGGGGATTCCAAGGAAAGTACATTCGGTTCCAGCTCATCCCAAAAGGGAAGCAAAAAATCCAAAACCCCGGTTCTGGACAATTTTGGAAGGGACCTTACCCGTTTGGCCGAGGAAAATAAATTGGACCCGGTTGTGGGAAGGGAAAAGGAAATTGAGCGTGTATCCCAGATTTTGAGCCGTAGGAAAAAGAACAACCCCCTACTCATTGGAGAACCGGGAGTGGGAAAAAGTGCCATTGCCGAAGGTTTGGCCCTGCGCATCATCAACAAAAAAGTATCCCGTATCCTGTACAACAAGCGTGTTGTGACCTTGGATTTGGCATCATTGGTAGCAGGAACCAAATACCGCGGACAGTTTGAAGAACGTATGAAGGCGGTAATGAACGAGCTTGAAAAAAATGACGACATTATCCTCTTCATAGACGAGATCCACACCATTGTAGGTGCCGGTGGCGCTACAGGAAGTTTGGATGCCTCGAACATGTTCAAGCCTGCTTTGGCCCGAGGAGAAATTCAATGTATCGGGGCCACCACCCTTGATGAGTATAGACAATATATTGAAAAGGATGGCGCCTTAGAACGTCGTTTCCAAAAGGTAATGGTAGAGCCCACAAGCGTTGAGGAGACCATTGAAATCCTGATGAACATCAAAGGCAAGTACGAGGACCACCATAATGTAAACTATACCGATGAGGCCATTGTGGCCTGCGTTAAGTTGACCAATAGGTACATGACGGACCGTTTCTTGCCGGACAAGGCTATAGATGCCTTGGATGAGGCTGGTTCCCGTGTGCACATTGTAAATATGGATGTGCCCAAACAGATTTTGGAACTGGAAAGTCAACTGGAAGACGTTCGTGAGTTGAAGAACAGCGTCGTCAAAAAACAAAAATACGAAGAGGCCGCCAAGCTCCGGGATGACGAGAAACGTCTCGAAAAAGAATTGGCTTCTGCCCAAGAACGTTGGGAAGAAGAAAGCAAACTCCACAGAGAGACCGTAAGTGAGGACAATGTAGCCGATGTGGTTTCCATGATGAGTGGCATTCCCGTGAACCGAATAGCACAGACCGAGAGCAACAAATTGGCCAAATTGCCCGATTTGATCAAAGGTTTTGTTATTGGACAGGATGAGGCCGTTGCCAAAGTGGCCAAGGCCATCCAACGTAACCGCGCCGGGTTGAAAGACCCCAACAAACCCATTGGCTCATTTATTTTCTTGGGTCAGACAGGGGTTGGTAAAACCCAATTGGCCAAAATTCTTGCCAAGGAACTCTTTGATTCCGAGGATGCGCTTATCCGAATAGACATGAGCGAATACATGGAAAAATTCGCCATTTCCCGATTGGTGGGAGCACCTCCCGGGTATGTAGGATACGAAGAAGGTGGTCAGTTGACCGAAAAAGTACGTCGTAAGCCATATTCCGTTATTCTCTTGGATGAGGTTGAAAAGGCCCACCCAGATGTCTTTAATATGCTGTTGCAAGTATTGGACGATGGTTTCTTGACGGACAGTCTCGGTAGAAAAATCGATTTTAGGAATACCATCATCATCATGACCTCCAATATTGGCGCTCGCCAGTTGAAGGACTTTGGACAAGGTGTCGGTTTTGGTACTGCTGCCAAAAAAGCGCAGGAAGACAGCCATCAGAAAAGCGTTATCGAAAGCGCACTGAAAAAGGCTTTTGCCCCCGAGTTCCTTAACCGTATTGATGATGTAATTGTCTTCAATCCTTTGGAAAAAGAGGATATCCACAAAATCATTGATATTGAATTGGACAAGCTGTACAAGCGAATCAAGGATATTGGTTACGTATTGAGTCTTACGGACAAAGCCAAGGATTATATAGCCGATAAAGGTTTTGACAAGCAGTATGGGGCCAGACCTCTTAAACGGGCCATCCAAAAATATATTGAGGACGCCCTTGCAGAGGAAATCGTAAACTCCAAACTGGAAGAAGGAGACAGCATCTTTATGGATTTGGATGAAAAGAAAGAAGAACTCACCATCAAAATAAAGAAAACGGAAAAATCTCCGGAAGCCGAAAAATAAAATGAAAGTTACAAATCAAAAAAAGCTGACAATTGTCAGCTTTTTTTATACCCCAATATTACCATACAAACGATATTTGCGCTTTTAATCTAATATTTTTCACCCCCCCTCCCTTTCAATATATTTTCGCCTTGAGACACTATAACTTTTTGGGGAATGAAATTTACTTCTACAAAGAAGACCATAGTGGTACGAGAGTACCAATTGGACATAGGATCGGTACAGGTCTTTGACAACTACATGGTCGCAACCTTTGACGAAGGTGCCACGGTTACGCTGGAACGTGCCTATCAAATCATCGGGATTTCTGAAATACATTTCAGGGACAGGGAATTTGGCTATATCAGCCTTCGGAAAAATTCCTATGCCGTGGATCCCACCATCTACAATTACTTAAGGGGATTGGAAAACCTAAAGGCCTTTGCCATCGTTTCCAAAAAAGAGATAGATATGCACAACTTCAAAATAGAAAAGCTTTTCTATAAGAAGCCTATGGAGTTCTTCATTGAGTTTGAAAATGCCTTGGCATGGGTGAAGAAAAGAATCAAACCAAAAAAAATAAAGGATTCCTAATTTACCCTTGATCTTTTTCTTCCGCTTCTGGAGGGCTCAAAATTTCCACATAGGCCCTGCCAATTGAGTCTACCATATCCGATGCCTTTAGGGCCTCATACCCTTTTTGCGAAGCACTGATGTCGCCCGCCAAGCCATGCAGATAAACCCCAAAAATAGCGGCTTCCAACGATGTATAGCCCTGGGCCATTAGCCCTGTTACCATTCCCGTAAGGACATCTCCACTGCCCGCAGTGGCCATTCCCGGGTTGCCCGTAGTATTCACATACCCCTTCCCTTTGTACAGGGTTATGGTATGCGCCCCTTTGATTACCAGAACAATATCATGGTCGATTGAAAATGCCTTTGCTTTTTCCAATTTTTCAAAATCATCCTTCCAAGTACCGATCAACCGCTCCAACTCTTTGGGATGTGGTGTAAAGATGGACTGTGGGGGAACATCCTTTAACATGCCTGGGTTAACCGCCAAAATATTGAGCCCATCAGCATCCACCACCAAAGGAGCCTCCACTTTTTTCAAAAAATCTTTGAACGCCTTTACCGTCTGTTCCTGCGCTCCCAGCCCCATCCCTATTCCGATTACTTTAGGTGTAAATGGCATATTGATTTCGGTAATGCAATGCTCATCAATATCCGTTAAGACCATTACCTCGGGCACTGCCGTTTGAAGGGAATGATAACCACATTGCGGCACAAAGGCCGTTACCAATCCCGCACCAGAGGACAAACAAGCATTACTGGCCAATTGTACCGCTCCAATTTTACCATAACTACCTCCAATAATCATGGCATGACCATAAGTTCCCTTATGGGAAAATTTTAATCTAGGTCGATATAGCGACACTATTTGATGCCTCCCAACCAATTCATAATCAGCCTCTTCGCGGGTTAAAAATTCAGGATCCAATCCAATATCCAGAATTTCCCACTGGTTCAGATAAACACCCGTGTCTGGTAGAAAAAAAGCCAATTTAGGCACTTGAAAACTAAGGACATAACTCGCCTCTATAACATACTTTGGGTTCCATGGCGCCCTATCCATCGGTAATCCTGAAGGAACATCCACGGACAATACAAAGGCTTGGGACGCATTTATATGCCCAATCAATCGGCCTACCCAATCATCTGGTGAGCGATTCAAACCAATTCCAAAAATAGCATCCACCACAATGTCGTTTGGTGAGATTTCGGGCAAATCACTTTCTGCATTGATGAAATCCGGCCAAATCTTCCGGTCTTTTAACCGTTCCAAGTTCAACAGAAAATCCTTGGACCGTTTTTCACTGTAATTCACCACATGCACTGTAATGGCATATCCATGTTCTTGAAGATGCCTGGCCAAGGCTATTCCATCCCCTCCATTATTGCCTATCCCACAAAACAATTGAATGTTCACACTGGTGCCCCGTAATCGGGCATGTATCCATTCAAAAATTTTGGTGGCAGCCTGCTCCATGAGAACATCGCTGGTAATTTGCTGTTTTTCTATTGTGAATTTATCAGCTTGATAGATTTGCTGGGCAGAAAAAATTTTCATTCAACACAAAAATTTGATTATTTGTACGGATTTCGCAAAAACGACCAGAATCATTTGACGAAGTTCCCAAAAGTACTACTTTTATCACCTCATTATTGAACAATGCAAATTAAACAAACGGATAGTAATCTTATTACAATGGAAACCACTCCATCTATCTTCACTTTGATTACCACCACCCCTTTGGGGTAAATCTGCTATATATCATCCGTCCGTTTTTTTAATCCATTTTACAACGTTTTACATTTTTTTTCATCATGAAAGTCTTAAAATTTGGTGGCACTTCAGTAGCCAATCCAGAAAATATACGCAAGGTCAAGTCCATCGTACAGAACCTTGAGGGCCGTAATTCCGCAGTAGTGGTATCCGCATTTGGCGGGATTACAGACCTACTCCTAAATACCTTAAAATTGGCCTCGGACCAAGATGTGGCCTACAAGGAGTCCCTGCAAGAAATAGAAAACCGGCACCTCAATGCCATTAAGGAACTCATTCCCGTGCAACATCAAAGTGCGGTTTTGAGCAAGGTTAAAAGCGACCTCAACGTATTGGAAACGCTATTGGAAGGTTCCTTTTTAATTGGGGAGGTCACCCAAAAACTCTCTGATAAAATTGTAAGTTATGGCGAATTGCTTTCTGCTTACATCATCAGTGAATTCTTTAAGGCAGAGGGGCTGGATGCCATTTTTAAGGATAGCCGTGAGCTTATCATTACGGATGATAATTACGGTAAGGCCAATGTTGATTTTGAAAAGACCCATGCCAATTGCCACGCCTTCTTTAAAGCTAACAATCATAAGGTAGTTTTACTCCCTGGATTTGTGGCTTCAAGTGATTCTGGGGACTCAACTACTTTGGGCAGGGGTGGTTCGGATTATACCGCTGCCATCATTGCTGCGGCGGAACAAGTGGACCTTCTTGAAATCTGGACTGATGTGAGTGGAATGTATACCGCCAACCCAAAATTGGTGAAACAGGCCAAGTGCATTTCGCATATCAGTTATGAGGAGGCCATGGAACTTTCCCATTTTGGGGCAAAAGTCCTCTATCCCCCAACCATTCAACCCGTGTTGGGCAAGGGCATCCCTATTGCCATCAAAAACACGTTTGATCCTGAAAACCCTGGAACACTCATTGCCAAAAACAACAATGGCAATGGCAAGACGGTTCGGGGCATCAGCCATGTGGGCAATATTTGCCTGCTCTCTTTGGAGGGCTCCGGTATGATCGGTATCCCAGGAATCTCCAAACGCTTTTTTGAGACCCTGTCCCTTAAAAACATCAGTGTTGTCCTGATTACCCAAGCCTCATCGGAACATTCCATATGCGTGGGTATTTCGGACGAAGACGCCCAAAAAGCGGAAAAGGCCGTCAATGAAGCTTTTGAATATGAGATGGCCACCAAAAAGATAAAGCCCGTGATTGTTGAGAAAGACCTTACCATTGTGGCTTTGGTGGGCGACAATATGAAAAGTCATCAAGGGTTGAGCGGAAAAATGTTCAGCACTTTGGGCAAAAACAACGTAAATATCAGGGCGATTGCACAAGGTGCATCAGAACGAAATATTTCTGCGGTAATCCGAAAAGAAGATGTAAAAAAAGCCCTAAACTCTTTGCACGAGACCTTTTTCGAGGAAAACACCAAACAGCTCAATCTATTTGTCATGGGAGTGGGAAATGTAGGCTCCAAATTCCTGGAGCAAATCCAGCAACAGAAAAAATACCTGAAAGATGAGCTTAAACTCAATGTTCGGGTCATTGGTATCAGCAACTCCAGAAACATGGTTTTCGATGAAGGTGGAATTGCCCTAAAAGATTGGAAAAACCTTTTGGACCAAGGCGAGAAAGCGGACAAGCAAGCATTTTTTGACCGTGTAAAATCCCTGAACTATCGCAATAGTGTCTTTGTGGACAATACGGCCAATGCCGAGGTATCCAAAAGCTATCCCGACTATTTGCGGAACAGCATCTCCGTGGTTACCTGCAACAAGATTGCCTGTTCTTCCGACTATGCCTATTACAAGGATTTAAAACAGCTTGCCAAAAAGTATAACGCTCCATTTTTGTTTGAGACCAATGTAGGGGCCGGTCTTCCCATTATTGATACCCTAAAGCATTTAATTGCCTCTGGGGATAAAGTGAAAAAGATACAAGCCGTACTTTCAGGGAGTCTCAACTTTGTGTTCAACACCTTCAACGATACGGTCACGTTCCACGACGTAGTACTAGAGGCACAGGAACAAGGGTACACAGAGCCCGACCCTACCATTGACCTCAGCGGAATCGATGTAATGCGAAAAATCTTGATCTTGGCGCGGGAGAGTGGGTATCAATTGGATATTGAGGATATCGAAAACGAAGCCTTTTTGCCCAAGGAAAGCTTGGAGACCAATTCCAATGAGGCATTTTTTGAGTCCTTGAAAAAGTACGAAGCAGATTTTCAAAAAATGTATAAGGACGCAGCGGATGCGGACTGTAAGCTCAAATATGTGGCCCAGTTTGAAGAAGGTAAGGCCAAGGTAGGTCTTCAAAAAATACCAAAGGGACACGATTTTTATAATTTGGAAGGAAGTGACAACATTGTATTGTTCTTTACGGAACGATATCCCAACCAACCTTTGATCATAAAAGGGGCCGGAGCAGGTGCAGATGTTACCGCTTCAGGTATCTTTGCGGATATTATCAGAATTGGAAACTATTGATCATGGAAGAAATCAAAGTTTTTTGTCCGGCCACCATTGCCAATGTTTCCTGTGGTTTTGACGTACTTGGTCTGGCCCTGGATTCGGTTGGGGATGAAATGGTAGTTCGGAAAATCCCTGAAAAGGAAATCCGTATTACCAAGATCATCGGTCAGGATTTACCCTTGGAGACCGAGAAAAATGTTTCTGGTGTAGCGGGTTTGGCCCTTTTGGAGAAGAGTGATTATGAAGGTGGTTTTGAGATTGAAATCGACAAACGCATAAAACCGGGCAGTGGCATTGGAAGTAGTGCAGCCAGTTCGGCAGGTGCCGTTTGGGCCATGAACGAGCTCTTGGGAAGACCCTTTTCCAAATTGGAATTGGTACAATTTGCCATGGAAGGTGAAAAATTGGCCAGTGATGTGGCCCACGCAGACAATGTGGCTCCTGCCATTTATGGCGGTTTTACCTTGGTGCGGAGTTATGCCCCTTTGGACATTGTTCCCATTCCCACCCCGGATGAACTTTTTGCCACGGTGATCCATCCGCAGATTGAAATAAAGACTTCGGATTCCAGAAAAATATTGAAGACCACTATTTCCCTCGAAAAGGGAATCAAACAATGGGGCAATTTGGGCGGGTTGGTTGCCGGACTGTTTCAGAATGATTATGATCTCATCGGGCGTTCCCTTGAGGACCATATTGTGGAACCCATCCGATCTATATTGATCCCCGCTTTTGACGATATCAAAACCAATGCGATGGATGCCGGGGCATTGGGATGTGGTATCTCTGGATCGGGCCCTTCCATCTTTGCCTTGAGCCAAGGGGAAAACACTGCCCAAAATGTTGCAAAATCCATGGAGGAAACCTACCAAACCATTGGGGTTCCATTTGACATCCATATCTCAAAGGTCAATATCCATGGCGTAAAAAAATTAGGATAGAACATGAAATTTTATAGTTTAAACGACTCCCAAATAAAGGCCACTTTCAAAGAAGCCGTGATAGCAGGCATTGCCCCGGACAAAGGATTATACTTTCCGGAACGCATAACGCCCCTACCGACGGATTTTTTTGAACATATCGATGAACTTTCCCATCATGAAATCGCATTCCGGGCCATCCATCAATTTGTAAGTGATGATATTCCGGATACGATCTTAAAGGAAATCATTGCCAATACTTTGGATTTTGATTTTCCCGTGGTGGATATCGAAGAAAATGTGGGTACACTTGAACTGTTCCATGGCCCCACCATGGCTTTCAAGGATGTGGGTGCACGGTTCATGGCCAACTGTTTGGGGTATTTTTCCCAAGGTGAAACCACAGAAGTCACTGTATTGGTAGCTACCTCTGGGGATACCGGTGGAGCCGTGGCCAATGGCTTCTTGGGGGTTGATGGTGTAAACGTGGTCATCTTATACCCAAGCGGTAAGGTAAGTGACATTCAGGAAAAGCAATTGACCACTCTAGGGCAGAACATTGTAGCCATGGAAGTAAATGGCACTTTTGATGATTGCCAGCGTATGGTAAAGACAGCCTTTTTGGATGCTGGAATCACCGATCATAAAAAACTTACATCGGCCAATAGTATCAATATAGCCCGATGGTTGCCCCAACTGTTCTACTTCCTGTTTGCTTACAAAGAAGCCAAATCCAAAGGGAATGAAATTGTATTTTCAGTACCTTCTGGAAACTTTGGAAATATATGCGCAGGAATGGTCGCTCAAAAACTGGGGATGCCCGTTAAGCATTTTGTGGCCTCGACCAATGTGAACAATGTAGTGCCTAAATTCATGCAAAAAGGGGTATATGAACCCATGCCTTCCATTGCCACCATATCCAATGCCATGGATGTGGGAGACCCCAGCAATTTTGTCCGTATCCGGCATTTGTATCAAGACGATTTAGCCACGCTTCAGGAATATCTTTCTTCCTACTCCTTTACCGATCAAGAGACCAAAACAGCCATGAAAGAAGTGCATGCCCAAACGGGATATGTTATGGACCCGCATGGGGCCGTTGGCTATTTGGGATTGAAGGAATTTCAAAAAACCCATCCGAATACCTTTGGTATTTTCTTGGAAACGGCACACCCGGTAAAGTTCTTGGACGTAGTTGAGGAAACGCTTGGGTTAAGTCCAGAAATTCCTGCCCAAATCCAAAAAGTTATGGACAAGGAAAAGCATTCCATCCTCATAAAAACATACGAAGACCTTAAAAGCTATTTGTTGGGTGAAAACTAATCCAACTCCGGAAGTTTAAAATCATCCAAGGGACTGGGTTGTTTCATCATGGCCTCGATGGCCTCCGTGGTTCTTGGCGCCATTGCCGATAGATTGACCGGGCCATTTTCGGTGATCAGAATATCATCTTCTATGCGCACGGCGATGCCCCACCATTTTTTGTCGCACTTGCTTCCTTCTGGAATATAAACCCCGGGCTCAACCGTAATGACCGAGTTGGGCCTAAGGGCTCCGTAAGTGCCCGCATCGTGGACATCCAATCCAAGGTAATGTGATGTCCCATGCGGAAAATAAATCCTAGCTTCATTTTCGTCTTTGGTAATCCCCAAATCCATTAAGCGTTGCGCCACTACTTCATATGACGCCAAATGTGGTTCGCGAAAAGAAGCTCCCACCATACTGGCTTTTATGCCCGCTTCTTGGGCATCATAGACGATGTCATAAATTGCTTTTTGTTCCGGTGTGAATTTTCCATTGGCAGGAATGGTACGGGTCACATCGGCGGTATAGCCGTGATATTCCGCACCCAAATCCATCAACACCAAATCATTGCCCACCTTAGTCTTGTTGTTTTCAATATAATGAAGAATACAACCATTGTTTCCACCTCCCACGATGGAAGGATAGCCTTCGTACTCCGCACCGTACTTCTTGTACACGTACTCGTGAACGCCTTGAATCTCGGTTTCGGACATATTGGGGTGCATGGCCTTCATCACCTCAATTTGGCCCACCGATGAAATTTCAACGGCCTTCTTTAAAAGTTTGATCTCCTCAGGGGTCTTTACCTCCCTTAGTTTAGCCATGGCCATGGACAGTACCCTGGAATCCAAATTGCTTTCGCTTTGGACCACCAAAACCGTATTCTTGATTTCTTTACGTAAATCATCATTTGCGGCATTCACGTAACCATTCAACAAGGCATCATCCTTTAACTCGGGGTCCCGTGCCAAGGCCCTTTTAATGGTCGCAGCCAAATTTCTACTGTTGGCATCATCCGCATCAGATATCATGGCGTACAATTGATTTCTGGTAGGATTGTAATTGGAGGGATAATTGGCCTTTTCCTTGAAGGTCTTAATAAGGTCGAACAAATCCGCATTGCCCGATTTATCCCGATAATCGTTATGAAAATCTTCAAAGGAAACCATATCAAACTTTGAAAAATCCAACGGGAACTCCTCAAATTCCTTCCCATTAAAAACCATATCAAAACCCAGCTTTTCCTTTACACCTTCAACGCCCAAACGCTTTCCTGTCCATTGCTCGGCCTGCGGGTCCCGCTCCTGGACATAGATGATCTCATCAAACTTTTTTCCTGAGGCACCTGTCTGTGTTTCAGAAAAAAGCACGAGTACCGCATTGGGCTCGTGATATCCTGTGAGGTAGTAAAAGTTAGGGTCTTGGTGGTACACATAATCCACATCATTGGCCCGATTCCGCTCTGCATTGGCAAAAAGTACCACAGCTGTATTGGGCGGTAACAATTTCCTCAACTCATCCCTTCGTTGTTTATGAAAATCGGCCTGTAAAAAATCCTTGGGGGTATCCTGAGAGGTCATTCCCCACACAAATAGGAGTGCGGAGAGAAAAGTCAATACGGTCTTTTGCATGTAATTATGTTTCGTCCAAAATACAAATATTTATAAAAATCATAAGATTGGAATGCAAGAGTATCCCTAATTAATTCTATACATTTGCCATGCAAAAAATGACGTCCATGAAAAATACCGCACTTACCAAAACGCATGAAGCACTAGGGGCGAAAATGGTCCCTTTTGCGGGGTACAACATGCCTGTCTCTTACGAAGGAGTCAATATTGAACACCAAACCGTTCGGGAGAGCGTAGGGGTATTTGACGTCTCCCATATGGGTGAGTTTTTGATCGAAGGACCCAAAGCTTTGGACCTTATCCAAAAAGTAAGCTCCAATGATGCTTCCAAGCTCACCATTGGCAAAGCACAATATAGCTGTATGCCCAATGAGACCGGTGGCATTGTGGACGATTTGATCGTATACCGCATCAAGGAGGAAACCTATCTTTTGGTGGTCAATGCTTCCAATATTCAAAAGGATTGGAACCATATTTCAAAATACAACGAAGCCATAGGAGCGGATATGCGCGATCTTTCGGACGACTATTCGCTTTTGGCCATTCAAGGACCTAAAGCCGTGGAGGCCATGCAATCGCTATCTTCCGTAGACCTCTCTGCCATTAACTTTTACAATTTTGTGGTAGGTGACTTTGCCGGGATAGAACATGTGATCATTTCGGCTACGGGATATACCGGTTCCGGCGGATTTGAAATCTACTGCAAGAATTCCGAAGTACAACAGGTGTGGGACCAAGTGTTGGAAGCGGGAGCCGCTTATGGCATCAAACCCATAGGTTTGGCTGCACGTGATACCCTTCGGTTGGAAATGGGGTATTGCCTCTATGGCAATGATATTGATGACACCACCTCCCCACTCGAGGCCGGACTGGGCTGGATCACCAAATTCACCAAGGATTTTGTGAACAGCGAGGCCCTTGCCAAAGAAAAGGAAGAGGGGTCGAAACGAAAACTCATCGCTTTTCAAATGGAGGAAAGGGGAATTCCCAGAAACGGATACCCCATTTTGGATGCCGATGGCAATGAAATAGGAAAAGTGACCTCGGGCACCATGTCCCCTTCCCTATCCAAAGGAATAGGTTTGGGCTATGTTCCTGTTGAACATTCCAAAATAGACCAACCCATCCATATTCAAATCCGCATCAACAAGGTGCCGGCTACCATTGTAAAGTTGCCTTTTTATAAACCCTCATCATAACGTTTGGACAAAAAGAAGATACTCATATTGGGAGCAAGCGGTTTTGTGGGCAATGCCATCTATAAGGAACTCTGCTCCTATTTTGATACGTATGGCACCTATTGCTCCAATACTTCCTTTGCCTCCAACAAACAATTTTATAAGTATGATCTGCAGGAGGACGATATTTTCAGGGTGCTTGAGAAAGTACATCCAGATGTGATCATTTCCGCATTGAGAGGAAACTTTGGGGCACAGGTCCAAGCGCATCAACACCTCATGGAGTATCTGATGAACAGCAAGGCCAAGCTGTACTTTATTTCATCGGCCAATGTTTTTGATGCTTACAGTAAGTTTCCTTCCTATGAATTTGACAAGACGCTTTCCGTAAGTGTTTATGGCCGCCTTAAAATAAAGATCGAAAACATGATGATGCGATTGCCCAAACAGAAAACCGCCATATTGAGGGTTCCCATGGTGTTTGGCAATACCTCTCCCCGAGTCAGGGAAATTAAAACGAACTTGGAGAACCATGAGGCCATTGAAGTATTCCCCAACCTCATCATCAATGTGACCAATGACGACCGATTGACCCAACAAATCCATTATCTCATCAACAGGAACAAAACCGGGATTTTTCATTTGGGCAGTAGGGACCTTATCCACCATGAAGAATTCGTTAGGGACATTATAAAGCGTATGGGAAATTACCACCCGTTGATCAAGCGGGTGTACACCACCAATGAAGATCGCTATTTGGCCGCCCTTCCGAAGGACAATCCATTACCCAAGAATCTGATGGTGAGTTGTCAGGAAATCATTGACCACCACATTCCAGTGGACTGATAAAGCTTTCTTTTTCTTTGGTTATTTTTTGAATAAACTATAAAACGCAAAAAAATATGCTTATTTTTAAGTGCGTCAATAGTGACCTTCCAACCTAAATAACCAACACTGTGAGTAAACGTAATTTTTTTGCCGTTCTGGCCCTGATAGGGGTTTTCAGTGCTATTGGGCAGAAATCCAAAGAAAATAAAAAATACCCCCCTTGCGATGTATCAGAAATCCCAAGGTATACGGCACAAAAAATAAAAAGTCTAATTACACTGGACGGGAAGCCCGATGAGGAAGTCTGGCAAAAGGCAAAAAAATCAGGAAACTTCAAAGACCTTATTTATGGCAATGAGACCATCCATGAAACCAAAGCTGCAGTGGTTTGGGACGATGAGTATCTGTACGTGGCCTATTGGGTCACCGAACCGGATGTGACCGCCACCTTGACCGAAAGGGACTCGCCCATTTACCAAAATAATGACGTGGAACTATTCGTTGCCGGTGAGGATGCGTACTATGAGTTTGAAATAAATTCGTTCGGCACCATTTACGAGGTGTTCTTTGTTTGGGAAGATGCCTATCTCCCCCAAGGGTATGACAAAGTGCCCAACCTTGGCCCCAACGAAGAGAAAAAAAGGGATTTCAAAGGGGTTGGCTACAGACATCCCAGAGGCAATCGCTATGGCTTTTGGAACTGGGACCTCCAAGGGCTTAAAACTGCCGTGCATGTGGATGGGACCATCAACAAATCTGATGACAGGGACCGGGGATGGACCGTTGAGCTTGCGCTTCCGTGGAGCAGTCTGGACATTTTGACCCGGAACAGTGATAAGACCACCCCTCCAAAAAACGGTGATGAATGGCGAATGGATTTCTCACGCTTCAACCAGTATAAAGAGGCAGAACCGGCTGTGGACTCAGGGGGTTGGGCATGGAGCAGTCATGGTGTGTGGGACTCGCACGTCCCTGAATGTTTTACCTTTATTCAATTTTCAGATACCTATGTCGAAACGCCTTGAACCATCAGAAATTGAGGAACGTCTTGCACAGCTGCAGGGTTGGGAACTTGTGGACGGCTCTATCAGAAAATCGTTCACATTCAAGGATTTCAAAGAAGCCTTTGCAACCATGACCCGTATTGCTTTTGAGTGTGAAAAGATGAACCATCACCCTGATTGGGAAAATGTGTACAATACCCTTGTCATAAAATTGAATACCCATGATGCCGGTGGGGTCACCGAGAAGGATTTTAAACTGGCGCATGCCATTGAGGCTATTTTTGCTTCTTGATCACTGAACTACATTCAACTACTTGACAAGGCTTCTTTTTTTGCTAAATTTGCCACCATCCATAATCAAAATCATATATGGGAAGAGCATTTGAATTTAGAAAAGCACGAAAAATGAAACGTTGGGCAGCAATGTCCAAAGCATTTACCCGAATTGGAAAGGATATTGTCATGGCGGTCAAAGAAGGTGGCCCAGATCCCGATGCCAATTCAAAATTGCGTGCGGTAATTCAGAATGCCAAGGCAGTGAACATGCCCAAGGACAATATTGAACGGGCCATTAAAAGGGCTACCGATAAAAACCAAGGCGATTACAAAGAGGTTTTGTTCGAAGGCTATGCCCCCCATGGGATTGCAATATTGATAGAGACCGCTACGGACAACAATACCCGTACCGTGGCCAACATCCGAAGCTATTTTAATAAATGCAATGGTAGTCTTGGCACTTCGGGTTCGGTGGAGTTCATGTTTGACCACACCTGCAACTTTACCATCAATGGAGAGGGGCTAGATCCAGAGGAACTGGAACTGGAACTGATAGATTTTGGTGCCGAAGAGGTTTTTGTGGATGAGGACGGGATTCATATTTACGCTCCCTTTGAAAATTTTGGGTCCATTCAAAAAGAATTGGAGTCAAGGGAAATCGAAATAATTTCCTCGGGTTTTGAGCGTATTCCGCAAGTGACCAAGGAGCTTTCCGAGGAAGAAGTTGCCGATGTGGAAAAACTATTGGAGAAAATTGAGGAGGACGATGACGTACAGAACGTCTTCCACAGTATGCAGGAATAACTTCAAAAGCTATACTCAGGCACCTTGCCTGTTACTCCTTTGTAGAATTTATGGATTTTCTCAAAATCCTGTTCCTGATTTTCCGTTGGATGGAAGGGTTCGGCAATTTTCACTTCCTTTTTTCCAAAATCAAAGGCCACCATTAGAATCGGGACTTTAGCTTTCTGGGCTATGTGATAAAAACCTGTCCGTAATTTGTCCACTTTTTTTCGGGTGCCTTCCGGGGCAAGGGCAAATCTAAAAACACTTCTCTCGTTAAAAATCTGAACCACTGCGTCCACCGTATTGGAACTTTTGGAACGGTCCACGGGCGCACCTCCTGTCCACCTAAAAAACCATCCAAAAGGTGGCTTGAACAGACTTTTTTTTCCGATATAGTTGATTTCTTGGTTGACTACCTTTCGTACCAACAGTCCCAAGAAAAAGTCCAACCAATGGGTGTGTGGCACTACAATGACCACACATTTATCCAAATCTGGAAACGAACCGTTGAGTTTCCATCCCAAAATCTTGAAGTATATGAATTTGGACAGTTTATGCATTCTTCTTTTAAAGACCCTTGATAGGTATCCAAGGTGTCCTATATTTTTTGATACAAAGCCTGAAGACGTTCCGGGGTCATGATTTTTTTCCAGTCCTCCCCAAGTGCATTTTCCCATAGAGGTTCCATTCCCAAGGAAACATTTACCATGATATCAAAATCATCCTGGGTTAAGTTGGAACACACTCCTTGAGGAAGTTCTATTTGATGTTTTTCCAACATTTGCTTAAAAAGGGCCACTCCCTCTGGATAATATTCTTCCAAGTGTTGAAAGACCAAACAATTTCCTATACCGTGCTTGGTTCCCAAAAGATAGGATAGTCCATAGCTCATGGCATGTGCAATCCCCACTTGGGAGTAGGCAATACTCATTCCTCCGTGCCAAGAGGCCATCATTAACTTGTCCCGTGACTCAGTTTCTGGAATATCTCCCAAAAAGACCTCCTTGCAAAGTTCCATGGCCTTTTCGCCATAACTTTGGCTAAAGGCATTTAAATAGCTTCCGGTCAGCGATTCCACGCAATGAATAAAACAGTCCATCCCCGTATAGAACCATTGTTCCTTGGGTACGGTAACGGCAAGGTCTGGGTCCAAAATCACCTGATCATAGGTGGTATGATCCGAATTGATCCCCAACTTTTTCTCAGGGCCCAATAAAACCGTAGTCCTGGAAACTTCCGCTCCTGTTCCGCTAATGGTCGGAATGCCCACGTGGTAGACCGCTGGCCTACTCACCAAATCCCATCCTTGGTAATCCTTGGCCAATCCTGTATTGTTCAACAAGATGGCCACTGCCTTGGCCAAATCCAAAAGTGTACCCCCTCCTATTCCGATTATCCCGGAAGGAGATTCATCAAATTGTTCCTTTATCCGCGACACCAAGGCATCCACTTGGGCTGTTTTGGGTTCTTCATCCGCAGAAACAAAAATGACTTGGTCGTTGAACATCAAAGGAATGCGCGATACAAAATCCTTATCCTCAAAAAAATCATCCACTAAAAAGATAAAGGGTGCATCTGCATTTTTCCGTTTGGGCAATAAAATATCCTTCAACTGTGAAAAACTACCCTGCCCAAAAACAACCCGGGGTACCATGGGAAAATTTTTATAGGTCTTTATTTTATGTGTTGAAATCGCTTCTTTCTTCAAATCGCTGCTTATCTTCAATATTCTACAAATACTTTAAAATATCCTTGAGACCATTAAGCTTCAAATGGTCGTTCACCTGTTCCGTTTCCGATACCATCTCATGTATCCATGTGGTATGGAAAGGCACATGTACTGCCTTTGCCCCAATATTCAATATAGGCAATACATCGGATTTCAGGGAGTTCCCTATCATCAAAAATTCGTTGACATCAATGTTCAGATGCTCCAACAAATTGCTATAATTAGTTTCCTTTTTCTCACTCAACACCTCCACGTGATGAAAATATTTGGAGAGTCCGGATTTTTCCAATTTTCTTTCTTGATCCAAAAGGTCGCCCTTGGTCAAGACAATCAATCTATACCTTCCCGCGAGTTGGGAAAGCACTTCTTCCACCCCATCCAACAGTTCCACCGGTCTAGCAATCATATTTTTACCCAGATCCAATATTTCCGAAATCGTCCCTTGGGAAATCTTTCCGTTGGACAGGTCCAAAGCGGATTCTATCATGGAAAGCATAAATCCTTTTATACCATATCCGTACAACTCTAGATTATCCATTTCCATTTTGAACAATTCTTGATCCACCTTGTTCTTGGTCTCATACTCTTCCAACAACTCGGCAAAACGCTCCTCGGTTTCCCTAAAATAGGTTTCGTTCACCCAAAGGGTGTCATCCGCGTCAAAACCTATGACCTTTATATTGCTAAAATCTACTTCCATGCTTTATTGGCTCGCTCCAAGTCTTCAGGGGTATCAATTTCTATACCGGTTACATGGGTTTCCACCATTTTTATTTTTTTACCATATTCCAAAAATCGGATGGCCTCTATTTTTTCTTTGGCTTCCAAAGGCAACATGGGCAACCGTTGAAAATCCATCAAAGCTCTTTTTCTAAAGGCATAAATACCCTTGTGTTTGTAATAGGTGGCCTCCACCACTTGGTCCCTTGGATAGGGAATGGGGGAACGGGAAAAATACAGTGCACAATTTTGATTGTCCACAATGACCTTTACCGTGTTGGGGTTAGAAATTTCCTCCCAATCCGTGATTGGTGTCATTAGCGAAGCTAAATCTATTTCTTTTTTTTCATCCTTCCTGAACACGGCAATGATTTTTTCCAAGCTTTCCCCATCTATAAAGGGTTCATCGCCCTGCACATTGATCACGATGTCCACTTCCATATCCACCACAGCCTCTGCTATCCTATCGCTCCCACTTTCGTGCTTTTGTTTGCTCATGATGACCTTACCTCCTATCCCGGAGATAACCTTGGAGATAATGTCGCTATCGGTTACTACATACACTTCATCAAAAAGCCCTGTTTTCACCGCAGCTTCATAGGTTCTAACAATAACCGGCTTGCCCTGGAGGTCCTGCATTAGTTTTGCAGGGAATCTTGAGGCCTGGTACCGGGCCGGTATCATGGAAATTATCTTCACTTCTCTAAAAAATTATTGATTGAGGTTACTTTTTCGGTCGTATTCTTCGGTAGATCCTAAAAATGATCACCAAAATAATGATGACCAGAATGGCCGCAATGGGTGGTGCCAATATGGAGGCGGTTGAAACAGCCACTGCTGCCCCTGTTTCCACTGTGGAGACTACTGGGTTGGCCACTCCACCAGTCGTTGCGGTCGAGGTCATCCTACCGGCTGCATTGGCCCCTTTAATGGCCGTGGCGGTTCCACCTCCAGCAATGATGGCCAAGGTCCAAGTAGTCATTGGGTCCAAGTTGGCCACTGTGGATACCATTACCGCCGTACCGGCAATTCCGGCCAAGGGAACGGCCAAACTGTCCAAGGCATTGTCCACCCACGGAATGAAATATGCAAAAATTTCAACCAAGGTCGCCACCCCTAAGGTGATCAATGCCGCCAAACTGCCGATCCATTGCCAGCTGGCATTGAGTTCCCAAACGTCCAAATAGGCCGCCAAACTAAGGGCAAAAAGGGGTAAAAACACCCTAAACCCAACGGAAGCCGCCAAGCCTATGCCCAAGAAAATACTAATAATGGTATTCGGTTCAATATTCATGTTCTTGTCTAAAATAGGCTATTCCTAGTCAAGAAAAAAATCATCTTTGAATCCGATCAGATAGAGTTGTCGCTTGGCCCTAGTCACTGCCGTATACAACCATCTCAAATAATCTTTGTCCACCCCATTGGGCAAATAGGGTTGTTCCACAAAAACGGTCTCCCACTGCCCTCCTTGGGATTTATGACAGGTAATGGCATAGGAGAACTTTACTTGCAGCGCATTGAAAAACTTATTGTTCTTTACTCCCAAGAACTTTTTGTATTTGGACTTTTCATGGGCATAGTCCTTTAGTACTTCTTGATACAGTCTATTACCATCTTCATAGGAAAGTGATGGGGTTTCCGAATCGATGGTATCCAATAACAGAACAGTCTCAAAAGGTTTCTGATTGGGATAGTCCACCATCTTCACCTTTACTTCGGCAAACCTGAAACCGTAGAGTTCCTTTATGGCAAAAAGTTCCAGCACTTCAATGATATCGCCATTGGCGATAAATCCCGCTTCGGAATTGGGCCTAAGCCAAAAATAATTGTTCTTCACTACCATCATATAATCTCCCACGGCGATGTCATTGTCCAGAAAAAGAATGCGCTCCCGTATATTTTTGTTGTACAGATTGGCGCGTTTGTTGGAACGGACAATGATGGCGGTCTCTTCTTTTCCATTCTGATGGTACGAACTATCTATGGCCTCTTGTATTTCCGTTCCGTCGATAAGGCGAACGATATCGGTAAAAGAGCCCAGTTCAAATTTGAAGCCGTCAAAAAAATGGGTCTGTAATTGCTCCCTTAAATTGGTAGCGTTGTACAGGATTCCCGAATCATCGGTCTGGCGCATGACCTCGTCCAGTTCCATAAAATTTACTTCCTTATTATAATTAAGGGACAGTCGGTCTTCATCCAACGCCGGACTCAACTCCAATTTCACGGGAGGCAACTGGGCCGTATCCCCGATCAGTACCAGTTTACAATTATGCCCGGAATGCACATAAAAGATAAGGTCGTCCAGCAGGGAGCCATTTTCAAAAAGTTTGGAATCAGCAGGGCTATCCGGAATCATGGAAGCCTCATCCACAATAAATAGTGTGTTTCTATGCTTGTTCGGTGCCAGGACAAATTGTACCCCTCCCCCGGATTGTTTTTTGGGAAAGTAAATCTTCTTGTGGATCGTGAAGGCTTGGTTGCCAGAATAGACCGACATGACTTTGGCTGCTCTTCCGGTCGGGGCCATGAGCACTGCGCTCATCTTTACCTTCCAAAGACTGCTTACCAAGGTGGCCACAATAGTGGTCTTTCCTGTTCCGGCAAACCCCTTTAAGAGAAATATCTCGTCCTTTTTGCCATTCAATACAAATTGGGCCAATTTTGTTAAGGCCACCTCCTGTTTTTCGGTAGGGAGATGGGGAAACTTTTCGGCTAAAATGCTTAAAAATTTAGGTGCTGTGGGATGGTCCATGAGCCTCTAAAGTAAGCATGGATTTTTAAAGCAAAAAGTTTCGTGATTAAAAAAAAATTGTAGATTTGTCTGTAACCACTAAATTAACTTAGAAAGACAGTAGCAGATATGTTAAACTTAATCCTTATCGTTGTATTGATTGCCCTTTTGACCATAGGGCTTGTATTCCTGATTGACAGATTTTTACCTCAAAAAATAAAGCCTGTACTTGTAATTGCCTTTGGTCTTTTGAGCATTTTCCTTGGATATAAAATTTACCAATCCATCAATGCCCCTATAGAATTTAACAAAGTAAGAAAAGAAAGATTTTCACAAGTAATTGCCAAACTTAAAGACATTAGGGATTCACAAGAAGCCTATAAAACCGTAAATGGAAGGTACGCTGGCAATTTCAATAGCCTAATACAGTTTATCGATACTGGAAACTACACCATCACCTCTCAAAAGGATTCTTCTTTTATGAGATATGACAAAGTATACCAGATTGAACTCCAACAAGACACCGTCATCATTGATACCCTTGGACAGGTAAAAGTGAAAGATTCCTTGTTTGGAGCCGATAATCGTTACAAAACCATGATGAATGTTCCATATGCCCAGAATGGTGAGAAATTTGAAATGAAGGCAGACATTATCGATAAAAGCGGGTATAAAGCTCCTGTTTTTGAAGCCAAGGTGAAGAAGAACGTTGTTCTATATGACCAACCCAAAGATTTATTGGATAGGGAAAACGCACATCAAAGTGTGGAAGAGGTCAATGGGACCGAAATCAAAGTGGGCTCACTTACCGACGTAAGTACAAATGGTAACTGGCCTCCTATCTATGACAGAAAAAACAACTGATATAGCACAGTCAAAGACAAATAACACTTTTAGAAAATTGTCCATTCAAGTCGGCTTGAATGGACTTTCTTTTTGTGTACTGGACACGGTTTCCAATAAAATACTCGCTTTTGAGAAAATAGCGTTCAAGGCTCCTTCCACGCCTTATCTAATGCTCAAGGAACTCAAGAATATGTTGGGTCAAAAAAGCAATATTGGAAATGAGTTTTCAGAAGTTTTGGTCATTCATAAAAACAACATGTTCAGCTTGGTACCCAAGCCCCTCTTCAATGTCGAGGAACTTCCCAACTATTTAAAGTTCAATGCCAAGATCATGGCAAATGACCTTATTGCCCATGATGAAATACCCAATCAGGATATCATCAATGTATATGTACCCTATACCAATGTCAACAACTACATTTTTGATCTTTTTGGTGAATTTGAGTTCAAACATAGCGGCACGGTCCTCATCAGTACATTGTTGAACCAAAATAGGATTTCGGACCAAACTGTATGTTACATCCAAGTGTCTGAAAAAGATATGGAAATGATGGTGGTTTCCAACAAGAAACTGCTTTTCTACAACCAGTTTGAATATCAGACCAAGGAAGATTTCCTATACTACCTCCTTTTCAGTATGGAACAGTTGCAGTTGGATTCTCGAAAAGTACAACTAAAATTATTCGGGAACATAGAGGAAGGTGATGCCATCTATGAACTTTGTCGTGGATATATAGAGCATGTTTCCGTCTTTATTCCAGGTAACCTTCCTTTTCCTTATGAGGAGTTAGAGGACGAGACTATAGATTTTTCCATACTCAGTACCCTATAATGCGCATCATTTCTGGAAAATATAAGGGAAAGCGCATCACGGCACCCAAAAAACTTCCTGTACGTCCTACCACAGATATGGCCAAGGAGGGGCTCTTCAATATCCTCAACAACCGTTTTTACTTTGACGGACTCAAGGTGTTGGACCTATTTTCCGGAACGGGGAATATCAGCTTTGAATTTGCATCACGGGATGCAGGGGAAATCATGGCCGTGGACAGTTTTGCAGGCTGCGTGCATTTTATCTCCAAAATGGCCCAAGAAATGGATTTTCCCATCACCACGACCAAGTCCGATGTATTCAAATTTTTGGAGCGTAGCCCAGAAAAGTTCAACATTGTGTTTGCAGACCCTCCCTACAACTTTGATCAGAATCAATTTTTAAAAATTGCGGATTTGGTGTTTGAAAGGCAATTGCTGCTGGATGACGGTCTTTTGATCATTGAACATTCGGACAAGACCGACTTGTCCGAACACCCAAAATTTTCGGAAAACCGTAAATACGGCGGCAGTGTGTTCAGTTTTTTTGAAGCATAAAAAAGCAGGCCATAAGCCGGATTCTGTCGAGCCTTACCATTTATCTAGGCTTTTGGTTGCCCAAAAGCTCCAACCGCCTACCCTCCAATTTGGACGTGCAGTCCTCAAACATTGGTTTACGTGGCGTTTCACCGCATAGAGTTTACCTGATTTCACTACAGCCGAACTGTACTTGCTTTCTGTTGCACTGGTCCTCGCCTTTCAACGGACGGGCGTTACCCGCTATGCTGCACTATGGTGTCCGGACTTTCCTCCCTGTCCTGAACTTGATTCAGGATCCATAATGGATGCCGAAACTAGTTCGGCACACGGCGGTAAGGTGGCCTGCTGGCGGCAAAGGTAACGCAATTGTTAATAAAAAAAGGGTTACATCAGCACTCATGTACTACTTTCACGGCTCCTATTTTTATATTTGTAGGAACGCAATTGTATCATTGATTTTGGAACCCTTTATTGTATCGGCAAGGAAATATCGCCCACAGACTTTTAAGGATGTGGTGGGCCAGGGTGCCATTACCAATACATTGCTGAATGCCATAGAGAACAACCACCTGGCACAAGCGCTTTTATTCTGTGGACCAAGGGGTGTGGGTAAAACCACCTGTGCACGGATATTGGCTAAAAAAATCAATCAGGATGGCACCGAACGGGACGATGAGGATTTTGCCTTCAATATCTTTGAGCTCGATGCCGCCTCCAATAATTCCGTGGACGATATCCGGAGTCTGATCGACCAAGTACGGATACCTCCCCAAGTAGGCAAATACAAGGTCTACATCATTGACGAGGTACACATGCTCTCCCAATCGGCGTTCAATGCTTTTTTAAAGACGTTGGAAGAGCCACCAAAGCACGCCATCTTTATCTTGGCCACCACGGAAAAACACAAAATAATCCCAACCATTCTATCCCGATGCCAAATTTTTGATTTTAAGCGCATCACGGTAAAGGATGCTACGGAGTACCTTAAATACATCGCGGAGCAACAAGGGATTGAGGCAGAGGAAAGTGCCCTTCACATCATAGCCCAAAAGGCAGATGGTGCCATGCGCGATGCCCTCTCCATTTTTGACCGGGTAGTAAGTTTTTCGGGCAAGGAATTGACCCGTAAAGCCGTGACAGAAAATTTAAACGTGTTGGATTATGACACTTATTTTTCTGCAACGGACCTTATCTTGGAAAACAAGATTCCAGAGCTCCTGATACTTTTGAACGATACCTTGTCCTATGGATTTGATGGCCATCATTTTATCACAGGCCTAGCGTCCCATTTCAGGGATTTAATGGTATGCCAACATCCCGAGACCATAGCCCTTTTGGAAGTAGGCGAAGATGTCAAGAATCAATATAAGGAGCAGGCTGCAAAAGCCTCCAAGGATTTCCTTTTAAAAGCCATTGATTTGGCCAATGACTGCGACCTCAAGTACAAATCCAGTAAAAACCAACGCCTGTTGGTTGAACTTACCCTTATGAAATTGGCCTCCATCACTTATGATGGAGAAAAAAAAAAGTCTGATTTTATAATCCCTGCCTCATTTTTTTCTGGAAGGCCCAAAACCCATGGAGCTGCTCCCCCAAAAACCAACGGTTCACCCAAAACGGCGACCCATACGGTAACAGAAACTGTTCATGAGACAACCGAGCCTCAACCCGTATTGGCACAAGAGCCCCAGGAAGAATATCAACCCGCAAAAAAGATCCAGATAAAGTCTTCGGAGAAAAGGGTGTCCGGACTATCGCTATCCAGTATCAAGGCCAAAAAGGCCCACGAAAACACCAAAACGTCAGAGGTTGATCAAGAGGAACTCCCCAAAGAGCCGTTTACCGAAGCAGAAATGCAAACCCATTGGGACGATTTTGTAGATCAATTGGAAGACAAAGGCCGAAAAATCCTGGCCAGTAACCTCCAAACCGATGTTCCCAAATTAAAAAATGACCATACCATTTGGATAGAGCTTCCCAACAGTACCATGAAAAAGGAGGTGGAACGGGAACAAAGCCTAATGCTCAACTACCTCAAGGAAAAGCTGAACAACCATTCCATCACCCTTCACATTACCGTGAATGAGGAAGTAGCCAAAAAGTTTGCCTTTACCCCAGAAGAAAAGTATGAGAAATTACGGGAAAAGAATCCCGCCATAGATCTCTTGCGCAAGGAGTTCGACCTAGATTTTTAGTCATACCAACCCATTCCATTATCTTTGCACCTGAATCTTGAAAAGTACCATTATGCTAGGGCTTAAACTACCGACCGACCCCAGATGGGTGAACATTGTTGAAAAGAATATTGAGGAAATCCTTACCGATCATGCCTATTGTGAGCAAAAAGCGGCCAGTACCGCCATTTCACTGATTATTGGTTTTCCAGAAAAATCTGAATTGGTCAAGGAAATGACCGCCTTGGCGCGTGAGGAAATGGGGCACTTTAACATGGTCCATGACAAAATCTTGAAACGGGGTTGGGTCTTGGGTCGAGAGCGAAAAGACGAATATGTAATCGAGTTGATGAAGTTTTTCCCAAAGGGAGGTAGCAAAGAAACCCATTTGGTGCATAAGCTGCTCTATGCGGCTTTGATTGAAGCGCGAAGCTGTGAACGTTTCCGTTTACTTTCCGAAGAAATTGCAGATGAGGAACTCTCCGAATTCTACCGCAATCTTATGGTCAGTGAGGCCAACCATTATACCATGTTCCTAACTTTTGCCCGAAAATATGGCAAAAAGGAAGAGGTGGACCAAAAATGGCAGGACCTATTGGACTATGAGGCCAGTCTTATGAAAGACTTGGGCAAAAGGGAAACCATGCACGGATAATCAATGTTAACCGTTACAAGATTTCTTTTTTCACAACAAAAATAAAACCGCCAAGTTTTTTGATTTGGCGGTTTACTTCTTTATTAAAGTATATTTTTCTACAATGGACAGTTTGGATCAATGCCCTCATCATCGATGGTCCAACCATGGTCTGATTCCAATGTATTGATTATATCCGCTGACTCACATTGATAAATACCTGAAGCCCCTAGATCAACACCGTCCTGAAAATTTTCCGATTTGTACCATTCTATAAGGGTCTTGTCGAAATTGGCTGTAGAAAGCCCAGAAGCAGAAAACATGCCACTCATGGTGGTTACCTGGCCAATATTCCAATCACCAAGGTCTTTATCAAAGGATTCTGCGTCATAGAACATGTTGCTCATTGCTGTTACCTTCCCAACCTTCCAATCACCAATATCAACATTAAAAGCGGTAGCAAAAGCGAACATACCGCTCATGTTCTCCACATTATCCACCTCCCATTCACTGATATCTGAATTAAACTCAATAGCCTCACTGAACATATCCGACATATCGGTCACGCTTTTTACATCCCAGTTAGATAAATCTTCATTGAAAAGATAGATTCCTTGAAACATAGAACTCATATCGGTCACTTTGCTTACGTCCCAAGCATTGAAGTTGGTTTCATAAATATTTTCAGCATAAGAGAACATTTTGGACATATTCGTTACATCTCTAAGATCGGGAACATCTATAGCGTTATATACCATATTAAAACACCCTGAGAAAGCACTTTGGAAAGACCTCCACTCAATAGTCCCCCACTGGTCTAGACTGAAAAGCTCTTGAGTAGAGGCATATTCCCAACCCATACGTATCGCTGGGAATACATTGATAATCGATATTTGATAAGTCCCTGGATCATCATAAGTATGCGATATTGAGTACTCAATATCGGTTATGTCTTCAATGGTGCCATCACCCCAGTTAATCGTAAAATCATATGAATAATTATCGTCCAAAACCATTATCAAAGTTAAATCCTCCAAATCTATCCCTCCCATTATCCAAGTGGTCACAAAAGCGTTCTTATCGTTGGGGAAAGGTTCCGGAACGTCCGCAACAGTAATGGAAACAGTGGTTTCCGTAGTTTTGTCCCCATCACTTACGCTAATAGTGATGCTATGCTGTTCCAAGGTCTCAAAGTCCAGGGTCATACCATCCTTTACAGTCACTTCCCCATTTGATGATATATCAAACAGTTCACCGCTATTTCCGGTTATGGAATAGGTCAGATTATCTTGATCGGGATCGGTTGCCGAAACCTGCCCAATGGAACCACTGTCTTCGGATACCGTGAACGTATACCCTTCATTGTTGAATGTAGGGGCTTGATTTGAAGGTACCGGTGGTTCTGGGGTGTCCTCTTTGCTACAGGAAACCACTAAGAGAACTATCCCAATGATACTAAGAATTTTAATTAATTTCATGATAAGATGTCTTTTATTACATCTCAATTTCAACAATTAAAGACTTATAAGAGAGGGACAATTGACGAACGGCATATTTGGATTGACGGATATAGTATTATAATTGATGTATAGGGTTTAAAAGCCATAAGAACAGTGCTTCTATGGACCTTAAAAATGGAAAACGCATGAGCAACCTTACTGGTAGTACAACGTCTTGATCATACCATCGGCCAACCCTATCTTTGGCACATGGATTTTTTTGGCCTTGCTCCATTTGGCTGCATTCAAGAATATTTTGGTAGCGGGTATGATTACATCGGCCCGGTCTTGGTTAAGCCCCAGCTCGGCAATCCGGTCTTCATATTCCATACTGTTCAAAAAGTGGTATTGGGCATTCAACCAGATATAGGACAAAGGTTGTCCAATTTTCCGCCCCGACATTTTGTGTAGCTTATTGATGTTTCCTCCCGAGCCAATGATTTCCACCAACCTATCCTGCCCTACGTATGAGGCTATCCAAACTTTAATGTCGTCCCAAACGGTATCCTTGACCAAATTGTTGAGGATACGAACGGTCCCTATTTCAAAAGAACGGGACACTATAGGTGCTCCTTTGTCAAAAACGGTGAATTCGGTGCTTCCACCTCCTACATCGACATAGAGATAGAATCGGTCCGTTTTTATCACATCCTTTAAATCTGTGGATGCTATGATGGCCGCTTCACGTTTGCCATCAATAATTTCTATGTTGATGTTGGATTCTCGCTGTATTTTTTCAATGACCTCCTGACCATTTTTTGCATCGCGCAGCGCTGAAGTGGCACAGGCCATATATTTTTCCACGCCATAGACCTGCATCAACAGGTCAAAGGATTGCATAGTTTTAATGAGACGTTTAAGACTGGAGTCCGAGATTTCACCCCGCAAAAAAGAATCTTCCCCCAAACGAACGGGCACCCGTACCAGCTCACTCTTTTTGAACAAGGTAGGCTTGTCTTTCTGCTCAATCACGTTGTTGATGAGCAATCGTATGGCATTGGACCCAATGTCTATGGCCGCAAACTTTCGTATTAGCAAATGTGTAGGGTATTACGATTCCAACTTCTTCTGATAATAATGATAGAGCTCAAACTGCGATCTCAGCTCAGGCTCACCTTTGGCACGCTGCCGATAGGCATTGTCCTGCTTTTCCGAAAATACCCGGGCTTTTAGGTTATCCTTCCAAGATATCTCGAAAGTATCCAAAAGCTCCTGTTTGATTTCCGGGTCATAAATGGGGCACCCCACTTCAACCCTAAAATCAAGGTTTCGCGTCATCCAATCTGCAGAGGAGATATAAATCTTGGGATCACCATTATTTCCAAAGATGAACAATCTAGGATGCTCCAAAAACTTGTCCACAATACTAATGGCCTCAATATTCTCGCTCATGCCCGGTACTCCCGGAATAAGGCAACAGATTCCCCGGACCACCATCTGAATCTTTACGCCTGCCCTACTGGCTTCATACAGTTTGTCCACCATTTTGTACGAAGTGAGGCTGTTCATCTTTATTTTGATATAGGCCTCCCTACCCGCTTTGGCATTGACGATCTCCCTATCAATGAGCTTAATAAAGGTAGATTTGGTGTAGTGTGGCGAAACGATCAGGTGCTTGTACTTGTTGATCTTGTAATTGGTCTCAAAGAACCCAAAGACCTTGCTCATATCCTTTAGGATTCCTTGGTGGGCCGTAAAAAGGGTATAATCGGTGTAAATCTTTGCTGTGGATTCATTAAAGTTTCCGGTGCTTATAAAGCCATAGCGTTTGATTCCTTCGGCTTCTTCCCGCTCGATCATACAAATCTTACTGTGCACTTTTAGACCCGGAACGCCAAAAATCAAGTTGATGCCCTCCGCCTGTAATTGGTTGGCATACTCAATATTGGCCTGCTCATCAAATCGGGCCTGCAATTCTATCTGTACCGTGACATGCTTTCCATTTTTTACGGCATTGATCAATGAGGAGGCTATCTGACTATCATTGGCCAATCGGTATACCGTGATCAATATGGTCCTTACCTTGGGGTCCAGTGCGGCTTCCCTTAAAAATTTGGTGATATAGCTAAAGGTATGGTAGGGCGCATAGATCATATAATCCTTGTGCGCTATCATTTCCAATAGACTTCCTTCCATGCTGAGCCCTTTTACGGGAAGCGGATCTATCTTGTCATACATCAAATCATACCTTCCCAAGCTGGGAAAGCCCATATAGTCCCTTCTGTTATGGTAACGTCCTCCCGGAATCACACTATCCGTCCCCATAATGTCCATCTTTTCCTTGAGGAACTGAAGGGTGTCCTTATCAATATTCTTATCATATACAAAACGGACCGGATCACTGATCTTTCTATGCTCCACACTGGAGGATATCTTCTCGATGAAGCTTTTGCTCAGATCGTTATCAATGTCCAATTCGGCATCCCGGGTGATCTTGATCATGTGGGCCGAGATGGATTCAAACTCGAACATGGTGAAGACACTATCCAAACAGAACCGGATCAAGTCGTCCAGAATGATGATATAATTCTTGTCCCCCTCCTTGGGAAGCACCACAAAGCGGTCAATTCCCTTGGGAATCTCGATTAGGGCGTACCGGTTGTGCTTTCGTTCCCCTGAACCGTTTTTCATCACGATTTTCACGGCCAAATAGGCCGCGGTATCCTTCAACAACGGGAATTCGGTGAGGTCGTTCAGGATGATGGTCATCAGCTCTTGATTGACCTTATGAAAGAAATAATCCCGGATAAACTCGGCCTGGCTATCGTTTACTTCATTCTCATCAATAATGAAAATATTTTCTTCCTTGAGTTCCTTTTCAATCTCATTGAAAATTTCCAGACTCCGGGCCTGTTGGGCAATCACGATCTTGGTGATTTCTTCCAGCAAATCCTTCGCCCTTTCACCTCCCAATACGCTTTTTCCCGTTTTTCCAGCATCCACAATACGTTTTACCGTGGCATATCTCACCTTGAAAAACTCATCCAGGTTATTACTGAAAATTCCCAAAAACCGAAGTCGGTCAATCAGGGGTACTTTCTTGTCCGCACTCTCTTGAAGCACCCGGGCATTGAAATGTAACCAACTGATTTCCCTATTTATATATTCATTCTTTGTTTTGACCATTCTTTATTTTAAGTGTTTTGGAAAGATTGTTCGCTCAGTGGTTCCCTTGGAAACCTTGGACCAATCGTCCACATTGAATCTAATGTGCACAAGTCCTGCTGTGGGAACGTTTTCAATATACTGATCTCCCCAAGTATTTGCAAGCGAAGTGAAGGCATAATTATGTCCGAAAATCGCAACGGTTTGAAGGTCATTGTCCAGTTTGCCCACAAATCGTTGGACACTGTCACCGGAAAAGTCATAGAGTGCCTTATCCACCTTGAACCGATTCAAGTCAAAATCAAGGTTCCTTAGGCAAATCATACTGGTGTGCAAGGCCCTATTTGCCGGGCTGGAATAGGCAAAATCTATTTTCGGCGCGTGGTTCCCAAAGGTTTTGGACACCAGATGGGCATCGTTGATCCCTCTTTGAAGCAAGGGTCTATCCTTATCGGACACTTCGTAATCCCAAGAGGATTTTCCATGTCTCATGAGTATCAGTTGTTTCATGTTCAATTGCGTTATGGTGCCAATCGTTCTATCTTCCAGTCGTAATCTTCCTGAAGTGTATATCTGATCCTATCGTGCAGTCGGTTGGGCCTGCCCTGCCAAAATTCTATGGAGACGGGGCGTACCAAAAATCCTCCCCAATTGGAAGGTCTGGGGATTTCCTTCCCTTCATATTTTTTTTCCAAGGCTTCCAATTCCTTTTCCAGAACCTCGCGTGACCCTATGACCTCACTTTGGTTGGAAACCACGGCTCCCAATTGGCTGCCTACGGGTCTGGACTCAAAATACCCGTCCGAGAGGTTTTCGGGGAGTTTCTCGGCAGTACCCTTTATGATTACCTGTCTTTCCAAATTGGGCCAAAAAAAGGAGAGACATAAGGAAGGATTGGCCGCTATGGCCCTACCTTTTTCACTATCATAATTCGTATAAAAAATAAAGCCTTCATGGGTGTACTTTTTCATGAGGACCACCCTATTCTTGGGAAAACCATCCAACCCAATGGTGGAAACCGTCATGGCATTGGGTTCATCCAATCCATCCGTGGCCTCCACTTCATAGAACCATTTTTGGAATTGCTCCATGGGGTTTTCCTTGATGGTCGTTTCCAACAAGGCACTTTTCTCGTAGGATTTTCTGTAATCGCTCAAATCTTTCTGCATACTGTGAATTTCGTTAAAATTCAAATCTCAGCAAAGCATCGCGGTTGGAAAAGTTGTTTTATTTATGTTAAGGTCTCCCCTTAGATTTCAAAGGTTTTGCCATCATCGGCCAAAGCCACATTGGGAAACACCTCCATGGCCTCCTCCCTAAAAAGTTCCAAGGATTTATACCTTGTGGAATAATGCCCCAAGATCAATTTTCCCACGTTGGCCTGTTGGGCTATTTGGGCGGCTTGCTTGGCCGTGGAATGCTTGGTTTTGGCACAAAGATGGGATTCGGTCTCCAAAAAAGTGGATTCATGATAAAGGGCATCTACCCCCTCAATAAGAGGAACTATGGGCTCATGATAGCTTGTATCGCTGCAAAAGGCATAGCTTTTGGGTTTAGGCGGGTCCGAGGTAAGTTTGACATTGGGAATGGTATCCCCATTATTGGAAACGCCATCTGCACCATTTTTGATATGGTTGAATTGACTCCGATCCACACCCAGCCTTTTGGCCGCTTCCACATCCAAGGTCCTTGGGGCCGGTTTTTCTTCAAACACAAACCCGTTGGTGTACACGCGATGGTCTAATGGTACGGTACGGACACTGACCTTCTCATCCTCAAACAAGAGTTCCGATTCCTTGGATTCCAATTCATGGAAAATAAGTGGGAAATTGGTCCAGGAATCACCTAGTTTCAACAATAATGTCACGGCCTGCTTGATTCCTTTTGGGCCATATATGTGCATTTCGCTGTCCCTGCCTAAAAGCCTGAATGTTGAGATCAAGCCTGGCAAGCCAAAAAAATGGTCGCCATGCAAATGCGATATAAAAATGTGCTTGATCCTGGAGAATTTAAGTTTGTACTTTCTGAGTTGTACTTGGGTACCTTCCCCGCAATCGATTAAAAAAAGATGGTTCTTGATTTCCAGCACCTGCGAAGTTGGATTGGTAAACGTTCTTGGAGTTGCGGAATAACATCCTAGAATGGTCAACTTCATAGATCCAAGTCACGTTCAATTTCTTCCATTTCAATCAAATCCTTGGCTTCTTGAACGGTGGGCACCACACTGATTTCATCAGGAACATCGTCATACGATACGGTATTGGTGACCAGCACAAAAGACTTCCCTGAGCCTTTGTGTGTGTTGGATATCTCCAAAAACTCCAACACATCATCTGATGTCAAAGCACTGAAAGAAAACAGATTGACAATGATATTGTCGTGCTTGATCTTGGGGTACGCTTTGTTCAGATTGCCCATGAAGGTGGAAAGCGAGGTCTTTTCTTGAAAAACGATGGTAGTCGTACCTTCTTTGTCGAAAATCATCTTACTGAATTTTTGATGCCAATAAATATAATACTGCCATACGGATGGCCACTCCATTTTCTACTTGGTGCAGAATAATGGACTGATCGGAATCCGCTACATCACTTGTAATCTCAACACCTCTATTGATAGGTCCGGGGTGCATGATCACAATTTCTTTGTCCAAGCTGTTCAACAGCTGTTTATTTACCCCAAATTGTTGGGTGTATTCCCTGATGGAGGGGAAATAGCTAATATCCATACGCTCATGCTGTACACGAAGCATATTGGCCACATCGCACCACTCCAGTGCTTTCCTCAAATTGGTTTCCACAGACACTCCAAGCGATTCTATATACTTTGGAATCAAGGTCTTTGGGCCACATACTTTTACATTGGCCCCTTGCAATTTTAGGGCAAAAATATTGGAAAGGGCCACACGCGAATGGAGAATGTCCCCTACAATGACAATGTTCTTTCCGGCCACGTCACCCAATTTTTCCCGAATGGAATACGAATCCAAAAGGGCTTGGGTAGGATGTTCGTGTGCTCCATCACCGGCATTGACAATGGCTGCCTTCACATGTTTGGACAGAAAAATTCCCGCTCCCGGGTTGGGGTGGCGCATCACTACCAAGTCCACTTTCATGGATAGGATATTGTTTACGGTATCAATAAGGGTCTCCCCTTTCTTTACCGAAGATTGGCCCGCAGAAAAATTGACCACATCCGCTGAAAGTCGCTTTTCGGCCAATTCAAAAGATAGCCGGGTTCGGGTACTGTTTTCAAAAAAGATATTGGCAATGGTAGTATCCCGTAAGGTAGGAACTTTCTTTATCGATCGGTTGATCACTTCCTTAAAATGGTCCGCCGTTTCAAAAATGAGCGTTATATCTTTTTTGTTCAGATATTTTATTCCCAGCAAGTGATTTACACTCAGTTCACTCATTTTAATCTATTTGCTTACTAAATATACCATATCCTCCCCGTCATTTTCCTCCCACATCACCTTAACTTTTTCATCATTGATGGCATCTACCTGCCGTCCCCTATAATTGGGTTGTATGGGCAAGTGTCTGCTAAAACGCCTGTCGATCAACGTCAACAATTCAATACTCTGTGGCCTGCCAAAGGATTGGATGGCCGTTAATGCTGCCCGGATACTTCGTCCCGTATAGAGTACGTCGTCTATGAAGACCACTTTTTTGTCCTCTACCAAAAAGTTCATTTTGGTGGAATTGGCCTTAAGGATCTCCCCTCTTCCAAAATCATCCCGAAAAAATGTGATATCCAAGAAGCCCAAGGCGATATCCTTGATCTTGTATTCCTGTTTGAGGATCTTGGCCAAACGTTCGGCCAAAAAGACACCTCTAGGCTGAATGCCAATCAGGGCTGTATTCGTAAAATCCAAATGGTTTTCTAAAAGCTGACAGGCCAGCCGGTGCAGTATGATATTTATTTCCTTTGAAGTAAGCAGTACTTTTTGACTCATATGCTTTGCGACCGACTCATTTGTATGCAAAAGTAAGCAATTCTTTAAAATGCCAACACTATAAAAAAAGCCCCGCTGTTTCCAGCAGGGCTTTCGCTATATTCAGGATGGTCTGATTACTTCTTCTTGGAATCAGCTTCCATTTTATCCTTAAGTGCTTGCAATTGTGCGTTGGCATCACCAAGGGTTGGTGCAGCTTCGTCAGACGAAGTAGACCTTTTCTTGGCAGCTCTTACATTCTTCTCTTCTTGCTCTCTAAAGATAGCGGTGTGGCTGGCCACAACTCGTTTGAAATCTTTGTTGAACTCGATGATCTTGAATTCTGCCTCTTCACCTTTTACAAGTTTCTTACCATCTTCTTTCTCCAAGTGTCTTGATGGAACAAATCCAACAATATCCTCATTGAAGTCAATGGTTGCTCCTTTGTCCACGATCTCTGCAATGGCAGCTTTGTGAATTGTACCTTCAGCAAACTCCTCGGAGTACTTGTCCCAAGGGTTCTCTGTGGTCTGCTTGTGACCCAAGCTCAACTTGCGTCCTTCCACGTCCAATTCCAAAACTTCCACTTCCAAGGTATCACCAACGGCAACAAACTCGGATGGGTGCTTGATCTTCTTGGTCCAAGAAAGGTCGGAGATATAGATAAGTCCATCGATACCTTCTTCCATTTCCACAAATACACCAAAGTTGGTAAAGTTCCTTACAATTCCTTTGTGCTTGGAACCAACAGGATATTTGGTAGTGATATCGGTCCATGGGTCTGGAGTCAATTGCTTGATACCCAAAGACATTTTACGGTCTTCACGGTCCAAGGTAAGAACAACAGCCTCAACCTCATCACCAACGTTTACGAAATCCTGGGCAGAACGCAAGTGCGTAGACCAAGACATTTCAGAAACGTGGATCAATCCTTCCACACCTTCGGCTACTTCGATAAAGGCACCGTAATCAGCGATCACAACAACTTTACCTTTTACCTTGTCACCTACTTTGATCTCATCACCTAGGGCATCCCATGGGTGTTTCTCCAATTGTTTAAGACCCAATTGGATTCTTGATTTGTTATCATCAAAATCAAGGATAACCACGTTCAATTTCTGATCCAACTCCACAACTTCGTTGGGGTGGTTGATACGGCTCCAAGAAAGGTCGGTAATGTGGATCAATCCATCTACACCTCCAAGGTCGATAAATACCCCATAAGACGTGATGTTTTTCACTACACCTTCCAATACCTGGCCTTTTTCCAATTGACCAATGATCTCTTTTTTCTGCTCTTCAATATCCGCTTCGATCAAAGCTTTGTGCGAAACCACTACGTTCTTGAACTCGTGGTTGATCTTCACTACCTTGAACTCCATGGTCTTACCTACATACTGATCGTAATCACGGATAGGCTTCACATCGATTTGCGAACCGGGCAAGAACGCCTCAATTCCAAATACATCAACGATCATACCTCCTTTGGTACGACATTTAACAAAACCGGTAACGATTTCTTCTTTGTCGTGGGCCGCATTTACGCGATCCCAAGCCATGATGGTCCTGGCCTTTCTGTGAGAAAGTACCAATTGACCTGTCTTGTCCTCACGGATGTCTATAAGGACCTCAACCTTGTCACCTACTTTAAGGTCTGGGTTGTAACGGAACTCGTTCAACGAGATAACCCCTTCAGACTTCGCATTGATGTCGATGATGGCCTCGCGATCGGTCATGTGGACCACGGTTCCCTCTACAACTTCCTCATCTGCGGTGTCCACAAAGTTTTCCTCAACAAGCGTTTCAAATTCCTTGAGCTTTGTATCGTCTACGCGCTCAATTCCTTCTTCATACTTGTCCCAATCAAAATTCTCAAGGTACTCCTTGGGGTCCTGTTGGGTCTGAACTTCTTCTTTTACTTCTGGTGCCACGGTAGTTTCTTCTACGGCAGCGCTTGTTTTTTCTTCAGCCATGTGCTGATTTAAATTTGTATTCCACGTTTTACAGGAGCGGGGCGATTCCGTGAAAGTGATTTATACTTGTTTTTTCCTAATTCCTTTTATCTCCTGATATTCGCCAAAAAGGAGTGCAAAATTACAATTAATCTTTTGATTTACAAAGTATCCGGGCCAAAGGTTTGTCCTAAAAAAGTATTACAAAAATTTAATGGTAAAATGTTGGCATAATGGTTATCTTGAAACCTCTAATTGTTAACTAAAAAAATACCATTATGAGTGTAAAAGCAAAGTACCAACCGGTTTTGGACCTTGGTCTTAAATTGGGCATCAAGGACGGTGATGTTTCTGAGGAAAGCGGTATCCTTAAAATAAAGGGAATGGCCTCAACACAGTATGAAAAGAACATCCTTTGGGACAAAATAAAGGAGATCGGTGGGGAAAAACCTTCCGATATCAAGGCCAATATCACTGTGGAGGATGATTCCGTATACCACAGACATACGGTAAAGAGTGGGGAATCCTTGAGCAAGATAGCCAAGCACTATTACGGCGACCCCATGAAGTATACCAAGATCTTTGATGCAAACACCAATATTTTAAAAAATCCGGATGTGATCCACCCCGATCAAGTATTGGTGATTCCGAATTTGTAGAACAAGTGTCAGTTCGAGCGCAGTCGAGAACATACAACTAACCAAAAAAAGACGCCCAAAAGGGCGTCTTTTTTATTGATATCTGTTTTGTCCGTCAACTGAAAATCGTGTTCTATCAATCCAAAGTAGGTATCCATCCATTTCCAGTGGCATCTTCAATGAAAAAAGCCCAACTTCACTTACCTATGCCGAACTTGTTTCGGTATCGGTCGATATAATGCATTAAACGTTGGGTATAATTAAAACCTAAAAATGGCAGTCTGGCAATATCCATTGATCATTATTCCCAAAAAAGCAGTATTTGAAAAATTTGGTGATATCCCCGAACGTCTGTTCATTGACAATAAGGGATGGAAAAAATATTGGGAGAATATCAATTTAAGCAAAGCGTTTCCAGAGCCTGATTTTGAAGATGCCAAAACAATTACGTGGTGGAAAAACATTGACTTGAATATTCAGGAGACCGCAAATCAAATCGATAAATTAGTAAAAAGAGGTGACTGGAGCAATGACAAAGATTTCATTGGGTGGAAAGGTGATTCGGAAAAACAAGAAGACAATGATTGTCACATAGCGTATGACGAGAAAACAAATGAAATAACTGAATTTCAATTTCGGACTGACTTGCGAAATATGGAAAAAGCGACTAGATTTCTGATGGGAATGTTAGAAATTTGCTCGAATAACAACTTGCTCTTGATGAATACAGAGGGGCTTTTGTTTGAACCAAAAAAGGAATTGATTTTTAATGACTTGAAAGAATCAGATGCAATCAAGTTTCTTACTGAACCAGAAAAATTTTTGGAGGAAATATCCAATGATGAGGAATATAGAATTCAATTCTATCCTATAAAACAAAGTTTTTGGGATAGAATAAAAAATCTATTCAATTAACTATATCTACCAATGACTATAATCCATTGCTAAGATGGGAACAACAGGATAAATTTTTTCTCTTAAAATACTACAATTCCAACTCCAAAAATTGTTTTCTTACCCTTGCTTCGCGATCACACGTTGGGAAAATTCGAGAAATATTTTAACCTATGATGATTTACGTATCAATTGGAAACCGTGTTCTATCAATCCAAACAATAGATCCATCCATTTCCAATGGCATCTTCAATGAAAAAAGCCCAACTTCACTTACCTATGCCGAACTTGTTTCGGTATCGGTCGATATAATTCATTTTTAAACGAATCCTATCTTAAACGTTGTAAAACATTTGACCAAAAAATGAGAATATATTTAATATTCGCCTTTTTGACGTTGACACAAATGAGTTGTGCCCAAAAATCAGAAAAGTCCAAAAACGCAAACACTAATAACGAACCTGAAATGGGATATGCTTCAAGTTATAGACTTTCACTAGTAAATTTAATTGCAACACCAGAAAAATACCACGGAAAGAAGGTTCAAATAATCGGGTTTTTAAACATTGAATTTGAGGGGCATGGAATTTATCTGCATAAAGATGACTATGAACACGAAATTTATAGCAACGGATTTTGGATTTCTATTGACCCAAAAACCGGAAAAACAATAGCTGACGACAAGCTAAATAAAAGTTACGTCCTAATTGAAGGAACTTTCAATATGGAACAAAGAGGACATAGGGGGCTTTGGAGTGGAGAAATTGAAAATATTACTCGAATTATTAAATGGAATTAAAAAACGTTTTACAAAAATGGCTATAAGTGCCCCTCAAAAAATTGCTTTCTTACCCCTGCTTCGCAATCACGCGTTGGGAAAAATCATAAATACGTTCAAACTGTTCTTCCAAGCCCATATCGCTATTGTCAAACTCAATGGCATCCTTGGCTTTTTGTAGTGGGGATATGCTCCGGGTAGAGTCTATGCGGTCCCGTTCCTGTACATTTTTCAATACCTCCTCAAAGGTCACCTGCTCCCCTTTGTCCAATAATTCCTTGTAGCGTCGGGTGGCCCTGATCTCTGGAGAGGCGGTCATAAACAGTTTTAGCTCGGCATCCGGGAAGACCACGGTACCAATATCACGGCCATCCATAACAATGCCCTTGTCCTTGCCCATCTGCTGTTGCATTTCCACCAACTTGGCACGTACCTCACCAATGGCGGCCACTTTGCTTACCTGCCCGGATACCCTCATGGTCCGGATTTCCTCTTCCACATTTTGGCCGTTCAAGTACATATCGGATTTTCCAGAATCCGGGTTGGGCACAAACTTCAACTCCATTTCGGGCAAATGCGCAATCAATTCCGGGATATTGTCCTCCCCATCCACAAATCCATGGTCAAGGGCAAACAAGGCCACGGCCCGGTACATGGCACCAGTATCCACATAAATATAGTTCAAGGCTTTGGCCAAACGCTTGGCTAGGGTACTTTTCCCAGTGGAAGAATAGCCATCAATGGCTATGGTGATTTTTTTCATGCCGCAAAAATAGGTAGAAAAGGTTTTATGAGATCATGACATCCGTCATTCCATTATAGGGTTTTGGCATTTTTCACCTTTTGCTTGGTGATGGCAATGTCGATCACCTCGCTCATATCGGTTACATAATGGAATGTCAACCCCTTGAGATAGTCGGCTTTGATTTCCTCGATATCCTTTCGGTTATCCGCGCAAAGAATAATTTCCTTGATCCGTGCCCGTTTTGCCGCCAAAATCTTTTCTTTGATTCCGCCTACGGGCAACACTTTGCCCCTCAGGGTAATCTCGCCGGTCATGGCCAAACTTTTCTTCACCTTACGTTGGGTGAACAGCGACACCAAGGATGTTAACATGGTAATCCCCGCACTGGGGCCATCCTTTGGGGTTGCCCCTTCGGGAACGTGGATGTGCACATTGTACTTTTCAAATACATTGGGATCTATACCAAAGGCCTCGGCATTGGATTTTATGTATTCCATGGCAATGGTGGCCGATTCCTTCATCACCTTGCCCAGGTTCCCTGTAATGTTCAAGGCACCTTTTCCTTTGGACAAAATGGATTCTATAAAGAGGATATCGCCCCCAACACTGGTCCATGCCAATCCCGTGACCACCCCGGCCACATCGTTGTTCTCATATTTATCGCGTTCCAATCGTGCAGGGCCCAGAATTTTTTCCACATCCTCACTGGTGACCTTCACGTTGTATTCTTCCTCTATGGCGATGGACTTTGCGGCATACCGTACCATTTTGGCCAGTTGCTTTTCCAATCCACGCACCCCGGATTCGCGGGTATAGCCCTCCACGATTTTCTCCAACTGGCGTTTGCCGATTTTCAAATCGTTGGTGGATAACCCATGTTCCTTTAACTGTTTGGGTAGCAAATGCCTTTTGGCGATTTCCACCTTTTCTTCAATGGTATAACCAGTCACGTTGATGATCTCCATTCGGTCGCGCAACGCAGGCTGAATAGTGGATAAATTGTTCGCCGTGGCAATGAACATCACTTTGGATAGGTCATAGCCCATCTCCAAGAAATTATCGTGGAACTCGGCGTTCTGCTCCGGGTCCAATACCTCCAACATGGCAGAAGACGGGTCCCCCTGATGACTATTGGAAAGCTTATCGATCTCATCCAATATAAAAACTGGGTTCGATGTCCCGGCTTTCTTCAAGCTTTGGATGATACGACCGGGCATGGCCCCGATATAGGTTTTTCGGTGACCGCGAATCTCCGCTTCGTCCCGAAGTCCGCCCAAGGACATGCGCACATATTCCCGACCCAACGCCTCGGCCACGGATTTGCCCAAGGAGGTCTTTCCTACCCCGGGAGGGCCGTACAGACAAAGGATGGGCGATTTCATATCGTTTCTGAGTTTCAACACCGCCAAATACTCAATGATCCTACGTTTTACATCCTCAAGGCCGTAATGGTCGCGGTCCAAAATCTGTTGGGCACGCTTTAGGTCGAACTTATCCTTGGAGAATTCGTTCCAAGGCAGGTCCAATATCAAATCCAGATAATTCCGTTGGATGGAATACTCGGCTACCTGAGGGTTCATGCGTTGCATTTTGGCCAATTCCTTCTCAAAATGCTCCTTGACCTTTTTGCTCCATTTTTTCTTTTTGGCCTTAACCCGCATTTCCTCCACTTCCTCTTCATAGGACATGCCACCCAACTCTTCTTGAATGGTCTTCATTTGTTGGTGAAGGAAATATTCGCGCTGCTGTTGGTCCATATCGCTACGAACCTTGGACTGGATATCGTTCTTCAGCTCCAGTTTTTGAAGCTCCATGTTCATATAGCGCAAGGTGGCCAAGGCCCTATCCTGCAAATTCGGGATTTCCAGAAGTTGTTGTTTTTCGGCAACCGTTAAATTAAGGTTGGACGATACAAAATTGATCAAGAACGAATTACTCTGGATGTTCTTGATCGCAAAAGTGGCCTCGCTGGGAATATTGGGGTTGTCCTTAATGATCTTAAAGGCCAATTCCTTGATGGAATCAATGATGGCCCCAAACTCCTTATTGCCCTCTTCGGGCCGCACTTCCTCAGCCTCCTTTACCGTTGCGGTCATATAGGGCTTTTCAGAAATGACCTGCTCTATCTGAAAACGCTTTTTCCCTTGAATAATGACCGTGGTGTTGCCATCGGGCATTTGTAGTACACGCAATATGCGCGCAACTGTTCCCAAGGTATTGATGTCGTCCACCCCTGGGTTTTCGGTTTCCTCATCTTTTTGGGAAACCACCCCTATGGTCTTGGAGCCATTGTTGGCATCGCGGATCAGGCTAATGGATTTATCCCTACCGGCCGTTATTGGAATGACCACGCCAGGAAACAATACAGTATTCCGAAGCGGCAACACCGGTAAGGTTTCCGGTAGGCTCTCCCGGTTCATCTGCTCCTCGTCCTCTGGGGTGAGCAATGGAATCAATTCCGCATCCTCATCCAAGCCTTGAAAGTCTATATTGTCAAAATTTGAAATTTTCATCTCTCCCATATCATCTTTTCGGTCATTTTGTCATAATCAACAAAATGACAATGTCTTTTATTCTTTTGCAAAACTGTTTTAACTCTTTTAAAATCAATACTTATAGCCAACAAACAGCTTTTTTGTATTTGTTAAAAGGCAATTCCTGTGCCATTAAAAATTAAAAATTCCAAAAAAAGTGTAACAATTGATAAATTCATACCTCTATAAGACAAACCATTCATTTTTTGAGCCACCAAAATGAACATATTGACGCACTGCTGGAGCTGTGCCTAAAAGGCAAACAAAGTGCACAAATGGAGGTTTACAATCGGTATTACAGGGCCATGTTCAACACGGCCTACCGAATTGTAAAAGACTCGGCCGAAGCGGAAGATGTAATGCAGGAATCGTTCTTGAGCGCGTTCACGAAACTGCACACATTTAAAGGGGAGGTCACTTTTGGCGCATGGTTAAAGCGGATCGTGATCAATAACAGCATTTATCAGTACAAAAAGCAGCAGAAAACAAGGGCTGTGGACTTGGATGACATAATGTACAAGGTCGAAGATAATGATGAAGTTGCTCCAGACCACAATGGTTACACAGAACTGAAGGCTCAAAAAGTGATGGAGACCATGAAAAGTTTGAAAGACAATTACAGAGTTTCTTTGACCTTACATTTAATTGAAGGTTACGATTACGAAGAAATCAGTGATATTATGAATATAAGCTACGCTAATTGCAGGACCACCATATCACGGGCCAAGGAAAGCTTACGAAAAAAATTGAACCAAAACGTTTTGCCATGAAAGAGGATAATTTAGACCAACTGTTTGAGAGGCTGCACGGACAATTTGACCTTGAAGAGCCTCAAAGTGGGCACCAAGGGCGCTTTTTGGAGAAATTGAACCAAGACAAAGGCACAATTTCCCTCAACAAAAAGAAGATGAACTGGTGGAAGCCCTTATCCATTGCAGCATCCATTGCGCTGATCGGCGTACTGTCCTTCCAGGCATTGGGACCAAAACCCAGCTTGAAAGAACAAGTGGTCAAGATCGCTCCAGAGGTTTCCCAGACCGAGTTTTACTTTGCCAACCTTATTGAACAACAGGTACAGCAATTGGAGAGTGAAAAATCGCCCGAAACGGCACAATTGGTGGATGACACCTTATTTCAGTTGCAAAAACTAAAAAATGACTATGAATCCCTGGAAGAGGATTTGGTCAACGGCGGTGACAGTAAAATTATTTTGAATGCCATGATCACCAACTTCCAGACCCGAATAGATTTATTAAAAGAGGTATTGAACCAAATAGAAAACATCAAAAACTTAAAATCATTCAATGATGAAAACATTACGATATAAAATCACCCTTTTGGCCTTGGCCCTACTTCCCTTTGCACTAAGTGCAGGTACGGGGAAGATGGGAGGCAAATACACCAAGGAAAAGACCATTAAAAAAGAGTTCAACGTAAACTCCGATGCGCTCTTTAAAGTGAACAACAGTTATGGCAACCTCAACATTACCTCATGGAATGAAAACCGGGTGGTCATTGAGGTCAACATCAAGACCAATGGCAATGATGAGGACCGCGTACAGGAGCGCTTGGACGAGATTGATGTGGATTTTGAGAATAGCTCCAGCATGGTATCGGCCCGCACCCTTTTTGGGGATCGTGGCAGCAGCTGGGGATGGAACTGGGGCAAGCGCAGAAATGTAAATGTCCAAGTGAACTATACCATCAAGCTCCCTGTAAAGAACAGCGTAAACCTGAGCAATGACTATGGAAACATCTTCTTGGACCGCATAGACGGACACGCCAAGATAAAATGTGATTATGGAAAAATTGATGTGGGTGAATTGCGCGGCAGGAACAACGAACTTAAGTTCGACTATACTTCTAGATCTACCTTTGACTACATCAATAGTGGTGAAATTGTGGCCGATTACTCAGGGTTCACCATCCAAAAAGCCGGTAACTTGCGTGTCAGGGCCGACTATACCAACGCGATCATAGAAGAAATGGGAGATTTGGACTATTTCAGTGATTATGGCTCCATAGAAGTGAACAATGCCAAAAACGTAACCGGAAACGGGGATTATATTGGCGTTAAATTAGGAGAAATCCATGGTAACGTTTCCATAACCGGGGATTATGGCTCCTTAAAAATAAATCAACTGGCCCCTGATGCCGGTGATGTAACCATCAGAACGGACTACACCGGAATAAAAATAGGATACCATCCCGAGTATGCTTTTGATTTTGAGATCAGGACGGAATATGCCGGCGTAAGCGGCAAGGATGATTTTGAACTGAATATCAGCATAGAAAAATCACATGAAAAATATTTCAAGGGATATTACGGAAAAGAAAACTCCGGTAACATGGTAAACATTACCAGTGACTATGGAGGTATCACTTTCTATCAGAATTAATAAATCGAATCAAAAAACAAAACTAAAAACACGATCATGAAAAAACTCATCACACTAACACTGGCATTTTGTGCCGTAATCACCACCAACGCCCAATGGGGAAAACGCATCCATGGGGATGGCAATATCGTAACCATTGAACGTTCCGTGGGCGATTATGACGAAGTGGCCTTGGCCGGTTGGTTCGACGTGGACCTGGTATCCGGAAATGAGGGGGAACTTACCCTTGAAGGAGAATCCAATCTATTGGAACACATTAAAACCGAAGTCAAGAACGGAACTTTACTGATCAAAGTGGAAAAAGGAGTCAATCTTAAGCCATCTTCCTGGGGCAAGGGAATTCGTATCACCGTACCCGTTGAATCCATAAGCTCGGTATCCCTATCCGGTTCTGGGGATATTTCGGGTAAAACCACTTTGGTCGCCAATGATTTCAGTACTAGAATTTCGGGGTCTGGTGATGTTTCACTAACTGTTGATGCCAAAAGCGTGAACGCTGCACTATCCGGTTCTGGGGACATCAACCTATCCGGTAAAACCACTGATCTGGACATTCAAGTATCGGGTTCGGGGGATGTAAAGGCTTATGAACTTGATGCCGATTTTGTAACCATTGCCGTATCCGGTTCTGCCGATGTGAGGGTTACCGCCAATCAGTCCATTGATGCCCGGGTATCGGGCTCTGGGGATATCAGTTACCGAGGCAATCCCAAAAAAATCAATAGCAAATCATCAGGCTCCGGAGATATTTCAAAAGGATAACGGAGTTTAGCCATCAATCAAGAAACCAAAAGGCCCTGACATTGATCAGGGCCTTTTGTGTATGGTGTGGTGTTTTCTATTTTTTGATACTATTGACCCGGGTCAGTAAGTAAATCCCGATTAAAAAGAACAAGCCCAAAAAGATGGTACTGTTCCGCATACTTCCCGTGAGTTGGGCCACGGCCCCGTATAAAAAAGTACCTATGATGATCCCTATTTTTTCGGCCACGTCATAAAAACTGAAAAAGGAAGTGGTATCGGTGGTTTCGGGCAAAAACTTGGAATAGGTGGATCGGGACAGGGCTTGGATTCCACCCATGACCACCCCTACAAAACTTGCCGCTATGTAAAAATCCATCGGTGTTTGCAGGAAATAGGCGTACACACACAAGGCCACCCAAATGCAATTGATCACCATAAGGGTATTGATGTTTCCATACTTTTTTGATACCCTCGCCGTGATGGTAGCCCCAAAAATGGCCACAATTTGAATCACCAGAATACTGATGATCAACCCTGTGGTACGCTCACTATCGGTCCCCCAACTAATTTCCTCTTCCCCAAAATAGGTAGCGATGAGCATAATGGTCTGAACGGCCATGCTATAGACAAAAAAAGCACCCAAATACCGCTTTAGCCTTACATTCTCACCCAATTGGTGCCAAACACTCTTCAATTCCCTAAAACCGTTGAGTACTATATTTTTTCGTTCCCCTTCCCGTTTATATCCTTTTGGCAGGTGGGCAAAGGTGTACTGACTGAAAAGTATCCACCATATCCCTACAGAAATGAAGGAATATTTCATTGCCTTGATTTCGGCCACTTCGCCACCATTGTCCGTAATACCGAACACATCGGGTTGCATTACCATGGCCAAATTGAAGATCAACAAAATAACACTGCCCACATACCCCAATGAAAATCCTTTGGCACTGATTCCATCCTGTTGTTCAGGAAAGGCAATATCTGGCAAGTAGGAATTGTTGATGGCAAAACTCACCCAAAATCCGACCAAGCCAAAGAAATAGCATACCAGTCCGAAATAGATGTTCTCCAAGGAAAACCAGTACAATCCGATACACGACAAGGCACCGAGGTAACAGAAAAATTTTAGGAACAATCGCTTGTTCCCCAAATAATCCGCAATTCCCGAAACCAATGGGGTTACAATAGCAATGAACACAAAAGCGAGGGAGGTCACATAACTGATCAAGGGGGCTCTGGCTATCTCTCCACCGAATATGACCACTCTCTCTATGCCTGCCACTCGAAACAGGGCTCCGTAGAAAATGGGAAAAATGGCCGAGGAAATGACCAAACTGTATACCGAATTGGCCCAATCGTAGAAAGCCCAAGCGTTCAATAGTTTTTTACTTCCTTTTAATGCCAATGCTTGTGCCATGTATAGTGTGTCTAAAAAAAGAAGATGTCATCCCGAGGGTTAAGAGACCCATCGCAGATAAAAATAGGTCTTTTAACGAATTCGAAATGACATCTTTATGTTATCAATCAATTTACTTAAATGATGTTACCCCAAACTTCCTTGCTTCTTGCTTGGCTGCTGGTGCCCAAGCGGTCAAATTTTGGATTCTGGTATCGTTGGAGGGGTGTGTACTCATAAATTCCGGAGGGGCCTGTCCACCTGATTTTGCCTTCATCCGTCTCCAAAGATTGGCAGCCTCATCAGGATTATAACCCGCAATGGCCATAATCTGTAGTCCAATCCTATCGGCTTCGGTTTCATGGCCTCTACTAAAGGGGAGCATAACCCCCAAGGTAGACCCCAACCCATAGGCCTGGTTGAACATGTTTCGTTTTTCGGGGTCCTGTATGGCCACATTCCCAGCCACAGCTCCAATTTGCTGTAACATACCGGCACTCATCCGTTGGGCCCCATGGTCTGCCAAGGCATGCGCCACTTCGTGACCCATCACCACCGCCACTCCGGTTTCCCCTTGGGCTATGGGCAAAATTCCGGTATAGAATACAATTTTGCCTCCAGGCATACACCAGGCATTGACGGTTTCATCCTGTACTAAATTGTATTCCCATTTATAGTCTTTAAGGTATCCCGGATGGCCATTGGCATCCAACCAGCGCTCTGCAGCCGAAGCAATCCGCTGCCCTACCCTAATGATCATTTGGGCATCCGATGTTCCCGTAATCACTTTGTTCTCTCCCAGAAACTGATCGTACTGGGCAAAGGCCATGGGAAATATTTGACTATTGGGATAAAAGTTCAATGTGCTTTTTCCCGTAAATGGATTTGTCTTACATGCTGCTACCGCTAAAAAAATGGAGGCGGTAAGAATAAATCGTTTCATAATATATGATAGTGTTTAGTCTAGGGAAATTACAAAAAATTATTTTCCGATCAGGTGGAGTTCCGTGAAATCCTTGGTCACTTCTATGGAGTTGTTGCCGTTCAATTTTATTTCTGAAAAGTCAACTTCCTCATTATCCACCTCTACGGTTCCAATGGTAAAGGGCAGACCGTGAAAATTCAGTTTAAAGGTATCGTAGGAGGTCGTAAAGTTTCCATCCTTGAACTGTTGAATGATCAACTCGTTCTCTTTGCCCCTCAACCTGAACTTTCTAAGACTGAAACGTCCTTTCTTGTAATCATATCCGTCTTGCTGGTCCTCATACACACTGGAATTCTCTATCCCTTCCTTGTAATAGACATCAATCCTCAATTCTTTGATTTCCTTTTCGCCCACATATTGCTGCACCGGATATTTTGGAATCATGGCCCCTTCTTTTACGTAAAGAGGAATCTTATAGATTTCTGCAGGTACCCATCTTTCAACGCCCCCTTCAATCATTTCATCTGTCCAGTAGCTGTACCAATTTCCCCTTGGGAAGTACATTCTTCTACCTTGTGCATTGGGTTCCTGTACCGGACATACCAACATATGTTCCCCAAACAGGAACTCATCGGTTCTAAAATGGGTCTGGGAATCCTCTTGATCATAAAAAACCAAGGATTGCAGCATAGGCATACCATTATTGATATACTTATAGAACATGGTATAGAGATAGGGCAACAATTGATAGCGAAGCTCTATATACTTTCTAACAATATTGGTGATTTCCTCTCCAAAGGACCAAGGTTCCTGGTCTCCGTGGTCCCCGCTTGAATGCACCCGACAGAAGGGATGGAAAATGGCCAACTGTACCCATCGGGCAAACAATTCTCCATTGGGTTGTTCCGCAAAACCTCCAATATCCGACCCTACAAAGGAATACCCGCTCATACACATCCGTTGCATTTGCACGTTGGCGATCCATAAGTGTTCCCAAGTCGCCACATTGTCCCCGGTCCATGTAGCACAGTAACGCTGTGTTCCAGAATATGCGGCCCGCGTCAATACAAAAGGTCTTCTTGGAAAGGTATATTTCTTGATACCTTCATAGGTGGCCCTCACCATTTGCATACCATACACATTGTGTGCCTTTCTATGACTACAGGGATGGCCATCATAATCGTGGCGTACATCCAAATTGGCCGTTTTGGAAGGAACTTCCATAATGGCAGGTTCGTTCATATCGTTCCAAACCCCTCGAACCCCTATTTCAGAAATCATTTCCTTGTACAGACCTGCCCACCATTCCCTAACTTCTGGATTGGTGAAATCGGGAAATTTACATTCCCCCGGCCATACTTTCCCCTTAAAGTGGGGGCCATCTGCCCTTCGGCAGAAAAAGCCATGGTCCATGGCCTGTTGGTACACCCAATAATCCCGATCAATCTTGATTCCGGGGTCTATCATGGTAACTACCTTGAAACCATCCTTTTCCAAGTCTTGTACCATTTTTTTGGGATTGGGGAAATATCGGTTGTTCCAAGTAAAGCACCTGAATCCTTCCATATAATCAATATCCAGATAAATGGCATCGCAGGGAATATTGAGTTTTCTAAAGGTAGAGGCTATTTTTTTTACGTTTCGTTCCGGATAATAGCTCCATTTGGATTGATGGAAACCCAAGGCCCAAAGGGGAGGTAGTTCTGGAACACCGGTCAAGTCGGTATAGGCTTCCACCACTTGGCTCATTTTGGGACCGTAGAAAAAGTAATAGTTCATCTCTCCCCCATCGGCCCAAAAACTGGTCACGCTCCTTTTTTCATTGGCAAAATCAAAATAGGTACTGAAGGAGTTATCAAAAAAGATACCGTAAGCCATGCTTTCCTTGAGTCCCACATAAAAGGGAATGGCTTTGTACAAAGGCTCTTGGTCCTTACCATAGGCATAGGAATCCGTTACCCAATTGTTCAACCGCTTGCCTTTTAAATTGGTATGCGAGGCCTTGTCCCCCATGCCGTAATAGCTTTCACCGGAATGACATATTTTACTCATTTTGACCACGTTACCTCCGTAATCATAGTTCTCTTCCCAATGAAATCCCAGCTCATCCTCGTTGAGCACATTGTCTTCCAAATCTGTTATCTGGACCTTGAGATTGGATTTGTTGATGTAGATCTTGATTTTATTGGTGGTGACCACATATTCAGGAATCTCGTCCTGAACCTCAAGTTGATTGAATCCCGTGTTTACATCATCGCTAATGGCGTATGAAAAATCCGGCTCAAAAACATGCTCCGTGGCATACCGAAACCGTACCACACTATCCCGTAAAATGGATACTTCCAAAATAACCCCGTTCTGGGTGGTAAAAAGAAGTTTTCGGTTCTCCTGTTTAAAGTCTACTATATGATTGGGGTGCTGATTGCCCCGTTTCTCTATTTCCGTGTTGGTTATCATCTTCAGTTTGTTGAGACTAACAAAAGAAATACTTTAGACGGACAAAATAAAAAGATGTTTTGAACAACACGCCACTATATCGTTATAGTTTGGCCGCTATTTGTAGACAACGATGGATAAGGGCGGAAGTGTCATCAAAACGGATTGTAAATGTCCATTCCATGATGTTTTTCCCGGCTTAAGGGTTTTTTTGCCCATTCCACTGCCCGAATACTTGGCATCATCGCTATTGAAAACCAATTTCAATTGGGAGTTCTTGGGAACCCCAACCCTATAGTTTTCACGGGGAACAGGGGTAAAATTGCAGACCACGATCATATCGTCCTTGGGGTCGTTCCCTTTTCGGATGTAGCTCACCACCGTATTCTCCTGATCATTGTATTCTATCCATTGAAATCCATCACTGCTGAACTGTTTGTCGTACAGTGCAGGGTTGGTTTTGTACATTTTGTTCAAATCCTTGATAACTTTCTGTATTCCAGAGTGGAAATCGTATTGGGTAAGGTGCCAATCCAGACTTTCCTGAAAATTCCACTCCGAAGATTGCCCAAACTCACCACCCATGAACAGTAGATTTCCCCCGGGATGGGTGAACATGTATCCAAACAGCAACCTCAAATTGGCAAAACGCTGCCATTCGTCCCCCGGCATACGGTACAATAGGGACTGCTTGCCATAGACCACCTCATCATGGGAAAAGGGAAGCATAAAATTTTCGGTGAAGGCATAGGTCAAACTAAACGTAATCTCGTTAAGATCATAAGATCGGTGGATGGGGTCTTTTTTAAAAAACTCCAAGGTATCGTGCATCCAACCCATCATCCATTTCATACCAAAACCAAGTCCACCAAAATGTACCGGTTTGGTTACCCCGGAAAAGGCTGTGGACTCCTCGGCTATGGTCTGCACACCTTTAAAACTTCCGTATACTTCTTGGTTCATTTCCCGTAAAAAGGAAATCGCCTCCAAATTTTCATTGTTGCCATAGATATTGGGCTCCCACTCCCCATCTTCGCGGGAATAGTCCAAATACAGCATTGAGGCCACGGCATCCACCCGGAGCCCGTCCATATGGTATTGATCCAACCAAAAAACGGCATTACTGATCAAGAAGGCCCTGACCTCATTCCTTCCGTAATTGAAAATAAGGCTCTTCCAATCTGGGTGATAGCCGCGTCTACGGTCTGGGTGTTCGTATAGGTGGGAACCGTCAAAGAAGCCAAGCCCGTGCGCATCTTCAGGAAAATGGGACGGTACCCAATCCAAGATTACCCCAATGCCCTTCTGATGGAATTTATCTACCAACAGCTTAAAATCCTCTGGTTTTCCAAATCGGGAGGTCGGGGCAAAATACCCCGTTAATTGATACCCCCAAGAGGGATCATAGGGATATTCCATGACCGGCATGAACTCCACATGGGTAAACCCCATCTCGTCCACGTAGTCCACAAGCTCATCGGCCAATTCCATATAGGAAAGATACTCCCATCCATTCTTCTTCCTCCAAGACCCCAAATGCACTTCATACACGGAATAAGGTCTGTCCAACCCATTGTGTCTTTCCCGTTCGTCCATCCATTTTTTATCCTTCCAGCTGTGTTCTGCATTCCAGACCATGGAAGCCGTTTTGGGTGGTTGCTCACAATACCGGGCAAACGGATCGGCCTTTTCGGTCGAAATGTCATTGCTGTGCGATTGTATTTTGTATTTGTATTTGCTGCCTTGGTCAACCCCGGGAATAAACCCTTCCCAAATACCACTGGAATCCCAGCGGACATTGAGTTTATGCTCATCGGCATTCCAATGGTTGAAATCCCCGATTACGGATACTGATTTTGCCGAAGGTGCCCAAACCGCAAAGTAAGTACCCTTTTCACCACCCACCTCGGTAAGGTGAGATCCTAATTTTTCATACAATCGAAAATGTTTTCCCGCCTTAAAAAGGTCAATATCAAACTCCGTGAACAAACTATGGGCAACTACCTTGGACATATTTGTGTTTTAGTATTCACAATATAATACTTCTTGGCCAAGATTACGATTTTCATCAAATCCTTTCAAAGAAAATTGTACTTGGTAAAAAAATGGAATGCTTTTTGATTTTGATGAGAAAAGAAACCTGATGAATACAAATCAAAAACCAAGAATCATGAATAAATTCAACACAATTATCGGCGCTTTTACAGTCTTGTTCACCGTTGCCTGCGAAGGCCCAGAAGGCCCTCCTGGCCGGGATGGATTTGATGGACTGGACGGTTTGGACGGCCTTGATGGCATCCAAGGACAGGTAGTGGAAGTGGATGGGATAAATTTTGACTATGATGGCGATGCCAATCTCTTCAGCACCTTGATCAATTATGGTGATGTCACCGATTTTGAAACCATTCCTGAAGATGCTGTTTTGGTCTATCGATATACTGGAACCGTGGATTTGGATGATGGCAGCACTGCCGATGTTTGGAGCCAAATCCCTCAAAATTACTTTTTACCCGAAGGTACCATCCAATATGTTTTTGAACATACCTACGTAGATGTGGAACTGTTCATCGATGGAAATTTTGACCTTTCCACCCTGAGCACCGATTTTACAGACAACCAACTTTTCAGGATTGTCTTTGTCCCCAGCGAATATGCCGATGCCTCAAAAATGGATACCTCCAACATTGAAAACGTAATGTCTTCTTTGGGTATTGGCGAAGACCAGGTGAAGAAATTGGAACTGCAATAATTTTCCAGTCCACAATATGAACAAAAGTCCCTTTCCCTGAAGGGACTTTTTGTTTTTATGGTATTTTTGAAAGGATACTGCCAAAACTGCGTCTATTCATAAAAAGAGTCGAACAATGGGAAAAAAATTGTTTTTGATGGCCTTTCTTGCCTGTATAGGGTGTAATGGCATATCGCAGGAAAAGAAAAATGAATCTGAAAAAGAGGTGGCCTATAAGGTGACCAAAACCGATGCGGAGTGGAAAGCAGAACTTACTGAAGTGGAATATTACGTGCTCCGCAAAGCGGCTACCGAAAATCCGTTTACCAGTGATCTTCTGGAAAACAAAGAAAAAGGGACTTATGTCTGCGCAGGTTGCGGCACCCCGGTTTTCCGAAGCGAAAACAAATATAGGTCTGGCACCGGTTGGCCCAGTTTTGACCGTGAGATTGAAGGAAATGTGGCCTATGAAGAAGACAATTCATACGGCGTTACCCGTATAGAGGAACATTGTGCCACCTGTGGCGGACATTTAGGCCATGTTTTTAATGATGGACCTAAAAAGACCACGGGAAAAAGACACTGTATCAATGGAATTGCCCTGGATTTTATTCCTGATGGCAAGTAATCAACCTTATCCTATGGACCAGAAATACGGCATGGAAAAAACCGAAGAGGAATGGCAACAATCCCTTTCCCCTGAAGAATATTATGTTTTACGGCAAAAAGGCACCGAACGCCCATTTACTGGGCAATACAACCTCCATTTTGAAAATGGGGACTACCATTGCAAAGCATGCCATGCCAAACTGTTCGAGAGCGAACACAAGTTTGAAAGCGGCTGTGGATGGCCTTCTTTTGACCAAGCGGTGGAAGGGGCCATTGAATATATCCGTGACACTTCCCATGGTATGATCCGCACCGAAACCATCTGTGCCAATTGTGGTGGCCATTTGGGGCATGTGTTCAATGACGGCCCCCAAGAGACCACGGGGCAGCGGTACTGTATCAATTCCGTGAGCATTGGTTTCAATCCTTCTGAAGAATAATGGATTTTCAAGAAAACTATATCTCAAGCGTGTTGTTCGAATTCCATCGATACAAAACCATGGGCGACAAAACCTTTGCCCAACTTTCCGACAGTGACATTCTGTGGAAGTATAGCGAAACGGACAACTCCATTGCCATCATTGTAAAGCATATGGTGGGCAATATGTTGAGTAGATGGACCAATTTCCTGACCGAGGATGGTGAGAAAACTTGGCGTAACAGGGAACTGGAGTTTGAAGAGCCCTACACCTCCAAAGCTGAACTATTGGCCGCCTGGGAAAAAGGATGGCAGTGTTTGTTCCAAGCCCTGGAAAGCATCAACACTTCCAATTTCAACAGTAAAATAAAGATTCGTGACGAAGAGCATTCCATTCCAGCGGCCATTAACCGACAATTGGCCCATTATGCCAGTCATGTAGGACAGATTGTCTTTGTGGGAAGAATGATAAAAGGAGACGAATGGGTGTCACTTTCCATCCCAAAAGGGGGCTCCCAAGCCTTCAATCAAAAGATGTTCGGCAAGGACCCGAACTGATTTCACAAACAAAGCCAATTTTGCCTTTTTCAAGCTTGGGATTTGGGGATTGAATTCCGTACTTTTGCACCTGCCCGCCCAAAGGCTGGCTTCCAATTTAACAACTAAAATCAAGATCTAATGAGCAAGTTCGATGTAATTGTTCTGGGCAGTGGTCCCGGTGGATATGTTACCGCAATCAGGGCCTCACAGCTAGGATTCAAAACCGCCATTGTGGAAAAGGAAAGTTTGGGAGGCGTTTGTCTCAATTGGGGCTGTATCCCCACCAAAGCCCTTTTAAAGTCCGCCCAGGTCTTTGAGTATCTGAAGCATGCCGAAGACTACGGACTTAGTGCAAAGGATGTGGATTACGATTTTGGTGCCGTGGTAAAGCGAAGCCGTGGCGTAGCCGAAGGCATGAGCAAAGGCATCCAGTTCTTGATGAAAAAAAATAAAATCGAGGTCCTTAACGGATATGGCAAGGTGCAACCTGGCAAGAAAGTCTTGGTAAAAGGCGAACACGGTGATACTGCCGAATACTCCGCAGACCATATCATCATCGCCACAGGGGCCAGAAGCCGCGAATTGCCCAGCCTACCCCAAGATGGCAAAAAGGTGATCGGTTACCGTGAGGCCATGTCCTTGGAAAAACAACCTAAAAAAATGATTGTAGTAGGTAGTGGTGCCATTGGTATCGAGTTTGCCTATTTCTATAACTCCTTGGGCACGGAAGTGACCGTAGTGGAGTACTTACCCAATATTGTCCCTGTAGAGGACGAGGACGTATCCAAGCAGTTGGAGCGCAGCTTCAAAAAAGCCGGGGTGAAAATCAAGACTTCCGCGGAAGTGACCAAAGTGGACACTTCAGGCGATGGTGTAAAAGCCACCGTAAAAACGTCCAAAGGTGAAGAGGTTTTGGAAGCCGATATCGTTCTTTCGGCCGTGGGTATCAAAACGAATATTGAAAACATTGGTCTTGAAGATGTAGGAATCGCTGTGGACCGAGATAAAATCTTGGTGAACGATTATTACCAGACCAATATTCCAGGATATTATGCCATTGGCGATGTAACTCCCGGCCAGGCATTGGCCCACGTAGCCTCTGCCGAAGGTATTCTTTGTGTTGAAAAGATTGCAGGGATGCATGTAGAGCCCTTGGATTATGGAAACATCCCTGGATGTACCTACTGTATCCCCGAAGTGGCCTCAGTGGGTCTGACCGAAAAGCAGGCCAAGGAACAAGGGTACGACATCAAAATTGGAAAATTCCCATTTTCTGCCAGTGGTAAAGCCAAGGCCAGTGGAAATGCAGATGGGTTTGTAAAAGTCATTTTTGACGCCAAATATGGTGAATGGTTGGGTTGCCATATGATCGGGGTCGGCGTTACCGATATGATCGCCGAAGCGGTCGTGGCCCGAAAACTGGAAACCACAGGCCATGAAATCCTTAAGGCCGTTCACCCTCACCCCACCATGAGTGAAGCCGTTATGGAAGCTGTAGCGGCCGCCTATGATGAAGTGATCCACATTTAATCCAAAGAATATGCTTAAACTTTTTAGGGCCACGGCCATTCTGGAGGGCATTTCCTATATCGCTTTATTTGGGATGACCATGCCCTTGAAGTATTGGGCCGATATCATGGAACCCAATAAAATTGTAGGATATGCCCATGGGGTTCTCTTTATTCTGTATGTAGTCTTGGCCGTAGCATTTTGTTGGCAGCGCAAATGGGGCATCAAAAAATTTGTGATGCTCTTTATTGCCTCCCTATTGCCTTTTGGGACCTTTTATGCGGATGAAAAGTATCTGAAGGAACTAGCCTAGGAAACTCTGGATGGCCAAATCATAGCTTTGTAATCCAAAACCAAGGATAACTCCTTTGGCTCCCGGTGATATGTAGGAGACATGCCTGTATTCCTCCCGTTGATGGGTATTGGATATATGTACTTCGACCACTGGGGTGGAAACCGCTTTTACCGCATCCCCCATTCCCACCGAAGTATGGGTATATGCCGCAGCATTTAGGACAATTCCATCATAATCAAAACCCACTTCCTGTATTTTGCCAATAAGCTCCCCTTCAATATTGGACTGAAAATATTCCAGTTCCACTTGCGGAAATTTTTGTTGTAATTCGGCGAAATAGTCTTCAAAAGTGGTGCTGCCATACACTTCGGGCTCCCGTTTTCCCAACAGGTTTAGATTGGGCCCATTGATGATCATTAGTTTCATAATGTAAAAGTACCAATTATTTTAAGGCATAAAAAAAGCGGAAGTGAAGACTCCCGCTTTTTGTGCTTTGTTAGACTTGACTAGTTAAATCTATATCCAGCTCCAAAAGTTAGGGTGTTGATGTCCACGACATCACCAAAATCTCCTCCCCTGGATACTTGAAGACCATATCTTGCTTCAACAAACCAGTTGTCATCGATTTGGTATCCACCACCAAAGGCGATATCGAGACCAAACTCACCATCAGGAATATCTTCCAACAGATAATTGATTTGTGGGCCAGCCTGAATGTTGAAGTTGTTTATTTTGTACTTCGCCATAATAGGAATGTACAAAGAGGTCAAATCATCTACAAAACTAAAAAGGACGGAAGGCTCAATGTCAAACTCTTCGGATGCCACAAAATTATAGCTACCCCCTAGATAAAATCCAAGTTCACTGTCGCTTACACTTCCAAAGAAATCATCTCCCGTATCCACTTTCATGGATACATTGTTAAGACCTGCCTTGACCGCGAACCCTTCTTGCCCGTAGGTGTTTGAAACGATTACACTAGTAAAAAATACTGCTAAAACAATTAATTTTCTCACGATGTATAAATTTTAGTTGAGGGCACAAATATAGCAATGCCACAAGGTTAAGAATAGTAGGAAATTTAGAATGTTTTTGTTATATGAACATTGAAATCCTACATTTTATTGCAAAAGGAACAGGGTTTCACTGCTCCTTTTGCTTAATCATAAAAAATTGAATATCAATTAGTTGAATGCAAATTGCAATCCAAACCCGAAGGCACCCACTTCATTGTCCCCATCACTGAGCACAATGGCCGGTCTCCAATCAAAATTGGCCACAAAGGGCACCCCGTTCACTTTAAAATCCAGTCCTAAGTGGGGACGCAGCGCAAAAACATTGTCCACATTGTCCACTAGGATAATACTTGGTCCTGCTCCTGCATACCAGCGCAAGCCTCCAGCCCCAACGAATCTTTTGTGGTAGGAATACAGGATGGTGATCATGGTTGCCCCATCCTCAAATCCCAAATCGGCCTGACCCACATGGTGGCTGGTAAAGAAGTACTTTCCAGTGGCCCCAATAAAGGTTGCACTATCAACCGCATCAACACCAAGCCCCAAAGCCGCTTTGTAACTCGTTTGGGATTTCACAGTCACCGTACCCAAAAGGGCAAGGCCAAAAACAACTAGTAATTTTTTCATTTTTTTAAGTTTATGGTTCATACTAATTCAACTGTGCGATTTTGAGGCTGTGCCCAGTTTTTCTTTTGATCTCTTTTTGTATCAGAACAGGAATAGCACCCCGAGGGCCACTATGGAAAAATTCCCGTCATTGCTGATATTGATATAGGATACATTGAGTTCCGTGTTCCCGGTAATGTTATATCCCATTGAAGGTCTTACATAAAACCCTCCTTCGTTCCCTTCATTAATGCCCACGGCATAGCCCACATCGGCACCAAAATTAAAATCATATGTAGGATAAAGTCGTAATGCCCCGGCCAAAGGGACAAACTGAAAATCTTCAAACTCGTTTTCCACGACAACATTGCCCACGGTAACCGTAGTGGTTTCCCCAAAGGCATTAAAAAACCCAGTTGCCAATCCTGCATCAATAAGTTCCGATACACCCCAATGGTGGGCTATATCCAAACCAATGCTGAACTTTGATATATCAGCAGCGTCCGCAACGGGAATACCCGCATGCAATCCTGCTTTAATCCTACTTCGGTCTACCTGTTGTGCCATTGCTGAAAAAGTCAACACCAATAGCCCAAGTGTCAATAAAAATGTTTTCTTCATTATGGTTATTTTTTTGTACTGGCTAAAACGTAGCAATACGGGATATAGTGTATTTGCGTAGTAAAAACCCTACAAAAATATTTTTATATCAAACAAAAATTCTTTGTGAAAAATATCCAAACTTGCGGTAACACATGCCTCCCATTTGATCAAAGGCCCTTTTCAATTGACCAATCGTCCAATAGCATCCATATTTCCACTGATTATTGTTTTTATATTTAGACCATGAACTGGCAACAGGCAATACAGGATTACCAAAACTATCTGAAGATTGAGCGTGGTCTCAGTAAAAACTCCATAACCAATTATTCCCTTGACCTCCAAAAATTGGCCAACTATCTTCTTGACCATGACATGGAAATATCCCCTATCCAGATTGATATGGAGACCGTCCAAGGTTTTGTCTACGCCATTGCCAAAACGGTAAATCCAAGGACTCAGGCCAGGGTCATTTCGGGCTTAAAAGGTTTTTTTAACTACCTTATTTTTGAGGATTACAGGACAGACAATCCCATGGACCTCATCGAGACTCCCAAAATAGGCCGTAAACTCCCGGATACCTTATCCATTGATGAAATCAACACCCTTATCTCCAACATAGACCTGTCCAAACCTGAAGGGGAACGGAACCGTGCCATCCTCGAGACCCTTTATGGATGCGGCCTACGGGTTTCAGAATTGTTGAATCTAAAACTTTCCGACCTTTATTTTGATGAGGACTTTATCAAGGTCACAGGGAAGGGCAACAAACAGCGGTTCGTGCCCATCAGTGATATCAACAAAAAATACATAAATATTTACCGGAACGAAATACGGGTGCATCTACCCATTCAAAAAGAGCATGAGGACATTCTTTTTTTAAACCGAAGGGGAAAGCAACTTACCCGGGCCATGGTCTTTACCATAATTAAACGTTTGGCAGAAAAAACCGGACTGAAAAAGAGCATCAGTCCGCACACCTTTAGACATTCCTTTGCCACCCATCTTTTGGAAAATGGGGCTGATTTAAGGGCCATACAGCAAATGTTGGGTCATGAAAGCATTACCACCACAGAAGTGTATATGCACGTGAACCGTGCCCATTTGGCCAAGGTACTGAATGAGTATCACCCTAGAAAATAGGGTTTAAAAGAACAAGACAATCGTTAGTATCAACTCCCCTTTTTCAGCTGATTTTTCAATCCTTGGTTTTGCTTTTTATAGGGCCTGATGATCAATCGAGCTTCGCGGTCGAACCGGATATAATTATAGACCCAGTTGATGAATACCACTACCCTATTCCTAAAGCCAATGAGGAAATACAGATGCACGAACATCCACACAAACCAAGCAAACACACCTTGGAACCTGAACTTTGGAAGGTCTACCACAGCTTTATTCCGTCCAACTGTGGCCATACTGCCCTTGTCCTTGTAGACAAAGGGTTTCATAGGCTTCCCATCAATCAACCTCACTAAATTATCCCCTAAGTTCCTACCTTGTTGTATAGCAGGTTGGGCCATCATAGGGTGGCCATGGGGAAAGGTTTCGGTCTCCATCTGGGCCACATCACCAATGGCAAATATGTTCTGGAACCCTTCCAACTGGTGGAACTCATTCACTTTAAGTCTATTTCCCCTACACAATACCTCTTTGGCATCCAGCCCTTTGATACTGACTGCCTGAACACCTGCTGCCCAGACCAATGTGGCCGATTCAAAGGATGTTTCCGTGTTGGTGGTTACCTTATTTCCATCATAATCGGTTACCCTGATGTTCTTCCACACATTTACGCCCAAGCGTTCCAAAAAATGCTCCGCCTTTCGTGAGGCCTGCCCACTCATGGCCGGTAAAATACGCTCCCCACTCTGGATCAGGTTTATTTGGGCCCTTCGCGTATCCAAATCTGGATAATCCTTGGGCAAAATCCCTTTTTTTATCTCGGCCAGTGCCCCGGCCAGCTCAACCCCTGTAGGTCCTCCTCCCACTATCACAAAGTTCATAAGGGCATCCCTTTCATGAAGGTCATCCGTAAGCAAGGCCTGTTCAAAATTTTCCAAGATAAGGCTCCTGAGATTCAATGACTGTGGAATGGTTTTCATGGCCATACCCTTGGTCTCGATATTCTCATTTCCAAAAAAATTGGTCTCGGAACCCGCAGCCACTACCAAATAATCAAAATTGATCTCGCCAATATTGGTCTTTACCTTGCGTGACGTAGGGTCTATGGCCATGACCTTGGCCAAGCGGAAGTAAAAATTGGGATAGCCCTGCAATACTTTTCGAATGGGGTAGGCAATGGAATCCGGCTCCAGTCCTCCTGTGGAAACCTGATACAACAAAGGTTGAAAGTTGTGGTAATTGTGCTTGTCAAGCAAAACTACCTGCATTTCCTTTTTACTGAGTTTTTTAGCTAGCGCGATGCCCCCAAAACCGCCGCCAATGATTACGACCCTTGGGAAACTGGATTGTGGAATATTCATTGTGGACATGGATGTAAATGTACACATTCCCCTGCAGGCAACTCTCCATAAAAGAGGCTTTTTTTAGTATATTTAAAGCCTGACCAAAAACTTCAACAAAATGAAAAATGCGCTCCTTATCGGCATGGCACTTGTTCTTTGTGCTGCCATGGGCTTTTCCCAGAAAAGCCAAAAGACCATATTGAACGAACTGGACACAAAAACCCAGGAATACGGTGATATCGCCCATCAAATCTGGGACCTTGCCGAGATGGGGTATTTGGAAGAGAAAAGTTCCGCTTTACTGCAAAAAACGTTATCCGATGCCGGTTTTTCCATTGAGAAAGGAATCGCCGGTATACCCACGGCCTTTAAGGCAGAATATGGCTCCGGTTATCCAGTAATTGCCATTTTAGGGGAGTATGATGCCCTCCCTGGATTGTCCCAACAGGCCGTTCCAGAGAAAAAATCAGCCGATAAAGCCGCAGGGCATGCTTGCGGACACCACCTTTTTGGAACCGCTTCCACAGCAGCTGCCATTGCCGTAAAGGACTGGTTGCAATCCAACAAGATACAAGGAACCATTCGGTTTTATGGATGTCCTGCCGAGGAAGGCGGGTCAGGAAAAGTATATATGGTACGGGAAGGGGTCTTTAATGATGTGGATATTGCCCTTCACTGGCATCCAGGATCACAGAATGCCGCCAGTGCCGGAGCTGCCTTGGCCAATAAGTCGGCCAAATTCAGGTTTCATGGAATTTCGGCCCATGCCGCAGGAGCCCCGGAAAGAGGTCGGTCCGCATTGGATGGTGTTGAAGCCATGGACCATATGGTCAATATGATGCGGGAACACATTCCCCAAGATGCCCGTATCCATTACGTAATCACCAATGGTGGAAAGGCACCCAACGTGGTACCGGACTTTGCCGAAGTCTATTATTACGCCCGGCATGGTAAAAGAGATGTGGTCATTGATATTTTTGACCGGATTGTAAAGGCTGCCGAAGGAGCTGCATTGGGAACGGGTACTACTATGGATTATGAGATGATCGGGGGTACCCACGAGCTTTTGCCCAATCTGACCCTTCAAAAAATGATGTATGACAACCTCACCAAAGTGGGTGGGGTAACCTATACGGATGAAGAAAAAGCTTTTGCCGAAAAAATTTCCGAGACCTTGGGAGCAAAAACTTTGGATATGAAGACGGCGGAAGCCATACAGCCTTACCAAGAAGAAGCCAGGGCCTATGGCTCTACGGATGTGGGCGATGTGAGTTTTACCGTACCCACTGCAGGTCTGGGGACCGCCACTTGGGTTCCTGGAACCCCAGCGCACAGCTGGCAAGCCGTTGCGGCAGGGGGAACTTCCATAGGCACCAAAGGAATGATGGTCGCTGCAAAGACCCTTACCCTGACCGCCATGGACATTTTTAAAAACCCAAAAACCGTTGAAGCCGCCAAGGCCGAGCTTATTGAAAGACGTGGGGAAGATTTTAAATACATCCCTTTATTGGGCAACAGACCCCCAGCATTGGATTACCGAAAATAAACTCATTTTTGGGGTAGTGTAACAAAATCGGTTTTATTGCTACAAATAAGCAAATCACTTACCAACCATTGAACAAAGAACTGGAACATCGTTTTGTGACGGAGCTTGAGGACAATCAGAATATTGTCCACAAAGTATGCAGCCTCTATACCAACGACAGGGACTCCCACAATGATCTCTTTCAAGAGATTACCATACAACTGTGGAAAGCCTATCCGAAGTTTAGGGGAGACTCCAAATTCAGCACATGGATGTACCGAGTGGCCCTGAACACGGCCATTACCGTGTATCGAAAATCAAAAAGAAGGGTACAGACCCAAGATTATGATTCGGTCGTACACAAAATCAAGGCCGATGCCTATGATGATACGGAAGAACGACAGTTGAAATTGATGTATGATGCTGTGAAACAGCTTGGGGATATTGACAAAGCGTTGGTATTTCTGTACCTTGAAGACAAAGATTATTCCGAAATAGCGGAAACCTTGGGGATTACCGAGGTAAATGCAAGGGTTAAAATGAACCGGGTGAAAAACAAATTAAGAACCATATTAAATCCGTAGACCATGGTGGATGAATTGGAACTCTTGAAAAAAGACTGGCAAAAGAAGGAGGCTCAGCTTCCTAAACTTACCTATGACGAAATCTACAAGATGATATGGAAAAAATCATCTTCCATCGTAAAATGGATTTTTTACATCAGCCTAATAGAATTTGTATTCTGGGCCGGGCTCAACATCATGTTCAGTGATGCCGAGTCCATGGAGGAACTCAAGGCAATGCACATCCATACTGCCATCATCGTACTTAACCTGATCAATTACGGCATCATTTTATATTTTATCTATAAGTTCTATACCAACTACCGTAAAATATCCTTCACTGACTCTTCCAAAAAACTGATGAAGACCATCCTGGATGTCAAAAGAACCGTTACCCAGTATGTCTGGTTCAACCTGGCCATTTTTACCATATCCATGATCATCAGTATTTACGGAGTCCTTATCTATGACTCCAAGGGGCAACAAATTGTTGAAAATGCCGTGCAAAATGGGGACACCACCATTTTTTGGGTCATGGTCGTCATCATATCCATAGTGCTCATTGCACTACTCTTACTATTGATATGGTTGTTCTACAGACTGCTCTATGGCATTCTTTTAAAACGACTCAAACAAAATTATAGGGAACTGGAGCAATTGGAGGTTTAATCGCCCCGATAGCTGTATCTTCTTTTTTGATTTTCGGCTTCGTAGGCCGCCAACTCTTGTTTGGAGATGACCTTTAAGAAAGAAGGATGCTGCTCAATGGCGTATTCCAATTTTTCCAAGATGGAATCAATGGATTCGTTGTCATAATCAATATCCAAAGGTGGTTTGATCTGCATGGACTGCAAAATGCCTTTCTTTTTCACCCGAAGTCCTTTTTTATCGAACGAACGTCTAAACCCATCGATGACCACGGGTACCACCACTGGTTTATACCGCTTTATAATATGGGCCGTTCCCTTTCGTAAGGGTTTCCACGGGGTTGTGGTACCTTGGGGAAAGGTGATCACCCACCCATCATCCAAGGCCTTGGCAATATTGCTGATGTCACTGAACTTCACCTGTCGGTTCACATCCTGCCCATCGGCACGCCATGTACGCTCAATACTAATGGATCCCGCATAAGCCAAAATCTTGGTAAGCAGGCTTTTCTTCATGGTTTCCTTTGCCGCCACATAGTAGATATTGAGCTTGGGGTTCCAGAGATAGGCCAAATTTTTAATGGAATCGTCCCTTCCCTTCAAACTGGCATTGAACACATGGAACATAGCCACCACATCGGCAAAATAGGTCTGGTGATTGCTCACAAAAAGTACATTGGTCTCCGGTAGGTCCCGTATCACCTGGGACCCTTCTATTTCAAGGGTGTTGAATCCTTTATAGCGTTGATGGGTCATGGCACCTGCAACGCGTATCAACCAGCGTTTTAAAAACAGGATATGACCAAAAGGATTTTTCTTGAATAGACCCATAGTACAATTCTTGGGGGCAAATTTACAAAATCGCGGTCAAAGCACTTGCCGTAAAAGTTCCCTAATCTCGCTCAGCATCATGGCTGTGGCGCCCCATACGGTATAACCATTTAATTTATAAGCGGGTACACGTATGTTTTTTGCGTAAGAAGTGGTGAGGATTTCCTCAATCAGGTTGGCATCGTCCAAAAAATCCTTTACATACACCTCCACCAAACGTTCCACTTCGGTTTCCTGGAGTACAAAAGGTTTTGGTTCTGGATACATCCCAATGAAGGGTGTTACCATAAAATTGCTAGGGGGAATGTACACATTGCTGAGTTCCTTGATCACCTCAACAGCCGTGGGGACCACCCCAACCTCCTCATGGGTCTCGCGAAGTGCTGTGTCCAAAAGATTCCTGTCTGCCTGTTCCACCTTCCCTCCCGGAAATCCTATTTGGTTGGAATGCACTCCTTCATAGGCTTTTCGAAGAATGAGCAGCAACCTTGTCTCTTGTTCCATATCCGGGTAAAACAGGGCCATGACTCCTGCCTTCTTGGTATTCATTTCCTCTACCCGATTGGATTTTAACCATTGTACCCGAAGCTCTGGGGACATTTTATAGTGGGATTCCTCTCCGGGAAGGGGAAGATCTTTTATTTTTAGGGCTATTTCACTAAAATCGATAAAATTCATGGTATTGAAAGCATCGGCTTTGGCCACAAGTATACTATTATTTTTTCTGGTATCCTGTGGAGAAAACCCTAAAAAAGAAACCATAAAAACAACGGAAACCGTCTTAAAGAAGGATTCCATCCCTGCTGAAAGCAACAAACTCCCTGAGCCCGAAGAGGAAAAAGAAGAAGCCTTTGTACTGGATGAGGAAAATGCCATCGACTTCTTTTTTGACTATGCCAAAGAACTCAAAAAGAACAAGGTGAAACTCACCACCAACATGGGAAGCTTTACCATTGAGCTTTTTGACAATGTTCCTTATCACAAAGCAAACTTTATTTATCTGGCCCGCAAGAAGTATTTTGATAGCACCCAATTTCATAGAGTCGTGAAGGATTTTATTATCCAAGGAGGAAATTCCGATGATAAAAAAACGGCCCAAAAGCGAGGAAAAATAGGAAGATACCTGCTTCCGCCCGATACCCAAAAAGGGCACAGGCACCATAGAGGTACCATATCCATGCCCAGTAGCGAGCGGGACAATCCCCACAAACTGGCCTCCCCATATGAGTTTTTTATTGTGGTCACCAAACCGGGATCGTACCATTTGGATGGTTCCTACACGCCATTTGGCCACGTCATTGAAGGAATGGATGTAGTGGACGCCATAAACCAAGTCCCAGTTGGAGATGGGGACTGGCCTTGGAAAAGTGTGTATATCCTAAAAGCGGAAGTGCTGTAACCCTACACTGGAAAGATTAAAAGGCTGGCTTATATTTTTAGGTTGATTCCGAATATGATCTGCCGGAATCCTCCTGCAAAAACCCCTGAAGTAGCCCTGTTCAGCCGTGATGCCCGGTACACCCGATCCGTGATGTTCTTCCCGTTCACAAAAACTGTGGCGTCCGTTTTGTCGCCTATCTTAAAATCGTAGTTGACAAAGGCGTCCACTGTGGTAAACGATGGTAATTTTCCTATGGCGCCATCTGCCGATTCCCGCTCAAAATTGTGGAATTCGGTAAACTGTTCGCCTACATAATGCATGTTGATACCGCTTGACCATCCCTTCCAATCATGGTTTAGGCCAATGCTCATGTTGATTTTGGGTGTGTAAGGCGCTTCAGCATTTGTAATGCCCCCATCCCCAAAAGTGATGATGCTCTTGGTAATGTTGGGGAAATCTGAAGCCTCCAAAGTCGCATCCATCAGTAAGACCTCCCCTCCTCCATTATCCACATAAACCTCATAGGCATTCCGGTTCGCATTCACTTTTTGGATATACTCATTTTGGGTCGCCGTGCTATGCACCACTTGGGAAAAAAGATCCTTGTCTTCCAACCTACCTCCTTTTACCTTGGAATGCATATAGGTAAGGTTACCCAACAAATGGAGTTGATGTCCATCCTTATTGAAAACTTCGGCATTAAAGGCCATCTCAACTCCTTGCACATTGATCCTGCCCAACTCTTGGAACACCTCATTACGTCCCCCGGCATAAAAATTTCGACTGGCATTGTGGAAATAGGTCAGTTGCCCATTGATACAATTATCAAAAAGACTGCCACGCCATCCCACTTCCTTGTTCCAACTCAATTCCGGGTCAATGTTTATGCTCTGTCCCTCAAGCGGGTTGGTCACCACGCCATCCTGCTCCACCAAAAAACCAAATACTTTGGATGGGGCGATCATTCCCTGATAGATACTCCCGAAGAACTCTCCATTTTCATACTGATGATTGATGGTGAGTCCCGGTAAAAACTGATCATACACATTGGGTTCCCTACCTTCCGTTGTACCTTGAAGGGTTGGGTCCTGGGCCTGAGCAATCAAATCTTGACGGTACATGTCTACATGCTCAAAGCGCAAAATGGGAGTGATGCCTATTTTACCTATATGAAACTCATTCCGAACATAGCCATTGACCGACCATAGACGGTACCAAAGGTCCTTGGTTGCGGTGCCGTAGCGTGCCCAACGGGTATTATCAGCCTCTAGGAACACATCTTTAAAGGTTTCCCTGTGCAGGTTGATACTAGCTTCAAAATGACTCGGGGCATTGAAGGCCTCCCACGCAGTCTTGAAGGTTTCCTTAATTCCGGATACCTTGTAAATCCAACGGCTATCGGTTGTACTTTCCAATCCGTCCACCACACGGCCCACGATGACATAATCTTCATCATCAAAGGATTTTCCATTTAGATAGCCATACCGTTGGTTAAAAATATCCGGGCCCACATAATCTTGCACCTCAGAGGCCCTGACCTTGGTCGTGACCTGTCGCCACCAATCCCTTTCAAAATCGGAAGCATACACCTTGGTCGTAAAACTGGACTGCTCCGTGGGCAACCATTTGTGGATGATGTCCACCCCATACCGCCTCATGGTAAACTGATCGGCGTCCAATGGATTTTGGGTGGGGTCGGTTTCAAAGGTAAATGGGGTTTGTGAGCTCAAAGACGCCTGGTTATCTTCAAATTGCCCGCTCACCTTAAAATACAGGGATTGATTTTCGGATAATTTGGCAAAAATCTTGGCGTTCAGATTCAATATCTCCACAGAGGAATTGTCCGTAAATCCATCGAACTTCTTATAAACGCCTTCCACCAATCCGCCAATATTATTCCAAGTACCTCCGTAGGAGAACAGTCCTGAGGTATAATTGCGTTGGCCGCCCGTAAGCTTTAACCGCAATGTGGGTTTTTGGGGTGGCAATGCGGTAATATAGTTTACCGCCCCGTACATGTTATTGGGTCCGTATTTGAGCATGTCCGCCCCCTTGTACACCTCTATGGAAGCGATTCGGTCACTTACAGGATTATAATAAGCCCCTGGAGCTATATACGGTGCCGGGGCAGATGGCGTCCCGTCCTCCATGAGCAATACCTTTTTTGATCTTCGCCCCCATGATCCTCGAATACTGATGTTAGGTCTATTGGACAATCCCATGTCCCCAACAATGTTGACCCCGGGAATGGTACGCAATACCTCTTCCGTACTCAATGGGTTCATTCTTTTTAACACAACTGGATTAATCCTAAAATTGCTGCCTTTAAACTCCTTTTTAAAGTTTTCGGGCGAAGCGCTCACAATGACCTCATCCAAAGTGGTATTGGCCCTGTTCAGTTCCAGGGTTCCCAAATCACTGGTGGTAGAGGTTATGGCAATCTGCTTTTCTTCATATCCCAAATACTTTATCAGGATGCTTTGTGTTTCTGTATCGACATTGAATTCGAAGTATCCGCTTTCATTGGTGACACCTCCCAACTCCCCATCCTGCAAGATAATTTGTGCTCCGATCAAGGGTTGTGAATCGGTAGCATCGACCACCCTACCGGTGAGTTTGGTTTGTGAAAAAGATGAAATACTTATGAATAGAAAGCACAGGAGGGTTCCCAAAACCTGGGATGGCCTTTGTTGTATCATTTATTTTTTTTCAGATTTTTTTGATGGATCCTTTCACCGATCAAGCCTAATCGGTGTAGACCTACAGGTGATAGAATGGGATATTTAAGTTTGTTTTTGATGTTCTCCGCACTAAAATCAACAAGATTTAAAAGTGCCGCGATGATAATGAGGTTCTTAATAATGTACTGGCCCACCAAGGTTAGGTAGAGTGGCCCCTCACCAAAGGCTTGATCAGGAAAGAAAAGCAAGGGCGAAAAGGTGAATACCATATGCACCAAGGCCAATACCACTATGGTTCTGCGCCATAGGTTGAAAATTAGAAATACCCCAACAATGGTTTCCCAAAGGGCCAATACTATTATGGATACGGCATCTGGAATAAGCCCAAATGTGAGCATATGGATGGTACTCTTGGCCAAGCCTTCGGCCGGACTGAGATCCGGAAAAAACTTCAGGGCACCAAACCACAGATATACCACCCCTATGGCAATTGCCAGAACATTGTGCTTTGTGGTCTGCTTCATAACGTCTTCTAATTTTTGAATTCATTCATTAAGGCTGGATCTACCTTTACTTTTTTGTTGGAAAACCGGTAGGACACCCCAACATTGATCAAATAGTCCGCAAAAGCGGCGTCCCCGTTCCTCGGGTTTCCGGTGGCTTCCTCGGTTTGTTTATCGGTGACACTTTGGGGACGATCTCTCCGTACTGCAAAGGGTACATTCAGATTCAATGAGAAATTATCCTTCATGAAAGCAATTCCTGGGTCAATGGAAAGTACATTCCCTGGTCTCCTGAACCCTTCATTGCCACCTATAAGGTCTTTTACGGGAACGCCTTCATATCGGGCTCCCAAAGACCCAGAGATGGTGTTGGAGAAGCTCTGGCTCACACCGGCCCGTACCGAGAATTGGTCTGGAACCGCCATGATGGCCTCATTTTCAAGAATGGGGCTCAAGGTTTCCCGAAACGTTCGGGTTCCGTTGGTTTCCCTAGGGTTGAGCAAGTAAAACCCTCCCCCATAGGCAAAAAGTTTTTCGGCTATCTTTTGGTAAAATTGAAAATCCAAGGTAATCCCAAAGCCACCATCGCCGGGTTGGATACTTTGATCCACAGGCCTTACCTGAGGACTTTCTTCTGGGCCCACATTGTAAAATATATCCGAAGCGTTGTAATTTCCGGTGGGCAATTTCAATCCCAATCCCAAAGCCAAGTTTCCGTTCTGGTTTTTTTCCAAATCGAACAACCAATAGCCCACACCGACCCTTATGTCTGCCAGACCTCTGGAGTATGTGGTGTTCCGTTCCTCCCTGCCATGTTCGTACAAAGAAGACCTTGTATTGATCACCGTAGGAATGGTGATGCTGGTATACAACCGATCCGTAATGCCATACGTGAGGAAAAAATCCCATGAATGGGAATGGTTGATCACCTCGGACCCGTTGGCCACCCTATCCGGTTCTTCCTCTGTTCCCCTAAAATGCCTGAACGATTTAAAATAGCGATAGTTACTTCCAATTTGGATGTCACCCGGGCCCAACAAATTGCTTTCCAAAGTATTGCCCACACATGAGGAAAAGTGCCTAATGGCCACACATCCTTGCGCCTGAACGCTTTTTGTCCCTATCAAGAAAAGGAACGAACCACATAGGATGTAAAGTAGTTTTTGAGATTTCATAATACTGATTGATTGGTTGAAGGGTTAGCTAAAAAGGCCGACCTAAGTAGGACGGCCTTGCTAGTATTTATAAAGACAACTAAACTTGGCACCAAAGTAGGACTATATGGCACAAGGGAGGATTAACAAGAAAGTAAGAAAGCTTAACAAAGGGTTAATTCCATTAACCAAAGGTTAATGCTGGCAGACGATGGTACATCAATCTACAGAAATGTATTGGAACTATGCTTCCTTGCCATAGATGTTGGGCAAACGTATATCAAACTTAACGGCCAAGAGCCGTAGGCCTATCACGACCAAGATGGCCGCGATATAGGCATAGTCTTCTGGAATGGGAATACCAACAAATAAAAAATAACTTGCCCCACCCAAAATACAGGTAGTGGCATAAATTTCCTTTCGTCTAAAGATGATGGGGATCTCGTTACAAAGCATATCCCTGATAACTCCCCCAAAACAGGCGGTCATGGTTCCCAAAGCAATGCACATTACCGGTAAAAGTTCAGCTTGCAGCCCTTTTTCTATACCCAACATGGTGTAAAGCCCAATACCAATGGTATCAAACAAAAACAAGGAACGCCTTAAATATTTAAGTTGATTGACAAAAATAATGGCCAAGACCACCGTGATAAATATGGTGGTCACATAGGTGAGGTCGCGCATCCAGACCACTGGCGTATTTCCAATGAGAAGATCGCGCAAGGTCCCTCCTCCAATAGAGGTGACAAATGCGATGATGAGTACCCCAAAAAGGTCCAATTTCTTTTCCATGGCCACCAAGACCCCAGATATGGCAAAGGCCACCGTACCCAAAATATCTATCATCTGATACAGCATACTTACATGTTTTGGGTATAGTAGTTGTAATCCTTTAGAACGGTATCCAAATACGGAACATCATAGAGCTGCGAATTGGTTTGGAGGATGCTTTCCACTTTTACCCGAAGCGCCGTCAATGTCTTAAAATCCCCACTCTTTTTAGCGATGTGAAAGGTTTCCTTGATCAAACGCACATCTTTGTCCGTAAGCAAGGTAACATTAGTAAACTGGGGAATATATTCGTCATGGACCTCCTCTAAAATGGTATGGGAGACCTTGGTCTTCTTTTTGGTACTGATGACCACCGTGCCCGCTGCTGCATCCCCCACCCGCTGCCTTTTTTCTGAAAACAGGATACTCAATATGCCTATGGATCCCAAGAAAATCCAAATGTCCACCAATCGAAGCATCCATCGCACCAAAAGATTACTCCAGTGTACCGGGGTGCCATCTAAACGGACCACCCGCATTTTCATCAACATTTTGCCTACGGTCTGTCCGTTGAACAGACTGTGCATCAACAACGAATAAAACATGGCCGGTAAAAAAATAAGGGCGGCCAACCCACGCTGGGTCCAGGTATCCTCATAGATATAACCCAGGGCATCACTTACAAGGTTCACCAGAAACGCATACATGTACAGGATGAGTCCATCGATGAGGAAAGCCACGATTCTCTCTCCAATACCAACGATTTTATAATCTAAGTTGACATTTTGCGTTGTATTGATTTGGAGGTTATCCATATAACCGTAATTTTAACTGATAGGAATTTTCCACGTATGCGCGAGGCTGCTTTTGTGAAACAAAATAAGGAAAAATGGATTGCTTTTGAAAAAGCAATTTCCATGGGTTCCCATACCGACCCCGATGCCCTAGTGGATGGCTACATCCAACTCACAAACGATTTGGCCTACGCACAAACGTATTACGCTGAAAGCAAGACTTTATTGTACTTGAATTCCCTGGCCTCACAGGCGCATCAAAAAATTTATAGGAACAAAAAGGAATCCGGCAACCGCATCATCGAATTTTGGGCCAAGGAATTTCCGCTGTTCTTTAAACAATATCATGGCACTTTAGGGGTCGCTTTCTTGATTTTTGCAGTGGCCACGGCCATTGGATGTATTTCCGCCATCAATGATTCTTCCTTTCTACGGCTCATTTTAGGCGATGCCTACGTGAACGAAACCTTGAACAATATTGCCAAAGGGGAGCCAACCGCCATTTATAAAAGTGGAAGTGAAATCGGAACTTTTTTGGGCATTACCATCAATAATATCCGAGTAGCCTTTTTGGCCTTTGCCTTTGGAGTGATCACCAGTATTGGGACGGCCTATATTTTATTCAGCAATGGAGTTATGTTGGGGGCCTTTGTCACCTTTTTTTACACCAAAGGGGTGTTTTTTGAGGCCAACCGACAAATTTGGCTACATGGCACCATTGAGATTTCGGTTATCATTATTGCAGGTTGTGCCGGACTCATTATGGGCAACAGTATTTTGTTTCCCAAAACATTTTCCAGGCGGGTTTCCTTTATGAAAGGGGCCAAAGATGGTTTAAAGGTGGTGGTGAGTACCATTCCCTTCTTTATCATTGCTGGTTTCATTGAAGGCTTTATTACCCGCTACGCCCATATGCCGGACTGGCTGGCATTTTTGATCATTGGGGGATCGTTGTTCCTCATTGTGTATTACTATATCATTTATCCAATTGTACTTAACCGAACATATGAAAGACAAATACATAGAACTTAGGATCAACCGTGATTTTGGGGACATCCTTACCACCTACTTTGAATTTTTACGGCAGAACATCAAGAAATTCACCAATGTTTTTCTCAGTTATAATGGCGTGTTTCTTATCGGTCTTTTGATCACCAGTTATCTATTGGTTTCGGGTTTTGTGGGGTTGATTTCTGAAAGTTCCGGTATGTATGGAATCAGCAGTGGTCAAAGCTCTGACGACACCTACTGGTATTATATCATTGCCGGAGGTATCCTGTTCTTTTTGATTTTTTTAGTGGTGGGGGGGCTAAACTTTAGTTTAAGTTCTTCTTACTTGATCAAGTACGAGGAAAACAAGGGAATGCATTTTGACAAGACCGCGGTCTGGGAACTCACCAAAGACAAATTGGGCAATACCCTATTATTCATTTTGTTACTCATTCCCATTTACTTGGGCTTTATGATTGCCTCGGTAATCTTTGCCTTTATTCCGCTGTTGGGAATGTTTGCCCAGTATATCCTTCAGTTTTTTATCGCTGCTTGGGTGGGGGTTTCCTATTTCAGCATGCTTTCAGAAAACAAAGGGGTCACGGAAGGTTTTGGTGAGGGTTGGAACCTCATCAGCAAAAACTTTTGGAGGGCTATAGGGGTCAACTTTATTCTGGGACTGCTCAACGGTCTATTGTTTTTCATCATTTTGTTGATTCCCATGATCATAATTGGGGTATATACCTTCCATGTTGTGGAAAACAATGTTGATGTGGGAGCTTCCATAGTTTCGACCGTAGTGTACACCTTGGGGCTTTGCCTATTGCTCATCCTTATGATCTATGCGCAATGCCTATCGCAATTCGTGAATGGCATCCTTTTTTATGCCCTGCACGAGAAGACCTATAATGTGAATACCCGAAGTAAAATTGAACAAATAGGACAATCCGATCAGTGATCCAACGCATTGCCACCATATTCTTCTTGATATGGACCATGTTTTCCATGGCCCAAAATGACAGTATTCCCATTCCTGTTGATGAGGCATCGGTACTCACCGACCGGCAAATCGGCGAAGACCTTTCCCAAAAATATACGGGTGATGAGTTCAACTACGAAGTCAAAACAGGGGAATCTTCCAATTTATTGGCCCGATTCATCCGATGGGTCCTTAACAGCCTTGGGGAAACCTTTGGTCTTGATATTCCTCCAGAAACCCTATTGATTTTGGAATATATTATCTACGGCTTGATGGGGCTTTTGGCCATTTATCTGCTTGTCCGTATGTTCATCAACGAAAAGTTCAATGCCATTTTTTCCAAAAAGGCCAAATCCATTGTGGATATAGACCTTTCCGAACACCATATCGAGGCCATAGACCTGGATGCCCTGATGAATGCTGCCCTAAAACAAAAGGATTACCGATTGGCGGTGCGTTACCAATTCCTAAGAGTCCTGAAACTCCTCTCCCAAAAGAGCATTATTGAGTGGCATTTTGACAAGACCAATCTGGACTATGGCAGGGAGATTAAGGAAGTACGCCTGCAAGAAGAGTTCAAAAAAGCATCCTATCTCTATGAAAATATTTGGTATGGCGAGCAACCCATTGATGAACACGGTTACGCCAAGACCAGTTCCCGATTTGACACCCTGAACCTTTTAATCCCGCAATGACCATGGACCGGAAATCGAAAATAGTCATTGCTCTATTTGCCTTGGTGGTTCTGGGAATCATCATCACGGAAATGGTACGGCCCAAACCCATCAACTGGAGGCCTTCCTACACCGCTGTGGACAAAATTCCTTTTGGGTGCTACGTCCTTTATTCCGAACTGCCCAACATTTTTCCCAACAGCAGCATTGAAACCGTTCAGGAAAGTGTGTACGACGTCTTGGTGGAAAGGGATACCCTATTGTCGTCCAATTATATCCTCATCAACGAATATGTGGACTTGGACGAACAGGAAACCCATCAACTTTTGGACTACGTACACCAAGGGAACACGGTCTTTATGGCAGCCACGGGTTTTGGTTGGCCCTTGATGGATACCCTGAATATTGGCATTGGTTCCGATTACTCCCTCAAAGAGGGAACCGCTGTGCTCAATTTGACCCATTCCAACTTCAACACCAAGAAATTTGAATTGTCCAGAGGTATCTTCAATTCCCATTTTACCAGTGTGGATTCCATCAACACCACCATCTTGGGGCATATCACCTACACCAAGGAAAACTTTTTGGAAGGACAACCCGATGAAAAGGTCACCAAGCCTAATTTCATCAAAACCCAATTTGGGAAGGGCAACTTTATCATCAACACCACCCCGCAGGCCTACTCCAATTACTATATGCTAAAAGGGAACCAAGACTATGCCTCCTACACCTTCTCGTATTTGGGTGATAACGAGCAACTCTTTTGGGACAACTATAAAAAAGCAGGCCGTATCATCATTGATTCCCCCATGCGCTTTGTGCTGACACAGGCCTCGCTGAAATGGGCCTACTATTTGTCCATTTTGGGCATTTTGGTTTTTGTACTGTTTCGCGGAAAACGGGAACAACGCATCATTCCGGTCATTGAACCTTTAAAAAACTCCTCGGTGGAGTTTGCCCAAGCGATTGGGTCATTATATCATCAAAACAAGGATTACACGGACCTGGTCCACAAAAAAATAAACTATTTTCTAGCCCATTTGAGAAGTCGATACCATATCGATACAAGTACACTCAGCGAAAAAACCATTCAGGTTTTGGCATCCCGGGCCGGAAAAAGCATGGAGGAGACCAAGGGTTTGATTGAATTTATCCTCCATCTGAAACAAAAGAAAGCCCATACTGAGCAAGATAGCATAGAACTCAATAAAAAAATAAACGCATTTAAGCTGTAACCATGGAAGAAAACGAACAACAAGACGACGCCTTACAATTCAGCAATCGGGTAGATCTTACCCAGCTGCAGAAAGCCGTTTCTGGCATAAAATCCGAATTGGGTAAGGTCATCATCGGACAACAGGACATGATCGAACTGCTCATCATTTCCATTTTGGCCAATGGGCATTCCCTGATCGAGGGGGTTCCCGGCGTGGCCAAGACCGTTACCGCAAAACTGCTGGCCAAGACCATGGATGTGGATTTTAGCCGGATACAGTTTACCCCGGACCTTATGCCCAGTGATATTTTGGGGACTTCCATCTTTAACCTCAAATCCTCGGAGTTTGAGTTTAAAAAAGGGCCTTTGTTCTCCAACATCATCTTGATCGATGAAATCAACCGCGCCCCGGCCAAGACCCAAGCCGCCCTTTTTGAGGCCATGGCGGAGCGTCAGATTACCATGGACGGTGTGGAATATGCCATGGAACCTCCTTTTTTGGTATTCGCCACCCAAAATCCCATTGAGCAGGAAGGCACCTATCGCCTGCCCGAAGCCCAATTGGACCGTTTTCTATTTAAGATCAAGGTCAACTACCCATCCCTTGAGGAAGAAATACAGATTTTGGAAAGCAAGCACGAGCAAAAGACCCGAATTGAGGAAGACTTGGTCAGTGCCTTGCTATCGGCCCAACAGATAGCGGGTTACCAGAGCACCATCAAAGAGATTGTGGTGGAAAAGAACCTATTAAAATATATCGCCTCCATTGTGGACAATACCCGGACCAATGCCAACCTCTATTTAGGGGCATCGCCACGGGCTTCCATTGCCATTATGGATGCCTCCAAGGCCTTGGCCGCTATCAACGGTAGGGATTTTATTACCCCGGACGACATCAAAAAAGTGGCCGGTCCAGTATTGGGACACCGCATTATGCTTACCCCCGAACGGGAAATGGAAGGCCTGACTTCGGAACAGGTGGTGAAACAAATTGTGGACAGTATAGAAATCCCCAGATAGACGAATTGTGAGGAAACTTTTTAGGCCCATATACCTGCAAAAACGATTTTTTATAGCCTTGACCGCTATCATCGTTGGTTTTTTGGTATCCTTCATGGTACCCAATCTGTATGGCGCCGTAAAGGTTTTATTCTATCTATTGGTTCTCTTTGTTATTGTTGATGTATTGTTGCTGTTCGCTTCCAAAGGAAGAATTGAAGGGAAACGTGTGCTCCCCGATAAACTTTCCAATGGGGACGAAAACCCCATTCTTTTGAAAGTCACCAACACCTATCTTTTTCAGGTAGTGGTAAAAATCATTGATGAGATTCCCTTTCAGTTCCAGAAAAGGGATTTTGGGCTTGTCAGCAAAATAGCTTCCGGCAAAAGCAAGACATACGATTACCAACTACGACCTACCGAAAGGGGCGTATATGCCTTTGGTAGCCTGAATCTCTTTGCCAGTTCGCCTATTGGGTTGCTGGCCAGAAAATATGGTTTTGACCAAGCCCAAGAGGTACCGGTTTATCCCTCTTTTTTGCAACTGCAGAAATACGACCTTATTGCATTTACCAATCGACTTCATGAGTATGGGTTGAAAAAAATAAGACGTATCGGCCACACCATGGAGTTTGAACAGATCAAGGATTATGTCTTGGGTGATGATATACGCAACATCAATTGGAAAGCCACGGCGAAACGGGGACAGTTGATGGTGAACCAGTTCCAGGATGAAAAGTCGCAGCCCATTTATTCGGTCATCGATAAGGGAAGGGTAATGAAGATGCCCTTCAATGGATTAAGTCTTTTGGATTATGCCATCAATGCCACCTTGGTCATCAGCAATATTGCGTTAAAAAAACAGGACAAAGCAGGCATGTTCTCCTTTAGTAACAAGATAGAAAATCGAGTTGTGGCCGAACGGAGAAGCTCACAGATGAACCTCATCCTGGAAACGCTGTACAATCTGGAAACCAATTTTATTGAAAGTGATTTTAGCCGATTGTATGTGGATGTAAAACGAAACCTGAACCAGCGTAGCCTACTCTTACTTTACACCAATTTTGAAACGCTGGATGCCCTTCACCGACAATTGCCCTATTTGTTGGCCATGGCCAAGCAGCATTTATTGGTGGTCATTTTCTTTGAAAATACGGAGCTTAACGAATTTGCAGATAAAAAGGCGGAAACCGTCCGTCAAATTTTTGATAAGACCATGGCGGAAAAGTTTATCTACGAAAAAAAGTTGATCGTGAACGAGCTGCGCAAACACGGTATCCAAACCATTTTGACCAAACCTGAAAATTTGACCATCAGCACCATCAACAAATACTTGGAAATAAAAGCTCGGGGACTTATTTAATTTCAAATTCCTTACTCTTCCATTGCTGGAAAAAGGGCCAGGGAGTTCAGGGATAGTGGCATGGTCTGTAACACCAATGCCTCGGAATTCTTTGTACGGCTGGGGAAACTCAACTTTCTTTTGGGAGCGGATGCATAATTGCCCCTTAGCCTTTTCTTGTCACTCTTCTTGGAAAAAAGGTCGATGGTAACCCCTACCGTGACCCCTCCGAGTACGGTGGCGGCCAAGTCGTCATTGTCCCAACCGTTCTCGCGCTGTCCAGCATCCACAGCTTCTTTGGCCACCCCAACGAGGGCGCTTCCGGCTACGGAACCGACAAAGGTCCACACCCTGCTGCCCTCAGACATTTGTTTGGCTATACCGGCTCCTGCCAGACCAAATAGGTTACCTCCTAAAAAATGAAGTGCTTTGTCTCGCTCCACTTGACTATATCCATGCGAAACGAGCATAAAAAGGACCAATGTGGGGATTAGTGTTCTCATGAGCGGTTAAAAGTATGAAAAGTTGCGCATTTAAGCCGCTAAACTTCTAATACTCTTGTGTTTTTTGTTTGGCAAGGTTGAATTCCGCCATCATTTCCCGGACAATTTCCGCAGCGGGGGTAATGTCATGTATCAAACCGGACACTTGGCCTATTTCCAACTCCCCTTCCTCCATATCGCCTTCAAACATCCCTCGTTTGGCCCTAGCCCTACCCAACAGTGTTTTTAATTCCTCTGCCGAAGCCCCTTGGGCATACGCTTGTTGTACATCTTGGAAAAATTTGTTCTTCAACAGTCGTACCGGGGCCAGTTCCTTCAAGGTCAGTTGGGTATCACCTTCCTGCGCCTTTACCACCCATTGTTTAAAAAGTTCATGGGATGAGGCTTCAGGACTGGCTACAAAACGACTGCCTATCTGGACCCCATCCGCACCCAAAACCATGGCCGCCAACATGGCTTTTCCGCTAGCAATACCTCCGGCAGCAATGAGTGGAATCTCTATTTTCTCCTTGACCGAAGGAATCAGTACCATGGTCGTGGTCTCGTCCCTACCGTTGTGGCCTCCTGCTTCAAAGCCTTCGGCCACTATGGCGTCCACGCCAGCTTCTTGTGCCTTGAGGGCAAACTTCACACTGCTCACCACATGTACCACTGTAATTCCTCTTTCTTTGAGAAAACTGGTCCATGTCTTTGGGTTTCCTGCGGAAGTGAACACAATTTTCACCCCATGGTCCACAATGATCTGCATCAATCTGTCGATATCGGGGTACAGCATGGGAACATTGACCCCAAAAGGTTTATCTGTTGCCTTCTTACATTTTATGATGTGCTCTTCCAAAACATCAGGGTACATACTCCCGGCCCCCAATAACCCCAGACCTCCTGCATTGGAAACCGCGGAGGCCAAACGCCAACCGCTGGCCCAGACCATCCCTGCTTGGACGATTGGATATTCAATTCCGAAAAGTTCAGTGATTCTGTTGCTCATCCAATATTCGGTATTAGGGCTCTTTTCCAGTCAATCAAATAAAATCAATAGAGGGCGAATATACAAGAAATTCAAACCTATGAAATCACACCTGACCCCACCAATTCATCATTGATGTACCAAGCCACAAACTGACCTTCGGTAATGGCGGATTGTTTTTCTTCAAAATCTACGTAAAGTCCAGTTTCCGTTTTGTACAAAGTGGCCTTTTGCAGGGGTTGCCGGTACCGTATCCTCGCCATGACTTCCATGGTCCCATCTTCCTCCAAGGTCAAATCTGGGCGTACCCAATGCAATTCGTCCTCTTTTACAAACAAGGTATGACGGTACAATCCAGGATGGGTTTTCCCCTGCCCGGTGTAAATAATGTTCTTGTCCACATCGGTCTCAATCACAAACAAAGGTTCCTTGGTACCTCCCACATTTAAACCTTTTCGTTGTCCGATGGTAAAATAATGGGCGCCTTGATGTTCTCCCACTACCTTTCCATCAGTTTGGGCATATATGGGCTTTTCTGCATTAAATGCCAGCTCTTCTTGCTTGTTTTGAAAGCTTGGGGCCGTTACCGAAAACTGTGAGGCCGTATGGGGGACCTCAACGATTACCCCTTTTTTGGGTTTGAGTTTTTGTTGTAGAAATTCGGGCAGATGCACCTTGCCCACAAAGCAAAGGCCTTGGGAATCTTTTTTATCTGCCGTGATCAAATCGTTCTCATTGGCAATTTTTCGCACCTCGGGCTTGGTCAGTTCCCCAATGGGAAACAGGGTTTTGGAAAGTTGTTCCTGCGAAAGTTGACACAAAAAATAGGACTGGTCCTTGTTTGCGTCCTTCCCTGCCAATAATTGGTAAGTTTCGGTACCATCCGCATTTTTTAGAGTGCCCTTTCTGCAATAATGGCCCGTGGCCACATAGTCGGCACCCAACTGTAGTGCGATTTTCAGGAAGACATCAAACTTTATCTCGCGATTGCACAGCACATCAGGATTGGGAGTTCTTCCCTTTTCGTATTCACTGAACATATAATCCACAATACGCTCCTTGTACTCTGCACTCAAATCTACCGTTTGAAATGGAATCCCCAACTTTTCAGCAACAATGAGTGCATCATTGCTATCCTCTACCCATGGGCATTCCTCAGATAGGATTACGGAATCATCGACCCAATTCTTCATAAAAAGGCCAATAACCTCATAGCCTTGCTCTTTTAAGAGATAGGCCGAGACACTTGAATCCACTCCGCCGGAAAGTCCGATAACCACCTTTTTCATAGCATGATAATAAGATGCAAAATTACAAAATAACAGGCATTTAAACTACTGTAGGGTACGTTCACAAAATCCGAACAACAGTTTTCAAGCTAAAATCAAAATTCATTTTGTTAAACTTTTTATAAATATTGTTAAACGGAATTGATTTATTTTGTTTAACTTTATATTCGTAATGTTAAACACTTTTAAACAACAATCCCATGACAGCACTAATTAAACGCATTCGATTACCCTTAATGATTCTTACCTTATTGTTCGTATCCTGTTCGGACGATGATAATGGAATGACCCCTCCTGAAGAAACCACAACAACCATTGTGGAAGCCGCACAAGCCACCGCAGAACTGAGCAGCTTGGTAAGTGCCCTACAAAAAGCCGATGAAAGCGCCAACAATGACTTGGTTAGTGCTTTGAGTGGTGAAGGGCCTTTCACGGTCTTTGCACCTACCAATGCTGCTTTTTCAGATTTGCTGGCCCAACTGGACGGCTTTGATTCCTTGGATGACTTTAGCTCAGAGCAGCTCCAAGACTTATTGGCTGTGATTCTTACTTATCATGTAGTAAGTGGAACCGCAGCAATGTCCACCGACCTGAGCAATGGACAGACCATTACCACGCTTCAAGGGTCTACCTTGACCGTAAGCACCGATGGAGGTGTGTTCATCTCCGATGCCACCAGCACAGCTGCCCAAGTGACTACTGCAGATGTGGAGACTTCCAATGGAGTGGTACATATTATAGATAAGGTATTACTGCCTCAAGCCATCTTGGATGAATTGGCGGACATTATTTTGGTTCCCATCACGGATTTGGCCATAGGCAATGAAAATCTTGAAAATCTTGTGGCTGCCCTTATGGCGGCAGATGGTGATTTGCCCAATGCGCTTAGGGGAGACGGTCCTTTTACCGTACTCGCCCCAACCGATGAGGCCTTTGAAACTTTCTTGGATGGCGCTTCATTGGAAGATGTCCCTGTGGAAGTACTTACCCAGATATTATTGAACCACGTTATTGAGGGTACTTTGTACAGTACAGACCTCACAGGTCTTGGTTCTGGATACACCACCACCTTGGCAAGAGGAGCCCAAGATGCCAATATCAGTATTTTCTTTGACACATCGGATGGTGTAACCTTTAATGGGGTATCCTCCGTGGTCACTCCAGATGTGAAAGCCTTGAACGGAGTGGTTCATGTAGTGGATGCCGTTATTGATCTACCCAATATTGTAGACCATGCCGTGGCCAATCCAAACCTTACTTCTCTTGTGGCCGCCCTAACGGATGGTGGAAACACCACCTTTACGGATTTGCTGTCCGACGAAGAAGAAGAATTTACCGTTTTTGCACCGGTCAATGATGCTTTTGCAGCATTTACCAATCCCAACTCCAACGATTTGAACGCTATTCTTTCCAATCACGTGATTGTGGGAGCTTCGGCCTTCTCTTCCGGATTGACCAACTCCTATGTGAACACCGCTGCAGAATTTGATACGGATGAAAATTTAAGCTTGTACATCAATACGGATGATGGGGTGACCTTAAATGGAGTGAGTAATGTTGCTATCGCCGACATTGTGGCCACCAACGGGGTAATCCATGCCGTGGATGCGGTAATCGACCTTCCAACTGTGGTGACTTTTGCCGTGGCAGACCCTAATTTCTCTACTTTGGTACAGGCACTGACCGAGCTTACTCCCAGTACGGATTTTGTGAGTGTTCTCTCGGCACAAGATGGAGCTGGAGATGACCCCTTCACCGTATTTGCCCCAACCAATGATGCTTTTGCCGCACTACCAGCGATTCCGGCCGAAGCGGATTTGATTCCAATTCTACAGCACCACGTTGTTGCAGGCGCTAATGTACGTTCCGGGGATTTAACCGATGGTATCATGGCCACAACTCTGGAGGGTGATGCCATTACCATCAACCTGCCTGGAACAGGAGACAATATAGCCGATGTGACCGATGGTTCAGGAAATATGGGCATAGGTATTGATGCCGTTGACGTACAGGCCATCAATGGTGTGATCCATGTCTTGGACGGCGTACTTGTCCCAGATACGAGCAACTAATATTCAAGCAGGCTGGTTACTACGAAAAAGCTCCCAAGGAACTGTTCTTGGGAGCTTTTTATCGATACATATATACCGTTCATCGATGACACATCAAAAGGGATTCTTTTACCATACAAAACCCCCGTTTTTACAACTATTTATTTTTTTCCCGATAGCAATGCCGCATCTTTGAAGTCCCAAATCTTTCCAAACTACACCTACAAGTGGAAACTCCCCCAAAGTTTTTGAGGGAGTTTTTTTTTGACTTTCTCCAAAGCTCCAAAACTAATCTTGGCGCTCCTCTTCCAGAACATCGATTACTTCATAGCCATCTTCAATGGCCTTATAAACAGCCTCGTTAAGTTCATAGGCCGATACCCCATCAAAATCTATTTCCCGGGCATCTTCGGGTAATTCTTCCAAAACGGCACCAATGGGAGGTTGCGTCACCTCATATTCATCCTCGACCTTGCGGTAATAGACCCCATCCGCATAACTGTATGCCATACCTCTCACGGTAAGGGCCACAGCGGTTGCGGGCAACAACCGTAAGCGAAATCCACGAGGTGGAAAAGCCCTTACATACACTCCTTTTCGCTGGATGTAGTACATGCCCCGAACGGGATAATAGGTAACTTTTCTAAATACAATGGGGCGAGTGTTGGCGGGCAAACGTCTCAAAGTCCTTCGCACCACCCTGCGGTTATGCCTACGAATCTTTCGTTTGATGACACGCCTTTCCTGAGGGGTTCTTCGAACCTGGGCCTCTGCATATTCCACAGAACCCAAGGAGAACAATGCCAAGAAGAACAGAGCTACTCGAAAATATTTCATATGTACTAAAGTTTATGGTTAGATGTCTTTATGACTACCCTAAACCCAAAAGGTTTAATGGAGCATCCCATAAACTTCAATACGGATATCTATCGCTTTCCTGCCTTTTTCTGCTCTTCGGCCTGTTCCATCATTTCACGCATCTTGCGTTGGAACTTGTTTTCCTTTTTGGGCTTCTTTTTGTTTTCCTGAATCTGCGCATGGATCTTGTCCTCGTCCAAGATGTAGTTCTTAATGGCCAACATGATAAAGATGGTGATCAGGTTGGAAATAAAGTAATACAAACTCAAACCACTGGCGTAGTTGTTGAAGAAAATCAACATGATCAGTGGAGACAGATACATAATGAACTTCATGTTGGGCATACCGGGCTGCTGCTGCATCTGCATGCTCTGTCCCGTGGTCATCATCATATAGAAGAAGATGGCAATCGAGGCCAAAATCGGGAACAGACTCACATGGTTTCCATAAAAACTGGATATGACCGGAATATTCGTGGTCCATTCAAAAATGGAATCATAGGACGATAAATCCTCTGCCCATAGGAAAGATTTTTGCCTCAAGGTAAATGAGGTCGGGAAAAACATGAACAACGCATAGAAAATAGGCAACTGCAGCAACGCTGGAATACAGCCGCTCATAGGGCTGACCCCTGCCTTGTTGTACAGCTTCATGGTCTCTTGCTGCTTTTTCATGGCATTATCCTTGTACTTCTCGTTGATCTCCGTGATCTCTGGTTTCAAAACCTTCATCTTGGCCTGAGAGAGGTAGGACTTATAGGTAACGGGCGATAGAGCCAAACGCACCAAAATGGTCATTACGATTATCGCGATTCCAAACGGAAGGAACGAGCTTAAAAAGTCATAGAAAGGTGTAAAGACATATCGGTTGATCCATCCAAAAATTCCCCATCCAAAGGGTATGGAATCCACAAGTCCCAACTCTTTATAATCATCCAGCACCTTTACATCCGTTGGACCATAATACCAATACATGTTCTGTGAAAGCTCACCACCCTGCAACTCCAAAGGAGCCTTGGTACTGTATGCCTTGGTGAACATTACGTCCTTGCCCTCTTCCTCCACTAAGTTTTTGGAGCTGAGTTCCGCGGTCTTAAAATGGTCCTTTGTCGCTAAAATGGAGCTGAAAAAGTGCTGACGGTAGGAAAGCCACTTGATATCTTCCTCGGTCTCTTCATCCAAGTCACTGCTCTCGGAAAGTTTACTGATCTTACCATCTTCATGGTTGTACGTCAAACGGGTGTAACGGTTCTCGTATTTAACACTCTTATTGTGCCGAATCCCCTTCATGTCCCAATCCAAGGTAACCGGTTTACTGCTGTTGATTACCCCGTTCAACCCTTGGGAACGGATGGTGAAATCCACCAAATAATCATTGGGCTTTATTTCATACCGATATTCCAAAAAGCGGTTCTCGGCAACCTTGGCCTTCATGGAAAGCACCTGATTGTCCCCACTTTTGGAAAGGGAAGGTTCAAAATACAGGTCTGCCGTGTTGAGCACCCTATTGTCATTGGCCGAAAAGTTAAGCGCAAAACTGGCATTGCCATCCTTTACCAGATAAACGGGAACGGAGTCATATGTGACAAAGTTCTTCATTCTGGCCTCCACGATTTGTCCCCCTTTATTGGATACCTCCAAGTAAAGCACTTCATTCTCCAGCTTGGTGGTCCCTTCGGCAGCTTGGGTAAATCCAAACGCCCCAACAGAGCCCTTGTAATTGGCCACTGCGGTGGAATCGTTCAAATCCAAGGTCTGGGCTTGCTGTACAGGGGTTGTGGTGGTTTCGGCCTCTTCGGCTTGTTTTGCCGCAGCTTCAATCTGTTCTTGCTCTGCTTTCTGCGCTTCCAGCTCTTCTGGGGTAGGCTGATTTTGGTAAAACATAAAAATCAATATCCCAAAAATCAATACAAATCCAATTATGGAATTGATATCCAGCTTCTTTTCTTCCATGAAAATTATTTAGTAGAAATCTTCTTTATCGGTATTCAGCTCGCAAATATATGCCCAAAACCGCAGTTTATGCCAAACTGGCATTCTTTTGTTTCTGTTTCTGTTCCAGTACGGCCTTTACAAATCCTACGAACAAGGGATGTGGGCTGGCCACCGTACTCTTGTACTCTGGGTGGTACTGCACACCAATAAACCATGGATGCGAAGGTATTTCCACAACCTCCACCAAACCGGTCTTGGGGTTGAACCCGGTGGGTACCAATCCGGCTTCTTCCATTTGCTGTTTGTAAGCGTTGTTAAACTCGTAACGGTGACGGTGGCGTTCCGCTATATCCGAGGTACCATACACCTCATGTACTTGGCTCCCTTCGGTAAGATGGCAATCCCAGGCACCCAAACGCATGGTCCCGCCCATATCGGTCACGGATTTCTGTTCTTCCATCAAACTGATGACAGGATAGGCGGTTTCCTTGTCCATTTCGGTGGAGTTGGCGCCTTTCATATCCAAAACGTTGCGGGCAAACTCGATCACGGCCATCTGCATGCCTAGACAGATGCCCAAAAAGGGCATATCGTTCTCACGGGCATACCGCACGGCCATCACTTTCCCCTCAATACCACGTTCCCCAAATCCGGGTGCCACCAAAAGACCATCCAGTCCCATCAGTTTTTTGTCGATGTTCTTGGCGGTAAGGTGTTCCGAATGAATGGAACGTACCTCAACCTGCACTTCATTGGCCGCTCCGGCATGGATGAATGCCTCTTGAATGGACTTATAGGAATCCGGAAGCTCCACATATTTTCCGATCAACCCGATGACCACTTTGTGTTTCGGGTTTTTGTGTCGATTCAAGAACTCTTTCCACTGGTCCAGATTGGGCTGGGTATCATTGGGCAATGCCAATTTTTCCAAAGCCACGGTATCCAGACCTTCTTCCTGCATCAACAAGGGCACATCGTATATGGTACTGGCATCTATGGACTGTACCACGGCCTCTTTCCTCACATTACAGAAGAGGGCCAGTTTTTCTTTGATGTCCTCGGAAATATTGTGCTCGGTACGGCAGACCAAGATATCGGCCTTAATACCACTTTCCATCAAGGTTTTTACGGAGTGCTGCGTGGGCTTGGTCTTCAACTCACCAGCAGCCGACAAGAATGGCACCAAGGTAAGGTGTACCACAATACCGTTGTGCTCACCCAGTTCCCAAAGCAACTGACGCACGGCTTCGATATAAGGTAGGGACTCAATATCCCCCACGGTACCTCCAATTTCGGTGATGACGATATCATAATCGCCACTTTTACCCAAAATCTGGATACGCTCTTTGATTTCATTGGTAATATGGGGTACCACTTGAACGGTCTTCCCCAAAAACTCCCCTCTTCGCTCCTTCTCGATCACACTTTGGTAGATACGCCCCGTGGTAACATTATTGGCCTGGGAAGTGCGTACGTTCAAAAAACGCTCGTAGTGCCCCAAGTCCAAGTCGGTCTCTGCACCATCATCGGTCACATAACACTCGCCATGCTCGTAAGGATTCAGGGTCCCTGGATCTACGTTGATATAGGGATCTAATTTTTGAATGGTGGTCCGGTAACCCCTGGCCTGTAGCAATTTGGCCAAGGATGCGGCGATGATTCCTTTACCCAAGGATGAAGTTACGCCTCCCGTAACGAAAATGTACTTGGTCTGTGACATATTAATCTTTCTATTACGGGGCGTAAAGGTACAAATTGCAGCGCAGAAATCAGGAGGATTCCTTCGGAAATTCTTTTTGAAGTTTTCTGATAAGCGGTTCCAGGTTGTTGTCCTTGATTGTCAGCATGGTGTTCAGGTAGTTGCCCAGTTTCCCTTCGGGAAAGCCTTTTTGCCTGAACCACACCAAATAAGGCAGTGGCAAGTCCACCAAATACCGTCCCTTAAACTTACCAAAGGGCATTCTGTAATGGGCCATTTCCAACAGCTGTTCTCTATCCGGTCGCATTTCCATTTGTAGGGGCAATGTACTATCTTTCCCGGAACAATCACTCCGAAAACATGAAGCGAAGAAATTTTATTGCCACGGCGGCCGCTGGTTCAGCGGGTTTGGCATCGGTTTCCGGCCTTGCGCACGACCAAACGCCACAGAAAGAATTCAAACTGAAGAACAACATCAACCATAGTGTGTGCCACTGGTGTTTTTCCGATATTCCCTTGGAGGATTTTCTAAAGACCTTGAACAGTTTGGGCGTAAAAGCCGTTGACCTGATCGGTCCCAAGGATTGGCCCTTATTGAAAAAATACGACATCCACTGCTCCATGTGCAACGGGGCCGAGATAAGTCTTACCGAAGGGTGGAACGACCCCAAATACCACGAACAGCTCATTAAAAATTATACGGAGATGATCCCCAAGGTGGCCGAGGCCGGTTACACCAACCTCATCTGCTTTAGTGGCAACCGCAGGGGCATGAACGATTATGTGGGGCTGCAAAACTGTGTGGACGGACTGTCACAGATCATCCCCTTGGCCGAAGAGCACGGGGTGGTCATCCAGATGGAGCTGTTCAACCAAGTGGACCATAAGGATTATATGTGCGACAACTCCCTTTGGGGCGTGGAACTCTGCAAGCATTTGGGCAGCGACAACTTTAAGTTGTTGTTCGATATTTACCATATGCAGATCCAAGAAGGCGATATTATCCGAAGCATACGCAACTACCATCCCTATTTTGGGCACTACCATACCGCAGGGGTTCCCGGTCGTAATGAGATCGATGAGACCCAAGAGCTCTACTACCCCGCCATTATCAAGGCCATCCATGAAACCGGGTTTACAGGCTATGTGGCCCAAGAGTTCATCACCACTTGGGAGGACAAGATCGCCGCCTTGAAGGATGGGTTTTTGCGATGTGATATTTAGCAATACCAATTCATCGATACATGGAACTCAAACCTAAAATTGGGATAGACAATTTAAAATTTGGAATGACCCAAAAGGAAGTCATTGAAATTTTGGGCAACCCTGATCGGATTTTTCATTTGGATGACCATGGAGACAGTGAAACGATTTTTGAATGGCATGAAAAATTGCTTCGCTTAACTTTTTATAAAGACGAAAATGACCGCCTTGGATATATCCGAACAATGCACCCTGAACTAAATTATAAGGGCAATCCGATCATACGGGCAAAATCTGAACTTGTCATGGAACAGGGTTTCCCCGAAGTACAGGAATGGGAAAAAGACGAGTTTGAATTTCTGACCATGTACTTCAACGAAGCGTATTGGCTAAGCCTAAATTGTGAGTATGGTGTAGTTCTGGATGTGGAAATGGGAGTTCCATTTAAAGATGATGAAACCTATGATTGGCCATGAGCCTTGTAAACGTTCAACACTATCCATAAAAGCTTCTTTGTGGAAATGCCGCAAAAAAGTCGCAAACAGACCATCTGGTTTTTAAGCATGCGGACATACTTTTGACCTGAACTTCAAAAATTTAAAAATGGATGATCTAGGCCAGAGTATCTGCGTGCTCAGAAAATCAAAAGGATTGACCCAAGAAAAACTGGCAGACAGTGCCCAAATTAATCTACGGACGCTACAAAGGATAGAAAAAGGGCATACCAATCCCCATGGTGAAACCCTCAAAAGAATTGCGGACGCTCTAGAAGTTCCGATGGATGAGCTTATGGAACATGGGCCCAAAAGCAATATGGGATATATAAAGGCGATGCATTTTTCCACCTTGGCCTTTGTTGTACTGCCTCTGGGAAACATTATTCTCCCCTTGATTTTATGGTTGATGCGTAAGAACAACGTCAAACACATTGATTTTTATGCCAAAAACCTATTGAATTTTCAGATCACTTGGACCATAGTGTTTGCGCTCCCCTATGTTTGGTTCATCATAAACCGGTTTTTCGACTTTTCCATTTCAACCAGCAACACCTATCTTAGCCCTTGGACCGTATTGATCACTTATGTCCTTAGCCTCTATATGTTGAATATCATTTATGTATTGGTCGTGGCGATTACCCTAAAGGACAGGATGAAAAACCATTTCCCGATTGCATTGCAATTTATCCGATAGCACCTCTCTCTGATTCTAAGATTTCCGCAACACCCTAACCACACCCTTGAGGGCCGAAGCCACTTCCTGCAGTTCCCTTCGGGAAAAGGTGTCTTCTTCCACATAAAACAACATTTCCACCGCAAGATCTAACTGTTGGGCCAAAGCTTCGGGAGTACCATAGGCATCCTCTATAAAATCGGACAGTTGGATTATTGGATTGTTGGATGGCATATTTGTTCATATTGATTTGTTTCTGCAAGTTCTCGAATTGTTTTCAAAACAGTAGCCCTATCTATCGTACCAAACATGAACTTGGTATTTAATGATCCAAATCTTTCTCTATCTTTAAACCTCACGGATTGAAAAACTTCAGAACTAATCACAAACCAACCTTTGTCCACACCTTATGAAAAAAATATTATTTGTTTCAATACTACTTCTGACTTCATACCTGACCCAAGCACAATTCATCAAAGAAAAATCAATAAATGCCCAAATAGGATATGGAATCAGTGTACCATATAACAGTGTTGGAAATGTAGCGGATGGTGGTTTTTTCCTTCAAGGTGAACTCATATTGAAAGCAGCTTCTTGGGTGGAATTGAGACCCTATGCCGGTGTCATATTTACGAACTCAAACGGAAAGGACTTGAATAACAATCCAACCAGTGAAAAAGCAGAGTCCAAAGCCTTTAATCTTGGAGGAAAAGCAAGAGTTCGGGCACCAATTCCTTGGGTGGCTCCCTATTTAGAAGGAGGAATTGGGGTTTCCCTTGGAAAATTTGAAACATCCACCGTTTTTAAATATATCAGTAAAAGTGGGATTATTTACCATATACCTTTCTCCCTCGGATTGGAATTGGGTAGGAATAATAATGTTGATCTTGGATTGACCTATTTTTATCAGCCCACTGTTGAGCAGTATTCGGGCGCGTTTGCCGTTGGATTGACATTTCCATTGAATTGATATAGAAAGACATTGCATATCTGCCTTGACCTATGATAAAATTCTTTAGAAAAGAATTAACCGTAAAGGCGATTTTACCATAATAAGTAACCCATTCTATATAATACGCAAAGACATTCACAAAATGAATTTGCTACCTTTAAATTTTCAAACCCATCCAACACCATGAGGTCTAAACCAGTATTTATGTTACCCCTTCTCCTTATCTCCTTCCTTATTGGATGTAAGGACACCCCAAAAGAACAAGCAGAAACCACCAAGGCCCGGCCCAACATCCTGTTCATCATGAGCGATGACCATGCCTACCAAGCCATCAGCGCCTATGACACCACCTTGATACAGACCCCCAACATAGACCGTTTGGCCAAGGAAGGGATGTTGTTCACCAATGCCTCGGTCACCAACTCCATCTGTGCCCCTTCGCGGGCCACCATTTTAACTGGGAAGCATACCCATATCAATGGCAAAATAGACAACATCTCCCCTTTTGATACTACCCAAGTCACTTTTCCACAACTATTGCAAAAGGCGGGGTACCAAACGGCCATGTTCGGCAAGTTGCATTTTGGCAACAGTCCCAAGGGTTTTGATGAGTTTATGATCGTGCCCGGGCAGGGACGCTACATGAACCCGGACTTTATCACGCCCAAGGGTGATACCATCCAAAAAATAGGTTATGCCTCGGACATTATCACCGATATGACCTTGGAGTGGCTGAACCAAAAACGGGACCCTGAAAAGCCATTTTTGATGATGTACCTGCACAAGGCACCGCACCGCCCATGGTGGCCCAAAGCGGACAAGTTCAAGGCCTATCTGGAAAAGGAAATCCTGGAACCTGCCTCCCTTTTTGATGATTATTCAGGTAGGGGCACCGCGGCCCGTACCGCCGAGATGAACATTTTTAAGCACATGCTCCTCAGCTACGACTGCAAGGTCTATCCCGAGCTTGCCGATGAGCTGGGCATGAACACCGACCCTAGGAACGGACCGCTTTTTAGTCGTGGGGAAGTGGCACGCCTCACTGAGGAACAACAAGCAGAATACCTCCCCATTTTGGATGCCATTGCCGAAGATTTCAAGGCCAAGTGGCCAAACATGGACGATACCGAAAAGACCCGCTGGAAATACCAACGCTATATGCAGGATTATCTGGCCACCATCGCCTCCGTGGATGATAATGTGGGTCGGGTGCTGGACTATTTGGATGAAACCGATTTGGCCGAGAATACCTTGGTGGTCTATACCTCGGACCAAGGGTTTTACCTAGGTGAGCATGGTTGGTTCGATAAGCGGTTTATGTACCAAGAATCCTTTGGAACGCCCTTGTTGATTCGTTGGCCCAACACCATAAAACCGGGAATCACCAGTGATGAAATGGTACAGAACCTTGACTTTGCCCAAACCTTCTTGGAAGCTGCCGGGGCCGCTATCCCGGATGATATGCAAGGCGAAAGCCTAATGCCCATCTTGACCGGGAATTTGGAACAGTGGGATAGGGAAAATGTGTATTACCATTATTACGAATATCCTGCCGAGCATGCCGTAAAAAGGCATTATGGTATGGCCAATAAACAATATAAGTTGATTCATTTCTATCATGATGTGGACGAATGGGAGCTGTACGACCTTGACAAAGACCCGCATGAAATGCAAAATGTGTACGATGACCCGGCCTATGCCGAAATTCGGGAGGAATTGAAAGAAGAGTTAAAGGCCCTGCGGGTGAAGTACAAGGATTCCGAGGAACTGGACCAGAAGTTTATCGATAAATACAAGAAATAAAACCAAACGTTTGCTCGTCAGTTCGAGTGATTTTTGACGTGCAACGAAAAAATCGTATCGAGAATTGGAAACAAGTTCTCGATACATTTTCCTTCGGAAAATACTCGAACCCTCGTTGGGAAATTATTCCACTGCCTGAAGTTCCTTGGCGATTTTGGCGTTCCACTCCAATTGCTTTTCAACGTTTCGGGAAAAGTTGGTCTCCCAATCGTAGGCTTCCTGAAACTCTTTGAGTTCCTGTAAAATCTCTTGGTAGATTTTCCTAACCTCAGCCTTTACATTATCGGAAAAGGAAGTGCGATCCAATCGGTTGCGCATCTTGCGGGCAAAGAGCTCGGCAATATCAAAATGCAACTGTTCATGGCTTAATATGGTATCGTTGGCCAGCTCATGCTTATACCAAGATTCGTTGGGATAGAAATAGGCGGTTACTTCATAATCCAGTTCCACCTCATGGTGCATCAAATTGGCAGAGTAGGTATAACTAATGCCACTGGCCGTTGTGGCCGCAGGAACGGCTGCCGGGGGTACTTTCCCCTTAAAATCGGCCCAAACAAGGCGTTTACTGGCATCCCAAGGGACACCCTCCTCAATTTCCTGTGCAAAACCCAAAAAACCAAGGAGCAACAAACATCCTATGGCTGTTATTTTACCCAATGAAAATCGATTACACGTTCAATATCGGGATGCAGACTGTAATGTACAGGACATGTATTGGCGGTATGTACCAAAATTTTCCGATGTTTTTCCGAAACATGGGCAGGCAGCTCCAATTTCACCTCAATCTTTGAAATGCGCCTTGGATTGGCGGCCATATGCTTGGTCACCTCAGCCGTGGAACCTGTTAAATCCACCTCCATATCCCTAGCCTTGATGCCCATCATGGTCATCATACAATTGGCCAATCCCGTGGCTACGGTATCTGTGGGTGAAAAGGCCTCTCCCTTCCCATTATTGTCTATGGGAGCATCTGTAATATATTCACTTCCGGACCTGATGTGCGTACAAGTGGTCCGAAGATTTCCATTATAGGTTACTTTTGAGGTCATCCAACTTTACTTCTTTGATTTGTAGATTATTGTACTCCATGATATAACAGGCCCTGTTGAAATATCCGGAGGACCAATCATTGATATAATCAAAACTGTTCCCTGTATATTCCGTTTGGCCTATGATCTTGGAGGTTTCAAAAAGATTGTTCTTGTGCGCCAGTTTCAACAATACGTCATAGGTCACATCAAACCCACGGACCGCATAGCGATCGGGACGTAAACCATTATAGCGTTTCTGATAGGCCTTGGTAAAGAAATCGTTCCCTGCCTCCCTATAAAATGAAGGGTAGGTAAACCTTAAATTGGACAAATGGGTGTTGGACACTGCATCGTCCTCATAAGCATTGTTGTTATAGCTGGTGGTGAACATACGCACCTTAACGTCTTCCGTAATGGCCGAGTTAAGGATGGAGGTCACACTGGAAATCATATTGGGTTGGTCGGTTTCCAAGAACACCCAGTTTTCCTTGGTTTCAGATAATTTTAATAGAAACCTATCTAAATGCAAGGATTTATTGTCGATGATTTTTGCAATCTGTGCTGCTGGAAACTTGCTCAAAATAGAATCATGGGCTACCTGATGTTCTGCATCCGCGATAATGATGACATTTTCGTTGTTATGGATTTTCTTCATGTAGGAAAGCATCTTCTCTCGAAGTATTGCCTCCCTAGGCACTGAAAAGAACACATTACTATGGCTCAGCTCACTGTCTGAAGCTACTGGGGCGATCACCGGTATATTCTTGGCAGCGGCCACAACGGCAACTTCGTTCAGGGCACCAGAGGCCACTGGACCTATAATGGCATTTACGCCCTGTAGGTTTTCCCTAAAAAGGATTTCCTTTACCTTGGCTTGGCTCAGTTCGGTGTCATAGGTTTTCACATCCACGGAAATCCCCAACTTTTTAATGGAATCCAAGGCAACCAAGGCTCCCGTATAAAATCCATAGCTCAGGGCCATATCCCGTCTGGTCTTAATCTGACTTTCAGTTTTTTCCCTATTGTTCACATCAACCCGGTCCAATCGAAACGGCAACATAAAGACCAATTTGGGCTTGTTTTCAATGTTGATGCTGTCCAACAGGTTCACCTTATCCAATACCAGTGCATTTTTTACTTGGAGTCCAGCTGCTTTTTCCTTTGGAAGCTTAAGCACCATCCCGGCCTTTAGACCGTTCTCCAAATCTGGGTTCAAACGGAAAAGTTCCTCACGGGAAATCTTTAGGTTTTGGGTCAGTCTGAAAATATTTTGCTTGGGTTTTACCTCATAAAAAATGAAGTTATCCGTGTTCACCTCCCCAGAAGTATCCCGTTTTTTGGGAAGTCGGATGACCATTCCTTCTTTCAAGCCACCTTGCGCCATGATCTCTGGGTTCAACTTGACTATGGAATCCGAGGGAACTCCATACTCCCTGCCTAAACTGTACAAGGTCATTTTTGGTGGTACGGTATAGGATGTGAATAGTTCCACTTGTTGTTCCTTGAGGCTGTCCCCTTTGGGGCGGGGCAACTTTAATTCTTGCCCGGCAGCCAAATAATTGGACGTCTTGCTCAAATCGGGATTAAGGACCAATAAACTGTCCACAGTGATTCCGTATTTGTGGGCAATGCTCCATCGGGTCTCTTTGGGCTGAACGGTATAGGTCTCAAAATCCAATTCGCGTTCATCTTCCGGGTCCACTTCTGGAAACTCAGGAATCTGCAACACCATTCCTTTTTTTAAGGGCTCGGAATACAGCTCACGATTGTAGCGTTTCAACTGTTCCTCTGTGATCTCGTATTTCTGTGTGAGTCCAAAAAGGGTTTCTTTCCTTCGTACCCGGTGGCGGGTAAACCCTATGGGTTTAATTTCTTCCTGTTCCTCTTCCTTGGGTTTTTCTTTTTGAACAATAGGGCCCTTCAATGGTATCACCAAAATCGTATTCGGTTTTACATCGGAAGCACTCTTGATCTCCTTGTTGGCCTGTAAAATGCTATAGGGCGTAACCCTATATTGCTGGGAGATACTCTGTAAGGTCTCTCCTTCTTTTACGGCGTGTGTGGCATATTCTTGCGCGAAAGCTTGGAAAGAGGCCATAAAAATGACCGCCAAGCCCAATTGTAAGATATATTTTTTCATTCCCATTCTATAGTTGCAGGTGGCTTAGAGCTAATGTCATACACTACTCTATTAACGCCCTTGACCTTATTTATTATATCATTTGAGGTCTTTTGTAAAAATTCATAGGGTAAATTCACCCAATCTGCCGTCATTCCGTCCGTACTTTCCACCGCTCGTAAGGCCACACATTTTTCATAGGTACGCTCATCTCCCATGACCCCTACACTATCTACGGGCAAAAGCATGGCTCCGGCCTGCCAGACCTTATCATAAAGTCCCCATTTTTTGAGTCCATCAATAAAAATGGCATCCACTTCTTGTAGAATGGCCACTTTTTCGGCGGTAATGTCCCCCAAGATACGGATTCCCAATCCAGGGCCGGGGAAAGGGTGTCTCCCCAAAATAAAATCTTCCATTCCCATGCTCGCCCCCACTCTTCTTACCTCATCCTTGAACAACATCTTTAAGGGCTCCACAATCTTCAACTTCATGTAATCCGGCAGCCCCCCAACGTTATGGTGACTTTTTATGACCGCGGAGGGTCCACCACTGGCCGAAACAGATTCAATCCGATCGGGATAAATGGTCCCTTGGGCCAACCATTTTGCGTTTTCCACTTTGTGGGATTCATCATCAAAGACCTCAATAAAGACCCTTCCGATGATCTTTCGTTTCTTCTCTGGGTCCGATTCTCCTTTCAACGCCTCCAAAAAACGTGCCGAAGCATCCACTCCCTTCACATTGAGTCCCATGTGCTCGTATTGGTCCAACACACTTTCAAACTCATTTTTGCGCAACAATCCGTTGTTCACAAAAATGCAATGGAGGTGGCTACCAATGGCCTTGTGCAACAACATGGCCGCTACGCTGGAATCCACACCCCCAGAAAGTCCAAGGATTACCTTTTCGTCACCAATTTCTTTTTTTAGCTCTGCAACAGTGGTTTCTACAAAGGCATCGGGGGTCCAATCTTGTTTTAATCCTGCGATGTTCACCAAAAAGTTTTCCAACAGTTTGGCCCCATCAGTGGTATGGTATACCTCAGGATGGAATTGGATTCCGTAGGTGGTCTCCCCTTCAATTTTATAGGCGGCATTCTCCACATCATGGGTACTGGCCAATCGGATAGCCCCATCAGGGAGTTCCTTAATGGTATCACTATGGCTCATCCACACTTGGCTTCCTTCTCCCAGACCTTCCAAAAAGTCTTCCCCTTGCTTTACAAACGAAAGATTGGCCCTGCCATACTCCCGTGTAGCGGAAGGTGCCACATTTCCCCCATTGAAATGGGACAGGTATTGGGCCCCATAACAGATGCCCAACAATGGTTTCTTGCCCTTGATCTCTGATAAATCAGGGTGTGGGGCATTCTCTGCCCTCACGGATGATGGAGATCCCGATAGGATAACGGCCTTGTATCCCGATAAATCCTCGGGAAGCTTGTTATAGGGTTTTATTTCTGAGTAAATGTTGAGTTCCCTAACGCGTCTTGCGATCAATTGTGTGTACTGGGAACCAAAGTCTAGGATGAGTACGTTGTTATGCATGGGCAAAAATAGCAATTTGGTTTTTCTGGAAAAGGATCTTTTAAGGGATATTTATGACAACTTTTCAAAAGTTATGCAGAGCGAATCCTTTGTTACAGGTTTTCAGGAAAGTGGAGACCTACTTTTAAAATACAAACCTATTGTACCTCAAAAAATGAGTATCTTTTGAACTGAACATAACGTTTTGTAGTTTTTTTCTTAACACTTTTAGTCATTTCTTTGCGTTTGCAAAATAACCAAACCATGATCAAAGGATTCATTTTCGATTTGGATGGCGTGATCACCGACACTGCCGAGCTACATTTTGAAGCTTGGAAAAAACTAGCCGATGAAATGGGCTGGGAGTTTGATCGCGATGTCAATGATAAGCTTCGCGGAATATCGCGAATGGATTCCATCAAAGTCATTATGGACCATAACAAGGTTTCATTGGACGAGAAAACCATCATTGGCCTGGCCACCAAAAAAAACGACCTCTATGTAGCGAGTCTGGATCATATGACCCCTGAGGATTATTTGCCGGGGGCCAGGGAGCTATTGACACATCTGCGGACAGAAGGCTTTAGCGTTGCCTTGGGGAGTGCCAGCAAAAATGCCCTAAAAGTTTTACAGCAATTGAATGCCATGCCTTATTTTGATGTGATCGGTGATGGCAACAGTGTATCCAAAAGCAAACCTGAGCCTGATATTTTCCTTTATGCCGCCGAAAAACTACGGCTTCCCCCCAACAACTGCATCGTGGTAGAGGATGCCGAAAAAGGTGTTGATGCCGCTAAAACAGGAGGGTTCCATAGCGTAGGCATTGGACCAAAGGACCGTGTGGGCCATGCAGACCTCAGATTTGACACCATGAAGGAAGCAACCTTGTTTGAGATAAAGTCACACTTTGCAGACTTGTTCTGACCGTACAAAAGTATTGAAAAGCAAAAAGCCCCGGGAACCACTCCGGGGCTTTTCAATAAAATCAAAACCAACCTAAACATATGAGTTAACCAACTCATGTATTTAAATTCTTCATAGCAATTTTCAATAGTAAAACAACTACAAAGAAAAATACCCTACCCTCTTTTTGATTTTTTTACTAATTTCTAGATTCCCTCTGGGAACCACTAGTATTTCAAAATTGAAAATGCTCCAGAAAATGGATCAAGAGAATCCAAAAGGCTTGGTATGAGACCTTCACCTAGTTCCAGATATAGTTCAGAAAAATTAAGCTGCCGCTCCTGTAGGGACTTATTCGGAAACAACTCATTTTGAATATCGGTCATGCGTATGACCTGATCTTTCAGTTTTCGCTTTTGTGCCTTTAGAAGTCTTTTTTCCAAAGCGTCCAAGCCTTTTTTCTGCTTGACCTCCTGGGCCTTTACAGCTCCCAAGAAACTTTTATCGGTTTCGGCTGCCAACTGGTACAGGTGTTGGAACTGTTCTTCCAAGAGCTTTTTCTGTGGGGAAAAATCAATATCAATATTGGAGATTTCCCTGATCTTTTTGTTGATGAACGTATTCTGTTTTAGAAAAAGGTGGGCCACTTTCAGATCCAACCTTTTAATCTTCTCTGCTTGCTTTTCTGTGATGACCAAGGCCGAGTTGCGAAGCAACAACATGGGAAAAGTGATATCCATGGCATTAAAGTAAGATTTCAATTCCAGCCAGTAGGCCAATTCCCCTCCACCACCAATGTAGGTAAGGTTGGGCAGTATTACTTCTTGGTACAAAGGTCTTGCGATCACATTGGGGGAAAACCGTTCGGGGTGTGCGTGTAGCTCCTCAAGCAGTTCCTCTTCTGAAAACTTTAAGTCGGTGTTCAGCACTTGGTACGTGCCCCCTTCTTCCACGATTCGCTCGCGGAGTCCCTCCTTAAGATAAAAATAGTTGATTTCACGCGGATTCACCTGTACCTTATATGCTGTGGAAACTTGTTCCAAGGCCCCGATTGATTCGGCTACCTTTTGGAAGGGAATCTGCTCAAAAATATCTTTTTCCGCATAGGGAACCAGTAACCTCTTCAGGGCAACATCATCCCCATCAATAATCACCAAACCGTATTCCCCGAAAAGTTCGTTCACCAAATAGCGGGTAGCCTCCGTTAAATTGGAATGCTCCAGATACGCCTGTTTGAAAAGCGTTTTCAAGGTTTCCGCATTTCCTGTTTTTCCCAATTCGGCTGATAAGGTTTCAAAGACCACATCCAAGCCCTTGGTGTCCAACATACCCACGGCCCCGGATGCGGAGCGGTTCCATTGCACCTTTTTTCCGTTCAGGTTGAAATAATTGATCTCATCAAAATCATGGTCCTCGGTGGCCATCCAATACACCGGAACAAATTGATGATCGGGATATGTCCGACCCAATTCCTTGGTCAGATTAATGGTAGATACAATTTTGTGCAAAAAGTACAAAGGTCCCGTAAACAGGTTCAACTGATGCCCTGTCACCACGGTAAACGTATTTTTCGCTTCCAAAGCGGTCAGATTGGCATTGGTATGTTCAGAAATTGTGATGCCCTTATACTGCTTGCGCAAGGATTGCACCAAGGTTGCCCTATGGGCAAAAGCATAATTGGCTTCCTTTTCCTTGATCTGTTCCGCAAAATTTTCAGGTAGGGGAAATCGGTTATAGAATGGCTGCAAGTCTTTCCGTTGGTCCAAATAATCACAAATGAGCTTGGAGAAATAACCGGTTTCCTTAAAGGGTATACAATCTACTTCCATTAAAACTGAAATGAGGTGATCAAAGATAGCCCTCTTCTTTTTTTCTCATCCTAAAAATACGTTAATTACATTTTTTGCCCCTTCAAATCCCCAGGGCAACAAAAAAATATGACTGCCAATCAATTTATTGTTAGATTTGATTACGACTAATTGACCCTTACATGACAAGATTTTTATTTTCCCTCACTGTACTATTCACTTTTTCCGTAACGGCCCAACAACTAAAATCCCCTTCGGAATTCTTGGGGTATGAACTGGGCACGGAATTTACCCGTCACCACGAAGTGGTGGATTACTACCAATATCTGGCCAATGAGGCACCGGACCGGGTAAAGCTCACCGTTTATGGCCAAACCAATGAGCGAAGGCCGTTATTATTGGTCTATGTTTCATCGGCCCAGAATATGGCCGATCTGGAAAACATCAGACAAGAACATTTAAAGAGTACCCAAGGTTCGGGCAGCAATTCCAAGGCGATTGTTTGGTTGAGCTACAATGTACACGGTAATGAAAGTGTGAGCACGGAAGCTTCCATGAAGACCATTTATGAACTTTTGACCGTCAAAAGTGCTTATCTGGAAAATACCGTGGTGATCATGGACCCATGTATCAACCCAGATGGTCGTGATCGATACAGCAATTGGTACAATCAATATAAGAACACACCGCACCAGGTAGACCCCAATAGCAAGGAACACCATGAAGGTTGGTGGAATGGGAGAAGCAACCACTATATGTTCGATTTGAACCGTGATTGGGCTTGGTTGACGCAGGTTGAAAGTCAGCAGCGCATTAAAGTCTATAACGATTGGCTGCCCCACGTTCATGTGGATTTTCACGAACAGGGAGTGGACAACCCCTATTATTTTGCCCCGGCGGCAGAACCTTATCATGAAGTGATCACCGACTTTCAACGGAATTTTCAAACCATTTTGGGGCGAAACCATGCCAAATATTTTGATGCCAATGGTTGGTTTTATTTCACCAAGGAGGTTTTCGACCTTTTTTATCCAAGTTACGGCGACACCTATCCCACCTACAATGGCGCCATTGGCATGACCTATGAACAAGGAGGCAGTGGCCGTGCCGGACTGGGCATTATTACCCGGATCGGGGACACCCTGACCCTGAAAGACCGTATTGCCCATCACTTTACCACTGGGCTTTCCACCGTGGAGGTTTCTTCGCAAAATGCCGAAAAACTGAACTCCGAGTTTCAAAAGTTCTATCAAAATCAGAATTTCAAATACAAAAGTTACGTCCTCAATGGAAACAAGGACAAAATCGATGCCTTGAAAACGTTGCTGGACAAGCACAAGATTGCATATGGCCGTCCTTCCAACAGTTCGGTCAAAGGTTTTGACTACAATACCGGAAGCAATGGAAGTATGTCTACCTCAGGGAACAGTTTGGTAGTTTCAACCAATCAAACCAAGGGTACCTTGGTCAAAGTATTGTTTGAACCCAACGCCAAACTCAGCGATTCGCTTACCTATGATATTACTGCATGGTCCCTACCCTATGCTTACGGATTGGATGCCATCGCCTCCACTTCCTTGGTCAACACCACTCCCGCCAACCAAGCCCAAGATGCTGTGGTAAGCTCATCCATTGGAAAACCCAATGACCAGGCCTATGCCTATCTTTTTGATTGGAACAGCATGAAGGATGCCCGTTTTTTGGCCGAGCTTTTGACCCAAGGCATCCGTGTCAGGAAAGCAGATCATCCTTTTACCATGGAAGGAAAATCCTATGACCGCGGCACTTTGATTGTCACCAAAGGGGACAATGAGCACCAACCTGATTTTTACACTTCCTTATTGGATGTGGCCTACAAACATCAAATGGACTTTACCCCAGCACATACGGGTTTTGTGGACTCGGGCAAGGATTTTGGTTCGGGATATGTTACCATGATCTCCAAACCAAAGGTCGCCATTTTGTCCGGAGGGCCCACCTCTACCCTTCGCTTTGGGGAAATCTGGCATTTCTTTGAACAACAGTTACACTATCCTCTAACGGTAATTGATGACTCCTATGCCCAAACGGTGGATTTGGACGAGTACCATATTTTGATCTTGCCCGGTGGACGGTACAACGATCATTTTGATGGAAAACAGCTCAAAAAGCTTCGGGATTGGGTTAGAAAAGGAGGGAAACTCATTGCCATGGGGGGTTCCATTGACGCTATTGACGGAGAGGATGGATTCGGAATTGTAAAAAAAGAAGTTGAGGGCGATTCCACAGGAAATAGACCCAGCCCCCATAAGAATATGGAAAGGGAACGGATCAAAACGGCTATCACAGGAGCCATTTTCAAGACCAAGGTAGACAACACCCATCCTTTGGCCTATGGGTATGGCAATGACTATTTTACCTTAAAATTGGGCAATTCGGGTTATAACTATCTAAAAAATGGCAATGCCGTTTACATTGACCGATCTACCAAACCGTTTTCGGGATTCGCAGGAAGCAAAGCCCAGGAAAGTATAGGCGAATCTTTGGTATATGGTGTGGAAAATTTTGGCAGGGGCCAGGTCGTATACATGGTGGACAATCCTCTTTTTAGAGGGTTTTGGGAAAACGGAAAGTTGTTCTTCGCCAACGCCCTTTTTATGGTGGACTAAGCTGCTTTTTACCTGATTATCAAACTAAAAAGTCTATTATTTTAAGATTTTCCACCATTAGTGGAATTTCAAAATTTTGTACCTTTAAAAGTAAATCTTTAGGTAAATAGGTATGGCTTCCCAACACTTCACAAATGTTCTTTCCAAAGGAAAAATCATCATATCAGGAATGGTTTTACTATGGGCCTGCGTGTTATTGACTCCTTCAAAAGCACTGGCTTTTCAGGATGACCCTTCAGTCGATTTCAATCAGTATCAAGGCGAAGTGGTCGATGAATCCACCAACAGGCCTTTGGTATTTGCCACACTTTCCGTGGAGGGCACCAACATCAGTACCATTACCAATACGGAGGGAAACTTTCTGCTCAAGGTCCCCAAAGACATCACCAACGCCAATGTCATCGTATCTTTTTTGGGGTACAAGAGCAAGACCCTACCGCTTCCCACCCTTGAACCTGAAAAGAACAAGATTTCATTGCTGATTTCGATCACCGAGCTTTCCGAAATCAACATCAATGCACCCAAGGACGCTACCGCCCTGGTCAAGGAAACTTTGGCCAGAAAAGACGAAAACTATTTTGACGACCCCACATTGATGACCGCATTTTACAGGGAGACCATACGCAAACGCCGAAAAAATGTATCCCTTTCCGAAGCTGTTGTCAGTATCTATAAGTCGCCTTACAACTCCTTTCGCAAAGATGCCGTTGAACTCTACAAGGCTCGAAAAAGCACGGATTACAGTAAACTGGACACCGTGGCGTTAAAACTTCAGGGAGGGCCGTACAATGCCCTTTATGTGGATATCATGAAATATCCGGAATTTCTTTTTGACGATGGCTCTGTTTCAAATTATAAATTTTCATTTGACCGGTCCACCAGAATCAACGACCGTCTGATCTATGTTATCAAATTCGACCAACGGGAAACCGTTTTGGACCCTTTGTACTACGGGGAACTTTTTATTGATGTGGAAAACAAAACCCTGACCAGCGCCACCTATTCCCTGAATATTACGGATAGGGATTTGGCCTCCCAGCTTTTTGTCCGAAGAAAACCCGTAGGTGTGGATGTCTGGCCCACCGAAGTATCTTACCGGGTTGATTATCGTGAAAAAAACGGGAAATGGTATTATGGATACAGCAGTGTTATGCTAGAGTTTAAAGTAGATTGGGAAGACCGTCTGTTCAATTCCGTGTACAGCATGACCGCCGAAATGGCCGTTACCGACTGGGAACCCAATATTACCGGGAAATTGCCCAAAAATCGCGAACGCATCAGAAAATCCATAATTCTGAGCGATGAGGCCATTGGTTTTTCCGACCCTGACTTTTGGGGCGAATACAACATTATAGAACCTGAAAGATCCATTGAATCGGCCATCAAGAAAATCCAAAGACAGCTTCGTCGCATAGAGCGCCGGGGCAAATAGTTGGTAAAATCATACTTTCAGTTTATTTTTATGGCACATCCTTGGCCACGCCAAGGTTCCTTGTATACTTTAATCTGAACACATGTCCAAAAGAAGAACCTTCTTAAAATCGGCCTCTGCGGTAGGGGCTACATTGCTGCTGCCCAAAATTGGAATGGGAAATGAGATCCAGCCTACCCTGCCATTAAAAATCAAACCCAAAAAACTACGGAAAGGAGATACCATAGGTTTGGTGGCACCTGGTTATGCCATAAAGCCCGAAGTATTGCAAAGAGCACTGGACACGCTTCAAAAAATGGGTTTCAAAACCTATCATACTACAAGAATTCTCGGGAATTATGGGTATTTCAGCAATACGGATGAAGAGCGGGTAAAGGACCTGCACGAAATGTTCGCCAACCCAGAAATAGATGGTATTCTTTGTGCCCGGGGCGGATATGGGTGCACCCGAATCCTTAACCACTTGGACTACGATATCATTAGGAACAATCCCAAAGCCTTGATCGGCTTTAGTGACATTACCGCGTTGATTCAGGGCATTTACAAGGAAACCGGACTGATTTGCTTTCACGGACCCGTAGGCAGCACCATTGACGATTCGTATAGTCAAAAATACTTCCGAAAGGTGTTGATGAAAGGAAAGGATTCCCAGGTCATAGAAAATGTGAAACTGAAAGACCCCGAATTTCTGGACAATAGCGAGTACGAACGATACACCGTTACACCTGGCACATGCCAAGGGGAATTGGCAGGAGGAAGCCTTACTTTGGTCAATGCGTTGATAGGGACTCCCCACGAAATTGATTTTACGGACAAACTTGTTTTTTTGGAAGATGTGGAAGAAGCTCCTTACCGTATAGACCGTATGCTCACCCAACTCATAGAAGGACCAACTTTTTCAAAGGCCAAGGGAATTGTTTTTGGGGTATGCAAGGGCTGTGACAGGGAAAAGAAAACAGATAATTTGACGCTTAAAGAAGTCATCATGGACCGCATTGCACCATTGGGATTGCCCGCAGCCTATGGTATGAGCTTTGGGCATGTCCCCAATAATTTTACGGTTCCCGTGGGTATCCAAGCGGCATTCAATGCAACCGAAATGACCATGGAATTGTTGGAATCCGCAGTTTCTTGATTCCAATTACTTTTTAAACTCCTTGAACGTTTTGATGATGATGGAAACACACTCCATCAATTGTTCACGGTTCATGACCAAAGGTGGTGCAAACCGTATGATATTTCCGTGGGTGGGTTTGGCCAAAAGACCGTTTTCCTTCAGGGCCATACATAGGTCCCATGCGGTGGAGCTTTCTTCGGTATCATTAATCAAAATAGCATTCAAAAGTCCTTTTCCACGAACCTTCACCACCAAATCCGAAGTGAGGATAAACTTGTTGAGTTCTTCCCGGAACAACGCCCCCAATTCCTCCGCGTTCTGGGCCAGTCCCTCCTCTTTGACCACTTCCAAAGCAGCCATGCCCACTGCAGCGGCAACCGGATTGCCTCCAAAAGTACTTCCATGGCTTCCCGGGGTAATCACTTCCATGATGCCGTCATTGGCCAAAACAGCGGAAACCGGATAGGCACCCCCTGAAAGGGCCTTGCCTAAAATCAAGATATCGGGTTTTACATTTTCATGGTCAACGGCCAAAAGTTTTCCGGTACGCGCAATACCTGTCTGCACTTCATCAGCAATAAAAAGGACATTGTGCTTTTCGCAAAGGCTCTTGGCAGCGGCCAAATAGCCTTCTGAGGGTACATAAACCCCTGCTTCCCCTTGAATGGGTTCCACCAAAAAGCCCGCCACATGTGGATTGCTTTCCAAGGTGTTTTCCAGTGCGGTTAGGTTATCGTATTCAATTTTTATGAATCCCTCCGTGTATGGTCCGTAGTCCGTGTTGGCCACAGGGTCATTGGAGAATGAAATAATGGTCGTTGTCCTTCCGTGAAAATTGTTCTCACAGACCACGATCTTGGCTTGGTTCTCAGGGATACCTTTTTTCTGATAGGCCCATCTCCTACAAATCTTTAAGGCAGTTTCCACGGCTTCGGCCCCGGTATTCATGGGCAAAAGCTTGTCAAAACCAAATGTAGAGGTAGCATACTCCTCGAACCTTCCCAACATATCGTTATAAAACGCTCGTGAGGTCAAGGTAAGGGTCTTGGCCTGCTCCACCATGGCCCCAACGATCTTGGGGTGGCAGTGCCCTTGGTTCACCGCTGAGTAGGCCGATAAAAAATCGTAGTATTTTTTACCTTCCACATCCCAGACATAAACGCCCTCTCCCCTACTCAAAACCACCGGAAGCGGATGGTAGTTGTGGGCTCCGTACTTGTTTTCCAAATCTATCGCTTGCTGCGACGTTAAATGCTCTAAAACAGCCATTTTAGTTCTTATTAAAATTTATAAAACAACCATTCCTACAATACCTTTTTTCTTTCGAAGACTCGAAAAAGCAGCGTGGGAGAGAAATCATCCCTTGAAGTGCCCGCAAATTACAAATTATTGCGCAAAACAAGTGCTTGTCAAATCCAATTTCGCCATAAAGTTTAGGGGTAATTTAAGACCTTGGGCAATGTCAAATACCAAAAAGAAGTTACTTTTGCCCCATGCGTAGAAAAAGTAGGCGACAGACCTTTGAACAGGTCGAAGTAGTTGATGCGGGAGCCAAGGGAAAAACCGTGGGCAAGGCCCCGGACGGACGGGTGATTTTTTTGTCCAATGCCGTTCCCGGTGATGTGGTCGATGTAATGACCACCAAAAAACGAAAGGCTTATTTTGAGGGAGTGGCCACCCATTTCCATACACTTTCCAACAAACGAACAACGCCCCAATGTCAGCATTTTGGAGTCTGTGGAGGATGCAAATGGCAACACATGGGCTATGAGCACCAACTCCATTTTAAACAAAAGGAAGTGGAAAACAACCTCAAGCGCATTGGCCACCTTGAACTTCCCGAAATCAGTCCTATTCTAGGTTCGGAAAAACAGTATTTCTATCGGAACAAAATGGAATTTTCCTTTTCCAACAGCCGATGGCTCACCCAAGAAGAAATTGATTCCAACACGGATTTTGAGCATAGAAACGCCCTCGGATTCCATATTCCGGGCATGTGGGACAAGATTTTGGACATTGAAAAATGCCACCTGCAAGAAGACCCTTCCAACGCCATCCGATTGGAAGTAAAACACTTTGCCATTGCACATGATATGGCCTTTTTTAACCCCAGAAAACAAGAAGGTCTACTACGGACCATGATGATACGGACCGCCTCGACAGGGGAGATCATGGTGCTGTTCCAATTTTTCGAAGACGATTTGGAACAACGCGAACTGCTTTTGAACCACATCCAACAAAAATTTCCGGAAATCACCGCCCTACTCTACGTCATCAATTCCAAACAAAATGACACCATCTATGACCAAGAAGTCATTTGCTTTGCTGGCAGGGACCACATCTTTGAGGAAATGGAAGGGTTGCAATTTAAAATCAATGCAAAATCCTTCTACCAGACCAATTCGGAGCAGGCTTACGAACTTTATAAAGTAACCCGGGATTTTGCCAACCTGAGCGGAAATGAACTGATCTATGACCTGTATACCGGAACCGGAACCATTGCCCAGTTTGTGGCCAAGCAAGCCAAAAAGGTAATTGGAGTGGAGTCTGTTCCGGAAGCCATTGCAGACGCCAAGGCCAATGCAGCACACAACCAAATTTCCAATGTGGAATTCTTTGTGGGGGACATGAAAAATGTGTTCAATTCAGAGTTTATAGCACAGCATGGCCACCCTGATGTGATCATTACAGACCCACCAAGGGACGGAATGCACAAACTGGTCGTGGAGCAACTTTTGCAAGTAGCCCCAAAAAAGATTGTATATGTGAGCTGCAACAGCGCCACCCAAGCGCGTGACTTGGAATTGATGAAGGAAAAATACGAGCTTGTACAAGTTCAGCCCGTGGATATGTTCCCACAGACCCATCACGTTGAAAATGTTGTACTTTTGGAAAAACGGGTATAATCTTTGATGAAAAATCTGCTTTATACAGGAATGAAAAAAATTCTCCCCATTGCATTGATCACCGCCATGCTCGTTTATGTTTCCTCTTGTGAAAAGGATGATATTTGTGTGGAAGGCGACACACCCCTCCTAGTCGTTGGTTTTTTTGATATTGAGGATACCACCGAAACCAAGGATGTTCCCTCCCTTCGCATCAAGGAAGTGATTTTGGATGAATCAGTGAATACCTTTACCGACCGCTCCGACAATTTGGATTCCATAGGGATTCCACTTCGTGGGGATGCCGTCAGTACCCAATTTGCCTTCATCACCAACTCTGCAGATGATGGGGAGACCGGGGAAGAAATAGGCAGTATCGATACATTGACCGTTTCCTATACCACTAATGAGACTTTTGTCTCCAGAGCTTGTGGTTTTGTGATAAATTATGAAGGTATCTCCGTGACCTTGCCTGAAAGTGCCGAAAATTGGATTCAGGACATCCGTATTGTCCAACAAAACATAGAAAATTCCAACAACGTCCATGTCAAGATATTCCATTAGTCTTTTTATCATTCTGCTGCCCTTGCTGGTCATGGGGCAGAGCAAGCCCATAGACCTTCAGGCCAAGGATACTGTGGAGTACAAGCAGGAGTACGGTTTGCGTGTTGGTGCGGACCTCAGTAGACTTATTTTTTCCTTTGCGGACGAGGACTACACCGGATTGGAACTGGTGGGCGACTATCGACTTACCCAAAAACTTTACCTGGCTGCTGAAATAGGGAATGAGACCAAAACCCAAAACGAGGATTTGGGCGGTACGGACCTGTACAGCTATAAAACGGCAGGCAGCTATATCAAGGCAGGGCTAGATATAAACACCTATGAAAATTGGTTTGGAATGAACAATGCCATCACTATTGGGGGAAGGTATGCCGTAGCCAGTTTTAGCCAGACCTTGAACGACTACCAGATTTTTGACAGTAACCGTTACTACAATCCTGGGTTTTTGCCCGGTTCGGAACCCAATGTGGAATATAGTGGACTTAGTGCCTCTTGGTTGGAATTCGTAGTTGGGGTCAAAGCAGAGCTTTTTGCCAATATCTTCATTGGCATGAGTGCCCGTATGGGATTTTTGGTCACGAACAAAGAAGATGAGCGCTTCCCCAACCTTTGGATTCCCGGGTTCAACAAAGTGACCGACGGCAGCAACTTTGGGGTGAGCTACAGCTACACCCTTTCCTATTTTATTCCGCTCTACAAAAAGTCGAACAAGAAGAAAACCGATAACGAAATCCAAGAACCTTAAAAGAGGGGGTTACAAAATAAAAGAAGCCTGAATCATCAGGCTCCTTTTGGTAATTGAATTGAGTTAGTCTAGAATAATCCTTCTATTCTTTTGAGTCAATTAGCTTTGGTGTTAACAAAGACCTAAGCCAATGGTTAGGGTAAAGTTAATCAATTTATAATTGAGGTGGAAAAATCCTCATTTACACTCCCTGATCCTCTTTATTGTATTTTGCTTTTTTACTGCCTTCGTACATCTCGTAATACACCAATCTCGCTTCCAATTTTCCGTTAAAGGCCTTGATTTTTCTTGAAGGTCTTAGCCCCACATACTTCAATGCTTCCAAATTGGAGGTAATCATCCAGACATCCGTTCCCGGATATTGTTGTTTTAACGTATCCCCTATTTTGGCATAAAACTCATCCACCTCTATGGGCAACCGTTCGCCATAAGGGGGATTAAAGACCATATGCAATTTTGTGTCCACTGGTTTTTCCGTTCTAAAAAAGTCCTTTCGTTCCACAGTGATATATTCCGAGAGGTTGGCATTCTCTACATTTTCTTGGGTTTTCCGAACCGCAGAGGGGGCCTTGTCATACCCCAATATCTTATGACGGAACTCACGGACTTTGTTCAAGCTGGCATCAACAATTTTTTGGTGCAGTTCCGCATCATAATCCTTCCAATTCATAAAGGCATAGGATTCCCGATTGATGTTGGCCGGGATATTGCAGGCAATCATGGCGGCTTCGATCAAGAAAGTGCCACTCCCACACATGGGATCCAAAAAGTCGGTAAGGCCATCCCATCCGCTCTTCAGCAAAAGACCTGCCGCCAATACTTCATTGATGGGTGCAATATTGGTCAACATGCGATAGCCGCGTTGGTGCAATGAGTTTCCAGAGCTGTCCAAGGATACGGTACAGGTGTTATCATGAATATGGATATGGATCCGTACATCGGGGTCCTGGGTACTCACATTGGGCCGTTCGCGTTCCACCCGTCTGAACTTGTCCACGATGGCATCCTTCGCCTTGAGCGAAACAAACATGGAATTGTTGAAAATCTCGGTGTTCATGTTGGTATCCACCGCAAAAGTCTGGTCCGGGCCAAAGATGGAGGACCAGTTGATGTCATACACCGCTTTATACAGATCCTTCTCATTATACACCTTAAAGGTTTGCAAAGGCTTATAGATCTTCAATGCGGTCCTAAGGCACAGATTGGCCTTGTACATAAAACCCGTATCCCCTTCAAAGGATACATTGCGCACACCTTCCTCAACATTCCCCGCCCCCAAGTTCCGAAGCTCCTTGGCCAAAAGGGGCTCAAAGCCAAAAAGGGTCTTTGCCAACATTTTAAAATTTCCTGCCATATTTTCCTAAAATCTTTCCGCAAAAATAGGCTATTTTTGACCCTTCAACCCTATTTATGGATTTTCCCGTCTACGTCATTTACATTGTTCCCATATTGGCCGTTTGGGCTAGTTTTGCCTTTGCGTACATAGCACGGCCCAAGAATATCAAGAACATAAACCTCTTGCTCGCCTTTAGTGGGGCATTTTTGTTGTCGCTCACCTTCTTGGAACTGTTGCCCGAAGTGTACGAAGGACACGACCCCAAGACCATAGCGCTTTACATATTGGCCGGTATCCTGCTCCAGATTTTTTTGGAGTTTTTCTCGAAAGGAGCCGAACATGGGCACATGCATATCGACATTAAGGAAAACCGCTTTCCTATTCTACTATTTTTGAGCTTGTCCATCCATTCCTTGGTGGAGGGAGTACCCATCCATAACAATAATTCTATTTTGTATGGCATCATCATTCACAAAATTCCGGTTGCCATCATTCTCAGTATCTTTTTGATCAATTCCAAAATGAAACTGGCATGGGCCATTCTTTTTATGGTGGTCTTTTCCCTCATGACGCCTTTAGGCAGCTTTTTGTCCGCCCAATTGCCAAAACTCCAAGGATACGGGCATATGTTAACGGCCTTGGCCATTGGGGTGTTTTTTCATATTTCCACCATTATCCTTTTTGAAAGTTCAAAGGGACACTCCTTTAACCTTCAAAAACTGTTGGTGATCATCTTGGGAATTGCCACCGCCTACTTTACCCTCCATATGTAGTACTCCTGACAGCTTTTTAGACCCTATTTTCCTTTTTCCCCTGATTGCCCGTCAATCCATATCCCCATTCCATGAATCCAAACATGGCATTCGTCAATTGGGGATATTTTTCATGGTTCCCATACTATACTTTGGTCTTTACAACATAACTCCATAACACTAGAAATTATGAAAAAAGTAAGTATTGTATTGAGCGTTTTTTTGATAACGCTACATTTTGGATGTCGCAAGGATGATGGCCCTGAAGTTTTGGACCCAGAAATCACCATTTCCAATTTTGAGACCTCTGTTGAGGAAAATCCAGTGGAAAACCAAGTATTGGGCACTGTATCGGCCAGTACCAACACGGGCACCTTGGTCTTTAGCTTAACGGGGCAAACCCCATCAGGGGCCTTGAGCATCAATGCCAGTTCGGGGCAGTTGACCGTTGCCGACCCTTCTGTTTTTGTTTTTGAAACCAATCCCACAATCACAGCTACCGTACAGGCCAAGGTTGAGGATGTCACCAAAACGGCCAACATTACCATCAACGTGACCGAAGAAACTCTAGACGTGGCCAATGCTGTGATAGACAAGGCCGGATATACCGCCCCGGAAGATCTAATTTTTCTATACTCAACGGATGGGGGCGATTCCTATTCTGCGGACAAACCCACCAACCTTACCGAAGGCGATGAGATTTTGGTAAAGATCAGCAATGGCATCATGGACATTTCCAAGGATGATTTTTCATTTACTTGGATAACCTCCAATCCCGTGCCTCAAACCTCGGATATTGCCTTGGCCAAGTTTGTGGTGGGCAGTACCGATCTAGATATTAAGGTTGCTGTGGTGGATAAAGTGGAAATTTTGGTTTCCGATAGAAACACAGGGCAATTTTACTCCCTTGACCCCAGTACGGGTGATAAGACCGATGCCTTCAAGGTGCTCTTGGATGGGGAAGACCTTGTACGAGTGCGTGGTGCCATTTACAACTATGTAGATCGGAAATTGTACGTTTCCACCGCAAAATTTGCTGCCACAAAATCCATGCTCCACTCTGTGGATTTGGCTACACTTCAAGCAACCACCATCAACAGCAATCCCGATGACACTTGGGCTGGATTGGCCGATTTGATCATTACACCAGAAGGAAATATCTTGGCCACAATGTCACAAGGGCAATTAGAAGGAGAATCTTTAATAACCTTTGGTACGGATGGAACAGCTTCTGCTCCCGTTGCCTTTACAGGTGCTGATCTTTGCTGTGGTCTGGGTCTTACGTATGGGGATACAACCAATGAAGTATGGGTTGGTGATAGTGCTGCCACTATTCATAAATCCAGCTTTAATGGGGAAATCAGTGAGACCATCAATTTAACACTAGAGAATTTTGAATACAACATGCCCAATGCATATATAATCAAAAACTTGGTCCAAATTGATGGGGCCTTATATGCTCTTTGCTATGAAAATGACAATGCTATCACTCATATTGCCAAAGTAGATTTGGAAAACAACACCTTGGTCCATATTGCCCAACTTTCAAATAGTGATGCAACCCAAGTAAATGCTTTGGTATTTGTTCCAGCTTATCTGTTCTAAAAAAACAACCAACCTAACCATTAACTTTGGAGGGGGCGAACATGTTCGCCCCTTTTGTATTCTTTATTTGGTGTAAATCCGGGTAACGTGGTTTTCAAAAAGGGCTTTCTGTTCCTGTACCAAATGAAACTGTTCCAAGGCATCAAGATCTTCCTGATTTCGGGTATTGGTAATTACGTAGGTCTTGGGGTACTTTTCCAAATAGGTATTCAATTCGTCCACTGTATCAAATACTGGGAAGGTTTGCTTAAAGTTAATGGGGAATGCACTATCAAAGCGTTTAAAAGCAACTATGGTTGATTCTTCGGGTATGCGCTCCAAAGCCAAGGAAACAGGACTTTTCTGCGTCAAAATGGGATAAATCAACCCAAAAAGGCAAAATCCCATAACCATCCATCCTCCTGCCATACTCCAAAAGGCTTTGGCCAAAGCATCCTTCCTGTAAAAATAAAGCGCCAAAAATCCCGCCGCAGTGGTAATGAGCAACAAAAGACCCACAGAACGTACTTCCAAAAACTGCTGTTCCACCCCAAGGGCCACATATCCCCCTATGGGTAGGACGATTCCAACAACGGACAAAAAAACAAGGCTCCACAAGACTGATTTGGGCTTGGTCAGCGAATGATACAATTGGTAGAGATAAAAGGCAATCATAACACCGATAAACGGATAACACGGCATGGGGTAATTGGGCAATTTGGTGCTGGAGACACTAAAAAATAGAATGGTAATGGCAGAAACCAAAAATGAAAACAGCATAAAGTCGTTTATCTTTCGCACCTTCCAAGCCCGCTGAAATCCTTGGATGATAAACACGGAAAAGGGCAACATTCCCAAAACAACAAACAAAGGGGTGAGGATAAGCAAACCACCGTGCCCTTCCTTTTCTGAGCCAAAACGGGAAAGATTATGATCCAAAAAGAAACCTTTGGTCCACTCCCCATCGGTGGCCGTATGCACCAGATAGAACCACGGAGCGGAAATTAAAAAGAACAGTCCCAATCCCAAAAGGGGCCTAAGCTTTAGAATAGTGTTTCGATTAAAATCCGACCTAAACCACAAAAAGCAGGAAATAATCAGGCCTGGCAAAACCAATGCTATAGGACCTTTGGAAAGCACACCCAATGCCATTCCCCCATAAAAAGGGACAAGCCATCCCACACTTCCCATTTTGTAATGGTTGTAAAAAGAGAATAAAGAAAGTGTGAAAAAAAAGATAAGATAAGGGTCGGGTACGGCCAGATGAAACTCTTGAACAAAAAACAGTGACGAAGCCAAAATCACCACGGTCATCACAGCCAAGGTTTTATTCTGCCACTGTTTTACATTCCTATAGGTAAACCAAATGGTAAGTGCTCCAAAAACCCCAGAGAAAAAACGGGCTCCAAAGGCATTTACCCCAAACAGTTTATACCCCAACATCATAAAAAAATAATGCAACGGGGGCTTATCGGTACGTAATTGTCCGTTAAAATACGGTACTATGATATCTCCCGTGACGAACATTTCCCGAGCCGCTTCAGAATTTCTGGCCTCGTCCAAAATATAAATGGGGTATGCGCCAATGAAAGAGGTACAAATGGCCAATGCCAACAAAAATACCAAGAGAGCGTCATATTTTCTTAAAGCATCCATGAAACGGAACTATAATCAGCCATTAAAAATCTGTCTGAGGACATGTTGGGGGTTGAATTGAATTTGTTTGGCATGCCATTTTTTGGGAAACCTTCTCACAGTCAAATACGCAAAAATGGAAGAAGCTGTTCCAAAAAGAATCCCAAAATACACATCAATAAAAAAGTGTTGTACCAAGTATATACGGGAAAGGCCCACAAATACACCCAAAAACATTAAAACCCAGCTGGCCGTTGTGTTACGGGACAATAGGGCAAAGAAAGTCACCAAGAAAAAAATCGTTGCGGTATGCCCAGATGGAAATGAATTGACATATCTGATTTTGACTCCTTCCACCAAATGGATAAGCTCTCCCATACCCGAGCGATAGAAATACAGATAGGGTCGGAGCTCCCCACTATAAAATCCTTTTTTAAAAAGTAATACCAAAACCACTTGGACCGCAAAAGCCAGTAGGAATACGGCCAACCATTTTAACTTAAACCGGAGCACCAATAATAGGGCAAAAGGAACAATGATGGCATTGCCCAATGAGCTTGACCTAATAAAAAAAGCATCCCAAAAGGGAGTTCTAAGCCTATTGACCCACAAAAGCAATTCACCCTTGTGTGCAAATGTCAGGGGCAAAAGAAGAACAATAAGCAAGAAGAACGGTAGTAATCTTTTGAGTACGATACGCATGCCTGGAGGTTTATACTCAAAATTATTGAGATAACATTCTTTAAGAGTTAACTAAGGATTACCCATTCTTTATAAATTGCTTTACAAAATGTAAATAAAAATCCACCCCATCTTTAATGTAAAAGCAACACAGTTAGTATGCTTTTTTTATAAAACTATCTTAGGCTTTAAAAAATAATCTTTTTCTCACAAAAAAATCATTAGATTTATATTTACCAAACCTCCATTTATGAACAGATATTTACTCTGTGCCCTTTCTGGCCTAATGCTATTTCTTGTCATTTCATGCTCCTCGGATTCAGAAGACCCTACTCCAGAACTAGATGTTACTGCTCCAACAGCAAATTTCAACATAGCAGGAACATCTAGCGGAAGTTCAACTGAGCCTGTAGTGGTCAGTAATCAAATTCAAATCAACATCAACGCCCAAGATGCTGGGGGCATTGCCAAAGTTGAAGCTTTTATTGATGACCAAAAAGTTGGAGAGGATACCACGGCACCCTATCAAATTACCATTGACATTTCGGGCTATGCATCAAAAAACTCGTTGACGGGAAAGTTTACGGATTACGTACTCAAAGTTACCGTAACCGATACCTCTGGAAACAAGACTTCCAAAGAACAGGTAATCAATATTGACAATGAGCTTCCCACAATATCGGAGGTATCCCTGATACAAGGAACCATAATAAATGGTGATACCAATACCGTGACTTTTAACATTACGGAAAATGAGGGTCTAAATGGGGTAAAGGTCTATTTGGACAATGCATTGCTGTCTGAAATAACAGATGCCAATTATGAAGTCAACATCAATACCCTTAACCTATCGGATGGTGAAAATACCCTGAAAATTGAAGCTATAGACTTGGCCGAAAACCTCGCTATCCACGAGGTAGTGTTTATTTCAGATAATACCGGGCCAGAGATTGCCATAATGAATCCAGGGGCAAACGAGATTTTGGACGAACCTTTTCTATTTGCCCCCCAAGTCCAGGACGCTTTTTCCGAGGTGGTTTCCTTTGTGGCTAAATTGAATGATGAAACTATATTGGATTCTTCAATCAATGAAACATGGGAAATACTTCTCAACCCTGACCTATTTCCTGTTGGAGAGGCTAATTTTGAGCTCGTTGCGACTGATGCTGTAGGAAATGAAACCACATTAAATTTCACCAACCAGATTTTACGCAAACTTTTTGAAGTTCAAATGGAAAATGGCTTCTTCGAAAACAGTTGGTTTGGGTTCCATATTCTAATTTCCGAAATGGATGGGTCTTTTATTATGCTTGAAACGGTTGAAATTACCGATACAGAGTTGGTAATCTATGCTCCAGACGAATTTGCAGTAGATAAAGAATACATGGTCTCATTCATTGCAGAAGAAAACCAATCAAGTTGGGTCAAGACGCACATGACCATTGTACAAAACCTAACACGTTCTAATTTCACGCATATAAATTTTACTGCCGCTCTTGGAGAATCATTGAACCAACAGACCATTCCGATGTCAGGATTTTTTGGCGTAGAAAGTGTGATTAGCCGCGGAAATGGATTTCAAACCACACAACATGACCCAAATCTTGAGGAACTCGGTTTGGCATCTTATGAAGGAAACGGTTATAATCCATATGAAAATTATTACTTGATAGGATATCATATGGGTGAAGACCCATCTTTTTATGGGTATTTAAAAATTGACAATCCCTGGGATCCAGATTTCGTTATCAACAGATCTGACTTTAGCTTTGACGATATCAATCAAGGTACCACCACATTTAGCGGGAATAGTTTGCCCGGATATAATCATAATCTAAATATTTGGGGATTCGAGAAAGCTGAAGATGTTGGTAACAAACTCCCACACTTGATTTATGATTCCAACATTACATTTAGCCCAGAGGGATCGGATAATTATTATTATCCAACAGTTTTTGAAAAATACCAACATCGTTTTAAACTTAACAATTATAACACCTATAGAGATGGCCTACCGGCTACCGAATATTTGCTCCCGGATTGGACCATTGAGCACAATCAAAATGGAAACGAAGTCAATATTACCAAAACTGGTACTGGACATAATGTAGGTAGACTAATGGTTGAGATAGGAAGTGAAGGCCAAGGCAGTCAATTGATGCCAGTACTCTTTGATAGTTCGAAAGATGGACCAATTTATCTTCCCATATTGCCAGAAGAATTATCAAGTCTAAATGTATACTCAATTTTTGAGAATCAGACTTACTCTGTTGAGTATAGTGAATTGATTTCTTTTGATATCATATCCACCTATTCAGACTATCTCAATAAGGTAATAAGTGAATACAAAGAGCATACTGAAGTTTCCCCAATAATGGAGAGTATAACCAATCAAGATGCTTTTATATTCGATAATTGGAGCTTTAAATATCAATAAAGTGGGGTCATAAAGTTCCGGTTAAATAGGTGCATCCAACTTGGAAACCATCAACCAATGACTAACAGCTCCTCCAAGCACAAAAAAGTGCCAAATCAAATGGTTAAACGGTATTTTTTTAACGGCATAAAAGACAATGCCCAAGGTATAAAAGGCTCCACCAAGTGATAAATAAAGTAATCCAGTTCCCGATAAGTGCTCCACCAAATAAGAAACATCAATGACAATGAGCCAACCCATAACACCATAAAGCACTAAGGAGAACACTTCAAACTTGCCCGTAAAGAACAGTTTCAACACGGTTCCAAACAAGGCTATACCCCAAACCAAAAAGAATAGGAGCCACCCTTTTGAAGGTAAAAGTACAGTGAGACAAACTGGGGTATAGGTTCCAGCAATCAGATAGTAAATGCTGATATGGTCCAAAATCCTCAGCTTCTTTTTCAATCTGGGATCCTGTACGGAATGATATACCGTAGATGCTGTAAATAGTAATACCAGCGAAATACAATACACCAAAACACTTCCGAAAAGGTACGGTGTATCCTTGATATCTTTTTGAAGAAGAATTACACTCCCCAAAAGGGCCAGCACAATACCAATGGCATGCGAGTACGCATTCCATTTTTCCTCTAATAAAACCGGATTTGATTTTTGGGGCAAGAATAAACGCTTTACTGAAATTATAGTACAAATATAATCACCGAAGAAAATATACAATAAAAAAAGCCCTCTACATACGTAAAGGGCTTTGAGGAAGGCGGCGACCTACTCTCCCACCTGGTGTGGCAGTACCATCGGCGCAAACGGGCTTAACTTCCCTGTTCGGAATGGAAAGGGGTGGGCC